>NZ_JBBOWJ010000002.1:0-1351152 GCF_038007025.1 Paenibacillus sp. FSL H7-0918
CTGTTCTTCCGTTCTTCCGTTCTTCGGTTGCCTTGTTCCGTAATACCTCTGCCATATTCCACTCTACTCTGATCCACCAAGCCCCGACCACCTTAATCACTATATCCCTATAAAAAACAGCCCACCCCGCAGTTGCCTAAGCAACGGGAATGAGCTGTTGTTCTGTACTGTTCTGTTCTGTTCTGTACTGTTCTGTTCTGTACTGTTCTGTTCTGTTTTGTTTTGTTTTGTTTTGTTCTATTCCGTTCTGTCGGTCTATAGGAAGCGGAATTGCGCTTCGATCAGACCATTGTATACCCCATCACGGGATGTCAACTCATGATGGTTTCCTTCTTCTTTAATCTCTCCGTGATCGAGGACGACTATTTTATCCGCATGACGGATGGTAGAGAGTCTGTGCGCTACGATAAAGGAGGTTCGGCCTTGAAGCAGGATTTTGAGTGCCTCCTGGATCTTCAGCTCCGTCTCCGTATCAATGCTGGCAGTTGCCTCATCCAGGATTAGTATCCGCGGATTTGCCAAAAGCGCCCGGGCGAAGGAGAGCAGCTGACGTTGTCCCATCGACAATGCGCTGCCGCGCTCTTCCACCTCAGTCTCATACCCTCCGGGCAGCTTCATGATAAAGTCATGGGCATCCACGGCTTTTGCGGCATTTTCCACTTCTTCATCTGTAGCCTCCAGACGGCCAAAACGGATATTATCCCGAATCGTTCCCGAGAAAATAAAGGTATCTTGCAGCACGATTCCGATCTGCCTTCGCAGGCTGTCTAACGTAACCCCGCGGATATCTTCACCGTCTATCGTGATTCGGCCGCTCTTAATATCATAGAACCGGCCAATCAGGTTAATGATCGTACTTTTACCAGAACCTGTATGACCTACGAGCGCGATCGACTGTCCTGCTTTTACATCCAGATCAATACCTTTTAATGCAGCCCGGCCTTTTTCATATTCAAAAATGACCTTTTCAAAGTTAATATCCCCACGAATCGTTCCCATTGGCTTAGCACCAGGATTATCTTGCACCGCCGGTTGCTCATCCAAATATTCAAAGATCCGTTCCGAGGAAGCCATTGCCACAAGCAGCTGATTGTACATCTGCCCAAGGCGATTAATCGGGTCCCAGAAGTTGCTGACATAAGAACTGAATGCTACCAGCATACCTACTGTGAGTTCTCCAGATTGGATCAGATAAGCCCCCAGCCAAAAGAGGATCATTGTTCCAAAACCACCTGTGACCTCAATAATCGGACCGAACGCCTGGTTCATCGCAGAGGCTTTGTTCCAGGATTTTTTGCTGTCGGTATTCATAACATCGAAATAATTCATATTTTCTTGTTCTTGGGTGTAGGCTTGTGTGACTCTGATTCCCTGAATCGATTCATTTAAATGAGAATTAATTCTGGAGTTCTTCATCCGCACATCCTGCCAAGCGATCCGAATCTTTTGACGCAGCTTAGTTGAAACAAAGAACATAATCGGAACCGTAACCATTACTGCAAGACCTAGCTTCCAGTTAATCACTAGCAGAATAATGGTAATCCCCATAAGC
Organism: Paenibacillus sp. FSL H7-0918; assembly: GCF_038007025.1. Taxonomy (NCBI): domain Bacteria; kingdom Bacillati; phylum Bacillota; class Bacilli; order Caryophanales; family Paenibacillaceae; genus Paenibacillus; species Paenibacillus sp. FSL H7-0918. Next base: position 1,553 of record NZ_JBBOWJ010000002.1, read on the forward strand.
TGCACGCAGTCAATCATCAGATTGACAACCCCGTTTGTGAACAGATCCTGCAGAGAGTTGATATCATTGGTTACCCGTACTAATACCGAACCTGCCGGACGTTTATCAAAGAAGTTAAAGGAGAGCTTCTGAATATGCTTGAACAAATCTGAGCGCAAATCATAAATCACTCTTTGGCCTATGATGTTCGTGTATTTAATCCGGTACACTCCCGCAATCCATTGAATCAGATATAAGACGATTACACCTGCTGTAAGCGAATAAAGCAGTGATAAGCTGGGATTCCCTACCTTTGGCGCAATTGCACGGTCAATGGCTAAACTTGTTAGGAACGGGACGGTCAACTTCGTGATGGTTCCCAGAATCATCATGATGGACACCAATGGAAGCATCTGCTTTGCATAAGGCTTCATGTACCCGAACAGTCTGGTGAATTGCTTCCAGTCAAAAGCCTTATCGATGACATCATCATCTTTATATACAAAACGTTCATCCAGTTCTTGCTGCTCGGCTGCTTTATTTTTTGCTCCCGTAGCGGTCATTGGTTTGGCTTCAAGTTTCATATGCCTCCCTCCTCCCCTCTTCCCGTCGCTCTGGCCAGATAATCAGCATACTGTATCCGGTATACATCCTGATAAGGACCCGGCACTTCAATTAGCTCTTTATGGGTACCACGCTGCTGTACATGACCTTCGTTCATGACGATAATTTGATCCGCATGGCGCAAGGAGGAGATCCGATGGGCAATAATAAGTGTAGTGCGCCCCTTCATGACCTCTTGGAATCCGGCTTGAATCTCGTGCTCCGTCTCCATATCGACAGCGCTGGTCGCATCATCGAGGATAAGAATCCGCGGATTCTTAAGCAGGGCTCTAGCGATGGCAATCCGTTGCTTTTGTCCACCGGAAAGACCCATTCCGCGCTCACCCACCACAGTGTCATAACCGTCTTCCATCTCCATGATGAAATCATGGGCTTTGGCAAGTTGTGCAGCTCGGATAATTTCTTCCATGCTTACATTTTTCAACCCATAGGAGATGTTGTTGCGAATTGAGGAGGAGAACAGGAAGGTCTCCTGAAAGACTGTCGCGATCTGTGAACGCAAGCTGCGAACATTGTATTCTCTGATGTCCATCCCATCCAGTGTGATGCTGCCTTCATTAACGTCATAAGCACGCATCATCAGCTGTGTAATGGTCGATTTACCAGAGCCCGTACCTCCAAGGAACCCTATAACCGCACCAGATTTGGCCTCAAAATCAATGTCTGTAACCGCAGGCATTTTGTTCCCATAAGCAAATGTGACGTGATTAAACGCTACATCTCCCTTAACCTCAGAAGGTACCAGTTCACGGGCGTTCTCTTTATCCTTCACATCAATATTCTGATTAAGTACTTCCAATACACGTTCTCCCGATGCTTTGGACTGTGTATAGTTATTAATATGGAATCCAAGACCCCAAATCGGTCCAATGATGTACCAAATTAAGCTGAAAAAAGCAACCAGTTCGCCTAGTGACATTTTCCCCTTAATAACTAACGTTCCGCCTACTCCAAGCAGAATAGCTGCACTGATCGATGCTAAAAACTCCATCGCCGGAAAAAACTTACTCCAGAGCTCAGCGGCAAAAATCTGGTTATTCTTATAACGTTCGTTGCGGTGTGAGAATTTCTCTACTTCATGAGCCTCTCTCGCAAATGATTTGACGGTGCGCACACCCGTGATATTCTCCTGTACAGCCGTTGTCAGAGAACTGAGTGCAAGACGCATCTCTTGAAAGGCCGGGTGAATCTTAGACTCGAATTTTAGCGCAATAAACGCCAGGATTGGCATCGTAATCAGAGTTACTAGAGTAAGCTGCCAATTGAGTGAGAACATCATAATCGAACCAAAAATGACCATAAAAAAGACATTCAGCAACTGAGCAAAACCGAAACCGATAAAGTTACGAATCGCTTCCAAATCTCCGGTTAGCCGGGACATCAAATCTCCCGTTTTCGCGGTATCATAATAACGGAAAGATAGGAATTGCAGCTTCTCATAACAAGCATTACGCAGCCGGTATGCAAGAAAGTTACCTAGCCGTCCTCCAAAAAATCCATGTGCAAACTGCAGGCATGCTTTTACTATTACTACAGCTAACACGCTCAATGCGAGCACTGGCACCTCTGTAAACTTAAGTGGCACAATAACATCATCGATCAGCTTTCTTAACAAATTGGGGGTAATCAGCCCCACTGCAGTTGCAGCGGCCAAACATATAATCGAAAGAATCAGAAAATGCAGCTTCTCCCGATAATAACCGCGCAGTTGCCTGAGAACATCCATATCTCTCCTCCTTAAGGCTTACTTAGTAAGCAATTTTTTGTATAAAGCAAAAGTTACATCGTAAGCTAGCTTTTTTTAGCGCTTACAATTTAGTGACTTTAAGCAGTGTATCATCCATAATTTAATGCGGCAAAGGGGAGAATTGCGCGTTTTTGCGGTTATTTCGGAAAAAAGCAGCATCTACATGATATAAAGGACCCTCGTTATCTTAAAATGCTCGTGTTTCCTCCTTAATCCTGATGAATTAAGAATCTACATGATTATTGTAATCATCGTGTAATATTAGGAGGACCTTTATTCGGTTTTTTGCATAATTATTGGAATTTATTCCGGGATACGAAGAGTTCACTTTTTCGCCGTCTTAAATTTGCTTCAGATGTAAAACTTTTACCACAATTTACCGTAATATAGTAATACAACACTTTTTACTTATATTATGGAGGGGAACTATATTGAAAAAGCAGCTTGTTTTATCTTGTATTATCGCCATTATCCTTCTTTCAGGGTGTAGCAATACAAATAACAATAACCCTACGGACGCAAACACAGCGATCAACGAATCTAAAAACTTGTTTAATTTCGGGGAAATCTCCTCAAAAACTGATACAGCACCCTCACCTGAAAAAATGCTAAGAGAAATAAGCAATTTTGTTATTGCTGACATTTGGAATGTTGGGTTTGTAGATGTTATCTCATACACTAGAAGTGGTACAAGCAGTACAGGAGCGAGCATGGACATTGACTTTACGATCGAACAGCTTGGCAAAGCCATGGAAGAGAAAAAAGAATACGATACATATATGAACGAGTTAGATACTAAGTATGATTCTATAAAAAAAATATGGGCCAAGCTTTCCCCAGAAATTGATCTTTTATATAAACAGATCCAGGAGACACCTCCAAAAGCAAACGATAACAGCTTAAAACTTGATGCAGGTAAATTTAATCAATATTCAGAGGCTTTTAGTAAAGAAGTGAATGATCTGGCAAAACAGTAGCCTATACCATATAAAAACCCCCGCCAAGTGATTGGCGGGGGTTCTGTTTATAATTGGGTTTTAGCAGCGTTTCATATAATCAACCCGCTATCTGTTTGTATCTTACACACCATTCTATTTTTTCTCTCATAAAATATAAAATCTACAATGAGAGGTTAGGTGAATAGGATGAGTATACAGTTTCTTGATATGCGAATTTCACAGGGCAGCACTATGGATGCACAAAGTCTTAATTTAGTTCGTTCAAGTGCAATTTTCGGTGACATTGGACTTCAGACAGTAAATGTTACACCTGCAAATGCAGGCTTAGTGAGAGTCACATTGAATGCTTTTGCCAGACTTAGTGTTGATGTCAGCATTATAGTTCAGAATGATGTTACTTTTAGTATTTACCGCAATAATATATTAATTTTTAGTACAACTTACCCCGGAAACATTAATAATACAACGACCCAATATGAAATGGTTGGAATCACCGCTGTCGACTATCCGCCTTCAACCGATGTGCTTACCGGCCAGATCCAATACACCATTGTAGCATCAGCGATTAGAACGGCATCTCTGGGAGCCAGATCCTTCAGTGGAATTGCCGTTGCCGGAAATGGATAATTGAAAATATTAAAGGTGTGTCCCCGGAGCATTCGGGGATTTTTTCAATTGTGCCAATAAAAAAGCATCCGTAGAAAAATATCTACGGATGCTTTGAAGAAATATAAGCGTTGGGAGGACAAGCCTCCATTCATAAGCGCTCTAATTAACCGATAGAACCTTCCATCTCGAACTTGATCAGACGGTTCATTTCGACCGCATATTCCATCGGCAGTTCTTTTGTGAACGGCTCGATGAAGCCCATGATGATCATTTGAGTCGCTTCTGCTTCTGTGAGGCCACGGCTCATCAGGTAGAACAGTTGCTCCTCAGAAACTTTAGACACGGTTGCTTCATGCTCAAGAACGATGTTATCGTTCATGATTTCATTGTAAGGAATAGTATCCGAAGTGGACTCATTATCCAAAATTAGCGTATCACATTTAATGTTCGATTTCGCACCTTCTGCTTGACGGCCGAAGGAAGCTAGACCACGGTAAGTTACTTTACCGCCATGTTTACTGATGGATTTCGATACAATGGTGGATGTTGTATCTGGAGCCAAATGGATCATCTTGGCACCCGCATCCTGATGCTGGTCTTTACCTGCTACCGCGATGGATAGTACTGAACCTTTAGCACCACGGCCTTTAAGAACAACCGCAGGGTATTTCATGGTCAGCTTGGAACCGATGTTACCATCGACCCATTCCATAGTAGCATTCTCTTCTGCAACCGCACGTTTCGTAACGAGGTTGTAGATGTTTGGAGCCCAGTTCTGGATTGTGGTATAACGAACGCGAGCGTTCTTCATACACAAGATTTCAACAACCGCACTGTGCAGAGAGTTCGTGCTATAGATTGGAGCAGTACATCCTTCTACGTAGTGCACGAAGCTGTCTTCATCAGCAAGGATCAAAGTACGTTCGAATTGTCCCATGTTCTCAGAGTTAATACGGAAGTAAGCCTGCAAAGGAACTTCACATTTCACACCTTTAGGAACATAGATGAAGCTGCCGCCTGACCAAACTGCACTGTTAAGTGCGGCAAACTTATTATCGGTTGGAGGGATGATCGTCCCGAAATATTTTTTCAGAAGCTCTGGGTGCTCACGCAATGCAGTGTCGGTATCTGTAAAAATAACCCCTTGATCTTCAAGGCTCTTCTGCATGCTGTGATAGACTACCTCAGATTCATATTGTGCCGAAACGCCGGCGAGGAACTTCTGTTCCGCTTCCGGAATCCCCAGCTTATCAAAGGTTTCTTTGATTTCGGAAGGAACTTCTTCCCAAGTCTTCCCTTGCTTCTCTGAAGGTCTTACATAGTATTGAATATCCTCGAAGTCCAAATCATCCATATTGCCGCCCCATGTTGGCATTGGCATTTTACGGAACTGCTCCAAAGATTTCAAGCGGAAGTCAAGCATCCACTGTGGTTCATTTTTGATTGCTGAAATTTCTTTAACAATTTCGGCCGTCAAACCTTTACCAGACTGGAATATCGATTTATGCTCATCACGGAACCCGTACTGGTATTCTTCCATATCAGGCGCTTTCTTAGCCATGGTGTCAGCCTCCTTGTTCTACTGTTATTTATGTTGCTCTTCTTCGTCAATTCCTTTACGAAGTGCGTTCCAAGCCAGTGTTGCGCATTTGATCCGCGCAGGGAATTTATTCACACCCGAAAGGGCTTCAATGTCTTCGTAATCTCCAAAATCCACGTCTTCACCCTTCATCAGTAAGGAGAAGTTATCAGCCAGTTCAAGCGCACGTTCAACCGTTTGTCCTTTGATCGCCTCAGTCATCATCGAAGCCGACGACATACTGATCGAACAGCCTTCACCATTATAACGGGCATCCTTTACGATTCCATCCTCTACCTTAAGCTGAAGAGTAATCCGGTCACCACAGGTTGGGTTATTCAGTTCAATTTTTAGAGCATCATCTTCAAATGAACCGCGATTTCGAGGACTTTTATAATGATCCATAATTACGCGTCTGTATAAGTCATCCAAGTTCATAGCTGAAGTACTCCTTTGTCTTGATTAAAGCGTCCACCAGTCGATCTACATCCTGCTCGTTATTATACAGATAAAAGCTTGCACGTGCTGTAGAGCTGGCTTCCAGCCAGCGCATCAGCGGCTGACAGCAGTGATGCCCGGCGCGGATGGCAATGCCTTCCGCATCTAGCACTGTAGCGACATCATGCGGGTGAACGTCACCCAGATTAAAGGTGACAACGCCGACTTCTCGATTTCGAGGGCCATAAATGTTCAGACCCTCGATCTCTGACAGACGTTGCTCTGCATACGCTGCAAGAGCTTTCTCATGGCGGTGTATCTCATCCAAACCGATTTCTTGTAAGAAATCAATGGCTGCACCTAGACCAACAGCACCAGCTATGATCGGCGTACCGCCTTCAAACTTCCAAGGCAATTCTTTCCATGTGGATTCATAAAGACCCACATCATCGATCATCTCGCCACCGAATTCGACGGGCTCCATGGCTTCGAGAAGTGCTCTCTTGCCATACAAAGCGCCAATTCCGGTGGGTGCGAGCATTTTATGACCAGATAGTGCATAGAAATCACAATCCAGATCCTGCACATCGACCTTCATATGTGGTGTGCTTTGTGCACCATCTACGACAATTACTGCACCATGACGATGAGCAATAGCCGCAAGCTCTTTAATAGGATGAGTTACTCCCATAACGTTGGATACATAAGCGATAGCAACGATTTTGGTTTTATCCGTAATCGTCTGCTCGGCAGCTTCCAACGTAACCGTTCCATCAGGTTGCAACGGTATATATTTTAATGTAGCACCGGTCTTCTTAGCGAGCTGCTGCCATGGAATCAGATTACTATGATGCTCCATTAAGGTGATGACGATTTCGTCGCCTTCACCCACAGCAGAGGGTCCGTAAGAAGAGGCCACAAGATTTAAGGCTGTAGTTGTTCCGCGCGTAAAGATAATTTCTTTAGTGCTGCGGGCGTTAATAAACTTAGCTAGCTTCTCCCGGGCTCCCTCGTAGGCATCGGTTGCTCGGCTGCCTAAAGTATGGACGCCACGGTGTACGTTGGCGTTATCCCACTCATAATACGATTTGACCGCCTCAATTACTTTCCGAGGCTTCTGTGAAGTAGCAGCACTGTCCAGATAGACCAGTGGATGTCCGTTCACATTTTGGTTCAGTATGGGGAATTGCTCCCGGATGGCGTTGCTAATCATTGCACTAACTTCCTTTCCACAAGAGATTGGAGCTGATTGCGCAGTCCCTCCAGTGGAATTTGTGACACAACAGGAGCCAAGAAGCCGTAGATGATCAGAGTCTCTGCATCATGCCGTGTAATTCCGCGGGACATTAGGTAAAAGACTTGCTCGTGATTGACCTGTCCTACGGAAGCGGCATGGCCGGCTGTAACATCATCTTCATCAATAAGCAGGATCGGATTGGCGTCACCACGGGCTTTTGGACTCAGCATCAATACTTTTTCCGTTTGCTGGCCGTCCGCTCTAGTAGCACCTTTCTCAATCTTGGTGATTCCGTTGATGATAGAAGTAGCAGAATCACGCATAACTGCACGAGTGATCATGTCACTTGGTGTGCTTTTGCCAAAATGCTGAGCTTGAGTGGTGTAATTCAGTTTCTGTGATCCCGTACCTACTGCAATTACTTTAGCATCGGAGCTAGAACCGTTGCCTTTAAGCACAGACTTGGTATCACTCGCAGTATCTCCGTAGTTCATCTCACCAACGATCCATTCGATGACTCCGTCATTCTCAACAACAGCCCGGCGATAAGTTACATCTGTAGTATCTACACCAAGCTGATGCACTGTAGCATAACGAACTTTAGCGCCAGCGCCCACGAATACCTCTACCGCACCATTGTGTAGTCCAGCTTCTTCTTTATCCGATACGTAGTTGTCTACATAGGTTACGGAACTGTTAGTATCAGCTACGACCAGAATGTGTGGAACAAAAGTAGCTTCCGCATCATCCGTTAACAGCACTGCTTGAAGCGGAGTTTCAATAACAACATTCTTAGGAACATAGAGGAATACTCCACCATTCCACAATGCAGCATGAAGCGCTGCGATAGAATGTTCGTCTGGCTGAATGGCTTTATGCAAGTAACGTTGAACCAAATCTCCGTGTTCTTTAACAGCTGTCTGTAGATCTGTAAAAATAACACCCTGTTCTGCAAGCTCAGGAGCGATACGTGTATATACTGCACCGGAGTTGCGTTGAATAATCAGGCTGCCTTCCTCCTGATCCTTGATCAAGGAAGAAATAGATGCAGGTGCATCACTTAGCGAAGCAAAAGGTTCACTTGCTTTATAGCTACCATAATTATTGACATTCCAACGATCAATCCGTGTCTTCTCTAATTTAGGCAGTGTCAGAGTAGCTGCCAATTCTAGTGCCTTCAAGCGGCTTTCTTTCAGCCAACCCGGTTCGCCGCTGCTGTGCGATAATTCGCTCAAGCGTTCGGCATCCACCGGAAGAATGGTCTGTGTCGTCATAGTGGTCTCCTCCTTCCTGGCGTTTCTTACGCTTCTTGCCCTACAGTTTCATCTTCAATTCCGAGTTCTTCTTTAATCCATTCATAACCCTCTGCTTCCAGACGCTGTGCAAGCTCTGGACCACCGGATTTCACGATTCTACCTTGCATCATAACGTGAACATAATCAGGTTTGATGTAGTTCAAAAGACGTTGATAGTGGGTAATAACTAAGAAGCCGCGTTCTTCGCTCCGCATGGAGTTTACGCCTTCAGCTACAATTTTCAAAGCATCAATATCAAGACCGGAGTCAATTTCGTCCAAGATCACGATTTTTGGATCCAGCATCATCATTTGTAGAATTTCATTACGTTTCTTCTCACCACCGGAGAAGCCTTCGTTCAAGTAACGGTGTAAAAACTCAGGGTTCATATCTAGTTCTTTCATCTTTGCTTCCATTTGGCGAATAAAACGAATCAACGAGATTTCGCTTCCCTCTTCACGACGGGAATTAATGGCAGAACGCAAGAAGTCGGAGTTAGTTACTCCAGAGATTTCGCTTGGATATTGCATTGCAAGGAAAAGACCTGCACGTGCGCGTTCATCAACAGCCATCTCCAGAAGATCTTCACCATCAAGAGTTGCAGTTCCATCAGTTACTTCGTATTTAGGATGACCCATTAGCGCCGAAGCCAAAGTACTTTTACCTGTACCGTTTGGTCCCATGATGGCGTGAATTTCGCCACCTTTCATTTGAAGGTTAATCCCCTTCAAAATTTCTTTTCCCTCAATCGTCGCTTTAAGACCCTCAATGACAAATTCTGCTGCCATAATATTATTCCCTCCATTGATCGATTTGCGAAATCAAAAGTTGTATTGAAACAGGATAATCCTGATTCCCAGCACAATTAGATTTTCTATCACATTATAATTATTATAAATTGAATCACAATGATTATCAATGATTCTCACTAATTTTATATCAAACCTTGTTTTTTTACAAATTTCTCTTTAGCTAATCACTTGTGACTCAGAGAAGATTTTCATTAAACATAAGACTACGCAAAAATAAGACTTCCCGCAGGAAGCCTTATTCAAACTGCTTAATGATTAGCTAAGAAACGAACGTAGCATCCATTGGTGTTTCTCCAGATCACTACGGATTTTAATGAACATATCTGAGGTTGGCTGATCCTTGGTTTCTTCGGCAAGCTCGATGCCTTCTGTCAGCTCTTCAGAGATGGTGGCGAAGTCTTCAATCAGAGACTGAACCATTCCCCGTGTATCTTCCTTACCTGTAGCTTCTTGAATTGTAGCTAATTCCAAATATTCTTTCAATGTTGCTGCCGGACTGCCTTTGATGGTTAGCAAGCGTTCTGCTACTTCATCCATGTGAAGGGTTACTTCATTATATAATTCCTCAAATTTCACATGAAGGGAGAAGAACTGTTCTCCTTTGACATACCAATGAAAGTTATGAATTTTTACGTACAGGACATTTAAGTTAGCAACCTGACGATTCATGATCTGTTCCAGTGAAGTTGTATTTACTTTATTCGATGCTTTAGCCATGAGATGATCCCTACCTTATCCATTATATTTACCGGTTACTATTTCCTTCGTCCGGTAGTAACTTGTCTATTCTTAATTTACCCTTTTACCTGTAATACGAAACAAGGAGAAGCCTTCCATAACATCTTTATTTGTTCTAGCATTAGCAAAGACACACCCGATTATGCTTAAATGTGAATACTTGCACACAAACAAAAAGGGCCTAAGCCCCGTTTGTTTGGAATTGTTAAATTTTCCGGTCAGACCATAAGAAGTAACGCTTCCGCACCCGTCATACCTGGTACGATGCCAAGACTCTCTGCTTCTATCGTTACAGACTCCAACGGGGCAGCTAAAAGCTGGGCAAGCGTCCGTACACCCACCGCACGAGCTGCGATGATATGCCGATCACTAAGTGTTTCATTGAGGAGACCGACATCCAGTGCACCGCACATAATATAACCTCGGTTCGTGCTGATGGAGAGCAGTGTAGTTTTGGGAAGCTTAACCTCTACCCCGATCAGCGTATGTTCACCTACTGTAATAGGCTCCATAGTAACCAATAGCAGCACCTCCTTTTTTTCACTATCCACGTTGTATATGTATGCTAATTTTCCTGTGGGTGTGCTGACGGTAGTCCTATGCCTAGTATAAAATGCAGTATAATAGTCCCTATTCCAGTAGTCCTGGGTATATGAATATTGCATGTTTAATGTTATAGTTAATTACATTCCTGTAACCATTCAGAGATGTTCTAAACGAAAAGCTGGGGGATTTATGGACGAGAAACTACAACGCACAGACGGCAATTATTTATTTAACGTCGACATCCTGATTAATGCCCGTACCAACCCGCTTGCACTGCAATTTCTGCTCGAAATGTTGAACAATAATGACCATATCACAGATTTCAACATTAACTCCGGTCTTGAATTAGGGAGAACCATTGACAGCTTGCTACGCTCCGCTAAACTAGCTTTGAATCAAAACTCTGCTCCTCCCATTTCATTAAAGCTGCCTCCAAAATCTACGAAGAAGCAGCTGGATACACCGATAAAAAAACAGGCAGAAACGCCTGCACAGCAAACGGCCATTGAGACGCCAGCTGATGCATACGGGAAGATTCGTCAGTATATTCAGAATAATCAATTGGTACGTTTACGAGCGAACCGGTACGGGAAACAAGTGTCCATGCCCTGTCGTATTTTAAACTTTGATGAAGCAGCCAACTCTATAAGTGTCTACCATGTGGATGAGAAGCAGGTGTACAGCTTTAATCTAAATGAAATCGACGAGTTTCTGTAAGCGCATGCGTTACAAGCCAATAAGCACCCTCCCTCTTTGGGGAACAGGTGCTTATTGGTCTTTCTTTTTTTTAACAACTAAGACGACTTTTTACGTGAAAATCCCTCTATCGCAAGGCATAACCAGCCAATTATAAAGCATACCCCACCGATAGGTGTAATCGCTCCTAGCACCTTAATTCCGGAGATACTCAGAACATACAAACTGCCAGAGAACAAAATGGTACCTGCAATTAACAATCGGCCCGCCCAACGTAATCGGGCACTTTCGCCCCATTGGCCCACAGCCAGTGCGATGAGAATTACCCCCAGCGCATGTACCAAGTGATACTGCACACCAGTCTCATATACCTTCATATAGTCTTCACTGATCACTGGTTTTAGTAGATGGGCACCGAAAGCACCAATTCCTACTGCCAGCATTGCTAGCACAGCCCCCCAGGCCATAAATTTCCGTTGCAAATGATTACACCCCCTTAATTTTAGACTCATTCTATCATAACGTAATGCCAGTTCCTATTTCCAGCAGTCATTTTTTATTTTGCCTCATTCAGGGGTTGCTTTTTTAGCATCAATATGAAAAAGTGGATATTAACAACATTTTCATTCTAATCTCTCAAGGAGTGCAAACCATGGACTTAAATTCTCTGTCAAAATCAGACGTACCTGCGGCAGAGGTGGGAAATCCCAACCCTCATCCGGTTTACCCAAGCGCTGATTTATCATCTACGCATCAAAAAGTAGAACATGATCTTCAACATTCTGGACCTGGTATTGCTTCGTTCATTATCTGTCTCGTGTCGATCATCGGCTATGCAGCCATCTTTATCTCTATTATAATGAAGTCTTCTTCATTGGTTAATGAGAATTCCGAACTATTAAGCCAGTCCTCGCAATTCATAATGCTTCTAGGATTAACGGTTATTATTCTGGCTGCTCTTAATGTAATCGGTGTAGTCATCGGCATCATTGGGCTTTCCATTCGGAAACGTCGCAAGGTGTTTGGCATTATTGGCACGATAGTCAATGGTGTTATTATCTTACTCTTTATGCTGCTTATTACAACCTTCCTAGTCAATGCTGGAACGCTTTAAGCTTCTTTTAAACATGCTAACTTCATTAAAAAGGGTATCCCAACAACTTTGAGCGGGTTGTGAGGATACCTTTATTTATGTTTGAATCCAAAATCTGCATTGGGGAGTCCTCATCTTCATCCGCGGCTCACGGACTCAAATGACGTTATTTACGTTTTTTTCGCCTTTGGAGCATAGTTTCGGACCCCAGTGTCGCTATTGCATCGAAATAGGATCCTATTGGGCGATTTTCATGGCAATAGCTGCTATGGGGTCCGATAGCGAATCAAATGTGGGGAAAAGCTGCGTTTAAGAGCTGCTGGGTCCGATAGCAATTCAAATGTCGGATAAAGCTGCGTTTTAGGGCTGCTGGGTCCGATGATGCTGAGTTTTCCCCGTCATCCGCGGCTCACGGACTCAGATGACGTTATTTACGTTTTTTTCGCCTTTGGAGCACAGTTTCGGACCCCAGTGACGCTATTGCATTAAAAAAGGATCATATTGAGCGATTTTCATAGAAATAACTGCTATGGGGTCCGATAGCGAATTAAATGTAGGGAAAAGCTGCGTTTAAGGGCTGCTGGGTCCGATAATGCTGAGTCCAATATAGGGGTTACTAGATCCGTTAGTGGGGCTACTAGATCCGTTAGTGGTGCTGCTAGATCCATAGTGGGGCTGCTAGTTCCGTTAGTGTGCTGCTAGATCCATAGTGGGGCTACTAGTTCCGTTAGTGTGCTGCTAGATCCATAGTGGGGCTACTAGTTCCGTTAGTGGGGCAGCTAGATCCATAGTGGTGCTGCTAGATCCAATAGTGGGGCTGCTATATCCATAGTGGTGCTACTAGTTCCGTTAGTGGGGTTGCTATATCCATAGTGGTGCAGCTAGATCCAATAGTGTGGCTCCTAATCCATAATGATGCAGCTAGGTATGCGGACTGTGATTGATCAAACAAAGTCTAGTGTTTTGAGCAAGAACTATGCTTAAAAAATACGAGGTGTCCCAGCAACCACTATATGATTGCTGAGACACCCTCTACTTGCAAATCAATACATTCAATTATTTTGCTAGAGCCAGCTTTGTCAGCACACGCTGCTTGACGGACGGATCGCCCTCCACTGCTTTTTCCACGTATTCAATAACTACGGAATCATCTGAATTCAAAGTATCAAGTATACTCTCCATTCCAGCTGAAATCTCAAAAGCGGTTGGACCTTCTTTTGTCGCAATCTCAACGGAATGACTATCTATTTGTCCGATATAAACGGCCGTCATTTTTATTGTTTTACCTTCAGCTTTTGGAGTAGAACTAGGTTTAGCTGTGCTCGGATTTTCGGTTGGTGTGGCTGTACTTGGGTTCTCAGTGGGTACGGGAGTGCTTGGAGCTTCTGTAGGCTCAGCTGTGCTTGCGCTCTCGGTTGGAGTTGGAGAAGGTGTTGCAGTCGGTTCTCCTGAAGTCTGTGCCGAATTATCCCCACCGCAAGCGGTTAAGGCAAATGTTAAGGCAGCAATCGCTGCTATGGCGGGTAATGAACGTTGTTTTTTCATGTTGAGTGCCTCCTCTATGTGGCGATTATTTTCAAAGTCATCTTCATAAGTATACTCTTATAACGTTAACCACTCTATGAAAGTTTCATATGAAGTAATTTTAGATAACTTCCAGCCTCTATTAGGCATCCGTCGGATGCAGGCTACAGCGGTATTAATACAATAGTGTGAGCCTGATTTATCCCAAAGGAGTGAGCCCCTTGAAAATCGATATCGGCTGTGGATCTAATAAGGAAGCAGGTTATCTCGGGATCGATCGGATCGCGGGTCCTGTTGTAGATATTGTCTGTGATATTTGCCAAGAGATTCCTCTCCCTGACAATAGCGCTGAGTTTGTTATGGCTAGCCGTGTACTGCCTTATGTGGACAATTTATTCGCAGCCATGGCGGAAATTCACAGAATTAGCATCCATAAAGCAGTTGTTTGCATTCTAGCACCCTATGCCCACAGCTTTGCCCATATGTCCAATCCTTCCTTTAAGCAGAAGTTTGACGAATATACCCCCCGGCATTTTACAGGATCCTTCTTCCAACCCCCATCCGGTCCAGTATGCCCAGCTATTCCAGACTACCCTGTACCCGCACCACCCTTCGATTATCGGTTGCTGCGGATGGAGTTATTCTATCAACACCCTTATGAAGATCCGCTTTACGAAACTGAAGAACTAGAAATACTAAAGACCCTTCAAGCAAATGTAGTGCATGAAATCATGTACCATTTTGTCGTAGTCAAGCACAATATCACTGATCAGGAGCTGGAGCTGATGAGCAGAAGTCATTATCCTGAACCTCATGTTCTTGTCGAACGAAGACTTAAATCACAAAACAGACATTTTTTTCTATAATTTTAAGATGGGACATACACTAATACCCATTTTGTATCATAGGCTAACATACAGGTATTAACTGTGCCGTCCTAACTATAGGACGGTTCACTTTTGGCCAAAATCAACCTCGAAGGAGGTGAGAATCATTCCACTAGTCGTACGGGCAACGATCAATGCGACCGGTGCTATCACATTTACCGGCAACACGCTTGGACTTAGCCGCTCCGATACGATCGGAGTGCCAGGGACACTAGACAGCATCGGTGGCTTTACTACTGTTAATACTTCATCGACATTTGGTTCCTATCCTAGCGGAACTACTAGTCTTTATACAAGCAACAGTTCAGCAGCCATACTGGTCCTACCATCTGGCAGCACAGTGCTGTATGCAGAACTGATATGGGGCGGTACCTATATTAACGGAACCGTTAACCTCAGTTCGGCCATTAACAATCCTGTCTCCCTAATAACTCCTGCTGGCACTACATTCAGCGTTACTCCCGATTCAGCAACGAGCAACGTAGTCGATTTGGGAGGTGGTGCATCAGCATATGTTCGTTCCGCCAACGTGACCAGCATTATCCAACAAGGCGGCGCCGGCACCTACACCACTGGCGGTGTAGTGGGTACGATTGTTATCCCTAGTGATTCCACGGCCAACCATGCTGGCTGGACATTAGGCGTAATCTACCAAAATACAGCCTTACCTTTTCGCAATATGTCCCTACGGGCAGGTGCAATACTTGTACAGGCAACCTCAGCCCCAGTTTCAACTACGATCACAGGCTTCGCAACACCAATTACAGGTGCGCTTGGCGGCAGAGCGTTATTCAGCGCACAGGAGGGGGATGCCAACCGTTCGGGGGATCAAGCGTTATTTGGTCCAACCTCGGCTACACTTGTTGCTTTATCGGGACCAAACAACTTTGCCAACAACTTTTTTGCGTCACAGATTAACAATGATGCAGGTAATCTAAACACAACAGGTACCTTTGGAAACCGCAATCAAACCAATGGAAACCCAGGGACCAACATTATCGGCGGCCGTCAAGGCTGGGATATTACCAATGTTGACGTCTCCGCCCGGCTGATAAACAATCAATCTTCAGCCGTATTACAATTAACCACCTCAGGCGATGCTTATGTACTCAACGGTAATGCCATACAGGTTGATATCAATGCTCCTAAAATAAACCTCACTAAAAGCGCTAATGTAGCCGGCCCCATAGTCGGTGATACGGTAACTTATACGGTGACTGTCAGTAATACAGGAACAGCAGGAGCAGCAAGTGTCGTTTTATCAGATGCGCTGCCGGCAGGATCCACTTTTGTAACTGGAAGCGTAGTCGTTGCTGGCGTCGTAAGGCCTACTTTTGATATTACAGCAGGAATCCCATTAGGCTCATTAGCTTTAAGCAGTTCAATAACGGTTACATATCAAGCCAAAGTCACTTCATTGCCGCCAAGTCCACAAAATATCGCAAATACTGCCAACGCTGCCTTTACGTTTCAAAGTGTAGCCGGAGGCCCTATCATGACGGGGGTCATTCCATCTAATACAGTAACCTTACCTGTATATTCACCCGTCCTTAACATTGTGAAATCAGCCAGTACCGCCAATGCTACGGTTGGAGATCAGATCACCTATACTCTTCAAATCACGAACACAGGAAATATCGGCGCGTTAACAACACTTACGGATAACATTCCCTCAGGCAGCTCTTACGTCGCAGGCAGCTTCACCGTCAATGGAAATCCTGTCGCTGGTAACCCTGCCACGGGGATTGCTATCGGTACGGTTCCAGCCGGTGGCAGTTCTACTGTTCAATTTCGGGTCATCGTGAATAGTCTTCCCTCACCGCCGCAGTTGGTTGACCAAGCAAGCGCCGCTTATACGTTTCAAGTTCCAGATGGGCGAACGGTAGCTGGTTCTGCCTCGTCCAACACTTTGTCTATTCCCGTTACAACACCCAATGTTACCGTAGTCAAAAGCGCTGGATTCACCGACGTAACTGTCGGAGATATACTGCTCTACACCTCAGTAATCAGTAACAACGGAATTGCAGCAGTTACCAACGTTTCACTCTCAGATACCATACCTGCGGGTACATCGCTGGTTCCCGGAAGTGTCACCGTCGCCGGTGTATCACAACCCTCAGCTAATCCTGGAACAGGGATTGCTGTCGGTACCATCGCTCCAGGAAGCTCCGTCGCCGTCACTTTTCAAGTCAACGTTATCTCATTACCAAGTCCCGCTCAGCTATTGAATAAATCTAGTGCCTCTTTTAGCTCGGGTGCTTTTACTGGCATTTCAGTCTCAAACACGACTACAACTCCCGTGTATCAGCCTGTAATCCAAATTGCAAAAAGCTCGAACGTTTCCAGTGCAACTGTAGGTGGCAATATTCTTTATACGTTAAATGTTCAGAATTCAGGGAATATCGGGGCGGCTGTAACTCTGAGCGACAATATTCCTTCAGGAAGCACCTTTGTCTCGGGAAGTGTAACTGTTAACGGTGTTGCTAGACCTGCTGACTCTCCACTTACAGGAATTAACTTAGGCACTTTAGCTTCAGGGGCAGCTGTTCCTGTGACCTTTCTTGTCTCTGTACAATCTCTGCCTGCTCCACCTGTTCTGAATAATCAAGGCAATAGCAATTACACCTACCAACTGCCAAGTGGAAGATCATTCTCCGGGACCAGTCTATCCAATACCCTAACCATTCCGGTCTCCGCTCCAAACATTACACTAACCAAAACTGCAAATCTAACTAATGTAGCGGTTGGAGAAAATCTTACTTATTCAGTCATAGTGTCCAACCCAAGCAGCGTCACTGTTACTAACGTTGTTGTCTCTGACCCTATTCCTACGGGGGGAGCTTTTGTAGCAGGCAGTGTGACTGTCAACGGTTCGACGGTTGCAGCGGCTAACCCAAGTACAGGTATAGCAATCGGAAGTATCGCCGCGGGCAGCTCTGTCACGGTGTCTTTTAGAGTGAATGTTGCTTCCTTGCCAAGTCCAGCACAGTTTACAAACAGAGCCAGCGCCTCCTTCACCTCTGGGGCGTTCACCGGTTCTTCGCTCTCAAACACGATAGTAACACCTGTATTTCAGCCCATCCTTAGTATGGTCAAAAGCGCCAATGCAGCCCAGGCATCTGTAGGGGGATCTCTCTCATACTCCATCCTGATCAGCAACACCGGGAATATTGCAGCTACTCTATTAGTAACTGATATCCTGCCACCCCAAGCCGTGTTTGACACGAATAGTGTCATTATTGGAGGAACACCTTTGCCCGGATATAATCCGGCAACTGGCATTCCAGTTGGACCGCTCGCTCCTGGTGATAGTGTCACCGTAAGTTTTCTGGTCACAATCACAGCCCTGCCTCCATCACAAGTATTGCTGAACTCTGCTTCAGCGACATATAATTTCACCCTTCCAGACGGGCGTCAGCTCGGTGGAAATGTAGTGTCCAATACGCTCTCTGTCCCAGTGTCCGCCCCTAACGTCAGTGTTGTAAAAAGCGTAAACGCTGCTACTGCTGTTACTGGTGATATCCTTACCTTTACCTCTGTATTGACCAACAACAGTATTGCAACAGTAAGCAATATCATTCTCAGCGATCCTCTGCCTGAGAATGTCGCTTTTATTCCCGGAACCGTAATTGTAAGTGGCACTACCCTGCCGCTAGCAGTTCCGTCCGCCGGCATTCCAATCGGTAGTTTGAGCCCTGGCGCCACAGCTACCGTAACATTCGAGGTGAGGATAACGATGCCGATACCATCACAGATTAACAATCAGTCGTCTGTCAGTTTTACATCCGGTGTATTCTCCGGTTCTTCTTCATCTAATATCACAACTACACCAGTTATTCAGCCCCAAATCTCCTTATTAAAAAGTGCCGCTGATGGAGACGGCGATTTCGATGCTTTAGTTGTCGGTGATTCTGTCATCTACACAGTGCTTGTTAGCAACACAGGTAATCTGGCTGCAAATCTTACGCTAACTGATAACATTCCAGCAGGTACAGTTTTTGTTCCTAATAGTGTCATTGTAGGTGGCATGCCTCAACCCGGATCAGCCCCTGATACAGGGATAGCTGTAGGAAATGTCGCTCCTGGTGCCAGTATTGCAGTCAGCTTCACCGTTGATATCATCTCCCTGCCAACACCTCAGCAGATTAGTAATCAGGCTTCTGCAAGCTTTACCTTTACTCCGCCTGACGGTAGACCGTTATCTGGGACTGCGGTGTCTAACACTGTAACTTTACAAGTCTCTGCTCCTAACATTGTCGTTACCAAGAGCACTACTTCAACATCAGTTGCTGTTGGTGAAACGGTCACTTACAACGTCAATATAACTAATAATGGTATAGAATCTGTTACTAGCGTCTTACTCAATGATCCTACACCGGTAGGGAGTACTTTTGTAACAGGCAGCGTGTCTGTCAACGGAGTTCCATTCCCGAACTTGAATCCTGCTTCGGGGATATCTATCGGCACTCTAGCAGCCGGTGCATCAGCGCTGGTTACTTACAGTGTTACTGTTACCTCCGTCCCTCCTACAGCTTCACTCATCAATCAGGCATCTGTTACCTTCACTTCAGGTGTTATTTCAAGCTCCACTTTTTCTAATACCGTTACTGTCCCTGTGTTCCAGCCGAACATTGCCGTAGTCAAGAGTGCTAGTACAGCCAATGCCACGGTTGGCGATGCCGTTAGCTACACACTGACAGTGAGTAACACAGGAAACTATGCTGCTAATTTAACATTGACGGATAATATTCCCGCAGGTACGGCTTTTGTTCCGAATAGTGTGCTCATCAATGGACTCCCTTTAGCGCAAGCGGATCCTTCCACCGGAATTGCAGCTGGAATAATACAGCCTGGAGGAACGACCGTAGTCATTTTCACGGTTGACATCACTTCATTGCCTAGTCCTCAGCAACTGGTCAATCAAGGAACCGCAGCATACAGCTTCACCTTACCCGACGGACGTACACTTAATGGGTCTGCACTCTCTAACACCGTCACTATTCCGGTCTCCTCACCTAATATTGCTGTAGTTAAAACTACAACCACAACATCAACTACAGTCGGTGACACTATTACTTATTCCATAGCTTTAACTAATAACGGGATTGCCACTGTAAATAATGTGGTCTTCACAGACGCCCTTCCTGCCGGCACCACCTTTGTGACAGGCAGCGTGCTTGTGGACGGTGTGCCTCGCACAGGAGTTAGCCCAGCTACTGGAGTGACCCTAGGCAGCATAGCACCCGGTGTAACCGTAACTGTTGCTTTTACCGTAAATGTAGTTTCACTGCCGCCTACTGGATTGTTAAATAATCAGTCAACAGTCAGCTTCACCTCAGGTGTTGTCTCAAATGTAGCCTTCTCAAATATCGTCACGACGCCTGTCTATCTGCCTATCCTTGCAGCAGCAAAAAGCTCCAATTCAGTCAATGCTACCGTTGGGGATACGATTACTTATACTATAAATGTGACCAACACAGGTAACTACGGAGCTTTAGCAACCCTGAGTGACACCATTCCAGCGGGTACAACGTTTATTCCAAATAGTGTACTCATTCAAGCCGCTCCTGCTCCAGGAGCAGACCCAGCTGCCGGGATCCCACTGGGGGTAATCTCCGCGAATGGAAGCCTGTCTGTAATGTTCTCAGTGCTTATCACAACATTGCCGGCAAGCCAACAGCTGCTCAATCAAGCTTCCGTCGCGTTTGCATACACACTTCCAGATGGACGGACATTTAACAATTCGATCAATTCCAATACAACAACAATCTCAGTATCCTCACCGAACGTTATCGTCACTAAATCTTCGACAGCTACCGATGCCGTTGTTGGCGATACCATCACTTATAACCTCACTGTTACCAATAGTGGAATAGCAAATATCAGTAACGTTAACCTCAGTGATCCAATACCTGCAGGCTCTAGCTTTGTCGCTGGCAGTGTGACCGTAGATGGCACTCCACGCCCTAGCGCCAACCCAGCGAACGGGATCTCGCTCGGTACACTTGCACCGGGAGCATCTTTTCAAGTCTCGTTCAACACGATTGTCAATGTGCTGCCTAATCCTGCAACGCTTAGTAATCAAGCTTCCGTCAGTTTCACCTCCGGCGCATTCTCAGGATCTTCATTCTCAAATACACTTGTTATTCCGGTATATCAACCTATCATTGTAGTTGTCAAAGGGGCGGACAGAACCGCCGCAACTGTCGGAGATACGATTACTTACTCCTTAAATGTGACGAATACTGGTAACCTCATAGCAAATGTAGTTATTACCGATACCATTCCGAACGGAGCTGTCTTTGTTCCAAACAGCGTGCTCGTGAATGGGGTACCACAACCAGGATCAGATCCGGCTACTGGCTTAAGTATTGGGTCGGTAGCTCCGGGAAGTACAGTAACAGTAACCATTACGTTGCAGGTTACTATTGCTTCCCTCCCTTCGCCACAACAGTTAGTCAATCAAGCTACAGCAAATTTCACATTCACACCACCAGATGGACGTTTACTCACGGGATCCTCTGTCTCAAACGTCCTAATTATCCCTGTATCTTCACCAGACGTAAGTGTGGTTAAGAGCACTACTTCTATTGATGCGGTTGTGGGCGATATCATCACCTATACGATTGTTGTCACCAACTTAGGGATTTCACCAGTTAATAATGTCATCATGGTTGACCCTATTCCAGCTGGCAGCCAGTTCGTAACGGGAAGCATTACCGTAGATGGAGCCCCACGTCCTAGTGGCAGTCCGGCTTCGGGAATCGCAATTGGTACAATTGCTGCAGGTGCTTCTTCAACCATTACCTTCCAGGTTCAGGTAGTAGCGTTATGATTCCCGGCTCACGTACCCAACCTGTCGTAACCAATCAGTCCATGGTACTCTTCAACTCGGCAGCGGGTGTTGACGGAATTGTCTATTCCAATACCGTTAACACCCCGGTCGTGGGCCCCGTGCTTTCATTGCTGAAGAGTACAGATAAACTCCACGCCTCTTTAGGCGACACTTTGGTGTATACCATTACAGCCAGTAATAATGGAAATACAGATGCTTTTTTGACGGTGTTTGACATTCTTCCAGAAGGTGTATCCTTTATTTCCAACAGTGTGCTCAGAGACGGTGTGCCTCTTCCGGGGGCTACACCGTCTTCAGGCATCCCCCTTGGTTCTATTGCACCGCAGAATCAAGTGAGCATCGCCTTTCAAGTCGTCATCATTTCCCTGCCGTCTTCCCTAGTGCTGCAAAATAAAGCGCTAGGCCGTTTTTCTTTTTCCACACCGGAGGGAAGAATCGTTAAAGGTGATCTATTTTCAAATTCCGTACAGGTTTCTTTACGCTCCTACCAGCTCTCGACCTCCTTGTCTGCAAGTACTCCGACTTCTTTTATAGGGGATGTAGTCACTTACACCTTGCGGCTTACAAATGAAGGCAACAGCCTTTTAACTCAAATCAACGCAATAATTTCTATTCCGGACGGGGCGGTGTTTATACCGGGGAGTGTCATTGCAGGTGGGATTTATTACCCAGAATCAGACCCGGCACAGGGGATATTACTCGGTTCGCTGGACACAGACCTAAGTGTTGATATTACTTTTCGTGTCCGAGTAACAGAGTTTTCTCCCTCTTTGGCCTTAACCAACAGCGCGGTTGTCACCTATGCAGTCGATGAGCATACAATTACGACCGAAAGTAACACTGCGGTTGTCTCACTTGTCCAAGCGGGGGTCAACATTAGTAAAAAAGTGGATCATGTTACAGCAGCTCCGGGCGATAATTTGAGATATGAGCTTACGGTAACGAACAACGGGAATCTGGCTGTAAATGCAGTCCTAACAGATGCCATACCTTCAGGTACTCTTTTCGTATGGGATAGTGTTCTCTTAAATGGAGTGTTGCAAAAAGGTGCACGACCAGCGGAAGGCATCCAGTTAGGTACTTTAAGAGGCGGAACTACAGCAGTTGTAGTTTTTCAAGTGAGTATACCTGCAGCCATTAACATTCATGAAATCGCAGCCGTACAAAACCATGGTAGTGTTCAGTATACCTTTGTGCTTCCAGACGGACGGACCGTACGGCAAACCTCTCGTTCCAATACAGTTACCACCCTAGTAGTCACACCTGTCATTTCACTCGTAGTCCATGCAAAACCAACTATCGTAGAAGCAGGAGAGCGAGTCCAATGCTGGATCTCACTAACCAATAGTGGAAATTGGCCTGCGGAAATATCTCTGAATCGGCTAACCCCGGAAAAATGTTTTCTTGATCCCAACAGCATTGTGATTGATGGAGTTCCGAATCCACAATCTTCATTTGCCGGCACCTTGCCGCTGGGGGTAGTTAATGCTGCATCTATGGTTAACATTCATTATTTTGTCCAGGTGAGTGAACAGGTAATGGGTCGTTTCCTTAAGGGCTCCGTAAATGCTCAATACTCTTTCAATATGGATGGACGTAACTACTCTGGCGAAAGCCAATCTAACAGCTATGTGCTGACCGTAGATGAGATCAGTGAATAAGAAATCACATATCCCTCATCCCCATGAATATACTTTAGTTACAACCCCAAAACATCCCCACAAAGTGAGGCTTTGCTTTCTATGCGTACTCAGGTGCTTTGCGGGGGATCCAAATATATACTTTGCAAAAAATTGCCTCAATCAACATTTCATATTCCATGGGAGGTGGTCATCCTGTCGCAATCATCCGGTCCCTTTTCCTTCGTAGTCTCAAAAGAAGACTGGTCCCTTCATCGTAAAGGTCATCAGGATCAGGAACGCCATCAGCAAAAGGTCAGAGAAGCCATCAAGGATAATTTGCCTGACCTCGTTACCGAAGAAAATATTATTTTGTCAGGCGGTAAGCAGATTGTGAAGGTTCCGATTCGCAGTCTGGATGAATACCGGATTATTTATAACTTCCGTAAACAGAAGCATGTAGGACAGGGCGACGGGGAAAGTCAGGTTGGCGATGTGCTTGGGCGCGATTCACAATCGGCACAGCCCGGTAAAGGAGAAAAAGCAGGCGATCAGCCGGGCCAAGATACCGTGGAAGCAGAGGTCAATCTGGAAGATCTGGAGGACATTCTGTTTCAGGATATGGAATTGCCTCATCTGAAGCCTAAGAATAAAGAAGAGATCGAGGTCAAATCCATAATTTTTAACGATATTCGTAAAAAAGGGATGATGTCCAACATCGATAAAAAACGTACGCTGCTGGAAAATCTTCGACGCAATGCAAGCAGCGGAAATCCCGGCATTCACAGTATCAGCCCAGATGATCTGCGCTACAAAACATGGGATGATATTAGAACACCTCATTCCAATGCGGTCATTATTGCGATGATGGATACGTCAGGTTCGATGGGTTCATTTGAAAAATACTGCGCCCGCAGCTTCTTCTTCTGGATGACCCGTTTTCTGCGCCGCCAGTATGAGAAGGTAGAGATTGTTTTTCTCGCCCACCATACGGAGGCTAAGGAAGTCAGTGAGCATGATTTCTTCACCCGTGGCGAAAGCGGGGGAACGATTTGTTCCTCGGCATATCAACGAGCGATTGAAATTATCGATAGCCGCTACCCGCCTGCGCAGTACAATATTTATCCATTTCACTTCTCCGATGGTGATAATCTCACCTCCGACAACGAACGTTGCGTGAAGCTGATCGGAGAACTGCTGAAACGAAGCAATATGTTCGGCTACGGTGAGGTGAACCAATACAATCGAAGCAGTACCTTGATGTCAGCTTATCGCCATCTGAAACATGAACAATTCATGCATTACGTCATTAAAGACAAAAAAGAAGTGTATCAGGCGCTGAAGACCTTCTTTAGTCCAAAGGGTACGGTTAATTCTTAATCCCCCACTCCAAAACGCGGGTATCCCAAAAGCCAAAAATGGCTGATGGGACATCCGCGTTTTTGGCTTTGCTCCTTCTTGAACAAAACAACAAACTTCGTAAATTGCGTCATCTAAGTTCGCAAGTATCAGGGGAGGGACAAATAGCGTCATCTGGGTCCGTAAGTATCAGGGAATGCGCTGGAAATCCAATTAGGGCAACTGGGGATTCTGGGAGATCGGCGCTTTCGGACACAGATGACCTTATACGTAGCTTTATCGCATATTTGGCTTGCTATCGGACCCCATAGCCGCTATAGGCATGAAAAACACCAAAAACGAGCCTCATTCTGAGCAATAGCTGCACTGGAGTCCGATAATACGCTCCAAAGGCGATAAATTTGCAAATAGGGTCATCTGGGTCCGTAAGTATCGGGGATGCGTCAGAATAGTATGTAGGGCAACTGTGGGATTCTGGGGGATCGGCGCTTTCGGACACAGATGACCTTATAAGTAGCTTTAGCGCACATTTGGATTGCTATCGGACCCCATAGCTGCTATTAGCACGAAAAACACCAAAAAAGAGCCTCTTTCTGAGCAATAGCTGCACTGGAGTCCGATAATACGCTCCAAAGGCGATAAATTGATAAATAGAGTCATCTAGGTCCGTAGGTATCGGGGATGGACGAATAGCGTCATCTGGGTCCGTAAGATCGAGGGATGGACGAATAGGGTCATCTGGGTCCGTATGTATCGGGGATGCGTCAGAATAGTATGTAGGGCAACTGTGGGATTCTGGGAGATCGGCGCTTTCGGACACAGATGACCTTATACGTAGCTTTATCGCATATTTGGCTTGCTATCGGACCCCATAGCCGCTATAGGCATGAAAAACACCAAAAACGAGCTTCATTCTGAGCAATAGCTGCACTGGAGTCCGATTATACGCTCCAAAGGCGATAAATTGCTAAATAGCGTCATCTAGGTCCGCAAGTATCGGGGGATGGGCAAATAGCGTCATCTGGGTCCGAAAGTATCGAGGGATGGGCGAATAGCGTCATCTGGTTCCATAAGTATCGTGGAATGGACGAATAGCGTCATCTGGGACCGCAAGTATCGGGGATGGGCAAATTGCTCATCTGAGTCCGTAAGTATCGAGGAATGCGTCAGTATAGTATGTAGGGCAACTGTGTGGGATTACTGTAGCCCTCGGCGCTACGGTATAGATAAAAAAATAAGCCAGTGAAATTAAACTAACTTTCTTTTTTCAGTTACATAATAACTCCTACTATAAACCTAATTTCACAATTTGGATCGGTACCGATAAACTTGTACTCCCCACCCATGTCAGCTTGTTTTCGTAAGCTATGACTGCTGTTTTGTTTTTCCCCCGCTTAGATTTACATCCTAAAAAAACCTCCAATCCCAAACTCTGGAATGCGGAGGTTATTTATAGTTAAAAAGCTTTCAACGCTACAGCCTAATGAACCTTCTCTCTATCCTTGCCTTTATCAGACTCACCAGCATTTTTGTTCGCTGCTTCCCGGTCCTGCATCATCTCATCCACCGTCTTCACCTTCAGGCGAGCAGCGCCCTCGTTGTTAGCGTTCGTTGGGATAAGCTCTCCTGAAGCCAAACGTTCCTTGGCCCTAGCAATAGCTTCGCTGTATTGAGGCAGCCACTGTTCCCCTGCGACGAGCATCTCATCGACCATCTGCCAGATTTCTTTTGGATTACATACAGCACCAACGAGTGGGTCCATCATAAATGCCTGACGTAACAGCTTATCATCGCCGTGTACAGCTGCTTCAACCGCCAGACGTTGCACTGAAATGCTCACGTTACATACGGCGGCAGGACCCAGCGGCAATTCACCTACCAATGGCATGGAGATCCCGTTCCGGTCTACATATCCCGGTGCTTCGATAATGGCGTCCTCTGGTAAATTAGAGATTACGCCATTGTTCACTGTATTAAAGTGCCCCCGGTACACTCGTCCCGTTTCCAATCCTTCTATAATATAAGAGCCGTGCTCTTCCCCGCGATTCTCCTTCGTATACTCCAATGCCGGGTCTTTCATCCAGTTTGGAAAATCGGTCTCGAACCAATTCCGACCTTCCGTGCAGACACGCAGATAACCGCCTGTTTCTCCGTTAATCCAGCTCCCCAGATCGATCCAATCCATAATTTCATCACTGCGTTTACGGTACCATGGCACGTACTCACTTAAGTGTCCATTGGATTCTGTACTATAGTAGCCAAAGCGACGAAGCATATCGATGCGCACTTTTTCCGTACGGCTGAATTCCGGATGTTTCTCAAAAGCCTCTAAAAGACCTTCGGTCAGATCCTTCCCCTCATGACTTGCTGAAATATACCAGGTCTGGTGATTGATGCCCGCACAGATAATATCAACTTCGGATTTCCTAAGACCATACACATCTGCAATTTGTTGGTGCCCATGCTGTACACCATGACATAGACCGATGGTCCGAACACCACCATATTTATTGCAGGCCCAGGTCAGCATAGCCATCGGATTCGAATAGTTAAGCAAAAGTACATCCGGTGCTGCCATCTCCCTAATATCACGGCAAATATTCAGCATCTCCGCAATTCCGCGTTGCCCGTACATGATGCCACCCGCACACAGAGTATCTCCCACACACTGATCCACTCCGTATTTTAAGGGAATGTCCACATCCGTAGCAAAGGCTTCAAGCCCACCCATCCGAATAGTACAAAATACGTACTTGGCATCCTTCAGTGCTTCTCTGCGATCCGTTGTCGCCTGAATTTGTATATTTAAACCATTCTCCTTAATATCACGCTGGCATAGCTCCGTGACCATCTCCAGATTGTGGCTGTTAATATCCATAAATGAGACTTCGATATTTTTAAATTCCGGTACAGTTAGTAAGTCCCGCAACAATCCACGGGTAAATCCAATGCTGCCTGCCCCTATAAAAGACACTTTAAATGACATGGTTATCATCCTCCGGTAATGAATTGGTTGTTCCTGTCCATTGTAGCAAGGGACCTTAGGAAAGCGTAACCAATATCATGACCTCTTTTGAAAGAAGGTGTCAAAAATCCTAACCTATCTACTGAAAATCATGCTCTTCATAACTCCAGGCGTGACGCTCAATGGAATTGCGGAATTCTACAGGCGTGCAATCGGCGTATTTTTTAAAAAGAAGGTGAAAATATTGCCTGCTGCTAATTCCTACGTAATCTGCAATTTCAGCAATCGGGATGTCGCTCTGCCCAAGCAGCATCTTCGCTTTCTCCATTCGCAACATGTTCAAGTAATCGCTGAGCGTCCGACCCGTATGGCTCTTAAAAATTCGATGCAAATATCCGGGATGCAGATTAACTGCGGCAGCGATGTCCTTAACCTGAATGTTCTGGTCATAGTTCTGATGCAGGAATTCAATGCTCCGGCGCACATAAAGCTGCGAGTGCTGTTGGCTGGTATGAAGCTGCTCTTGCCGAAGTCTGGATAACCGCAACAGAAGCTCACAAAATAATAAATCAACCATACTTCCACCCTTTCCGCCGCTCTGATCAAGCTCTAACACAAGTCCCTTTAGAACATGATAGATTTCCTCCGGATCAGGCATTACTAAACTGGAAAAAGGAAGCTGCAGCATTTCTGCGAGCGCCGTTTCTTCACGGGCTAGCTTGCCGACAGAGGGTGCAACCCCTCTATATTCCATGAACCCAAATTCCACATTTAGCATCCGACAAGGTGCCCCCTCTTCAACAATCAGCCTATGCGGAACATTCGCGTCTAAAATGATCAATTCTCCCCGCTTCAGCCGAACTCTCTCTTCTCCTCCTGAGCTTGGACGGACATCTACGATACAACTTCCTGAGATCAAATACATGATTTCCGTTGAATTATGCTGATGGTAAGACATATTGTAGTTATTCCACTGTTTATAATAGTAAGCAAAAAAATGAGGACTATAATCTCCCTCGATTAAAACCTGCTGAAAAAGACTCCCGCTAGGGCTCAGATTTAAGTTCGTCAATGGATCACTACTTTCTTCATTTATTACTTAATACAAGTGTATCTCTTTAGCCACTTCGAAGACAAGATAACGTCCGATAGCAATCAATCAACAAAAACGAGCAACTCTCCATTATATTGGAAAATTGCCCGTCTCTATTAGAATAATATTGTCATACTTGAAAAGAAACCAAAGAGTGCTTAAGATCGGCGGCCAAGCCCTCCAGCTTTTCCGATAGGGCAACCAATTCCTCACTAACCGTGAATTGCTGAGATGACATAGAAGCTACCTCCTCCGTCGAAGCAGTGGTTTGCTGGACGATGGAGCTTACGCTGGCCATGGATTCACCGAGTTGACGCTGGAACTCAATCAGTTCGAGGACAGAAGCAGAAGATTCACTAATATGTTTCATGAAATGTTCCATTTCCTCTTTGACACTCGCGAATATCGTTGACGACTCTCTTACAGAAGAGATTTGTTCACGGAACTTAGGAGCGGCTTCATTGATATCCTTAACGGTGTTCTCGATATGTAGACCAATCTCTTCCGTGATCTTGGAGACCGATTGAATCGATTCATTCGACTGGTTAGCGAGCTGCCTGATTTCATCAGCAATCACTATGAACCCTCTACCTGCCGCACCTGCTCTAACTGCTTCTATGGTAGCATTTAGTGCCAAAATATTGGTCTGCTTATTCACAGCAATCATAGGGCTGAGTATACTGCGAATTAAATGAGTGCTTTCTCTGAGCTTAGTAGAATTATCTTGAATTCGATTGATCATCTCTACCGTAGACTCACTTTGCTCTACCAGCAGTTTCATCAGCTCTGTACCTTGATTGCTAACCTCAATGACCCGTTCTGCTGAATGGTCCATCACTGTATTTATTTCCGTCACTTCACTCATTTTGTTGCCGATAATCTCAACATTGTGATAACTGCGTTCGGCTTCAACAGCGAGGCTGGCTGACCCCGCTGCAATCTCACCGGTAGCGGTCGCAACCTCTCTGGCATGGAGGGAGATTGTACTTGATGCTTGTACTAATTGTTCCGAAGTAAGGAGGACCTCATCTGCCGAATTCCCGCTCTGCCTTGCAAGTAAGGAGATCTGCTCCATCATTTTGTTGAAGCTTTGACCCAAGCGGCCAATCTCATCTTTGCCCTTGAAATTGGTTCGTACCTGTAGGTTCCCACGCTCTCCTTCCTCCATCAAGATTGCCAGCTTACCCAGCGGGCGCCCTACCAATCGAACAAGAATATAACCAATTAGTAGTGCTATTAAGGCTGCCGCCAGCACCACAGAAAATGTGATATATAAAAGCTTGTCCGCAGACTTAGTAAAATCACTGACAGGAGCATACCCCATAAGCATCCACTTGGCAGTCGCCAGGGGCTGGTATACAACAAGCTGAGAACTTCCGTTCTCATCCTCCGCTGTAAATGAATGATTTTGCTCTTTCCCTTGTTCTTCTGAAACTTTTATGTAAGAGGGTTGACCCAGCTTGGCATGATCCGCACCATACACAATGCTGCCATCCGCACTCAAGATACGAATTTCACCGGTCATCCCAATCTGAAGGTTAGACAGCATTTCAGTCATGGCCTTCCCTTTCACTTCGATTAGCATGTAATACTCCGCTTCGGGATGTAAAAGATTACGTAGCAATCTCCCCATAGTTAAGGAGGGCTCAGTATAAGCATCAAAAAAGCCTTTCTCACGAACGGGAAACCAGACTGGCTCTCCTTTAGCTGCGGCAATTTGCTCTAATCTTGCAGAAATGCCTTCATCACTACGAATCCCACTTATACCAGCAGACTTATAAGATTCTGAGTCTACCAAGCTCTTGGATACCAGCCTGACGCCATACATCCGCTCATCAGACCCTTTTACCAAGTCCAGCTTTCTGCGAATCCGATCTTCAGCACCGGCTTTGGCCACAGTTGTAAGCTCGCCGCTATTTATTTTTTCTAAATCACCCTTTAACACAGAGTCGAGTGCAAACTGCCTTGATAGTGCCTCATACTCTGCCAGCACAAAATCCAGCTTGTCCGCTGCCTGAACTACAGATTGTGTGGAGGCTGCAGCAACCTCATTCGTAATGATATTTTTAGCGGCAAAATAGGAAGTCAATCCTAGCACGGAGGATAAGAGAACTATAGAACTAAATAAAATAACGAACAGTTTAACTCCAACAGATTTAAAATATAGAGTCCAGGACTTTTTCATTAAGTTCACTCCCCATGACGAAATAAGGGTACAGCCCTCCATTTCTGTATAAAGGCTGTACCCTGATCATTTATTAGCATGAAGCGAGCGAATGGGTTTACCCCTTACTAGCTCCTGCTGTCAAGCCATCTACTAGCAGACGTTGCAAGAATACAAACAAAATCATAATTGGAATGGAGATCAAAACCGCACCCGCAGAGAACAAGGTAAAGTTAGTGTTTTGATTGGTGTTAACCATATCCCACATCCCCACTGCAACTGTCCAGTTCTCCTTAGTCCGCAGAATGAGTCTCGCAAAAATGAAGTCCACCCATGGTCCAACAAACTGAGTCAGGGCCATATATGTGATCATAGGACGTGACAAAGGTAAGATGATTCGCATAAATATTCCGAAATTGCTCGCCCCGTCAATACGAGCGGCCTCATCCAAGGAACGAGGAATCGTATCGAGGAAACCTTTGGCGATAAAGGTCCCTCCCAGCGGCGCCCCGGCCGCATAAACGATAATTAACGCAATATGTGTATCCAGCAAATTAAACTCTTTAAGCAGCATATAAATAGCGATCATACTCATAAAACCAGGGAACATACCAAGAATCAATACGGTGGATAACGCTGTTTTACGCGCTTTAAACCGGAATCTGGATACGGCATAACTGGTTAACAAAGTAAGAACTACCCCGATAAGCATCGAGAACACAGCTATTTTCAAGGTATTGGCATACCAAGTCCCAAACATATAGCTGGGTGATGTGAACAATTCTCTGTAATGTGATAAAGTGAATTGCTCGGGAATAAACGTTTTGCTGTACAATGATTTACCAGGTCGGAAAGAAGCTAAAAGAATCCAAAGGGCAGGATAGAGTGCAGCTATCGACAAAGCAATCAAGATAATATAACTACCTGCTAAGCGAATAAAGTTCGCGACTTTTCTGCTCATTGGATCATATCCTCCTCTTTAAATGACTTCGTCCGGCGGTAATTGTACAGGGAGAATGAAGCGACAATGATAAAGATAATAATCCCTATTGCCGAAGCCATGTTGTTTTTATTCTGATCTAGCGTTAATTTGTATAACCAGGTTACTAGCAAGTCCGTAGAACCGGCATATTGATAGTCACCATTTACCGGACTACCACCAGTTAATAGGAAGATCGCGTTAAAGTTGTTGATGTTACCTGCAAACTGCGTAATCAAGGTCGGTGCTGTAGAGAACAATACCATCGGCAACGTTACGATACGGAACTTCTGATAACCCGATGCTCCATCCACCTCAGCAGCTTCATACATATCCCGTGGGATAGTAGTCAGAACGCCCATGATAAGCAGCATAGAAACAGGAATACCTACCCACATATTAACGATAATTACGGTAACCTTAGCCCAGAATGGGTCAGTCAGCCACGGTAAACCATCCAATCCAAAATACCCCATGTATTGATTGATAGGCCCGAATTGACCGTTAAATAAGTTGCGCATGAGCAGAAGCGAGATTAACTGTGGCACCGCGTAAGGCACAATCAGAATTACTCTCCACATTCCTTTGAAGCGAATGCCCTTCTGACTCACCAGCAAAGCGACCAACAGTCCTCCGAAGTATGTAGTAATGGTTGAAAGAACTGCCCATATAATTGTCCATGTTAATACACCATAAAAAGTGTGGCTCCATGTCTTAAGGACCAATAAATTACGAAAGGTCTGAAATCCAACCCAGTCCACCAATTTGGCGGGTGGAAGATGATCAGGTGCGGAATAGTTCGTAAAGGCCAACAGGATCATGAAGATAATTGGCATAATCGTAAAGAATAGAACACCAATGCCCGGCAAGACTAGAAACGCTTGAGCAAACTTGTAATCCAGGATATAACGAACACTTTGTTTAAAAGTGTTTGCCTGAAGACCGTTATCACGTTTTTCTCCAATCTTGTAAGCATCTCTGATATTCAAATACCACGCGATAATCAATAGAATAAGAATAAGGATGGTGATCAAGCTTTGGATCATGATATAAATCGAGTGATCACCGGTAACCATCTTGGCGATCCCCTTCACTTTAACCAGACGACTCGGATTCTCTCCTAGTGTTACGATGCCCCATAAAGAGTTGGCAAGGTTCTCAATAAAATAAAAAACGGCTACAGCTTCTACGGCTAAATATAATATTCCTTTAACGAATTGGCGGTTATATATTTGTCCCAATCCCATAAAAATCGTCGACAGTATTGCGGCCCTCGTGCGATGTCGTTGCATTTCGCTTCCGTTCTCCTCTCCGAGTGAAAATAAGAAGCTGCCAGCCGCTAAACATGCGGCGGGCAGCTTGATTCACTGTATGCTGTTAAGACAGTGAATTATGATCCTTATTGGGATGCACTGTTATTCAAATCTTTGATTTGTTGTACAGCTTTGTCCATTGCTGCTTTTGGATCCCCATTTTTATCCCAAATTTCTGGAAGGGCAGCATTCACTGGGCTCCATACGTTACCCATTTCAGGAATAGAAGGCATCGGTTGGGAGTTCTTAGCTTGTTCTGCAAAAACAGAGACATATGGATCGCTAGAGATCTGTGGATCAAGAAGCGCCTCGTTGTTTGTAGGAACCGAACCAATGGTTTTGTTCAGTAACAGCTGAGCGTCTTTGCTTGAAGCAAAATTCGCATACAATTTAGCAGCATTCGGATATTGAGTAAACGAGTTAACTGCGAAAATTTTAATACCAGAGAATGTAATTGCTGTTTTGCCATTCACTGTAGGGATTGGAGCAATACCAAGGTTGTCACCAAGAGCTTCTTTGTATCCTCCAAGCTCCCATGGACCTGTGATATCCATAGCTACATCACCAGAGTTGAACAAGCTGCGTTTGATATCACTGTTGATATCACCACTCTTAATTGGCAATGCTTCCTTCAGTTTCACAAATTCTTTAAGTCCTGCAATTGCGCCATCGTTAGCAAGACCGATATCATCTTTATCCGTACCATCCTTACCGAAGAGGTATCCGCCATCGGAAGCGATAAACATGTAGTTGAAGTACAAGTTTCCTACTTCCCACATAATCCCATATCTATTTTTCGATTTATCCGTGAATGTTTTGCTGAATGCAAGAACATCATCAAATGATTTAGGTGCTTCTTTAACAAGCGATTTATTGTAGAACAATGCATAAGTTTCTGCTGCTCTTGGGTAACCATACAATTCGCCTTCGTACGAAGATCCGATAATCGAAGCTTCAGTATTGTTAGCTTTTGTTTCTTCACCGAAGACATCGTTAGGAAGAACCAAGCTCGCGCTTGCCGCTTTACCTAAGTTATCGTGAGGGATAAGAATAACGTCTGCCGCTAATCCTGAAGGACCATCTTGAGTAAGTTTAGTTACTTGATCTGGTGGTGCCAATTCTTCAACCTTGACTGGAACGTTATATTTTGCTGTGAACTGTTTAGCAATCTCATCTGCAAAAGGTCTTTCTTCTTTACTTTCCCATACCACTAGAGTTGCGCCATCTTCAGGTACAATTTCATCTGTTGCTGCTGCATCTGTGCTCTCTGGCGCTGCAGTCTCTGTAGTAGCATTATTAGTAGCTTTTGCTGCGTTGTTGCCCCCGTTATTCGTACTGTTGTTGTTGGAACCGCATGCTGTAACGGACAGAGCCATTGAGAAAGCTGCGGTGATAACCATCATTTTTTTCAATTTCATTACTTTAACCCCTCCCAATTTTTAAAAACGTAAGATGGAAAATAGTAGTGCTGTAATCTGCGCAAACGATTTCAGAAAGGCTAAAAAAAAAGTTCTTCTTTTAGCTTGCTCCTTCTGTATCTGCATTTCACAGGTAAGAAAGCGCTTCATTCATGAGTACATCATACAACAGTAACGATTGTTTTTAAAAACGTTTGCATATACTGTATTGGGTCATTTTCCATTATTTGATATACATTATAGGCATATATCTCCATTTTTCACATGATATCTTTTAATTAGTCGATAATTCATGTGTTTATTATTGGAATATCTATTTTATTTGCCCCTAATATGCCACATTTTCTCTATTTCAAGAGATTTCTCATAAATTGCCCTTCACAATGCTCGTTTACTTTAGTGAAATTTAGTGCAATGGTTTGAACAAGAGTATTGAAAGCCCTTTTATTCCATGCTATAATCCAAAACGTTAAGAGGCTGTCCAGCATGAAGCACAACATCCCTTGTCTGCCTCCTGTTCTATATAATTAAAAGGCAATGTTACTTATCAAAGGTACAACCTCGGGCAAGCTACTTCGCGGTGGTTGTGCCTCTTTGTTATGTGCTACTCGGCTACTGATTTAGTGCATGTTGCATAAAAAACTGTGCAACCAATAACAATAGCGACATTCTACATTCCACGCGCTCTGTGGAGTATCGTCCGGGAATAGTTTATGCTTTCGAGAAAGTAGCGCTAACAAAACTTAGCGTATGCTTTCGATGTGGTTTTGCCGAAGTCTCCGAGGAAGTAACGCTAACAAAACTTAGCGTATGCTTTCGATGCGGTTTTGCCGAAGTCTCCGAGGAAGTAACGCTAACAAAACTTTAGGAGGATTTATCATGTTACTGGAAGCAGTGTATCATCGTCCGCGGTTAAATTGGTCTTATGCCTATAATGAAAGTACGATTCACCTGCGTCTACGCGCTAAAAAAGGGGATTTAACCGAAGTGTTCGCCTTTGCTGGAGATAAATATGCTTGGGATACCACAAAAGAGCTAATTCCCATGACCCTCTTCACCTCCGATGCTATGTTTGACTATTGGGAATGTGCTTCAGTACCTCTCTACCGCCGCTTGAAATACGGCTTCTTACTTCAAAAAGATAACGAACGAATTTGGATGACCGAAAGTGACTTTCAAACGGTGCGGCCGGAAAACCCAAACAAGCTGTTCGAATTCCCCTTCATTAACCGCGTTGACGTATTCGCTCCGCCTGCCTGGGTAAAGGACGCTGTTTTTTATCAGATCTTCCCAGAACGCTTTGCAAATGGTGACCCGAGCCTTGATCCGGAAAATGTTCAGCCATGGGGCTCCGAACCAACACCAACCAATTTTTTTGGCGGCGACCTGCAAGGGGTTATTGATCATTTAGATCATCTTAACGAGCTTGGGATCACTGCTATTTATTTCACACCTATCTTTGATGCAACTACTAATCATAAATACGATACAGAAGACTATATGAAAGTCGATCCGCATTTTGGAGATATTGAGACTTTAAAAAAGCTCGTCGATAGCTGCCATAAACGTGGGATTCGTGTCCTGCTAGATGCCGTATTCAATCATTCTGGCAAAACCTTTGCTCCTTTTGTAGATGTTCAAGAAAAAGGAGAGGCTTCCGCCTTTAAAGATTGGTTCCATATTCGTAAGTTTCCGCTTCAGATTGAAAACGGTGTCCCTACTTATGACACCTTTGCTTTTGAACCGCTAATGCCAAAGCTAAACACAGAACACCCTGAAGTTAAACAATACTTACTGAAAGTCGCAGAATACTGGATCAAAGAAGTCGGGATCGATGGCTGGCGTCTGGACGTTGCCAATGAAGTGGATCATGATTTCTGGCGGGAATTCCGCAAGGTGGTTAAACGTGCTAATCCTGAGGCCTACATATTGGGGGAAATCTGGCATGAATCTGCACCTTGGCTGGAAGGCGATAAATTTGATGCCGTTATGAACTATCCTTTCACTGACGCCGTCCTTGACTTCTTTGTGAATGGCACTCTTGATGCTGAAGGATTCGCCAATTCCATTGGTAAACAGTTATCACGCTACCCGCTGCAGGCTAGTGAAGTTGCTTTTAATCTGCTGGACAGCCACGATACTCCACGACTGCTTACGCTGGCTGCTGGAGACAAAAACAAGATGCGATTAGCGGCACTGTTCCAATTCACCTTTATGGGCACTCCCTGCATCTATTACGGTGACGAGATCGGCATGGACGGTGAAGGTGACCCTGGTTGCCGCAAATGCATGGAGTGGAACCCTGAAAAGCAGGATCGAGAGCTCTTCGAGTTCTATCGTCAGCTTATTAAAATACGCAATAACCACCCTGCTCTCCGCACAGGTACATTTACCTTCCTTGAGGCAGGACAACAAGGCAGCAAGCTAGCCTATGAGCGCCGGCTGGATCTGCAGACGATTGTGGTACTAATCAACAGTGAAGAGACCGCTCAGACCTTCCGTATTGACGTAGACGAGCGGGATTGGGAGAACTTGTTTACAGGCGAAACAATGCGCACAGAACGAAGCAAGCTGATCGTGAAAATGCCAGCCTATGGATTCGCTATCCTAAAGGCAATCATCTAAAAGATTTCTTTTCTTCCCACTGCCCAGCCATACAGCATATCAAAACAGGGTATCTCGCAAGCGATAATCGCTTCGGGATACCCTGTTTTCTTTTGGAGCATACTAAAATGCTAACCGCTGCTCAAACTAAGGGGTGCCAGAATTCAGCACACCTTAGTTTAGCCTACTTGCTCAGCAGCGTATAAATAACCTGTGCGCTTTCTGCGCGTGTCATCCATGCTTTTGGAGCGAATCGTTTGTTCTCTCGGCCTTGCAGGAGTCCTAAGTCTGCTGCAGTCTTCACATAGGCTTCCGCCCACTTGCTAATACTTGAAGCGTCAGTAAATGCCGTAGAGACTGCTACAGGTTCAAGCTTCTTACCAGACTTCACTTCAAGTGCGCGGATCGCCATAACAGCCATTTCCTCACGGGTAATTGATGCATTCGGCGCAAAACTATTATTACTCCGTCCACTAACAATACCCAGCTTAGTAGCTGTGGCTACATATGAGGCATACCATGCATCTGACCTGATGTCAGTAAACAGGACCTGCCCTTCCGCTTTTAAGCCAAGTGCACGTACTAGTAGTGCTGTAAATTCCGCACGGCTAACATTACTTTTTGGATCAAACTCAGAGGTAGTGACCCCTGACACAATTTGTTTGGCGGCAAGTGATTGAATCGCCTTAAATGCCCAATAGGTTGCAGGAACATCTTTGAACGACTTATCGATTTCAAGCACAGCATACTTACTGAAGTGTGTGACTTGTGCCGTGATCACATCTCCATTCAGCTGTCCTCCCACGTACTCTAACCCGCCATTATCACTTAAATAATAGATTCCGATTAAGTCTTTGTTGAATTGCCCTTTAATCTTGAATGAGATCGTAATCGGCTCATCGAACTGCTTAATTACAATCCGAGTACCGTCTTTCATCAGCACGCTAAGTCTGAATTCAAATACATCGGAAAGAGAGCTAATATGAGCACTATCTTTGTTTATACCGTCTACTATGGCTTTCGCAGCAGACTGCGCCAGTGGGTTCAGTTCAAGCAAGATTTGGGCACCTACCCCATCAATACCTGAAGCTAAACTTGGCATTGTACTTAAAAGCTGGCTAGGGATAGTAACTAACAGATCTCCCATTTTAAACACAAGATCATTAGTTCCTAGTATTTGTGCAGCTTGTAAAGGTAAGCGTACCGCTGTCTTACCGGCAGCAACATCAATTTGCACCTTGCCGTCTTTACCATTCTTCAAGCTATCCTCATTCACAACCTGAGTATCCGCTGGCGGCGTAGGGCTAGGGTTAACAACAACTCCAGAGGTTGGTGCCGCTGTGGCTTCTGGCGTTGGTGTTGGTGTCACCTCAGGCGACGGTGTTACTTCTGGTGTCGGCGTCGGCGTCGATGTTGGTGTTGGTGTTGGCGTCGACGTTGGTGTCGGCGTTGGCGTCGACGTTGGTGTACGGCGTTGGGTCGTGCGGCTGGTGTCGGTGTTGGCGTCGACGTTGGTGTCGGCGTTGGCGTCGACGATGGTGTCGGCGTCGGCGTTGGTGTCGGCGTCGGCGTTGGTATCGGCGTTGGTGTCGGTATAACATCCGATACTTCCGCCAAAATAATCGTGCCTCCCTCATCTCTGCCTGGCAGATCAATATTTACCTTTTGATCTTCGGAAACCATGTATGTTTTACCGCTGTATTCATCGGTTACCGATGAATTGGCAGCAAACGGTACTGGAATCGTTACAGAATTCCCACTAGTTTTAGTATTGATTACCGTCACTACGTTCTCATCTTCATAAGATTTGTTGAAAGCTAAATAACCTGAATCATCTGAACCTGCGAGCTTCGTGCGCGCACCTTTGGAATACACTTTGGAGTACTTCGCACGGATATTCAACAGCTTTTGAAAATGGTCATGTAGTGGCTTCTCTGCCGTCAATTGATCCCAAGGCATATCCTTACGGTTCTCACTGAATTGACCTTCAGACATATTTCCAGCATTGCTTCCGGAATTCCCCAGTTCTTCTCCGTAGTATATTACCGGCTGTCCTTTGGCTGTAATTTGCAGAGCTGCAGCAATCTTCAGCTTGCCTTTATCGCCTCCCACATAATCAGACAAGAAACCATTCTCATCGTGACTGCTCAGGAATTGAGCCATCATCTTCGTATTATCGATCTTTAATTCACGTTCCTGCAGATAAGCATCCACACTGTTTACCTTACCATTTGCAAAATCTCTGGCTGCATCTTTAAATCCAAAATCAAGCAGACCATCCATCTGGCTAGTTTCGAGCATTCCACCATTGTTATCAATGGTTCCACCGAAGTATTCGCCGGTCATTTTGAAGTTTGGATCAATCGCTGTCAGTGCATTTTTAAAGGCTTTCCAAGTCGTATCGTCCACGTGCTTGACTGTATCCACACGGAAATAATCAATCGTGTCTCCACGTTCCGTACGTGCGTTGTCTAACCAGCCTGTTTGCCAAGCGATAATTTTTTCACGAACGGCTGGATCTTCCGTCTTGAAATCTGGCAGGAAAGCAAGCTCACCCTTAATTGGATCTGTATCTGCGGATACACCATCCGTGCGCAGCATCCCTTCGAAACGTGCTTTATCCTCAGCTGTAATTGTCGGATAGGTATCCTCAGCTTTCAGACCGTAACCCGTATGATTGAGTACAACGTCAACCATGATCTTGATCCCTTTGTCATGCGCCTTTTCGATCAGCTCCTTGAAGGTTGCCATATCGCCAAGATGCTCGTCGAGCTTGGTAAAATCTTTTGCCCAATACCCATGGTATCCATATTGTTCGCTGCCAAAGTCAACGCCTTTGTTAAAATCAATATTATCTACGATTGGCGTGATCCATAACGTGTTAATTCCTAGCTCTTGCAAATAATCGAGATTGTCGATCATCCCCCGGAAATCTCCACCATGATAAGCTTCCAGATGATCTTTATTTACATTCTCATTATTCGTTGGGTCACCGTCTTTAAATCGGTCTGTAAGCGCGAAATAAATCCGGGCCTCATCCCAATCAAAATCCAGCTTATCCCCTGTATAGGCTCTTGCTTTCACCTCAAGTGTAGCCTTTTCCTTATGTGCATTGCCGTATTGGTCTACGAGCGTAATCGGAATATCCTTGATGCCCGCTGACACCGTGTCTTTCACAGCAACCGTTTGTTTCAAGAGTTCCGTATCCAGCTTAACTTTGCTAGGTCCTCCAAGATTGGTTAAATCCATATATGCTTCAGAGTAAGTTACTTTTTCCGAAGAGGAAGCGTTGATGCTTACAACAGCATTCTGATTGGATGTGACTGCCTCTGGACTTACGGATGCCGTAATCGTAACGACAGGTTGATGATAATCAATAACAGATTCATCATTCACCGTATTCTTTGGATCTGTAATTTCGGTAGTGACGCCGTCTTTAGTAATCAAGAAAGTATATTTATACATACCTTCTTTTAAATCAGCCAGTGTATAAGTGAACCACTCGTTAGCCGGATCATAGATCATTGGATACGAAGTGCCGTTCACTTTTACTTTAGCAGCTGTTATTGCGTCCATATTTCCAGTACGGAACAAAGCGTCGTCGCGGTATCTGAAAGTAATCGTTCCATCTTTTAAAATGGGGCCGCTAATACTTGGTTTGATATCAAGCTCTTTAACCATACTGGTTACATACACCTTAGTGAACGGTTCACCAGGGGTCAACGGTATGACACGATCGTCCGGGTAGTCTTGTTTTCCCGTGTTCCAATCCGTACCTTTGCGCAGGACAAATCCAACGCTTGTTGCATTCTCCGCAACCTCAATCAGAACGCTCGCTGTGCCATTCTTAAAGGTTGTGAAATCAATCTGGTCATTTTTAGCTCCAGTGTTCCAAACCCAGATATTCCAATCCTTATAGTCCTTATCGCTACGGGTATAAGTGAATTGAACATATCGTTTGTCAGTAACTTTAACGGTGACGGTTGTGGAAACACCCTCATAAGAGATAGTAAGGGTTGCCGTTCCTAGCCCAACCGCTTTGACTAGACCTTTATCAGTTACTGTAGCCACTTCAGGTTTATTGGAAAGGTAAGTAGCCTTCTTAGTAACATTACTTCTGCTATTGTCATCATATTTCGCAAAAACAGCGGTTTGATGCGTATTTCCTGCTGCCAGCGTGTAGCTTGCACTATCTGTTTCCAAAGAGGTCAGCTTAACTGGTGCAGCTTCCTTTTGAATAATCACAGCCGTCAAAGGCTCTAATGTAATTGAATTTGCTGTCAAAATAAAACCTGTCTGCTGCGCAGCCGGTATCGCTGTAACACCAGCTTCATCGTTGTCCACAAGCACTTGACCACCCGTCAAATCCTCAGATAAGGTCAGCTTTCTAGTTGTGCTGTCACCATTCATGAAGACATAATAGATGCCAGTACCATCTGTTGCTTTGTTGGAATAACCGATGACAAGATCGTTATCCTTCATTTCTGGAGCAGGAATCAGGTTAATGTTAGAGTCAACCAAATCCTTATCGCCCAATCGGAAGGCATCCGTTGATTTTCTTAGCTCCATCAGACCCGACGTATATTTTCTTGTCGTGTTCTGTACTGGGAACTTAGATTCATCCGTTGCTTTGGTCCAATCAAACATGTTAACTGCATCCGATGAATCGTAAGAATCATGAATGAAATAGCCAAACGATTGGTTGTTATTGTCGAACATCTCTGTGAATTTATCCTCAGGATCCGTTGTGCCCTTCCACTGCTTAGTCCGCCCATATTCCTGACCGGCATGGATGAAGGCTGTACCTTGAGAAGTTAATACGAGCATATTTCCTAATCTGATCCGCTGCTGAATTTCAAGCTCATTCTCAGCAATATCCGGATCCTTCTTGATCGATTGTGCTATGACATCATGAAGTGTCAGATTATCATGAGCTTCGATGTATGGGACGATATCACCCGGATCATCTGCTGGTGTATTCGAAGGTTGAGCTTTAATATTGTCCAGGATTGTAGCGATCGGACGTGCTCCACCGGTAATAAATCTAGGCTGACCTTCGGAACCATAACCAGACTTCAATTCATTACGGAATTCATCGGAGAAAACACCGACACTATCCGTTTTGTCCATCCAATCCTGATCTGCACCTTGCCCAGCGAGAGAAGGATCAGCCGCAGCGCCGCCGAATGTTCTCCAGCCTTCACCAATAAAGAGTGCCTTCGGATTCACTGCTGCCGCGGCATCATAAGCATGCTGAACAGCATCAGCTGTCGCATCGCCCATCATATCCCAGCGCATTCCATCAATCTTATACTCTTCAAACCAGTATTTTACCGAATCAACCATCAGCTTCTCAGCCATTTTATGGTTGGTGGCTAAATTGTTGCCGAACCCCCCGATAAAGTTGCCGTTTGCATCTTGGAAGGCATAGTAATTAGGTACGATGTCGTTTAAAAATTCTTTTTTAGCCATGTGAGTATACACTACGTCCAGAACGACACCCATTCCAGCTTCATGCACGGCATCAATCAAACCTTTTAGTTCTTTAATCCGCTCTTCTGGATCGGCAGGATTCTGTGAATAAGCCCCGTCCGGAGAGAAATAGCTATGAGGATCATACCCCCAGTTGTATTCATTGTTTTTTGCGGAATAATCTGGCTCTCTAGTCCCCATCTTCGTCTCATCCCCGTAATACCAAGCCATCACAGGAAGCAACTGAACATGCGTTACACCAAGAGATTTAATATAATCAAGTTTCTTTTCAAAAGCGCTATAAGAACCCCATCTTTCCCCACTCAGACTATCCTCGATCGATACATCCGATGTAAAATCTCTCACGTGGACTTCGTAGATGATGGCGTCCTCACGTTTTTCGTAGCCTTTTATATCAGCATACCCAAAGGTATCAGGGTTCGTCTGGCTTAAATCAACGATAGCCGCTTTGCCCACTGTATCCCCGCCGGCACCAGCAGCACCTGTGGTATCCACAGTGAATACCGCCATTGATTTAGCATAAGGATCAAGGACCTTATGGGTTACACCGTCATTCGTTACTTCGTATTGATAAAAGAAGCCCCTTACATCTGTTGCCGTTGTGCCTGTCAAATCAGCTGGCTTCAGCTGGACTGACCAAACCCCTTGCTCGCCGAGTGTTAAAGCAACACTACCCACTTGCACGTTAGAGTCATTCTTATCGTAAAGATTTACAACGACTCCGCTTGCTTTAGGTGCCCATAATTTCAATGTGGCTGTTTTGTCAGCATTATACGTAGCTCCAAGATCGTCTCCTGTATAATTGTACATTTCATCAAGCATTCTCCAGCCACTTGCGGCGGAGACTGTTTTACCTGAATAGGTAACGCTAAGCGGAACTTTTTCCAAATCAAAAGCTTCTGTATCCACTTCGATTGAAGTTTTGCTTGTAAGGGTTACCGCAGTAATCGGGACTGCAGCACCCTCTTTATCCTTAACTGTAATTGCTGACTTTAAGGCTGCTGGATCCAAACCGTCAGTCAGTGTGAAGCCGAGAAGGATTTTGCTCGTCGACAACAC
The DNA here is from genome assembly GCF_038007025.1 of Paenibacillus sp. FSL H7-0918. Taxonomy (NCBI): domain Bacteria; kingdom Bacillati; phylum Bacillota; class Bacilli; order Caryophanales; family Paenibacillaceae; genus Paenibacillus; species Paenibacillus sp. FSL H7-0918. The sequence goes on from NZ_JBBOWJ010000002.1 coordinate 45,238, forward strand.
CTCTGCGGATACTAAGCCAATTGGTGTCTCTCCAAACGGAGAAACATAAACATTGTTGTCTCCTTCTTTAACCCATAGCTGATTGTATCGATCCAGCAGGCTAAAGGTTTTATTGTCACCGTCCTTATCACCGTTCGAAGGTTTCATCACAATAAAGCCAATTTTCTTCGCGTTCTCAATAAGCGGAACATCAACATATGCACCATAACGATCTGTTTGATCTGCCACAAAAGGAGTGGCACCAGACGGCCAATTTTCGGATGGGGCTACGACGTCATCCCACAGCCACAGTCCGTATTGATCATGATTTGTATCAGCTCTGGTATAGTGAATTCGCACTGTATTAGGAGCAAGTGCAACTGGTTCATACGGTGTTACATCATTTGACCCTTGCTTGATCCAAATTTCATTCGTCTCAGGCGTGTTAATGGCAAAGAGTTTATCGCCTTCATCCTTAGCCTGAGTGACTCGGTTTACCACAAGAAACGAAATTTTCTTGGCTCCATCCTTCACTGGCACGTCAACATAAGCACCATAAGAATCGATTTGCCCTTCAGGAAATGAAGTTGCCCCTGTTGGCCAATTTGCGGAAGGGGATTGAACATCATCCCATGTCCATAATCCCTGATTTTCATAGTCACCAGCTGTCCGATTGTAGTGAATACGGATGTGTCCAGCCGGAACAGGGGTAACCTCAACAGGTTCAGAAGGAATTTTATATTCAGCTGTCACACTGCCATCCAGTGGATTAAATTTAAAGTTAACCGGCAGATCGGAAGGAAGACTCAGATTATTAGCAGTTTCGGGATACAATTGATCCCCGGCTTCACCGTCTCCTGGAACAGAAACTTGGTAGGTGTAATCTCCCTTAGGAAGGGTAGCCACCGTACTGTAAACATCATCAAAATCAGGATCAGATAATGTGGTAAGTGCTTCTGCCGGCAGGTTTCCTGTCAATCTTGGTAGTTTAGCGGAAGCAATCGGTGTGTAATACGTGGAGTCGGCTATTTTATGAGTTAAGTCATTATAATAAAAGGTCACGGCAGTCTCTGTTTCTAGCTTGATATGAATATTCTCCCCATCATTGCTCCCCTGAGGATTGGTGTAACTTGTGAATCCATAGTTCTCATCCCATAAATCATTTAGAGTAACCTTGTAGTTATATTCTCCTGCCGGCAATGTGCCTGTAAAAGAATATAGGCCATTATCTGAATAGGTCATTTGGGTAACTACCGATGTCTCATCCCAATCCTTACCCGGCGTTTCCGCATCTGTCGATGTAAATTTAGACTGCAGATCCCCGACCAACACAACCTTCGTCGTTGCTGCTGTAACATTAACAGGATGTAGTCCAAGACCAGAGAACACGAGAGCAATGATCATAAAGATCGCAAATGCCCTCTTCCCCCATAAACTTATTTTCATTTTTGCAAAACCTCCCATAATTATGAATTCCCTTTTTGCAAGCGGATACATGATTTCACAAACCCCACCAATTTATGAGATTATAAATCATGCGAATTCCTTCTGAAGGTGAAGAAGGTCTATATGTAGGGCTCGTCAAGCCAATTCAACGCTGTCACCATCCTTCTATCAAGGTAAAAGCTTGATACATCATGTCGAAATTAGTGCAATCGTTTGCAAAAAGCTATGCACAAACACTAGTCCATAAAACCCGATCGTTAGTGCAACTGATTACAGCCTAAAAATACCCAATGAAAACGCTTGCTGTATTTTGATTTACATACTAATGCCGAATTTACGGTATTGTCAACCAGTATTTTCTAAAATAAAAGCTCAATTTAAAGCCGCAATAAAAACGAAACTTGTTCTTCCCTTCCTTTCAGCTAAGTTCTTGCATCCTTTAAGCCATACGTTTGCATTCAGCGAATGCTCTTTTCACAAAATTCAGACCGCATTTATACATATTAAGATCAAAATTCCCGAATCATTCATACTTTTTTGGTGAAAAGCAACAATATTGCATTGAAATTTCTTGTGTTCCTTCCAAAAGTAGCAATTTCCTCCTTTTGAATGACTTTATCTATTTACAATTTAGAACTCTTAGATTAATATTACTGTGTAAAGCAAACGGTTCCATAAGGAGGTTTCAATGACAGTTACCATTAAGGATGTGGCCAAGAAAGCGGGAGTATCTCCCTCCACGGTATCCCGGGTATTGTCCAACCATCCCAGAATCAGCCTGGAAACTTCCCGCAAAGTTAAAGCTATTATGGAGGATATGGGCTATACCCCTAACATGATGGCTAAGAGCTTGGTGTCGAAAACTACTAACAGCATCTGCTTCAGTCTTCCTAAACCTGCTGAAGAGCTGTTCTCTAATCTATTTTTTATGGAATTAATTCGCGGGATCGTTACACAAGCCAGCCGTTCCGGTTATGATGTGCTGATAAGCTCCGGAGCGAACGAGAAAGAAGAACTGGAAGCCGTTTCACGACTTCTGAAGGGTCGCCGTGTTGACGGCGTTATTCTGCTTTACTCTCGTACGGATGATGCCGTTATTGATTTTCTAGAGAGCAACGATTATCCATTCGTGCTTGTTGGCCGGAGTGATAAATATGAGAATATTTTATCAGTCGATAATGATAATGTGATGGCAGCATACGATGCTACGAACCACCTCATTTCCATGGGGCATAAACGTATTGGCTTCGTAAGTGGACCACCTAATCTAATCGTTTCTCGTGACCGTCTCGCCGGATATCGTAAAGCATTGCAGAATAGCGGTTTAGAAATGCGGGATGAATGGATTGTAGAGGGTGAATTTCTACAGGATAGCGGCTATAGAGCGATGTCCTTTTTCATGAATTTGCCGAATCGACCCACTGCGCTGGTAGCGGTGGATGACATGGTATCGTTCGGAATTTTGCGCGGGTTGAATGAACTGAAATACAAGGTTCCAGACGATCTCGCCATTGTAAGCTTTAACAATATTCCATTATCTGAATTATCTAGTCCTCCGATCAGCAGTATTGATATAGGAATTTATCATCTTGGCTACACCGCATCACAAGTACTTATCCAAAATATCAAGAGTCCGGATAACGGTTCAGGTCATACCAACCGATTTGTCATTCCCCATCGTCTGATCGTGAGAGAGTCATCCATGCACTCTCAGGCAAAGCATAAAACCGAATGAATAAGTGAAGCGTTTAATCGCTTCATTTATTTTTTGAAAATCTGTACAAACGTTTGCGCTAAATCATACAATACTTAATGATCCAGTTCTTTATGGGTGATTTCTAGGATCTTAGGTTAGGATAAACTTACACATCTTAATCAAAGTTTAAACGGTTTAATAAGATTCTAATACGGCATCCGCTGGATCACGACGCTGTCAAAACTTTTAGGAGGTACTACAATGTCGGAAATTAAAGCCTGCTTGTTCGACTTGGACGGAGTAATCGTCGATACAGCCAAATACCATTATATCGCTTGGAAAGAGCTTGCAGATGGACTGGGGTTTCTTTTCACAGAACAAGATAACGAACGCCTTAAGGGAGTCAGCAGAACGGCTTCACTAAATATTTTGCTGGAAATCGGTGGACTAACGATTGCTGAAGAAGAGAAAGCTAAGCTTGCGGAACAGAAAAATAATCGTTATGTCGAATATATTGCGAAAATGGACAGTTCTGAGATTCTGCCAGGTGCGCTTGATTTCCTAAAAGAGTGCCGTACGAATGGCATCAAAGTCGCTCTCGGTTCTGCCAGTAAAAACGCTATGACGATCTTGAATAATACCGGATTAACCCCTTACTTTGATGCAATCATCGATGGAACTCATACTAGTGCTGCTAAACCAGATCCGGAAGTGTTCCTGTTAGGAGCCAAAGCACTGGATGCCGCACCTGAACATTGTGTAGTCTTCGAAGATGCAGAAGCGGGAATTGAGGCCGCTACCCGGGCCGGTATGTTCAGTGTTGGCATTGGTTCGCCGGAAACCCTCAGTGCAGCGAATATTGTGGTTCCATCGCTCGCTCATATGAGTGTGTCCATGCTCAAAGAATCTTTTGCATAAATATAGTGAACATAATGAACTCAAATAGTACTGATTTGAGTTGTTATGGACATTCCTACCAGAGATTAAATGAACTAATAATTAATCGTTAACTTTCTGGTGATGAAGTGACGGAGAGGAATTTTGGAACTGTAGAAGCATAGCGTTCGCCTTTATAATCAGATTTCATCCGCAAAATGTGGTTTAAATATAGAAATCTGATTATAACAGCGATCGAAAGTCCAAAGATTCATCGCAGTCACTTTTATATCACCGGAAGTTTAACAAAAGATTTGTTCATTTTATATATCCCCCTAACATATTTAAAGGAGCGGTTATCGTGAAACAATATTTAACAATTGATGAATGGTCCATTATTGAGGAATCCTTTGATCCACAGACGCAAGAAATTTCTGAAAGCGTATTTAGTCTTGGTAACGGATTTATGGGTGGCCGGGCCAATTTCGAAGAGCAATATAGCGGCAACAGCCTGCAAGGCAGCTACATGGCGGGCGTCTACTACCCTGACAAAACACGTGTCGGCTGGTGGAAAAACGGCTATCCTGAATATTTTGCCAAAGTACTTAACAGCACGAACTGGATCGGTATTAACATTGATATCGAGGGTATCCCCCTTGATCTGGCAAAGTGCACCGTTTCCGAATTCCGCCGTGTACTTAATATGAAAGAAGGAACGCTCTCCCGTAGCTTCACTGCCACTCTCGAAGATGGTAAGGAAGTTAAAGTAGAAAGTATCCGGTTCGTAAGCATGACTCGTCAAGAAATCGGCGCGATTCGCTATTCCATCATTCCTGTTAATTTCTCAGGCAAGATTACGATTACTCCTTATCTTGATGGTGATGTGAAGAACAAGGATTCCAACTATGACGAGAAATTCTGGAATGAAGTTGAGAAACAAGCGGGACCTGATCATGGACATCTCACTCTTAAGACTAAGAAACTCGACTTCCATGTCACCTCTGCTATGGATTTTGATATCCTTGTCAATGGTGAGAAGGTAACTGCCGAAGCAGAAGCGATCGAACAAGAGAAATATGTAGCCAGCAAACTGGACGTAACCGCACAAGCGGGCAATCAAATCGTCATTTATAAATATGTAGCCAATGTTACTTCTCGGAATCACGGTCTGGGACAATTGGTCGACGCCGCCCAAACTGCTCTGCAAGCTGCTAAGGAAGCCGGATTTGTAACTCTTTTGACCGAACAAATTGAAGCTTGGAGAGAAAAATGGAAAGAAAGCGATATCATCATTGAAGGTGACGTTTCGGCTCAGCAAGCGATTCGCTTTAATATTTTCCAACTCAATCAAACCTATAATGGTGAAGATGACCGCCTGAACATTGGCCCGAAAGGCTTTACCGGTGAAAAATACGGCGGCAGCACTTACTGGGATACAGAGGCGTATTGCGTTCCCTTCTATCTCAGTACGGCGGACTCCTCCATTGCCCGCAATTTGTTGATCTACCGTTACAAGCACTTAGAGAAAGCTAAAGAAAATGCCCGTAAGCTTGGATTCAAAAAAGGTGCGCTATACCCAATGGTTACTATGAACGGTGAAGAGTGCCACAACGAGTGGGAAATTACATTTGAAGAAATTCACCGGAATGGTGCCATTGCCTACGCTATTTACAACTATGTGAACTACACCGGAGACAAAGCTTATCTGGGACAATATGGCCTTGAGGTTCTCGTGGAAATCTCCCGCTTCTGGGAAGAACGTGTTCACTATGCATCACGCAAAGACAAATACGTAATGCTCGGCGTAACGGGCCCGAATGAATATGAGAATAACGTTAATAATAACTGGTATACGAACCGTATGGCTTCGTGGACTATGGAATATACCATGGAAGCACTGGCATACTTGCAAGAAAATGAGCCTACTCGTTATGCTGAGCTAGTTGACAAACTAGGGCTGCAAGAGAGCGAAACTACAAAATGGAAAGACATCATTGCTAAGATGTATTATCCTGCGGATGAAGAGCTGGGTATCTTCTTACAACAAGATGGCTTCCTGGACAAAGAGATCATTCAAGTCAAAGATCTGGAACGTGAGCATCTGCCACTTAACCAAAAATGGTCATGGGACCGTATCCTGCGTTCTTGCTTCATTAAACAAGCAGACGTTCTGCAGGGATTATATTTCCTGGGTGACCGTTACGATCTCGATACCAAAAAACGTAACTTCGACTTTTATGAACCGATCACTGTTCATGAGTCCTCCCTTTCCCCTTGTATCCACTCCATTCTAGCCAGTGAGCTGGGATATAAGGATAAGGCCTATGAAATGTACTTGCGTACTTCAAGACTGGATCTTGATAACTATAACAATGATACAGAAGACGGCTTGCACAGCACTAGCATGGCTGGTACTTGGATGTCAATCGTACATGGTTTCGGCGGACTCCGCGTGCATGACGGCAGACTGACACTGAGCCCATCTAACCCAGGTCACTGGACCGCTTACTCTTTTAAAATCATGTTCCGCGGCTCCCGTCTGAAAGTAAGCGTTACGGATGCACAAGTTACTGTTACGAATGAAACTGATATCCCTGCTTCTATTACTATCTACGACAAAGAATATACCGTAAACGGACTAAGCAGCATCACTGCTGATAGCAATTCCGTCACAGTATAAAACTTACACCCAAGAGACCCTTGAAGCTTAATGCTTTTGGGGTCTCTTTATTTTTTAGGAAGATAACTTATATAAGGAGTGATTTTGAATGAACAGAACCTTTTGGAAAGAAGCCGTTGTCTACCAAATCTATCCCCGCAGCTTTCAAGATAGCAATGGTGACGGGATTGGAGATCTGCAAGGAATCATTTCACGTCTGGATTATTTGCAAAAGCTAGGTGTCGACGTAGTTTGGCTGTCACCTGTATATAAATCACCAAATGACGATAACGGTTATGACATCAGCGATTATCAAGATATTATGGATGAGTTCGGCACATTGCAGGATTGGGAAGAATTACTGACTGGATTGCACGCCCGTGGCATAAAACTGATGATGGACCTTGTAATCAATCATTCCTCAGATGAGCATCCTTGGTTCGTAGAATCCCGTTCTTCAAAAGATAATCCATATCGCGATTACTACATTTGGCGTCCGGGTGGACCAGATGGTGAGCGCCCCAACAATTGGAGTTCTGTATTCAGCGGCCCGGCTTGGGAACTGGATGAAACCACTGGTGAATACTATCTGCATCTGTTTTCGCGCAAGCAACCGGATCTCAACTGGGAGAATCCGCAGCTGCGTGAGGAGTTATACAAGATGATCACCTTCTGGCTCGACAAGGGTGTGGATGGTCTACGAATGGATGTAATCAATATGATTTCCAAAGTGGAAGGTCTCCCTTCCTCTCATAGAGACGGCCTTGCTCCCGGGGAACTTGCTTGGGGTGGCGAATATTATATGAATGGACCACGTGTTCATGAGTTTTTACATGAAATGAATGACAAAGTGTTATCCAACTATAACATTATGACTGTCGGCGAAACCCCTGGCGCTACAGTTGAAGATGCCATCCTTTACACGGACGAGGAACGCAAAGAGCTGCAAATGGTATTCCAGTTCGAGCATATGGATGTGGACTCGGGTCCTGACGGCAAATGGGACGTAGCCCCGTGGACGTTGTCGAAGCTGCGCGATATTCTTCATAAATGGCAAGTGGGTCTGGCGGATAAGGGTTGGAATAGTCTTTATCTTAACAATCATGACCAGCCACGTATGGTCTCAAGATTCGGGGATGACGGTAAGTATCGTGTGATCTCTGCCAAAATGCTCGCTACCTTACTGCACACGCTGAAAGGAACGCCCTATATTTATCAAGGCGAAGAAATCGGGATGACTAATGTAAAGTTCACAGCCATTGAACATTATAAAGACATTGAAATCCTCAATATGTATCGCGAAAAGGTTACCGAAGGCGGCGCTGATCCTAACAGCGTGCTAAACGCTATTCATATCAAAGGCCGTGATAATGCGCGTACTCCGATGCAATGGGATGATTCTGCGAATGCCGGCTTTACTGAAGGGGAGCCGTGGCTCAAAGTTAATCCGAACTACAAGGAAATTAACGTGGAGCAGGCCCTGGCGGATTCGGATTCCATCTTCTATTATTACCAAAGGCTGCTTGCTTTGCGCAAAAAAAATCCGATCATGGCTTATGGCGAATACAAGCTACTTTTGCCAGAGCATGAGGATATTTATGCCTATACGCGTACTCTGGATGACGAGAAGTGGCTGGTGCTGCTCAATTTCAATGAGGTTCCACAGACTGTTGATCTTTCCGCAGAGCTAAGTAAGGCTACGGAACTTATTATTGGAAATTACCCTGATGATGCACCCACACGGGAATTATTACGACCTTATGAAGCAAGAGTGTATCGATTGAAAGACTAACTTTGTCTATCTTCCTGAGTTATACTATTTAGGATGATTTTTTATGAGATTATCCTTCTGCCTGCTACCTGTCATTAGAGAGCACGGAATAACAGGATTTTGCAAATGCAGCCTGATAGTATGAACTTAAAGGGAGATGACGGACTTGGAATGGCTTATCCGCATGAAAGAAGCTTTAGATTATATGGAGAGCAAGATGGAGGAATCTGTGACCATTGAAGAAATCGCCAAGGTTGCTTACTCCTCCCCCTTTCATTTCCAGCGCATGTTCAATATGCTTACCGGAGTATCTATTAAAGACTATATCCGTAAGCGCAGATTAACTCTGGCTGCACAGGAGCTTGCTATTTCTAAAGTTAAAGTGCTGGATGTTGCACTGAAATACGGATATGACTCGCCCGAGTCGTTTGCCAAAGCATTCCGCAAGGCACATGGAATTACTCCTTCTGCTGCGCGGGAGTCAGGGGTACAGCTCAAGGCTTTCCCTAGACTCTCCTTCCATCTATCACTGAAGGGAGATAAAGAAATGGACTACAGAATTGAGAAAAGAGACGCTTTTAATGTTATCGGACTAGTAGAGGAAATGACAACGAAGGATGGGGAGAATCTGCGCCGCATCCCTCAGTTGTGGATAGAAGCTAATGAAAATGGTACGTCAGATAAGCTGATTGAGCTCGGTGAAGATAAGGATTTATTAGGCATCTGCTCTGACATGAACCATGATAAAGAAACCTTCTCCTATTGGATCGCTGTCGAAGCTACTCCAGAGACTGATGCACAGGGCTTTGCTTCTACAACAATTCCAGCTGCAAGTTGGGCTGTGTTCACCTCAGTAGGGCCGATGCCTGATGCGATCCAGCAGGTATGGGCACGCATTTTCCAGGAGTGGTTCCCTTCCACAGGCTACGAGCACACAGGCGGACCTGAGTTTGAGCTATATCTTCCAGGGAGACCAGACGCAGAGGACTATCGCTGTGAGATATGGATCCCTGTTACGAAAAAAGAATAGAACTAAAAAGACTATCGAAATCCCGATAGTCTTTTTTCTTGTGATTGCCTACTATTTCATTTTGAGAATTGGCATAGTCTTGGTATAATAAATAGATTATGTAGTTCTATAATGATTATTGTCATCCGAATTATCGGTGAAGGAGAATTTCATGTCTACTGTAAAAATATTTTCAGACAGCACTTCCGATTTACCTCAAAACTGGAAGGATACTTATGACATCGGCATCGTTCCTCTTTATGTTGTATTTGAAGAAGGTACCTACAAAGATGGTGAAGATATTACACCCGAGGAAGTGTATCGCCGTGTAGCCGCTAGTGGAGTATTGCCGAAAACGGCAGCACCTTCGCCAGCAGATTTCATTGCTGCATTTCAACCCGTGATTAGCAGCGGACAAGATATTGTATATATCAGTCTCTCCTCCTCACTATCCTCTACATATCAGAATGCACTTTTGGCTGCCGGGGAATTTCCTGAGGGACGCGTACAGGTTATAGATTCACAAACCTTGTGCGGAGGCATTGCCCTCCTTGTTATGAAGGCTGTCAGAGCTGCTGAAAAGGGCCACTCTGCCGTAGAGATTGCAGCCATGCTGGAGCACAGCCGCAGCCTTGTGGAAACTGAATTCGTTGTGGATACGCTAGATTACTTATATATGGGTGGACGCTGTTCAGGCATGCAGAACTTCATCGGTAGTCTGCTCAAAATCCGTCCTGTTCTTAGACTGGTAGATGGAAGCATCATACCTACCAGCAAAATCCGTGGCAAAAAAGAAAAAGCTGTGGAACAAATGCTCCAGAACGCTTTGGTTCATGTCGATCGAATGGATAATGAGTTGCTCATCGTGGTCCATACCTTGGCGGAAGAAGATGCGCTCTATCTGGAGGCAGCACTACGAGAGAAAACTCAAGTTAATGAAATAGCAATCCTCCATGCGGGTTGTGTAATTGGCAGCCATTGTGGGCCGCATACTGTAGGTCTCATGTATATGCTTCAGGACTAATAACACACAAATCTCCGGCCATTGCTTCTTAAGCAAATGGACCGGAGATTTGTGTGTAACCCCCCTAGTTTGAAGTTACTTCCAGCTCTATATCTTCTGCTCTGCAAGGCAACATAAAACGAAACGTAGAACCGTGATTCTCTTCACTTTCTACAAAGATCGTCCCACCCATCAGCTCCACAAGCTGCTTGCAAATCGCCAGTCCCAAGCCTGTGCCTCCATATTTACGGTTTATGGACGGATGCAGCTGTGAGAAAGATTGAAACAATAGATTGAGTTTGTTACCGGCAATTCCTACACCTGTATCCCGCACTGAAAATTCCAACAAAAATTCTTGTTCATCAGATAGTGGAATGTTCTTCACCGATAGGGTCACGCTCCCACGTTCCGTGAATTTCAGCGCATTGCCTACCAGATTCACGACAATCTGCCGCAAGCGGATCGGATCAGCAATGATTATGGTTGGAACGCTAGTATCCATCCACCAACGTAATGCCAGCTTCTTCTCTTCCGCTTTCGGTGCAAATAAATCAATGACGTCTGAGATCATCTCGCGGAGATCAAACTTCTCGGATTGCAGTGACATTTTACCTGCTTCCATTTTGCTGAAATCAAGAATATCATTCAAGATCTGTAATAACGTATAACTACTGCTGCGTAAAATCTCGGCATAACCTCGCTGCTCTTCTCCAAGTTCAGTATCCAACAATAGATCAGCCATTCCGATCATCCCGTTCATCGGCGTCCGAATTTCATGGCTCATCATCATTAAGAAATCAGATTTGGCTTGCGCTGCCTGCTCTGCTGATTCTTTCGCACGAATGATTTCTCGCTCATTCGTAATATCACTGAAGGCAATAACCGCACCTGCGATCAGCCCTTCATCAATAAGAGGTGCTACCCGATAATTAACAAAAAAACTGGTGCCATCCTTACGCCAGAAGATCTCATCATCTTTCTTGCGGATGACTCCATCCTCTATCGTAAGACTAATCTGGCAATCAGGTGTCGAATAACGCGAACCATCACCTTGGATATGATGGATATAATCCATAAGCTTCAGACCCATCAATTCTGTTGGTTGGTAGCCTAACATATCCGCTGCCTCACGGTTAATAAATAGAGCACGCCCCGTTGTATCCAGCACAAAGATTCCCGCGGAGACGGAATTCAGAATGAGGCTCGATTGTTGATCCTTCACAGCTACTATTGAGCTATCTTTGGAGCTTATCTCCACTTCGCCCGTGATAGGTAATTCAGTATCTAAGGTGTCCGCTAATTCATCTAGCCAGTCTTGTAACAATTCCGCATGTAAAAGAGCGCTTCCGTTAGCCACTTGGGTAATCGCGAATACCCCGGCGATCCCTTCTTCCGTTCTGATGGGTAAAAGTTTAACGCCTACGCAATCCGAGCCTTTTTTGGGATTCTCTAAATCTTGTAGCTCAAAGCTTGAGGAGTTCCCCTGCAGAGCAGCCTCAAAACTAGCAATATTGCCAAGATTTTTTCTCTTTGCTGATATCGGACTTGTATTTTGCAACTTCGCTTCTGCGCTCAAGCCTAGATGAAAAGTTCGGTTGGTTCCTACGCAGCGACCTTGTCTATCCAGAACGAATATCAAATCAGGATGTTGGTCATATAACGATTTATAAGCGCTCTCTTCCGAAAGCAACCGTCTCAGAATGGACGTCCAGTCTTTATCCACAGTTCACATCCCCTCAGGCTCTCTCATCCATTATCATTACCCCTAAACGAGCAATGTTCATCTAAAATTTAAAATATATTTCATATCTATTATATCAAAATTACGGAAATCAGTCGTAGATAAACGTCAAATCCCCCCTTTATAACCCCAATCACGATGCTTTTTCATCGTTACAAAAGGGTTATAAAAGGGGGTGAATTCCGAATCTATTAGGCTATATCTTTATGTTCAATGTTGCGAATAGCCATATAGGCAATACCTGCTCCTAGCAATCCAAGTGAGATCGACACCGCCGCTAAATTACCTAAGCGAGCTTGATCAAATCCCCCAGAAATTAAGGAGGTAACTAACACAGCTGAGACGATGGTGGCAGGGACCGATTTTTTCTTCATTCCAAAGTACAATGGGATTAGAGCAATACCCGCTGCGTAAAAAGCGTTTGCGCCTAACTTAATCAGCTCTGAAGTGATTACATGAAGGGTCAGTTCACCCGGAATAAGCCCTGCAAAGGAATTGAATCCTATTAGGATAGCGCCGACTACAATGTCTGCCACGATTATGGCAACAAATGTGAAGGCGAACACTATCAATATTTTCGCAGTCATCAGCTTTTTACGTGAGATAGGATACATGAAGAGAAGAGTAATGGTGTTGTTCTTATACTCATCAATCACCAGCTTGCTAATAATAACCGAAGCGAAAATAATATAAGCAGCCTTTACAAAAACGAACACGCCCTCAAACAACTCTGCATAAGAAGCAAATGACGGTTCGCTCTCATTTTGATCAACGAATAAAACCATAATCATAAACGCAAGAATCGCAAGATTGACGATTGCTACACCTGTAAGAAGCGTTTTTAGCTTATTCTTCCGAATTTCCAAAGATATTAATTTAAGCAATGCCTTCACCCCCAATCAATTGCAGAAAATGATCTTCCAGCGTATGTTGTTTTTTGCTGATACTTTCAATTTCCACATCTGCTAGCACTAACGCCTTATTCAGATCACGTTGTGAGATTCCACCGTCATATATTCTAACTGTAATATGGTCCAGCACTTTGAAATTATTAAGCCCAAGCTTATGCTCCAACACATACACTGCTTTATTAATCTCATTCGTAACCACTTCGATATATTCAGTATTTTGGCCACGAATGGAATCCATCGCCACTTCTTCTACCAGAGCACCCTGCCGGATCACACCGATCGTATCAGCAATCTGCTCTATTTCCCCCAGAATATGACTAGATACAAGTAACGTCATTCCATATTCACGGCTAAGCATCCGGAACACTTCACGCATCTCCTTGATTCCCACAGGATCTAGCCCATTAATCGGCTCATCCAAAATGAGCAGCTCAGGTTTCGTCATGAAGGCTCTGGCAATACCCAGACGTTGCTTCATCCCAAGTGAAAATTGCTTCACCGGCTTTTTATCGACACCTGTGAGCTTTACCAGCTCCAGCGCTTCACCAATCGCTTGCGGATCATAATAGCCCATGTACTCTCCGTGCAAAATCAGATTTTCTTTGGCTGTCAATTTATCATAAAACACTGGATATTCAATGATGCAGCCCATCCGCTTCAGCATTTCGTAAGAATGCTCAGTCATTTTTTCATTAAAAAATTCAATTTCTCCACTCGTAGGTTTAACGAGGTTCGTGACCATTTTCATCACGGTAGTTTTGCCAGCACCATTGGGTCCAAGAAACCCGTAAATTTCACCTTGCTTAATATTCATATTCACATTGCTGACGACTTCTTTACCTTGATAGGTTTTCGTTAAATTTCTTGTCCGAAGTATTGTAGTCAATTCCGCGCTCCCCTTTGTTTTCGTCTCGTCTTCCTTAGTTCTTATTGTACACAGCAGAATTTTCTTTTTTATTACTCGTTTCTTACGAAAATCTTAAGCTGCGCACAATTCTATTCCTTAGAAGCGTAATCTGCGAAAAGTAAGGGTAAACACCGTTCTCACATACGGCTGACTAACCAGTGTAATCGTTCCATTCATTTGCTCCGTTAATCTTTTGGTGATCGTCAGACCTAGACCGCTGCCTTGATAAGCCCGATTTCTTGAGTCTTCCAGCGTATACAGACGCTCAAATACTTTATCCTGGTGTACTTCACTGATGCCTTTTCCCCGGTCCCACACCTCTATGTATACTTTGTTCTCATCACTATAGAGCTTTAATCCTAATACGCTCCCAGCGTCGCCATAAGAAATTGCGTTCGACAACAGATTGGACAATATTCGATCAAGAGCCTCTTCATTTCCCATGAAGTAAACAGCCTCATCCGGAATCTCAATCTCCACCTCACTGCCCTTAGCGCTGAGGATATCATAGAAAGAAAGGATGTTGCGTCTGCATACTTCACCTGCCTCAACTCGTGAAAGCGCAATTTCCCGATCCCCTGATTCCAGCTTGGACAAATCAAAAAACTTGTTCATCAGCTGGATCACTTCATTGGCTTTTTGATGAATCATCTTCATCATTCGTTCCCGTTCCCCGGCCGGCAAATGCTCATCCTGTTGAATGGTCTCAATATAACCAAGCACAACCGTTAGCGGAGTCTTAAGATCATGAGAAATATTAGACAGCATATTACGCATGGATTTCTCCAGCCTTACGCGCTCAATGCTTCCTTTATGATTGATATCCAGCAGCCGGTTCAGGTCAATCAGCACGCTTTGCAGCTCCAAATTACCGCTGAACAGCAGCAATCTTTCATGTGAGCCTTCCTCCATAATGCTGCTTAACTTGTCATGCATATATCGCAAATCATTAGAAGCTTTACGCGAATTCTGATATTGCCACACAATGACGGCGAGTAAGAGCACAATGACAACACCTAGCACCGCAATCATTATAGCTGTTCTCCCAGCTTATACCCGATGCCCCATAACGTCTTAATGTATTCGGGATGGGAGGGATCGTCTTCTATTTTTTCACGCAATCTTCTCATATGTACATTAATGACGTTCTCATCCCCGAAATAATCATCCTCCCATACGCTCGCATAAATCTGCGCTTTGGTAAATACTCGGCCCGGATGCGTCACAAACAGCTTAAGAATATGAAATTCCTTCGACGTTAGCTTTACTTCTTCCCCGTTCTTCAACGCAGAGAAGTTATCTAAATCTACAGTCAATCGGCCAATGGAGATCATTTGCTTCACCGGAGCTTGATCTTCCACTTGGATACTGGGAGATGCATAACCTGCACGACGGATCGCTGCCTTCACCCTAGCCGCTAGCTCAATCATAGAAAAGGGCTTCGTAATATAATCATCCGCCCCAAAGCCTAACCCAAGCGCTTTATCTACATCACTGTCTTTAGCGGACATGATCAACACTGGAACCAGACTCCCCGCACGAATAGTCTGAAGAATGTCAGTCCCGCTACGCTTCGGCAGCATAAGGTCTAACAGTACAAGATCAAATGGACCACCGGTCCGAAATGTTCTCTCCGCTACTTCACCGTCAAATACAGCTTCAATCTCATAACCTTCTTTTACCAAATAAGACCTGACCATTTCACTGATTGCTTCGTCGTCCTCAATCAGCAGCACACGCTGTGGCATGTCCAAACCTCCCCGTAGTCGAAAACCTCTTCGTTAAATTATACCAATTTCCCGGAGCTCTTACTATTTCGGTTTTTATTTCAGCTTTTATTTCAGTTTCATTAAAGGTAGCCCAGGTATTATGGCCTTAACAACTTACAAAATGAGGTGATGCTTCAATGTTGAACAAGAGAAGTAAGCAAGCCTGGAGCTTCAAACGAAAGCTGCTGATCGTGATGATCATTGTCCTCCTGCTTCTCGGCACAGTGATATATAGTCTGGCAGATCGTTACTTAATCGAACATGTCGAAGTCGTAGTTGCGGATGATGCAGCTACAACAAGCAGCTCAGGAGCTACAGCCGTTACAACTGCCGAAGTTAACGCAACCTCTGACGACTGGAATTACTCCAGCGATGATATTCAGATCCAGATCGACCAAGTGCAGACCGGTTCCGGTTCAGACCAGATCACTTATTTTGTCGCTGATATCGTCCTCAAGGAAGCGAGCAGTCTGCGCACTGCTTTTGCCGACAACAGCTTTGGAACAAACATCACTGAGGATACCTCGGACATTGCTTCCGCGAACCATGCGATTTTTGCCATCAATGGTGATTACTATGGCTTCCGCAATGACGGAGTGATAATCCGTAACGGCACGGTGTATCGTGATGATCCTGTGCGGGATGCAATGGCGCTGTTCGATGATGGGACAATGCAAACCTATAACGAGGAAGAGATTTCTTCCTCTGAACTGCTGGCGCAAGGGACCACCGATACCCTTTCCTTTGGTCCGATTCTGATTCAGGACGGGGAGATTGCCAGTGATTTCAGCAATGTCAAAATCGATACCAACTTCGGCAACCATTCCATCCAGAACGCGAATCCCCGCACCGCAGTGGGTATGATCGCACCAAACCATTATGTGTTTGTCGTAGTTGACGGGCGCAATGAAGGGTACAGCCGTGGGATGACCCTTACTGAGCTAGCTGATGTAATGTCCGACCTTGGCGCCACAGAAGCCTACAATCTGGACGGCGGTGGTTCATCCACTATGTACTTCATGGGACGGGTCGTAAATAATCCGCAGGGCAAAAACAAGGAGCGGGGCGTCAGCGACATTCTTTATATCAAGGAGGGTGCAACATCATGACTATACTGATCCCAGCCTATGAGCCCGATGAACGACTGCTCGATTTGATTTTACAGCTGTATAATTTCCAGCTTGAACCTATTGTTCTTGTGGATGACGGCAGCGGCCCGCACTACCGTGGAATCTTCGATATGGCCGAAGCATTCGGCTGCACTGTCCTAACCCATGAAGTCAACCTCGGAAAAGGACGTGCTCTGAAGACAGGGTTCCAGTATATTCAGGAGGCCGGTCTGCCGGATTATGTAGTCTGCGCGGATAGCGACGGCCAACATCTGCCTTATGATATTAACCGGATCGTTGAATCTCTGCGGAACCAGACTACTCCGGGAATCGTACTCGGCAGCCGCCGGTTCACCGGAACCATTCCTCTGCGCAGCCGCTTCGGCAACTCTGTAACCCGGACGGTCTTTTCCTTAACTACAGGTACTAAGATTTATGATACACAAACTGGGCTGCGCGGCTACCCCCTATCAATGCTTGATTGGCTATGCCAGATTCCCGGCGAACGGTTTGAATATGAAATGAACATGCTGCTGACTGCCCATAAAGAGGGGTACACCATTACGGAAGAGTACATCGATACCGTCTATCTGGACGATAATAAATCATCCCATTTCCGGCCTCTGATGGACTCCTTCCGGATTTATCTGCCGATACTGATGTTCAGCACTTCTTCGCTGCTGTCAGCCCTGCTCGACTTCACACTCTTATTCCTGTTTCAAAGGCTCAGCCATAACCTATTCCTGTCCGTCGCGGCCGCGAGATTGTGCAGCTCTGTCTTCAACTATTCTATGAACCGAAAATATGTCTTCACGGGCGGCAAACGCTCCAAGATTCAGGCATCGCTTCCCAAATATTTTGCGCTGGTGATCCTCGTATTGTTGTTCAACTATGGGCTACTCTATTTCTATAATGAAAAGCTGATTATTCCGCTTGTCGCCGCCAAGCTACTGACCGAGGCTTCAATCTTCCTATTCAGCTATTGGGCGCAACGGAGGTTTGTGTACTGAGGGTTTGGGAACTATGGGGAAGGTTACGTTCTCTGAACTGCTTATGCTCGTGTGGTGAGCAATTGGGAATTTGTGGAGTACTAATTGGACACTTGTGGAGTACTAATCGGATACTTGTGGAGTACTATGGGTACCTATGGAATACTTTTCGAACACATATGGAGCTTCTATCGGGTACCTATTGGGCACCTATCGGACACAGATGACACTAATCGCAGTATTATTCCACTTTTGGTATGCTAACGGACCCCATAGCCGCTATTGGTAAGAAAGACACCACATATGAGCCTCTTTCTGTGGGATAGCGTCTGTGGGGTCCGAAACCCTGCTCAAAAGGCTGGAAATTTGCAAATAACGTCATCTGAGTCCGAATTCACCGAGAAGGATACCGTTGATAGAATTCGCATACAAAAAAGCTAGTGCTTCCTTCCAATAATGTATACAAAATCACATTATCTTCACTCAGAAATTCAGAACGTCATACACTCATCTTCTCTCCCATATACTTAAATGGAACAGTCCCGGACATTGTCGCGGAACCTTTGCAGCCTTGTCAGAATAGGTTGCAGCATAAGCCCAAGCTGGAGGGAGAGAAAGATTCATGCCAAGCGAAGAAATTAATGCGCTAGAGCGGGCCATTGCCGAGATTACGGAAATAGCCACTGACTTCGGTTTAGATTTTTATCCCATGCGTTATGAAATATGCCCCGCAGATATTATTTATACATTCGGCGCTTATGGAATGCCTACACGATTTGGACACTGGAGTTTTGGAAAAACCTTTCATAAAATGAAATCCCAATACGATTTCGGACTGAGCAAAATATACGAGCTCGTTATTAACTCCAACCCTTGTTATGCCTTCCTGCTGGATGGAAATTCACTGATTCAGAATAAGCTGATCGTTGCCCATGTGCTAGCGCACTGTGATTTTTTCAAAAATAATATGCGTTTCTCCATGTCCAACCGAGATATGGTCGAGAGTATGTCAGCTACAGCAGATCGGATTGCCGGTTATTCTGTAACCTACGGTACTGATGCTGTGGAGAGCTTCATCGATTCAGTGCTGGCTATCCAGGAGCATATAGACCCCAGTCTGATCCAGCCACGCAAGCTGGGCAAAACTCACCTACTGGAAGCTAAGATGAAGGAGCTTAAAGATGCCCCTCCAGGCGGCACGAAATCATCCAATCCTTATGACGAATTATGGAATTTAGATAAAAGCAATACTGGGCCACAGGAAGCACCCTCTGGAAACCGTGCTTTCCCCCCTGAGCCAGAAAAAGATATGGTCTGGTTTATCCAGCAATATTCTACTGTTTTGGAGGATTGGCAACGCGATATCATGACGATGCTCCATGACGAAATGCTCTACTTCTGGCCGCAGATGGAGACGAAGATCATGAACGAAGGCTGGGCTTCCTACTGGCATCAGCGCATCGTTCGCGAACTAGATCTGACCGAAGAGGAAACAGTGGAATACGCAAAACTAAATTCATCCGTCGTGCAGCCCTCACGGCAAAGCCTGAATCCTTACTATCTGGGGCTGAAAATCTTTGAAGACATCGAACGCCGCTGGGACCGTGAGAAAATCTTTGAAGTACGTGAGTTGGAATCCGATACCTCCTTTATCCGCAGCTATCTGTCGAAGGAATTGGTGAACGACCTCGATCTTTATGTTTTTGAGAAAAAAGGCCCCGAATGGAAAATCACCGATAAAGCATGGGAAAATGTACGAGATCAACTGGTGCTCGCCCGGGTCAATGGCGGGTCTCCTTACTTGGTCATTGAGGACGCAGACTTCGAGAAGAATGGTGAATTATTTATAACTCATCGCTATGAAAGCATCGAGCTGGATCTGAAGTATCTGGAGCGCACACTCCCTCACATCTACTCTTTATGGGGGCGGACGGTTCATCTACAGACGGTTGTGGAAGACAAAAAGGCGCGTTTTTCATACGATGGCAAAAAGGTGCAGCGGAAGTTTATTTAAACTAAAAAAAGCGGCAGACCTAGATGGGTATTAACACCCTGGTCTGCCGCTTTTTGCTATGACTAAAATGAGGATTCAGATTCTTTTAACGACTTCGAGAAATATTTTGGAGCCTCAACAAATCCTTGCCGGGCATAAAATCTATGCGCATCAGTTCTTCTGGAATGACAATGAACCTGAATTTTATCACAGTTTCTTTTTCTAGCTAAATCAGCGCAATACTCCTCAAGCTTTCGTCCAATACCTTTGCTCCTAATGGCATTGCTCACCACAAGATAACTTATAATTGCAGTCTCTCCTACCAGACCTAATTGGGGTATGTAATGCATGGAAATACAAGCTACCACTTGATCATCTTCCTCAAAAACCAATAATTCCTCGTCCGGATGTAGGATTAGCTTTTCTATTTTTTCTTGCATGAACACTTCTGTATCCGGATATCCCAACTGTTCTAATAATTCCGCTATGTCTTTCCAGTCATCAGCTCTCGCTTCTCTAATCATCTGCTTCACTCCCTGTTATTTTCGAATTACCTTACTTATTGACTCTATTACACTACGGAAGATCATACTCGTCAAACATAAACTGATTAGATAAAAAAACACCCCAAAATTATCATTGGTTTCCATATGAGAGTTCCTAAAAAAGGAGACCCACAGCGGTAACACGTTGCGGACCTCCATCGACACCCTCATATCAACTTAATAACTGCACATGGCAAATGCTCAGGTGAACGTAACGTAAGGAAGTTTGAAAATGTAGGCGCGTAGCGTTCGCCTTTGTCAGCGACCAAAAGTCCAAACATTTCTGAAATTACAATTATCACCGCGCGGTCTTTGCCCTTATCGACTATTCAGTCAACTTTTTCACAGGAACGTAAATCTCCATCACTGTATCTGGCCGCGAATGGCAGCGCTCATCGTAAAACTCAAAATCCAGCTTAGTCTCGTCATAAACGTAACCACTGTCCTTAAACCACTCTTCGAAGATGTACTTCCAGCTGCTTTTTATGACTTGGGCAAACTCTATTTGCTCTGTATCCGTTGAAGTATCCACTGGAGGTGTTGTAAACACGGCATATTCGGCTTCTGGGACATCCATCGTCAACATATCAGCTTCTACCTTGGAGTAGTCCTCAACAATAACACCCAAAAGATAGGTGGCATTACCGTTATCTGAAGACGGAATACATAAACCAACTTCTCCGTGTTTAGGCGGGTTTAGTATTTTATACATTTTGGACTCCAGGTTTTCACCCTCATAATGGCTCCAAAAAGAAGCAATATCCTTAGTGTACATACTACCCGCAACATTAGTTTGGATACCATAACCTGCCACCTTAAAAGCAGGCTTACGAACAAAAACAGGATTCATAATATAACCTCCGATATCAAATATTGAATTTCCTTTACTAAACCCATCCATCCGCGCTGCATATTGTGTCGGACTATAACCAAAGGTTTTGCGAAAAGCTTTAGTAAAGCCACTTTGTGTTTCAAAACCATAGTCCAGCGCAATATCAATGATCTTTTTTCCAGCAAATAATTCAATTGAGGCTAAGGATAATTTTCGGCTCCGCACATACTCCATCACAGACATTTCTTTGCACAAGCTAAACACTCGGCAAAAATGATACACCGAATATCCGACCTCCGTCGCTATTTCTTCCACCGTTATATTTTCTTTGATATGAGCTTCTATATATTCAATACATTTTTCTATATCTTTACTGTAATTCAAGTGCAGCACCAGCCTTTCCCCGTACGGTGATTTCATTATATCAACTGCGCTGGAGATGGACTGTTCCTGTTTTGCTGAGCTGCATTATTGCCTGTATAAAAAAACAGAGCAGTGATCCTCCATTTACAAAAGGATCATAACTCTGCGTATTCTTAGTCACCATCATTTTGGGTAAGCCTCGAAGTAGACAACGCTGGATCCACGTAACTACTTACTCTTCAGTTCTGTTGCTCCCAACGACTGACTAAAGGACCCAGATGACGTTAATTGCAAAAATATCGCCTTTTGAGCGGAGTTTCGGACTCCAGTGCAGCTATTAGTCAAAAACGGCTCATATTTAGGGTTTTTCCTGCTAATAGCGACCATGGGGTCCGATAGCCTGCGAAATATGCTCAAAATCTACGTTTAGGGTCACCTGTGTCCTTTAGCAACTTCTTACGCACAACAGCCAAATTAGTCAGACGGGTTGCGGCGTTTAGATTAACATTAGGAGGGTAAAAGGAAGAAAATACAACATGGGAGGGCAAAAAAAGAGTGCTCCACAGCCATTTTCATGGCTTTTGGAACACCCCGCATAAATGAACTCTTTTTTAACGGTTAAGCAGACTTCCCACGTATTTCAGCAGCTCGTTGGCGCAAATTGGGCAGTAGTGATGTCCATCAATAAGTCTGGCGCATACCTCGTTAATTCGTTTGAGCTGACTTTCATCAGGTGTTTTGGACGAGGTGGTGATTTTGACAATATCTTTGAGGTCTGTGAACAGCTTTTTCTCAATCGCTTCACGCAGGCGGTCGTGGTTGTTGTACTCGAATTTCTTCCCTTTGCGTGAATACGCGGAAATCCGGATCAGGATCTCTTCACGGAACGCTTTTTTTGCATTCTCAGAGATTCCAATTTGCTCTTCAATCGAACGCATTAACCGCTCATCCGGCTCCATTTCCTCATCCGTCAGCGGATCACGAATTTTCGACCAGTTGCAGAAAGCTTCGATATTATCTAGATAATTCTCGAAAAGTGTCTTCGCAGATTCCTCAAAGGAGTAGACAAATGCCTTTTGTACTTCACTTTTCGCTAAAATATCATATTCCTTGCGGGCAATGGAGATGAAGTTCAAATAACGCTCCCGCTCCTCTTTTGTAATCGACGGATGCTGATCCAGGCCATCCTTTATCGCCCGCAGGACATCCAGTGCGTTCATGCACTGCAGATCTCCTTTGATCAGAGCGCTGGAAATGCGGTTGATAACATAACGCGGATCAATTCCGGACATGCCCTCATCTAAATACTCCGTTTGCATCTCTTTAAGATCGGCCTCTTTATAGCCTTCGACCTCTTCGCCATCGTACATCCGTAGCTTTTTGATCAGATCCATACCTTGTTTTTTGCTTTCTTTAAGACGGGTTAGGATAGAAAAAATAGCGGCGGCACGCAGCGCATGTGGTGCAATATGCACATGACTCATATCACTCTGGGCGATCAGCTTCGCGTAGATTTTTTCCTCTTCCGAAACTCTGAGGTTATACGGAACAGGCATAACAATCATACGGGATTGGAGCGCTTCATTCTTTTTATTAGAAATAAACGACTTATACTCGGTTTCATTTGTATGAGCAATTATCATTTCGTCCGCACTTATCAACGCGAAGCGGCCAGCCTTGAAATTGCCTTCTTGCGTCAGTGACAGCAGGTTCCATAAAAACTTTTCGTCGCATTTGAGCATTTCCTGAAATTCCATCAGCCCACGGTTAGCTTTGTTCAACTCCCCATCAAAACGGTAGGCACGCGGATCAGATTCCGAACCAAATTCAGTAATGGTCGAAAAATCAATACTTCCTGTCAAATCGGCGATATCCTGAGACTTCGGATCAGAGGGACTAAAAGTACCAATCCCTACCCGCTCTTCTTCTGACAAAATAACACGCGTCACCTTAACCTGCTCAATGTCACCAGCATAATCATTTCTTAGACGCATCTGGCAGGATGGGCACAAGTTGCCCTCAATACGTACACCAAGTTCCTTCTCAATCTCCGGACGGAGCTCCAGCGGGATCAAATGCAGCGGGTCCTCATGCATCGGGCAGCCTTCTATTGCGTATACCGCACCCGCATCTGTCCGCGAGTACTGTTCCAAACCACGTTTAAGCAGCGTGACCAGGGTCGATTTCCCACCACTGACAGGTCCCATCAATAACAAAATCCGTTTGCGAACATCAAGCCGACGTGCTGCAGAGTGAAAATATTCCTCGACCAACTTTTCGACTGCACGATCAAGTCCAAAAATCTCCTGTTCAAAAAACTTATACCGTTTGCGTCCGTTTATGTCCTCTACGCCGTGCGACTTAATCATGTCATAAACGCGGGAGTGAGCGGTTTTTGCGGGAGAGGGGTCTTTTCTCAACAG
Source organism: Paenibacillus sp. FSL H7-0918 (assembly GCF_038007025.1). Classification (NCBI taxonomy): domain Bacteria; kingdom Bacillati; phylum Bacillota; class Bacilli; order Caryophanales; family Paenibacillaceae; genus Paenibacillus; species Paenibacillus sp. FSL H7-0918. The sequence continues at coordinate 69,259 of NZ_JBBOWJ010000002.1, forward strand.
TTCTATATACTGCTTGAAGGTGCCGCTCCACGCCAACCGGTCGTTCTCAGCCCGATACGAAGCTATACGCTCAAAAATGTCCATTGCTCGCTGCCTCCTCTTGCGCTCCTACTTGCTCTTCTACTTGCTCTCCTATAGCGTTAAAAAGTGTATTACATACCTATGCGGCAAGCGCGGAATAGTTGACCTCTTTTTTACTGTGCTATAATAGAGAATCAGAAAATGGCTGTAAAACCTTATTGGGAAACCCGAAAATAAAGGCCTACGGGAGTGACAAGATGGCGGTACGACATGAAACGGAGCTATATGCTCCTTTGAAGATTTTTTTTGAAAAGCAGGGTTACAGCATCAAAGGTGAGGTTCGGACCTGCGATTTGGTGGGGATTCGGGAGGACGTTGATCAGCCTCTGATCGTGGAGATGAAAAAATCATTCAATCTCGCCTTACTGCTGCAAGGGGTAGAACGGTTGAAGCTCAGTCCCACCGTCTATCTCGCAGTGGAACGTGTCCGTGATAAAAAAGGAGCGGTGAACCAGCGCTGGGGCGAGCTTAGCGGATTATGCCGCCGGCTCGGTCTTGGGCTGATCACTGTTATCTTTTATAAGACCAAAGCACCGCTGGTCGAGGTGCTCGTAGAGCCAGACGAGAAGCCGCCTGCGCAGCGCAGCAACAAGCGGCGGCGCGAACGCCTGCTCTATGAGTTCCGCGAGCGCAGCGGAGACTACAACACCGGCGGCAGCACGCGCGTCAAGCTCGTGACGGCCTACCGCGAGAAAGCGCTGCGTGTCGCGCTTTCTCTGCAAGCAGCGGAGGCGGACGCCGCCGCCGCTGCAGAGAAGGCAGCTGCGAAGGCTTCGCTCGCAGCTGTCAAACGTTCAGCGGCGGGCACCGCTGAACAGGTTCCGGCGCTGAGCTCAGCGCCGGAGAGCCGTGCTGCCGGGGACGCGGCAGCACGGGAGGCAGCGGCGGCAGGCACGCGAAGCGGTGCCCCTAGCGCTGCCTCAAGCACGCTTCCAGCGGCCGTATTGGCCGCAGGAAGCGCTCCCCGCTCGGCCGGCATCACTCCGGCCGAGCTGCGGAAGCGTAGCGGCGTACCCACCGCCGCCGCTATGCTTCAGAACAACTACTACGGCTGGTTTCACCGGGTAAGCCGTGGGCGTTACACCCTGACCCCAGCTGGTCATGCGGCGCTGGTGGAATATGCCGCGATAACAAGCGGCGTAACCAATAACACCAATCATCCCATTAATTAGCTAACCTAGCCTGGACAGTCCTTCTATCGATTATTTCTTTTTAGTCGGGTCTTACTCTTTTAGCTCGGTTCTAATCATTTACTCAAACTTTAAACTTATTATTCTGATGCACACATAACATGTGTACATAACGCCAAAAAGCATCCCAACTACGGGATGCTTTTTCGAATGTCTAATCTTATTTAAATCCTATCTCTGTGCATTCCATGTTCTTAACTTACACTTAACATATTAGTATCTGGAGCGTACCACGCTCTATCTCATACATACCACATTCGTATTACACGTGCGTAACTCGCTCTTCCCACGTTCGCAAATCATTTTCATCACATTAGTAACTCATTCGTACCACGTTTGCATCTCACTCTTACCACGTTCATATCTCATGCGTACCTCATCCGGCTCTACTTAACTGTACTTAACTGTACTTAACTAACTTATTTACAATCTTCGAACACGAGCGCTATTTACTAATTACCATTTTCTCTACTTTTACTTTAACAAGCTACTCTTGCTGAATCATTCACATTAGAACCCTATACTACATTCAACATCCACTAATACTAAATCATTCAAAGCAAAATAAGTTTTAAAAACACCATTCCGAAAAGGGCAGACTAAGTTATTAGGGAAATCCTCCCCAATATTCTTCGATTCACACGCTAAAAACCGCATTTTAGGGAATTCCTCCCTGATTTTCGCAGATTTACCCCTAAAACGGGGAATCCCTTGATTTTTTAGGGAGAAATTCCCTAAACAGTCCATTTTAGAGTTCAAATCGACCATTTTTAGGGAGGATTTCCCTAATTAATCTCACATCACGAACTTCGTCTTGCCGACTTGTAATTCTGTCCTTGTTTTAGCTCTAAAAGTGTCTTGTGTTGTGTTTTCATCATTTCAATCATTTCATTCACAACTTTCATTCCACTACCTAACTCCGTGCTGTGAACTCCTTAACCGCTTCGCTCATCAGATTCATGCCAAGCAGCAGCTCATCCCGCCCGGGATGGCTAAAGTTAAGGCGAAGGTGATTGCTGACTCCATCTACACTACATAACGGACCTGGCAAAAAAGCCACTCCCTTACCTAGCGCACATTTGAGCAACGCCATAACATCCATTCCCTCTGGTGGTGCGACCCACAGGAACATGCCTCCTGATGGAAGGTCATAGGAGCTGCCCTTCCAAGCAGGCCGCTTGAGCAGTTCCACCATAAGCTTCAGACGGGTGTTATACTCTCGATTCAGCTGCGCGATATGCTCACGCAGATCAAACGCAGACACATCCAATAAATGATGCAGCAGCCGCTGATTTAATGCGCTCGACTGCCAATCGGCCATCTGCTTAGCCGCAGACATCATTCTGATCAAGACTCGGCTGCCTGCCGCCCAGCCCGTCCGCAGCGCGGGCGCAACGGTCTTGCTGAACGAACCGATATAAAGCACGTGTCCGCCATCGCTGATATTTTCCAGTGCATACAAAGACGGATATCTTTTAGCCTTGTGTTCACCCTGCTTCTGGAAGTGCAAATCCCCATAAGAATCATCTTCCACAATCAAGATGTTATATGCGATACATAAATCCAATACTGCGCGGCGTCTCTCCAAACTCCATAAAATGCCGCTTGGATTGGTAAAGCTAGGGGTTGCGAACAGCATTTTCGGCTTATGCAGCTCGATCTGGCTCCGCAAATGCTCCGGATCAAGCCCGTCCAAATCACCCTGTACAGGAATAATAACGGCCCCCTGCATCCGAAGAGTCTGCAAAAATCCTGGAGAGGTCGGATTTTCTACTAATACACGATCTCCTGGATCAATATACACCCGCGACAACAAATCAATGGCTTGCTGGCTACCCGTTGTTAGCAGAACTCCACCTTCAACAACATTTACCCCTTTTTCTTTAAGCCAATCCCCTGCAAGCCACTCCCGAAGCGGTCCGTACCCTGCAGGATCACCATATTGCAGTGCTCCCGCATCTGCTGAAATCACCGTAGATGCTGCTTCAGCAAGCAGTGACAATGGGAATAGTTCTTCCGCTGGTAATTCTTCAGCTAGCGATATCATGGAGCTTCTCCGTGTTTGGGTGCGGATACTAAGAAGCGATGACGACAACAATGTGTGTGCGCGAGCAGAAAATTCGTAAATCATGCGAAATCCCCCTTCCCTGTTACCAAGTAGAAACGGCTTCGTCATCCTCATCCAAGGATGGGATGGTTACCCATTCAACATGATATTCTTACTTCTACTCCAAGAATATTCCACCCCATACGTCATTATGTCGTAAAGCGTGGGTTAGGCGTAGATTTGCCTGTTTTGTCTTGAGAAGAGCGCGAATTTCTCAATCGCTTGTGCCCGGGTCGAAACATCTAGCTTTACATAGATTTTGCGCAAATAATTATCAATGGACCGGCGGCTTACCGCAATTTCAAGCGCAATTTTATCGTAGGTAATCCCTTGAACGATTCGCTCCATGATAAACATCTCTGTCTCCGTCAGTTGCAAAACATCATCTAATCCTTTAAATGTCGAAATCGGCCAAGCTCCTTTTTCAATCCATTCCAAGGGCATTGAAAGAAAACCCTCCCGTAAACCCAGGATCAGCTGTAAAAGCTGACGGGGAGAAGCTCCCTTCGAGAATATCCCGCTGGCTCCTAGTTCTACGAGGGGCTGAAGCAGTTCTCGCCCGTCTTCGTCTGTCATCACGACAAAATGTGAGTTTGGTGAGCTTTTTTTCATATTTAACAGCACACTCTCAATATTCCCCTCAGGCATATGATAATCTACTAGCACTAGCTCGGGATTTTTTTCCCTTACGATGGTAGCGCCTTCGTCCCAAGTGGAATACATTCCCAGAACCTTAAGCCCCTCTTCCTCTTCCAAAATCAATTTTGTCCCCAGCATACTTGTAGGATGACACCCCACAATGACCACCTGCCAAACCTTCATCATTAATGCCCTGACCCCCTGCTCTATATATAATCATCTAGAAAGGAAAGCGCCGCAGCGTTTCCGGTTAAAACGCAAGCAAGGCTGTATGATGACTTGTCTGTATAATCTCTAGCTGGTTACCTTGTGTACGTCTATCAGAATTCCAATCTATAGAAATTGTATCGCAGTAGTTTAATAGGATGCAATTACTTTTTCTAGTTTTCATACTCTCTTACATTTTTGCGAATCTTGTCAAAGTCTGATAGAATGGGGACTTGAAAAAAAGACCAACCCGAGGTGATAAAATGCAACCGCTAGCGGAAACGTCTCCGGTACGCTCGCGCTCTACTACTGCGAGAAACGGCCCTTCCGTAAAATGGTTTTTACTGTTCTGGATTATGATGATCGGACTCGGCGTATATGCTGTATACAGCTACACGAACCATCTGAAGCAACAGGTGCTTACCGAACTTAGTACTCAGAGCCAGCAGCAGCTTACCGTTTTGAAGACCGACTATGAAGCAAAAATTGCCGTTCTCTCTGAAGAAGTGAAGGAATTGCAGAATACAGTGCAAAGCTTTAACGAACTATTAACCTTCACTAAAGATAATGCTAGTGCCAAGACAGATAACAGCAACAAGCTATATACGCAATTGAGTGAGGTAAGCAAACAGTTAGAAGCTTTGAAGAAAGAAATGGATCTGATCAAATGATGACGCCAGTCAAAAGAGTAAACCGCTTCTTCATGCTTCTAACTGCACCGTTCATAGGCTTGGTTATTTGTATGTCGTGGTATCGACCACCGCTACAGCTAGACCTTGATGTAGGACAATTCACACCAAGCGCTGGGCCAGTGAATGAAACAGCTTCCTTAAAAAAAGAGCTGACGCTGGCAGAGGCCTCCGCAGCTTACACCATTGATGCTGTCAGCGCTAGTGCCAAGCTATATAAAGAGACTACCACTACGATGAATAAGCTGGTCGAAACAGCACAGACTCAGGCGACCCGGCCTGAACTGATCTATAACCGCAGGATTTCAGCCAAGCTTGGTATACCTTCAGAGATCGTTACTAGCGACCGTATAAGAGTTGAGTTATATCGATTGAATCCAGGAAACTACAAAGCTTATGCGTTGAAAATCAAATTGAAGGACCCGACCGCTATGAAGATGAGCTTGGCGGAGACAGCCTCCGGTGCGGAAACTACTATGCATGCCGTACAGCGTAATGGTGCAATTGCTGGTATTAATGCGGGCGGCTTTGCAGATCAATCCGGAAAACGTTATCCCTTAAGCACAACTGTAGTGGATGGAAAGTATTTATACGGTTTTGAGCCGACGTACAAGGACCTAAGTTTTGTTGGGCTGAACAAATCCGGGCAATTAATCGGCGGGAAATTCTACAGTCGCGCACAATTAGATCAGCTAGATCCGGTATTCGGCGCCACCTTTGTGCCTGTCCTCCTTAAAAACAACATCAAAACACCCATACCCGAAAAGTGGAAAACATCCCCTAATCGGGCACCACGTACCGTGATCGGCAAATATAAAGATGATCAGATCCTGCTTTTTGTAGCGGATGGATATAATGAGTATGGCAGCTCTGGTGCACAGCTGGAGGAGATTCAGAACAAATTATCGAATATGGGTCTCGTAGATGCTTATAATTTAGATGGTGGTGGATCTTCCTCATTGATCTTTAACGGAAGAGTTATCAATAAACCATCCGATGGAAATCTAAGAGCTGTGCCAACGAATTTTCTGTTTTTTAAATAATATAGTAAATTGTCTATGTAACATATCACATTTGCGTTTATTTTTATTAAATTGCAGGTTATAATCTTGATAACGAATACATTCGCTATTGGAGGTGCCAGTATGTCGTTCTCATTAACCTTTTGGATCGTAATGTTCGTATTTGTGTTATTTACGGTCGGCATCCTTACCTCATCTTACAACGACGACAAAACAAAAGGCCTATAAAGCCGATATGTCCCTGCAGCCACTTGGTGCGGGGGCATTTTTTGTATACATAAAAAAACTGCCCCCCAAGTAGAAGAGTTCTACGAAGAGGACAGTTTTTTTATAAGCTCTTGGCTGTCAAAATTCAAAATATGTACTTCTTAGGCATGTCTTGGCAATTGAGTCATTTCCGAAAGGCATGCAGAACAAATATAACGATCTTTATATTCGCTTACACCATCCATCGATCCACAGAAAACACATTTTGGACGGTAACGCTCCAAGATGATATGGTCACCCTGTACCAAAATTTCAACCGGGTCGCCTTCATTCATCTGATACCTTTTACGCAGGGACTTAGGCAGAACAATTCTACCCAACTGATCCACTTTGCGAACTACACCAGCAGGTTTCATAACTAACGTACACCTCTCCTGTTCAAGAAAAATTATTTAGTAGCTACTACTTATTTCGGCTCTTTCAATATATTTCGTTACCTAATTGTCGAATCCTGCTGAAAAAAATAAAAAATTTGTCTTTTTTTAAATAAGATTAGGGAAATCCAATTGTCGAAGCGCCTCGTACACAATAATTGCTGCCGAATTGGATAAATTCAGAGATCTCACAGCATCACTCATTGGCATGCGCATTTTTGTTTCTTTACCTGCTTCTAGAATCTCTGCAGAAAGCCCCTTCGTTTCCTTGCCAAAAACAAAAAAATCGCCATCTTGGAACTTAAAGTCGCTGTATCTTTTCTCTGCTTTCGTCGTTGCGTAAAAGAAACGCCCCTCGCTATATTTCTCCAAAACCTCAGCAAAGGAGTCGTGATATTCAATAGTAACAGCATGCCAATAGTCTAATCCTGCTCTTTTTAATGTAGCATCGTCTGTACGGAATCCGAGTGGACGAACCAAGTGAAGATGAGTGCCGGTAGCGGCGCAAGTACGCGCAATGTTGCCAGTATTGGCCGGAATTTCCGGCTCGACTAATACGATATGGAGTGCCATTATATGGTTCCTTCCTCTCTAAAGGCTTAATAGCCAGATGTTTTACTCTAGTGCCTAACCATAGCTTCTCCAAACAAACTGAAAACCTTCCACCAAGAAGGCGGAAGGTTATAGATAGAATTCATTAACCTTGAGTTTGCCGGAAATGGTTCATGAAATCGGATAGTGCTTTTACACTTTCGTAAGGAACTGCATTGTAGATGGAAGCACGCAAGCCCCCAACACTGCGGTGACCCTTTAAGCCGACAAAACCTTCCAGTTCAGCAGCTTTGACAAACTGCTTTTCGAGTTCTTCTGATTGCATCCGGAAAGTAACGTTCATAATAGAGCGGCTGCCTTGTTCTGCAACACCACGGTAGAAACCGTCACTTCCATCGATGTGATCATATAACAGACCCGATTTTTCAAGGTTCTTGGAATGGATGCCAGCTAAGCCGCCTTGCTCCTCAATCCATTTTAATACTTCGTTCACCATATATACAGAGAAAGATGGAGGTGTATTGTAAAGAGAGTTATTCTTATAATGAGTGCTGTAACGCATGATAGTAGGAATGTTAGAAGGTGATTCTGCAAGCAATTCTTCTTTCGCGATAACTACAGTCACGCCTGAAGGTCCAAGGTTCTTTTGTGCTCCGGCATAGATCATTCCGAATTGGTTCACATCGATTGGACGGCAAAGTATATCACTAGACATATCCGCGATTAACGGAATCGAGCCTGCATCCGGAAATTCTGCATATTGCGTTCCTTCAATGGTCTCGTTGGAAGTAACATGAAGGTAAGCAGCATTCTCCGCAGCTTTGATCGAACTTAATTCAGGTATAGCCAAGAATTTCTTATCTTCGGAAGAAGCAGCAACATGAGCCCCTCCTACCAATTTGGCTTCTTTATAAGCTTTATCTGCCCAGCTACCTGTCATTACATAGCTACCTACTTGGCCTTCGGAAATCAAGTTCATAGGGATCATTGCAAACTGCGTGCTTGCTCCGCCTTGTACGAACAATACCTTATAGCCCTTCGGATTGCCGAGGAGCGAAAGCAGACGTTCCTGCGCTTCGTTATGCACGGATTCGTAAATTGCACCACGGTGCGACATCTCCATGATAGACATTCCACTTTCCCGGAAATCAACAAACTCCGCTTGTGCGCGTTCCAGTACCGTAAGCGGCAATGCTGCCGGTCCGGCATTAAAATTGTATGCTCTCTTATTCAAAACTGCTCCCCACCCTTTCTCTCCTATCAATATGGATATGGTTATGATAGCAATATTCTCCCGCACCAGCAAGTATAATTATTCACATAAAAGGTTAAGACGGTACTCATTTCGCAGTGAAAAACCGGTAAGATCGGCGCCAGCTCTTGCTTTGACGCGGTAAAAGACTAATGTTCACAAATACTTCAGGAGAGACTACATGACCTTCTCCCCACAGGGCCATACGTTCTACTGGAAAGTCCCCACTCTCTCGCACGCCTGTTCCACTAGGCTTATGAACCAACTCCCAGGTGAACTCATTTTCCTCACCTTCCCAACCGCTCAACTTGCAATAAAAGGGTTTATCCGGTTCCTTTGACCAAGTAAGGGTATTCCCGGATACCTCTAGCAATTCTTTCGTATAGGAGGATTCTGGTTCTACTACCTTGACTTCCCTCGGAAGACGCAGTTCGAAATCCTGCCCAATATTCAACCCGTCGATTCCGATGAAGTTGTGAATATATTCCTCCGTATGGAAAGGCTTTTGCCCTTTGTTATGCAGTTCATATGCAATTATTAATTGATCCCCCTGTAAAGAAATCGTTTTGGTTAGCTGCACAGCATATCCGTTGCTTTCCATTGGGTGGATCGTATAGGTGACCGCATCATTCCCTGCTTCGATATCCTTACTAAAAGAGGTTAAGGGGAACTCCTCATTGAAACTGTATAATGGGGAATTTCCTTTTTGTAACAATCCGACTCCGATTTTTGGAAACCAGCCTCCGATTGGTGCTTCATCATATCCAATTGCCCGGGAAATGCCAAACTCATTACAAAGCCCCTTGCCCCCAGTTCCTTCGTCTGGCTTCAAGCTTTCCGGCACACAAAACGTATGTTTCCCCTCTTCTAATGTCACCTGTGTAATAAATCCTGTCCAGTCAAAACGAGTGCCCTTATACTCTCCGATATCAGCGATATCGACAGTTAATATGCCATTTGACAGTCTGTAACCCATACCTAACGCGCCCTTTCGTTCATTGTTACAATGAATAAATATTCATTATTGAAAAAAACGTCTGCAGCCGCTATGAATAACGGTGCAGACGTCTTAAAATATCGTATAAAGCTACGCCAATGTCACTTCAATCAAGTGGCATTTCTCTGTCTGCAGAGAGAGCAACTCTTCACGCGGAATAATCGCACTTCCTGAGCCGCGCTGCAGCGTCACCTCGCTGCCATTCAGGGTAACAGCGTGTATTTGGTACTCCCCGTAGTTTAAGCTTCCTGTGGCTTTATAGACCACTTCAAACTCGCGATCCGCGAAGATTGTCTTAATAGAGGCCTTTCCCTCGGAATCAAACTGCTCTTTAACAAGCTTCGGTTCCAACAAAAGATCACCTAGCTTACCTTTTACACCAAATACTTCAGTAACCATAGTTAACAGCAGCCAGCTTGCTGATCCTGTTAAATACGTATACATCCCTCTGCCTTGCTCGTTAATATACTCAGGAATTCCTGGGTATATGCGGGCTTTTGCAAAGTCAGTACTTAAGCTATACAGAGATTCTAATACTTTATGTCCTTCTTTCACATATCCGCGTTTATACAACGCATTGCCATACATGATGGTCATGTGACTGAACATAGCACCGTTCTCTTTATGTCCAAAGGCAAAGCCAAAGGCGCGACCCAGATTCTGCTGGATGCCTCCAAAACGGGAATTAAGTCTGTACCCAATTTTGTCATCCAGTAGATTACGATCCACGGCGGCAATGATATGCGGAATTTGCTCTGGCGCAGCTGCATGACCCATCAGCGGGAATACTTGACCTGTAAGCGTCATTCGAACGCCTTCTGCGAATTCCCCTTCCACTTGTTCTCCATCATTATTATAATAACCGTTAAACCAGCCTCCACCTTGTTCACTTTCCACCCACTCATTGCGGCGCAAGTGATTAAAGATCCACTCTGCTTTTTGTTCCAGATCGTCCGCTACTGTCTCTATGTCGAGTGCTGCACGAATACCGCTAACTTTGTTCGGAGCGGCAGCATAATATTGATTAAGTCTTTCATGCTTGCCTGATACAGATTCATAATCCACTTGCTCACCAAGCGAATCTAGCAATAGTTTCATTTCTTCTGCCAATTCAACTGTCTCTTGCCCTTTAGAAGTCTTTAGCGTACGCAGCACACGAGAAATATCCAATAAGTTACTTGCGTAGAATGCTGTGAAAGCTACACTCTCACCCCGGTCTGCGCCCATATCAAGACCATCATTCCAGTCTGCACCCTCCAGCAGGATATTATTGTGCTCTCCAACATTAAAGAACGGAACCAGATTTTGCAGCAGGATATGTTCCAGAATCGTACCTTTATAAACCTCACCAGAAGTTGTTCTGAGATCACTTCCTAGCGAGGTATCCCATGAAGTATCACGTTCCTTACAGCGACTCATAAAGGTATCGCGGAAATACGTCTGTTCCTGCAATAAGAAATCAAGATCACCACTCTGATCCAGATATAACATAGTAGTTAAGAACGGCCAAGCCCCATGATCCATCCACACCCGCGGGATGTTGTTACGGTCGGCAATAAATTCACCAGGCTGTTGACCGATAATAGTGGCATTACTACCATCTATTCTTACCCCAGCGTAGTTGTTCAGCAGTAAGCTCCGTACTTCAGCCGGTTCCATAATAAGGAGTGCTAGACAATCCTGCCAAAGATCCCGCCAGCCACGTCCGCCTCTTCCATAATCATGATAAGGCAAGAAGGAGTTACCATAAAGTCTTCTCAGCACGGGTTGAATCGTAACCCATTTCATCCATTGGTCAGCATCTGAATCACCGGTATGAAATTCTACCATATTCACTTTATCTGCCCAGAAGGCCTTAGTCTCCTCAAGCAAATGATCAAAAGCTTCAGATGTACCATATTTGTTCATCAAAGCATCCACGTCAATTCTCTCATTATGGATCGCCATAACTACTATATAAGAATGGCTGTCACCAGGAGACAGAGTAAGCGTCTCGTAACGAAGACCCCCGATAGCCTCATATCCCTCTCTTTGTACGCCTCCGCCCTTGCCAATCTCCGGCGTGTTGTTCAGGATAACAGCTTCTGGCCAATCCAGGCTTCCACCTTCTCCAATGAACTCCTCCTGCACCGGAAAGAACCCCGCAGGTTGACTGCCGTCACCCTCTGCACCAAATACTCCATAAGAAGTGTGATTGATGCGGTGTCCCCGCTCATCAAAGGAGAGCGCAGGCTGAACCTCAACACCATAGGGTGAAGTATAAATCCGGTTAAGCAAGGAGGTTACATGTCTATGATCGCGCAGATCATCCGCCGAACGCGCGTAAATCGGAACTACCGCTGTCGGTGTCAGCGTAATAGCCTCTGCTGCTGTATTGGTCAACGTAACCTTCATTAATTCGACTTTATCATTACCACTTGGCACAAAGCTGGTGATTTCTGCTTTAACACCCATCTCTGCGTTACAACGCGTTACGCGTTGCCACAAGAAACCAGCCTCTAGTACTGCTTCATCAGTAGACGATGTATAAAAATCGGCATTTTGCTTAGCGGAGTTCCCCACTGCCGACCAAGCTCCCTTGCCGTCTACGTATACCCAGAAGTTGCGGGAAGCCCGCGAATTATGCAAATCTTCAACAGATAATGGCGGTGTTAAAAATGAATTATGACCTGTGGTAACCTGACCATGAAGTTTTGGAGTTACTGTCGACATCATTCCCCCTTCATTCACTAGAGGGAAATATAGAAAACTGCTGCGATCCGGTTGCTGAAGCCTGAATTCCCCATCATTTCCGGTGAATTCGAAGCCATGAATTTTATTACGATCCATTCTCTCCATCCTCTCATTTACACAACTACTTAAGCTTTAACCGCACCTGCCAATGCACCGTCAACGATATACTTTTGAATGAAGGTGTATAGGATGATAAGCGGTGCAGATACGATCATGATCCCGCACGCCAACATAGGCCAGTTGTTTCCGTATTGACCGCGGAATTCTTTAAGCCCGAAGGTGATTGGATAGTTTTCTGGACTCGGTAAATACATGACCGGCCCCACGAAGTCATTCCAGATACTAATTGCTGTTAGAATAACACCTGTAGCAATTACTGGTTTCATAAGTGGCATGATGATCTGGAACAAATAACGCATATATCCAGCGCCATCCATACCTGCTGCTTCATCCATCTCCCGGCTAATTCCTTTGATGTAACCTACAAACATCATGAACACGATACCCGTTCCGCCTGTTTTAAGGAGAATGTAACCCAGCTTCGTGTCATAACCTACAAATCCTAGCTCCTGTTTCATGGTAAGCATCAGCTTGAACTGTGCGACCATTGGATTCGGCAGGAACTGAGACATCAAGAAGAACAAATAAATAAACCCGCTCCACTTCACATAATTTCTCGCCACCGGGAAGGCCCCGAATAACGAAACAATTAGGGTCAGCACTGTTGCTACGGCTGTATACAGCAGACTGTTTATGAAATAATTAGAGAAATTACCCTGTAGCCAAGCTTCTTTATAATTATCCCATTGAATACTTTTTACGAGACCGATAGGATCTAACAGATATTCTGTAAAGGACTTGAATGAAATATTGATTACAAATAACAACGGCATGATATACAAAACAAGCAACACTGCAATCAGAATATAAGAGAGAGTTTTGGCGGTTTTGGAATCCTTCATTAATATTCCACCTCTCTCTTACGCATTTGTTTCACTGCAAATACTACAAACACCAGAATCATAAGGAACTGAACCACGGAAAGCGCGGAAGGAAGTCCCATCTGTAGAGAACCACGGAACGTCTCTTTATAAACGTCATATGCCATCGTTCTTGTGTTAAAGCGACCGTCCGTAGTTGCGAGAATAATATCAAAGGTGGACATCGCACCGATAATAGACAAAATAATGTTAATCGTAAAGGATGGAGCGATAAGTGGGAATGTGATATTTTTAAAAGATTGCCACTTCGTAGTTCCGTCTATATATCCAGCCTCATACAAATCTTTCGGTACGGATTGTAGTCCCGCAAGGAAAATCAACATCGAATATCCCATATACATCCAAATTTGCGTAAATATAATATAACCGAACGCATGAGTGAAGCTTCCAAAGAACATATCTTTATAACCGAACAAAGAATCATACAGTTGGTTAACCGGACCACTCAGCGGATCGAACATCATGCCCCATACCAGTGCAACTACCGCCACACCAAGCACAACCGGTAAAAAGAATACCGCGCGATAGAAATAATCACCTTTCAGCTTCTGATTGATAACTACGGCCATAAGCAGACCGACACCGTTCTGTACAATGGTTACAATGACCATGAAATAAATAGTACGTATAATGGAATCCCAACGCTCGCCTGAATTTCCTGAGTAAAATACATCATAATAATTGTCAAGGCCTACGAAACTCATCTTGCTTCCAGGAACGTTAGTGATATCTGTAAATGAATAGATGACCGTCATCATAGATGGGCCAAAATAGAAAATTACATACAATGATAATGGAATCATTAGCAGCAGAAGCGGTATATATCGTTTAAAACCTTTCCCGAACGGATACATTTCTCTCACCTACCCAATCCTAATTCAATAAAATGATCGGGGCCTGCACAAAACAGACCCCGAAGCTGTAAAACATGTTTGGTGTACAGTATGTTGTAGATTCTTTTTTATTTATTGGGATAGCTACTTATTTAGGTGCTGCTGCTTCCCATTCTTTTTGTTGTACGTCTGCAAGCTCTTTAGCGGTTTTAAACTCGCCGCCTGGTGCCAAATACTCAGTGTGAACGCCTTCAGCTGCAATGTGTTCACCAACGTTGTCACGGTTAATCATCATAATTTCATAAGCAAGTTCGAAATCTCCAGTCATGTATGGAGCAAGTTCTTTGTCAATAAAATCACTTTCAGTGGCAATATTGTCTTGTGTAGGCAAGAATCCTGCTGCTTTAACATATTCTGTGTAGTTTTCTGGTTCAGAGAAGAATTCCAGCCATTTCAAAGCGCCTTCTTTGTTCGGGCCTTTTTCTGCTGCATACCAAGTTACATCGTATTTACCGACAAGAGAATTATTCTTAGCAGCATCTTCTGTAGCTGGGATTGGGAAGTAACCAAATTTCACATCTGGATTTGCTGCCGCGATCGTAGGAGCATCCCAAGTTCCGTCAGCAATCATAGCTGCTTTTCCTGTTGCGAAAAACGAAGGTGCTGTTGCATAGTCGATACCCAAGAAACCGTCGATGATGTAGTTATCTTGAAGCGTCTTCATTTTCTCCAATACTTCTACAGCCTCAGCATCGTTAAATGCCGAAGTTCCCTTCCAAACGCCCTCAATCCATTGTTGTTGGTTGCCGCCACCCAGAATCTTAGCTTGCAAACCGAACACTGGCAGTTTCAATGGCCATACGTCTTTACCAGCCACTACGATTGGAACAATACTCTTAGCTTTCAATGTATCTAGAACACTAATGAACTCTGTCCAAGTTGTAGGTACAGTCAGACCGTTTTGTTCAAAAATTTCTTTATTATAGAAGAATCCTGACATTGCTACTTTACCGGTTGGGATTGCATACACTTTATCTTTATAAGTGCCGGCTTTAGCAATATCATTCGCATTGTAGTTTTTAACGAAAGCTTCGTTGCTCAGATCAGCAATCAGTCCGGAATCAATCCATTGTTGCCAGTCTGGCACTTTCGCACCTGGTGTCCAATCTTTCGGGGACAATCTCATACCGGATAGATCGGCAAGAACATCTACGTCACCAGCAGTAATTCTTGCTCTTTGTGCTTGTTTGAATTCATCATCCGGACCCGTGGTTGTGTACTCCACTTTGTATTCCGGATATTTTTCTTCAAACTTTTTATTAATTTCTGTAATGACCTTGTTAATATTCTCTTGTTTCCAGTGTAAGATCTTAATCACTTTCTTATCACCAGATGCAGGCTTGTTTGTTCCGCTGCCCGGAGTAGCCTCACCATTCGCGTTGTTATTGCTGTTTCCACATGCTGCTAATGAGAGCACTAGCGCTGAGCTCAACAATACCGCAGAAAGCTTCTTTACCATTTTGTTACCCCCCAGATAATTTGTTATGACCCTTTTAACGAAACCACATGCTAATTTCTGAAAATCACGAAACAGTAAGGACGATATCACAGAAAGCGGTTTCGGTGTTTTTATTATTACATCGTTATTTGTCTTTGTAAAGTCTTTTTTCTTTGTTCGTTTTTGAACGTTTTTTGAACCAAATATTCAAAAAAGCCTTTAAAACCAAGCATAATCCTAGTTTAGGAGTAAACATTCCATTGACTATAATCTTATTGAACTATAAAATAAGTAACGAAACTATTTCGTAAATCATAAATTCAAGTCATAAAAAATAGCCTTGAGTAGATTTTAAACATATATTACGGAAGATTTTTCACTATAAGGGGGACTTAATTTGGCCTACAGCATCAAAGATATAGCGAAAATTGCTGGAGTTTCTGTTTCGACAGTATCCAAAATCATTAATAACTACAGTGATATTTCGGAAGATACCAAGACAAGGGTTCAACAAATTATAAAAGAAACTGGATATACCCCCTCCAATTCAGCTAAAACATTGGCTACGAAATCATCCAATCTAATCGGAGTGATTTTTGCCGGAATGCTGAATGTCGACTTTACCCACCCTTTTTTCATCGAGGTGCTAAATTCATTCAAAAAACAAATGGGACTACTAGGTTACGACCTTATCTTTTTTTCCAATGAAAAATTCCAAAGTGGCGATACTAACGATTATCTTGCCCGTTGCCAGCATTTTAATGTAGATGGGTGTGTGCTTCTATCCGGACAGGAGCTAGAAACCTCTATCAGCGAATTAGACAACAGTGCAATTCCGTGTATCGGCGTAGATTTAAAGCTGACCGGTGACAACTCTGGTTTTATCATGTCGGATAATTTCAAAATGTCCTCCAAAGTGGTGGAACACTTTTACTTACTGGGCTATCGAGAGCTTGGCTATATCGGCAGTTCCTCAGATTCAGACATCTCCAATATGCGCGAAAGTGGTTATCGCAAAGCTCTTGAAGATTTAGGACTGCCTATTAACGAGAATTGGTTCTTAAACGGAAGTAACTTCTTTGAGGCCAGCGGGTATGAGACGATGCGTAGAATGATTGAGAATGGAAATTTACCTAGAGCGATCTTCGCGGCGTCCGATCAGCTTGCTATAGGGGCGATGCGTGCCCTTAAAGAGGCTTCTATCGCCGTTCCTGAAACTGTCGCAATTATTGGCTGTGATGATATCGAGGCCTGCAATTATACAACACCCCTATTGACTACCATCCGCCAAAATAAAGATAAGATCGGCCGCCTAGCAGCGCTAATGCTATATGATCTAATAAACAACCAATCCGGCACGAGTTCTTTCAGCGTGGAGCCCGAGCTTATCATTAGAGAGTCCTGCGGCGCTCCTGAACGGGGGCTAGTGTAGTCTTTCTTAGCATATAGTCATAGGGCACAGTAAAATCCATTACTTTTCCTGATTCATAAAAAAGAAGCTGCCCCAAGTAGAATTCACTACTTTTGAGACAGCTTCTTTTATTATAAAGATTATAATAGCAGGAATCTTATAGATCGAAGTACAAGGCGTATTCATGTGGATGAACACGAATGGCAACCTCTTGTGCTTCAGAACGTTTCAGAGCAATATAGTTATCGATGAAGTCCTTAGTAAATACGTCGCCTTCTGTTAGGAACTCGTAATCAGCTTCCAAAGAATCAAGCGCTTCGCTCAGGCTGCCTGGAACGCTGCGGATTTTTTCTTTATCTGCATCAGACAATTCATAGATGTTCTTATCCAGAGGACCATAACCCAGTTCTTGCGGGTTAATCTTGTTCTTGATTCCGTCCAGGCCTGCCATCAGCATTGCGGAGAATGCCAAGTAAGGGTTAGCTGTGGAATCCGGTGTGCGGAATTCGATACGACAGCCTTTTGGTGTCACAGCTGCTACCGGGATACGAACTGCTGCAGAACGATTTCCTTTGGAGTAAACCAAGTTAACCGGTGCTTCGTAGCCAGGAACCAGACGTTTAAAGGAGTTGGTGCTTGGGTTAGTCAAAGCGATCAATGCTGGTGCATGGTACAAAATACCACCGATATAATGAAGAGCCATTTCGCTCAGGTTAGCATAAGCGCCTTTTTCGTAGAACAAAGGAGTGTCTCCGTCAAAGATGGATTGATGCACGTGCATTCCGCTACCGTTATCACCGAACAGCGGTTTTGGCATGAAGGTTGCTACCTTGCCATACTGACGTGCAGTGTTTTGTACAATATATTTATAAGTCATGAGATTATCAGCAGTTTTCTTCAAGGTATCAAAACGGAAGTTAATTTCCGCTTGACCTGCAGTGGCTACTTCATGGTGATGACGTTCAATGCGTAGTCCAACTTCAGCGAGCAGACGGCACATTTCACTGCGGATATCCTGTTGGGAGTCAACTGGTGCTACAGGAACATATCCGCCTTTAACACCAACTTTAAATGCCAAGTTGCCGCCCTCTTCTTTACGACCCGTATTCCAAGCCGCTTCTTCAGAATCTACGAAGAATGAGGATCTGTTCATGCCACTTTCGTAACGAACATCGTCAAAGATAAAGAATTCTGATTCAGGCGCGAAGAATGCAGATGTACCTACTCCGCTTTTTTGCAGGAATTCTTCTGCTTTCACAGCAATACCGCGAGGATCGCGCTCATAACGTTCGCCATCAGGAGTGAAAATGTCGCACATCACGTTCAGCGTTGGATGAGCTGTAAACGGATCTATGAATACACTATTCGGATCAGGCATCATAACCATGTCTGATTCTTCAATACCACGGAAACCTTTGATGGAAGAACCGTCGAATGCTACCCCATTTACAAAAGTTTCATCTTCCACTTCAGAAGCTGGCAGAGAGATGTGGTGGGCACGACCACCTAAATCTACGAATCGAAAATCTACCCACTCGATATTGTTCTCTTTAATTGTTTGCAACACTTTTTCAACCGACATGAATTTTTCCTCCCCCAAGTTCCGAACATTAGGCCGCTCACAGTATGCAAATGTTCTTGTTTTAATTTTTTTTGCTGTCGTAATTATAAATCTCATACCTAACATCGTCAATGCTTATGTCAGGTATTTCTTTCAGCAATGTAAGATATTCTAACGCTTTCGTGAAATCTGTTATTTTCGCATATTTCCATGTCACATTTATTTTATCCAACTCCAAAAAAACCCTCTTTTCCCACTAGCTCGCGGGTTAAGAGGGCTTCCGAGGAAGCTATTAGATTAAATTTTATAGGACCGAAACCGCTTCTGGCGAAGTTGAAAACTTACGTCCAACAATTGGAGCCAGCTTTTCCAGATCCTTAAGCAGGTTATCAAACTGATCAGGAAATAACGATTGAACACCATCACCTGTCATGGAATTGTCCGGATCTGTGTGCATTTCAATAATTAGACCATTTGCGCCAGCAGCAACAGAAGCTTTGGCCATAGGCTCAACTAACTCACGACGACCGGTTCCGTGACTTGGATCAGAGATTACTGGAAGATGGCTTAAGCTTTGTAGCACAGGAATAGCCGATAGATCCAGCGTGTTACGAGTGTAGGTCTCAAATGTGCGAATCCCGCGCTCACAGAGCATTACATCCTTATTACCGCCTGCCAAAATGTACTCCGCTGCATTGAGCAACTCATCGTAGGTCGCACTGAAGCCACGTTTTAGAAGAACAGGTCTGCCACAGGTCCCCAGCTTGCGCAGCAAATCAAAGTTCTGCATATTCCGTGTACCCACCTGCAGAATATCCGCATGCTCCGCACAGATATCAACATACTCTGGTGTCATAACCTCTGTAATGGTCAACAGCCCATGACGCTTTCCTGCTTCAGCCATCATAGTCAAACCTTCCACACCTACGCCTTGGAAGCTGTACGGTCCTGTACGGGGCTTAAACGCGCCTCCACGAAGTACCTGAGCACCAGACGCTTTAACAAGCCGGGCGATCTCATCAATCTGCTCTGGAGACTCAACGGCGCAAGGTCCGCCCATGATCACCAGGTTTTCTCCACCAATCTTCACACCCTTGATATCAATAATCGTATCCTCAGGATGGAAATCCCGGCTGGCCAGCTTGTAGGATTTGGAGATCTTCACGACGTTCTCTACACCCTTCATTTGCCGCAAATGCTCGGCGAGCTTAGGAGTGACGCCTCCCACTAAACCTATCACCGTGTGATCTGCTCCTCTGGAGAGATGCACCTGCAAACCTTCTTTTTCGATTACGGCAATTATATCTTTAACCTGCTCTTCCGGTGTTTGATTTGATGTAATGACGATCATATTTATAACTCCCTCTCTACATTTAAAATTTATAATAATTCCGCTAAGTACTATCGCGCTACGACGCGTGTTCGCTTTTAAGCTTTTATGCTTTTAATCACTAAAGCAATTTTACCTCAAAAAACGATTATAGTCAATCTATATTCTAATTCCTATGCCGGAAGCGTTCTTTCGATAAAAAAGAGCACTTAACCTCGACTGACGAAGTTAAGCGCTCTTGTTGCAGCGTTCATAATATATAAGTTCGAGCCTAGCCCATTACATTAAGTAGTACTTGCACTCTTATTCTTAACCGGTGGCAGCAGCTTCGCCATATTCACTGTACGTTTGATCTCCCACGTCTCCGGATTAGCCGAATCATACTGATCTAAGTAGTTAATCACTTCTTTGGTGATAGGTGTAGGTGTGGACGCGCCAGAAGTGACCCCGACGATATTTACACCCTCTAGCCATTCTGTTTGGAGTTCAGACACATCAGAAATACGATGGGCAGGAACCCCAGCGATTTCTTCCGACACCTGTGCCAGACGATTGGAGTTGTTGCTTCGCGGATCACCGACAACAATCACCAGATCACATTGCCCCGCTTGTTCCGCCACAGCCTCTTGACGTACTTGGGTAGCCATACATATCTCATTATGCACTTCAGCACCTGGGAAGGTCTCTAGAAGCTTTTTCATGATGTGTTTAATATCCCACTGGCTCATAGTAGTCTGATTCGTAATGACAATACGTGAAGAAGAGATGGATAACGTAGCAATCTCATCTTCTTTTTCAATCAGATGCACATGCTCAGGGGCAATACCCACAGCACCCTCCGGTTCCGGATGGCCTTTTTTGCCGATATAAATGACCTCATAACCGTCATCTACTTTTTCCTGAATAAGATCATGGGTCTTCGTGACATCAGGACAGGTAGCGTCGACCGTAGTTAGACCCTTGTCCCTAGCCATCTTGCGTACCTCAGGAGAAACCCCGTGTGCAGTGAATATGACAGTCCCACTATCCACTTTATCCAGAATATCCAGACGATTATGTCCGTCCAAAGTAATAATGCCATCATCTTCGAACGAATTCGTGACATGACTGTTATGAACAATCATACCCAGTATATAAATCGGCCGGGGAAGATCGAGATTTTGCGCAGCCTGCCGTGCCATAACCATTGCATCGACAACTCCGTAACAATATCCCCGGGGAGAGATTTTAATGACTTCCATGAGTTCACCAGCTTTCTGCTTTCATTGACCTCTGTAATAGGACACTTCTAAATTATACCCTATTCCAGCGGCGGAGCAAAGAGAAGCGGCAACCATATGACAAAAGTGGTACCCTCGCCTTGGCGTGTAACAACCTCCACAGATCCACCATGCTCGTCAATAATCCACTTAGCAATGGATAAGCCAAGCCCAATCCCTTCAGTAATTCCACGCGATTCATCTGCACGATAGAAACGGTCAAAGATATATGGAACCTCATCTTTATCCATACCAATCCCTGTATCAGTGATCCGAATGCCAATCTGATTCTGATAGAAGAGGGTATCCAAACTCACGATGCCTGAAGGCGTGTACTTAAAAGCATTATCAATAAAAATAAAGAGCATTTGCTGTAGATAATCTTTATTCCCAACTATATATTTGCCATTTAAGACTGACATATCACCTGTAACCCACTCGGCTTGACGGGGCAGGAAAGAGGCGCGGCGCGCAATCTCATTCATCATCGGTTCCAGTGCCACGGGCTCTATATCAAAAGTACGTCCAGTATCCGCACGCGCGAGCGAGAGCATATCCGCTACCAAGCGGCTCATACGCTTAGACTCGTCTGCGATATCCTGCACCGATTCAAGCGATAGCTGGCGAATCTCAGCTTCACTCATCTTCCCTTCTCCGGGTTCCATCTCCCAAACCTTTTGCAGCAGATCAATATTTCCGCGGATCGTAGTGAGCGGTGTCCGAAGCTCGTGTGAAGCATCTGAAACGAAACGGCGCTGAGCCGCATACGAATCCTCCAGCTCTGTGTAGAATCCTTCCATACGCCCAAGCATACTGTTAACGGTCTCAATAAGTCTTCCTATCTCGTCTGGCGGCCCATCGTATTCAATCCGCGAGCTTAAATCATTCCCCGTCTGAATCCCATTCGCAGCTTCAATTACTTTGCCGATTGGACTCATGGATTTGCGCGCAAGGAACAAGCCGAAGGTAAATGCCGCGATCAGGGTAGCAAAAGAACCTACGAGTAGTATATTTTTTAAACGCTCCAAGAGCTTGTCTTCCGAATTTGACGGTGTTGCCACCTGCAGAAGGGCCACAGGACTCTTATTCAAGTCATATATCGGTATCTGATAAACCATCAAATGATATCCGCCAAGCGTAGTCTGTTTGAACCCGTGAGCTTTATCAATATCTTCCAGTTTCGGTACTTCGAATTGGATATCTAGATAATGCAAGTTCTCTGACTTTTGCAGGTTCTCATTATTATAGATATAGGTTTGCACCAGAATATTAGCTTCCTCCAGTTTGTTGCCGAAGAAGGGGTTTATGCTCACACTTTGCAATGAACCGTCATACGCCCAGTTAGGATTGAGATTGGTTACAAGCTGCTCACCCTGTTTTTGTATACGATCCTTCAAGTCCCCATAAGTATTAAAATAAACAAAACCGTAAATTGCGGCTGATAAGGCCAGCAGCATAACGGCCAAAATCCCTGAATACCAAGCAGTCAGCCGCAATCTTATAGACATGTTAGTTGTCACCTCTTAGAATGTAACCGGCACCCCGGATCGTTTGAATGAGGCGTTTACCGCCATGCTCCTCCGTCTTTTGACGTAGCATAGCTATGTATACCTCAAGCACATTAGATTCACCGCTATAATCATAACCCCATATTTTATCCATGATCAGATCCCGAGAAAGCACACGTTTCGGATTTTGCATAAAAAGATGAAGCAGCTCAAATTCCTTTGCTGTTAGCTCCAGTCTTTTACCGGCGCGGGTAACCTCACGTGAATCCACATCCAGCGTAATATCTTCATAAGAAACCGCTTGCTCTCCACCTTCGTTTTGCTCACTCTTACGCCGAAGCAGCGCACGTACACGTGCAAGCAGTTCTTCCAGCGCGAAAGGTTTAACCAGATAATCGTCCGCACCCAGATCAAGCCCTTTTACACGGTGCTCAATTTCATCCTTCGCGGTAAGCATGAGAACAGGAACATTACTGCCCCCTTCCCGCAAGCGGCGACATACTTCAAAGCCATCCACCTGAGGCATCATTACATCCAAAATTACCACATCCGGATCACTGCTCAAGATTGCCCGTAATCCATCCGCTCCATTCACCGCTGTTTTCACATCGTAACCTTCAAAAGCTAAACCTCTACGCAGCATAGAAATAATCTTTTCGTCATCATCAATAATTAGAATATTCGGTCGCATCAAGCAGCCCCCATTGTTCAGTTCTTTTTATATATTGTAGCAGTTTACATCACAATTAGACAAAAACGGAAGGGTCGCCCCTTCCGTGTGACTTACCGTCCGGTATTATTGCTGCTGACTTTGTTGTGTAGTCGTTGTATCAAAATCATTTTTGTTACCGATGGTAACTGAGAGATCCATGGTTTTACCGTCGCGCACAACATTTAATGTTACTTTGTCACCAACTTTTAACGTTTGAATGAAAGTAATCAGATCTTGGTTGGTTGCATACTTCGTTCCATTCGCACCGGTAATGATATCGTAAGGGCGCAGGTCAGCGGTATACGCTGGGGATTTATAGATGATATCTGCAACCACAGAACCTTCTTTAATATCCGTACCCATTTGCTTAGCAACCTCATCTGTAATCGTCATAAGAGTTGCACCAATGAAAGGTACTGGCTCTTTCGGAATGGCTTGGTTGGCTTCCAGTTTATCTACGACTTCTTTAATCGTATTCACAGCGATTGCGAAACCAATACCTTGAGAATCCGTGCTGACGGCTACGTTCATCCCAATTACCTGCCCATTCATGTTGAGCAACGGCCCACCTGAGTTACCCGGGTTGATAGAAGCGTCGGTTTGCAGCAGGTTTTTGTAATTACGTGTTCCACTGCCATCTTCTTCGTTAATATCAATACTGCGTCCTTTTGCACTAAGAACACCGGAAGTTACAGTATGGTCGAAGCCTTGCGGGTTACCGATAGCAACCACTTCTGAACCTACCTTTATGCTATCCGAATCTCCCAGTGCTACTGTAGGGAAATCACTATCTCCTTCAATTTTAAGCACAGCCAAATCCAGATCTTTGCTAGAACCTAGCAGCTTCGCTTCATAAGGCTTGGTTACGCCATCCACGGTGACTTGGATTACATCGGCATTGTCAATTACGTGCTGGTTGGTCAAAATATAGCCGGATTTCTCATAAATGAAGCCTGTTCCAATTCCATAAGGGATAAGCTGTGATGAAGAATCCGATCCTGATTTGGAATCCTGTTCATTTTGGGAAGAACCATTTCCACTGTATTGATCCCCGAAGAAAAATTGTGAGAAGGGATCACTCAGATTCGGGCTGGATGAGCTTCCATTACGCGAATTAGATTTAACTAGTGTCTCAATCTTAACAACTGCTGGTCCCACCGCATCAACAACACCTGTCACATCACGAGATCCAGTCACCAAGGATGTAGTAGAAGTAGAAGGCGCAACACCTGCACTCTCGCCCGTTGTCTTCGCCGTTCCATTCGTTCCGGAGCTAGCAACCGTTGTAGCTGTATCTCCCGTAAACCAGTTACCTCTGTCTGCCATATACATTGAGCCCGAGAGAACGACCATACCGGCTAGGAATGATACCAGCACTGTTTTTAACGAGCTTTTTGGTTTTTTATTATATTGCCAGCCACCGCCACCTTCAGAACCGCCACCGCCATTTCCTCCGCGGCCACCACCATTGCCATCATAGCCAGTGGTGCGAAGCGATGTGTTATAAGGTAATGGCTTTACAGGCTGTGGAGGTGTAACCTCGACACGTTCTGGCTCCATCCGATTGTAGTGCTGTGCGCCGCCGTCAGCGTTATTCTCATCTTTGTTCAAAGATTTAAAAGGTCCGTAAGAATAGTAGTATGATGATGATCCTGCTTCAGATGAATTATTATTATTGCTGCTATTGTTATTATTGTCCCATTCCCGATCTGGTGCTGGTCCATTGTCGCGATTGAAGTTGTTTTTGTTATCGTCCATGTTTATCTTTCCTCCTGCTTCCTGTCGCCGTGACAAGGATTAATTTGTTTTCATGTTCTTATTTTGTACTTTAAACCTTAAGGTCACATTAAAAACAATTTAAGCGCAGATAAAAGATATAGGCAAATGGGAGGAGATTAGGCAGGAAAGTAAAAAAAGAAGCTCGGGCGCGAAAAACATCGCGGCCCGAGCTTCTAAAACCATTTCAAATAGTAATGCACCTTAGTCTACAAGTCCTACCCCTGAGCCCAGCCCTTCCGATGAGCGTAAATAGCCAACTGGGTACGGTCATCAAGCTCGCATTTCATCAACAGATTGCTGACATGCGTCTTCACTGTCTTGATGCTGATATGCAGTTCCTCACCGATATCCTTATTGGTCTTGCCCTCAGCTATAAGCAGCAGGACTTCCTTCTCACGCTCTGTTAAACCGGAGGAATCACCTTGCACGGTGCGCTGGCGAATACCACGGGTCAGCGCCTGTGACACATCACCCGTCATGACTGGCATGCCGCGGTAAGCCCCTTGCAATGCGTAGATTAACTCTTCTGCCGACACTGTTTTGAGCACGTAGCTGACTGCACCAGCCTCTATAGCATCTACAACAAGATCATCCTCCAGGAAGCTGGTGAGGATCACGATTTTGAGGCCAGGAAATTCAGCCAGCACTGCTCTTGTGGTCTCGGCACCATTCATCACTGGCATCATCAAATCCATCAGCACGAGGTCAGGCAGACCTTCATGTCCACCCGCACGCAGCATCTCCAGCGCCTCTTGTCCATTCGCCGCCTCACCGATGACCTCGAATGTAGGCTCCAGCATTAGATAAGTTTTGAGGCCCATCCGTACCATATCATGATCATCTACGAGCAACACTTTTATGACACTCATGCTCTACTCCTCCTCGTCCTGTGTATCTGTTCCTAACGATCTATTCTGCTCTAATTCTGGGTTCCCTTGAACAAACTTAGGAATATGTACACGGATCGTCGTTCCCGCACCCTTGCGGCTAATAATCTCCACTTGCCCACCCAGTTTCTCCGCCCGTTCGCGCATGGTGGTGAGACCGTAGGAGCCTTGTTTTTGCTGCACATGTTCAAAACCTTGACCGTCATCACTAATACTCAACACAACTTGTCTTGATCCTTCACGCAGCGATAGACTCACCAGTCTAGCCCCGGCATGCTTCACGATATTCGCCATCGCCTCTTGAATAATTAGGAACAGCTGATGTTCGATTGCTTCCGATAACTCGCCCTGAAGTTCGAGCTCCTTCATTCCTTTCAAGCCATTCTGGCGGCAATAATCGGGAAACCATTTTTCCAGCGCCTCGAACAGATTTCGACCTTCCAGCTCCACCGGACGCAGTTGTGCAATTAATGCTCTCATTTGTTTTTGTGCCATCTGAGACATTGTAATCAACTGGTCCATGACCATTTGACCTTGAGCTTCATTGACCTTCAGCACTTTAGGCAGCGAAGAAGCCGACATATGGATGGCAAAAAGCTGTTGGCTCACCGTATCATGCAGATCCCGGGCCATACGCCTTCTTTCCTCCAACACCGCACTCTCCGCTGCCTGTTCCTTCTCAATAACCTCTTGTTCACCCAATCGCTGTAGAAGCTGCATCTTATTCTCGACCGTATCCATCATGACATTAAACTCGTGATACACTCGGGCAAAAGACTGATCGTCACTTTCTGGCATCCGCACGGACAGATTTCCTTTGGCTACCTGCAGCATATTCAGATCCAGATGATCAATCCGGCGCTGAATCCGCTGGCCTGCCATATAGCCGATAACTACGGTGAACAACACAATCCCGAGACATAAGTACAGCCACATCCGATAATCCTTCACTTCGATATAACCAAGGCAAGTGCCTGCATACATCAATCCTGCACTTACCGCTCCAGTGAGCAAAAAGTAAAACAACAGCAACCATTTGGTATTACTGAAGATTGTCCCCATCTAACCCACCGTTTTAACTTTAATGTCACCTATAAATGCACTTACATTTATACGGACTTTTTTGCCTGCTTCTTTATAATAAGGAGTCTTGCACTGTACACTGCTCATAAAACCACTGCGAGACTGATCCAGAACTTCCATATCCCCGATAAAAGAACTGCTGTTCACCGAGATGCCAAGATCCATATCATTCGGAATGTACACTTTAATGTCGCCTATAAAAGCGGAAATATTAATCCTCGTTTCGCCATAAGCAATCTGTGCATTCGTCAGATCCAGTACGGTATCGCCGATAAACTGCGAGATATTCGTGTTCTTCAGTTGGAAATGCTCGCGCCCCATGTGGACATCTCCGATAAAAGCAGAACGATTGGTCGATTCCTTTTGATTATTTGATTCATGGAATTCCTCATGCCATTTACCATGTCTATGTGCATGACGCTCATGACGTTCCTGACGTCTGCGCTCGTGTCGTTCCTGCTTCTCTTGCCAACGTGCTTCAGCGCTGGACTTATAAGATCCTGTTTCGTCCTCATCGTCTTCTTCATCTTTTTGAAGATAGTCCTTCCAGTCGCGTTGACCAGAAGCCTTGCCGAATTTTTGCTCAAATTGTTCATCAAGTGTGGAATCCAGTGGTTTGGGCGGCTCCACATCTAGTGAGCTTTTTCCTGAAGGAAAGTGATCTGGTGGTGACGGTGGAGCTGGTGGCACAGGTGGTACTGAACCGCGTGGTTTAAAAATCACATAAAGTCCGCCGCCAATCAACATAACTGGAATGAACATTTTGAAAAAATCCCCGGCCGAAATATCGAACCAATCTAAATTCCGTCCAAGGAAAAACACTCCGATCGCCAGAAAGAAAAAGCCGCCGATAGGTGAAGAACCTTTGGATTGTCCATCCCCTGTACCTAAAAGCCGGTTCATTCCCATTAGGATCAAAATTACCGGCCAATAATTCGAAATCAGGTAACCTAAGCTGAAATCAGTGTAACCTAATTGTCTCAGTAGAAACATAGCTCCAATCCCTATCAGGATCAGGCCGCCTAAAACCTGGCTGGTGAACCTTCTTTTCATCATTCATTTCCCCTTTAAAGTAGTGGAACGCTCTCTTCTTCAATCTTATAGCCTTAGTCTACAGGAATGAAGTACTGAGAAACAGCGGCGAGAGAAGGAACTTCCCCTCAGTCTCTAGACTGAGATGAATGGGATAAAATTCTATTTACTTCATTATATATGAAAAAAGACTGTCCCTCAGTAATTAACTGAATTGGACAGTCTCTTTTTTTCAGCAGTCTTCTGCTTCAGTCAGCGCATTATTGTTGCGGTTTCTGAGCTGGTTTAGAAGTATTTCCACTTTGCTTAGTAGCGCCGTCATTCTCAACAGCAAACTCAGCATTGTATTTTTCATTTGGTGTTTTGTAATTTTCTTGTACTTTAGATTTCTTGTTATTGGCCACGGAATTCACCTCCTTTTCTCTTATGCAGCATAGAATATGCTTACTAAGAGAACATCTCGGAAGAGGCAATTGCTTTGCCCCAGTCCGTATTATGGCAAGGTGATGTCACTATTATGCATGACCAAGTGAAAATAAGTTCAATCCCTTTAAATGGATTCTTCGAGCATGGATTGCGGTACTGCTTTGTAAGTCTCAATCGCTTGGCTCAGCTTCTTCAGCATGACTTCCGTACAAGTCCCGTTACCACGCTTAATGAGTTGAACTACAACTGATTTTTTGCCCCATTCCTTATACACCTGTTTCGTAGTAGCAAAATACAGATCAATCTTCCGCCCTTTAATAGCCGAGCCTGTATCAGCAACTATGGCATATCCATAGCCCGGTATATAAAGAATACTCCCCAGCGGCAAAACCTTAGGGTCCGCAGCAATGGTTGAGACTGTATTTTTGTCTCTGCGCACTTTTACCCCTGAATAGGTAATTCCATATTCGGGATGCTTAGATGTTTTACCTGTAGATTCATAACCCGCAGTATATCCAGTCGCCATCACTTTCATTGAAGTAATGATCTGGTCTTCCGCAGGTGCGGCTACAGGAATAGAATTTGGTAACTGTTTGGAAGATCCGCTGCCACCGTTTGTTTTAGTGGTTGGAGCTTTGGTGCTCTGCGGTGCCTTCGTCGCTGCTGGTTTATTTTTTGTTGTTGCAGGTATTACAGGTGCGACGGAATGCGCCTCGTTTGACATAAGTGTGGCACGGCCAGTCGCAAGAATGACCTTATCATCTGTAGTTCTCATAAACACAGAATTAGCCTTGGTATATTGCAACTCGTTCGATAGCGTTTTGTTAATACCCGTGTGCTGTAAAGTGTCTCCTGTCCCAATGGCCCCTACTGCCTGTTGCTTAGATTCTGGAATGATTCCAGCAGCGGTCAATAGCAAAACGATGGTGACAAAAAGACACCAAAACCTCTGAAATATGCCCATTTTGTTCATGTGAAAAACCTCCCCCTTATTAGCGAAGGTTTCCCGATTCACAAAATTTTATACATGAAGATCAGAAGTTGATCCTCATTGGCATATAACAGAGGTCTTATTTAGACGTAATTTTGGTGTTGATAATTACAAGAAACTAGGAGATCACACGATCAGCAATTTCCTGAGACAAGAGCTCAATCACTTCTTGAAGCGGCTTAGCTCCAATGTCGCCTTCCCCGCGTTTACGGATGGAAACCGTCTGAGCGTTCATCTCATTCTCGCCAACTACGAACATGTATGGCAGTTTCTCAAGCTGAGCTTCGCGAATCTTATAACCCAGCTTCTCATTGCGGAGATCTGCTTCAGCAGAGATACCACGGCGACGCAGCTTGTCTGTAACTTCCTTGGCATAATCGTCGAACGCTGTCGATACAGGAATTACTTTAACCTGCTGTGGAGATAACCAAAGCGGCAGCGAGCCCGCAAAGTTCTCTAACAGGAAGGCAACGAAACGTTCCATTGTACCCAAGATTCCGCGGTGTAAAACGACTGGACGGTGTTTTTGACCATCATCGCCGATATATTCCAGTTCAAAACGTTCAGGCAGCAAGAAGTCGATTTGTACAGTAGACAGAGTCTCTTCTTTACCTAATACAGTCTTAATTTGCACATCAAGTTTAGGACCATAGAATGCAGCTTCGCCTTCTGCTTCGTAGAACGGCAGTCCAGCTTCCTCTACAACCTCACGCAACATCCGCTGTGCAGTTTCCCACATTTCGTCATTCGCATAATATTTCTCAGTATCCTTAGGATCACGATAGGACAACCGGAAACGGTAGTCATTAATACCAAAGTCACTGTATACCTGTTTAATCAATTCGATTACACGAATGAACTCGCCTTTAATTTGGTCCAGACGGCAGAAAATATGGGAGTCATTAAGAGTCATCGAGCGCACACGGTGTAAGCCAGTCAATGCGCCTGACATTTCATAACGGTGCTGGATACCAAGCTCAGCAATACGGATCGGCAGATCACGGTAGCTGTGCATCGAGCTCTTATAAATCATCATGTGATGCGGGCAGTTCATTGGACGAAGAACAAATTCTTCATTGTCGATAGTCATCTTAGGGAACATGTCCTCTTGATAGTGCTCCCAGTGTCCTGAAGTTTTGTACAGTTCAACATTACCCAGAACTGGTGTGTATACATGCTGATAGCCAAGACTTGCTTCCAGATCTACGATATAACGCTCCAGAATACTGCGCAATTTAGCACCCTTAGGCAACCAGATTGGCAAGCCTTGTCCTACCAATTGATTAAATGTAAAGATTTCAAGCTCTTTACCAAGCTTCCGGTGATCGCGTTTCTTCGCTTCTTCAAGCAGACGAAGATGCTCATCAAGCTGAGCTTTTTTAATCCAAGCTGTGCCGTATACGCGTTGAAGCATCTTATTCTTGCTGTCGCCGCGCCAGTAAGCACCGGCTACATTCATCAATTTAAAGACTTTGATCTTAGCAGTCGACGGCACATGGGGTCCACGGCATAGGTCGAAGAATTCTCCTTGTTCATAGATAGAAATTACGCTATCTTCAGGCAATGCCTCGATCAATTCCAGCTTGTAAGGATCACCTAGCTCACCGAAAATTTCAAGGGCTTCCTTGCGGCTAACTTCTTTGCGCACGATCGGCAGGTTCTCCGAAATTATGCGGTCCATTTCCTTTTCGATTTTGAGCAAATCTTCAGGATTTAGAGGATGTTCCAGATCCATATCGTAGTAGAAGCCATCTTCAATGACCGGACCTACACCAAGCTTAACTTCTTTTGTTCCGAACAAACGTCTAACCGCTTGAGCCATCAAGTGAGCTGTACTGTGACGCATAACCTCCAGACCTTCAGGTGAATCCAAAGTTACGATCTCTACCAGTGCGCCCTCTTCAAGGGGAGTAGATAAATCTACAACGATACCGTTCAATTTCCCCGCTGCTGCATTTTTGCGCAGGCCACTGCTAATAGAAGCTGCTACATCATCAATACTGCTACCCTCTGCGTATTCACGGACAGAACCGTCCGGAAGCTTAATACTTACTGACATTGCTAATTCCTCCTTCATATAATTAAGCCTAAGGGCCCTTTAACCTTTGCGGAACAACAATATCCACGCACACAAAAAAACGCCCGTCCCGCAAAGGGACGAGCGATTACACCCGTGGTTCCACCCAAATTCGATTCTCTCTAGCCTCCCTTGAATCCTCAAGCGGAGTGAAGATAGAATCCTTCGTAAGCATGGAGTAACGACCATGAACCGGCAGCTCTTACTATCCCATTGCAGGGAGTTCAAAACCGCAGCTACAAAGGGGTAAATCGAAAGCAGGATGCCGGAGGAAATTTCAGCCTAAGTTTCCTCTCTCTGAACGGTCCAGAACAATCAACTCATATCTTCGTCAATGCTGTTAACGTGAATTATGGAGTAATTATAAATCTGTCCTCTCTGACAGTCAAGTCAGAAAAGGGTCCAAAATGATAGAAACACAGTCAGAAGACACACATAAGGACTGTTCTTGCAGCCAATACATGGATGCTGAAACAGCCCTTCTATGGTTATTCCTCTCGCCGTTTTTTTTCAGGTAAGCGGCCTGCACGTTTCAAAGACTCACGCAACAAGTATTCGATATGTCCGTTTACGCTGCGAAATTCCTCTCCCGCCCATCGTTCCAGCGCCTCATGTAAATCCGGATCAATCCGCAGTGGAAAGCTTTTCTTGGCCGCCATGATGCACCGCCTTAGTACAACGAGCCGGCGTTAATGACCGGACTCGCTCCGCGCTCCGACACGATCGCAACCATCAGATTATTAATCATCGCCGCTTTGCGTTCCTCATCAAGCTCAACCACGCCACTCTCTTTAAGCTGTTTAATCGCCATATCGACCATGCCCACGGCGCCTTCAACAATGATTTGACGAGCGGACAGAATTGCAGATGCTTGCTGACGTTGCAACATTGTACTGGCAATCTCTGTGGAATAAGCCAAGTGTGTGAGCCGCGCTTCAATGACCTCTACACCAGATATCGACAAACGTTCTTGCAGCTCGGTTGCCAATTCTTTAGCAATCTCATCTGCATTGGCCCGCAGGGACATGCCCGATTCATTGAAGTTATCATACGGGTATTTACTGGCCACATGACGCAGCGCTGTTTCACTTTGAATTTCCACAAACGCCATATATTTATCTACATCAAAAAGCGCTTTTGCAGAGTTAATTACCTTAAATACGATAACTGCAGCAATTTCAATCGGATTACCTTCCACATCATTAACCTTCAGCTTGACACTGTTAAAGTTACGTACGCGGAGGGAAACCGTCTTGCGCAAACTGAACGGAATGACTGCAAACAAGCCACTTGTCACGATAGTCCCTACATATTGCCCGAAAAAGGTAACTACAACCGACTTATTGGGCTGCACAACCGTAACACTTGTACATAATACCCCAGCTACAACGAACAGAATGACTGGCACTGCGACATACTCTTGAACCGCACCATAAATTCCCCCAGCTAAACAAACTGCAATTAAGGCGAGAACCCAAAATCCACTGACAGGACGAAGCGTTTTCTCTTTCATAGAAGCACCCCCACTAGATATTCTTTTGATATGATTATGATATCACTTTTGGATAATAATGTGAATGGGTAAAAAGAAATAAAAAAATAATTTTATGCTCACATTTATATAAAACTTCGTTAAAAGGCGTACTCCACACCAACCTTAGTTTGTGTAGTTAACATTAGTTCATAGTGTTCGTATACATCTGCTCTATCGGACACTGATGCTCTTATATGCCACATTTTCCGATTTTCCCTATGCTATCGGACCCCACAGACGCTATTGCACTAAAAACCAGCCTATATGAGGCTCTTTTCAAGGAATAGCGTCGCTGGGGTCCGAACCCCGACTCAAGAAGCGCTGAATTTGCAATTAAGGTCCACTGGGTCCGTACGCCTAGCGGATGATATAACAAGCGAAGATTCAGATGTGTTCTGCAATAAGACTTGCTAATGATCGTAAACCTAACCTTACAAAAAAACGCTTGATGCTCAGTAATCCACTTAAGGATTAACAAGCATCAAGCGTTGATTAATAATTAATATATATTAGTTCTGCATTACAAAATCATTATCAATCTTCGCATTAGGATCATCGAACACCCGCAGAATATCATAACGTGTATTCCGCTGTGCTGGAACTTTGCCTGCTTCGCGAATCAGCTGAGTAATCGACTCGATGTTTACCTTGTAAGTCGCACCCGCAGAAGATACTACGTTCTCTTCAATCATTGTGCTGCCGAAATCGTTGCAGCCATATTGCAAGGAGAGCTTGCCGACCTCTGGCCCCATAGTGACCCAAGAAGATTGGAAGTTCTTAATATTATCCAACACAAGGCGGCTGATCGCTACCGTCTTCAGATATTCCTCAGGCGTTTGTCTGTCCAGCTTCAGGTTGGTATTGTCCGGCTGGAATGTCCATGAGATAAAGGCCAAGAAACCTTCAGAATCATATTTGTTGGCAATACACTCATCCTGAGCCTCACGTACACGTAGTAAGTGCAAAGCTCGTTCTTCCATACTTTCTCCAAGCCCAATCACCATTGTTGCTGTTGTATTCATACCCACTTTATGTGCTGTCTGCATTACATCCATCCACTCGCGCCACGAGCCTTTTAGCCGGCTGATTTTGCGGCGTGTACGGTCATCAAGAATTTCTGCGCCTCCGCCTGGCAAGGAATCCAGACCCGCAGCATGAATTTCACGAACCACTTGTTCCAACGGTAATCCTGATACTTCTTTCATCTTCATAATCTCCGCAGGAGAGAAGGAGTGCATTGTAATCTCAGGGAAACGTTGCTTAATTCCGCGCAGTATATCTGTATAGTAGCTAAATGGAAGGTTAGGATTAGTTCCACCTTGCATAAGAATTTCTGTACCATTAACAGCAATCGTTTCAGCAATTTTTTGATAAATCGTTTCATCTGGCAGCACATAGCCTTCATCCGAGCCTGGTCTGCGGTAAAAAGCACAAAAACGGCAGTACACATCACATACATTCGTATAGTTAATATTACGGCCAATTACAAATGTGGCTAACGGGTCCGGATGCCAGCGTTCCATAATAGTGTTTGCAGCAGCACCCATTTTCTCAATTTCGTTGCTCTCGAATAGTCGGATGGTATCTTCCAATTGGAGACGGTCACCCCGCAGGGCTTTATCCAAAATAAGATCTATCGTACTCATCGTTCGCATCCTCCTTTTAAACCCTTAGGGATATGGTAGATTCACAAAATCACAAGAAAAATAACGTTGTCGTCCTTTAGAGATAACAACCGTTTCTCGTAGTAACATAAGGATAAAGTATAGTATGTAACTTATACCTTATATTTTAATAAATGAACAGTTCATTTCCTCATCGTATCACAATCTGAACAGCTTGAAAAACTTTTTACTTTCTTAGCAAGATACCATCCAGCAGAAAGAGTCTTTACATTGCTGCCTGCACCCGGTGAATCAAAATTCCTGGAGGCTGCCGGACACAGATGACGTTATTAGTTAGTATTTAGCCTTTGGAGCATAGTTATGGACTCCAGCGACGCTATTCCTTGACAAGAGACTCATGAAGGCAGGTTTTTAGCGCAATAGCTGCTGTGGAGTCCGTTAACATTTCAAATGTGTAATAATGCTGTGTCTAAGGTCAGCTGTGTCCAATAGCAAAAAGTCCAAAAAGAAGAGCTATCCCAGCAGCCAATTCCCGGCTTATGAGACAGCTCTATTTCATCCTTCGTCCAACACCAGCTCTAAATCAACGTTGAGATAGATCCTCGATATTTTCCAGCAATTCGGTGCCGATCTGGGTTGCCGTTACTTTTACTTCGTTTCGATTTCCGCCCGCGCAGCCTCCAAAGCATGACCAAGATCAGCAATTAGATCCTCCGCATGTTCAATGCCAACCGAGAAGCGCAGCAATCGATCATCTACACCCACCGCATTCCGAATTTCCACAGGAATATCGGCATGCGTCTGTACTGCAGGATAGGTCATTAGCGATTCAACCCCGCCGAGGCTCTCCGCGAAGGCAATAAGCCGGATATGACGAAGCAGAGGTTCTACGTATCTGGCATCTTTTAATTTGAAAGAAAAAATTCCGGTATTGCCCGAGGACTGGCGATTCTGGATTTCATATCCCGGATGATCCGGCAGGCCTGGATGGAACACTTCCGCAATCGCCGGATGCTCTTGTAGATAGCGGGCAATTGCTAGCGCATTGCTCTCGTGCCGTTCCATACGCAGGGCCAGTGTCTTCATGCCTCTCATCAGCTGATAACTGTCTGTTGGCCCAAGCACAGCGCCAATAGAGTTATGTAGAATCGCTATTTCAGCGGATAATTCAGCTCCTTTAGATACAATAAGACCAGCAAGTACATCATTGTGTCCGCCCAAATATTTGGTAGCACTATGGACTACAATGTCCGCACCTAATTCCAGAGGACGCTGGAAAAATGGAGTCAGCAGTGTATTGTCTACAATTGTGAGCAGCCCATGATGACGGGCCCAAGTAGCAACGGCTGCAATATCCGTAACCATCATCAAAGGATTCGTTGGCGTTTCAATAAATATCGCCTTCGTATTTGGAAGACGTGAAGCCTCAAGCGCATCCAAATCATTCGTATCTACATAGGAAGCAGTGATTCCAAACTTGGACATAATTCGTTCAAACAAACGATAGGTCCCGCCGTAAAGATCCAGCGAAACGATCAAGTGATCGCCTTGCCCAAACAGGGTAAATATGGTTTGAATAGCTGCCATCCCAGAACTACAGGCAAAACCTGCATCACCAGACTCCAATTCCGCAGCCGCATTCTCTAGTACGGAACGGGTTGGACTTTTGGTACGGCTATAATCGAAACCTGTGCTCTGCCCAAGCTTCGGGTGACGGAATGCCGTAGCATTATAGATAGGAAAATTAATGGCTCCGGTAGCCGGATCTTCTTGTGAACCTATTTGTGCCAGTCTGCTTTCAATCCTAAGTTTGTCGTCCATGATAAATGCCTCCTAAATTGTAATGTAGCGCTGATCTTAATAAACAATCGGGTCGATATCGTAAGGTGTCTCTTGATATACATAGTAATTGAGCCAATTAGAGAATAATAAGTTGGCATGTGCACGCCACACTGCAGGAGGTGTTTGTTCTGGATCATCTTTAGGGAAATAGTGTTTCGGCAAGGCCATCTCCATGCCCCTCTCCAAATCACGATCATATTCCCATTTCAAGGATAATGGATCGTATTCGGAATGTCCGGTCACAAATATTTGTTTGCCGTCGGTCGTAGCTACTAGATACATACCAGCTTCTTCGGATTCCGCCAGAATCTGCAGATCTGGATTGCTCTCAATATCTTCGCGGGAGACATCGGTATGACGGGAATGCGGTACATGGAATACCTCGTCAAAGCCGCGCAGCAATTTAATGTTATTTTGGTTAATCGTATGGGAGAATACTCCAAAACATTTTTCAGGCAAAGCCACTTTACGAACACCAAAATGATGATACAACCCTGCCTGTGCCGCCCAACAGATATGCATGGTCGAGGTCACATTATCCTTGCTCCATTCAAAAATCTCTTTTAGCTCTTCCCAATAGGATACTTCCTCAAACTCCATTTGCTCTACGGGTGCTCCTGTAACAATAAGACCATCCAAACGGCGGTGGCTGATCTCGTCAAAAGTTTTGTAAAAGCTTCTCAAATGCTCAGCAGAAGTATTCTTAGAAGTATGTGAGCGTGGGTGCAGCAAGGTAACGTCAACTTGTAGCGGTGAATTTCCTATTAAACGCAGCAATTGAGTCTCCGTCGTTTCTTTAGTCGGCATGAGATTCAGAATAGCAATCCTTAGTGGGCGGATATCCTGATGGAAAGCCAAACTATCATCCATCACAAAAATATTTTCACCGGATAGTATTTCTTTTGCTGGTAAACTGTCGGGAATTTTAATTGGCATTGTCTTTCCACTCCTTAACTGTATTTAGGTTATGTTGTCACATCGCGGCTTTCTGAACAATAAAAAGACCTTTCTCGGAAAACGAGAAAGGTCATATCTACAGTCATATGCGCCTCTCTCATCTGCCAGAAACTTTTGGACGGGGTTTAGTCGTCAGCAAAGTTCCGCAAGAATTAGCACCGTGCGTTCACACGCCGGTTGCCGGGTTTCATAGGGCTAGTCCCTCCACCTGCTCTTGATAAGATTTAGCTGTATTCAATTAAATTTCTTTAAAATTTACTTTAAATCATGAACCTCCTTTTCGTCAAGTCCATACAATGCTGAAGTAGCCTCAAAGTAACAATAAATTTGCTTGAAAGAGGCATACTCCGTTGTTATACTAGACAAGTATTTCATACCTGAACGAAAAGAAGAGGTGAGAAGAAGAATGGAAGGCGACCCGAGCTCGCAATTAAGTGTACAGAATGAGCAACCACACAGGATAATCATCAGCTTGCCGGCGGCGGGAGCAGTTCTTCTTCATGCCCTCGAATCGTCATTCGGCCTCTTGTATTGATTGTAACGCCGGCCAAGCTGATTTTTTCTCTGTGCTTAATTAGCAGTCCCTGGTGAAGACCCGGGGATAGAAGGAGTGGAATCAGATGAAAATCCGGCTGGTGAATGCAGGGGTTTTTACACCTATTGATGAAATTGATGAAACATTGACACCCCCAACAGAAGGGTTCTATTGGATTGATGCAGATGTGGAGGATTTGGAGCTGCTTCAGCCCCTGTTCAACCTGCATGATCTCGCTGTTGAGGATTGCCTTAGTGAAGAGGATCAACGTCCAAAGATCGAAATATACGAAAGTCATTACTTTATTGTTGTAAACAGCATCCGCTTTGATGATGAGGAAATCTTCCTGCGGGCGCTCAATATATTCTTGGGCAGACATTATATTATTACTGTAACGAAACAAAAGATTCACGAGCTACGCGTCCTGAAGCCCATGTTATGGGAACAAGAGGTTAGCGAACCCGACCAATTCCTTTACCTGCTTATCGACCTTGTCGTAGATAATTATTTCTCCGTAGGTGACCGAATTGAAGCCCGGATTGAGAAGCTTGAAGAGGATATCCTAATGCATACCAAGAAATCTCATCTGAGTGAGATTATCGGTCTGCGAAGTGAGATCTTATGGTTAAAGAAGATGCTGGGACCACAGAAAGAGGTTATCAATACCCTGAATAAAAAAGACCTCCGTCTGATTGATGATCAGCTGCAGAAATACTTTAGCGACATTTATGAAAATGCAGTTAAAATATCCGAAACTTTTGAGACGTACCGCGATCTCATGGGCAACTTACGTGAGGCCTACCAATCCAGTATCGCCAACCGCGCCAATGAAATTATGAGAGTATTTACCGCGATTACAACGATATTCATGCCTTTGACCGTAATTACCGGAATCTATGGGATGAACTTTGATCATATGCCGGAATTGCATACGAAATACGGTTATTTTGCCGTTATAGGTCTAATGTTGACGTTAGGCTGTGGGATGCTGTATGTATTCCGCAAGAAAGAATGGCTATGAAAATAAACGGACGAATAGGCAAGACGAAGGCCCTTTAACCCTATGGTGTAAGGAAGCCTTCGTCTTTTTGATATGATAAAAAGCTACTAGAAACTGGTCGCCATGCCCACTTTAGGAGCTTGCTCCCGCCGGAAACGAATGCGGATCAGCCGCAGACGTTCATAATAGCTATCCAGCCCTTCTGCTGCTGAAAAATCCTCCCCATACACCTTATGCAGCACTGGCTTTAGAAAAAGATCTCCAACCTCTGCATAGGCATTCCATATCGCCTCCTGCTCATTCTGCGGCACATTTTTCAGTTCTACCTCGATCAGTTTCTCCACGCAATAACCTTCTCTTTCCAGCTCCTCTACCGCTTCAATCAGTTCGCGACGGTTCACTCCACTGTTCACCTTAAGCTGTTCTAACCCTAACCCATTCTCGATCCCTTGCAGCAGAATTCGCCGTAATCGCAGTCTTTCTAGCTGTTTCTTATATTTGACCTCTTTCTGTTTATAGAGCCAGGATACAAAAGAATCCTCCTCAATTTCTTGGTGTACCCAATTCAAAGGAAAGGAATGTTCCCTTGCAGCCGTAGAGGTTATAGCCAACCAATCCGTGCCATATTGGGCTGCCTTTCCTTCCCCTACACCAGGGATCTGCAGCAGCTCCTCTGGTGTATGTGGCAAGAAAGTGCTTATCAAACGTAACAAACGATTGCTGGCAAGAATGTAAGGGGCTTTCCGTTCACTAGAAGCTCGGCTGCGGCGCCAAGCACATAACTCCTCATATATAGCTTCGTTCCCATTATATTCACTGTAATATTGCAGCCTTAGCTGCTCCTGATTACGCCCGGTAAGGCCGTCTTCTTCATGAAATACGCCATCAATCAACGGCCGATAGCCATCCCCCATCTTCACCGCCAGCTCATGCCTGTAAACACAAAGCATTTCATTCCATGAACCACCCGCGTACCACAAATGCTCCTGTGTTTCCTCACCGCCTGAAAAATCACGCCAGCCCAGACTCCACACTCCTTCTTCCTCTCCAATCCATAGCTGAGCGAACACCTCTTGATCCACCCCGGATATTCTGGATAAGCGATTCATAAATACAATTTGCATATTCATCCCTGCCTTTCTAGTCTTCAGCAAGCACTATACCTACCGGTCTGAGCTACTTATTCGCTGATGTGAATGCCACACTGTCAGACTCGGAAAACGCAAAAAAGCACCACTCTCACGATAAACGTGAAAGAGGTGCTCCCTCATTAAATGCTATACTGTTAGATCCTACAATACCATATATTTCCTAACAGTCAATATCTTTTTATACTAGTTTCTTGCCAAAGCTAAAGTTGCCAGTCCAATCGCACCTGCAAGTCCTGCGTTATCTCCAAGCTGCGGTGGCACAACATAATTATCGATGTCGGTATTTAGCGCTGGATGCTGAACATAACCCTTCAGCAGCTCCTGCAGCTTGGTACGAATTAGCGGGAACAAGTGGCTTTGCTTCATGACACCACCGCCCATTACGATTTTTTCGGGAGACAGAATCAACACGTAATTCATAAGTGCATGTGCAAGATAATGAGCTTCCATATCCCAAGCTGGATGGTCAACAGGTAGCTCGCCTGCTGGTTGTCCCCAGCGTTTGCCAATCCCCGGACCTGCGGCTAACCCTTCAAGGCAATCGCCATGATAAGGGCAGTAGCCCTCAAACGTGTCCTCTGGATGTCTGCGAACTAGAATATGTCCCATCTCAGGATGAGACAATCCATGCACCATCTGACCTCCAACTACTGCTCCCGCTCCAATACCTGTCCCAACCGTAATATAAAGGCAGCTGTCCAGACCTTTAGCCGCTCCCCATTTACTTTCCGCAAGCGCTGCACCATTCACATCCGTATCAAAACCTATCGGCACGTTAAATTGCTCAGCCATTGTACCTACCAAATTATATTGTCCCCAGTGAGGTTTTGGTGTCGTTGTTATGTAACCATAAGTAGGGCTGTCCAGCACGGGATCAATCGGTCCAAACGATCCAATACCAAAAGCTTCTACATTCTTCCCATTAAAATAGTCAATTACGAGTCCCATCGTTTCTTCCGGTGTTGTTGTCGGAAAGCTAACTCGGTCCAGAATGGTACCGTCCTCATAACCAATTCCGCATACAAACTTCGTTCCGCCTGCTTCAATCGCTCCCAATAACTTCATAGCAACTATCTCCCTTCTCCATTAAGCAATAATCCGCCATCCAGTTTGAAAATAAAAATTAATATAAAATAAAACAATCAACAGCCCTTATTATACGTTGGATGAAGCGCTATCACAATAATAAAACTCCCTTCATGCTTTTTTGCATGAAGGGAGACTATTGATGTTTAATTATTTAAGTCATCAAACATAGAGCCTTTTACCGTAACCTCAATTTGATCCAGCGGCTTAATGCCGACAAGCTTGCCCAGTGATTTGTACGCGTTGGTACTCTTGGAGAGCTCCACATCTGCCAGCCAAGCCTTAACATAGTACTTCCCATCTGGCATTTCAGCTGTAGTATAGACAGGAATATGGTCCTTATTAATCGTAATCGTCACCGTAGACTTTTCCGTGATCTTGTATATATTCTGATTCAAGCCCACATATTCACGGTATTTGAAATTGTTGAAGCTTCCCAGTGTACTAGACTGTGAGTAACCCTCTAATATATTCTTCCAGAATTCATGGGTGCCTTTATCACTTTCTCTTTCTTGTGAATATGGGATCTCTTCCACATCTTTAGTAAAGCTGTTCTCCACCGTCAGCAACTTCGCATCATTCACTCCGGTGTTATCCTCTACGGATAAAGCTGCTGGCTTTCTTGCAAAGTTATTCCCGTTTTTGCTCAGTGGTTCATTCCGCAGATTGACCGCAACTTTATCATTATTGATATACATAAGATCAGTTTCATATCGGAAAGAATTCGTAAGTTCCTCAACAAGATCCTTATGGTCCTTCGTGTCTTTATCCGTATCTTTAAACGTAACTGTCTCCAGTGTAAAGGTATACGTTCCAACAGGATTAAAATAATATCCGGATTTAATCGGATAATCATACCCTTGAAGTTGCTTATCCGTCGCAAACACGGCGGTATCATAATTAGATTTGTCGTTAAGCATCTTTTTAGCGGTAGCTCTGGCTTTCTTATAAGCTTGAGCCATGCTATTCTCTACCTTCCAGCCGATATCTCCGCTTGCCTGTTGTGTGAAGATTCGCTCGAATTGCCCCTTTACTTTCGTCCAATCCTGTAAGTTCTTATTTTCATCTTCATGAGCCATCCAGCGGATTACATTATAATTGTAAGGCTCACTTGTCCAGAAGAGCTTTCGAATCAAAGAATCCGCTTTATTCTTGTCTATTGAATTCTTGTACAGCTTAGGTGCTATTTGTTTGGCCCCATTATAAATATAAGTCCGAATGGTTTTGACATCCTCACCTGGTGTAAACGGAGCTGAAGTGCTGCCGCTCTCCGTATATGTTTGACAAGATTCAACATCTTTACCTTCCCCGTTCTTTGTTGTGCTGCACACCTGATAATTACGAGTGAAATTTCTGCTCACAGTACCCTGGAAACTGATATTACCTGACTTTTGATTAGGTGTATACGGAGCCGGATTAATGTACCACTTACCGTTAACAGGATCATCACCAAAATCAGGGCGCTGTAGACTAGCTATGATGTCAGGTTGTCTAACTATAGTACTGGCGGCATCGTTAACCAGCGGATTATTCTCCACACGGAAATAACGATAGATAGTATCCGAATTATTGATTACTTCCAAAGCGCCTGTAGCATTCCCACTCCAAGTAAAATCAGAATATTGCGGTTGTAGAACAGCCTTTATAGCAGCGCCATCGGCTAACCCGAATTTCACTTTTTTCGATAACACATTATAATCCAGATCGAAGGAGCCTTTAGTTGTTGGCATCGAGTTGACCTTCTTAATCCATCCGTAAATCTCATTATTTCCGTAAAAGACTTCATTAGGTGACTTCAGCCTGTTCAGATTAAACTGGATGTATACGTCCTCATCAGGCATTGTAAATGTCGCGAAAAGAATATTGTCAGCCGTATTAGCCGCAAGCATAATTTCACCTGCTAACGTTGACGCATGACCATGGTATCTTACAGGGATTTCCTTTCCGTTACTCGTGATCTTCCAAGCGTAATCTGTTGTTTTCTGGGTGGCGAAGCTGGATCTGAGTCTGATTCCAACGGTTACCTCTTGTCCAGCTACCGCGCCGGTTGGCAAAGTTTCGAAATGAGGGGATAAATCATTTACCTGCAAAATAAACGGTGCGATAGGAATGCCTAAGTAAGTAATATTTCCGTTGGAACCTTGGATGTAAATCCTCCCTGATCCCCAAGACAGATAGGTAGGCGGTTGCAGGACGTGAACATAATCTATCCATCGCCCTCCCTTAGACGGTGTAGTATTCTGAGTGTATACAACCCTGTCTTTATACTCCTTGTCTTGATTGTTATAGATGAACCGTTCATATTTCTTACCGGCATAGCTCAGGTTTAGTCCAGTAAGAATAGCCTGCTCAAAAGTCCCGCCGGAATTCACTAGATACTCAATATCCCTACCTACAAATGCATCAAAATCATTTTTTCTAATTTTGTAGCTTGATTTTACGCCCGAGTCCTTCCAAGGTTCCTTAATCATATTAAAATTCTGAATTTGAATCCCGCTCCATCCAGCATACCATGGAGCTCCCTCAGTTGAGACCGAGTCCCCATCAATCGAATACCCGGAAAAAGCAAACATATTGCTATGCTCAAGCCATTCATGATTTCCACCATAGACAATCTCAAAATTACTATTGTTAGATTTTATCTGGTTTTGTAACAAATCCTCTCTTAACTTTCCTTTATTAGTCTCCATTGTGTAATAATTAGATTTTTTATAGAGCTCCGCCATATCTTTATTGATCTTCTCGATAACAGCTGTCGCTGTTTTTGGAAGATTGTTAGAAGTATCATTCACTGACTCTTCAGAGAAAACTGAAGAAGCTATAGATTGGAATAAGAATATTGTCACTATACTAAGCCATATCGATTTTTTCATACCTTCACCTCTCTTACTTCGGCCATACTGCGATTCCTATATCCCCCATACCAGGAGAGTCTACATCAATTTTATAATCTTTGCTTTGGAAGACTTTATATTCTAGCTCATCCATTCTTTTTGT
The DNA here is from genome assembly GCF_038007025.1 of Paenibacillus sp. FSL H7-0918. Classification (NCBI taxonomy): domain Bacteria; kingdom Bacillati; phylum Bacillota; class Bacilli; order Caryophanales; family Paenibacillaceae; genus Paenibacillus; species Paenibacillus sp. FSL H7-0918. The sequence goes on from NZ_JBBOWJ010000002.1 coordinate 113,484, forward strand.
TTTTGTTCTAACATACTTCATAATCGAATCTACGACATCGCCCTCAATGTTTTGTCTAAGAATATTCTCTGCTTCCTTCGCCTCCAGTGCAGGGTCAGAGCCTATATTAGTAAATGTAATTGTAATTTGAAAAAGATACTGACCTGCTTTCCGATCATCATTGTTGTATACTGTCAGCTGTGAATCGGTAATATAAGTCGACTCTAGATTGGCCCCCAGATGGGTATACGGGATTTCAAACCCATGAATCGTTACCGTCTTGGCTCCATTCGTTGATTCTCCCGTAGCAGGCTTATCAGAGGTAGCTATTTCACCTGAAGGAGTAGTGATGTAGACCGTCTTCACAGCATCATCCCATTTCACGTTTACACCGAGTCCTTCATATACAAATCGAAGTGGGACAAAAGTTCTTGACTGTTTGAACAATGCAGCCGTGTCCATTTGTTTTGTTTTTCCATTGAGCTCATAACTCTTTTTCCCGATATAGACACCCATTGTTTTGCCTTCAAGCGAGATTGTTGCCTTTTTAGCCTTACTGTCCCATAACACCTTAGCTCCAAGCGCTTCACTTATAAAACGCACGGGTAGCTGTACCCTTTGCTGCGCATCGATAAAAGGCTGGGCGTCTGGAAAAATAACTTTTTCTCCATTTACTACTACTCTCAATGGAAGACTTGCTGCAAAACCTGAAAATGCAGAAGTCATCAGGGATACCATTAGTAATAAAAGCAGCGAACTAATTATTTTTTTCATATAATTGCTCCTCTCAAATTTATCTTTCTATTTCCTGATATAATTAGTTCAGGTGTATTGTGGTAGTACTTGCACGGGCAGCAGCAACAATTTTAGATTCAATCTCTCGATATTTTGTAACAGTGTATCTTAAACCTGCAGTTTTTCCGTTTATCGCTGTTGTTACACGATTTTTCTGCGTCCGGACTTCATTGCTTAAACGTTGAACTTCTCTTAATTGAGCTTGAACATAAGATTCACTGTAAGCCCTGCCCACGTTAGAACTTACTCCAGAAGCTATAGATAATATCCTCTCGACGACTTCAGCAATGCTCTCTTCCTTACGCACCAGACTTTTCTGCAGACTCTCCAGTTTATCCATATTCGCCAAGATCTTAGCTCCTTGAATGACACTAGCAGATGCAACTGCAATCTTCGTAATGGTTTTCGTTACGGTCGATTTAACATTGCTGATCGCTGAATCTTTAATCGTGCGTGCGCCAGCGATAAATTCTTCCTTTGTTTTCTTAATTTTAGATTTTACACTTTGGAATATATCCCCCATTTTCTTCATCGCTTTGTCTTTTACACTAATCCAATATTCCTTCTGAGCTTCAACATATTGAATGGCATTCTCTACAAAACGATTGAAGCCCTCTTTCATTTTCGTCATAAAATCAGAAACTGCGTGCTTTACCTTTTGTGAAAACTCCGCAATTTTATCACCGATCAAATTAGTCACTCGGACAGCTTCTGTCACCATATTCGTTACAAATTCAACACTTTGATTATAAAAGGAAACTACTCTCTCCTTGATATCCTCCACCCTTTGCTCAATCCAGGGAATCACACTGTCAATTACAAAACCAATCACATAAAGCGCAACCAGAGCTTTTATAGTGACAACGAGCGCAGCTAACGCTGCAGTAAGCGCCGCAGTAACAACTGCAACGGGCCCAACTGTCACCATTAAAAGTCCAACTACGGCTACTCCCGCAAACGCTAATGGCCGCAGATCTACTTCCCCATCCAATACTTTGAAAATCCCTTCGACCAATGCTTCCTTTAGGGGGCCCGGCACAATTTCCAGACCAACTGTAATATTATGCACTAGGTTAGGAACCAAAGCCCGAGTCTGTGACTCTGAACGTTGAAAGGACTCATTGTTCCCGTCGATCTTCAGTGAGAATAAGGAATGATGTGGCAGGACGGTATTCCTTTCAGATTCAGTATCAATGTAAATACCTGCCGATGGATTTTGAAATAGGGCCGGAACGATGTCATTTTTATTTCTGAACTCTTTAATTTTGTCATTCTCATTCAATTCGTCTATAGTGGCCCTGTGTTTATCAAGCAAGGTTCCATTAAATCCCGGTGCATTAAACGTTGATGCGGAAGTTAGTTGGTTCCGTAAATTCTCAGGTAATATAAAAGAGGAATATAGGGCTAGATTACCTCCTAGCGAGTGCCCAGTCAGAAACAATTCATAACCCGCATCTATTTTGAAATTATTCATATATTCTTTAGCTTCCGCCTGTTGTAAAGATTCAAGGGCATATGCAGTTGTTCCGTTGTTTTTCCAGTCATTATGGTAAAGCGGGTTATCCATTGGTTCACTACCCCGGAACGCCGCTACCTTTGCCCCGTTCTTGGTATCTACTGTAAATGCAACAAAACCTGATTCCTCTTTTTTATTATGAGAGACGATATTGGAGATTTCCCAATTCTGATAATCAGATATATTCATCTGCTCTATGAGATCATTCCACTGCTTGTATTCTTTGACTCCGTTAAGATCGTCAGGAAAGCGTTCTTTTAATTGTTGCTGACCTGCGGGAGAAGCGTAGAAGTTGAGAACTTCGCCGAGAGTGATTTTTTTATATAATGCATAAGTTTTTTCCAAATCCTTAATGTTGAGTATATCTAAATAAACAAGTTGCGAGATCTGCTTTAACTCTACCTCTGTAAGCGTATCGTCCATTACAATCCCCCTCTTTGTTCCATTCTTTTTATTCTGTCCTCTTTCCATATATCAAAGAATTCTCTAATCTTGTCTTGAGATTCTACAATCTTTCCATCAACTCCTAATTTGAATCCAGCCATTGTAACTATATTAATAATTCCTGTTTTTTTAGTTTCGTCACTAAAATATATGTCAACACTTTCCTCTGCCTTTTTGACCTCTTCTAATCGACCATAGGCCTCTGGAGTGAGGTATCCTATCCCTATCAGACTACTCACATATTTATTTTCTGCTAGTATTTTTGCAAAATCCATATATTTTCTCATTTCTGCCTCTTGGTCCATATCTCCATTACCATCAACATAGTTATCACTATTTAAATAGACTGAAATCACCAGCGTATTCGTTGGATATAACTTCAGAAATTGCTCGTAGGAAAGCTTTGTATCGTTATGTTTGGGGTAAACCAACCCCGTTTCGTTGGCAACGATAATTTTACTGTCAGGCCAAATGCTAGCAGCGATTGCTTGAATCATTGGTTCGTCTTTTTTTGCTACCACCTGGTTTAAATAGTTGTCATACACCTTTTCCAAATCCTTCGTGATTTCCACCCGTACATTAATCGTGTCATCCTTCTTAGGATGCACAGTCGCCTTCAATGTATTGTTGTTCATCGTTCCCCAACCGCCGCCTATGCCATCAAGGATGAATTCCTCGCCATACTTTTCCTGCAAGGAGCTCAAAATTTTCTTTTCACTTTTCTCCTCTCTAGAGCCACATCCCATAAAGCTGAACATTGATAATATCAACATCAGAGTCAACACCTTCCTTGTATAAATCTTTTTCATGCTGGCTTCACTCCTTTTTGATGGCGATTCCAGTTAGTAATCAGAATTCAAAATCCAGCTTCAATTCTGGAAATTTGAGCATTTGATTCATGGTTGTTTCAACCACCTTATCTAGATGTAATGTCATTTGGTTCGTTAGTTTCTCCATACGTTCCATGAGGGCATTTGTCAGTTTATTCAACCATTCCTCTACATGGTCCATCAGCTTATCCCCTACCGGACTGCAAATCAGTAGGATGGATAAGACAGCTTGCGTGATTTCATTAAGCTCTTCTGCTATTCCCGCTGCCTCTAGCATGGCTGCTTCAGATAGTTGTTCAAATTTCGCAGAGATGTCATCGAATAAGAAGGATTCCGGAATATTATTCATTTCGGTTCTCCACTCGCTGAACTTCGCATCCAACATTCGTTCATATTTGTGGGCAATTTCAATCAGTGCACCTCGCACTTTTCCTACATCCAACTGATCTATTAAGGTAAATATCACGTAACCCAAATGGTCCGATGCAGCTTCTGTTAGTCCGACGGTATCCCCAAATCCACTCATAACAGCATCAAAAACAGGCGTATGCTCTTCCGTTAGGATATTAATCTTAGATAGCAAAGCATAGGCATTCCCTTTTTCACCTATAATCACATTCCCCTCAGCGTCAAAGGTATAGCGCTGCCAAAGCGAATCAGGAATTAGAAATTCCGTTTCTTCTATACCCGATTTAGCAAATACAATCTCTTCGTTGTGTTTGCCTAACGCGGATACAAGACTGTTATAAGCCACAATATTTTTAACCTGAAGCTTTCCCTTTTGCTCCACAGTCAGAATGTTTGCTATACCTGGTGCATCGAATACCACACCACCAATCCCCTCATTAACCGTTGCTGCATAAAGAGCTAAGGCACCGCCCATGGAATAACCAGTAACCTGGCAATCCTTCTCCCCTTTGTTTTTTAATAAAAATCTTGATGCTTCCTCCGGCATGCTGCTCTGACCGCTTAACAGAGACTGCAGATCCGCAAGCCAATCTTTTCCTTTATATGTAAAGATAATTAATCTATCATCATGCTCATCTCTATAGGCATAGGCTGCTGCACCAGCAAAAGCCAGACTATCCGTCAGTTCGAGACCGTCTGCTGCTTCTACAACTGATGCCAGTGTTATGTATTGTTGTTCGGTCAGCTTCACTTACAGATCCCCCCAAATAAATTCACATTAAAATCATACTAACAAGGCAGATGGCTCAAAATCTGCCTTGTTATGTATGCCAGCATTATTTTCCACGCAGTTTACTTGCCATTTCTTGCTCGGCTTGTTGCTTGATGTTAGCAATTTGCGTTAGGTTCTTACTGATATTCTCTACACAGAGAACCATTTCCTTAAAACTAGGCATAAGTCCATCGAATTGTTGTATAAAAGCTGTTTGTGATTCTCCTTGCCACCAACCGCTAACGGCATGAATTTCAGATTGCAATTGTTTGATAAGAGTATCTGCATTATTTGCTTTGGTTTTAATAGACTTAGCTACACCTAGTGCCTGATCCGGATTAAATGTAAGATTGTTTCCCGCCACATTATTCACCTCCTTTCAAAGCATTTATATCTCAACAACCCTGTCATTACTTCTGGCTTTGCTTTTGTTTTTCTAATTGCTTTTGTTTCAGTGCCTCTTGCGCCGCCTTCTCTGCTAGTCTTCGCTTTTCTTCTCTTTCCTGTTCAGCACGGATCACTTCTGAAGCCACTCTTTGGACCCCACTTTCGAGCCTACCCAGCATTGTGAGCAGGGTCTTCATTTCGCTATCCAGCTCGTTGTATTCACTTTGAAATGCCTTAGAAGCCGTACCGGTCCAATAGCTGGCCGATTGTGTATAATCGCTTTGCAGTTTTTTTGAAGTACTGTTTACTTCATTAGTTAGACTATGGATCTGTGAAGCGTTTCCCCTGATTTCTGATGGACTAACTGACACTAGCTACACCTCCATCCTAAACTCCTACTCCCGCATTAACTCGATTCTCCTTACTCCATACGGCACATCTTAATCCGGTATATTTATTCTTTACAATGAGATAGCCATCACCTTGCTCCCCTTCTTTCTCCTGGGTTCCGTAAGGTAAAGAAACATTGTAAAGATTTTGTTCTTTCATTCTTCCTAGCAAAATCCCGGTCTGTTCTTCTCGGATAGTCTTGCCCAAGGAATCCCAATTAGAGGTAAGATCACTTGTGTTATCTGCCGCTAGAACAGCTACCTTCATACCGCGTTCTTGCTTCACAATTCGTTCAATCAGCTCATGCAGCATGTACTTGTCTCCGCTCGTAAATTCACTTAGACGATCAATAACGAAGATGATCTGCTTCCACTGTTTCATCAGAGCGCCAACGTCACCACCGGACATTCTGCATGAGAGAAGCTCACTGCGTCTAGTTTCCAATTGTTCTTTGATCCCATCAATGAAATTGTCCAAATCATCCACGTTCGATAAATCCGTTACGTAAGACTGTTGTATCAGTTCATAAATGCCCATAGCAGATGAATCCAGCGCATATACCTCTATATCCTGCTTTTCGCTCATCAGCTTCATCCACGATACAAGTAAAGTGCTCTTTCCTGACATAGCCTCTCCAGCTATCATCAGCACTGGTGTTGCAACAAGGTCTATAAACACAGGCTGTAAATCATTATTGCCCAAGCCTATGGCCAGTTGCTCTGTATTATTATTGAGCTGCCGCAGATCAATCGTAGAAGGCATCACCGGAATTGGTGCGGCTCCACTTAGATTCAAAGCCTCCATTCTCTTCAAGATGAGCTCGGTAGCGGAATGTTGATATTCAGGAAGCGAAGTCTGAAATTCCAAAGGCGGCTTGCCTCTTACCAATCCTCTGCCTGCAACCTTTGCGGGTTCCAAGCCTTCCGTTCGTCCTACAATACCATCATATTCACTCTTCTCAGTCATCTGGAAGCTGATCGCCATTTTGAAGTTAACCGAAAATTTATATCTGACCAAAGCACTATTGGTTGCTGTAGCGACCATATAAATACCGTATTTAAAACCTTCACGAGCCAGCAGCACCATTTGAGCGTCAAAATCTTCGTAGGTCTCCGATAAAGCAAAGTAGTTGTCGACTATGACTATAAATGCGGGAAGTTTTCGTCCACTTCTACGGTAATCATTGAACCCTTCACTTCCATTATTTTGAAACAGCGTTCTTCGATCCTCCATAACCCTGAACATAAAGCGCATAAATTGGTCAATTTTATCTTCTTGTTCCAGTGTCATTACCCCACCGACATGAGGAAGCTTCTCCATAGCTTTAAGTGAGCTTCCGCCAAAATCCATAATATAGATATTGACGTCATCCGGCGGATACATCAGAGCCATCGATAAACATAACGTTTTGAGGAACACAGTTTTACCTGTACCCGGCGTTCCATAGACAAACAGATTCCCCTCAGATGCAAAATCTATCTCCAGCGCTTCCTGTCTCTGTCCTCTTGGATCATCCATGAGCCCCACTGGCACACTGAGCAGTTTCTGCTGCTGCGGCCATCTACCTTCTGCTAAGCTATTCGGCAGCAATAAATCGAGGTAGACTACATCAGGCAGTGGCGGTAGCCAAGGCCCCTTCATTGGAGAAATCCCATATTGCTTGGCGGTTTCTGTAATGTATTCAACCATGGCATGGAGCTGGGAAGCGGACTCATTTTTGGAGATTTTCTCTTCTTCAAGCGGAAAGATCTGCTCGCTTCTACCATTCAGAGCTACCTTATAGATTCGTTTGGGCTTGTTCTCCTGTTTCTGTAGTTCGCCTTTCGGATCATAATCAGCACCAGAATACGCAGATTGGAACAACTCAAAGATCTCATCATTTCCGACCTGTATATACGCCCGTCCCGGTTCCTTAATCATGGCCGCATCAGGACGTTTAATAACATCCCTACTGTCAGCCTCATCCTGCACTTTAAGACATATTTTAAATTTCGAGTTACTCCATATCTGGTCATCCACTACGCCGGCAGGCTTCTGGGTGGCAAGGATCAAATGGACGCCAAGGCTTCGACCTACCCGGGCCGTACTTACAAGCTCTTTCATGAAATCCGGTTGATCCTGCTTAAGCTCCGCGAACTCATCCGCAATCATAATCAGATGGGGAATAGCTGGCATGTCACCTTTTACATCTTTGCTATAAAATAATTTCTGGTATTTATCAATATTGTTCACGCCATATTCCGAGAAGACACGTTGCCGCCGCATGAGCTCACTTTTGATAGACAATAGTGCTCTCGTCGTTTGATTTCCATCCAAATTCGTAATGGTACCGACCAAATGAGGCATTCCTTTAAATACATCTGCCATGCCTCCCCCTTTGTAATCGATGAGAACAAAAGCAATATCATGGGGATGGTAATGAATGGCTTGGGATACGATGATACTTTGCAGTAACTCACTTTTGCCAGAACCTGTTGTTCCGGCTACAAGACCATGGGGCCCAAACCCCGTCTCATGCATATCTAAAAATAAAGCTTCTCCGCCAGCTCTCACCCCTATAGGTACGCTCATGCCCATATAGGTTTTGTTGCGGGTCCAGTTCAGAATTACATTTACTTCAGACACCTTTTCGTTCTGTAGCATTTCCATCAGCGTGATGGAGGATGGAAGCGAGAAACTAGCACTTGAATTTTTAATACGAAGCGGTGCGAGCTTTCTCGCGACTAGATCTAAATCATTTATGTCTGCCTGGTCTGGAGTAAACACGATCTTCTCTCCGGTTAATCGATTGGCCATTTCACCACTTTTTCCGTTTAAATGAATAACCGTTTTACAGTTCATGGGCAGATAAGCGGAATTCTTGGCGATAAAAAGGGTTGATACTCCAAGCTTTACACTGCCGTTGTACAAATATTTACTGATTAGCTCATTCTCAAGCAAGGAAGCGTCCTCTACAATAAAGAGATAATGGGGCAATACACCACCGCTCAAAGACCTCATCTCCCGTTCCTTCAAAGAGCCATAAATCTCGGACAAGGTCTGATGGGCAATGGCTTTACCACATAAAAGAAATCTGATATTAAACCCGTCATCCCATAGGTGGGGTACAAATTTCAGCCAATCCCATTTCTCCAATTCATCCTCTGCGGCAAGAACAATAACCCTGACATCGTCATAACCATGATGAGTCACAAGCTGTAGCAGCATCAGCTTTATTAGCACAGCTGTTTTATCGCTTTCACCGGCAATCCCGCATATTTCGGAAGTCACCAGATTAACCGTTATGGGAACATTCGAGACCTTCTCGAATTCCATGGCCAATCTCTGCGGCTCCATCAACAGCGGGTCCGTTTCAAGGATGATCGCCTGTTTGGTGTATTTGATGTGCAGTTCCAGCGGTACACTTCCCACCCCGATCCGCAGAGCCAGAAAATCATTATGTGAAGGCGTTTTTTCCCATAGCTTGTTATCCCTGCGCAGGATTCGTTGCACACATTCCGCAGGTTCCGGGCTCATTTCATTCATGGCTTTTACCTGTTGTTCGCGAGCTATCGACAATTCGCTGCGGACATCGGTTATAAATTGAAGATATTTTTCTTCCCGTTCCTTCTTCTTTAGCTTATATTTCCGAATCTGAGAAGTTGCTCCTGTCAATGACCCAATCAGTGTCATTACTGTAGTCGCAACTGAGATCAGTAAATAGATAGACTGTGAAGTCATTGCGATTAATACGGTAATAATCAACATTACGATAGGTGGAAGCAATATTCCGAACCAAGAGATTTCTGGTTTCTCGTTAATCATAGGTGGATTAGGAACATCAATTTCTCCCCGGGGCATATCCGGTAGGAAACGGGGCTGACGACTGAATTCATAGCTCATTAGATCTACCTTCCTATAAAGGTTATTGTCTCCGCCTCTCCACCAAATAGAGAGATTCGATGCCATTCACGACCACTGCAAAAATAAAGATCATTGTCCAGAACATGTAAATAGTCCGCGCTTTCCCCAGATATTCGAATACTCCCTCCATGCAATGGATCCACTCGATATATACTGTTGTCATTTAATCGGTTAGCACAATAAATATATTTGTCATCCGAGCTCATACTAAGGGCATCTATATTGTCTACCACAGTTAACGTATCACGCTCCACATCAAGCAGCGTCAAGCGGTGTCCATTCCCGGCATCTGGAAAACACAGTTTACTTCCTATTCGGATCAGTAAACTTGTAACCATTTCACTAATCCTTTCACTAGCCTCACCGGATACTATGCTCCTCTTAATCCCATTTGGTGTAGCATAGTAGATTTGTCCTTCATACAAGAGAAAACTCTCCACATGCTCATCAATCAGCTTCATATCACGTTTACCACTAGTAGCACAGCGATACAATCGATGGTCCTCCTCGTGAATATAGTAGATCCAATCTTCATGTCGCTGAAGCTGATAACAAGGTTTGTCTAACAATACTTCTGTATGTTGCTTTACAATATCAAGCTTACAGAGCACATTCCCCTTTAACTGATCACTGTAATAAAGGAAATTTCCAGCCTCATTCATGAACCAGAACAAACCCTCATAATGAATAGGCACTGCTTGATCATTCGCTCTATCTAAAGAATAGGTTCCTGAATAATTTTTAATATCCGTAATAAAAAGAGATTCATCAGCCTTTAGGATTAATCCGCCACTTTGCAGGTTGCTATTCATTTCATTGCCCCTTCTCAGATAAGTGTGAGCAGTGCGCCTTGGGCTACACCTTCTTGATCCAAGGTTTTACTATTACTTAATATTCTGCCTAATGGCTCAGCCTGAAGCTTGGCCCCGCTTCTCTCCTTTAAGCTCAAGGACTCCATTAACATGTCTAACAGTTCTTCTATAGTCACAAACACCGGAACTTTTAGGTCCATTCTTAGAGCTGTATCCGTTTGAAAAGTAACCATTATATAATCCATTCCGATTATTCCTTTCATCAATTCTTAACGGAGAGAATATATTTCCTCTCGCTAATTAACTGATAATCTACTTCTTTGTCTGCTTCTTCAGCGAGCTTTAAGTATCTGGTTTTAAATTTGTATGTTGCCTGTGCTTTCACATTAACTTCTGATACTCTTTGACTGGTTTGGGCATTCTCCATGTTAGAAAAATCTAAACTTACCGTAAAATCATTGTATCTATCATCATTGGATGTAAATGTAAGCACGTTGCCATCATCGGTCTGTTCCGATACATTTAGAGCGCTTTCGAACGCATCTGAAAAGTATTCTTTGAACCTCTCCTCGTTAATCACCGCATCCAGTCCACGTAGCAGTTCATACTCCAAACTCCGATCCTTAGCTGCGCGGCAAGCATTTGAGATCGCAGTGCTCAGCACTACCTTCTCTCTAAATACAATGCCCATCTCCACCAAAGGCTCCACAACAATTGACACTAGAATAATCAACAATACTCCTACTGCAATATTTTTCACCAAAAGTCATCCTATCAATCTATATAGTAGTCCAGATCCTTATAATGTTTCAGGCCTGTCGTTGACATGGAGAAGTGGACCGGAATTTCACGCTCCAGCTTCTTTCCCCATAAAGTGATAGAGAAAGGATACACAGCTTTAATCTCAACCGTAAGTGGTTCGCCTCTTTGCCGATAAGGTTTATTCCATTCGTTCCCTTCATCGTAATATGAGGTTTCATCATCATTACCAATCGCATTATCATGATCTGCATTAGTGACCGTAATGACAATATCACCGGCTTTATCTCGGTAAATAGGGCGCTCCTGTAATCTCTCCATAGCATCCTCATAATACGATTCCTTCAAGTAGTTATCACCAGCTACAATCTGCGAAACACTATACGTCTCTGTGACTAGCGTTAAATACCATGGGAAAAAGAAAGCCAAATTCACAAACAGCAGAATCGTAACCGAAGTCAGTATGGTAAGTAATACTGCCTTTGCTATCCCTTGCATTGTATTTTCACCCCAAATTAGCTAACCATCTTTTTGATCAAATCATCGAATAAAAATGTCCAGATATCATCAACCCATCCTGCCAGTACTCCGCCCTTTAAATAAGTGACTACCACACCAATTAATATAATAACGCCGACCGTAATCGCGATTTGCTTGATGCCTACTTCCCCTTTTTCCTCCACTAGCAATTCCTTTAGATCTGTCTTCATTCGTGTATCCCCCTATAAATAAAATTGGCTTATTGAAACATCTTCATCGAACTCAGAATGGTAAATAAATAGTACATAACGATATAAATGGCCAACACTATAATAAGTAGAAATTGGATTCTTGCACTGCTGCGCTGCCTGCTCTCCAGTTCTTCTTCCAAAGCCCTGATTCTGAAGCCATCTAATTCATTCTTGAGATATGCCATCTGAGACACATTATCGTATCCTTTAAGCCTAGTCTCCATAATGTCGCAGAACTTGATCACATAATGCATTGGAATCCGTTTCTTCAGCTGCTTAAAAGCGAATTCTTCTCCGTAATCAATATTATCCAGCATCACACCAAGCTCCTCGGCTATATCAGGATTTGCACTGGGAATGTAATCCTTAAGCACATCCGAGAAATGTATGTTGACCGACTTTATATACTGGTAATAGACCATACTATAAAAGGCTGGGAAATCCAGGGATATATTTTTGTTCTTCTTATCGATAATCTTCTCCAACTCGACCACCGGATAGAGCCAGCCCAGCATGATGAAGATGGCAGAGATACAGCCAAGCAGGATGTTCACCTTCCATAGCAACAACATAATCACAATAGCACTTAGCGAGTACATGAATTGCTCGGTCCGTATTTCCTCTGGAGTCTTTTGTAGATCAAGTCGGTCAATGATTTTCTTGAATCTTAACCTTTCAGCACTTCCCAATAACCCTTTAACATATTTCATTGCAATTCTTCGTTTATATTGGTTGAACTTCTCTTTTAACGCCGCATTTTTACGCTGCTTGATATATTGACGTGCACGTTTTTTTTGTTTTCTGCTCACAGGTTTAAAGAAGGGGTATAACAATATCTTGATCAAATAAAGGATGGAGAGCATGGCTATCAGCTTAACTAGGAATATCATTTGCGCTCACCACCCATGCCGACGTTCCCTTGGAGTACCTGGCTGCGTGCAAAGCTTAAACAAATGACACTAATCAATATCGTGTTGATCAATTTCCCAACATTACTTACAAGCATAAATTCTCTAAAATCCTTTACAGTTAATGCGTACAAGAAAAAAAGCACAATGATTCCGGTTTTAAACATAAAATCTCGATTCATCTTTCTAAAAATCCGTTCCTTTTTAGAGTTAATCTCGCGCAGCACGGCATTTTCATCTACAATATCGAGGAAAATGTCTGCCATACCTTTTCTTTCGTTATATTCGAAAACCACTGCTTTTTTTGTGAAATTATCAAATTTAGGACCAAGCTGTCTATTTAACAGCGTAATAGCTTGCTTAAAGGAATAGCCGTTGTTATCACAATTATCTATAAACTGCTGGAAATAGGGCCTAAGGTTAGGACTGATATATTCATCGCTCTCCATCACCTTTTTAATGGCTACTAGTACACCTTCACGGGCTAACGGACAAATTACATCTTCGGCATCCATTATATTTTCCAGCCGTTCTGCTTGGATGGCTCTAGACTGCATCACGAAAAAAGTAAACAAGCCTACAAAGATTGAAATCGTGATCACAAGCGAAAGCGTAATGCTATTCATAAGCAGAACCACTAGCAGAGCTATAATAGCAAAACAAATGCAAAGCATTGAGGTGAAGCTCTCCAGTGTAAAAGGCATATTAAAATCTAAAATTAGACCCTCTACCATTCGATTGTATTTCGCATAAATATTTTCCTTCTGCCTGACAATTCGTTCCTTCTTGATCCGGTCGACATAACGCTTTGTGTTATACTTGCCAAGGTACTCTGCGAGGGTATCCATAACGTCGAGAACATATCTTACAGACCCCTGAAAAAACTTGACCTCAAAGATGGCGTTAAATAGTACAAATGCAGCCGTACCAAGAAGTAGACTAATGATTAAAGTTGTATTCATCGAATTCGTACACCTCTGTTTCGCCCTCCAACGGATCCTTGGTAAAGAACTCAAACCTGCTTCTCTTAATTCCGGCCTTGAGCATTAGCTGCTGTATATTCTCCGAGATCTTTCCTACACGTAAATGTCTGCCAACAATTTTGATCATCTTCTTGCCTTCAATCATCTCTTCAATAACATCATCACAATCAAATCTATAGATTTGATTAATCAGTGGATTCAAGCCATCTGAGCCCAAAATCTCTGAAATTGAAGTCACTTTACGCGTACCATCTGCCAGTTTCTCTTGAAAGATTACAAATTTTACAGCACTGCAGATATTTCGTAGAGCAAGTTCCGCTGGCTCATTAGAGGCCATTAGATAGGCCGTTAGAAATCTGAAGATCGCTTCCTTATCCCCCTCTGCATGAAGTGTGGAAAAGAAATAGTGTCCCGTCTGTGCTGCTCGGAGCGCTGTGGCGAATTCACCGGGTGTTCGAAGCTCCCCTGGTCCAATCCAGTGAGGTGATTGTCTCATCGCATTAATAAGCAAATTTTCCATAGTCGCTGGGCTTGAGTCATCATCATCAGGGACCGACTCGTATTGCAACACATCATTCAGCACTCTACCGTGTTCGCTGTTATCTTCTCTTTGAATCAATCTCATCTCCGAAGGATTTTCAATGGTAATGATCCTTGATAGAGGATTGATCTCCTTCACAAGAATTTCATTTAGCGTTGTCTTTCCGCTTCCTGTCGGTCCCACTGTAATCCAGGATAAGTCTGATTTCGGGATCAAAGACAATAATTTATACATGTTTGAGGAGAAGGATTTATTCTCAATAAGCATTTTCGGAACAATACTCTTCTTGCTGAACTTTCGGATCACAAACGCTGGTTGGTCATACGGTGAGATCTCAGCATGAGTGGCATTCACACGATACCCCTCAATCGTTCTGGCATTTACCATGGGTATCTTTGGAATCAGCCGAACCTTGGAGATACCTATAAGCTTGGCGATAATCCGTTCCATATGATCACGATCTGTAAAATGTTGATCCCACTGCAGGCTTCTTCCGCCGCTTTCCACAAAGATTTGATCAGGTCCGTTGGCTCTGATTTCATCTATACTAGGGTCCTCCATAGCCTTGGTAATAGGACCATAGTGAGTGATTTCATTGGTGAGTGCGTTTTTCAACTCTGCTAGGTCATAAAATCCCTCGACAGAAGGTTTCTGTGCATCTACAAATTCATTTATGTAAGCCTTCGTCATTTCACGTTTTCGAGCAGGGTCGCTTTCTCGCCTATAGGCATGTGTCGTTATTTTCGTAATATATTTTTGGCATAACTCCAAAGCCTCATCAAAGCTTATGGTCGTATATTTACTAGCCAGATCCTCCATGTTCTCCTTCGGTCCTACCTGATGCAGTACTTTTTGCTGCATATCGCTAATTTTCGCACGTGTCAGCAAATCGCTCTCCCCTTTACTGATCCGCCAACCGATCGGCCAGTTTTTGGATCTCTTTTTTGAAATATTTATTGATTAGGGGGTTATCTTTTATGTACAGCCTGCCCTCATGTGCACGAACTACGGCATCCTTCACAAGTGGCAGTACAGAAACTATGTTAAAACCCATATCCTTCATAACCTTATAATCAAATTCAACATGCTGAATATTCATCATCACCACACTGGTGAACTTAGCCGTACTTATCCCCACCGATTTAGCATAGTCCAGCAGCTTCACCATATTTATTGTAGCTTCCATCCTCTCTGTTGCCGTAAAGAATCCTATGTGACAATACTTCATGGCACCCAGACAAAATTCCAATGGAGGGTTGTTGGGAATGTCGATCAGCACGATATCAAACATCTGCTTAAGTGTAGTAATTACACGCTCTAAATTTCCAAACTCAAAATCAAAATACTCCTCCATTAGATCCTGTGGACTAGCTGATAACAGGAACAGCTTCTCGTATTTGGTCCGCTGTAATTCATCTCTGAAATCTACCTTGTCGCTTTTCAACACCTTAATTAATCCTTGCCCCTTCTTATGTGCAGGGACATCTAGAAATTGATATAAGTTTGGATAAAACACCTTAAGGTCAACCACACAAGTATTTAGACCCTTTTGAGATAACAAATATCCTAAGTTGCTTATGAGCATGGCATTATCTACACCATCACAAGCAGGTATAAAACCTACTACACTATAAATCAGATTATTCTCTTGAAGTTCGGCACCGACGAGATCCTTAGATGATATTTTCTGAAAAATGCTGTCGATTCCTAATCCTCTTTTCCGATCCACGATTCCACCTCTTTCTCCAAAGTGGGCAATTGGTCAATGATGACATCACTACTTTTTCTGCTCAGTATGGTAATCAGAAATGAATTTCCATTAAGTCCTTTGTATTTGGCATAGTTGTTAATTTGTGCACTCGTCCCCTCGAGAAGTAATGCTTTAGGTTGAATGTTCTTTAAGAAATCCTTACTCTTCATAACATTTTGTTTCTTATCCTCATCCAGTTTCTGCACTTCTTTATATACTTCGTAGATGGAATGACTACTTGCGTTGAGCATATCCTTCACAACAATGCTTTCAAACAATACTTCAGTTTTTTTGATCGTATTCGTGGACTCGGAATAAATAGCGTTTGGATTGCCACCCGCGGTATCCTTCTCCTCTACCTCATAGGACACACGGATACGAACACGGTCTCCTGGCATTAGAATATCTCCACCAACCTCCAGAAAATTATAAGGAAGCGTCAAGACCTCATTTTCCTCATTCACTTGATACAGCCATTCATTTTTTTGCGGTTTTTCATCCAGTAACTGATCTTTGTAGAGCACGCTGTTTTCTCGAAGATAATATGCGGACAGTTTATCCTTCACCGAATCTATATCTTCAGACAACACCATGTCCTCCGTGTATTCTTTTTTGATAATATTGTATTTCTCAATCATAGGTTCCGTAATGACTACGTAAGCCGGAATACCATCACTCTGCTTCACCCGCAACACCTCTACCACATCGCTGGCATCTTTGCTGGCTTTCGTAATGAACATATATGAAACCACGATGATCAATAGACTAAAGAGCAATGCCGCAACCCGCTTGAACATTTGCTTATTGGGTGTCGCGTTTTTAAGCCCGCTTAAATCCATTAACTACTCCCCTCCAGTAATCTAAGAAGTATATTTCCATATGCCCGCTCATGGTCTTTGTTTGAATATACAAGCGGCACATCGGTTTCAATCTGAATATCAAAGTCCGTGTCATAAGAGACATGACCTGCCACTTTCATTCCGTATGTAAAGCTTTCTAAAAGACCGGATGTAGCAATTGCACTTACCTTATCTGGTACGAAAATTTCACCTTGAAATCTGGAACGGTCATTATATTTGGTGACAATTACTTTTGATTTAGCATTCAAATAGGCCGTATTTTCCTTATTCAGTGTCTCTTCCACATTCCTCAGAGTGCTTAAAACAGCATATAGATTATTGGGAATACAGAGGCCAAAGCTGTCGATATGGATTAATGCTTCTCGAAATCTGTCTAATAAGTTCAGTGGTAGATCCAATAGGATCAAATTAAATTTGTTTCGGAGTAAGGACAACAGACCGACAAGTTTAGAGCTGGTGTAAAATTGCTCGATTAACTTGGGGTCGGAAAAGCTGTAACCCAGTCCAGCCAGCCATAGATTTTCTTTCAAATGAAAAGCCGTAGTCAAACAATCCTGAGGTCTTGCTAACGTTCGGATGAGAGATGCATTTATATCTTCATCCCGCTTGGTTCGTTCATGAAAGCTGCTAAAATACATATTCGTACTTCGATATTCGATGTCCATATCCACGATTATTACATTCAGACCCCGTTTACTCGCTTCACTTGCAACATTGATAGTTGTGCTAGTAATTCCGCATCCACTATGGCCGGTTATCGCTACAATACGACTAATCCCTCGGCTAATCTTATCAAGCTCCCTAGTAAGGGTATCCGTAGCCTGTAATTCAGTTGGGGCTTTCAGTTTCGGTTTAAAGCGATCCAGAAACGACCCTTTTCTGTCTATACTTTTTTGATTGCTCTTATCGTCGTGAAGTCTGGAATGTTGTTTCAATTGAGGTTTGGTATCGGATAAATGCTCAAGAGCTTCCTGAAATAGTACTGGTGTAATGCGTATGTATTCGTAATTCTTAATTTGGAGATTCGGATATCTATAGCTGAGATTCTCCCATTCTTTATCTTTCCTTATGTGCCTGGTGAGGATTAAAATCTTTACATTTGACTTTTGATTATATAAGAGCCAATTGATTAGGTTATTTAAATCACTCCTGTTCTGTTCCATCCTCAGAGATAATGCATCATCTGTTATTAATATGCTGTCTATAGAAGGATTGATGTTTTGCAAAAACTCCAAAATACCTCCAAGGACTAATTCAGACTCGTTCACTACGTCTATGGTCCGCCTGCAATAATTACCTACTATCTTCTGGAACTTGTGCGTGACCAAAAGTATCTTCATCTCATCATCACCTACTATGGAAAATAATCCCTATGTATTTCCTTTGAAATTTCATTAAACCAATATCCATGATTAGAAACCTTAATTTGTAATTAAGTCAAAAAAAGACATATATTGATAAATTTCCACATGAATTCGACAACAAAAAAAGCAGATCAAGGAAAGTAACCTTGACCTGCCATTATGTTTATTCACCTTTTCATCAGAAGAGAACCACTCTCCTTAACCCAGATCACCTAACTCAATCTGTACAATTCCCCGTTCGTCCTGCACCTCAGCGATCAAATGCATCAGGCTGCCAAATTCCAGTTCTTGAAATTTACGCGCGGCTGTTTCCCGTTGTAATTGCCATAAAGCTTCCGCCAGCTCACAGACCACAGGCACATCACAACGGATTTCAGCCAGCTCTCTTGATAGATGCAGCATATCAAGGTCGGCTTCAATTTTGGACCGTACACCTTTAGGGAGCAAGTGAAGATTCTCAATTACACCTTCAACTGTACCGTATTCCGTTAACAGCTTCAGCGCGGTTTTCTCACCAATCCCTTTTACACCAGGGTAATTATCACTTGTATCGCCCATAAAGCCCTTCAGGTCAATAACCTGTCTAGGGGTTAGACCTTTATCCTCAAGCAATTCTGCAAGGTCATAAACTTTATAGTTGGAGCGTCCTTTTTTCATAATGACGACCTTAACATTCTCATCAATAAGCTGCAGCATATCATGGTCACCCGTCAGAATGTAAACCTCAGAATTATCGCTGTAACAGGATGCTAGCGTACCAATGCAATCATCTGCTTCATAGCCGGCAAGACCGATGTTTGGCACACCTAGCTCAGCCACTACTTCTTTTACTAGATCAAATTGCGGAATTAATTCCAGCGGAGCTTCGATCCGGTTGGATTTGTATCCATCATATTTCTCGGTACGGAACGTTCCTTTACCCATATCCCAGCAGCATACGACATGAGAAGGCTCAAACGTACTTACTGCATCAAAAAAATACTGCAAAAATCCATATACCGCATTCGTCGGTAAACCTTCTTTTGTCTTGCGAATATATCCTCCATAAGAGGTCGCATAAAAGGCCCGGAACAGCAGAGCCATTCCATCTACAAGCATTACCCGGCCCGTTGTATCTGTTCTCACTTATAAACCTCTCCCTTGATCGTTGTATTGATATTAAACATTAGCCCAAGTATCGGCATATTGGTCTTCTTTGAATCCCACCGTAACTTTAACTCCATCGGTGACAATCGGACGTTTGATCAACATCCCGTGGCTTGAGAGCAGTTCTAACTTCTCCTGTTCCGTAAGCTGGGGCAGCTTGTCCTTCAGACCTAATGATTTATATACTTCACCGCTTGTATTAAAAAACTTCTTCAGCTCAAGGCCGCTGTTCGCGAGCAGCTCACGCAGCTCGTCCACCGTAGGTGGCTGCTCTGCGATGTGCTGAAGCTCCAGCTCATGACCTTGTCCCTGCAACCATTTCACTGCGCTGCGGCAGGTGCTGCATTTGGGATATTGATATACTTTTAATTTGCTCATGCTGTGCTCCTTTAATAATCGGCTAATAATATCGTAAACACGGGGAATGTTTGGATTTCTGGCCGCTGTTGTCTACAGATTTCTTCAATTTCACCGTTAAACGAGGTTGAAATCCGCAGACAAGGGCGGTCGCTATCGCTCCTACAGTTCCAAGCTTCCCCTTCGCCACTCCATCGCCTGAATTATAATTTTATCACAAATCCGCTGTCGGACCTTGCTCCAATATTTTCTCCAAGTCTGCCATATCAGGTGGCAACGGGGCCTCGAAAATCATTTCTTGCAGAAGCACCGGGTGCTTGAACGTCAGACGGACTGCGTGCAGTGCCTGACGCGGTATGGAAGCATCGAGTGCTGCAACGGTCTCCAATTGCTCGATTTGAGTTGAAGTCAATTCTGGTAGATTGTACAGCTCATGACGGTACATGCTGTCCCCAATCAGCGGACAGCCGATTGAGGTCATATGGACCCGAATTTGATGCGTACGCCCACTCTCCAGCTTTAGTTCAACTCTAGAGCCAGCTGAATACACCTGCTTAACCTCATATCGGGTTAGGGAAGGATATCCATCCGGTGTCACGATACGCCGATGTGGCTCCTCAGGATCACGATCGATAGGGCCGTCGATATCGCCGGATAACTCCGCAGGAACCCCGTGAACAAATGCAGCGTAACGCTTATCCACAGTACCGGCGATCATCTGCTCGGAAATATGCTGATGGCTGTAAGGATTTTTGGCGATCACTAACACACCGGAGGTCTCCTGATCCAGACGGTGAACAGGCCGGAAACGGAAGCGTTCATTCTTCTGTGCCCAATAATAAACCACACCATTGGCAAGCGTGTCGGTGTAATGTCCATGGGTGGGATGAACTATAATTCCCGCTGCCTTGTTAACCACTAGCAGATGTTCATCTTCAAATAAAATCTCAAATGGAATCGGCTGCGGCAAAATATCATCCGAAGTCTCCGTTTCCATGCGAATCTGCACGGTATCTCCTGCCTTTACATGCACACTAATGTATACACGTTCACCGTTTAATGTAATGCCTTGCTCCGTCTGCTTCAGGCGAGAGAGCAGCTTGCGTGAGACATCCATCCGTTTGTGCAGGATGGTCTTCAGCAGGAAGTCATCTTCTTCAGGCGGTATGATATAAGTAATGGGTGAATAATAGCTTGTCATATTAGTCTCGGAACACCTTTTTACTGCGGATGTATTCTACATCAGTAATCCCTGACCGTGTATTAGCCGTTCTAGCCAAAGCAAAAAAATAATCCGACAATCGATTGAGATAAATCACCGCTTCTGGGTTAATGTCCGCAGTTCGCCCTAAGGTAACCGCCCGGCGTTCTGCACGACGGCAAACCGTGCGGCATACATGTAGAACCGAAGCCAGCTGACTACCTCCTGGCAGGATAAATTTCTCAAGTGGCGGATTCTCCTCTTGTAGAGTATCTATCCAGCCTTCCAGCCGCTGAGCCATCTCACTTGTCACCATATATTGACCACCATCAGCAAGTCTAACAAATGCTAAATCCGTACCGCAATCAAACAGCTCATGCTGTATTTCGAGCAATTGCTCGCGGACATCGTCGAAATTATCAATTTCCATCAGGCTTCGTGCTTGCCCTACAAAACAATTCAGCTCATCGATCGTTCCGTAGGCCTCGACGCGGACATCATCCTTGCCGACCCGGCCGCCAATCACTGAGGTCTGACCTGCATCACCCGTACGTGTATAAATCGCCATGGTTTAAGCCTCCTATCCATTCTTAAAAAACATATACTGATAGTTTAAGCTTTCTGCTATAAGGAAGGCAATAAAGATAGCAAATTAAGAGTATACACAAAAACACCATCATTAGTAAGAGTGCACAACAAAAAGAGGACCCTAGGGTCCTCTCAAGAGCATTCAGCAGCACTATTTTCCAGCTGGACGCCCCTTCATGTACTCATTTATTTTGAGGTCCAATAAACTGCTAATTTCAATCACATTATCCGAAGTGAATGATTTTTCCTGCAGGAAAAGCTGCTCCATCTTGCTGCGGAGTATTCTAATTTCATCTTCCAGAGAGAGTATGCGAGCAGAAGCATCACCCTTGGGGGGTATTTTCCCATTTCCAGAGAAACATTTCCCACCATAGGAAGGTAAGTAATAATCGGCGCTAAGCACAATCATCCCTCCCAAAAGTATTATTGAGCGCGTGCTGCAAAAGAGCATAAAAGTTAAATAAAGCAACTTCAAAGCAACGCTTAGTTCCAGAGTAAATGGATCCTTGTAAGTTCTATTATAGGGGCTAATTACTCTCAAAGTAAAATAATACCATAGGATTGTATGATCGGCTATAGTTCAATTTTCACTAATCCGTTCTCTCACGTGTAAGCTTTGTGACAAAAGCACCAATGCGTTCTACCGCTTCGTTCAGTTGGGATACTGAAGTGGCGTAAGAACAGCGTAAGTAACCTTCTCCACCTAATCCAAAGACACTTCCAGGCACAGCTGCAACCTTGTATTCAAGCAAAAGCCGCTGAGCAAACTGATCAGAAGTCAGCCCTGTCTTGCGCACGCTTGGAAAAGCGTAGAAGGCGCCCTGCGGCTCATGGCACTCCAGCCCTGCATCGCGTAGGCCCTTGACGATCAACCTCCGCCGTTGGTTATAGGAATCCACCATCCGGTCCTTCTCTTCCATCCCATTGGTCAGCGCTTCAAGTGCAGCCACCTGTCCCATAGAAGGAGCACACATCACAGTATACTGATGAATCTTAAGCATTGCAGCGATAAGATCCGGGTGACCACAAGCATACCCCATCCGCCATCCGGTCATTGCAAAAGCTTTGGAGAAGCCGCTAACCAGAATCGTACGGTCTATCATGCCTGGTAAAGAGGCAAAGCTGACGTGATTAATGCCATAAGACAATTCTGCATAAATCTCATCTGAAATCACTATAAGATCATGTTTCTCTACTACCTTAGCAATCGGCTCCCAATCTTCTCGGGTCATTACACTTCCCGTAGGGTTACTAGGGTAACACAAAATCAGAACCTTGGAGCGCGGAGTGATTTTGGCTTCCAAGCTTTCCGCAGTAAGTTTAAAGTTATTCTCACCAACCGTTTCAATACCTACAGGTATTCCTCCACCAATCGCGGTGATCGGCGAATAAGAGATATAACAAGGCTCCGGAATCAGAATTTCATCCCCCGGTGAAATCAGCGCACGTAGTGCCAAATCGATGGCCTCGCTTCCGCCAACGGTTGCTATAATTTGATTGGCAGGATCATATTCCACAGCAAAACGGCTGTGCAAGTAATTCGCGATCCCTTCCCGCAGTTCAGGCATTCCTGCATTGGATGTATACCCTGTAAATCCTCTTTCCAGCGAATAGACACAAGCCTCTCTGACATGCCAGGGGGTCTTGAAGTCAGGCTCTCCAACTCCCAAAGAGATGATATCCTTACTGCCTGCAGCCAGATCAAAAAACTTGCGGATACCCGAAGGTTGAATTTGCTGTACCAACGGGGCCAAATAAGAATCCATTGATTTGCTGTCTTCTCCAGTTAGCTGCGATTTATTCGTGATCATATGATTACTTCCTTTATGGAGAGATCATCAGACGGTTGTCTTCCTCATGCTCTTCGAAGATGATCCCGTCCTGTTTGTATTTTTTAAGGGTAAAATTCGTTTTGGTTGAAAGTACTGAATCAATTGGAGACAGCTTCTCAGATACAAAATTGGCCACTTCACGTAAATTCCGGCCTTCCACTTCCACCAGAAGATCATAAGCACCAGACATCAGATAAACTGATTTGACCTGTGGATACAGGTAGATTCGCTCGGCAATCCCTTCAAAACCACGTCCTCGTTCAGGCGTAATCTGCACCTCAATCAGTGCGGTTACCTTCTCATCGTCCACTTTATCCCAGTTTACAACGGCGGCATATTTTACAATGACATGATCTTTCTCCAACTGCTCAATCGCAGTCTTCACATCTTCTTCTTCCGCGCCAAGCAGCGTTGCTAAGAGTGCAGTAGATCTTCTCGCGTCTTCCTTAAGCAGTTCCAGCACTTTCCTCTTAAGCTCGTTCATTTCCTTCATGCCTTCCCTCCGGATAGTTCGCCAATGACGGTACGCTATTAATGCGTCGCCCCGCGAAAAGAGTTTAATACTAATATGACATGAAATGTGCATCTCTGCAAACAAAATAACCCCATAGGAGCTTCCATGAAAGGCAGAGTTTACATAGAACATACACAAAAAAATAGAAAAAACGCCCGTTCTACCGGATTTAACCAGTAAAAACGGGCGTTATCTCCACACTCATGAAGCGATTTGCTTCATTCGCCAACCATCATGGTTACATTAAATGAGAAGGCTGATGTTGTCCGTTAGCCGGGATATGAGCATTCTGAGCGTATGCGCCAAATTGCCCGGTTTTTTGTTGAACAAATTGCCCTGTTTGCTGTTGCATTTGCTGTGCGGTTTGAAGCTGCTTGTCCACATCTTGGCGCAATGCTTTTGCAGGTGCAGGATACATATTCAGTTGAGACATATGCGTGTATAAATCACCTTGGAGTTGCAAAGTGTCCATGGTCATAGTGTTAAAAACCCTACGAACGGCTGGACATGCTGATTCTGTAGCAGCTGTAGCATATTCGCGTACGGTCCGCTTCAAATCACACAAAATGGTGTTTAGTAAATCCTCATCCGGCATAAATGCCCCAGTATTTTGCGCGTTCATTAAATAACCTCCCTAGAATTAATATTGCAATTATTGTGGGCTTGTTGGCGCGTATTGTTGATGTTGTTGGATTAACTGAGTGAGCTCAGTCATGTGTTTGGTGTGATTTTGCATATGCTGCATACAAATTTGGCGAACTTGTTGATTCTGTGTTGTCGCAGCCGTTGCTGCACATTGCTTGAGAAGCAAGTCCTCATTAGAGATGGAGTCAGCGATATATTCCAATTCCTTACCACTTAGCGCTTGCATTTGCGTTGATTGCATTTGTTGTAGTCCCTCCTTGTAGTTGATTCATACAGGCTTTAGTATGCCGCCTATGCCCGCGATTTATTTGCCGAAAGGCACTAGAGAGTTATGACAGAAATAAGAACATACCGCGAATGAGACGATAAAATGCCGCCAATACTAAATCACGGCACGAATGAAGGAGCGAACAATTCATGAATTTAAATAGTGGAAATACACCTTGGTCAAGCACTTTACAGAACCCTCCAACTTACCCCTCTCTAGAAGGTACTATTCATTGTGATTGCCTGGTTGTAGGCGCCGGAATGGGTGGGGCAATGGCCGCCTATCGCTTGTCCTTAAGTGGAGCGGATGCTGTTCTGATCGAAAAAAGACGGGTCGGCAGCGGCAGCTCGCATGCTAACACTGGACTCCTGCAGATTTCCAACGATAAATCGTTAACCTCATGCATGAACACCTTTGGGCAAAAGAACGGTTTGCTCTTTTATCAGTTATGCCAAGCTGGGGTAAGGAACATTCTGGACCTGCCGGACAAGCTCGGTATCGATCCGCAGATCATTCCTCGCAGCAGTCTTTTATATGCCAGCACTCCTGCGGATGTACCAGCATTGCGGGAAGAATATGAGAATCTCGTGGCTAATGGCTTCGATTCTGAATTTTGGGAAGAGGATAAGATTGCAGCTCTGTACTCTTTTTCAAAACCAGCAGGACTTTATTCACGTGGGGATGCCGAAGCGAATCCTTATCGAACGGTGCACAGCCTAATCGCCAAGGCAGCGTCGAATGGCATCCGCGTCTTTGAACAGAGCGAAGCGAAACATTATGAGTTTACTGAGGATGGCGTGATTTGCCACACAGAAAATGGCCGGATTATTGCCAAGGATGTTATTTTTGCAATGGGTTATGAAACACAGGAATTCAAAAAAGACCGGGGCGCTGAGCTGATCAACACGTATGCAGTGATGACCAAACCTCTAAAGGAGTTTCCAAAGTGGCATGACCGTAGCCTGCTGTGGGAGACAGCCCGCCCTTATTTATATTTTCGGACAACCCCTGAAGGCAGGATTATTGCGGGAGGTAAGGATGAGCAGTTGACAGACCCCGAACGTCGTGAGGTCCGAGTGATTTCTCAAGGTCAAAAATTGCTCGAAGAGCTTGAAGCCTTATTTCCAGAAATTAAAGGCATTGAGCTGGAGTACTCCTGGGGTGCTGTGTTCGGTTCTACTCGTGATGGGCTTCCATATATCGGCCCACATCCAAAGTTCCCTCACTGTTACTTCATCGAGGGCTACGGAGGCAATGGGACGGTGTACAGTATGATCGCTGCGGAGTTGTTAACGGATACGATTGCCGGCAAACATCGGCCTGAGTTAGATTTATTCTCACTCACCCGGTCAGCCAAACCCTCTCCTTCTAAGAGTTTGGACGTGATGAAACAGAACTGATTTTTGTAGAAAATAAAAACGGGGCTGGCCCTCGCAGCTGCTTCACTGCTTTTTGGACAACCCCGCTTTTTATTAAATTGCCTGCTACAATCGTAAATCCATCATCCCATGGAGCTTACGGACACAGTTGACGTTATTTACATGTTTTTAGCTTTTAAAGCAAGGTTTCGGACTCCAGTGATGCTATCCTTGGAAAGAGGCCCATATATAGGCGTTTTTCAAGCCAATAGCTGCACTGGAGTCCGATAGCATTCCAAATATCGGATAATGGTGCGATTAAGGCCGGCTGTGTCCGTTAGCGGGTTACTATGCGCATCCGACAGTGATTACATATACGCACGCTTCCGACAACGGTCAACGGTCAAGTAAGGTCCAAAAAAAGAAGGGGCACGCCCCAGCAGCTATTAGCTTATGGGACCGCCCCTTTTTTTACATACTTATTCTTACGCCTGAGCGTTGCTCAAATTGCGTACGAGCTGAATCCGATCTTCCTGTGCCAGACTGTGCTGAACATGGAAGCAGGAAGGACATACGTAAACATTGAGTGAGAATGGAGCGGTTAATACCGACTTACCTAGTGTAGCTGGAGCAGACGGCTCAAAGCTGCTCACAGGCTGCTTACCCGCAAGGATAGTGAGCTCATGGCATTGAGTACATTCCGGAGCTTCCTCCTGAATGGCCAGAATAGCTGAGACACTCTCTTCGTACTTGTTCAAGTCATAATCATCGCCGAATTGATTAAGCGTATTATAGATTGGAACTACGCTGTCTTTATCAGGCTCTCCCCAAAGATCATCGTCATTAACAACCTCTTGTTTGGGTTCCTCTACGACTTCCTCTACTTCTTCTTCTTCGATGCCGTCAATCCCAACAGTGACCGTACGGTATCCGCTAAGCTCATTGTTACAGTGAGGACAATTCTCCTCAGGTCCAAATTCCTCGTCCCATACAATTTCAGTATGACACCAAGGGCATACAGTTGTTTCCATCTTTATAATCTCCTTCATACTTTCACTTTTAAATTTAATTCATCATTAAATAAATAATACCGGCTGCTATAAAAGCAATCGCTGACAGAAACAGAACTCGGGTGAGAATCTTCATGATTTCCTCCTAAGATACCCCACAAAGAGTGGGACTGCTCAATTCAAAGCTTGTCCAGATCCATAATCCTTTGCAGGGTGTCCTTATAAGGACGGATTTAAAAAATAGCCGCACCTATTACATAAGACAACGATACCGAGATCAGCATGGCAATAAGTCCAACAGCACGGTTATCCGCAGCGATCTCCTCGTCAATAGAGAATACAGGGGTCAGAAATTCAAATAAAAAATAGGCAAGCAGCAGCAGCAAAAAACCGACGACGGACCACTTCATTGTCTCGTAAATTGAAACACCTGCTTCAATACTGAAACGCAGTACGTTGCAAATTCCGAAGATTTTGCCGCCTGTGGCCATTGCCACTGCCAGGTTTCCCTTACGAATTTCTTCCCAGCAATTATATTTCGTTACCATTTCAAAAAAAGACAGAAATACAACCAGCCCAAGAATCGCCACTGCAAAGTAGCCAAGCAAGGCACCTAGCGGATGACCCAGCAAAAGATCAATATCTTCTTGCACGCTTTCCCCTTCTTTCTGCCGGGAAATCCCGCTATTGCAGCTCAGCCACAGTTACGCCCGCGCCGCCTTCGTTATAATTCCCGAGCCGATAACTCTTCACATGCTTGTGCTTACGCAAATATTCCTGAATTCCTGTGCGCAGCACACCCGTTCCTTTACCATGAATGATGGCGATCTGACCCAGATTACCTAAAAAGGCTTCATCGATAAAACGATCTGTCTCCATGATAGCTTCCTCCAGGTTAGTCCCGCGCAAATCCAGTTCACTGCGAATGTTCTCATCACGGGAACGTTTGACGGTTGTCGCATGGCGAAGGGCCGTTGGCGCAGCTGTTGCTTTCGAGGAGAGCAATTCCAAATCATCCAGCCTTACCTTCATCTTCATAATGCCAAACTGCACCAGCGCCTCTTTAGTACCGCTTAGCTCCACCACAAAGCCCTTTTGGTTCAAGCTGTCGACTTTCACTTCATCTCCAGGACCAATTGTACGTGGAGCCTTGGTAGTCTTGCGGGTAACAGCCTTCTTGCGCGGTGATGGCTCAGCTTCATCCAGACGTCGCCGCGCTTCAATCAGCTTATGCTCTTTAACTGAAGCTCCTTCTTCCATAGCCAAGCGGCGCAAATCACTGATAATTTCCTCAGCTTCCTTACGCGCTTTGTCCAGGATCGCGCTGGCGTCCTTCTCAGCCTTCTCGAGGCGTTTCTCACGCTGGCTTTCCAGCTTCTCAAGCTCTTGCTGTTGTCTGCTGCGCAGCTCCTCCACTTCGCGGCGGATGCCCTCTGCACGTTCATGCTCCTGTTCCGCTCCCAGCCGATTCTCTTCGAGAGAAGCAATCATATGCTCCACGCGCAGATCTTCTTCCTTCACTTCGCCGCGGGCATGCTCCAGAATCGCATGAGGCAGGCCTAGACGCTCGGCAATCGCAAAGGCGTTGCTTCGTCCGGGTACGCCGATCAATAAGCGATAGGTTGGGCTAAGGGTCTGGACATCAAATTCCATACTGGCATTGATGACTCCCTTACGCTCATAAGCGTATGCTTTCAGTTCGCTATAATGTGTTGTTGCGACCATCCGGCATTCGATCCGGTGAATATGCTCCAGAATGGCAATTGCCAGCGCAGAGCCTTCTGCCGGGTCGGTTCCAGCCCCCACCTCATCAAGCAGAATAAGGCTCTTAGGAGTCATTCTACGCAGAATGGAGATAATATTAGTCATATGACTAGAGAAGGTACTCAGACTTTGTTCAATGCTCTGTTCATCGCCAATATCAGCATAAATGGCATCAAACACACACATCTGGCTGCCTTCCTCTGCTGGAATAAACAAGCCGGACATCGACATTAAGCTCAACAAGCCGATGGTTTTGAGGGTAACGGTCTTACCACCGGTATTCGGTCCGGTTACGATAATTGAGCTGTATTGATTGCCCAGCTCCACGTCCAAAGGAACCACATGCTCCGCTGGAATAAGCGGATGCCGCCCTTTGCGCAGCTTAAGATAACCGCGGTCATTCATACGCGGCTGAGTAGCCTTCATATCACGAGCAAGACGCGCCTTGGAGAAGATGAAGTCCAGTTCTCCCAGAATATCAATATCGTAGGTCATTTCTTCCGCAATGTCGGCTACAAGTGCCGTCAGCCTGTGTAAAATGATCTCGATTTCCCGTTCCTCACGCAGCCGTGTTTCACGAAGTTTATTATTCATCGCCACAATAGACTCTGGCTCGATAAATAAAGTCGCTCCTGATCCAGACTGATCATGTACGATACCGCCGAAATGGGCACGGTACTCCGCTTTTACGGGAATAACAAACCGATCACCACGAATGGTCACCAGCTGATCCTGCAGCATTTTCGCTACAGAAGACGAACGAATCATCGAATCCAGCTTCTCACGAATTCTGGTCTCTCCTCCGCGCAATTCACGGCGAATGTTAGCCAGCTCAGAACTAGCTGTATCAAGTACATCAGCATTCTCGTCTATACATAAACGGATGGCATCTTCCACATGTTTTTGCTCCGATAAAACGTCGCTCAGTGAGAACAGGAGCTCAATCTTTTCTTCCTCATGCATAGCTGCCAGGAAACGTTTGACTCTGCGTGCGCCGCCAATGGTATTTCCAACGGCCAGCAGCTCAGTTGTTCCCAGCATTCCGCCGATAGAAGCACGTTTTAGTGCAGCTCGAATATCGCTTACCCCGCCGAACGAAGGAATGCCCTTCAGGCGATCCACATTAGCCGCTTCATCCGTGGCTTGAAGCAGCTTCTTCACACCTTCGAAATCGCCGGAGGGCCTTAGCTGCTCCGCAGCCAATCTTCCCATGGGGGTTTGCGTATATTGCATTAATTTATTTAAAATCTTGCGATATTCAAGCGTATGCAAAATTTTGTCGTCCAATTACAGTCACAGCTCCCTTCATAGATGTTTCCATTATACAGAATTCAGGTCAATTTCGCTATTTGGGTCTTATTTTTAAGCATAGAATCACGTAATAAGGTCACAATAAGAACTGCACATATCCTTAGCATGGGCCAAAGGAGGTTAGTACAGTGAATTTCTTAAGTCATGTTGGTCGTTTTGTGGTCGCAGCGCTTGTTCTGATGGTTGTTGGCTGGATTGTTCCACAGTTCACGGTTGGTGGGTTCTGGAGCGCTTTAATCCTTGCACTGGTGATTGCGCTACTCGGCTGGGTAGTCGAAGGAATCTTCGGCAAAAAAGCAACGCCTTTCGGTCGTGGTATCGTCGGCTTTATTGTCAGTGCGGTAGTAATCTGGGTCGCTCAATTCGTAGTCAGCGGAGTCAGCGTATCCATTCTGGGTGCCATCTTAGCAGCTCTTGTCATTGGGATTATCGACCTGTTTCTGCCGGTATCCACTCCATTTGAGGCCGCTAAGTAACAAAAGCTCTTCACAACACAGAACCCCCTATTCCGGTTCTTCTCCGGCAATAAGGGGTTCTGTGTTGTTTTTATGCAAAAGACACAATCTCCTCTTTATGACTCTCCGCACAGTTGACCACTCTGTTCTTGCCTTGCTTTTTAGCGGTATAGAGCGCTTTGTCTGTTTTACGAAAGAGAAGCTCTTTTCCATCCCCAAGCTGATAATCACAAATTCCAATGCTCACGGTGATCGGCTTGTTACCAGCCTGCAAATGTTCAATTTGAGCAATATTTTTCCGTAATTTCTCTACTGCTTCATAGGACTCCGAGAAACTTTTATCTGTAAAAATCACAGCGAACTCTTCCCCGCCATATCTAGCCGCAAAATCATTTAACTCAATCATGCCGCCTACCTTGTCCGCTATCACCTTAAGTACAAGGTCTCCAACCCTGTGTCCGTAGGTATCATTCACTTGCTTGAAGTTATCAATATCGAAAAGAGCCAGCTGTAGCTGAAGGTTGTTGCTTTCACATTGCTCCAATAATGAATCCAAATATTCATGAAAGGTTTTATGATTATAGAGTCCAGTGAGTGCGTCTATCTTCAGCAGCTTATCCGAAATAGCCCTCTCCACCATTAGATCTTGGCCCGCCTTGGTTAATCTTTCTAAATTAATACGCGCTTCACGAGCACGAATAATTACTGCAATAGCCATCAGCACAAATACCAAAAATACACACTCTACCATCAAGAATTCAAGCAGCGGTTTATGTAGGAATGGCCGTTCCAACCCAAAATATACCCCGGCATAAAACACAATACTAAATAACCCCATTATGTACAGGAGCTTACGATCAAAATAAATAAGAGCAACCATAATCGGCATCATAAGTGTCATCTGAGCACCGTCAACAAAAGGCTCTAATACAAAATACATAAGATAGGACACTAAAAACCCGCAGCTAACCACCCCATATTTAGGGGACTGTTTACTATAACGCAGCCACAGCTCCGCAGTAATCATAAGGAACACAATTAGTAAATTACAGGCTATAAATAAATGCCATAGATTCGTATCCATGGTTGTTTTTATTTGGAGTCGGTCAATATTCGACAAAAACAGCAACTGTGAGATTAATAAAAGAATGACTACCATCCAATAGCCTTGTAAGATTCTACGGTGCCAAACCTCCGTACTTAGCGCATCATTAATACTTGTAATATGTATCCCCTACTTTTATACGTTAATGTAATAGCTTTCATTATAATAAATTTTAGTTATATTTTCATCATTTTTTTGCAATTTACGACAAAGTTTGAACAGTCTGCCTGTTCACATATTTTTCACATTTAATCAAAGCGCTTACTTAAATTTTAAGTTATGATGTCTACATAATTGTCACATTTTCACTATGCTTGGACTTCTTGGGAGGGGATTTAGATTATTAAAAAATTTGCAATTCTACTTTCAATGGTGTTCGTTATAGCACTTACAGCCTGTGGGAACAACAATGATAGTGCTGCTGGCAATGCTAACACATCGGAGCCGGAAATCGAGGCAGAAACAGAACTCATAATCACAGCTACAAATTACAGCTTTGATCAGGAAGAATATCATCTAAAAAAGGGTGTTCCCGTCAAAATCATTTTTAAAAATGATGACGGTAATCACGGTATCCTTATTCCAGAGTTCGAGCTGCAGCTTAATGAAAAAAAATCCTCAAAGGTGATCGTACCCGAGGAAGCTGGAACTTTCGAAATGACCTGCTCCATTATGTGTGGCTCCGGACATAGCGGAATGAGAGCTACAATCATCGTGGAATAGATTACACATAAACAGCCGATTATTAGGGATTCCCCCTGAGATCGGCTGTTTTTTTAATTTGAGCTCATTAATAAAGAGAGCTGACCCGAAATAGATCTCTCTACTCATCAGGTCAGCTCTCTTACTTGCATCCGGCACTCAACTGTCTTGCTCGATCAGTTGAATCCATTCATTATATTCATTTTGTAGCTTGGCATATTCCTCTTTAAGGTTACGATGCTCATCTGTCAGCTTGTCAAGCTCTTCCTGACGCATTTCAAACTGGAGCTGCAACAAACGAAGCTGTCCTTGAACCATTTCATAGCTTTCACCAACTTCACCTAGCTGCTGAAGCACTTCGCTACGTTCACGATCAATAGCTTCCTGCTTCATTTCAGCCTCACCGGCTTCCTGCTGCCAAATGTCGATCTCCTCACGCAGCTTCGCTTCGAGATCCGTCCACTGCAGCTGCTGATCGGATAGTTCCTCGTACTTATGCTTCCAGGAAGCTCCGTACGCCTCTGCTTCCTTCAGCACTTCCTGTTGCTCAGCAACAGTAGCAGCAGCTTCACGACTAGCTTCAGATAACTCTTCTAAGCGTCGTGTTGCCTCTTCGCCTTCTTCCTGCAACAGTTGATATCTTTCCTGCAGGCGTTCTCCTTCTTGCAGTACATCGTCGTATTGAGCAATCAATTCCTCATAACGAACACGAAGCGCAGACAATTCCTTCTGAGCCTGCACACCTTGCTCCCGAAGTACCGCTGTTTCGCGTTCTGCATCTGTACGAAGCTGAACCTCCTGATCCAGCTGCTGTACTAATCCATCGGCTTGCCCACGTAGCGTGTCGATCTCTTTCTGGAGCAACACGGATTTCTCCTCAGACTCCAGCAGATTCATTTCCAGTTCACCAATATCTTCCATGCGTTTATCCGAAAGCTCCTGCCAGTTAGCCGCCTCTGCTGCTGATCCCGCAAGCTCTTCCTGAACACGGTGCAGATTTTCACTCGTCTCCTGTAGTGACGCTCTTAGCTCTGTAGCTTCATTCTGTGACTGTTGATAACGCTGGCGTAACTCTTCCAGCTCCTCATTCAACAGTGTGCCCAGCTCAGTAGCCGTGCGCAGCTCTTCACTGAGCTGTTCTTCACGTTTAACAATCGCTTCATATTGTCCAAGAAGCGTCTGTCTTGCATCTCGTTCACTCTTAAGACTGGCTTCAGCCGCACGTAATCTGGACTGAAGTTGCCCTGTCCCACCACGAAGCTCAGCCAGCTGTTTTTCCAGCTCTTGAATATTTTGCTTATGTCTATGCTCTTGAGTGCCTTGTGACTGCCGCAGTTCCTTATTCTTGGTTTGTTCCCGCTGCAGTGCTTCACGTTCTTCCGCCAGCTCTTTGCCTAACTTCGCTTTGGTACTCTCAAGCTCTTTACCTAAGGTCAACTTGGTATCTTCAAGCTCCTTACCTAACGTCAACTTGGTATCCTCAAGCTCCTTACCCAGCGTCAATCTGGTATCTTCGAGTTCTTTACCTAATGTAGACTTGGTAACCTCAAGCTCTTCCTCCAGTGTTGACTTGGTCACGGTCAGCTCAAGCTGCAGAGCAGACAGCGTGTCTGTCTTCTCCTTGGTCAGCGTCTCCCGGATGTTCTCCAGCTCTTGCAGATGAGCAGCCTTCTGCTCCTCCAGCTGCTGCAAACGGATGGCTTCCGCCTTCGCCAGTTCCTGCCGCTGGTGTTCACGACTAGCTGCCTGCTCTTCTTCGTAGCTTGTCCGCAGTGCTTGCAGCTCTATCTCACGCTCAAGCAATTCTTCTTCCAGCTTCTTGCGTGCAGCTTCCACAGCTTGCACTGCCTCCTGAAGCTGTTCCGCATGTACCTTGCGTTCATTCTCCTGAATCTCCAAATGCCGCTTACGTTCTTCCTCCGCAGCAGCAATCAGTCGCCCAGCCTCTTCTTTGGCCGCAGCTTCAAGTCGCTCGAATTCTTCTTGCCGCTCCCGCTGTACCTCCAGCAGGCGAGATACTTCCAATCGCAGTTCACTGCGTTCACCTGTCATCATGTTTAGTTCATTTTTGAAGTCCTGAACCTGAATAGCCTGCTCCGCCATATGTACAGCTGCAAGCACCGCTATACGCGGTGTGTCCAGTCTGGTGTGAGATTTAGAAATCGTGCGCATATGTTCATCAACATAACGGGCCACTTGTTTCATATATTCAGTACTGCTTCCGACGAGTTTATAGGAAGTTCCGTATATCTCCACGGCGACACGTGTCCGGTCCATAGCCACAGTTGTGCCCTCCTTTGTATGTGTGCGGATTCTAAGCTAGTTTCACTTCTTCTATTGTAGCTTTTTTGGTAAGCATTTGGCAAAATCCCTAATATTCAATAGATTATGGCTGATATTCTCCGCTTTGCACTCTACCTAGAAAAAGCCGCAGCGAATCTCAGTTTCTAAATGGATTCGCTGCGGCTTTACACAATTCCTGCTACTTTCTTAATTCTGCACCAAAAGTTTGTTGAAGAGATGCTAATACCTTCTCATGCACCTCTCCTACTTCCTCATCAGTCAGTGTATGTTCACTATGACGATACAGCAGTGAGATCGCGATGCTCTTCTTTCCATTCTCCAGCTTACCACCAGTATAAACGTCAAATACCTGTACGGACTGGAGCAAAGAACCTCCGTTATCGCGGATGGAAGCTAGCAGATCGCCCGCTGGTACAGCGGAATCCACGACCACAGCAATATCCCGCTCCATTCCTGGGAAACGCGGAAGCTCATTATATTGCAAACGGCTTTGCGCACTTTCATATAACGGCTGCAATAAAATTTCTGCCGCATAAGTATCCACCAGATCCAGCTGTCTTTGCAGATCCGGATGAATCTGTCCCATCGTTCCGATCTTCACACGACCCTCGTTTCCGAGTAAATATACCGACGCGGAACGCCCAGGATGATATCCTTCTGGACTATCTCCTACATAGACGATTTTATCGGTCAGCCCTAAATGAGCAAATACAGTTTCCAGCGCACCCTTCAAATCAAAGAAGTCCACAGGATGTGCCGAAACATTCCATTGCTTCACTGTTAAGCTTCCGCTAAGCAGCAGCCCCAGCACCGGCAGTTCGCGTGGCTGACGAGTCAACTGTTCTTCATCCGTGAAGAAGACGTTGCCGATTTCAAACAATGCCAAGTCGCTTTGACGACGATTGGTATTGTAGCTGGCAATATCCAAGAGTTGTGGTAGAAGGCTGGTACGCAGTACGCTGCGTTCTTCACTCATCGGCATAGCCAGCTTCACCGCTACTGCTCCTTCTGATAACTCAGGGAACATTGTGCTTTGTTGCGGCTGGATGAAGGAGTAACCCATCACCTCTTGGTAACCGCCATGTGACAATAGGCGACGCAGTTCACGACGGAGCGCTTGCTTGTGAGTTAGTGCTCCTGGCGTTGTAATTCCTTCAATTAGAGTCGTTGGAATATTGTCATACCCGTACAGGCGGGCAATTTCTTCAATAAGATCAACATCATAGCTGATATCGCCACGTCTGGTTGGGACTTGAACTTCAATCAGCCCTTGTGCGGTATCTCCACATTTGAAATGTA
Source organism: Paenibacillus sp. FSL H7-0918 (assembly GCF_038007025.1). Lineage (NCBI taxonomy): Bacteria > Bacillati > Bacillota > Bacilli > Caryophanales > Paenibacillaceae > Paenibacillus > Paenibacillus sp. FSL H7-0918. Next base: position 149,475 of record NZ_JBBOWJ010000002.1, read on the forward strand.
GACGGCCAAACAATGTCTTCACTTCCAACAAGGACAAATCCGTTCCCAGATAACGATTCAGTTTCTCTAAGGACAAGGTGAGAACCTTCTCTTGAACAGCGTCAGTTCCTGCTTGCACGATGCCTTCATGGACCGATCCGCCAGCATAACGTGCAATCAGTACGGCTGCACGGTTCAATGCAGGAATAACTGCACTTGGATCCACTTCCTTCTCGAAACGAAGGGAGGCTTCCGAGCGAAGTCCCAATTGACGCGAGGTTTTACGAATCGTTCCTCCATCAAACTTAGCAGATTCCAGAACAAGGTTTACCGTCTCAGCAGTAACCTCTGTATCCCGTCCACCCATTACTCCGGCCAGACCTACAGCTTTTACTCCATCAGCGATAACGAGCATTTGCGGCTCTAGCTTACGCTCTTGACCGTCAAGTGTAACCAAAACTTCACCTTCATGGGCAAGACGAACGCCGAGTTCTCCACCTTGTACTTTATCTGCATCAAAAGCATGCAGCGGCTGTCCATATTCCAGCATCACATAATTGGTAATGTCCACAATATTATTAATTGGACGAACCCCAGCAGCCATCAGACGATTCTGAATCCACAGCGGTGATGGTGCAGGTTTAACACCTGCAATATAACGAACTGCATAATGGCTGCAGTATTCTTCATCTTCAATCTTGACGGAAATGGAATCCGCAGCAGGACCACTGATCTCAATCATTTCGCTTTTTGGATCAGGTAATTTAACTTCACGCCCAAGAATTGCACTTACTTCATAAGCAGCACCAATCATGCTGAGGCAATCTGAACGGTTCGGAGTCAGATCGAATTCCAGAATCTCGTCATCTAAGCCGAGGACCTTGGAAATATCCTGACCAATCTCTGTCCCTTCAGGCAGCACAAGAATACCTTCTTGTTGCTCTTTTGGAAGCAATTTATCATTCAGTCCCAATTCTTTGGCCGAGCAGATCATTCCTTGCGACAGGACACCGCGCAGCTTGGCTTTTTTGATATCCAGTCCTGGCAGCTTAGCGCCAACCATTGCTACAGGTACAGTTTGACCTGCAGCTACATTTTTTGCGCCGCAAACGATTTGTAGCTCCTCATCTTGGCCCACATCCACGATACATACGTTCAGCTTGTCTGCATCAGGATGTTTTTCCTTTGATTTCACATAGCCGGTTACGATGCCGGAAATGCCTTTATTGCGGCGCTCTACGCCGTCAATCTCAATGCCGGCAGCGGTAATCTTCTCCGCTAGCTGTTCGGCGGTTACTCCTTCAATCGATGTATAATCAGCCAACCATCCGGTTGATACTTTCATATCCGCTCACTTCCTTTATGTTTCAGATGTATTTATTTCACTGTCGTTCGCGCTGCTTCCTATGGGAGAATGCTCCAAAGCCATTCTCCGCCACTATCAGCCAACGCGCCCACAAAAACTAAACGCCCTTGAATTGCTTCACAAAACTCATGTCATTACTATAGAAATGTCGGATGTCATCGATGCCGTATTTAAGCATCGCAATCCGCTCTACACCCATTCCGAAAGCGAAGCCGCTGTACTCAGCAGGATCATAGCCACCCATTTTCAGTACATTTGGATGCACCATACCTGCGCCAAGGATTTCTAACCATCCGCTTTGCTTGCATAGTCTGCAGCCATCGCCGCCACATTTGAAGCAGCTTACATCTACTTCAACACTTGGCTCAGTGAATGGGAAAAAGCTCGGACGAAGACGAATGCCTGTATTCGGTCCAAACATCTCCTGCACAAATTGTTGCAGGGTGCCCTTCAGATCACTCATTCGAATGTTACTTCCAATGACCAAACCTTCGATTTGGTGGAACTGGAAGGAATGCGTTGCATCATCATCATCACGGCGGAATACTTTACCCGGGCAGATGATTTTTACCGGAGCTTCACCGTTCATAGCCTGCATAGTACGAATCTGTACCGGCGAGGTTTGTGTGCGCATTAACAGGTCATCCGTTAAATAGAAAGAATCCTGCATATCACGTGCCGGGTGATTCTTAGGCAAATTTAGAGCTTCAAAGTTATAATAATCGGTCTCTACTTCCGGACCTTCAGCTACACGGTAGCCCATGCCGATAAAAATATCCTCAATCTCCTGTACGACTCTGCTAAGCGGGTGAATGCCCCCTTGCTGCATACGGCGACCCGGTAAGGTTACGTCTACTTTTTCAGCCTGCAGACGTTGCTGGGTTTCCTGCTCTTGAAAAGCCTCCTGCTTCGCGCCGATAATCTCCTCAATAGCACTGCGAACCTGATTCGCTACTTGCCCGATTACCGGACGTTCCTCAGCACTAAGTCCTCCCATACCGCGCAGAACCTCTGTAAGCTCACCTTTTTTACCGAGATACTTCACTCTTAGATCATTTAGTACCTGCGGATCCATAACCTCCTGCAGCTTAGCCAGCGCTTCAACCTTCAATGCTTCCAACTTCTCTTTCATGGCCGTGTACAGCCCCCTTCAATCATTGTCTAGTTCAACAAAAAAAGGCCTTTCCTCCCGGTAAGGGACGAAAAGACCGTGGTACCACCCTTGTTAGACAAGCTGATCTGTTCCCCTTAAGAGCTTCATTCCCTCTTTTGGCTGGACAGATACCTATCTCACTTTATACAGAAATAACGGTCTGTGACCGGTATCCCCTACCCTTCCCTATTAGACAGCTTAAGGAATTCAGGGAACTGCTCCGGAGTGAACTTCGACAGCTCTGCTTCTTAGAAACGCTCTCAATCCGCGGCGTCTCCTCCCTGTAAGTCAGGCACTGTGTACTCTTCTCCATCACTGCATTTCACAATTCATGCTAATTGTCAGGTATCTCTTTACTACAAGAGATATGTCTCTTTATTATATGCAAAATCTGTCGTTTTGACAAGCTGGACAAAATTAGGCTAATTTTTATCTTCTTTTAAGCTGGCTTTAAGCTTCAGAGCCATTTTCAGAACTTTTTTTCAGCTAACATTCAGCGGAGCTTGATAATTTCCATTACTAGGAAGGCTTGCTTATCCACTCGGGTGCACCTTCGCAGACTATTAACTATCCTATTGGGAGGAAATCAAATGCATGTACGGAGAATAAAAGTAGCCGCGGTGCTGCTAAGCACAGCTGTACTTAGCCAATCTGCAGCGTATGGAGTTCATGCCGCTTCGGCCGGGACTACATCCCCCAAAGTAGCAACAACAGCTACTGTATCCGCTCTGGATAAACTAGGCTCCATAGCCTTGAAGACTAACATCAGCGCAAAGCTGACGGATGTCAGCTTATTAACTCAGGATGGCGGAAATATTCTTACATACACACTCAGCTACTCTAATGGAAGCAACGCTAGCCTCAATCTGGTGGACTTTTTCTCCAAAGTAACTACTAGCGGCGGTACAGTTATTCAAGGAAGCCCTATTACCAGCAGTGCAACCATCAAATCCATTGCCGCGAAAAGCAGTCAATCTATCACCTACTATGTAAACATCGGCAAATCCACCTCTTTAAACGGGGTCAAAATTTCATTGTACGGATGGGACTTCAACACCACCGATTATCAAAAAAAGCTAGGGAACTTCACCGTACCAACAGGATATTCACAAGCTGTCGCCAGAGGGCAGAGTAAAAAGATCACCCTAAACAATCTCCCTGTAACCACCAAGGCAGAGAGCCTGCAAATTTATAAATATAACGGTAAGGTCTATGCCAAGGTTGGTGTTAGCTTCACTAATCAAGGAACCAAGGTGCTCAGTGATACTGGACTTAAAGGATACCTCGCTTCCGCTGGAGGATCTGTATTTGAACTCGCGCTTGATGACACCAGCACCAGCTATAAAGTACAGCCTCAGGAAAAGAAGACGATCTACTATTTGACGGAAATCCCTTCTTATATGAAGACAGACAACATGGCGCTGCAATTTGCCGGAGAAGATGCCTCATTAAAAATAGCGTTGCCGGTTGTCGCCTACAATCTCCCCGCTGCAACAACACCGGATCTTGTCGTAGCCAGCAATGTCACGAAGAAGCTTACAATCAGCAATAATACAGTCGAAACACAGCTGAAAACGGCTAACGTCTATGCTGACAATGGCAACGCAAAGTGGACACTACAGTTCCGCATCAAAAATAGCGGCAACAAAGCGGTGAATGTGCCTGCCTATGAACTTGCTATTAAAGCCGCTGAAGGGTATAGCTTTCCGGTAGATACGAAGGATTTTGCCAGCCTAACATTGAAACCGCTTGAAGAAAAGATTATTGAACTCAGCGCAGATGTACCACTCACACTCAATCAAGGAACATTGCAGCTGCAAATGACTGAGCCGGCTGCTGAAGGCAAGATCATTTTTCCTACCGCCTATTATCAGATCCCTTACACGCTGCAAACTAACAATTGGCAGGACACGGAATACCCCATTGAGAACAGTCACGGAACATTTGTTGTCAAAATTGCAAACATTCAAAGACTCCCTTGGTCCGACAAAGACCAGATCGTGGCTAAAATCAACATCCGCAACACTAAATCGACCTCTGTTCAGCTTCCTGCGCTTACAAGTGTCGTCAAAGCTGGAGAAAGTGACATCAGCAGCACTTCCCAGGTTGTCTCAGAAAGTACGCAAACCATCCTCCGTCCAAATGAATCGGCTGCTGTGTATGTCGTAGCCAATGTTCCTTATAGCTATACTTTCAATCAATTAAAAATCACCCTGCAAGAAACTTCAGGTGAAAGTAAGCTTAACTTCCTTTCTCTAAGTACTACCCAACTGGACAGCCGAGTACAGAGTGTTGCAGCTGAAAATTCTTTCCATCTTGAGCTTGAAGGTAAAAAAGCGGAATTACTTGTACGCCGGACCCTCGTGTACCCAGGTACAGATTCAAATCTCTTGTACACAGAACTAGAAATGAACAGTGAGGAATCGCGTAAATCCGAACAGGCTCAACTCGTAGCCTATTACAAAACACAAGACAATCAATATTATGAAGCCGAAGTCACCCAGTCCAAAACCTCCACCAGTCCTAACGGAAAAAGTCTGGTCACACTCTGGAGTAAGCTCCCTCTAGGTATAGATCCAGCGAACCTTGTCCTTTATATCGGGGAGGGTGTTTCAGAAGGCAAGCTTACCGCTCCTGACGGCCAATCGACGGGTTACATCAATACGGTATCACTTGGACTGAACCAGCTGGGAGTGGAGCCCAAAGGCAATCTTTTGAACGTGGAAATGTTTCCTTATACCCTATCCGTTACAAATGCAGTCGCCACCGTCACCGCTGGTAAAGATACGCTCAGCACTGCACTAACCTACAACATGTCAGCCAGCACGCTTTATGAATCAGGCACCTACGAGCACAAACTGGTGTTGGAGCTGATTGACCCCTTAGGACAAAGCATGGAAAAAACATTAACACTTGGCACAGATCTACAATTAGGTAACTTCAAGTCGTACACCACAACCTTCACAAGCAGCCTGTACAAAACACTGGGTGGCGGCGCAATCCGGTTGAATCTATACGACGAATTCCAAGGCCATCGAAATCTGCTGGGAACACAAACCTATGTCGTCACTTATCAGGGGGCATCAACGACTTCGAACAGCAACTCTACTTCTGGCACAGATCCAGACACCAGCAATACATCCGGCAATTAATATGATGAGCTAGGGAGGATAGAAATGAAGAAGAAAAAAATAGTGTTCTGGACTCTTGGAGTAGTAGTTGTAGCCACAGCAGGAATGCTGGTTTATACATTGTTACCTGATAAGAACAGTCAAGCCGCTGAAGTGCCTATTAATACAGCTACCGTTACAAAGGGCGATATCGTAGTTAGTGTATCCGGAGCCGGCTCCGTGATTGCTACAGAAACTGGTAAAGTAAAAACGAAGGACAGCGGGACGGCAGCTGAGGTTCTTGTCAAAGAGGGCGATCTCGTGAAAAAAGGCCAGACTTTGATTACCTTTGAAGGCAATGATCTGAGTGACAATCTCAAGCAGGAGCAAGCTTCACTTGCCTCGCTTGAGACCGATCTTGAGGACAAGCAGGAGCAATATAAGAAGCTGGCCGTGGCAGGTGCATCAGAAGATGAGCTAGGCAATGCCAAACGTTCGATTGAAAAGGCCAAAACCGACATTTCGGCGCAACAGGAAAAAATAGCTTCTGTCCAAGAAGATATGCTTCCTCCTGATCCGTTAACGGCTCCTATTGATGGAACTGTAACGACAGTTAATATTGCAAGCGGCGAAAAAGCCATGGACGGCTCTGAACTCATCGACATTACCGATTATGCTAATTTAAGTGTAGTTGTGCAGGTGGATGAGCTTGATATTCCTACTGTAAAGCTAGGGATGCCTGCCACTATTTCATTGGATGCTCTGCCTGATACGGAATTCAAGGGAACGGTTACGAAAATAGCTAATGAGGGCACCGCCTCAAACGGTGTTTCCCTCTTCGATGTTACCATAGGTCTAACAAGCTCCGAAGGTGCTCTTGTTGGAATGTCTGCGGAAGTTTCAGTAACCACTGCTGAGAAAAAGGATGTATTAACAGTACCTATTGAAGCTGTACAAGAAAGAAACGGAAAATACACAGTTTCTATTCCTCTAGCAGCGGGTTCAGTCACAACTTCCAAAACTGCTGGCGAGGGCCAAGTACCAATGCCTAGCGGTGCTCCTGACGCTCGCGACGGCGCTATGCCCAGCGGGGCTCCTGACGCTCGCGGCGACGCTATGCCCAGCGGGGCTCCTGATGCTCGCGGCGGCGCTATGCCCAGCGGGGCTCCTGACGCTCGCAGCGGCGCTGCCGGTGGAAGAAATCGCGGCAATAGCTCAGGACAGATGGTCACTGTCGAAGTGGGTCTCCATGATGAGAGCAGCATTGAAATTGTCAGCGGACTCCATGAAGGGGACCAGGTGATCATCCCTACCGTAATCTCTACGAAAACCGGAACAACCAGCACGGAAACGGAAACTAGAGGTGGTATGGGCGGTATGGGTGGCGCTGGCTTCGGCGGCAGTGGCTTTAGTGGGGGTGGCGGCTTCACCGGAGGTGGCGCTGGTGGTATGGGCAGCGCACCAGGTGGTGGCGGAGGTGGCGGCAGATGAGTGCTTCAGCACCTCTGATCGAAGTTCACGACATGTCCCACGGCTACACAATGGCCGGAGAAACCATGACGGTCTTAAATAGCCTTTCCTTTACAATTGATCTGGGGGAGTTCGTAGCTATTATTGGTCCCTCCGGTTCTGGTAAATCAACACTCATGAATATGCTTGGTTGCCTCGATATCTCCGATGAAGGAAGTTATCTTCTAGATGGACAAGAGGTTCGCAAGTTATCCGACAATAAGCTCGCAACGATCCGCAATGAGAAGATCGGCTTTATCTTTCAAAATTTCAACCTGCTCCCCAAGCTGTCAGCCATTGAAAATGTGGAGCTGCCATTGATTTATCGTGGCCTCCCCCATCGGGAAAGAAGACAACTAGCACAGGAAGCACTCATTAAAGTAGGGCTAGAGGATCGGATGCATCACCGCCCTTCTGAGCTTTCGGGAGGACAGCAACAGCGGGTAGCGATTGCCCGGGCTATGGCGGGATCTCCCCCTATTCTACTCGCCGATGAACCAACCGGGGCACTGGATACGCGAACGGGGCAGGAAGTCATGCAAACGATACGTGAGTTGAATAAGCAAGGACATACCATTATCCTTATCACACATGATCTGGAAATAGCTAAACAAGCGGAGCGGATTATTCGTATTCAGGATGGCAACCTCGTGGAAGATCGGAGGAATGCGGGGTGAAATTGTACCAAAGCATGCGAATGGCCCTGAAGAGCATCAACAGCAGTAAGGTTAGAGCTTTTTTAACGATGCTTGGGATTATTATTGGAGTCTCTTCGGTCATCATTCTTGTTTCTGTTGGACAAGGAACTACTTCACAGATCACAGAGCAGCTAAACGGACTAGGCACAAACCAACTCACTGTAAACATTACTGGCCGTGGGGCGACTACCTCTCTCACCTATGAGGAAGCCCTTGCTCTAGGGGATATAGAGGGTATAGCAAATGTAGCTCCTGTGATCAGCGGCAATGCTACAGCCAAGAACAAAACGGACAACGTTAGTGTAACTGTAGAAGGAATCACCCCCTCTTATGAGGAGGTTAAAGATTTTCATGTACAGGCGGGCCGCTTCTTACTTGATATTGATAACGAATACCGGCAAAAGGTAGCGTTGATCGGTTCAGGTACGGCCGAAGATTTATTCGGTACAGACAATCCTGTAGGGCAGAAGGTCCAGTTAAACGGAATTAGCTATAAAATCGTTGGGCTTTTAGAAACAAAAGGCTCCAGTCTAAGTGGTTCCAACGACGATATCATACTAATTCCTATAAGCACTGCAGAACGCCAATTAAAAAGTAAAGGCGTCCGTTCCATCACCATTAAGACAACTTCAGCAGATACTGTAGCAGCTGCAAAAGAAAAACTGGAAAGTACGCTTGATGCTAAATTCAATTATGCGGATAATGCTTTTAGTGTGTTTGATTCTCAGGAAATGCTGGAAACTGTCAATTCCACAACAGATACACTTTCCATGGCGCTTGCAGGCATAGCAGGCATCTCACTTTTTGTCGGCGGCATCGGAATCATGAACATCATGATCGTATCTGTCAATGAAAGAACACGTGAGATTGGTATCCGTAAAGCAATTGGTGCCAAAAAATTCGATATCCTCGCTCAATTCATGATTGAATCCATCGTGCTCAGCGGTTTGGGTGGGGTGCTTGGGGTCGGCATTGGTATCGCGGGCAGTTGGCTGCTGGGTAAATACTCTGCACTTACAGTTTCCATTGCTTGGGATATGGTACTGATTTCTTTTATTTTCTCCTTACTCATCGGCGTGATTTTTGGAATGATGCCTGCGAACAAAGCCGCACGACTTCGCCCCATTCACGCACTGCGTAACGAATAATGAATGATTAGCTGTCCTATAGTCATTAAGATGACTAAGGGCAGTTTTTTTTCAGCAGCTGTAAAAGGTATCATTTATGATCGAGTTGGGTAATAGGAACCATCGGTTTGAATATAGATAATTCAATAGGCCCATACACTAAACTTTAAATTTTGTCTTTTTGATTATTATCTGAGTAAAGATTGCTCTATAAGCAGCACGTCCTATATACTTGATATACTAGAAACTACCATTTACTCACACGTACACTTTCCTATGTTCTCCACTATGTATACAACACCTCTTTTATCCCAAAAGCACCTTCAAACATCAGTGAATGAATTAAATTACGCCTGACCATAGATTGCGTTCTGCAGGTTCTACTTAAGCAGCAATAGATTTTCTTAATCATCTTATACAGGGAGAAGATGACTGTGGCAGGATTCTTTGAGTTCAAGGTAACACGCAAACTATTCTATGTCTTCGCTGCAATCTCCGTCCTTCTGGTTGGGATCAGCGTCGCCTCGCTACTCTATTTAAATTACACGATTAATAGATTGTCAGATTCTCTTTATGATGATATATATCAGAACTCTAAGCTTATACTGAGCGCGGATCGTGATCTGCATCAAGCCGCTGTAGCCTTGCAAATCGCAATGGGTCCAAACCTAACAGCCGCAGAAGGTGAACAGTTCACTAAGGAGTTTATAGATAATAATCTTCAAGCGGAGGAACGAATAAGTGTAGCAAGATCAAATATCAACGCTATAAAAAATCCTTACAGTGATATGAAACAAAGTGGAATTATCCTTTCCGAATTAAAAAACGAGCTCAGCTCCTTCGAAACTACCATTATCAAATGGAAAAATTCAGGGTATAAGCTAATAACAGAACGGACGAAGAGCAGCTGGAACCCAGATTCATATTCTGCGCTCACCCTAAACTCGCAATTCAATGAAGCTAGGGCACATCTCGATCAAGCAGAGGACTTGATTGGCAACTACGCCTTGCAAGTAACGGATGGATTTGGAGATAAAAAAAGCGCTTTGTTCTCTCTTTATTCACTTCTCTTATTTGTGTTTCTCCTAGTTATTATTTACCTTGGACGCAAAATCATCTGGCTCCAGAATGAAATGCTGGAAGAACAAACACTTTATCAGCTTATCGGTGAAACCATGTCTGATTTCATTATTTTGACGGATCCCAACGGGTTGATTCTATATGCTTCTCCCTCACACTCCAGTATTCTAGGCTATGTGCCTAAAAAAGGAGATCCGTTATCCAACTACATACGTGAACCGGAAATTGCCTGGGCTAAATTAAAAAGTGTTGTTCAGGGAACTCCGCGCATTTCTGAACTGCGCATGCGCGGAGCAGAAGGTCAGTGGGTATGGCTTGAAACTAAGGTGTCACCTGTTCTCGGCAGCCGTAAATTTCCAGCACAATTTATGCTGTTATCTCGGGAAATTACCCAGCGAAAACAATACGAAGAACGACTACATAAGCTAGCCTTCTATGACCATTTAACAGCGATTCCCAACAGGGCTCATTTCAAAATGTATATGGAGAACCTTATCACCCAACCCGAAGGACGGAGGCAAAATATTGCGCTTGCCCTGCTGGACTGTGATAGATTCAAGCAGCTAAATGATACCTTAGGCCATCTGGCTGGAGACGAATTTCTTCAGCTGCTCTCCCGTGAACTTCAGCATACGGTTAAAGGAATAGGTCAGGCCTTCCGGATCGGCGGAGATGAGTTCGCAGTTGTACTGCATCGATTCACTTCTCCAGAGATGCTTGATGAAACACTGCAGCGGTTACTTAAACTGTTCAACAAGTCTTGGTCTGTTGATAACGGGTCCAGCTTCCATACCTCCGCGAGTATCGGAGTCGCTTTATTTCCTGAACACGGAAGCAGTATTAATGAACTGCTCCGTGCCGCCGATTTGGCGATGTATCGCTCCAAAGACCATGGTGGCAATAAAGCCAATCTCTACTACGAGCTTGTGGACGAAGGGTTAGCTAACCAGACCATTGTAAAACCATAAGAGCAAATAAAAAGCTGTCTCAGGAAAAACCAACCCTGAAACAGCTTTTTTTGTATGGCCTCTAACTGCTTAACCGAAGATGATCTTCTGAAATTTCGTCAATCTCCTGATCACGATCCCGAACTAAGACCTTGGTTAACTCTCCATTCGTAGAACAATCAATGAAACGGTCTCCGTCCCCATCTTTTTCTTCCCAATCATTAAGCCGCAAAATATATCCGATAGTTTGGGTATCTGGCAGCACTTCGATGCGGGCTACTGCACGCCCGTTCTCCATATAACGGAAATCGCATTGTCCATCCTGGATTCCTGTATCCCAAACCCAAAGATTCCAGCCTTGGTAATTCTGATCTGGGCGTTCATAGTGTATTTCGATAATTTTAGAGCGTGGGGCTGGCTCACCACATTCATCATAAAGGACCATCATCGACAACCCTTCCACCTCTACCTCATTGCCTTCGATTCTGCGGATGGCTTCTATCCCGGCACGGGTATGGTCTACTACTACGTTCCAACTATTAGCAACCTCAGGAAGTGATACCGACATCCGGTCATTATTAGCATTGAAGACAACGGTAATATTGTTCCAGAGATCACCTCCTGCATGGCTTCTAAGCAGATACGATACTATTCCGCCATCACAACGCAGAAATTCTAAGGAGCGTTCAATTTCCTGGCGGCCATGCAGACGAAATGCCGGATGTGTACGCCGCAGCTCGATCAGGCCTTTATAATATTCAAATACGGGCTTAAATGCGCTTTTCATATTCCAGCGGATCGAGTTGACCGCATCACCGCTGCGGTAGCTGTTATGATCTCCAAATTTACTGCGCAGGAGCTCATCTCCTGCATGCAGGAAAGGAATCCCCTGCGAGGTCAGAATAATTCCGTTAGCAAGCATGGATCGACGTACAGTTTCATTACCGAGAATATTCTCCTGATCTACATTCACGTATGGATTGGCAAGGGCCACTGCCTCTTCCAGATCTTCGTTATCCATGTTAGCGATTACCGGAAAATCAGCTTGCTGACTCCCTCCTTGAACGATAAGCATCTTATCCCATAAATTCAAATTATCATGGGCAGTTACATAGTTCACCGATTCCACAGGCGAGTCCGTAAACTCATGAATTGCTCCTTTAATTCCGGCTGCAATAGCACCTTCTTTGCCGTATTCGCCTGTCACGAACCCTCTTCCGAAGCCATCACTATCCCCTTTGATCGCTGAACGGAAGTTATCGTTGAAGACAGCATAGCCCTTGCCCCGTTGTACACCTTTTAGCGTTTTAGTGGCCAGCGGAGAATCTCCACCCGTCCAAGGTTCACCGTAAAGCAACAGATTCGGATTCACTTCTAGCCGAAGCTCTTCGGTAATCTCCCGCATGGTAACACTGTCCATCAGTCCCATTAGATCAAACCGGAAACCATCCATATGATATTCCGAAGCCCAATAAGATAAGGAGTCCTTAATAAATTTACGGACCATCGGACGTTCTGTAGCCAGCTCATTGCCAACCCCGGAGCCATTCGACAAACGTCCCGTAAAATCGCGGCGATAGAAATAATCTGGGACAAGCGGCTCAAAGGGGCCATTCTCAACAGCATACGTATGGTTGTAAACGACATCCATAATTACCGCGATCCCGCGGCTGTGTATGGCCTGCACCATCTCTTTAAATTCACGAATCCGCAAGCCAGGATTGGCAGGATCGGTGCTGTAAGATCCTTCAGGTACATTATAATGCTGGGGATCATACCCCCAATTGTAGTCCACATTAGCTATGGAGGAACCCCGATTGACCACCTTCAGCTCATCCACGGTCTGAAAATCAAATACCGGCATCAGATGTACATGGGTAATCCCTAATTCAGCCAGATGATCAATCCCCACTGTATTTCCTGCCGAATCCTTTAATCCAAATTCGGTAAATGCTTTGAATTTACCCTTATAATGCATACCTGAGCTCTCATGTGAGGAGAAGTCACGAACATGCAGTTCATAAATCACTGCGTCGGCAGGATGCTGTAACGGAGGCGCTACATCCTGATCCCAATGTTCTGGATTCGTATCCTGCAAATTAACGATTGCTGATCTTAAACCATTTGCAGATACCGCTGTTGCATAAGGATCTACTGCTTCCGTCACATTGCCATCTGCAAAAACAGCACGGTACATATAATATTTCCCTTTTAGATCACCTGATAACTTGGTCTGCCAGACTCCACCATTACTACGCTGCATATATACAATACGTCCATTGTCCATAGCACTCTTAGGTGACTCAGTATTCAGTTGATGCCCACCTGTTTCGTACAGTACAAGGGACACAGCAAGTGCCGTAGGTGCCCAGACTTTAAATACACTGTACTCCGTTGAATACGTCAAGCCTAAATCCTTGCCCTCGTAGACTTCCATCATCAATTCTGCATTTATATAATTTTTACTCATGAATTAACACCATCCTATGGCTCCCCACCTAACCTGTGGGGTTGCTTATAAGTCCATATATTACCAATTCATTTCATATTAATACTTGCACAGCGCTGCAAGTCGGCAAATGGAGTATAAACTTTCTATGGATCCTTACTATTATATGTACGACATATTTATAGGTTTGGGTTCCTTATCGACTTTATGCTCATTACTAATACTATCGGTATAGACATCTGCGCAATAAAGAAAATAAACAGTGAACAGTAAATGAGGTCGAATTACAGAAAATTATAGGTTAAAAAACATAAAAAAGCCGACCTCCAGCCATCGGAAGTCGGCAATAGTAGTTGGAAAAACAGTAGAACGCTAAAACGGATTAATGCATGCGTAAAAAGTTACTTAGCGATACTTTGAACAAGCGCAGCGACTTCTTCAGCCGTGCCAAGCTGCAACGCTTTTGCAGCCAAATCCTTCATGTCGGCAGCCGACAATTTAGATATTTGACTACGCGCTGGCAAAATGGAAGTTGCACTCATGCTGAATTCGTCGAGACCAAGACCCAGTAGCAGCGGAATAGCTGTTGCGTCACCAGCCATTTCACCACACATCCCCGTCCATTTACCTTCTGCATGGGCTGCATCAATTACATTTTTGACCAAACGCAGGATGGCTGGATTGTAAGGCTGATACAGGTAAGATACCTGTTCATTCATACGGTCCGCAGCCATTGTATATTGAATAAGATCATTCGTACCGATACTGAAGAAATCAACTTCCTTAGCAAACTGGTCAGCCAGTACAGCAGTTGATGGAATCTCAACCATTATGCCAAGCTGAATGTTGTCTGATACTTCCTTACCTTCTTCCCGAAGCTTAGCTTTCTCTTCGAGTAAAAGATCACGTGCAGCACGGAATTCACCAAGCGTAGCTATCATAGGGAACATAATGCGAAGATCCCCGTGAACACTTGCTCTTAGTAACGCGCGTAATTGAGTACGGAAAATATCCTGACGATCCAGGCAAAGACGGATCGCACGGAAACCAAGGAAAGGATTCATTTCCTTCGGAAGGTCAAGATAAGGCAGCTCTTTATCGCCACCGATATCCAGGGTACGTACGACTACCGGCTTACCCTTCATGTTCTCAAGTACAGTACGGTAGGCGTTATATTGAATTTCCTCAGAAGGCAGCTTATCGCGACCCATGTAAAGGAACTCAGTACGGTACAGACCTACACCTTCGCCACCATTCTCAATGACACCATTCACATCATTTGGTGTACCAATATTGGCAGCTAGCTCAACATGTTTACCGTCTGCTGATACTGTAGGTTCGTCGCGAAGTTTCTTCCATTCTGCGATTTGCAAGTCGTAAGCTTCCTGCTTGCGAGTGTACTCTGCCACTTCAGCTTCGCTAGGATTGATCAGAACGTCTCCGTTCAGACCATCGACAATCACCAAATCGCCAGAATTCACTTCTGACAGAACCGTTTTAGTTCCCACAACCGCTGGAATTTCCAAAGAACGTGCCATAATTGCAGAGTGAGAAGTCCGTCCACCGATGTTCGTTGTGAAGCCTTTAACGAACTTACGATTAAGCTGTGCTGTATCCGATGGTGTTAGATCTTGAGCAATCACGATTACTTCTTCACTGATTTCTGCAGGACTTACATAATGAATGCCCAGCAGGTGGTTCAGCAAGCGCTTGGTAACATCACGCATATCAGCTGCACGTTCCTGCAGATAGGCACTCTTCATATTTTCGAACATCTCAATGAATTGCGTAGCCACTTCGTTTAGCGCATAGTCCGCGTTAACCGATTCCTCACGGATTTTATCAATTACAGGATTGATCAGCTCTGGGTCATCAAGAATAAGCAGATGTGATTCGAAAATCTCAGCCTTTTTCTCCCCCAGCTCTGCCAAAGTACGCTCTTTAATCGTTTGCAGCTCCACTCTTGATTTGGCGAGTGCATCATTCAACTTAGCGACTTCTGCTTCAGTATCACTGATACTTGTCTTCGTAATCGTATAATCCGGATGTTTCAGGATAAAAGCACGGGCTACTGCAATCCCTGCTGAAGCCGCGATTCCTGAAATCTTATTCATGGATTTCCCCTAGCCCTTCTTTAATCATTACTTCTTGAAGAGCGTTCAAAGCTTCTGCTTCTTCGCTTCCTTCAGTAATCAAAGACAAAGTATCTCCAGCTTCAAGACCCAATGACAATACGCCAAGAATAGATTTCAAAGTTACTTTTTTACCTTTAGCTTCTGCATATGCTTCTGTACCTTTAAATTTTGTTGCTGTATTTACCAAGGCAGTTGCTGGACGTGCGTGAATTCCATCTTCATCGACAATTCTGAATGTTTTTTGCATAATATTATCCAACTCGCTTTCTGTTATTAAAGTATTTTAAATTTATAGTGAAAGCTTCGCTTCCTTGTATGAACAAGGAAGCATCGGCCCTTGCACTTTTACTGAATCGTAATGATGTCTTGGTCTCCTATAGAAACCTTACCCGGCTTCTTCAATGTTACAGAAGAGCCTTCTGGTAAATTAGAGAAAATAACAGGTGAGATTACAGAAGGTGCATGTGCTTTTACATACTCTAAATCCACTTCCATAATCGGTTGTCCAGCCGCTACAAGATCGCCCTCTTCAACTAATACCGTGAAGCCTTGACCTTTAAGCTTAACCGTATTAACCCCAATATGAACGAGCACTTCCTTGCCTCCGTCAGACATAATACCGATGGCATGTTTGCTCGGGAACACGTTAAATACCTTACCGTAAACCGGTGAAGCAATCTTCCCATCTTCGGATAGGAACGCGAAGCCGTCGCCCGTCATTTTTTGGGAGAATACTGGATCTGGCACCTCTGTGATATCCAACAATTCACCGTTTACTGGAGATACGATATCTTCCTTGATAATCGCTTCACCAGCTTCACCTGCCTGTTGTTCTTCTTCTGGCTCTGGAGTAACCACTACTGGAGCTGCTGACGCTGCAGGTGTCTTTCCGTTAATCACATCTTGAATCTGCGATTTAATCGTATCTGAACGTGTGCCAAAAATCGCTTGAACGTTATTACCCACTTCCAGCACACCTGATGCACCAAGTTTCTTAAGACGGTTCTTGTCTACGCCTGCCTTATCTTTAACTTCAACACGAAGGCGGGTAATACAAGCGTCTAGATGAGTGATGTTTTCTTTACCACCTAGAGCGGACAAAATGTTCCGCGGTAGATCATCACCGGCTCTGGAGACAGACTCCGTATTCACTTCTTCTTCTTCATTCGTATCTTCTTCACGACCCGGTGTCATAAGATTGAATTTCCGAATTACAAACCGGAAGCCGAAGTAATAAATTAAGGCAAGGACCAGACCTACCGGAATGACCAGCCACCAAGCTGTACGGTTCGGGATAATACCGAAGAGCACAAAATCGATAAAGCCACCCGAGAATGTCATGCCGATTTTAACATCCAGAATATGCATAGTCATAAAGGACAGACCTGCAAACACAGCATGTACAGCGAACAGCAACGGAGCCACGAATAGGAACGAGAATTCGAGCGGCTCAGTAATCCCTGTCAAGAACGATGTCAATGCCGCGGAAATCATCAAACTTCCGACGATCTTTTTATTCTGAGGTTTAGCTTCATGATAGATAGCCAAAGCCGCTGCTGGAAGACCAAACATCATGAATGGATATTTACCTGTAGTAAATGTCCCTGCTGTGAAGTCTACTCCATCGCGAAGCTGCTGCATGAAGATCCGTTGGTCACCACGTACCAATTCTCCAGCTTTATCAACGTAGGTACCAAATTCATACCAGAATGGAGAGTAGAAAATGTGATGCAGTCCAAAAGGAATGAGCGAACGTTCGATCGTTCCGAAGATAAACGCTGCAAGCGTTTTGTTCGTATCAATCATACTTTGTGACACATAGTTCAGACCATGTTGAATAGGTGGCCATACTATTGTCAGTAACAAGCCCAAGATTAGAGCTGTTACCGCCGTCATGATCGGTACGAAACGTTTACCTGCGAAGAAACCCAGGTAAGAAGGAAGCTCAATTTTGAAGAATCGCTTGTACATGGCCGAAGCCAATATACCGACGAGTATACCTCCAAACACCCCTGTTTGCAGTGTTGGAATCCCTAATACGCTGGCATACGAGAAGTCGCCTTGGCTCAGGACGTAATCATTAACGCCAATAACTGTACCCATCGTAATGTTCATTACGAGGAAACCGATAATGGCAGCTAGACCCGCAACACCTTCACCGCCGGCTAAACCTATCGCAACCCCCACCGCGAAGAGTAAGGCTAGATTATCAAATACAATTTGTCCTGAGTTCATCAATACGTTGGCAACAGCCTGAACAACATGGTTCTCCAGTGCTGGAACATATTGCAGGAAGTCTGGGTTTACCAGCATGTTTCCTATTCCAAGAAGCAAACCTGCCGCAGGCAGAATAGCTACTGGAAGCATCAGAGCTTTACCAACTCTTTGTAAAACACCAAACAACTTTTTAAACATTTAGGTTACTCCTTTCATTAATTTCACTAAAACAGATGCCAAAAAAGGCATGAGCAACACAGTATAGGAGTTGTAATCTAACGCTATCGTTAGATTGCCCCAAGAAGGGGGTTAACAACCAAAATACTGTAATTCACTCATGCCTGATCGAATCAGTTACACGCTCGATATTCTGTTTTGTTGATGACAGTGAACATTGTAGCATCGTTTTTTTTAAGTGGCAAGCGTTTTTTTTGAAACCATGATTTGTTACAACTTTTGCACTTTAAGGAGCTTCACCATTCTTGTCCATATCTTGTTCGTCCACTTTTTTCTGAGCAATACGCTGCAGATGAATCGTCAAATAACTTACCTCAGCTTGATACACGGGAATTCGCACACGCTGTTCGATAATTTTTGTTAATTTCCAAGCCAACGAATACATCTCAGGATACTCCCGTTTCATGAGTCCATCCAGGGTTGAGGTCTCTTGTACCGCCTCTCCGCGGCGTAATCTTTCTAGAACGAATCGCAGATGGGTTACCAGTCTTGAGTAATCAAGTGAATCACGTGGGATTCGATAGTCCAGATAATTCTCGACTAACCCAACCAGCTCTCCAATCAAGAGAGAATGTTGTCTAACCTCGGAAATTTGCCTATTACTAAGTGCGCTGACAATATGAAGAGCCACAAAACCTATCTCATCCACCGGCAATTCCACGCCCATAGCCTCATTGATCCGTCCAATCGCATATTCTGCCATCTTATATTCCTCAGGATAAATCTCCTTAGTTTCATACAAAAATGGATTATGAATTGGGATATCTTGTTCAAAACGACGGATAGCAAAGGAAATATGGTCGGTAAGTGCAATGTGAATATGCTCATTAAGCGGCTGACGGCTATAATGCATAATATGTAATACTATTTCTTGAACGACCTCAATCAACTTCTCATCCACTTGGGGAAGAAGCTGTTTATATTGTTCCTGCTCCTCCTGGCTGCGAAGAATAAACATCTTCTCCACGGAGGATAGATTAATCTGATCCCGCAGCTTGCGGTTAAACCCTATCCCTTTACCGATAACTACAACCTCGGAATATTGAGGATGCTGGGCAATGATAACGTTGTTATTCAACACCTTCGCCACTGTTATGCTACTCATTTTTGACACCTCTTTTATTTCTAAACACCTAACTTCCAGCAGCATACGCAATAAGAAATCGTACGATGAATACAAGCTTTGCTACCATCATAACACCAAGAATTGCATATTAGAAGAACACTCTGTGTCCTTACTAAGCTAGTAGATCAGAGTGAACAGCCTTAAAGGCTTTTATTTTACCTGAAAAAATCTTTAAACACCAGTGAAAGCGTCGATGTCTATATATACAATAATTCCCACGGGATGCCGATAAGCTATAAAGCTTCATCAAAAATCACCTGTAAACGCATGAGCTTTTTATCATGTTGTCTAATTTAGATCAAAACAGATCAAAACATAAAGATTAAGGTATGACCAGCAGCTTTGCCAGTCATACCTTAAGTAAATTAAAACCATATAAATTGCATTAAACTATTTTTCCTTTTGTTCAGGCACAGAAGTTAAAGTCTCGCTGGCTGTACTAGATGTTGCTGATGGCTGAATATAAGTTGCAGGTGTAGCTGGTGCAACAGGTGCGACTGGTGTAACTGATGCTCCTTTGCTTCCGGAAGCTTTAGAGGTCAACCCCTTGATCAGTGCCTCTACATCAATCCCTGAGACGCTCTTCAACATCTCTGGAGCGGTGGACATTAGCTGAGTCACATAATTGCTGACCCGGGCTGCACCTTCCCCGTTACCTGTATCTACAACGGTAAGTTTATCAATAGATGCCAGCGGCTTCGCAATTTGGCCAGCCAAATCAGGCAGCATTTTGACGATGATATCGAGCACCGCTGCTTCGCCGAATTTCTGGAAAGCTTCCGCCAGTTTCTCTTTGGCTTCTGCTTCCGCTAGACCACGCAACCGGATAACCTCAGCATCCGCTGTACCTTTAGCCAGCTCTGCATCCGCCATCGCTTGACCTTCAAGACGCTTCTGCTCAGATGTCGCTTTAGCTTGCGTTTCAATACTATATTGCAAGGCATCTGCCTCACGCATTCTCTTCGCCTTATCGGCTTCCGCCGCTTGCTCTACTGCATAACGATCCGCTTCTGCTTTTTTCTTCACTTCAGCATCATACTGCTTCTCGCGAACTTGAATTTCTTTGGCTTGCAAATCGATTTCACGTTCCTTACGTACCAGCTCAACCTTCATCTGTTCTTCAACAACGGTCTGCTTTGCACGTGCCTCTTGAATATGATAAGCCTGATCGGCTTCCGCTTTCGCTGTATCCTGATCCCGTTTAAACGCAGCCACCTTAAGCTGGTTTTCCTTGGAGGCTTCGGCAATATTCGTATCCCGCAGCAGCTCAGCTTTTTGCCCTTGCTCTTCTGCGTTTGCCTTTTGAATTCTCGCATCCCGCACTGCTTCTGCTTCAGCGATCTCTGCATCCCGCTTCACAGCAGCTATCCGCGGTTTACCCAGTGCCTCTAGATATCCATGTTTGTCTCGCACATCCTTGATGGTAAAGGAAACAATTTGCAGACCCATTTTCTTAAGATCACGTGCCGCCACGCCTTGAACCTCTTGCGCAAAGCGGTCACGGTTACGATATACTTCCTCAACGGTCATCGAACCGAGAATGGCCCGCAGATGACCTTCAAGAACTTCTTGTGCTTCGCTCTTCAGTGCTTCAATCGGTTTGCCCATAAATTGCTCAGCAGCTGTCGCCACATCTTCCGTTGAGCTACCCACTTTAATGATCGCTACGCCGTCGGCAATAACCGGAACCCCTTGTTCGGTGTATACTTCCGGGGTCGTCACATCGAGTTTATGAGAAAGAAGCGACATAAATTCAGCCTTCTGAAAGACTGGGAGTATAAAGGCCCCGCCCCCGCGTACAATCTTTATTTTACGACCAGAACCATCGTCTGAAATATGATTTTTCCCCAAGAACGACCCCGTTACGATCATCCCTTCATCGGGTCCAACCGTTTTGTAACGTGCCCAGAATGCGATACCTAGCACAAACAAGACAGCAACGACAACAGCAGGGACTAACAAATACTCAGGAATACCGAACATTAAAGATCCACTCCTCTTCTCTTTTCGAATTCTGACACCAATGCAACGCCTTCTCTAACCTCCACTACAACAACTTTAATCCCTGCCGGAAGCAGCTCATGATCAAAGCTTGCTGCCGTATGCAGGCTATTGCCGGCGCCAAACTTTACCATAATCTCACCATAACCAGTGGCGGGAACAGGAATTGTGATTTCCCCGATCTTGCCAGGCAGATCACTCATTGAGAAACCATTGGACATTTCGCTTTTTTCCATGGGCTTAACCACCCCTAGATACATAAGTACTCCCAAAAAAGCGGCGGCTAACAAAGACAAAGCAATGATCGCCCCAGCTTCCAGAGCGCTGTACCGGGTTAGAAGAATGCCCGCTCCGCCGAACACGGTTATTCCTCCAGCCAGTACGGTGGGATTCAGAAAATCTACGGATACGAAATCAAAGACCCCATGCAAGGCATCTCCGATCACATCGCCCACCAGGACGCTGACTATGGCAAATATGACGCCTAGCGCCAAGCAGCCTAAATACAGCGTTTGCATTTTTGTTTCCTCCTGTCTTCAATCAGGACTGTCATATTACATTAAACGTACAAAGTAGGTCCTTGGTTTCACAATCTTTGGATATTCACCCAAATAAGTTCCATTCAGAGGATAAGCATGCTCACATTGGCACTATTTTATTACATGTGCTGGGGCTGTCCTAAAGGCCGTTCAATAGTTGGTGGAGCACGGATTTTTGTTGGTAACACTCTCGCGCGTATGAAGAGGCTATGTTGCTTTCGCGCCTCGGCACCTCGGCCTATCGGACTCAGCAGACCCTATTCGCCGATTTATCCGACATTTGGTATGCTATCGGACCGCATAGTCCCTATTGGCATAAAAACCAGCAAATATAAGACCCTTTCGGAGCAATAGTGTCTCTGGTGTCCGAAAGTTTGCTCAAAAGGCTGAAAATTCGCATATAACGTCAGCTGGGTCCGTAGGGTAGGCGTGTATTGGTAGAGGAATCAGTCGTGTGGGGATCTTACAAACCCTAGTTGGTTGGGTAACACTCTCGCGCATATGAAGAGGCTATGCTGCTTTCGCACCTCGGCCCATCGGACTCAGCAGACCCTATTCGCCGATTTATCCGACATTTGGTATGCTATCGGACCGCATAGTCTCTATTGGCATGAAAATAAGCAAATATGAGACCATTTCGGAGCAATAGTGTCTCCGGTGTCCGAAAGTTTGCTCAAAAGGCTGAAAATTCGCATATAACGTCAGCTGGGTCCGTAGGGTAGGCGTGTATTGGGAGAGGAATCAGTCGCATGGGGATCTTACAAACCCTAGTTGGTTAGGTAACACTCTCGCGCGTATGAAGAGGCTATGCTGCTTACGCACCTCGGCGCCTCAGCACCTCGGCCTATCGGACTCAGCAGACCCTATTCGCCGATTTATCCGACATTTGGTATGCTATCGGACCGCATAGTCCCTATTGGCATGAAAAACAACAAATATGAGGCTATTTCGAAGCAATAGTGTCTCTGGTGTCCGAAAACTTGCTCAAAAGGCTGAAAATTCGCATATAACGTCAGCTGGGTCCGTAGGGTAGGCGTGTATTGGTAGAGGAATCAGTCGTGTGGGGATCTTACAAACCCTAGTTGGTTGGGTAACACTCTCGCGCATATGAAGAGGCTATGCTGCTTTCGCACCTCGGCCCATCGGACTCAGCAGACCCTATTCGCCGATTTATCCGACATTTGGTATGCTATCGGACCGCATAGTCTCTATTGGCATGAAAATAAGCAAATATGAGACCATTTCGGAGCAATAGTGTCTCCGGTGTCCGAAAGTTTGCTCAAAAGGCTGAAAATTCGCATATAACGTCAGCTGGGTCCGTAGGGTAGGCGTGTATTGGGAGAGGAATCAGTCGCATGGGGATCTTACAAACCCTAGTTGGTTAGGTAACACTCTCGCGCGTATGAAGAGGCTATGCTGCTTACGCACCTCGGCGCCTCAGCACCTCGGCCTATCGGACTCAGCAGACCCTATTCGCCGATTTATCCGACATTTGGTATGCTATCGGACCGCATAGTCCCTATTGGCATGAAAAACAACAAATATGAGGCTATTTCGAAGCAATAGTGTCTCTGGTGTCCGAAAACTTGCTCAAAAGGCTGAAAATTCGCATATAACGTCAGCTGGGTCCGTAGGGTAGGCGTGTATTGGTAGAGGAATCAGTCGTGTGGGGATCTTACAAACCCTAGTTGGTTGGGTAACACTCTCGCGCATATGAAGAGGCTATGCTGCTTTCGCACCTCGGCCCATCGGACTCAGCAGACCCTATTCGCCGATTTATCCGACATTTGGTATGCTATCGGACCGCATAGTCTCTATTGGCATGAAAATAAGCAAATATGAGACCATTTCGGAGCAATAGTGTCTCCGGTGTCCGAAAGTTTGCTCAAAAGGCTGAAAATTCGCATATAACGTCAGCTGGGTCCGTAGGGTAGGCGTGTATTGGGAGAGGAATCAGTCGCATGGGGATCTTACAAACCCTAGTTGGTTAGGTAACACTCTCGCGCGTATGAAGAGGCTATGCTGCTTACGCACCTCGGCGCCTCAGCACCTCGGCCTATCGGACTCAGCAGACCCTATTCGCCGATTTATCCGACATTTGGTATGCTATCGGACCGCATAGTCCCTATTGGCATGAAAAACAACAAATATGAGGCTATTTCGAAGCAATAGTGTCTCTGGTGTCCGAAAACTTGCTCAAAAGGCTGAAAATTCGCATATAACGTCAGCTGGGTCCGTAGGGTAGGCGTGTATTGGTAGAGGAATCAGTCGTGTGGGGATCTTACAAACCCTAGTTGGTTGGGTAACACTCTCGCGCATATGAAGAGGCTATGCTGCTTTCGCACCTCGGCCCATCGGACTCAGCAGACCCTATTCGCCGATTTTTCCGACATTTGGTATGCTATCGGACCGCATAGCCCCTATTGGCATGAAAAACAGCAAATATAAGACCATTTCGAAGCAATAGTGTCTCTGGTGTCCGAAAACTTGCTCAAAAGGCTGAAAATTCACAGATAACGTCAGCTGGGTCCGTAAGACTCTGGAGGACGGTCGACGGATTAGATTACGGGTGCGAACAGTGATAGATGAGGTACGGACAGCAGCAGCGGAGGTACGGACAGCGGCAGCGGAGGTACGGCCAGCGGCAGCGGAGGTACGGACAGCAGCAGCGGAGGTACGGTCAGCGGCAGTGATGTTCGGTCAGCGGCAGTGATGTTCGGTCAGCGGCAGTGCAGGTGCGGTCAGCGGCACTGCAGGTGCGGTCAGCGGCAGTGCAGGTGCGGCCAGCGGCAGTGCAGGTCCAGCCAGCCGCAGCGAAGGTGCGGTCAGCGGCAGTGCAGGTGCGGCCAGCGGCAGTGCAGGTCCAGCCAGCCGCAGCGAAGGTGCGGTCAGCGGCAGCGGAGGTTCGCCAGCGGCAGCGGAGGTTCGGCCAGCGGCAGCGGAGGTACGCCAGCGGCAGCGGAGGTACGGCCAGCGGCAGCGGAGGTATGGCCAGCGGCAGCGGAGGTTCGGCCAGCGGCAGCGGAGGTTCGGCCAGCGGCAGCGAAATCTTGGGATGAGAGCGACCGAAAAGTATAGCAAGAGGAGCAAGTCACACTAGAACATAAATACAAAGAAGCGATTCTTCCATAACGGAGGAATCGCTTCTTTGACATTCTATTGTGGCTTCTGGAATAAAGACAAATGGTCTCTTTTCGTAGAAGAATTACTTACAAAGCCATTTTATAAATCTCAACTACATCTTCACGCTCAAGCTTGCGGAAATTACCAAATGCTCCGAAACGAACAGCCTTGTCAGCCATACTGCCGATCTCGCTGTCATCAATATCATAATCTCCGAGCGTCTTCGGCGCACCGATGGAATCCCAGAAATTACGCAGAGCCTCAATACCCTCCAGCCCGATTTCTTCATCAGTCTTGCCAGCAGGATCAACTCCGAACACATTTACTGCAAGCTGACGGAAACGCGCAGGGTTTGTGCTGAGGTTATATTTCATCCATTGCGGGAACAAAATCGCCAAACCTCCACCATGTGGAATATCGTAAACAGCCGACACTGCATGCTCGATATTATGAGTCGCCCAATCTCCGGCAAAACCCATGCTGACCATTCCGTTAAGCGCCATCGTACCGCAGTACATAATGGTCTCACGCAGCTCGTAGTTGTTCAGATCTTCGATAAGCTTCGGCGCGGTTTCAATTACAGTGCGCAGCAAAGTTTCACAGAACCCGTCTTGTACCGGTGTATTGCCGTCTGTATGGAAATAGTGCTCCAGTACATGTGACATGATGTCCACCATGCCATAAACGGTCTGATCACGTGGCAGAGAAAAAGTGTTCTCTGGATCAAGAATCGAAAATGCCGGGTAGGCATGCACGCTGCCCCAGCCCATTTTTTCCTTAGTAACCTCATTTGTAATTACGGAGCCGTTATTCATTTCAGATCCCGTAGCAGCCATTGTCAGCACTGTGCCCAGTGGAAGCGCGTCTTGGGCCGCTGCTTTACGCTCTACAAAGTCCCACATATCACCATCATATTTGGCTCCAACAGCAACAGCTTTTGCGCAGTCCAATACGCTTCCGCCCCCTACTGCGAGAACAAGGTCAATATTATGCTCCCGGCACAGGTCTACGCCTTTATGTACTGTGGAAAGACGTGGATTGGGTTCTACTCCAGAGAGTTCAGTCACTGTAGCGCCTATTGAACTCAGCTCAGCAACTACTTTATCGTACAAACCGCTGCGCTTGATACTGCCGCCACCGTACATCAAAAGCACATTTTTACCGTACTTAGGCACCTCTGTCTTCAAGGCTTCAAGGGTACCTTGTCCAAAAATCAGCTTGGTAGGATTATAAAATTCAAATTTACGCATATGTGTAAACCTCCAGTAGTTAATTCATAATGTCTTACTCCTTCGTATTATAAACCTCTGGTTACCCGCATTCAAATTAGGTGGCTGGGTTTCGTCATTCCGAATAAAAAAAGATGCCCCAAGCCCATAGGCTTGAGGACATCCTTAAATCCAAACTCACTTACTACAAAGCACCGAAGCTTGTTACGAAACGGCGGAAAGCTGCTTGACCTTCTGGAGTCCGTTTGTAAACGCCAGCGTGTTCAAGAATATGCGTAAACTTGATGCCAACTTCGTTCTGCACAATCTTGAGCGCTTCCTCGTGTTGCAGTGCAGTTCCGAATCGCTCCACCAGCTCCTGAATCCAAGCCGCATGCTGCGCAAGAGAATGACTAGGGTCATTCTTCACCGCTTCTAACAGCGCTTGATCTCCTGCAAGAATACCTGCGATGGAATCGAGTTCTTCCTTCAAACGGCCCGGCAGAATCGCCAGTCCCATAACTTCGATCAAGCCGATGTTTTCTTTCTTGATATGATGCATTTCCCGGTGCGGATGAAAAATCCCTTCAGGATATTGCTCATTAGTCCGGTTATTCCGCAGCACAAGATCCATCTCGAAGCTGCCGTCCTCGGCCCGGCGTACGATAGGAGTAACGGTATTATGAGGTTGTACTTCACCGTCAACCTCACTAAAGGCTAGCACTTCCGCCTCTGGATCGCTGTAGGCTTTCCAAGCTTCATAAAGCGCATTTCCGCATTCCAATAGAACCGCAGGATCTTCTCCATTTAAGCGCAATACGGACATCGGCCATTTTACGATATTAATGCTGACACCCGGATAAGAAGCATGTGTAAATGTATCTTCCTTAGGCGCTTTTTGAATCGGGAATGTGTGGCGTCCGCCCTGAAAATGGTCATGCGTCAGAATAGAGCCGCCAACAATCGGTAAGTCTGCATTGGAGCCAATAAAATAATGCGGGAATGATTCCACGAAGCTAAGCAGCCGCTTCAAGGTATCCTTGGTAAGCTTCATTGGCACATGATCATGATGGAATACAATACAGTGCTCATTGTAGTAAACATATGGCGAGTATTGGAAGAACCATTTTTCATTATTCAGGTTAAGCGGAATGATACGCAGGTTCTGGCGTGGCGGATGATTGATCCGTCCGGCATAACCTACATTCTCACGGCAC
The DNA here is from genome assembly GCF_038007025.1 of Paenibacillus sp. FSL H7-0918. NCBI lineage: Bacteria > Bacillati > Bacillota > Bacilli > Caryophanales > Paenibacillaceae > Paenibacillus > Paenibacillus sp. FSL H7-0918. The sequence goes on from NZ_JBBOWJ010000002.1 coordinate 176,696, forward strand.
AGCAGACATTTCGGATAGACTGGCGGCGGGAGCAGCCGAGCCATTGCGATTTCCTTCGGATTTTTCTCAGGCTTGGACAAATTGATCGTCATTTCAATGTCTCCGTACGGCGAATCCTGCAGCCAGTAGACATTCTTCGAGATCCGATCCATCCGAATATAGTTCGAATCAATGCTCAATTTATAAAAACGATCTGTAGCCGCGGAGATGCCTTTTTCAGCGGTCAGACTATAGAACTCAGCATTTACATCCGAAGGACGGGCCATGAGAAGTCCCATAATCTTGGCATCCAGCAAGTCACGGTAAGTGTCACTATTCTCTGGGATCAATCCGATTTCAAAACCATAATCAATCAGTGCATCGAGTGGAGCCTGCGGCCCTTCCAATGGACTTTGATCGATGTCACCTACATGCGGCTCACTGAAACCGAACTGTTCGAGCAGCACATTACGGCTATAATCTTCATCGGATGGAGCTATAAGCTGCTGGCGCAGTGCGAACAGAACAAGCTGTTCAATCGCATGTAATGCTTTCTGACCAGCAGGTGTAATCTTATTCTCGTTGTGCATTTTAATTCTCCTTAAGTAGGGTCTCAAGTTCAAGATAAGCTAACCTAAAGTCCCTTATTCTCCGTATCCTTGCGGATTGGCAGAGTGCCAGTTCCATGCACTTTGAATGATATCTTCCAAATCTGCATGCTGCGGGTTCCATCCAAGGACGCTACGCGCTTTGTCGGAGGAAGCTACCAGCACAGCCGGATCGCCGGCACGGCGTTCTTGAATGACTACAGGAATTTCAAGTCCAGTAACCTTCTTCGCCGTTTCAATCACCTGTTTTACCGAGAATCCAAGTCCATTGCCCAGGTTGAAAATATTGCTGCTGCTTCCGCTGCGCAGGTAAGTTACCGCACGAACATGGGCGTCAGCCAGATCGCTGACATGGATGTAGTCGCGCACACAAGTACCGTCTTCTGTAGGATAGTCATCTCCGAAAACTGCGATACTGTCACGTTGCTTCAAGGCCGTTTGCAATACCAGCGGCACCAAATGACTTTCTGGACGATGGTCTTCACCGATTTTGCCACTGGCATGTGCGCCAGCTGCATTAAAGTAACGCAATGCTACGTATTTGATGCCCAGTACTTTGTCAAACCAAGCCATCATCCGTTCCATGGTCAGCTTAGTTTCTCCATACACATTGGCTGGTTCAGTGCGGTCTGTTTCTTCAATCGGCACCTTTTCCGGTTCGCCGTAGGTTGCGGCTGTGGACGAGAATACGATCTTGTTCACGCCCGCTTTTTGCATAGCTTCTAGAAGACACTGTGTACCATATACGTTGTTGTCGTAATATTTTACAGGGTCCTTCATGCTTTCTCCGACCAAAGAGCTTGCAGCAAAATGGATAACCGCTTCAATCTCATTTTCAGCGAACAGCTTACCCAGCAGTTCTTTATCACGCAGATCACCTTCGTACAGCTTGCCACCCAGCAACGCCTCACGATGCCCTGTTAGCAGATTGTCGAGGACCACCACTTCTTCGCCACGATCCAGCAGCTCCGCTACAGTATGAGACCCAATATACCCTGCTCCACCTGTTACTAAAATCGCCATCTGATTACACTCCCTTCAATTCTTGGACACCATTACCGATGCCGCAAACGTAGAACTCGCCAACCAAACCAGATCTTGTGGTATAGGCTTCACCAACTTCACGAATAAAACGTTCTATATCATCTTCATGTACCAAAGATACTGTACAGCCTCCGAAACCCGCGCCAGTCATACGGGAACCGAGTGTACCTGGGATGCGCCCAGCTTCTTCAACCATAATATCAAGCTCTGCACAGCTAACTTCATACAAATCGCGCAAGGATGCATGCGAATCATTCATGAACTGTCCAAACTGCTTCAGATCATTGTTTTTTAATACCTCAACGGAATCTAGCACGCGTTGGTTCTCTTCCACAACATGGCGAGCGCGGCGTCTTACAATTTCGTCTGTGATTTTATCTTGATGTGCTTCGAACTGTTCACGATTAAGCTGTGCCAGATAAGCTAGTGAAGGCACTTCTTTTTGCAAAATAGCCAATGCCTCATCACACTGCTGACGGCGTTCATTGTACTTGGAATCTACAAGCCCTCTGCGTTTGTTCGTGTTGCCGATAACCAATTTGTATGAACCTGTGATGAACGGTACCAAATTGTACTCAAGTGTGTCGCACATCAGCAGGATCGCATGATCGCGTTTGCCGTTAGCAACTGCGAACTGATCCATAATTCCGGAGTTTACACCTACGTACTGGTTCTCAGCACGCTGGGACAAAAGTGCAATCTCAACAGTGTCTGTATCGCCACCTTCGAGAGTCAGGAACGCATAAGCAGTAACGACTTCAAGAGAGGCCGAGGAGGACAAGCCTGCTCCATTCGGAATATCGCCATGGAACAGCAGATCGTACCCTTTGGATACTGGTGTGCTTTTCTTATCCAGCTCAACCATTACCCCAATCGGATAGTCAATCCATTCACCCGTTTTGGCCTTGCCAATTTCGCTATAATCAATAGAAGCTTCGTAAGGAAAATTAGTTGATGCAAAATTCACTTTGCTGTCACTACGTGGACGCACAATCAGCGTTGTACCGAATTCCAAAGCTGCGGGAAGTACATACCCGCCGTTATAATCCAAGTGCTCTCCGATGAGATTGACACGACCTGGTGCATAAAACACCTTAGCCTCTTCCCCGCTCACCCCATATTTTTCAATAAATTTGTTATTAAGTTCCTGTATGCTCATTAATGCCACTCCATCCTTTCGCTGCTTCAGCCAGTGGGAATTAGTAAAGCGTTCTTTATGTACTCATTATAATAGATTCATTCATCCTCTGATAATGCAATCATGTGTGTAATGTATGGATAAATGTGACTTCCCATAATATAATAATTACATATATTACTGTTACTCTCTAAACTATAAGCCATTAAATGACATTAACACAAGAAAGGCTGTCCCAAATGGAGCATACTTATTCCGTAGGATCCAATCCAGTGTATTACGATAAACAGAACCTTCATGTACTGTTTGCCGGCCAGAGTCAGACCCTGCCCATGCATCAAGCTGGACCCAAGATCTATGATTATTATTTGCTGCATTTCATAGAATCTGGCTCGGGCGTTTTCCGTACAGAACATCATAAATATGAGTTGGGTAAAGGGGACTGCTTCTTGATCCATCCGGGACAATTAGTCAGTTACGTCTCGGATAAAGACCAGCCCTGGTGCTATCGCTGGGCAGCTTTTACTGGCAGTGAAGCTGACGATCTGGTGCTGCAGACAGGGTTCACACCACAACAGCCTGTGGTGACTACAACAGGTGAAAGCCTCATTCCAGGTGCCCTGTCCAGCATCATGCAAGCCTTCAACGCCAACAAAGAGAGTGCCCATCTGACTTCGCTTGGCTATCTCTATCTCATTGTCGGCGAAGCAGCTGATTTGCTCTCTTCCTTCTCCCGTCTGCCCGGCGCAGAATCACAGGTTAAGCGTACTGTGAAGCAAATGATCCACTACATGGCTTCTCAATATGCGCACCCGGTCTCTATTGAACAAATGTGTGATACGTTGGGTTATAATCGAGCCTACCTGTCCCGTGTATTTAAGCAAGAGACCGGATTATCTCCGGTGACCTACTTGCTGAAGCTGCGGATTGAAAAGTCCAGACAACTGCTGCGTGAACGACCGGAGCTGTCCGTGGAACAGGTAGCAGCATCTGTGGGGCTCACCGATGCTTTATACTTCTCTCGCCAATTCAAACGGTTTTGTGCCCAGTCACCGACGGCTTACCGGATGACTACAACGAGACAAGCAGAGAAACCTGAACGTTAGTTTGCCCTTTAATCCATAAATCCATAAATCCACTATACAACAACAGCCCGCCTTCCTTAACGTAAGGAACCGGGCTGTTACTGTGTTTAATATGCTATAGTTCTGTCTTTAGAATCGTTTCAATCCGCTCTAACTCCTCCGGACGGAAATCAGGATTAGCTAAAGCAGCTATATTCTCTTCAATCTGGTCCACTCTGCTTGCTCCAATCAGGGCAGAAGTAACCTTGCCACCCCGGAGTGTCCAAGCCAGTGCAAACTGAGCCAGACTCTGTCCTCGCGAAACCGCAAGCTGATTAAGTGCGCGAATCCTCCGCTGCACCTCCGGTGTAATCCGGCTCTCATTCAAGGCGGCAGACGGCTTGGCAGCTCTTGACCCTTCTGGAATACCATTCAAATATTTGTTGGTTAACAAGCCTTCAGCCAGGGGTGTAAAAGCGATGCTTCCTACACCACTATGTTCCAGTACATCCTGTAAGCCACCCTCAATCCAGCGATCGAGCATAGAATAACTAGGCTGATGGATTAAGAGCGGTGTGCCCAGGCTTTTTAGAATACTAAGGGCTTCAGCCGTCTGCTCCGCATTATAGTTGGATAGTCCTATATATAAAGCTTTGCCAGAACGTACCGCATAATCCAGCGCCTGCATGGTTTCTTCAAGCGGTGTTTCCGGGTCTGGACGATGAGAGTAATAAATATCAACATAATCTAGGCCTAGCCGCTTCAGGCTCTGATCCAGACTAGCCAGCATATATTTACGTGAACCCCATTCCCCATAAGGGCCGGGCCACATGTTATACCCTGCTTTTGTAGAGATCACTATTTCATCACGATAAGGATACATATCATTGGCAAGAACTTTACCGAACAGCTCTTCTGCTGAACCAGCTGGTGGACCATAGTTGTTGGCCAGATCAAAATGGGTAATTCCAAGATCAAAAGCACGAGTGATCATTTCTCTGCCGTTCTCGTAATTATCGATCCCACCAAAATTCTGCCATAATCCTAATGAGATTGCTGGGAGCTTGAGACCTGAGTTCCCGCAACGATTATAACGCATGTTGTCATACCGTTTATCGTCTGCTACATATACCATTGCTTATCCCTGCCTCTCATTACACGCTGTTGTGAGCCTACCTTATCTTTAAACTTCTGAGCGTAATAATAATCTGGCAAGAGAAACCAAAGGACAGCTTTTTTCTTCTAGCTTAATAGATCCTTGACACTGCCCATTACTTTTCCAATTCGATCTGTAATCAGCAGATCCGCCTGATCATCATAAGGTGTGGGATCTCCGTTCAGCAGCACCGTACGTTTGCCCCGGAAATAAGTCACCAGACTGGCCGCAGGCTGAACCGTTAGCGAGGTTCCACCAATAATAAGCATATCTGCAGAGGCAATCGCTGCGACAGAGCCCATAAGCACGGAGTGATCCAATTCTTCTTCATATAAAACCACATCCGGCTTGATAATTCCGCCACATTCCGGGCAGCGAGGAACGACCTCAGTCATTTCCAGCAGTTGATCCAGCCCGTAATACCGTGAGCAGTCCATACAATAGTTGCGATGGATCGAACCATGCAGCTCAAGGACACTACGGCTGCCCGCCTGCTGGTGCAGGCCGTCAATATTTTGCGTAATCACCGCTTTCAGCTTCCCCTGCTGTTCCAACTCCGCTAGTAGCTGATGCGCACCATTCGGACGGGCCTCTGGATGAATCATTTTACTGCGGTAAAAATCAAAAAAAATGTCCGGTGAGGACATAAAAAAAGTGCGGCTCAGCATCACTTCAGGTGGATAAGGTGAATTGTGCTGAGTTTGATATAATCCAGCTGCGGAGCGGAAATCAGGAATTCCACTCTCTGTAGACGTACCCGCCCCTCCGAAAAAAACGATATTGTCACTTTCTTTGATCCAAGAAGCAAGTGTCTGCAATTGATCCATGCTAAGTAGCACATCCTTTCCTTTTATTAGCTGATCAGTAAGTGATCCGAAGCTCATTGAAACCGGAAATGATTACATCTGCATCTATAAGGTGCTCCCCATCACCACTGGCGGAAATCCCAATTGCGAGGCGAAGTCCTGCACCTTTACCTAATTGCATATCGGCATTACTGTCCCCAATAATAATCGTCTCTTCAGGCGAAAGCCCTAACTCCCGGCAGGCCAATTCAGCCATTTCAGGAGCTGGTTTTCCGTTTTTTACTCTGTCCCTAGTAACTACCGAATCAAAATAGCCTGCCACATTAAGCCATTCCAAATGCTCTCCGGTGGTCTTTGCCCCGTCGGAGGTAACCACGCCAAGCTTAAGCGATGCCGCAGAGCATTGCTCCAAAAAAGAATGAAGTCCCGCTAAAGGCTGTGCCATACGGCGTCGGCGTAATTCATACATCGCGTTTTTAGTTATGCTTTTCACACGGGTCAGCGCTTCATTCCAAGGAACTCCTGCTGCATATAGCTGCCATGCGAGTACACCGTAACTTTCTTCTTCTGTAGCCATGGTAAGCGGCCCCGCCGGGTCGTACCCTATTAACTTCCCTTGCGGATCATGTTGCGTACCCAGCACCTTGCTGCGCTCTACAATAAATCCCGCTCCCATGATCGCGAGTTGATCTTCCAGTCCACGCAGCACAAGCTCCGCCCAATTCCCCCAGGTGGCTAATAGATCGAGTAACGTCCCGTCTTTATCAAACAATATTCCGGAGCAGGGAACGCATTCATCGTTAATGTGTAATATGGGCATGAATTGTTTCCTCCCTCTGTTGAATGACCCGTAACTACCTCAGATTTCCCAGCCAATCCAACAGGGCACTTACTGTGCGACTCTGCTGCTCTTCCTCGGATATTGTGGCTTCGCCGTCCCCCTTCTGAGGCCCGTAGCTGCCAAATTGCGCATGATTCCCACCTATAATTGAACTATAAACTGTATTATCTGGCAGATAGGAGCGCCCTTTGTTGTAGCTATCTCTGTCAATCACTTGATCCTCAGTACCCACAACCGACAACACTGACAAAGTAGTCTCTCGTAGACTGCCCTTTTCATCTGGATAAGAGGCTAAGAAAAATACACCTTCCAGTTGGTCCGTATGCTCAATTGCGTAACGTGAGGCCATGACACCCCCAAGTGAATGTCCACCCAGCACAAAAGATTGCTTCGGATGCACACGAATAATCTCTTCTGCAGCATCCCCCTTCGTTACGGCTAAATTAAACGGCATTTTGGCGATGTAGAAGGGATGCCCTGCAGCAGCGACGCTCTTCGCAAGAGGGGAGTAAGCTTCCGGTTTAACCAAAGCCCCGGGATAAAAAATAATCGAGGCGCCTTTAGTAATGGAAGGTTCGAACGAGATCCAATTATCATTCTGTTCGACGGTAACTCCGCCACTTGAAATCAGTGCAGTTTCGGCTTCTTGAGCCGGTGCATATGGCGTTAAATACTTCCATATCAGCAACCCGGCTACCACTAAAATAATCAATACAAAAATAGCGACGCGACGCTTAGTTATTCTTCTCTTCAACATGTTCCACTCCCAGATGTTAATGCATATAAAAATTATAGTGGAATCCCTCTATTCTAACAACCTTCAACACATCGCCACATTTCGCACACATGATAACGCTTTCTATTGTGACTTAATTCACAATTAAATCAAAGAAAATCTAGTATTTTAAAATTAAATTAATTTGCATACAGCATAATTTGGAGGCTAAATCATGGTAGGGGAAAACTCGCTGGAAACGCGCGGAGAAACCTTTTTTCTCAACCTGCGTTTTATGCTTATTATCACTGTTTTTGCCGGTAATGCAATTGAACCTCTGATTAACAAAATGAGCGGAATACACGGATTATATATGTGGATTTTCAGCTTTCACATGCCGCTGTTCGTACTGGTGACCGGCTATTTCGCCAGAAAAAGCCTTGCCGGAACTACCGGCCGCAAAATGCTGCTGCAAATTGGATTGCAATACCTCATTTTTCAAAGCTTATATTCCGCACTCGACGTTTCCCTCTTTCATGTAAGCAACATCCAGCATTCCATTTTCGCACCCTATCTGCTCCTATGGTTTCTGGCCAGTCATGCCTGCTGGCGCCTCCTGATGCTCGGTATGAGCAGATGGTCCATAACCGCTAAGCTCCTCTTCGCTGTAACAGCGGGGGTGGCTGTCGGATATCTCCAGCTGGACGGTGTATGGTTTAGCATCAGCCGTACCTTTGTATATTTGCCTTTTTTCATTATCGGCTATCATTTCTCCTTCGAAACCTTCGTCAAGCTCTATCAGAAATATATCAAAATCTTTGCAGCAGCCGCCTCCATTCTACTCCTTGCCATCATGGCCGCATGGGGGGCAGGATTTCCCTTTGGCTGGTTATATGGCAGCATGACCTATATGCAGCTTGATGCCAATGTATGGTATGCAGGCGTATACCGTCTGGGACTGTACGGACTACAAATTGTCGCTTCACTCGCTTTCCTCGGCCTCGTACCTTACGGAGCGAGCCGCATGACCGACTGGGGGCGCCGCACGTTGTATGTTTTCCTGCTTCATGGTTTTATCGTTCGTCTGGCTGCCGTTTCCGGGATTTACACCTATATTGGCAATGCTGCTGGGGCAGTAGTCCTGCTGCTCACCGCCGTATTATTCACCGTATTGCTGGCTCAGCCGTCCGTTAAACGGCTCTTTCACCCGCTGGTTGAGCCGTCCGTTGACTGGATGATCACCCTTCAGCGTGCCGCCCTACGGCGCACACTCTAGCTTTACATCCAGAACAAACAAAGCAAGGCGGTTCCTTGGATACGAAGATTCGTTTCCGAGGAACCGCCTTGCTTTGTTCATCTCCTAAGCTAAAGTTCTACTTCATCCTGATCCATGGTATATTTTACCTTCATCATAATATGTTGTTCATAATCGCCAAACTGGCGCCCGAACAGGTTAAGTCCGCCTTGATGAACTGCATCAGGGTTGATTCCAATGCGCAGCCGCAATTTAGGGCTCCGGTTAATCAGTAGATCATTTAAGGAAACATTCGACACTTTCTCCATATCAAGTGTCGTCTTTTCATGGTCAACACGCCAGGTCTTGAGAAACCCGTATTGTGTAGATCCATCCCACCACCAGTTCGGATTCAGCTTGCCCCGCCGGTCACCGAAATCACCGGGACTGGTCCACATGCCGATCTCCGATCCATTCACCCATACAGAGATGTTCGAAGGCCAGTTCTGGTCATAATTCGGAGCTTCCGAACAGATCTCCATGGATAATTCCAGCGATTCAATTTGTGCTCCGGAGGGGATATCCATAGGCAGCAAATATTCCAGAAATCCTTTGCGGAGCCAGATCAGCTGAGCGTTGACATGTTTAGGGTGATAAAAGCTCGACGGTTCATCTTCTTTGATAATAAGACCCTCGCTATTAGCCATTCCGCAAGTAGGAGATACCTCACAGTCGCTATAATGGCCGATCGGCATCTCTACTTCATAGACATGAGTTAATCCCTTTGACATCGGTTCTTTCAAATTCAAGGCAATATGAAGATCATCATAATTCCGGCTGCAAACTTTCATTGCCCCGCGTGAAGCCGGAAGCAATTCTGTATGAATTAACTCTGCTGCTTCTAATACTTTAATATTGCTTGCTACCGTCGACACTGGAAGCTTCAGCCTCTCAGCGATTTCAATAATATTTAAGTTTTTGGAGTTTAAGAGCCGAAGAATATCAACCCTAGAACGAGTTGATAAAGCATGCGTTACTGTGACTAATTTTTCCGGGTCGTTTAAGCTAAGTTCCAGCACAAATCAGCTCTCCTTGTATCCTAATAATTATCCTAATCTTACTTCTTAATGAGATGAAAAACAATTACACCTACAAGCCCTTTCACCTAGAAATGACCTCCGGAAAACCGGAAGCCATTTCATATGTCTCTTAGGTTTGTTCGATTCACAATGGCTTAATATCAATGAAATCAATTTCTCCGTAACCTTCGCCTTTGGTAAAACGAAGCTTGTTCATGCCTGCCTTCAGTTGAACCCGGGCTGTGGACAGCCCCCAATTCTCCCACCCTTTATTGGTGATATAGAATGGGCTGGCAGGTCCTGCATTGACACTAAGCTGAAAATTCGACCAATTCCCGCCAGACGTTCCATTCGCCGTTCGAGCCAAAAGAATATACTCGCCTGCGGCTGCCGCATCAACCGAAAATTCCACGTAACTGTCCGGCGTATCAATATGACCCGCCTTAAGTCCAGCCGAGCCCTTGGGACTCGAAGAGGCATAGGCATCGCCGTCAAATGTCCCTTTTTCCGCTTCGTAGCGGGTATGCATGGTTTCACCTGAAGGCAAAGTTATCGGAAGATTAGGGTCAACGGGAATACCCAGATTAGGTGTATGATCAGCATTCCAGCTGAATTTCTGCATCCGCACCTCGCGGTTCCAGCCAGCGTTATTGTATTTGGCGACATGGTACATGATCCAATCCTCTTGGCCGTCAGGAGACTTTGTAAACGAATGGTGTCCAGGTCCATAAAGTCCATTGCCTGAGGAAAAGATAGGCTGATTGCGTTTATTCCATGATGCCGGATTCAACAGATCACTGGAGATGTCTGCGGTGATCAGTCCCAGACAATAATCATTAGTCCAGCTTCCGCTTGCCGAGTAGACCAAACTAATGACTTCTCCATTTATAATCACCTGTGGTCCTTCATTCACATTTGGGGAATGATTCGTTTCCCAGCTATACGCTGGTCTTGAAATCTCTACGCGTTCGGAATCAATGGTCCAGGGATTACTCATATGCGCGATATAGAGATTCTGCCGCACATTAACATTCCCCTCCCAGCCGGACCAGATAAAATACAGCTCGCCGTTCACTTGCAGCACAGTACCGTCTATAGCCCACTTATTGCTTGAATCTGTGATCTGGCCTTTGTACTGCCAAGTTCCCTGCATCGGGTCTGCTGCTGTGTTCTCCATTACATGCATTCGGTGGTTTACGTTATCTCCGTCGTCCATCACATAGTAGATATACCAAGCTCCGTTTATATAATGTAGTTCAGGCGCCCAGATGCCGCTACCGCCCGTGTTGACAACTTTAGTAGGCGCTGCATCAATAGTGGTCAACTGGGCTGACTTCCAGAGGGTAACATTGCCACCTGTTGTTTTGGTGAAATAATAGAAGCCATCTGTATGTTTATACACCCATGGGTCCGCCCCGTCCTGCATAACCACGTTGTAAAAGTCATTATGATCAGAGACTGCAAGGGTCACCTTCCCCATTGGAAGAATAAGAAGAACACTTAAGGCGACCAGACATTTTTGCCGGAAATTCACTTTCATAATCTATCACATTCCTTTCGAATGAATAGTTACGTAGCGCCTCTAATCTTCAATTGCAGCCTTACGCGCATTGATGCCGCGGATTCGCTCGGGGTCGAACTTCGGCTGTCTGTCATAAGTGTACAGTCCATTGACTTCCTGCTCCACATCGTACAGCTGGGTATAGCAGAATCCAAACATCAGCGGATGATCCAATAGAACATTCGTCAACCCCTCGTAGCGTTCGATAAACATTTGCTCTGAGGTCGGTCTGTCCCCATACCCCCATGATTTTTCATCTTTCTGCTGCGGGTTCCACCAAATTCCGCCATACTCGCTGATGAAGTAAGGTTGACCTTCATATGTTTGGCGATCCGGGAAGGTATTGAATACTTCTCCGCCACTTTTCATCGGTTCATATCTGTCCCGGAACGTCTGCGGATTCTGGTCATAGTCATGAAGATCGAAGATATCTGTAGCCACATGGAAGTTGCCGCTTGTATCAATTACTGAACGTGTTGGATCCATACGTTTTGTTACGTCGTAAACAATCTGGAGCACGGGGTTATGCTGTTTCGCACCGTCCCGGTCCCAGGTCTCATTAAAAGGGCACCAGCCGATCAGCGCGGGATGATTGAAATCACGCTGCATACCTTCGAGCCATTCCGGCAGGAAGTGAGTCAGGCTATCCGCTCCAGTAATATTCAGCCCCCAATTGGCATGCTCTCCCCAGACAAGATAACCTAATTGGTCAGCCCAATAAAGATAACGCGGTTCAAAGATCTTCTCGTGAAGCCTCGCGCCATTGAAGCCAAGCCCTATTGAGATTTCGATGTCTCTGCGCAGATCTTCATCAGTAGGAGCGGTATAGATTCCCTCCGGATAAAAACCTTGATCCAGAACTAACCGCTGAAATACGGATTTCCCATTGATCCGGAATGCCATCCCATCCAGTCGTACCGTGCGGAGTCCAAAATAAGAATGGACCACGTCACTCTCCCGTCCCTGACTATGCAAGGACAACTTCAGGTCATACAATCTGGCGTTTCCAACTTCCCACAAGTGAATCTCTGATAGTGGAATCGTAAGTTTTATAGAGGGTCCGGAAACGATCACACTGCTGTCCCCAACGGGTTTGCCGCCATAAAGAGCAGTGGCCCTAAGCGTGTCCCCCGCTGCGTTCCCTTGTACCTTCATTTCGAGGTGCACACAGCCATTGTCGGGATCAGCGACAACTTTCAGATTAGACAGATAGGTTTCAGGGACTTGCTCAAGCCATACCGTCTGCCAGATTCCTGTAGTGCGTGTATAATCACAGCCGTGCGAATGGAACTGTTCACTCTGCTTGCCCCGTGGCTGTCGTCCCGATCGAACGTCGTCTTCAGCATAGACAGTAATCACATTACTGCCCGCTAAAAGATTAGAAGTAATATCAAAGCTAAACGGAGTATATCCTCCGCGGTGCGTACCTACGGATACGCTGTTCACCCAGACCTCCGCCATATAATCAACGGCGCCAAAATGAAGGATAACTCTGCCATTTGTCCAGCTCTCCGGCACGGTAAACTCCCTTTTATACCATACAGCAGCCATAAAATCTTTATATTCTACACCGGACAGCTTGCTTTCCGGACAGAAGGGCACAGTAATTGTCCCTGAGAGATTATGTTCGTTAACAGGGTATCCGCGTTCCTTCCCACTTTTGCCATGATCAATTTCGAATTGCCACTGGCCGTTCAGATTGATCCACTCTGGTCGAATAAAGTCAGGGCGGGGATATTCAGGACGCGGAAGCGTTGCTTGTTGTGTCATGGTGTAACTCCTTTTAGTAAATGTTATTTATTGGATATGCATCATAATGTTGCGGATCGCTTCAAGCGGAGCTTTGGGCTGTCTATCATAGGTGAGCAGTCCGTTGATTTCCTGCTCGACATCCGTCAGCTGGGTATAGCAATACCCTTGGATCACCGGGGAAGTGAACATCGGGTCAACCACAGCCTTGAGCTTCATCAGGAAATCCTCTTCATTCTCTGCCCCAGAATAACCCCAGCCCTCCCACTCACTTTTCTTGAAGGCAATTCCACCAAACTCGGATACGAGAATCGGCTGGCCTTGATACGAAGCTCCACCGACAAATATTTTGCGGTTGGCCGGCATCGCATTTACAGAAGATTCTACCGTGGCATATCTCTCCTCCAGCACTGCCTGATGGCTCTCATAGTCATGAATAGTCACCAAATCTGTAGTCATATGCTCCCACCCATCGTTATACACAACAGGTCTCATCTCATCCAAGGATTTCGTTAAATGATACATAGCCAATCCGTGCTGCTGCTGGCGTGTATCAATCTGGACATTGGGAACACCCCAGCTCTCATTAAGCGGAACCCAGGTCACGATACAAGGATGGTTATAGTCGCGCTCGATGATCTCCTGCCATTCCTTCGTGAAACGGCGGACATACTCCTCGGAATATTCGTAAGCATTGGCTGCCTCACTCCATACCAGCAGGCCGAGCTTATCACACCAATACAGGAACCGGGGATCTTCTGTCTTCTGATGTTTTCTCACCCCGTTAAAGCCCATTTCTTTCGTCAGCTGGGCATCACGTTTCAGCTCTTCGTCTGTAGGTGCGGTTAGTATCCCGTCAGGGAAGTATCCCTGATCCAGCACCAGTCTCTGGAAATATGGGCGGTTATTCAAGCATAGCTTGCCATTTTCAATCGACACCTTGCGCATGCCGAAATAACTCGCCACTTCGTCAATTACTTCCTCATTCCGAAGCAATTGAAATTGAATATCATACAAATTCGGATGCTCAGGGCTCCATAAACGTCCAAGACCATGATCCGCAAAATCACCCAAGCCGATAGTGCGCAGCTGCTCACCATTCATGACCATATATTGATCTTCCGCAATTACTTCACTGTCATACGATACCGTTATGCGCAGCTTGAGCGGATCAGCAGACTTAAATCCTTGCAGAAAGGTCCGAAGCCGGATTTCATTGCGGTCAATATCTGGTGTCATCATGGTTTTACTCAGATGCACTGCAGACAGCGGTTCAAGCCAGACACTCTGCCAGATTCCGGTTGTGCGGGTATAAAAGATGGCAGCAGACTGCTCCAGCCAATATTGCTTGCCACGCGGCAAGGTGACATCACGGCTGAAATCCTCTGCGCGCAGTATGATGGTATTCCTTCCTTTGAGCAGCGAAGGAGTGATATCGACCTGAAATGGTGTATGTCCGCCTTCATGCACGGCCACCAGCTGACCATTCACCCAGACTTTTGCCAAATAATCAACGGCGCCGAAATGGAGGACAATCCGCTTCCCATTCCAACCCTCAGGAACTTCAAAAGTTCTTCTATACCACACAACATCATGAAATGAAGGATCTTCAATCCCGCTCAGCTTGCTCTGAAACGCAAAGGGCACTTGAATAACCCGTGAAAATAAACCCTTTGTGTCCGTCCGATACCATTGTTCTTCCTCACCGACATCTTCATCATCAAACGTAAAATCCCATTCTCCATTTAGGCTAAGCCAATCCTTACGGGCAAATTGGGGTCTTGGATATTCTGGACGTGGAACGGATGTGCTGCTTGCTTCTGTCAACATGGTGTACTTCACTCCTATTAAATAATTTCTATATAAGATGAACTTGTTTTTTTGCCCGCTATCCTTTAATCGAACCTACGTAAACACCTTTAACAAAATATTTTTGCAAGAAAGGATATACCATTAATATAGGAAGCGTAGAAACGACGATCGCACAATACTTAACCAGCTCGCGGAAAGCCGTCTGGCTCTGGGCACTATCGATGACTACCCCGCCTGCACTGCCGATCGAGGTTGCGGTTGCATCATTAGCTACTAATATTTCCTTCATTAATAGCTGCAGTGGGAACAGCTGTCTGTCCTTCAACAACACCATCGCATTAAACCATGAGTTCCAGTTCCCCACTAAATAGTATAAAAAGATTACGGCCAGCGTAGCTTTGGACAGCGGAAGAATCACATTCGTTAAAATATGGGCCTGACTTGCCCCGTCTATGGTAGCCGCTTCTTCCAATTCCTGCGGAATGGCTTGAAAGCTAGTTCGTAGGATAATAATGTTCCATGTGCTTAAAGCACTTGGCAAAATCATGGCCCACAAATTATTGTACAGACCAATATCCTTCATTAATAAGAACCAAGGAATCAACCCGCCGCCAAAAAACATGGTGATTGTAATCAGGATCATGATGAAGTTTTTGAAATACAATCCTCGTCTGGATAATACATAAGCTCCCAGAATGGTCATGATCATGTTGACTAATGTGCCTAATCCTACATATATAATCGTGTTTTTATAGCCGTTGATCAGACTGTTATCTTTAAATACCAGCTTATAGCCATCCAAAGTGAATCCCAGCGGTTTCAGCAAAATGCCTTTATGAGCAATCAACATGCCGGGGTCGCTGACGGAGGCAAACAGGATGTGCAGGATCGGATAAAAACACACCAAGGTTAATGCGGTCAGCAGAGTATAAAGTGTGCCGTCAAATACTCTGTCACCGATGGATTTATGTTTTCGTCTTTTTTTCGCTTTACGCTGCAAATTATCTTTCATAGCTGTCCCTCTTTCTTACCATAAGCTGACCTCGGACCTGCGTTTGGCTATTGTATTGGTCATCCAGAGCAGCCCAAAGTTAACGATTGAGCTGACCAAGCCCACAGCCGTGGAATAACTAAGACTGGCTTCTCTTAAACCGCGACGATACACGTAAGAGGCAATAACATCCGCCGTATCATAAATCAGAGGATTGTACAGCAGGATAATCTTCTCGTACCCGGACGACATCAACCCGCCGATGGCAAAAATAAACAGAATGATGATAACTGGGCTAATCTGCGGCAGCGTAATATGCCACATTTTTTTAATCCGTCCCACTCCGTCAATTTCAGCAGCTTCATATAATGAAGTATCGATGGAACTCATCGCCGCAAGGTAGATGATGCTATCCCAGCCGATGCTCTGCCAAATGCCGGAGAAGGTATAAATCGGCCGGAAGAACGAAGAGTAGCCGAGCAGTGAAGAGTACTCTTTTCCGGTGATAAATTGCAGGATTTGCGTGATAATCCCTTCATCTGCGGCAAAGATATGAATGATCCCGCATACCACCACCAGGGAAATAAAGTGCGGCATATAGGTGATCGTTTGGACCACTTTTTTAAACTTAACCCCACGGATTTCATTCAGCATCAAGGACAGAATAATCGGGGCTGTAAATCCAAAGGCAATCCCCCAAACATTGAGGAGAAGGGTGTTTTTAACGACCCGCCAGAAATAAGGCCCTTGGAAAAAATCAATAAAGTGCTTAAACCCTACCCACTCGCTCTGGCCAAACCCCAGCAGGGGTTTAAAATCCTTGAAGGCGATCATAACCCCCCACATCGGCCCGTAGCAGAAAATCAGGAACCACGCTACAACAGGGACAGCCAACAGATAGACAAACCAGTTCTTTTTCAAATCCTTCTTAATCACTAACTTGGTATTTTTAGGTTTGGCGTCCTGAGGAATGGGCTTTATCGCTCTGTTTTTTCGTAATATTTCCATAAAACAACCACCTATCGTTTGTTATATCGATCTAAGGCTGCCTGATGGATACTCAAAAACTCTTCCAGTCCCATACTCTGAGCTTCTTTCAAAAATTTATCATAGGCATCTACCGGCAGGTCTCCCATTATGATTTTTGCAAAATACTCTCCGCGCAGTGTCGACAGCTGGTTTCCAAGCTCGGCTTCCCGCGAAGCTTCATCTTTGGTAAAGGAAATAGGTGGCATAGCCATACTGGTGTCCATATTTTCTGTCCAATTCTTGCGAATGTCTCCCGAGTAACTTCCTTTGGCAGCGATCAGCGGGTTGGAATGATGCTCATCCCGGATATCCGGCCAGTTGTGCATCCGGTATTTCCATAAGGTTGTCGATACGGGCTGACCTTCAGGGTCTTTAAAGATATAACTGTTCTCTGGATAATAAGGCATTCCCGTCTCATCAATCAGGTGGACCGTGCCGTATTCACCAAAGTTAATCAATTCCCAGCCCTTTTTACTGTAATTAAAATCAAGCCAAGCCATTGCCGCTTCTACATTTTTGCTTTGCGTGGTGATTGCAGCTTCGATCCCCGCTCTTTTGAAATTTTTGTACGTGGTTGCGGACTTATCTCCTTTGTTCAGAACCGGGTTCAGTGCGCCCACAAAGTCGATACCGCTCTGCTCTTTCCAATAACTCCACATCGTATCCGGAGAGTCCATCATCATCGCGGTATCTCCCGAAATGGCGCTCGCCATTCTCTGGTTAAAGTCTGCCGTTGCCCAGTCCGGGTTCAGTAATCCTTCTTTGTTCCATTGCTGCATGGTGGTCAAATATTCCTTAGCTTTCGGCTGTGCTGGCCCCCAGGCCACGTTGCCATTCTCATCAAGGAACGTCCAATCCCATACTCCATATGCGCCATTTATGATGCCGGTAAAAATCTGGCCGTAAGTAGAGCCGTAATTAAGCGGTGCTTTGTATCCGACTTCCTTTGCTTTAGTCAGGAAGGTATGCCATTCATCAATCGTATTTGGAACTTCAAGCCCTGTTTTGTCCAGCGCTTCCTGCTTAATCAATGTTCCAAACCAAGTCCACTCTGAATATGGGGCGATGCCATAGAAGCCGAGCAGCTTGCCGTCATCCGTGACCGTGGTTTTTCTTCTTGATTCATCCGAATTGCGCCACTTCGTATAGTTCGGAGCATTTTTCTCCATCAGATCTGTCAGATCGATATAAGCACCGTCATTTACGCCCGCTTCAAAACCTCCCGGATAACGTCCCGGCTCAATGATAATGTCAGGCAGTTCACCGGAGGAGATCATCAACGTGAAGGCATCCGCTTCCTGGCCGATTGGCGGCGTGATGAAGTTTACTTTGATTCCCGTTAATTGCTCCACCTGCTTCTGGACAGCATGATTGTTCATATCCGGAATATTGGAATTCGCAGGCATCCATACATCCAGAACCACATCACCTTTAACAGGATAAGCTGAGTAATCATTTGGAATGACTTCATCGAAGACGTCGCCGAGGTATGTATCATTCAAGGAATGATTAACTTCGTCGATTTGCTCTTGCGTTGGGGCTGTATTGCCGCGTATGTCTGCGCTGATATCTGTAAACTCAACCGGGTCTTTGGCTGTGCTCTCGTTCTCTTTGTTGTTGGAGACACCCTTATCAGCCCCATTGTTTGCACTGTTGCCACTACATGCTGTTACAGTCGAAATGATCAGTATTAACACAAATAAAAGACTAAAATAACGCTTTGCATTGTTCTTCATACTTAACCTCCCACTATAAAATATTTGCCACAACGCCTTAAGCAAATCCAAAGCTTGGAACCACGCTCCTTTTTGACCTGTAGATAACTCCCCTTGATTAATACAGTTTTTCTGTATCTCAGATCGAATTATAAGCATCCAAAATTCATATGTCAACGCTTTCATACAATAATTTTGTAATCTTATGAACTTTTCTCAAACAAATATATGGCTATGCCAACTACAAACCTATTAAAAAAGCGTACTAACCATCCTGTATTTTGGCGAAAAACCCCTTATAAAACAGGCGTTTTTCGTCAATTATTATCGACAGCGAATAAAAATATCTGCATTACATGAAAAGGCCATTCATTACAGTTTTTCTGTAATGAATGGCCTTTTCAGTCTTGATTTCCTGTTTTATTCTTATTCTCCCGACGGTACGTTCTGAGCAAGCGTATCCCTACAAGGAACCCCAAAATCTGGTGTCCCATCCACCTTCCACCCAAATTTCTGGATACGGGTCGCGCGCAAAGACACATCCGCTCCAGCGGAAGGAAGCGCATGATAGACTATCCAATCTTCCTTGCCATCAGGAGAATGTGTGAAGCTATTGTGCCCCGTGGCAAAAATCCCGTTCTCTGCACTTTTGCAAAATACAGGCGACATTGATTTTTCCCATGACAGCGGTTGCAAAGGATCTGCCGCTTCGCTCATGGTGAGCATCCCTAGTGCATAATCCTCAGACCAAGTCGTACTTGCCGAATAAACCATGAAAATACGATTGTTGCGCTGCAAAATTACCGGACCTTCGTTAATCGCCATGCCACCTTGCTTCTCCCATGACTGAGTTGGAGCGGTAAGCAGGTGATGCTCCCCTTCCAAGGTCCAAGGATTACTCATTCGCATAATGTAAATAGCCGACCCATAATCAGGAAAATGACCATATCCCGCATACAGAAAATACAGCTGATCCCGCAAAGACATTACTGTTCCATCCAACCCTGGGACAGGTGTCTGCAAAGCCCCTCTCCATACCCACTGTCCTTCCAGCGGGTTCGCTGCTTCATTCTCCAGCACACAAATCCGCCGTGAATCGTCGCCTCCTCCGTCATTCGCAGTGTAGTAAATGTACCATCTGTTGTCCAAATGATGAATTTCCGGCGCCCACAGATTGTAACTGTAGCTGCCCCCCGGTTCGGGAGACCAGATCACTTTCTTGTCGCCCTCCGCAAGGCCGGTCAAGGTTCTAGATCTCGTCAGCTCCAGACATTTAGCTTTTGTGGCCATAAAGTAATAATAGCCATCGGTATGTTTGAATACCCATGGGTCTCCTGAGCTTGCTACAATTGGATTTAAAAAAGTTGTACGCTGTGACATTCCCTTTCCCTCCTTAGCTTTTCATCCCCGTAAAACGATCCACCGCGGCGATAATAATAGACAAATCCCGATTTTCCAGCACCTCCCATAAAATAATAACTCCCATCATACTCAGCTCTCCTAAAGTTGTCTAGAGTGGTAAATAGATACATCCGAACCCTGTTCCATTTTCCAAATAAAGCACTTTCCTTTCGAAAATGAGCTTTTCCTCCACTTCCCACGCTTTGCGTCAATCGACAAACTTCACATTGTCCGGTAGAAAAAACGTGCTCTTTGTGATAGACTCACTAATAACAATGACTTCTCCGTTCATTTTAGGCGGTAACTGTTTATACCAAAACAGCGGCTTTTTTTATAGAAACGGCATCGCTTTTCTTATTGAGGAAGCAGGTCCCCGTTCTTTCTATAAACCGTATATACGCAGGTCTTTGGAGTTCATTGCGTTAATGCGACACTATATTTGATTGAAATTCATTTAGGGGGGAATGTCATTATGGCAGCCAAGAAAATGCGTTCAGACATGATTAAAAAAGGCTTTGACCGTGCTCCACACCGTAGTCTCCTGAGAGCAGCCGGAGTAAAAGAAGAAGATTTCGGAAAGCCGTTTATTGCGGTCTGCAATTCCTATATTGATATTGTTCCAGGGCATGTGCATTTGCAAGAGTTCGGTAAAATCGTTAAGGAAGCGATTCGCGAAGCTGGTGGCGTTCCTTTTGAATTCAATACGATCGGCGTAGATGACGGAATTGCTATGGGACATATCGGCATGCGTTATTCACTGCCAAGCCGCGAGATCATCGCTGACGCCTTGGAAACTGTAGTTTCCGCGCATTGGTTCGATGGCATGGTCTGCATCCCTAACTGTGATAAAATTACACCGGGCATGATGATGGGCGCACTGCGTGTTAACATCCCAACCATGTTCGTAAGCGGCGGCCCAATGAAAGCCGGCGTAGATAGTAAAGGTAAAAAGCTCTCTCTGACCTCGGTATTTGAAGGCGTTGGTGCTCACCAAGTCGGCAAAATCAACGATGCAGAGCTGCTTGAATTAGAACAATTTGGTTGTCCTACCTGTGGATCTTGTTCCGGAATGTTCACTGCCAACTCCATGAACTGCCTTGCAGAAGCACTTGGACTGGCATTGCCAGGTAACGGTACGATTCTGGCTGTTGCTGATGAGCGTAGAGAATTTGTTCGCAAATCCGCAACACAACTGATGGAATTGATTAAGCTGGATCTTAAACCAAGAGATATCGTAACTAAAGAATCCCTTGATAACGCATTTGCACTGGATATGGCAATGGGTGGTTCTACTAACACAGTGCTGCACACCCTTGCATTAGCTCAAGAAGCAGGTATCGATTATCCGCTTGAACGCATTAACGAAGTTGCAAACCGTGTTCCCTATCTGGCTAAGCTGGCTCCAGCTTCTGATATCTTTATTGAAGATGTGGACCGTGCGGGCGGCGTTAGTGCTGTATTGAATGAACTGCTGAAGAAACCAGGTGCTCTGTTCGGGGAATGTATGACCGTTACCGGCAAAACATTAGCTGAGAACGTAATCGGACACGAGATCCAAGATACTTCCGTAATTCATACTATCGACAACCCTTACTCCGAAAGAGGCGGTCTTGCCGTACTTTACGGAAACTTGGCTCCAGAGGGTTCTATCATCAAGGTTGGTGCAGTTGATGCTTCAGTAGGTGGATATCATAAAGGTCCTGCGATCTGCTTTGATTCCCAAGAAGCTGCACTGGAAGGTATCGCGAACGGTAAAGTTAAAGAAGGCCATGTAGTCGTTATCCGCTATGAAGGTCCTAAGGGCGGACCAGGAATGCCGGAAATGCTGGCGCCTACTTCACAAATCGTGGGTATGGGGCTAGGTGCTAAGGTCGGTCTGATTACAGACGGTCGTTTCTCGGGGGCCTCCCGCGGAATCAGTATCGGTCATATCTCTCCAGAAGCAGCTGAAGGCGGTCCGATCGCTTTTGTTGAGGATGGAGACATCATTGAGCTGGATCTCAACAACCGGAAGATTGAATTGCTGGTTGAAGAAGAAGTATTAGCAGTTCGTCGTACGGGTTGGAAAGAATTCGAACCTAAAGTTAAAACTGGTTACCTGGCTCGTTACTCCAAGATGGTAACCAATGCAAGTAACGGCGCAGTGCTGAAGATCTAATCCCTTTAGCAAAAAAGAATATTAAAACAAGCAAGAGCAGTCCCACCTTAGTATTTCTACTGGCGGGCTGCTCTTTTTTTAATTATCCCAATAAAAAAATGTTCCACAACCCATCGCTGGATTGTAGAACATCTCTTTACATGTCCACTGTAAAATATTTATCAATAAGATCATGAATCAATTGGTTACTGTCGCACCTGGCATTTCTACATCCGCAACCGAATCATTAAGTGACAACGATTCTTCCTGTTGCGATTTGCGTTTTTTTGCAGTTTTCGGATGATGAGGCAGCTGTTGATTCATCTTTTTGAGCAGCTCTGAAACAGGCATCAGGATAAGCTTCGGCACAAGGACCTCGCTCCGTTCTTTAAGCCTTGCCCCACCTGCTGGATGAATCACACTTAACAGGATTCTTAAGTAAAATTTGGAGGAACGTGCGAATAAGCCATCCGGCAAATCACGTACGGTAAAGCCGAATTTCTCCGGTCCCCGGTTAATCATGCTGACTCCATAAAGCGCTTTGGCTTCCGCAAGATCCACATCTTTGGCAATGATCTCAGCAAGAATGGGCAGATCCTTTTCCATTCTGCGGATCATTCGAATCGCAAGTTGAGCGGAAGAACGTGAATGAATCCCTAATTCGAACAACTGTTTATTATCGATGTGCAGCTCAATGACTTTGTCACCTTTACGCAGCAGTTCTCCGCCCTCGAGTTCAACCGGTTCACCCTGATATTTCCGCATCCGATAATGCAGGAAAGGATCTGACGGAGTAATCGTTTGGAGATGAAAAAGAGCTTGAAATACCTGTTCCCAAGCTAACCAAAGTCCTACAAGCACCCGTTTACCAAAAGATAAGCGCCGGATAGGTGACGTCTCAGCCATCTTAATCATCTCATCAATTCGAATGCTGCGTAGTCCCCGTTTACGGGCTTCCTCCAGAGTCTGCTCAAGAGCCACAAGCATATTCCCTGGAGCATCCGCATCTGCACCCAGCGTTGTGCCGCTATCATGCAACAACATCACTTCCCCGGGATTTAGACGGGCCAGCATCTTCTCAGTGAGTTTTTCGGCGCCGAGCTTCTCACGCCAATCGCCAAACATTGCCGACCAAAGCACAATTTCAACTTGGCGTCGTTTGGAAATATCAAATAAATTGACAATACCCCAAGGTGGACGGTAATACGTACTGCGTTCGCCAATAATATTATAGATAATATCATTCGTACGTTGAATCTGCCGGCGGACGGTTGCTGGCCGCATGAGCCAGTTCGTCTTGTGAACATAATTATGAATTCCGATGAGATGTCCCTCATCATGGATACGCTGAATAAGATCAGGATAACGTTCAGCATTAGAGCCGACTACAAAAAAGGTTGCTTTTGCATCATACCTCTTCAGTAATTCCAGCAGTAATGGTGTAAATCGAGGATCAGGTCCATCATCGAAGGTCAGTGCGAATTCATTTCGCCCAGTTCCTTTACGAAAGACACGGTAACCAAAAATCCGGCTGATCATACCAGGGATAAAAGCATAAAATGATGAGATGTAAAATAACCAGAGCAGCAAAGTCTGCATATTAATTCCCCGCTTTTCCAGAGTTGACTTTGGCTCGCCTAATGTCTGCAAGCAGAACCCGTGAAACGGCCAAGTGAAGTAGAATAAAAAAACGTTACCCCCTATTTTAACACATGTATCAAAGAAATAGACGCTTTTAAAGTAAAATCATGTACAATGTAATCAACCTGGCGTATCCACTTATAAAAAAAGGGAGTTGTTTATATCTATGCTGCCGTTATACAAAAAATATTGGCGCACATTTTTTGACATCGGATTAATTGTCCTCACGGTTTATCTAATTATGTTCTCCTTTAGTAAGCTGTATCAGTTAGCTGCACCTGTATTCCTGTCTTTTTTTGTATTTTTGCTTATCGAACCCTTGGCCCGCTTCTTGAACCGCCGTGGTCTTGGTAAACCTTTTGCCTCCGCCATTTCAGTGTTGCTCTTTCTGATTGTGCTGTTAGGTACATTATTTGGTGCCGGTCTACTGATTACGATCCAGGCCCTTCACTTCCAAGAGAACCTCCCTAAATATACATATGTGGTGCAGCAGCATTTTGTGGAGACCACGACCTACCTGCAGCAAAAAATAGATAACTTGCCACCCGATATTACGAACAAGGTCAACGGGTACTTTAAAGATGCCACGGATGTTCTAACAGGATGGCTGATTACTTTTCTAAAATACATGGCCGGTATTCTAGGCTCCTTCTCCACCTTCATGGCCAATTTCGGGATAGCCATTATTTTGGCATTTTTTCTTAGCATGGAAATCAAAGATTGGCGTAAAATCGCGCATGACAAAATGCCAAAAACCTTTAAGAACGCCTTCGCCTTTTTGCAAGGCAATGTATTCAAAGCCATCGGTTCCTATTTAAAAGCACAACTTATTCTGATCAGCATTACTTTTGCCATAGTTCTAGTCGGCTTATTTATTCTGCGAACCGGCAACGAAATCACAATGGCATTAGTCTGCGCGGTATTTGATGTTTTGCCGCTTCTTGGCGTGACGACAATTTTAGTCCCTTGGATCATCTATTTGTTCATCGTGGGCAATACATCACTGGCTATTGGATTAATTATCCTCCTTGCCATTGTACTAATTGTTAGGCAATTGCTTGAGCCGAAGATTACCGGGAATTCAATTGGCGTATCCTCAGCCTTCCTTATGCTGTCGTTCGTCATTCTGTCCACATCTGCTTTCGGTATGGCTGGTCTGATTCTGTCGCCGATTTTGCTTATTCTGATAAAAGAACTGATTCAACAAGGGTATCTTCAGAGCTGGATCTATCTCCCGCAAGAGGAATTTATCGTTTCACCCTTTGCAGCTAACGGTCCAGCTTCCAATCAGACCAGCTCTGCGCCACCACCTGAACCTCAAGCTTCAGAGGGAACCGATGATAATAAATCCAATATCTGACCGAACAGCTTAACGGCTAGATGTGAGCTGTCCGGAACGACGTTCTCCACCGCTACCGACACAGCATATCTGGGATGATCCACCGGCCCATAGCCGATAAACCATTGATTGTTACGCGGCATACCCTTAACAAGGGTTTGTGCCGTACCTGATTTCCCGGCAACCGGCCATTTCGTGCTCTGCAGACTTGTGCCGGTTCCATCCGTAACTACTTTACGCATCCAGGACAGCAGCTGGCGGGCTGTAGATTCTGAGATCCTCCCGGCAGTTGAAGGGGAAAGATGACCCGGCAGATCCTCTAGCTTTTGCCCATTTGCAAAGGTTACACGCTGGAGAATTCTTGGCGCTCTCACTTCCCCGCCATGCAGTAACGTCACCACCAGGTTCGCTGCCTGAAGTGGGGTCACTTGCACATCTCGCTGCCCAATGGCCGTCTGCACTCTGGCGCCTGGATCATCCGGCAGCAAAGAAGTAAAGATCGTCCCCTTCTGCTCACCGGACAGTGGCTTAAGAACTGGAAAACCAAGCGTATTCTCCGCTTGCCAGCTAATATCTCTTCCGAGCCCCAGCGCGAGTGCTGTCGCTTGAAGCTGCGCCCCACTCAAACGTTCTGCCAGCGCAGCAAATACAGTATTACAGGACACGGCGAACCCTTGCGCCAGCGTGAGGGGACCGTGTCCTTTTCCTTTTAAACAAGACAATCCATATTTCTCATATTGCCCTGAACAATAGAAAAGCTCATCCGCTGAGGTGATCCCAGCTTCTAGTGCTGCTGCTGCTGTGACGATTTTGAAAATTGATCCAGGTACGGCAGCCTGCAACGCCCGGTTATTCCACTCTCCCCCTTCAGGGGATATCTTCTCTGGGTCGTAAAAAGGTAAAGATACCATGGCTTCAATATCTCCCGTTCCGGTGTCTAACACCACCACGGCTCCTTCCTTCATTCCAGCTTTGACAGCTAACTCCTCTATTTGTTCCTGAAGCTTTTTATCAATCGTTGTATATAAAGACAGCGGATAATACGGATTGCCCGGGGCTCGTACTTGAATGGGACTGCCCGGGACACGTTGCCCGCGCGCATCAACCTGAGCGTATGCCTCAGTATGCCCTACACCTCGAAGCAACGGCTCCAGGGTCTTTTCTAATCCGTCCGTTCCTGTCATCGGAATTCTCAGCCCCGATGGGGAAGCCTTCCCACCAGGGTTTGGGGCCGCTTCCGATAAATATCCAAGCCACTGCCGTCCAGTTGCGTTCCCATCATATCTGCGAGCAAAAGGAAGCACGCCTACGCCGTCGATCCCCAATGCACTCACTTCTTCCGCTTGTGCGGATGTAAGTGCGAGCGGTCCTTTTCCCACTGAGGATGGCCAAAGCAATGGTTCTTTAAGAGAAGAGCGCTTGTTTAGCAATTGCTCATAACTCACTCCAAGGATAGCTGCCAACCGGTGCATGGACTCAGCTTCTTCGTATACGACCTGCGTCACGGTATTCCTAGTCTTCGCCTCTTGAGGAAAAAACGCAGCCGTCCAAATGGTTTCCCCGGCAAGGGGTTCACTCTTTCGGTCATACAGACGCCCCCGCCCAGTGTCCAATACCGTCTCCCGTTCGCTTTGAATTTCTGCCATCTTTGCAAGTGTATATTTCGTTCCAGGGACCGTCTGTTCCTTCATAAACAGTTGAATCCACGCCAGCCTAAGGACCAACACGGCTACAACTGAACATAAAATAATCAGTCCGCCGAGTATACGTCTGTGGACATTATTGTGCAATCCCATTCCTCCTGACTGACGTTCATAGCCTTTATTATGTCCCACCCACTGGATTATTTACACTCATGCTTAGTTAGCTAATTTATAGCCTTTTGAATAGCACAAAGACCAGTCCCAAATAATTGGAGACTGGTCTTTGTAGTTAAAAATATTTACTTAGGTTATGCAAAGTTACAAATTAAACTTGGACAGTTTTTCTTGCAACTGCCGGGACGCATGCTCAAGCTGCTCAGACAGCTCCACTAAATGATCACTCACACTTTGTTGCTCCCCACTAAGCGAAGCCACTTCTTGAGAAGCTGCTGATGATTCTTCTGCAATGGAGCTGATATTACCCATCGAATTTGACAGCACCTTCTGGGATTGGCTCAAGCTATCCATCGATAAAGCAACAGATTCCAAGCGTGTAATAAAATGACGCATCTGATCCTGTACAGATACGAAGATATCGCTAGTGCTCTCCACTGAAGTCACCTGCTGATTAAAAAGAGGGGCTACTTCCGAGAGAACACCTACGGTCTCGTTCATATCCTTCATAATGGTGTCAGTTATATTAGCCACCACAGCAATGGATTCTTTGGACTGATCTGCAAGCTGGCGTATTTCATCGGCCACTACCATAAATCCCCGGCCTGACTCCCCTGCCCTTGCCGCTTCTATCGTTGCATTTAGAGACAAAATATTCGTCTGCTGTGTAATATTCTGCATAACATCAAGCACCTTCATCACTGATGATGTGGTGTCTTGCAGCTCATTCACTTTCAACACGAGCTTATTCGTCATATCGCCCGTCTTATTGGTCTTGCCAAGCAGCTCTTTTAACTCATTAAAACCTTCTTCACTAAGCACGCCGATACTATGTGCGGTATGATCCATCTCATGCGTAGCTGAGTTCACTTTGTTCATTTGCACCGAAATTTGCCCCGTAAGCTCGTTACCCTGGTCCGCCTCCAAAGCTAGGCTGCCTGAACC
The DNA here is from genome assembly GCF_038007025.1 of Paenibacillus sp. FSL H7-0918. Classification (NCBI taxonomy): domain Bacteria; kingdom Bacillati; phylum Bacillota; class Bacilli; order Caryophanales; family Paenibacillaceae; genus Paenibacillus; species Paenibacillus sp. FSL H7-0918. The sequence continues at coordinate 204,497 of NZ_JBBOWJ010000002.1, forward strand.
TCCGGCAATTTCTTCTGTTGCTGCGGCAATCTCTTTGGCTGCCATCGCTGTCTTACGCGATACTCTACTAAGTTCATCGGCAGTTTCCATTACCTTCCTCGCGGTTTCATTAGTATGGATTACCAGTTCTGTGATCCGTTCCATCATCCTATTAAAGGAACCCGATAACTGACCAATTTCATCTCGTGAGGTAATATCCGTACGTACTCCAAGATTTCCATCTGCCCCTTGAGACATTAGATCCTTAAGTCGGGTCAAGGGCTTAGATACCATTCTGTACATCCAGTAACCAATTAGAATGGCGACAATAGCAGCCACCGCAACAATAATATATGTAGTTTTTAGAATACGAAGTGCGTCTTTCGTAAGATTCTCAGCCGGAACAACACCAAGCAATCTCCAGTTGGAGCTTTCCATCGTCCCGTACACAGCCAGAATGGATTTTCCTTTCTCATCCTTCGTTGGCAATGACCCAGCCTCATGCTCCAAACCATGAAGAAGAGTCCCTCCCAGACTGAGATAAGTATCTGTTCCCACTTGCTGGGACGATGCGATCAATTCATCCTTATCCGTCAGCAATTGCATGTAAGAGCTGGGTCCGAGATCAACTTTACGAAGCTGATTTTCTAATTCACTAATTCTAATGTCACAGATAATTATGTATCCCGGGCTTTGTGTATCCCCAGCTATCGATTGTGCCAAATGAAACATACCCGAAGTATTTCCGGCTTGCCCCTGTTCTGTTCGGGGAATCCACAATGTTTGTGGTTGCTCCTCAAGCTGCTTGAACCATGAGGACTCTCTGAATTCTTTGATAAAAGCGCTGTCTTTTGATCCCGCTGACGAAGTAGGGACTTCCTGATTCATCGGGATGAGGTATACAGCTTCTACCCCCTTTGATGCGGTCAGCCAGGCATTTAGCTCGGCGCTAATCTGGTTGGACTGCAAATTACGATCCTCATTACTTGTAGTGGGATTATTCCCTTGTTTGAGTGCATCCTGAATCTCATTGTTGTAAAGAATTCTTCCTAGGCCATCCTCATAACGCAATAATTCAACATCAAACTTCTCTGCAGCTTGGACGACTGTCTGTTGATTGGCTGACAGCGCGTTATTCTCGATCGTTTGCTCAGCTACGGAATAGGAAATGTAGCCAAGTGAGAGAACGAGTACCATTGTTGAGATGAAGAAGATGAGAAAAAGCCGCACCCCAATCGATTTGGCAGGGTGCAGCTGGAAATGCGCCTTTTCTTTTTTTACTTGCGACTTCATCAATTGTTCACCACCGTTGTCTTCAGTTATGCCTGCTGGCTTATCTCTTACAAGGTCATGAACAATCCCAACGCCCGATCGGCAAGATATGGTAAATACTCATGACCGTACTCATAATAAACCATAAGCTCTTTGGACGCTAGTATTTTATTGTATGCGGCAAATTGAGTTGAAGGTGGACAAATCGTATCGGATAACCCGGTAACCCACAGTACTTTAGCTTGTATTCTTTCGGCAAGATTCTGAATATCGATATAACCGAGCCTATTAAAAATCTCATCCTCACGCAAATGATGGGGATCAAAAAAACGGAAATAATAGTTGATCTCCTCATAAGCTGAGGTGGTAATATCCAGCTCCCAAGCACGTTTATAATCTGAAAGGAAGGGATATACAGGCAGGGCTATTTTTATGCGAGGCTCTAATGCTGCACAAGCCACAGTCAGCGCTCCACCTTGAGATAGTCCAAAGGCTCCTACACGTTCAGGATCAACTTCATCCATAGACATCAGAACTCGGGCAGTCTGTGCCGTATCCAAAAACACATTGCGATAATAAAGGTTATCAGGATTAGGATCATCCATCCCTCGAATGATATGTCCGCGTATCGTAGTCCCTTTTACGGTAAGGTTATCTTCGGAGAGGCCACCCTGGCCGCGACAATCCATCGCCAGGACGCTAATCCCGTGAGCAGCATAAGCCACCTTCTCCATCCAATCCCCGCTGTCACAGGAGTATCCATGGAACATCACTACACCGGGACCTTTTTTATGTACGCTGTTCTTCGGTCTTACATATTTGCAATGGATTCTTGCACCGCCAACTCCGGTAAAATACAAATGAAAACATTCCGCAAGTTCACTGACAAACTCCGCTGGTTCCAGTTCATAATCCAGCGGCTGTGCATCCAGATCACGCAATGCCCGCTCCCAAAACTGCTCGAAATCATCCGGTTTTGGACTACTTCCGTTATATTCCTTTAACTGTGACAAATTCATGTCGCTTCCCAAAATATTGTTCCTCCTTAAGTTATGTAACGAAATTGTTCGCTTGCTGTTCGTAACCGCGAAGCAACGTTAGAGTTACTATGCTAGATAGAAACGGAAAACCCAATATGGGTTTTCCGTTGATGTATGGATAGTTGCGATGGGATAGTTGCGATGGAGTGGGATGCAATAGTTGCGTTTTCTGCGACTGGATAGTTTAGTCGCAGCTCCGAGGCTGGATAGTTGCACTTTGTGCAGCTATTACAGTTGAATATGTGTGTTTTCCCTCCTAGTTGCACTTTGTACAACTAAAAAACGGTAAAAGGAGCTTTTGGTGGTTACTTCGCTGATATAGTTGCACGAAGTGCAATTATATCGCCTAGTAACCAAAGAAATGTTAGTTTAAGTGCACATAGTGCAACTATTTACGTCAGAGCCATAGAGTAACCAAGCCATAGAGTAACTAAGCAACAGAGTAGCAGAAGCGCCAACAGAGCCACATTCACCACTCACTCGCTGCTTGCCTATTACCTCCACAACTAATCATATTCCACGTACCTACTACCTTCTTATTACCTCTACAACCACTTACATTCCACTTGCACCTATCTTCCTATTGCCTTCACAGCTAATCACATTCCACGTACCTACTACCTTCTTATTACCTCTACAACCACTCACATTCCACTTGCACCTATCTTCCCATTACCTTCACAACACCCACATTTTCCATCTTGCCTATTAACTTCTTTATAATCGGCACAGTAACAGCTTCTGGCTGGATAGTTGTACTTTGTGCAGCTATTATAGCTGAATATGTGTTTTTTCCCTTTTCGTTGCACTTTGTACAACTAAAAAACGGTAAAAGGAGCTTTTGGTGGTTACTTGGCTTATATAGTTGCACGAAGTGCAATTATATCGCCTAGTAAACAAAAAAATGTTAGTTTAAGTGCACAGAGTGCAACTATTTACGTCAGAGCCATAGAGTGACCAAGCCATAGAGTAACTAAGCAACAGCCTGACAAATCGCCAACAGAGCCACATTCTCCTCTCAACTGCTGCTCGCCTATTACCTTCACAACTAATCATATTCTGCGTATCTACTACCTTCTTATTATCTCTACAACCACTCACATTCTACTTGCACGCTACCTTCTTATTGCCTTCACAACACCCACATTTCCATTTTGCCTATTAACTTCTTTATAATCGGCACAGTAACAGTTTGCGACTGGATAGTTGCACTTTGTGCAGCTATTACAGCTGAAATATATTTGTTTCTAATCTTAGTTGCACTTTGTACAACTAAAAAACGGTAAAAGGAGCTTTTGGTGGTTACTTCGCTGATATAGTTGCACGAAGTGCAACTATATCGCCTAGTAACCAAAGAAATGTTAGTTTAAATGCACAAAGTGCAACTATTTACGTCAGAGCCACAGAGTGACCAAGCCACAGAGTGACTAAACAACGAAGTGATCAGAATCGCCAACAGAGCCGAATTTCACCCTCGCCTGCTACTTATCTATTACAGGCGATAATGTGTCGTTCTGTTGTACATTCTGCAACAGAACACGGAGGTCGCACAAGGCAACCTCCGCACTGAGCACACCCAACAACATTCAACACACCAAACCCAACACACTTCTTGCGAACTCTACGCTACGCAATTCTCCGGAACTCTAGCAAGCTCACTGAAAATATAGGTTATTAAGTCCAATTAGATTTTGCCTAAACCTGCATCATCGCCAACCTCTTCATGGGTTTCGATGACATAGTTGACGATTTCATCAACCGTTGTATAAGCAACGCCTACATAAGTATCAGCCGCGCCATAATAGATGGCGATACGGCCGGTTTCTGCATCATGCAGAGTAGCACATGGGAACAGTACGTTATTCACAAAACCTCTTTCCTCGTACCATTCTTCTGGCGTTAATACAAAGTTCTTCGAGCGATATTTTACTTTCGAGGGCTCATTGATGTCCAAAATAACCGCTCCCATACTATACACAAGACCATTGCACGTTCCAGTTACGCCATGGTAGAACATCAACCAGCCTTCAGTAGTTTCAATCGGCGCTGGTCCGCCACCAATTTTGACACTTTGCCACCAGCCTTGACCACCCTTGGTCATTACATGGCGGTGTTTTCCCCAATATACGAAGTCAGGGCTCTCACTAAGGAATACATCACCAAATGGCGTATGGCCACTGTCACTTGGACGGGACAACATCACGAAGTTGTTGTTGATTTTTCTAGGGAACAGTACGCCGTTCCGGTTGAATGGCAGGAATGGGTTTTCCAAGCTGATAAATGTTTTGAAATCTTGTGTTTTTGCTACCCCAATAGCTGCTCCGTAGAAATCTGTACACCAGATAATATAAAATGTATCTTCAACCTTCACCAGACGCGGATCGTAAGCATAACGCGGCTGATAAGGATTACCTTCTTCATCTATAAATCGGATCGGCTCATCATCGATTTTCCAATCCAAACCATCCACACTATGTCCCATACGCAGATGCGGACGAGTAGTGTTATCTTCTACACGAAATACACCAATAAAACTGCCTTCATACGCAGCAACCGCACTATTGAAAATACGGGCTACACCTTTTGCAGGATTTCTTTTGATAACCGGGTTATCATTATGTCTCCAAATCGGATTTTCGTAGCCAGCAGGCTTTTCTTGCCAAGGCATGTTCGGGATGTTAATTGCACTTGCTCCAACCAATTTTACTTCACTCATTAGTTTTCCCTCCAAATGTATGCAACTTTTCAGTATGCTATTTTATCTAGTACTGTTATTAAATTTACTGTCGAGCTCACTTTACAGAACCTTGTGAAAAACCATTGTAGATATATTTTTGCAAGGCGGTAAACACAACCAATGTCGGTATAATTGCGATCATAATCGCCGCACATATTACTTCCCACTGCGATCCATATGGACCTTTAAACTTGAAGAGTGCTGTGGAGATCGTTTGCAGATCTGTTTTCGGCATATAAAGGAAAGGGGTGTAAAAATCGTTATAAATATTAACACCCTTCACGATCACTACAGTTACAATCGCCGGCTTCAACAGTGGCAAAATAATTCTCCAATAAATCGTCCAATAAGAAGCTCCGTCCAGCATCGCGGATTCATCCAGTGACTCGGAGATCGAATCCAAAAACTGCATGAAGATATAAACAGCGATAATATCCGTGCCCAAGTACATAACAATTGGTGCCCATCTGGTATTAAATAATCCCAAGTGATTGATGATTTGGAAAGTAGCTACTTGTGTAGTTACGCCTGGAATCAGGGTAGCAATCAGGAACATACTAATTAGGATCTTACTGCCTTTAAATTTGAAGCGCGATAAAATATAAGCCATCATCGAACCCGTCAACGTAGCACCCGCAATAGAAATCACAACGATAATGACAGTATTTTTAAAACCGAGCAGCATTTTTCCGTCTACAAAAGCCTTAGTGTAGTTGGAGAAATTCAACCAATTCTCTGGCAGCGTTAACGGTCCGGTAGAAGCATATTCGGCTCCGGTTTTTAATGAAGCGAAAAACACGACCACGATAGGTATCAAAGCTACAAGTGCTCCCAAAATCAAGGTGAGATATTTGAATATACTAGCAGTGGTATATTTTACAGAATGCATAGTTTATTTCTCCTCCTTGATCAGAACGCGCTGCAAAATAGTAACTATGATAACAATACCCAGCAATACCACGGCCATCGCCGATGCCAAACCAACCTTGCTGTATTTGAAAGCTACATCGACTGTCTGAATTACGAATGTACTACTTCCGTTAGATCCGCCTGTCATGACGTACGGAATTTCGAATACCCCAATGGCGCCACTAACCGCAAGAATCAAGTTCAATTGCAGAATACGTTTAATGCTTGGCAAAATAATATGCATAAACTGATGCCATCTGTTTGCACCGTCAATTTCAGCGGCCTCATAGATATCCTTACCAATAGAAGAAATAGCTCCTAGGAAAATCAGGAAGTTCATTCCCATGTATCTCCACAGTGACGCACCTGCGAGCGAGAAGTTGATCAAGTTAGGATTCAGAAGCCATTTCTGCTGCAGACTGCCAAGCCCAATCAGATTAAGAATCGTATCTAACGTTCCATCTGGTTTGAAAAAGAACAGGAAGATAAAACCGATTGCTACACCGTTTAGCAAGGTTGGGAAGAACAAAATCCCTTTAAACAAGTTTTTCATGCGAACACTAAAGCTCAAGATGGTTGCAAAATACAAGGCAAGTGCCATCTGAATAAAGGTGGTAAAGAAATAATACAAGCTGACCTTAAACACAGAAAAATACTCAGGTTTCGTAAAAATGGTCTTGTAGTTTTCTAAACCGACATATTCCATATTTTTGCTCAATCCATTCCAACTGGTGAAGCTGTACCGAAACATACTGATGACTGGATAATAAGCGAATGTGAGCAGCAACAATATCGGCACTAATGAGAATAAGATGATGATAGCGATTCTTTGATTTTTATAGCTCAAATTTGAAAACTTAAACACCCGATACACCTCCAGAAAAAGCATCCTCATTTATTTAAGACTCGTTTAAATGTGAAGGGGGAAATGCTTGTTAGCATATCCCCTCCCACATTCACTACCGCCTATAGCATCTAAGAAGCTTATAGTTGTTACTGTGCTGTGACTTTAGCGCGAGCGGCTTTCCACTTGTCGTTCAGGTCCTTCATGATGTCATCATAGGATTCTTTTCTGTTGCCAATCGCTGCTTCAATAATCCGTTTCTTGAAGTCTGGCTGCCAAGCACCGATCTCAGCTTGTTTGTCGATTTCATCAGACCAGCCTTCTTCGCCAGCTTTAGCAGGAGCAAGAGTATCAAAGGTTACATCTGTACCTTCATATTGTTTCAGGATTTCTGGAAGCTCTGCACCGATAGCCGGGCTCATACCGCCGCCTTCAGTTGTAGGGTAGTTAGATTCGTTGATGAACCAATCCACCCAAGCTCTAGCAGCTTCTTTGTTTTTACTGTGCACGCTGACACCCAGATTGTAGTCCCCAGCAAGCGGCACAAGGATTTTATCCGCATTGGTTGGGAAAGGCATAAATCCAACATCGTCTGGATTTGTAGCCAGGCCTTTGATTTGGCCAATTGCCCAAGATCCAAGCACCATAGTCCCAATTTTTCCGTTGGCCAGATCAGCTTTGGAAGATTCCCAGTCTGTTGTAGTTGGATCTTCTTCAATCAAACCTTTTTGTGCTGCATCGTACAAAATTTTGTACAATTCATAGTGTGGTTGACCCGCTACATAGTTGTCGTCGCTAGCCACTTGAGCAATGTTTACATAATCACGATCACCAGCTACTGTAGCCAGATCCGCTTCCCATTGTGTCAATGTCCAGCCTGCTGCGTAATTTGTGTAAAGAGGAACAGCTTGTGTTTTGTCTTTAATAGTCTGCAGGGCAGTCAAGAATTGTTCAGGGGTTTTGGGAACCTCTGTAATTCCGGCATCTTTGAAGACTTGTTTGTTATAGATAATCCCGTTAAAGTTGATGGTCATCGGAATACCATAGGCAACTCCGTCTACTGCACGTTCTTCCAACCCTGTGTATTGTTTGCTCATTTCTTCAAGCTTGCCAAGGGGTTCGAAGAAATCAGGAATATCTTTTACAGCTATGCTAGTAGGTAACAAAAGAACGTCGCCATAATCACTAGTGCTCATACGAATTTTAATTTGATCTTCGTAAGTAGCGAGCGCTTCAAAGTTCACCTTTACATCAGGATATTTCTCATTGAATTTAGCCGCATACTCTTTGAATACGGTATCAACAATATCTGTTCTTTGCGTTATGACTGTGATATCCCCTTTGATATCCTTAGCTGCTGTACCATCAGCTGGAGCAGTTGCCTCTGCTGAAGAACCATTGTTTCCTGTGTTTTTAGCAGCTTCATTGTTAGTGTTGTTGTTTGAGGAACAACCGCTAAACAATCCCGCCACAAGTGTTAGTGCCATCAAGCCCATCATTGTTTTGCCTTTTTTCATGCTGTTACGACCCCTCTCTTCAATTCAACTCTAGTTTTAGGTAAATAACAAAAATAATAACTTTTATCATCACTCATAACTTGAAAGAGTAGCCATTAATACCGGATTATCTGAATTACTCTTGAAAACAAGTGATGATATCGCTTACAAATCCATTATAAATCTATTTTCGACGCAAAACGATGGTTTCAATTGCTTTTTCTGGTCTTGTATTTGTTATTTTTGTTTTACTTATAATAATTTTGTTATCTAATTTATAAAAACATCCACAAAAAAAGAGAGCTTTTCGCCCTCCTAATAAATAACTTCCTATATATGCCTAAAACTCACGTTCAATTTTCGGGAATTTACAGCCGCTTTTATAATCCTTAGGTGTCATACCACACATTTTCTTGAACAATTTATTAAAATATACCGGATCGCTATAACCCACCTTCTCGGCAATTTCATAATTTTTCAGGTCAGGATGCTCCATTAGCAGTTCCTTTGCTTTAGAAATTCTAATCCGAATCAGATAGTCTGTGATCGTCTGCCCCGTCTTTAATTTGAACAAACGGCTGAGATAACTCGCATTCATGCCCACCATCTCCGCTAGACGTTCAAGCTCGAAGTTCTGATCATACTCTCTCTCCAGAATACTTTTTGTCTGCTCAACTACATAATGTTCTCCACCATCCGCAGCTTGTGAGAAAATCTCCTCATGCTCCGTCACGGTCTTTTTCTTTACATCCTCTACTCTCTTAAGCAGTTCATATAGCTGAGTCTTATCAATCGGTTTAAGCAAATAATCCATCACCCCATGACGGATCGCTCGACGGGCATATTCAAATTCACTAAAACCGCTAAGGACAGCAATAGGGATATCCTCCATATGGTCTCTAGCCTGTTCAATCAGCTTAAAACCATCCATTCTAGGCATTTTGATATCTGTAATAAGCAGATCTATATCCTCCCGGGATAACTTTTCTAAATGTTCCCAGGCTTCCAACCCGTTGCCGTAAGATCCAATTACATGTACGTCTATTTCCATTCTGGATGTGATTTTTTCGAGCCCCCTGCGAATGACTTCCTCGTCGTCCGCAATCATAACATTTATCATTTGAGTAATTCCCTCCAGTTGTATCCGCCAGTTATTATGATTGCGCTATCATCACGAATAGTATCTCCCCATGTATTACGTCAATGTACGATTGCGCCCTTTTATAGTCTTATATTTACTATAACTAAAGTTATTCAAATTTCCCAGCTTCAACTACAAATTGTCCTTGAAATCATCTGCGAAAAAGTATATAACTAAATTAAGTTGTTATTATAAACTAACAAAACGATAATAACTATCTAACAAAATGAAGATTGATAATTTTTCTATTTTTGTGTGTAAAGTGAGGATTCTCGATGATGTTAAACAACGAATACATTGCAGGCGTAACCTGGGGTTTCTCGGGTAGACGTGGTTCATGGACAACAAAAGAAGCTGAGTGTTCGCTGGAATTAATGTCCTCTGTCACCGGAGCGAACTGGACGGCCATTGCGCTCAGCGCGCTTCAAGCTACCGCTCATTCTACGGAAATCCCTTACTGGGAGGCTCCAACCGTTAGCGACGAAGAAGTTAAATGGGCTATCAGCAAAGCGAAGTCACTGCAGCTAAAAGTATGCCTGAAGTCGATTGTTAATTGTGCTGACGGAACTTGGCGTGCCCATATTAACTTTTTTGATAAGGATGTCCCTTGCGAGCCTAAATGGTCTGAGTGGTTCAGCTCTTATACTAAATTTATTCTGCACTATGCCGCTATCGCTGAGGAAACAGGCTGTGAAATGTTCTGTATTGGCTGTGAGCTTGTACAGACGGATAGACGCGAAGCCGAATGGCGTTCGCTTATTGCTGAGGTGCGGAAGGTCTACTCAGGTATTCTTACTTATAATTGCGATAAGTATCAGGAGGATAACGTAACCTGGTGGGATGCGCTCGATGTTATTTCTTCAAGTGGGTATTATCCAGCTAGTGATTGGGAGGCTCAGCTCGACCGGATTGAGCAAGTGGTGCGCTCACAGAATAAGCCGTTCTTTTTCATGGAAGCAGGTTGCCCAAGCCGGAGCGGGAGCGCTGCGATTCCCAATGATTGGACTTTAAAGGGCGAACCAAGTCAAGAAGAACAAAGTAAATTCTATCAGGCAATGTTTCAAGGCTGTGAGCACAGAGATTGGGTTCAGGGCTTTATGCTCTGGGATTGGCCTACTCATCTTTATCCAATTGAAGAAGCAGCACAGAATGATGATTACTGTATGTACGGTAAGCAAGCCGCTGGGATCATCAACGAATATTTCACCTCAAAAATCACCAAATAATGTGAGGAGTGACTGATTACAATGATTAATTCACCAGAATTATGGTTGACCCAACTTGAGGATGAGCTGCAGGATAATATTCTTAGTTTTTGGATGAAACAGACGAAGGATGAAGTAAACGGCGGTTTTGTAGGTGAAATCGACAATCAGCTGAACATTACTCCTAACGCAGAGAAAAGCCTTGTGCTTAATGCCCGGATCCTTTGGTCCTTTGCGAGCGCTTACCGGATCTACGGTAAACCGGAATATCTGGCGATGGCAGAACGTGCTTATACCTACCTGATGGAACACTTCATTGATAAAGAGTATGGCGGATTATACTGGATGGTGGATGCTGAGGGCAGACCTTCTCAAGAGAAAAAGCAGATCTATGGCCAATCCTTTGCTATCTACGCACTGGCTGAATTCTACCATGCGACCGGACGTCCAGAAGTCTTAGAGGATGCGATTCAATTATTCCAGCTAGTTGAAAAATACGGCTATGATTCTATTTATAAAGGTTATGTCGAAGCTTTATCACGGGAATGGCAAATCACTGATAACCTCAGTCTCAGCAGCAAAGATATGAATGAAAAAAAATCTATGAATACCCATCTGCATGTTCTGGAAGCGTATACCGGTCTCTATCGAGTATGGAAGTCGGAGGAACTAAAGAGCACGCTAACTGAGCTAATCGAAACGATGCTGGATCATATCATTGATCAGGAAGGCCAGCATTTTCATCTTTTCTTAGATGAAGCATGGAATGTGAAATCAGATATTATCTCCTACGGACATGACATCGAAGGAAGCTGGCTGCTGGTGGAAGCTGCTGAAACCCTTGGAGAAGAGCAGCTGCTGCAGCGTGTGCGAACAGTCGCTGTCTCCATGGCAGAAGCCGTTCTTGCGGAAGGTATAGATAGCGATGGAGGGATATGGAATGAAGCTGACCCAAGCGGGCTGCTGAGCAAAGATAAAGATTGGTGGCCGCAAGCTGAGGCGGTTGTTGGATTCTATAATGCTTATCAGCTGACTGGTGACAGCAAATTTAATGAGGCTGCCCAAGCCTCCTGGACTTTTATCGATAAATACATGGTGGATCACAAGCTGGGTGAATGGTACTGGGGCGTGGACGAGAACCTTCAGCCCCTGCCTCACGGATCAAAGGTTAGCGCCTGGAAATGTCCTTATCATAACAGCAGAGCCTGCTTCGAAATGATCGCACGACTGAAATCAACTATAAAGGAGACTGTCTAATGTCATCATTATTCCAAGAACGCAAACAACAATTAACAGAACGTTATGAAGCCCTGATCGCTCGCAAGAACGAAAAGCTTCCTTATGGAAACGGCATTTATGACCGATATGCTCATCCACTGCTAACTGCTGAGCATGCGCCCTTAATCTGGCGTTATGATTTTAACCCAGATACCAACCCTTATTTTGCCGAAAGAATTGGCGTCAACGGCGTCTTCAACCCGGGTGCTATTGCACTGAATGGCAAATTCTATCTTGTTGCTCGCGTGGAAGGCAATGACCGCAAATCTTTTTTCGCTGTAGCAGAAAGCGACAATGGCGTGGACGGCTTCCGCTTCTGGGATCATCCAGTTGTGCTGCCGGAGACAGAAGTTCCTGATATCAACGTCTACGACATGCGCCTCGTTAGCCATGAAGATGGTTGGATCTACGGCCTCTTCTGTACAGAACGCAAAGATCCAGAAGCTCCACATGGTGACCTTTCTAGCGCAGTAGCACAGTGTGGTATTGTTCGCACCAAAGATCTGAAGACCTGGGAACGTCTGGCGGATCTCGAAACAGGCTCTGCTCAGCAGCGTAATGTCGTGCTACACCCTGAATTTGTAGATGGAAAATACGCTTTCTACACTCGCCCACAAGATGGCTTTATCGATGCAGGTTCCGGTGGCGGTATTGGCTGGGGACTCTCGGATACAATTGAAGATGCCGTAATTACCAGCGAGACTATCATGGACGAACGCTACTACCATACCATCAAGGAAGTTAAAAATGGCCAAGGTCCAGCTCCAATCAAAACTGCAAAAGGCTGGCTGCATATTGCTCATGGTGTACGCAACACAGCTGCTGGACTCCGATACGTGCTATATGCTTTCTTGTCTGACCTGGATGAGCCAAACAAAGTTACTCATTCACCTGGTGGTCATTTCATCGCACCAGACGGTGAAGAACGTGTCGGCGATGTCTCCAATGTCGTGTTCTGTAATGGCGTGATTGCACTTGATAACGGTGAAATCTATATTTACTACGCCTCCTCCGACACTCGTATCCATGTGGCTACAACTACCGTTGACCAAATGTTAGATTATGTGCTGAACACTCCAGAGGATCCCCTTCGCTCTTATGCTTGTGTACAGCAACGTATTGCTCTTATTGATCGTAATTTAGCATTGTAAAAAAAGTTCATAAACCCTAAAAATCAACAGAGCAGCGATTCTCCTATATTAGGAGGATCGCTGCTCTGCGTTTTGATCATTCACTGTTTGCTTCAAGCGAATATCAATCATCCAGAGTAACTTAAGGACTCAGATGACGCTATTCACATGTATTTAGCCTTCAAAGTAAGTTTTCGGGCTCCAGGGGCGCTATTCCCTGAAAAGAGTCCCATTTGGGGCGTTTTCTAGGCCGATAGCTGCGCTGGAGTCCGTTAGCATTGTAAATATCGGATAATACTGCATATAGGGTCTGCTGTGTCCGTTAGCAGGTTACTATGCGTATTTGATTGTGGTTTTAATTGCGTATTTGATAGTATTTGCCGTTTGCCTTTTCGACACAAAAAGCCTTTTACATGACGCACATCCATACTTTCCAGCCCATTCATGAGTAATTCCTATAGATTAAGCTCAAAATAGGTCAGTAACCCCTAACTCCAAGGAGGCTGAGATATTAATGTTCAAACGTATGGATGAAATCATGATTGAGATTCCTGAAGTTGAGAAGCCCGATCCCAATGCTGCTGCCGCTGTTCAGGAATTACTTGGCGGAAAGTTCGGAGAAATGTCGACCCTTAACAATTACCTCTTTCAATCCTTTAATTTCCGTTCAAAAGACAAACTGAAGCCTTTTTATGATTTGGTGATGAGCATAACAGCGGAAGAGCTTGGCCATGTCGAGCTGGTTTCGCATGCCATCAACAAATGTCTTCGAGGGTCAACAAGTTATAAAGAGCCCGATTCCACCCCTCTAGGGTCCGCAAAAGATGCGCGTCTATCCTATCACTTTCTGGCTGGTGCACAAGGGGCTATGCCTTTTGATTCAACGGGGAACCCGTGGACGGGTGCAAACGTCTTTAATAGCGGAAACCTAGTGGAAGATCTGCTACATAACTTCTTCCTCGAATGCGGAGCCAGAACACATAAAATGAAGGTCTACGAAATGACTGACCATCCAGCTGCACGCGCTGTAGTCGGATTCCTTTTAGTCCGTGGTGGTGTCCACGTGGTCGCTTATGCCAAAGCCATCGAAGTGGCAACAGGTGTTAATGTAACTAAGCTCGTACCGATTCCTTCGTTAAATAATAAATCATTCAGTGAAGCAAAAAAATATGAAGAAAAAGGCGTGCATACCAAGCTATACACCTGGAGTGAAAGTGACTTCGGCGCCATCGATCAGATTTGGAAGGGAACCCACCCAGAGGATAATCTTCCGCTTGAAGTTATTCAAGGAGCCCCTAAAGGCTTTCCGATCCCCGTTGCTCCGGCAGTCGAAGAGGAATTCGCTCCCGGAATCTCCCCCGAAGACTTTAAAGAAATTGCCAAACGCCTCAAAATGGCTGGAAATATTACAGACTAATATTCATAGTGAATCTGGTGAGGAAGTTACCTACAATCTTCCTTACCCTAGATTCACTTTTTTTAATTGTACAAACTGCGGAACTCCTCTTCAAGCATGGACATCATAATCATGTTATGAAACTCTCCGTCTACATAAAGAGCATCCCGCTCCACACCGTCGCGTTGAAAACCAAGCTTCTCATAGACATGAACGGCTCTGGGGTTAAAAGTATATACGCCGAGATGGATGCGGTGCAGCTTCAAAGTTTCAAAGCCATATCGTAGCATTTGAATCATAGCTTCAGTACCGTAACCTTTACCCCGATGTTCATGCCCACAAATGCCGATCCGGATATTTGCACTACGATTGTCCGGATCTATTTCATTTAGTACCACTTCTCCAATGAGTTCACCCGTGTCCTTTACTATAATCATAAGATCCACACGATCCTCGGCTGGAACACTAATCTTACGAATCCAAGCTGCCGTCTGCTCACGGGAGAAATCTTCTTGCGATCCTGTTAATTGCCCCATCTCAACATCAAGCAAAAAATTATAATAAGCCTCCAGATCGGATGCTTGCACACCGCGTAGTTGAATCTGTTCGCCTTCAATCTTTGGCATGGCAACTGATTCTGTCATAACTAAACTCCCCCTTACTCAAGCAAAACTAGATTCCATGGCTTTTATATACTTTTTAGATCAACATAGTTCTAGTCTCGCGGCTTATCCACGGAATCACGATGTACAATATCCGCTGCAATAAGAATTTTCTCAAGCGGTGCAGAAGGATTATGAATACGGCTCAGAAGTTTCTCCACTGCGGCTCGGCCCATCGCTTCTTTAGGAACATGAACAGTTGTAAGCGGTGGAACGCCTCTTAAGGCATCCTCAATATTATCAAAGCCAGTAACCGAGATATCCTCCGGAATATTAAACCCTTCTTCCTTGAGGATGTCACTGACCGAAAGGGCTGTGGAGTCGTTAGCGCAAACCAAGGCTGTCGGGAGTGTTTTGACTTTTTTACGCTTATTCACCCAGTTTTTAAAATCCTCCTGAAATAAGTCTTCCTCCACCCCTTCCAGAAAAAGATTCGCATCATCTTCCAAAGGCAGTCTTATTCCGCTCTCCTCCAGCGCACTCCGGAAGCCAATCCACCGGTCGCGGAAACTGCGTGAGAATCCAATATTGCCGATAAAATGCATTTGGGTATGGCCTGTGCCCATCAAATGATTCGTAAGTCGAGCCATAGAATCCACATTATTCGCAAACACGGTATCACTTGGAATTAGCGGATCTTCATGGTCAATCAACACCATCGGCAAACCAATACGGTGTACCTCAAGCAGCAAGGAAGTAGAGATTTGGCCCACACCTATCAAACCAAGGATTCCATTGGGATTCAAAATATTAACGAAATTATCCGCACGGTTCTCGGAGATAATGACCATCCCAAGCCCTTCCTGATCCAGCGCAATCGCAATACCATCCACAATTTTTCCCCAATACAAGGAATCCTGCGTCTGAGAACGAATATTCGGCATTAACACCAGCACGGATTGCTTATTCCGATCCCCGCCACCTACCGGGGGGGTGCGTTTTATGCCTTGGACAAAAGCATTTTTCTGCGTAAAATAACCCAGCTGCGATGCCGCTTGAATCACTCGTTCTCTTGTCGTCTCATTAACGCCGCCCTTACCCGAAAGTGACTTGGAGACAACGAATTTGGATACGCCGAGATGATCAGCGATTTTTTGCATGGTGACCTTTTTAGCCATATATAACCCTCCAGAGAATGTCATCAAATTTATGTAGTACTAACTTTAAGGCTGAGAAGTTTGTGACGCTCCTGCCCGCGCTTCCTTCCATTTTGCATTTAATTCGTCAAAAGCCTTTTGTAAATCAGGCGCAGCCAGTAACTCCTGAATATAATCCCCGGACCAAAAGGATAGCTTGGCTCTATTCGCCAGCTCGATGAACGCATCACTTTGTACAGTAGCATCGAGTAGCTTAGGCTTATAAGATAAAAACTCACGATACTGCGACATAGAGGGATTCAAGCTTCCATCTGCCGGAAGAAATCCCCAATCATCTCGATAGGAAGTCTCCTTCACAAAAAAATTCAACCACGCCATAGCAAGCTCTTTGTTCTTGGTATATTTACTAACCCCCATGAACCAATCTGGATTGATCGGCGCATAATGAGCACTGCTATTATCATACGGAAACGGGAAGAATCCAATATCATCCGGGGCAGCCCCCACATCAAGGACTTGTCCAATCGTCCAATTTCCCAGTAAATACATCCCTGCTTGACCTTTAGCTAGCTTAGTCTTCGATATCTCCCAATTGTTCGAGAATAGTTCATCTTCAACATAGCCTTTACCAATTAAGGTTCGAGCAATGGAAATTGATTTCCCCCACTCATTATCAAGCTGCCACGGGCTATCCTCATTTACCATATTATTTAGATACTCTGGATTACCTGTCATATAGTTAACCAAACTGTTTCCCCATTCACGTAAAGGCCAGACGGCTCCATAATTCATATATAGGGGGATAATACCCGCTTGTTTTAATTTCGCACAAGCTTCGTAGAATTCATCCAGCGTCTTAGGAACAGTAGCTATTCCTGCTTTTTCGAATGCCTTTTTATTATAGACAATCCCAACCGTAGTAGTCCCCGTGGACAGCCCATAACGTTTGCCGTTATACGTAGCAAAAGAGGTGAAACGCTCACTAGCGGCGGTTTCTTCATCCAGCGGTTCGAAAAAATAATCCAGCTCCTTTGACGGAAGATTCACCGGAAGCAACAGTACATCACCGGCATCTTTCGTGGACAGCCGTACCAGAATATCCGTTGCATAATTGGACAAGCCTTCAAATTCCACATTGGCTTCGGGGTATCTCTGTTTAAATTGGTCCGCGTATCCTTGAAAAGTTCCGTTCTCAATCAGATCTATTCGATTGGTCATCATGACTATGGTGCCGGACAAGTCAGACTTCACCTCGTCTCCAACTGGAGGCGGAGTGGATTCCGTCTGCTTATTGTTATTGGCACAGCTACTACTCAATAACACTAAGAGAAGTAACAGTATGGTCCGCATAGTCCATTCTAATTTCAACCCCTTCAACGGACAGCCCCCTCTTATTTCGTTACTCAGGTAAGCCAATTAATTCCTGTTCCAGTAATGGCAGCGACAAAATAACATCGGTCCCTCGTCCAAGCTCACTATATACCTGGATCCCAAATGCCGCTCCATAATGAAGACGCACTCGCTGCTGTACATTTTTCATGCCTATCCCCCCGTTAATGCTTTTCTTAGGAGGACTTTCGTTCTGCAGCCCATCATTCAATTTCTCCAAAGTCTTCTCATCCATTCCGATCCCGTCGTCTTTAATATGAAACAACAGCATTTGCTCTGTAATCTCGCAGCGGATGCTTAAATGCATTTGCGGCTTATTATCATCTAAGCCATGGTAAGCTGCATTCTCAATGATAGGCTGGAAGACCAGCTTGATAATAGAGTAATTATCTAACGACTTCGGCACATCGATATCCAGTAAAAAACGGTTAGGATAACGATAGTTCAGCAGCTCGACGTAATTACGCACATACCCAAGCTCTTGCTTCAATGTCGTATTACCACTCAGATCACTTGTACTGTACCGTAGCAGTTTGCCCAGAATAGAGATCATATCCGCAGCTTCGACATCATCATTCAGCTCGGCGGTCATTCGGATGGACTCCAGTGTGTTATAGATAAAATGAGGATTGATTTGACTCTGCAGCGCATGAAGCTCTGCTTCCTTTTTCTGTTCTTCTATGCGGTAAATATCCTGAATTAGCTGCCTGATTCGGGCTAACATACGATTAAATTGATGCCCTAGCAGACCAATTTCGTCACGCCGTTTAACTCTGAACATCACATCCAGATCGCCGCCCTGAACTTTTTTCATCAATTGAATCATTTGAGTCAGCGATTTAGTAAGGGCAACGGAAAGAATAATCGAAATAATTAACGCCAGTACTATGATACTTAATGTAGCAGCAAGTGTTGTATTACGGGTCAGCTTCACATCACGCATCAGTACATCAACAGGAATAGAGATAATTACCTTCCAATTGGTTTTGGTAGAGCCAGAGTAAATATTCAACCGCTCTTTTCCGTTGACTGTATCATAAAAGCTTCCAGAAATGCCTCCAACTCTTTTGAACAAGTCTGAATCAGAAATATCTGTGGCCAGCAGCTTCTTGTCGCTGTCGTAGATGACCATTCCCTTCTCATCCACAATCAACGACTTCCCATGGGTGACTTTATCCAGCTCCGTAACTTGATTCTCCAAATTGCTAATATTCGCTTCAACCGCAATCAGCCCGATTGGATTTAACAAGCCATCCACGATTTTGCGAACAACGGTAAAAGCATATCGGGTGCTCTGCAGATTACTTGTATACGCTTGAGTACCGAACAATAATGCTTCTCCGCTGGAATCCTTAGTCTGCTGGCTCCAGTATTTATAGCTTTGCTCGAGATCAAGTCGTACGCCACCATCCTTCGCAGAATAATAACCATTTCCGTAAGCGTCAAAAATATAAACCGAGTTCGCACCTCGCTTAATATTGTTAATAAACGAAATGTTGCCCTCTATCCCCCGTTGAATGGACAACAGAAGATCAAAATCACCGGGCGACAAAGCAGCACTCCCAGTTGCGCCTCCCATAATCTTTTTCTGCTCATGGTAGTTGTTCGAACGTATTAAATTCTGTTTGATATCATTCACATAGGCGGGCATAGATGAAATACGCTTCATATCTTCGATATAATCGTCTACTCCATCCATCATTTGATCGATTAATTTCTCAGAATAAGCAATGGTGTTCCCCTGAATAGATTCTGAGTAGCTCTTGAAGGTAAATACACTGATGAAGGATAGCGGGAGGGTAATGATAATTAAAAAGACGAGGAGCAGCTTGCGTTCCATGCTCATGTCCCCGATAACGGACCACCAGCCAGAGATGCGTCTACCTTTCATTTGGTCCTTCTCCTTAATACTTTTTACCTAACTTGTTATTAAATTATAACAAATACCTAACAAAGTTATTATACGGTGTAGTTCTTCATTACACAACAACAAACCGCCTCTTCATGTTGAAGAAGCGGTTTTGTTAGGTAAACAATTTAGAAATTAGTGATGAATCCACTCATTTTATAGTGAATAATGACAGCTTGTCCTTCAATTGACCTGAAGCACTTTCCAGCTTGCCAGATAATGAAACGAGTTGATCACTTACATTTTGCTGTTCATTACTGAGTGAAGCTACTTCTTGGGAAGTTGCTGAAGATTGCTCAGCTACAGCGCTAACGTTCCCCATAGCCTCTGACAACACACCTTGCGAATGATTCAGACTGCTGATCGCTGTCGTCACCGATTCCAGGCTTGTTATGAATTCATCCATCTGTCCTTTTACGGACAGGAAGATATCACTTGTACTCTTCACGGAGCTTACTTGTTCTTTAAACAGTGGTGCTACTTCGGATAATACAGCTTCCGTTTCGTTCATTTCCGCCATGATCTTATCCGTAATTCCAGCAACAAGGGCAATAGATTGTTTCGATTGGTCAGCAAGCTGCCGCACTTCACCCGCAACTACCATGAAGCCCTTACCAGCTTCTCCTGCACGAGCGGCTTCTATTGTTGCATTTAACGATAAGATATTCGTCTGTTGTGTGATACTCTTCATCACATCCAACACCTTAATTACGGAGAATACTGTCTCCTTCAGGTGGTTGACACGTTCGACAAGTGCACTTGTTTTTTCTCCAGTGCGGCTAGTCTGATCCAGCAGGTCAGTTAATTGCTTAGCGCCTTGAGCACTAGCTTCACCAACCCCACGTGCTGCTTCATCCATCTCAGTGTTGGCATATATTACAGTCTGCATTTGCGTAGCAATCACATCTGTTAGCTCATTACCTCGTTCAGCTTCAAGCGCCAGACTGCCTGCCCCACCGGCAATTTCTTCCGTGGCGGCTGCGATTTCCTTCGCAGAAATAGCTGTCTTCCGTGAGGCTTCACCAAGCTCACCAGCGGTCTCCAGCACATCCCGAGCGGTTTCTGTCGTTTGCGATACAAGCTCAGTAATACGCTCCATCATCACGTTAAAGGAAGCTGATAGCTGGCCAATTTCATCTTTAGAGACATATTCTGTACGTACACTTAGATCACCACCTGCACCTTGTACCATAAGATCCTTCAAGCGTGCTAGAGGGCGAGCAATCATACGCACCATCCAGATCCCGATTACTATGGCTAGCAGAGCCGCACCAGCAGCCGCAATAAAAGTAGTCAACAGAATCGGACGTGCTTCTTTTACTAGCTCATCTGTTGGGACTACTCCTGCCAACTTCCAATCCGCCCGGATCATTGGATTAAAGACAGCAAGGATTTCTTTCCCGTTTGTATCCTTCTCATCCAAGCTTTTGTTATCCTTTTTACTTGCCTGAATAAAAGCGAACTCTGAAGGTTTACCATCGTCTTTTGAATCCGAAGAAGCTACTACGGTTCCATCAGGAGTGACAAGTTGAATTCGAGAGCCATCTCCCAGCTGTACACTTGCGAATGATTCCTCCAGCAATGTATTCTTCAACACAAGGATGACTATGTATCCTGTACCTGAGCCCAGGGTTTTGAGAGATCTTGCCATAGCAATATTTTTGTCTCCATCACCTTGAACAGCTGTCGAGAACCATATGTTCTTGGCTGCATCACCATCACCTTTAGAATAGTAGGATTCATAAGATGCAGTGTTGTCGACAATCTTCTTATACCATTCTTGTTCTCTTATGTTATCTAACTTAATGCCGCCACTGCCACTTGTAACAATATCTTGATCAGGCGACTCCGGGATCAAAGAAACACTAAGAATATTAGAATCCGTTGTAATCTGACTGGATAACTTTTTACTTACTGCGCTTGTAGCTTCAAATTTCTCATAGGAAGATTGTGCAGTCACTAAAGACTTCAAATCTTCTTGCATCTGCGCATCAAAATAAAGCTGTAAAGCCAAGTTCTCGTACTGTTTCAAAGTAATATCTAACTTTTCTGAGGTCTGAATAATAGTCTGACGGTAGGCTTCCGATACGTTGTTCTTAATTGTCTTCTTGGCTTTTGAATAAGATAGCAGTCCAAGTGCCATTACCACAATTACAATTGCACACAAAAATATCAGGAATATCTTCACGCCAACAGATTCCATAGGATTAACTCTTTTGATCTGTCCCCGCAAATCTATCCCATTCTTCAAATTAAACTTAGGTGTCTTAACTGCCCCTTCAATCTTGCTTGTTTCCTTGTTTCCTGTGATCGCCGATTTCTTATTCTTTTTATTCATGCTAAACCTTCTCTCATTATGCTTTTCACTAATACTATCTTGATCAGGATCCCCCATCTTGATCACCTACCCGCTAATATTAGAATACGCATGAAAGCGTTAACCAATATATATATCGGCGTATTAGGTCTTTTTCCTTAGCTTTACGAGACTTTTTTTACAACTTTTAACCTATGTATGTTTAAACATAATAAATAGCTTGCTGCACCTCCTCTCTTGGAGATATTTGTTAATCCCTAATATATATAACTTATTGTTTGCTTTGTCAAAAAGAAAAACAGGGAGGCTCTTGGATGACCAAAGGCTTCCCTGTTTTTTATTAAAACTTCTTCTTACGCATCATATCAAAGTATGCAACCGGTTGATCTACCTTCATACGAATAGGTTGCAGTGGATGACGGGCAGCATCAAGCGAATTGCCTTTCTCATCCCATATTTCGCCAACCGTTTGCTTGAAGAACGTATCGTTAGGTCCAAAGAATTCTACTTCCTGACCTGGCTTAAAGTGATTGCGCTGTTGAACTAGTGCCGTACCACTTTCAGCATCATATTCAATTACAAGTCCGGCAAAATCATACGGAGCTGCTTTTTCTTCAGGCTCATAGATATGATCTTCATGATCCGGAGTATCATAGAAGAATCCTGTGTTTAGCGGACGGTTAGCGGCTTTATTAAGCTCATCCAGCCATTCCTGCTTCAATTCATACCCTTCCGGATCTGCCATATAAGCATCAATGGCTTTACGATATGCATTAACGACAGTAGCCACATAGTGGATTGACTTCATTCGTCCTTCGATCTTGAAGCTGTCGATGCCCACTTCAATCAGTTCAGGTATACTTTCCAGCATACACAAATCCTTAGAGCCCATGGAGAAGGGATTATCTCCTTGCTGATGCAGTGGAATCTGAGTTACCCCTGGAAGCAAAGGAGCTGGAGATTTCGCTTCAGCCTGCTCTTCCTCAGACACCCAAGTCCCTTCCGGACGTGCATCCTCAAACAAATCATATTTCCAGCGGCAAGACTGGCAACAGCCCCCGCGATTGGAATCACGGTCGGTGAAATGGTTGGACAAAACACAACGACCCGAATACGAGGAACACATTGCACCATGGATGAAGCTTTCGATTTCAATGTCGACATGTTTTTTAATCTCAGCGATCTCTTCCAGGCTTGTCTCACGGCCCAAAACAACACGCGGAAGCCCCTCTTCCTTCCAGAAGGACACCGCTTGCCAGTTCAACGTAGACTGCTGTGTACTCAAATGCACTTCAAGACCAGGCACTAACCGGCGTGCTGTATCTACAATGATTGGATCAGCTACGATAATAGCAGCAATGCCAGCTTCATATAAGTTACGCAGGTATTCTTCAATTCCCGCGACATCTTCATTGTGAGCATAAATGTTTGTTGCAACAAATACCTTAGCGCCATATTTCTTGGCAAATTCAACACCTTCGCGCATTTCCTCAAAGCTGAAATTATCTGCGCCGGAACGCAAGCCGTATTGTTGTCCTCCGATATAAACAGCATCCGCACCATAGTGTACTGCGAACTTCAATTTTTCCAAATTACCAGCCGGAGCGAGGAGCTCCGGTTTGTCCAGACGGTAACGTTTGCCCTTATATTGCGGCTTTGTCATGGTTCCCATTCCTGTTCTCCCCTCCATCGCCCACAAAGCTAAGTCACATGCTATAAATGCTGTACCTAATCTTCGTGGGGACCTATAACCTCTTTATTTTTGTCAAACTTAATATACTTGCTCTTTATAGAAAAATCCGAAGCTTAACTCCCGTTCAGGGTCCTGCACCGTTCTGATTACATCCATCCATTCCTCATTGAAGGCATAACCTTCCGGATCAGCCGCATAAAGATCTATAGCTTTACGATAAGTCTTCACAACCGTTACGTTATACGCTATCGATTTCAAGAGTCCCTCAATCTTAAGGCTGTGTATACCTGCAGCCATCAGAATATGCAGATCCTCCAAAATACAAATATCATCCGAGCTCATAATATGAGTGCCGTTCTCGTCTTCATAAATCGGGAATTTCTGGTCATCTCGTTCTTCTTCAATCAGAAATAGTCCGCGTTCCTTCCCGAGACTTCCTCCATCACTAGGACGGCCTTGATGTGACATATAGCTTTCAACAAGCTTCCGCTTGGAATGGTATATATTGGTCATTCCATGAACCTGCACCTGTGCCTCAATCTCCAAAAGCGGAACCATTTCCGTCATTTCATCCATATTCAGCTCACGGGCCAGCACAACGCGAGAAGCCCCCTTGCGTCCCCAATAATTCGCGGTCGCATAGTTGGTGGAAGTCATTTCCGCATTCCAGTGCAGCTTCATTGCTGGCGCTTCTTTCTTCACAGTGGTTAACACTGCTGGATCCCCGAATTCAACACCATCAATGCCAAGCTCACCTAAAGCCTTCACATAGGCAGGAAGCTCATCCAGCAGACGGTTGGACATCAGCCCACCCAAGCTTGCATACACTTTGCAGCCTCGCGAATGTGCCATTTCTACGACAGTCGCTGTATCCTCCAGAGAGAAATGTCCAGCAAGCCGCATCCCAAAACGGTCATCCCCAATGAGCAACGCATCTGCTCCGGCATCCAGCAGAGCAGCAGCTTCCTCCAAGGACGCTGCCGTTACCAGCAATTCCGGTTTGTTAGTCATGTTGTACCTCCTACTTGTACGGTTATTTCAACCGCACCACTCTTCATTTTAATAGTTTATTTCGATTCTTGCTTACTTTTTTCGATATTGGCTAAATGTTCCTTGTAGGTCTTAGCAAATAAATGGCCCTGTGTACCATCTTTTTTGGTCACATAGAAGTAATATTCAGAAGCTTCTGGTTCGAGTGCCGCTTGAATGGACTCCAGCCCCGGATTACTAATAGGTCCCGGAGGAAGTCCAATATTCTTATACGTATTATATGGACTATCAACTTCCAAATCTTTATACAAAAGTCTTTCCTTCTGCTTATTGAGTAAATATTGAACGGTAGCGTCGATCTCCAGCTTCTGCTCTTTCTTTAGGCGGTTATAAATAACACCAGCCACAAGCGGACGTTCACTATCCACCACAACTTCCCGCTCAACCAGCGAAGCTACGGTCAACAGTTCATGCAGAGACAATCCACGCGTTTCTAGCTTTTGCTGCCAGTTAGGAATCGTATCTAGCTTCTTCTGGAACTGATCCAAAAGCGCTTCTACAACTTCCTGGGGCGTGCTATCTTTGGCCAGTTCATAGGTTTCGGGGAATAAATATCCTTCAAGACGGTGGCGTAGATTCTTATCCTGCGGGATACCCAGAATATCAATCCCCTTCAAACCTGCACCAGTATCCATAATTTCAAGAAAAGTAGCCGCATCCTGATTCCAGGCTTCAGCGAGCTTCTTAGCGATCTGCTCAGCAGTATATCCTTCGGGGATAGTAAAGACCACAGTTTCTTCCTTAACTACATCACCTGCATTTAATCTTGCAATGAGTTCATCATAGCTGTCACCGGGCTTAGCGATATAAGTACCTGCTTTGAAGCTAGAGCCTTCTTTAGTCCATTTCAAATATCCCTTAAAAAAAAGACTCTTACGGATAATGCCATTTTGCTCAAGCAGATCAGCAATCTCCGCACTTCCCATGCCCTTCTCTATCGTAAATGTTACAGCAGGACCTGCAGGCTCTACCGGCTGCATCCCGTTCCAAATGTACCATGCGCCCCCACCTCCTGCTGCTACCAGCAAAAGAATAATGATTAACACAGTACGGATTGCGGATTTCAAGTCTGGTTCCTCACTTTCCGACTATAAAGTATAAAAGTGTATTGCCTAAAATTCAATATATATTTCCTTAGATTGATGTATATAGGATATTGCTCGCATTTCAAGCAAAAAGAGCGCGGAATTCTCCGCCCTCTTCCGTGCCCATCATAAATGTAACGTACATGTTTAAGTTTTATTCAGCGCCATCTGCTGGAAAAGTCATCTCATCGTATAGCTCAGAGATGTCTTCCCACTCTTCATCGTCCATAATGCTCTCTAATTCCGGAAGTCCGTCAGAAGAGACAACGATACGCAGGATTTCATACTCCACGTCTTTGCCAGAGCCTTTCAGCACTGCATATCCGCGATCACCGACTTCAAATTCGGCGATAATATCGTAAATGGAAGATTTGCCTTGCTCATCTTCCAGTTCTACAGTTTCTCCGTAGGCTTCTTTAAGCCGTGAAGTCCATACCGCTTGATCAGCGGATATCTCAGTCATTCTCCGATCCTCCGTCCAACTCGTCGACCAGTGTGTTGAAAGTCTCTTCGACAATCGCCCACTCCTCGTCATTATCGATCATGAACAATTGAAGATCGTCGCCTTCTTCCACATAACGGAACGCGTATACCTCATCGGTTTCCTCGTCCTCGGAGTCTAGCGGAACCACCATCATATACTTAGCGTCCGAGCCATCAACCTCAAACTTCATAATGACCTCGAATTCCTCTTCATTACCTTCCTCATCGGGAATATAGATAATTTCCGGTTCTTCCTCTTGGCCAATCTGTTCGTTTGTCATATCCTCGCACCCCTCACCTTTTACTGTTAGCATCCAAAAAATTTTGCAAAATCAGGGCTGCAGCCATTTTATCCACAATCCCCTTGCGTTTCTTCCGGCTGACGTCCCCTTCAATCAGCACCCGCTCTGCGGATACCGTCGTCAGACGCTCATCCCAAAGGTGTACGGGCATTTCTAACTCTTCCCGTAGCTTATCAGCGAACTCTATACAGATTTCGCCCCGGGGTCCTACTGAGCCGTTCATATTCTTCGGTAGACCAACTACAATCTCTCCAATTTCGTGCTCTGCAACAAGTTCACGAATGCGTTCGAACTCATTACCCGTACCTCGGCGCTCAATCGTTTCAAGAGCTTGCGCCGTCCAGCCAAAAACATCACTTGTGGCTACACCGATTCTACGGTCGCCGTAATCTAAACCTAACTTCTTCTTCATTTCGGATTGTCCACCCTGTGATTGACGAGATAGAATCTAACCAGCTCTTCAATCAGCTCATCACGTTCTTTTCTCCGGACCAAACTTCTCGCATTGTTATGGCGCGGAATGTAAGCCGGATCTCCGGAAAGAAGATACCCTACGATCTGATTGATCGGATGATACTCTTTCTCCACCAGTGCATCGTATACTGCTAGCAATATTTCCTGGGGAGAAGCTTCCTTTTCGTCGCCCTTCACATTGAATTTGACCGTTTTGTCCATGGAGTCCATTTGTGACACCTTCCTTCTGCAAAATCGCCTTTTGGGACGGCTTCGCAAAGTTGCTACTGTGCAGCTCGCTTGCTTCCTTTATCATAACATATTCATGCCCCAACGAGGAAATCCTGCCCGTTATTAACGCTTTTTTTGGCATTTTCTCTACAAAAATTATGATATTTTTGGCTTTTAAGCTATTGTCAAGCACAATTATTCATGAATATCTAACATCCTGCTAATAAAGAGTAGCGGTACTGATATCAAACTCTCAGTACCGCTATGTTTTCTCGTAATACGTTTAGTTAGAGAAATGGTTTCGTAATTTTAACTTAGGCTAAGGAAGCTACCAATTCTTCAGCCTTTGCCAATGCTTCGTTTAGCTTAGAAGCATCTTTACCGCCGGCTTGCGCCATATCTGGACGCCCACCGCCACCACCGCCGCAAACCGCTGCAATTTCTTTAACGAGTTTACCAGCGTGGAAACCTTTCTTCACCAGGTCTTGCGGTACAGATACTACAAAGTTCACCTTATCATCCATCGCCGCACCTAGTACAAGCACTGCATCCGGAAGCTTGGATTTCAATTCATCCGCTGTGGAACGCAAAGCATCCATATTGCCTGCTTGAACAGCAACAGCCAGGAGCTGCGTACCTGCGCCAACTGTCTTCACACTGCTTGTAAGTTCAGCAGCAAAAGTAGCACTCAGCTTGGATTGCAAGGACTCATTCTCACGCGAAAGCTCACGCACCTGGTTATGCAGCGCTTCGATCCGTTTCGGAACGTCATTCAGAGAAGACTTAAGAAGGCCTGCTGAATGTTTGAGCAAATCTAGCTGACTTTCAGTGAACTGGTAAGCGTAACGTCCGGTAACCGCCTCGATGCGGCGCACTCCGGAACCAATGCCACTTTCGCTAAGCAGCTTGAAAATTCCGATTTGCGACGTGTTGGATACATGACAACCACCGCAAAGCTCAAGGCTGTAATCACCCACTTGAACGACACGGACGATATTACCGTATTTTTCACCAAAGAGTGCCATTGCTCCCATTGCTTTAGCTTCATCAATCGGCTTGTTCTCAATCACTACATCTAGACCGCGCCAGATTTGTGCATTTACGCGATGTTCGATATCGCTCAATTCTTCTGGAGTAATCGCTCCAAAATGGGAGAAGTCAAACCGCAAACGAGCACCTTCCACTAAAGATCCCGCTTGATTAACATGCCCGCCAAGAACTTCTTTAAGCGCTTTGTGCAATAAATGGGTAGCTGTGTGGTTCTTCACGATATCTTCACGCTCCGCACGATCCACTTCCGCGCGAACGGATTCGCCCACTTTCAATTCTCCCGCTTCCACAGTTACCAAATGTACGTGTTGGCCGTGTGGAGCTTTAAAGAGTCCTTTTACCTTAGCTGTAACTGAACCCCCAGTAAGCACACCCGTGTCACTTACTTGTCCGCCGCTCTCAGCATAGAACGGTGTTGTATCAAGAATAACTTGGCATTCTGCGCCTTCACCGGCGACATCTACCAATTCATCACCCACAACAATAGCCAGGATTTTCGACTCTGTTACCGAGTCATTATATCCAACAAATTCACTTTTAACCGTCAGGTCTGCTAGTGCGCCTCCCTGGATCTTCATGCTGCCGCCATCATGACGTGCAGCTCTCGCACGGTCACGTTGCTCCTGCATAGCCGCATCAAAACCTTCTCGGTCTACAGTTAAACCTTGCTCCGCTGCGAAATCTTCGGTCAGGTCAAATGGGAACCCATAAGTATCATATAACTTAAATGCATCGGCTCCAGCAATATTGCTGAGACCCTCTGCTTTTGCTTTAGCACTGATCTCACCCAAAATAGCCAATCCGTCAGACAATGTTTCGTGGAAACGTTCTTCTTCAGTACGAATAATCTTTGCGATATATTCGCGGTTGTCCACAACGGATGGATAGTAGACACCCATAATTTCGCCAACGGTTTCAGTCAGCTCATACAGGAATGGACGATCCAGACCCAAGGTCTTTCCGTACCGAACAGCACGGCGAAGCAAACGGCGGATAATATAACCGCGTCCTTCATTAGAAGGAAGTACTCCATCCCCGACCGCAAAAGTAACGGTACGCACATGGTCAGCGATTACTTTAAGCGCGATATCCTGCTCAACGTTATCTTTATAAGTTACACCCGCGAGCTGTGCTGTCTTTTGAATAATAGGTTGGAACAAATCAGTGTCGAAGTTGGAATCTACATCCTGTAGAATGGATGCAAAACGCTCCAAGCCAGCCCCTGTATCAATGTTTTTATTCGGAAGCGGCGTATAGCTGCCATCCTTGTTATGGTTGAATTGTGAGAACACCAGGTTCCATACTTCTAACCAGCGTTCATTTTCTCCACCTGGATACATTTCCGGATCGCTCATATCACTGCCGTAAGCTTCACCACGGTCATAAAAGATTTCCGAGCAAGGACCGCATGGGCCTTCGCCAATATCCCAGAAATTATCGTCGCCCAGCTTAATGATGCGTTCAGCAGGCAGGCCAACCTTTTCATTCCACAGCTTAAATGCCTCTTCATCCTCTGCGTACACCGTTACGGAAATACGTTCCGGGTCAAAGCCGATCCACTCTTTGCCGGTTAGGAACTCCCAAGCCCATGTGATAGCTTCTTCTTTGAAATAATCGCCGATGGAGAAGTTACCCAGCATCTCGAAAAATGTATGGTGACGGCGTGTCTTACCCACATTCTCGATATCATTGGTACGAATACATTTTTGTGAGTTAGTCAGGCGCGGATTTTCTGGAACCTCCCGGCCATCGAAGTACACTTTCAAAGGTGCCATACCCGCATTAATCCACAGAAGCGAAGGATCGTTGTGAGGAACGAGGGACGCACTTGGTTCAATCTTGTGACCTTTACTTTCAAAAAATTTAAGCCATTTGGAACGAATTTCACTTGCTTTCATCATTTACAGCTCCCGTCTCATCTTTTTACTTCGGCATTTACACCGGAAATTACAAAATACCTAAAAAATAAAAACAAAAAAACGCCCCTGAATAATTCAGGGACGATTAATATCGCGGTACCACCCTGGTTATCGCCTTGACCCCACTAATGGGACAATTGCAGACGATCGCCTTGTCGCGGCTGATAACGGGCGCCCCCGGTGAGCATTGATCTCACACTCCGAAATTAGCTTTCCACCGGCCTGTCTTCAAGGTTCTCACAGCCATTACGAAACGTTTCGTAAAGGAACCTTTTCTCTGATCAAGCCATCCTCCGGTGTACTTCATTTTCATCAACGATTTGTCCGATTTGCATTTTAACATTTCAAGTATAGCCAGTGCCCTTGCTTCTGTCAATCTGGGGATGGGCGAATGTGAAGAATAACACATGATTTTTGTAACAGTAAACTTGGACTCAAAAAGGATATAGTGAAATCTAAGGTTAATTTGGAATATTTTGTATCAGGAGGACTGCCGTCGATGCTTCACTCCAAGGAGTTCAATCTATCATCGATTTTTGAAGCAAAGCCTACACACTACCTTTTTATAGCGAGCCTCATTTTTATTCATATTATCTTTACTCTTGCGGTTAATCTCATCCTTTTTGAGCATGGATATTTAAGTTTTATTGCCAAAAACACAAACCACTGGATCAATGAAACGTTAGCCGCCAATCTAGTTGGGCTTCTCTTAGAAGTAATTATTTTTTTGATTCTGATAGCTAAAGTTTCGCCCCGGGATTTTGGGTTAAAAATAGAAAAATTACGAGCCGGACTGCTGGGTACCTTTCTGTTTTGGCTCGCTATAAATATAGTAGATTTGTGTATGGTACACCTGAATCACTCAGAGCTAACACTTAACAATGCTATCTTCAGCCATTCAAATTTAGTTTTCGGTGAAATTCTAGGTCAAGTCTTGGGAAATGCTTTATTGGAAGAAATCTTATTTCGCGGCTTCCTGCTCGTTCAAATCTATCTATACTTAAAAAAAATCAACAACAAAACTACACGGATGATCTCTGCAATGCTGATTTCACAATCGATCTTTGCCGCCATACATATCCCAAACCGGATTTACTCAGGATTAGTTGGAATGGAGTTTGTTTATGATTTTATCATGCTTCTAATTCTAGGAATTATATTCGCTCTACTCTATATCTTAACCCGAAATTTATTTTTCGTGATCGGCGTTCACTCATTAATGAATATTCAGATAGTGTTTTGGAACAGTAATTTCACGTATACGGCAACTTTATTATGTGTCTTATTACTGACTTGTCTTTTGCTTTGTATAAAAAGGAAAACATTTCGTGCGCAGCAACGGGCGG
This sequence comes from Paenibacillus sp. FSL H7-0918, assembly GCF_038007025.1. Classification (NCBI taxonomy): domain Bacteria; kingdom Bacillati; phylum Bacillota; class Bacilli; order Caryophanales; family Paenibacillaceae; genus Paenibacillus; species Paenibacillus sp. FSL H7-0918. The sequence goes on from NZ_JBBOWJ010000002.1 coordinate 235,910, forward strand.
ATATGGGGCTCTGATAATTAGAACTTTAATTATTCACAAAAAGAAGTTCCCCCTTTAAGCAGGAGGAACTTCTATCACTATTACTATAATTTCTCTATTAATTCGCACCCTCTGCAATAGCTTTATAAGCAGCTAAATCCGTATAAACTTCCTCTTTAAGCGGATTGCGTTTATGCTTGATGATTTTATAGAAATGATAACCAAACACTGCAATATTAGCAGCTAAAGATAATGCACTTACTATCCACAGAGCGGTTTCACTATGAGAGGATTGTACAGAGAACTTTGACTCGCCAACAAACGCCGGGAACGACATCGTAAACATCATCCAAATCGCCAAAGTCTGTGCACGATGCTGCAGCCATGCCCCTTTTTTAAAGAAGAACGCCGGGATGGTACAAGAGATCAACAATGCTGCACCTGCATAGAAGGAATGGTCAGAAACCGCATTATATACATAGGCAAAGTTCCAAATGTCATAAGCAATGATCCAGAACCAAAGCTGGTCAGGCCACAACATATCTTTACTCTTATCTTTACTGATCACAATACCCATCCAACCAGAAATCGTAATAATGTTCAGAATACCTGCGATCCCGTTCATAATGTTCCAAGGACCACCTACCATCATTACGCCATCCACCATACCTTGCAAGCTGTACACTTGGAAATCACGAATAACTGCTTCAAGAATGTTAACTGCAAGGATAATAGCCGGGAACATTAATATATATTTATTTTTGTCCCATCCTTTAACATAACGGATAGCCATAAACCCTATACATCCTGCCAAAGCAGAATATACTTTTACCCAGTGAAACCAGGTTCCAGTACTGGAACCTTCTCCTGCCGTATTTGGCCAAACCGCTATGGTAAGAACAATAGGGACAACTATAAAAAGAATGATTGAGAACCACTTGCTCTTCCGTGCGATTTCATTTACAAACATTAATCCTGCTAGTACTACTAACCACATTAGCGCAGAGTACCAGGGAATCGATTCGAATAAAAACATGTTTTACTCCTCCTTGTAGGTTGGTGTATGTAATCTGTGTCTCAGGTCCAATATAGCCCATCCCTCTTTAAACGATCAAATCGCTTAAAACGTTGATTTATCAGTGTTTTTTTAGTTTCATTTCAAGTTAAGTTTACACAACCCTAGCACTAGAATTCGCCAAACTTTCTACCTTTCTTCTGAGAAATCTATTAGAATACATGTCTATAGAACTATATACTGCAAACCTAACTTGAATGTAAAAAAACCTTGTCGACAAATTTCTTTGTGGACAAGGTTCCTCATTAATGTTATTCAAAAGAATCGTTCAACCAAGTGTTTCGCGTATATAATACAATTCTCAAGTGTAGGGAAGTTCATGATTTCTCCAGCTAAATAGATATTGTTTTTCCCCTGCATCTGATCAACCCGTTCATAAAATCCCTCATGTAGCGCATTAGAATCCACATGTGGGAAATGCCTCCAACGCTTCATCATATATAGTCGAATGCTCTCTCCGCCCAGCTCGCGAAGTTTATTTTCTACCGTCTCTCGCATTTCCAGATCAGTCATAGCTTCATTCTCTGCTACATAAACCGTAACTAGATCCGTAGTTCCCATATCTGCCCACCGATAGTACCATGCCATCATATGCCCTTTACGTTCAGGGTACATATTCCGGGGGATATAGCCAGAAAGCTCCGGCAACCCCTTCACTCTATACGCATATACCCTAAACCATTCATAGGTTATATTCGCTAATAAAGTTTTGTCCTCACTTGACAGGCTAACTGTATCGCCCATTTGCTCTAAAGCTGCTGTATAAATGACCTTATCAAAATAAAAGATGTCCTGACTCGTCTCTACTCGAACCTGCCCATCTTGTTCTTGCTCCATAAAAAGCACTTCACAAGTCAGGCGTAGATCGTTTACTTGGTCGGCCATTCGTCTAATCAGCTCAGTAACACCCTTAGGCCAGGTTATCATATGAGTAATTTCAATAAACGACAACAGATTATCATAGCTTAGAAATTTCAGCACATATGCAGCGGGCACATTATGGATACCACCGAATCCAAAAGTATTAAAATAATGCATGTAGACCTGCTCAAGGACAGACAGCTTATTCTCTACACACCACTGCGAAAATGGCTGACATAAATCTGGCGGTAAGTGGAGAAAACCCGGTTCTTGGAGAGACTCATAGCGTTTTAGAATATCCGGCAATCGTTTGAATTCTTGTGTAAACGCCTCTATCTGCTCCATGGGAATTTGTGAAGTTTTTCTCCCATTATTATCAAAAAATCCACGTTCTAACAATGGTCCCCTATCCATAAGATCAAAATCTCTCATAAAATCCATCGTATGTTTATAGGTAGGCAGGCCGATTAGCGTCCCCATTTCATAACTTTTTCCTTTGTACTCAATAGAATGACACTTTCCTCCTACTCTATCCGACTTCTCCATGAGGGTAATGTTGGTATATCCTTTTTTCGCTAATTCATAAGCAGCCGTAACCCCAGAAATCCCTGCACCGATGATTCCAATTCGGTCTTTATTCTTCGTGTTTGTCATCATCCGTTATCTCCTTGTAAATAACCATAATGGCAAAGTTTCTCGTTGTCCCGTATAGGCAAGTGCGACATCCGATGGTATTTTACCTTGATTAGGTCCGTCTGTAATTTGCCTGCTGAAGTTGTAGGTTCTCAAGTATTCATGTAAGCGCTTTTCTAAAATCTCAAAAGAATCTATCGTATCATCTACCCAAGCCTGCTGGTAGAATTCTTTGGTCAACACCGCCGCAAATTGCTGCAAGGGCTGAAATATCTCTGTTTGGTCTACCGTTATAGCGACTTGATTAATATTGTTCTTATGTAAAAATTCACTATATTTATGTTTTCCTCTGTCCCAGTTCGTAATGAATTCACGGCTTTTGTTCGTAACCAGATTATCGATATGAAAATCTAATGTCTTCATCAATGGGAGAACTTTCAGATGCATAAAATCTATAAAATGAATGGTAGATTTCCGATTGTATAGCTTAACTAGACCTAGTCTGGAGTAGGCATCATAAATTACATATTGATATACCTTTCCGACCCTCGGGAAAACTCCCAAATAGCTAATACTCTGCTGACACATATACCCGGGATGAGCATTTATCGGATTCTTCATCTTATAATCTAGTATTTTCCGTTTCTCTTTAAATCCTTTAGTGTGAGTGGATTGTGCGCGATTCCTCTTCTTTGCTTTGATCTGATTGGCGTAAGCTTCACGTTCTATTCGTTTATTTAGTCCGTTTCGACGTAGTACATTATAAATACCGGATTCCCCTATTTGCATACCTTCATCTTGCAGTTCATAAAAGATGCGTTTAGGCCCATCCTCAGGAAATCTGGCGACGTACTCCAAGATCAATCTTTCCGTTCTCTTATCTACTTTATTAGGCATTACCGGCTTTCTTTTCTTCTCCCCAAGTCCATCCATTCCATGTTGTTGATAAGCTTTAGACCACTTATAATAGATCGTCCGGGAAATGCCAAACTCCTTACAGGTTTCGCTCACATTCTTGCTGATGGCCCCTTGCATGAGGATATGATATTTGTTGTTCGCATTCACCTATTTGCACCCCTCCTATCTTTATTTTATACATAGTTAACGTTTAATTCATTACTATTCTAAAAAAAATGGGAGAACGCTCAAAGCGTCTCACCATTCCGAACAAAATGCGTTATGTATTTCCCTGCGGAAATCTCCAAGCAATTTAGTCGTTGGCCATATGCACAGCCGCCATCTATCCCAATTTTATCTCCCAGTGGACTAAACCAGATTTCTTCTGAATCATGCAGATCCATCGTCGAAGTATGACCGAAAACAACCGTTTTGTTAGTGCTAACTACCGGATTCTTATAAAAGGGTTCTCTAATCCAGATAAAATCATAAGGGTCCTGCTGCTTCCAATCCTCTATTAATGGATTAATGCCTGCATGAACAAAAATATGTTCTTCCGTCTCATGATAAAGCGGCAATGTGCTCAGAAAGTCTATATGATGTCTATAGTCCCGCCTAATTTTTTCTTTTAGCTGCATATAATCCTTCCAGCCAAAATCCTTCTGCAATCCTTCGTAGCCCGCCTCGCAATAACTCATCAGTGTATGAAATCCGCCGTTAGTTAGCCAATGGGTATCCAAATTATCATCATCGCTGGTGAGCGCATCGCAAGCCATTTTATCGTGATTTCCTTTGAGAACTATCGCTCCACATTCTTGCTGCAGAGTCATCACTTGCTCCACAATTCCTTTACTGTCCAGACCTCTATCCACATAATCTCCCATTAAAATAAGCTTATCCTCCGCCGGGCGATAATTCACTTTTGATAATAGGGCATTGAATTCTACATAACTTCCGTGAATGTCACTAATTGCTAATATTCTGATGATAATCACTCCTTGCTCTAAGATGCAAAAAAAGATGTTCCCGCAGGTCTGCAGGAATATCTTTTGATGTTGGGCTTTCTATACTGAATCTATAACTAATGGCTCCTCATCCGACTGTGGAAAAAAATGACGGCTCCTGACCTCATGCACCGCTTCTTGAAAACGATCGCACAAAAAGATCAGCTGGTCGATCTCTTCCTTACCGACCTTTTGCGTGATTTCACTCAAAATGCCGGAATAGGATGCCATCTGCCTGCTATAAATCTGCTCTCCAAGCTCACTCAGACAGATATATACGACCCGACGATCTGTATCGGATGTTGTACGCACTACGTAACCTTTTTCCTCCAACGTATTTGCCATTTGCGTGGCAGTAGGTCTACTTATCTGGAGCAGGTCACTTAATTTAGAAATCATAACTCCCCGGTGCTGTTTGTCACCTTCAGTGGCTTTCTTTTGCTTCATTACAGTGTGAATGACGTACATCATAACAAACTCTCTATACGATACTACATCAATCGAGTAGGGGCGAGCAGTCAGACGCTTTATATTTTCAAGGGCTATGATCAGCTTCTGCTCTTGATTGTCATGGGTATCCATAGGGCACCTCCAATATACCTCAATCTAATTAGATTACTTACCTATTCCCAAAAAATCAAGTCAAATTCAAATTCTCTTTAAATTAAAATTTAATAATTAACCTGTTGTGCTAATTGATGAATTTGTGTATTATACATAAATGATAGTTTGGCTACCTAATTATTACGACATGAATTCCCAAACTACAATATATAGAAGTTAAAGGAGAGGAACTGCTCTGGAGCATCTCACTCAGAAAAAGAAAGTTACAATTATGATTGCTTTAATGGCGGCTATGTTTTTCGCAGCAATCAACCAGACGATTGTGGGCACAGCAATGCCCCGAATTATTGCGATGCTTGGAGGTATTGAACATTATACCTGGGTAATTACCATCTATATGCTCACCTCAACCATCGCTACCGTACTTGTCGGTAAGTTATCCGATATTTACGGAAGAAAGCCCTTCCTGTTATCAGGGATTGTCATTTTTATTATAGGTGCTTTCCTATCCGGATTGTCGACCAACATTTTTCAAATGATCACTTATCGCGGGATTCAAGGTCTAGGCGGCGGGATTCTAATGTCGGCTACCGTAACCGCTGTAGGTGATTTGTTCGCTCCAAGAGAGAGAGCCAAGTGGACTGGAATTATGATGGCGATATTTGGTTTCTCCAGTGTAATTGGTCCTACCCTTGGTGGATTCATGGTAGATCACATGGCTTGGAAATGGATCTTCTGGATCTTCTTACCTTTCGGGATCGTGGCCTTCTTTATGATTTTGAAAATGTTCCCTAAAACCACGCGTTCTACATCTGAGTCCATCGACTACTTAGGCTCCATTTTCCTTTCCCTGACCATTGTTGCGCTCTTGCTCGGCTTTTCATGGGCAGGAACAAAATATGACTGGGGTTCTCCGGAGATTCTCGGCTTGTTTGGGGCTTCCATTCTGGGTCTGATTATCCTGATTCTGATTGAACGTAAAGCTAAAAGCCCAGTATTGCCATTATCCTTATTTAAAAATTCCATCGTATCCATCTCAATGATTGTCGGCTTCCTGATGAATGCCGGTATGATGGGCGCAATGATCTACCTGCCTTTCTTCGTGCAAGGGGTAGAGGGCGTCTCCCCAACTAAATCTGGTTTCATCAATATGCCAATGTCACTTACTATGATTGTACTAAGTACTTTAGTGGGAAGATGGATCTCCAAAACAGGAAAATATAAACGTTATGCTCTAATGGGGATGCCATTCATGGTTGTAGCCATGATATTAATGGCCTTTATGAGTAACATTGCTACGGCTGTAGTCAGCATGATTATCTTCGGGGTTGGGTTAGGACTATCAATGCCTGTATTTACTCTAACCGTACAAAATGCTGTAGCGCCTTCAATGCTAGGTGTTGCTACTGCTACAAATACTTTATTCCGTAATTTAGGTGGAACCATAGGTATTGCCATCATGGGTACCATTATGAACTCCTCATTAACCAAAAAATTAGAGGCAGCGGTGTCCTCTGGCAAAGGTCCGGATTTATCCAAACTTGATCCTGAATCCGCTAAACAGCTTTCTGCCTTTATGAATCCTCAAATGCTGCTAGATCAGCCTAAGCTTAAAGAATTGCATGCAACACTGCCAGAGCAAATTCAGCCGCTCTTCAATCAATTGATTGAGATGCTGCGGAACGCACTAAGCGATTCCCTGACAGTTGTGTTCTTAAGTGGTACGGCGCTGTTAGTTATCGCAGCACTGCTCGTTCTGTTCCTTAAAGAGATTCCATTACGTAGTGGAGAGAAAAAAATGGAGACACACGCAGAGGATAAAAACGGGAGTAAAAAACTCGAAAAATCTGTGCCTGCTGCACATTAATCACAAATAACCTTACATTAGAGATGTCCGTAAACAGCTTAGGCTGTCTGGCATCTCTTTTTTTTATATGAAGGGCTAGGATTCGTTTGGTTGATCGTTCAATTCTTCGAAGTAAACATAGACTCCGTTTAACAGCTCCATTAACGTATCCGTCTGTTCTTTGCCCATGTAATCAATCATACCTTTAAAGGTATTCCGGGATTTCGTTACAGCCATCTCAGCCAGATGCTCCCCTTTTTCCGTAAGCGTGATCTCACTAACTCGGCGATCCTGTGCATCAGAAGTACGCACCACATATCCTTGTGCAATCAGACTATTGAGCATTTGGGTAACCGTAGGAGAGGTGACTTTCAGAAACTTGCTAATCTCCGAAACCGTCTGTCCCTTCTTCCCTTCCCGTTCTTTACCAAGCTTTAAAGAAACCAACATCCGGACCTCACTTGGCTTCAAGCCCCAAATCGTGGTTTTACGCCAGTTCATTCTAGCGAATTGTTGGAAAGCCTCCATTAATCCATCCACATTCTGATATTTCTCTTCGTTCATCAGTACACCCCATAAAATCATTTAACACTAAGTATAGCCTAATATGACGTAAAAAAGAATTGATAGATGTCAGATTACCCATTTTCAAAAAATAACTAATGGGATGTATAATATAATAATCATCCTAAATTGAAAGTGGGTATCTAATTTGTCCTTTTCTTACTCTACCTATGACGCTCTAGGACTTGCTTCACTTGTCAAAGCACGTGAAATTTCACCTCGTGAGCTGGTCGAAGCCGCCTTTGCTCGGTTAGATGAGATCAATCCGGTCATAAATGCGGTGGTGCGCACCCGTCGTGAAGCTGCTCTTAGAGAAGCCGACGAGATGCCTGTTCAGGATAACACTCGGCCGTTTGCTGGCGTTCCGTTTCTATTAAAAGATATTTCCCAATCTATCGCTGGCGAGCCCATCACTTGTGGGGCTATGCTGATGAAGAACAATGTCGCACGGTGGGATTCAAATTATGTTGCACGAATTAGGAAAGCCGGCTTTATTCCACTTGGCCACACGAATACACCCGAGTTCGGCTTAAAAAACATTACAGAGAATGTCCTCCATGGCCCTGCTCGTAATCCTTGGAATCTCGAATATTCTCCTGGAGGTTCAAGTGGCGGAGCCGCGGCGGCTGTAGCTTCTGGTATTGTTCCAGTAGCGGGAGCCAGTGATGGTGGTGGGTCCATCCGTATTCCCGCCTCATTCACAGGCCTATTCGGACTTAAACCCACGCGCGGGCGCACACCAGTAGGACCTGGAGTCGGCCGTCAATGGCAAGGGGCTTCTATTGATTTTGTCTTAACCCGGTCCGTTCGCGATAGCGCTGCTATGTTAGATCTGCTGCAGGTTGTGCAGCCGGAAGCCGCCTTCCAGACCCCGTTATACCCGGGCGTATATCTGGATGACCTGTTTAAGCCTACGCAACGTAAACTACGAATTGGATTTACGACGGCTTCCCCAGTAGGTACGCCTATCTCTGAAGAGGCCGTAAATGCTGTTCTCAAAACCGTGAAATGGCTCGAAACTGAAGGACATGCGGTTGAAGAAACAGAAAGTCCTGTGAATGGCACAAGACTGATGGAGAACTACTATACGATGAATGCCGGAGAGGTAGCAGCTATGTTCGTCTCCCTGGAGAGAAATATGGGACGTTCCATAACTGCTGACGATGTCGATATCATTACGTGGGTCCTTGGTGAGACCGGAAAAAATGTTTCAGCGGCCGAATTCGTACATAGTCTGGATGAATGGGACGTTGCAGCCGCCCAAATGGCGGAACTGTTTAATCATTACGACTTATATATAACACCTACGAATGCAAACTCTGCTCCCAAAATTGGTGAATTAACGCATAAACCTGCAGAGATAGCAAAGCTGCTGCACGTAAATGAATTGCAAAAAGAAGAACAGAGCCGCTTAATTTACGAGATGTTTGAGCCAAGCCTAACCTATACACCGTTCACCCAGCTCGCAAATCTGACAGGCCAGCCTGCAATGAGTGTGCCCGTCCATAAGTCAGCAAATGGCCTGCCGCTAGGCGTTCAAGTCATGGCGAACAAAGGCCGTGAAGATTTGTTGCTTCAGCTTGCTGCCCAGCTTGAACAATCCGCTCTTTGGGTCGGCATGACTGGAAATCCGCTGTTCACCTGATCAATTAAGGGTGATGCTCTCGCAGCTCAAGCTCCCCTTACTCTTTCCCGCAAATGCCATAGAAGAAAATATGGATGGCTTCCTCGATGAAGGCATCCATATCTTCCTGTTTGCTAGCTTCGTCTAGAAGTTCACCTGCATTACGCATATACATCCCCATTAGTGAAAGTATCCCTTTGGTGGATACTTTATTTGAGATTTCTCCCCGCGCTTTCCCATCCTCGACCATCTTCACCAGCACCGGCAAAATGTCATTCGCATATCGTTCCTCAATATAATGGAACATTTCTTGATCCTCAACCATAAGCTCCTTCACAGTTGCGGGAGATAAACCGCTGTAAGTTTCCCTCTCCATGGTTAGAATGTAACCAATAATCTCCTTTAGAGAATGCTCTTGATAAATGTAATCTTCAAACTCCTGAATTTCCTTCTGAACAAAGTCCTTAAAAGACTCACTAAGCAGCGCTTCCTTGCTGCCAAAATAATTATAAATCGTCACCTGAGAGACCCCTGCTTCTTTCGCAATATCAGCGATCCGTAGACGTTTCGGTTCCCAGTTCTTGAGCATCTCCATGGTAGTTTTCATAATTTTGAGTTTAATCTGTGCTGCTCTCTTCTCAAATCCATTCATAGCTTCCACCCTAACTTCGTTATTAAGTATGCATATTCAAATTTAATGAAATATTCCATTTCAATTATTTCATAATTATATTGACTTCATTAACCACTAGGAATAATATAACATATGAAATATCTGATTCATAATAGTTCATTATTTTGCGGCGGGGGTGGCAGCATGCTGGTAGTAGAAGGCTTAACTAAACGATTTTCGAATGGCAAAGGAATCGAAGATGTAACATTTACCGTAAATAAAGGCGAGGTTTTTGGATTTCTGGGTCCTAACGGTGCGGGTAAATCGACGACCATACGGCATATCATGGGTTTTATGAAACCAGATCAAGGGCATACGAGTATCCATGGGCTTGATGTATGGAAGGCACAAGGGACAGTCCAGAAGCATATCGGCTACTTACCCGGTGAAATCAACTTTTTCGATGGGATGACGGGTCTTTCTTTCCTTAAATTTATCTCAGCCATGCAGGGAATCAAAAATACTACCAAACGCGAGCAGCTGATTGAACGTTTGCAATTTGATGCCACCACTCCGATCCGAAAAATGTCAAAGGGAATGAAGCAAAAGGTCGGAATCGTCGCTGCTTTTATGCACAGTCCTGACGTTATTATTCTGGATGAACCTACCTCGGGTCTCGACCCGCTCATGCAAAAGGTATTTATTGATCTGGTACTGGAGGAAAAATCAGCCGGAACCACCTTTCTCATGTCCTCACACAGCTTTCAAGAAATTGAACGCACCTGTGACCGCGCCGCAATTATCAAAGACGGACGGATTATCACCGTAAAAAATATTCATGAACTGCAATCGATGCAACGGAAGCTGTTTGAGGTCATTTTTGCGAATAGTGAAGATGCAGTGAATTTTGCCGCCTCCGGCCTACAAGTGGAAGCTCACGAGGGAAATAGGGTCCGCATAGCTGTGCAGGGCAATTATGACCGATTCATCCGGGAAACTGGAAAATACAATGTCCGCAGCATCGACGTATTCACGCAGAATCTGGAGGACATCTTCATGGACTATTATGACCGCGAGGGGGCAGTGCAATGAATCTTCCGCTCTATAAGGAAATGATGCGAGTGAACCTGAAAGGAATATTGAATTACGCCTTTGGTTCTGCCTTCTATATTTTGTTTATGATCTGGCTTTATCCTGGGATTGCGGGGAGTACACAAGCAATTGATGACCTTATTAAGGCGATGCCAGAGGGTGTGGGTAAAGCCTTTGGGCTAAATAGCGGTTTTACTAGTGCAGAAGCTTTTATCTCCGGAGAATATTATGGACTTATACTAGTTCTGATTCTTTCCATAGTTTGTGTGCAAATGTCAACGCAGCTTATGGCTCGACTCGTGGATCGCGGTTCCATGGCCTATCTGCTCATAGCCCCAACTACACGGAGAAAAGTCGCTACCACGCAGGCACTTGTTCTCACTACAGCATTACTCTTAATTATGGGTGTAACCACCCTCGCCGGATTATTAGGTAAAGCATGGTTCCTTGGCAGTGAATATGACTTTAACAGTGGTCGCTTCGCTCAGCTGAATACCGTGGCGTTTTTATTATTTTTTGCGGTAGGCGGCCTTACCTTTCTCGTGTCCTCTGTATGTAATGACGAGAAAAAAGCGCTCGGAATTTCCGGCGCCATCGCCTTCGGATTTTTCACTCTGGATCTACTCGGTAAAATAAGCGACAAACTGGAAGGACTGCGTTTCCTAACCTTATTCTCCTTCTATCAACCCGGGGAAATCGTTCAGGGCAACGTGGAGATTATTCAGGTCTCCAGTTGGCTGCTGTTGATCGGAGTGTTCACCTTTTCCTTGGGAGTAGAGCTGTTCAGAAGACGGGATCTTCCATTATAAGAGTACCTCATTTGATAAACTCGCTTTTACGCATTCCCGAAGCAACTATCGGACACCGTTGACCTTAAATGCAACTTTATCACAAATTTGTGTACCTAACGGACCCTAAAGTCGTTATTGGCTTGAAGAACAGCAAAAATGAACCTTTTCTAAAGGAATAGCTGCACTGGGGTCCGCAACCTTGCTCAAATGTCCAAAAATTTGCAAATAGCGTCAGCTGAGTCCTTAAGCCTCAGGAGGGTTATAACTATGACTCTTATAAAAAACAACAGAGCAGTGTTTCTCCACCTCTGGGAGAATCATTGCTCTGTTGTTTTATGCGACCAATCCCTTTTTATTTCGTATCCGGTCTAGGTACACCAAAGTTTGGCGTTCCGTCTTCATTCCACTGGATTACTTGCACACGTGCGTGACGATTCGGATCGTAAAGTGGATCACCGACAATTTCCTTATAGCTTCTAGCATGGAAAACAAGGATATCCTGTGTGCCATCCTCAGAGACAGTGAAGCTATTATGTCCTGGACCATATTGGCCGTTTTCCTCAGAAGTCGTAAACACAGGTTCAGGTGTCTTGACCCATGATTTTGGATCCATCAAATCACTATTCTCATCAGCAGTCAACAATCCCATACAATAGTTGTGATCTGTTGCACTAGCTGAGAAAGTCATGAAAATGCGTCCATTACGCTTAAGGATTGCCGCGCCTTCATTCACCAAAAATCCGATTTTTTCCCAATCGTATTCAGGAGTGGTGATGCACACCTGCTCGCCTTTTAGTGTCCAAGGATTCTCCATTTCGGAAATATAAATATTTGAATTGCCAGGGATAGCAGGATCTTTTTGTGCCCAAACGTAATATCTAACTCCTTTATGCTCAAAAGTTGTTGCATCCAAGGCAAAAGATTCCCATTTTGTTTTTATTTGACCCTTTTCCACCCATTCACCCTCTAAAGGATTTGCGGATGAGTTTTCTAGTGCAAACATGCGATGATCAAATAAACCATCTTTCGTATCAGAGGTATGTGCAGCTGCATAATACACGTACCATTTTCCATCAATATAATGAATCTCTGGCGCCCAAATATTAGCACTCATCAAACCCGTTTCATGCTTAACCCAAATGGTCTTTCCATCAGCCTCAGCCAATCCTTGAATAGATTCAGAACGGCGAAGCTCAATTCTATCGAACTCCGGAACTGAAGCTATGAAATAGTAGTACCCGTCAGTATGTTTATAGATCCAAGGATCTGCTCGTTGCTCAACTAGTGGATTTTTCACATTAAATTCTCTCACAATGACAACTCCTATATTTATCTCTTTTTTTATATTTGCAGGTCACCAAAACACACCCTTCCTTATAAGAAGTCAAGGTGTATTTAAGTTTAAGTTCATTCGATCTAACCTTTGATACCCGAATTCAGGTTGATGGATTGAACGAAGTATTTTTGTGCAAAAACGAATAGCAGCAATGTTGGAATAATCGCCATGATTGCCGAGCCCATTAATTGTCCGATCATACGATAGTTTCCGTAGATGTCTTGCAATAAGAGCAAACCAGCGGTAATTGGCATTTTATCTACATCTGTGTACACAATAACCGGCCAGAGGAAGTCATTCCAAGATCCAGTAAAGGAGAACAATCCGCAAACAATCAATATTGGTTTAACTAACGGCAATATAATTTGCGCGAAAATTCTAAAGTCACTAGCACCATCAACTTTAGCCGATTCATCTAATTCTTTTGGGATACCGTTCATAAACTGTCTGACCAAGAAGATATTACCCATACCCGCAAGACCAGGGATAATCATAGCCCAGGAAGTATTCACCCAACCAAAGGAGTCAATGATTTTATAAGAAGGAATCAAGTTAACAACACCCGGAAAGAAGGAGATCCCCAGCAAAGTGAAGAACAATGTGTCTCTTCCTTTAAACTTAATACGGGTGTAACCAAAACCTGTAATCGAAATAACAATAACCACCAGAATGGTGTGAGATGTGGCAATAAACAATGAGTTACCTAACCAACGTAGAATTGGAGCTGTAGAGGTATTGTTTAGGATTGTAACGTAGTTCTCAAAGACCCACTCTTTAGGAAATAGTCTAAAGCCCGAGGATACTACTTCCGTTTGTGATCTAAATGAGGTGGAAATCCCGAATATAACAGGAATGATCCAAATCACACATAGGATACCTAGAAATATATAGGAAATATATTTTGAAATACTTACACTGGAGGAGCCTTTTATTTTGCCTGTTGTATTTACAACTGGATTTACTGCCTGGTTTGACATTTTAGTACACCTACCTTTTCCATTTCCTTGTTAGTCAATTAGTTTCTGCGAACCTATGAAGCATTTCGGTTCATTACAAAATATTGCAGCGCTGAGATCACCAAAATAACTAATCCCAGTAAAACTGCCATAGCTGATGCCATCCCGGCGATGGACTCACCGTTACCGAAAGCTAATTGACGAATATACATCATTAGAACGTGTGTACTTTGTCGAGGTCCGCCATCGGTCATCATTAACGGTTGGCCGAATACATTAAAGGCACCCGCAGTTGTCATAACAAAGGTATAAATTAATGGAAAACGAATAGATGGCAAGGTAATACTAGTGAATTTTTTAATAGAACCCGCACCATCGAGCTCAGCCGATTCATATAACTCTTGAGAAACGCCACTTAAGGAAGCACGATAGATAATCATGTTGCCCCCAATACCACCCCATAAAGTAATTACAATGATAATAATCCACGCATAGGGTTGATTTGCAGGCCAAGCAATTTGTGATCCAAATAGATTACCAGTGATCCCAAGTTGCTTATTAAAGATCAACAGCCAAATCAGTGCTGCCGCAGAAATTGAAATCAAGCCAGGAATATAAAGAATAGATTGAATTAAGCTCTTCATTTTAACTTTTTTATGTTCCAACGCCACCGCGACCATTAATGGAATAATAATCAGCAACGGAACAGACATAGCAACGAAAATCAGTGTATTTTTTAGACCTCTGAAAAATTGAGTATGAAAGGTTGAACTGTTGTCAAAAAGAATAGCCTTATAGTTATCAAAGCCTACCCATACCGGATCACTCATTAAATTCCATTTTGTAAATGAAGCATAAATCCCATAAATCGTTGGCACTAAAATGAAGACAGCAAACAAAATGACATGCGGACCTACAAAGAAAGCAGGTGCCCAATTGATTTTCTTTTTCATAGGAATTCATTTCTCCTTTTGCACAAAGTAATGCACCATAACATGGCACATTACTTCGTACAATCTATTCTATTTTGCTTTATTTTGCTGCACTGCTGCTTTCCGCAATTTTATCTTCAACAAATTTTTGCATCGTTGCCAAAGTCTCATCAATATCAACGTTGCCACGCACGATATCCGCACAGTAAGTATCTACAGCTTCCGCAATGTATGGGTAGTATTCATAGGTGTAAATGTATAGGGATTCGATTTCTTTTTCATCAGATGTAAAGAAGGATTGCATAAAGTCTTTGTACTCAGGGCTTTGGTTAACTACGTTACTTGCTACGTTTTGTCCAGCTTTTGCCCATTCCATCGAATTCGTACGAACATATTCCAAGAAGTTAGCAATACCCACTTCTTTTTCGTCTGTTCTCTTATCATTTTTCAACATAGCGAACAAGTGAGAAGAAGATCTGTTGGTGAATTTATCAGGAGTAGGAGAATAAACATTGGTCACGCCAAAGTTCAAGCCTTCAACCCCAGCATGTGCTGTAGAACTCCAAGTTCCGTCTGTCGAGAAAAGTACATTTTGAGATTGGAACATCAAGTAACCGTCTTCACCAAATGGAGTCATCAGTCCAGCATCGGCGATTTTCTTAACATTTTCAAACGCTTGTTTAAATACAGGGGTATTAACAGCCGGTTTTCCATCGACTTGGATATCCCCGCCCAAATCTTGAATTTGAGCCAAGATAACCCAGCCCAGCAAGGCATCATTAACTACGTAATCGCCTTCATCCAATTTACCTTGTAAGGAAAGCATTTCATCAATAGTAACAACGTTATCATCCAAGAAGGATTCAGCGTTATATTTTTTCAGCAAATCTTTATTGTAATACATTACGTTACTATGAATATCAAGAGGAACTGTGTATTGAGTTCCATCGATATTACCAGTGTTCCAAGCTTGTGGTAAGTAATTTTCAGCTTTCAGTTCAGGTTGTGCTGGCAATACGGTATCTTGCATGGATTCTAGTACACCTTGTTTAACAAACCCAGGAACACGGTCAGCGTGGATAATTGCTAAATCAGGAACACCTTTGCTAGATGCCAAAACTGTAGAAATTTTTGTGTACATATCAGCCGTAATAACATGTTTTACTTTGATTTCGGGATTCGTTGCATTGTAGTTTTTAACAATTTGATCCATATAAGCACCGTCATCACCGGTCAGCGGTGTCCAGAACGTAATCGTCTTACTATCATCTTTACCACCGCATCCTGCCAAAACTGTCGATAATGTTAGAACCGTTGCTAATAAAACTCCAAATTTCTTTTTCATTACTCTCTCCCCCTGCAGCTGTAATGTTAAGATAACCATTCATGTTCACTTTCTTTGAAAACGATTAACTTGAGATTAGTATACATTCATTGTGAAAGCGTAGTCAATAACATTTAAATAAACTTAACAGAATTTTTTTTCGTTTAATTAACCTTTTGATTCATCTCTCGGAGATGAAAGCGATATTATATTTACTTCGGTTACCTTTCATGTTACTTTATATATAGATTAATAAACTTTACAGTATATGAAATAACTTTGAAAGAAGTGGGTAAAATGCAGTTGGAAATCGACAAATCCTCTCTTGTTGTTTACGAAGCTTTAGCGAGTGAAGTACGCATCAAAATTATTCAGTTGCTCTCCAAAAATAAGATGAACATCAAAGATTTGGCAGAAGAACTTAAAATAAGCAGTCCTATCGTTACCAAACACATTAAAAAACTAGAAGATGCAGGGCTCATAAAAACTGAAAAGGTGCCTGGTAAATCAGGAATGCAAAAAATCTCAATCCTTAGGGTGGATCATATTGAGATTAACTTCCCGAAAAAAATCTTTCACTCTTTTGCCTCCTACGAGACATCAGTGCCGATTGGTCATTATACCGATTATGATCTGAAACCTACTTGCGGACTTGCTACGGATAAGGAGTTTATCGGCAGAGTAGACGAACCTAAGTATTTCATGGATTCTAAAAGAGTGGACGCAGAGATTCTCTGGTTCACGCAAGGTTATGTGCAATATAATATCGCTAATTTCCTAAAAAAAGAGGAAACCCTACAGCAATTTGAGATTAGCTTAGAGCTTTCTTCCGAATTCCCCTTTGCTAATGACGTATGGCCTTCAGACATCACCTTTTCTTTGAATGGCTTGGAATTAGGGACTTGGACGAGCCCCGGAGATTTCGCTGATGCTAGAGGTAAATTCACACCGGAATGGTGGCCACACAATATCAATCAATACGGATTGCTAAAAACGATTAGAATTACAAACCACAATGGAACTTATATTGACGGTGACCCGCTGTCTCAGGTTTCGATTGAGGATTTAGATACGAATTGTGATCGTTGGACCTTTCGGATCGAAGTGAAGGAAGATGCAAAACACGTAGGAGGAGCAACGATTTTCGGAAAAAAATTCGGAAACCATGATCAAGATATCATTTTCAAGTTGTACTATCTGTAAATTTTTCATTTATGATCTAAGCAAAACTGGTTTTTTTGCGGGGGTGAACAACTAATTAGCTATTCTTCTTTAGCTCCCCCCCACCTGTTATGCCCTATCCCCTCTCTTTATCTTGCTGATATATCCCGCCTAGTCATCCATTCACCACATTTCACTCTTATCCACTTCAGCAGTAATCACCAGTAGTTAAATCATTTGCCTCTATTTTGAATTTATAATTTATAAAAATATAAATAGATTCATAAATCATTAAATTTCTATTTGACTATTTGCTGATATCATGCTTAAAATGAGAGCATTATAAAACGTTTTCCGTGTTATGGTTTAGTAATACATAAATTAAAACCATTTTCATATTCGAAAGCGTTTTTTTAGTAGCTATTTATGTAAGCGTTTTACATTTTTTTCAGTAAAGAAGGGAGGAATTGGAAAAATACGCGTGTACAAGCTCTACATCACTAGAATCGGAGGAACATACATTTGAGAAAAACTACTGGTAAACTAACCGCTTCCCTGCTTGCCCTCACTCTATTAGTGCCTGCTCCATTAATTTCTGCTGCTTCTGCAAGCGATTCCAAAGCAGTCGCATTATCCACTCAGCAACAAACTGCCGATTATTCCGGCCACTGGGCACAAAAAGATTTTCAAACCTGGGTAGATAAGGGCTTGATTCTCGGTTACGGAAACGGAATATATAAGCCAAATCAAGAAATCAACCGTGCAGAGTGGGTTACTCTGGTTAATCGGGTCTTTAATTTGCAGGAAAAAGCCGTTATAGGCTTCACGGATGTTTCCACGACAGGTGCTTACTACAGCGATATCCAAAAAGCAACCGCTGCAGGATATGTAACAGGATACAGCGATGGCACCTTCCGACCCGCACAGCAAGTAAGTCGGCAAGAAGCTGCAGTAATGTTATACAGACTGTTCCAACTCAACTCATCTGTTGGCACTTCTGCACCAAAGGATGCTGCTGATTTGCCAGAATGGAGCCAAGAAGCAGTATTGTCTTTACTTGGTGAAGGTTATCTGCAAGGTTACACTGACGGCAGCTTTAAAGGAACTCAGGCTGTAACAAGAGCGGAAGCACTGCGCATGATTGAGAAGCTGGGCGGAGAAATCACGCCTAAGAGCGGAAGCTATTCGGGGATTAACACTCGGAATATGGTTATCAGCAGCCCAGGCGTAGAGTTGAAAAACTCCACAATTTCAGGGAATCTCTACCTTACCGAAGGTATTGCTGAGGGCGATGTCACACTGAATAATGTCACTGTTAAGGGAAAAGTATTCGTTTCTGGTGGCGGTGAGAACAGTGTCGTACTAAGCGACTCCAATGCTGCTGAAATGGTAGTAGATAAGCATAACGGCAAGCTGCGAGTCGTTACTAGAGGCACAAGTGCTGTACCAAACGTACGTGTACATTCCGGCGCAATACTAGAGGAAGATGCACTAACGGGGGCAGGTTTCAGCCGGGTTATTGTTGAGAATACGCTGCCTAAGGATTCCATCCTCAAGCTGAAAGGAAGCTTTGATTCCGTTGAGCTTCAAGCGTTGGGAGAGCCTACACTCCATCTGACAGCAGGCAGTATTGCTGAAGTTACACTGAAGCAAAAAGCCAAGCTGCGTGTAGAAGCAGGTACAGAAATCAAGAATCTAATCCTTGGTTTCAACGATATCCTAACCATCCAAGGCACGGGTAAGGTTATCTTTGATAGCAAGTACAGTCAGTTAATCCATTTTGAAACACCAACTCCAACGGCTACGGCAACCACTGGTACCGGTGGATCTAACGGCGGTTCTGTTGCTACTTCGGCTCCGGAAGTTACAGCTACTCCGGCCCCAACGGCTACACCAAATCCGACAGCTACACCAAATCCAACAGCTACACCAAATCCGACGGCTACTCCGGCACCAACGGCTACACCTAGTCCGGGAGCAACTGCACCAGCACTCACCAATGTCTCGGTACATGATCCATCGGTGGTAGTGGATAATGGAACTTATTATGTATTTGGCTCCCATATCGATGCGGCCAAATCAGATGATCTGATGAACTGGACACAGTTCACTAATGGTTATACAACACCGGGCAACGTGATTTTTGGTGATCTGTCCAAGAATCTGGCAGAATCCTTTAAGTGGGCTGGCGAGAACGATTCGGACAGTAAAGGCGGATTCTCCATCTGGGCACCGGACGTATTCTGGAATAACGATTATAAGAACGCTGATGGAACAACTGGCGCTTATATGATGTATTACAGCGCTTCTTCTACTTATATCCGTTCGGCGATTGGCTACGCCACTTCGCAAAATATCGAAGGGCCTTATACTTATGGAAATACCGTAATTTATTCCGGTTTCACCAAAGATGAAGCTTATGACAGTGACAGTAAAGTAAATAAGAAATGGGACAATACAAATATCAAGGACCTTATCGACAATGGAACGCTGGAAGGTGTCAATCCAGATTGGTTTAATGCAGGTGGTTTGTATCAAAACAAAACCTATACAAATGCAATTGACCCAACTATTTTCTACGACAAAGACAACAAGCTTTGGATGACTTATGGTTCATGGTCAGGTGGTATATTCATTCTGGAGATTGATCCAGCTACCGGAGAACCTAAATATCCAGGCAAAGATGGAAAGACCGCTGATGGACGTCTTATCGACCGCTATTTCGGAACCCATATTTCTGGCGGAATGACCAAATCGGGTGAAGGTCCGTATATCGTTTACGATAAGGATACTGGTTACTACTTCTTGTATGTAACTTACGGTGGATTGGACTCCAAAGGCGGTTACAGCATGCGGCAGTTCCGTTCAACAAATCCGGACGGCCCTTATACGGATGCAGCAGGACAGAATGCTGTTCTAACTACCGATGGTGACAACACACCATATGGTAATAAGCTGTTAGGAAACTTCATGTTTACAAATCAAAATGCAGACCCGAATTTCCAAACGTATGGTTATGTGTCCTCAGGACATAACTCGGTACAATATGATGATGAAACGGGTAAAATATTTAACTTCTTCCACACTCGTTTCCCACTCCGTGGTGAAACCCATGAACTTCGTGTGCATCAAATGTTCACTAACGAAGATGGCTGGCCAGTAACTGCCGTACATCGTTACACGGGTGAAACTATTGGGGCTGTAGCACGGGATAATGTTGTCGGCTCTTATCAGTTCGTTAACCACGGCAAGGATGTTTCAGGCATTATCAAACCTACAGTAGATATCGAGCTAAAAAGTGACGGAACGATCGTTGGATCGTTAACCGGAACTTGGGAATTGAAGGATGAGTACTTCGCTCATTTGCTCATTAACGAAACGGAAAATGGAAGCACCGTACAACATCTCTACAAAGGTGTATTTGTGAAGCAATGGGATTCCTCACGCCAACAGCATGTTATGACGTTCACCGCAATGTCAGATCAAGGGATCACTATCTGGGGCAGCCAGATGGAATCGATGAGCGTTGAGCAGATTTTGAACAATATTGCTGCAGGCTTGAGTATTGGTGACACAAGAAAAATATACGATGACATCACCCTTCCTACGGAAGGCTTGCGCGGAGCAGAAATTTCATGGTCCTCTTCCAATGAGGCTGTAATTGCTAACAATGGTAAGGTTACTCGTCCTGAACTTGGACTTGGAAACGCTACAGTTGAACTGACTGCTACAATTAAGCTAGGTGAAGTCGCAGTAACTAAGACCTTCACCGCCGTTGTTATGGAAAAAAAGAGCACGCAATTGGAAGACGGCTTAGTAGCTGCCTTTGACTTTGATGGCGACCTTGCAGAAAATGGGGATCGCACAGCTGACGGCATAGTCACCGGAAATCTGATCAACAACACTGAGGATGGAGACATCACTTTTGAGGCTGGTAAAGACGGTCAGGCAGCCAAGTTTGATGGTAAATCCGGTGTTCGTCTACCTGACGGATTAATTCAAAGTAGCGCATATTCGGTAGGGATGTGGCTGAACCCATCCGAATTAAAAGCTTTTACTCCTGTATTCTTCGGTGCTAAAACCGAAACGAACTGGTTCAGTCTCCTGCCATATGGAAACGGTGGAGCAACCACCAGACTCTGGTTCGGTAGCGATACTTGGCTAGATGCTGATACAGGCTTACAAATTCCAGTTAACCAGTGGACGCATATTGCCTTCACTTACAATGCTGGAACAGTCAATATGTACGTAAATGGTATATTGAAATCCTCCGGAAAAGGATTCACAGATATTTTTGATACAGAAAACGGTGTATTTGCTCTTGGTGTGAACTACTGGGATGCACCATACAAAGGTTTGGTTGATAAATTCCGCGTGTATGATAGAGCATTGTCTGCGGAAGCTGTGGGCTGGCTTGTAAACGGTGAGCCTGATACGAACATTAAAGTAAGTAATATTTCATTCAGTGAAGCTGTTAAATCAGTAGCTGTAGGAAATACTTTCACCCCTCAAGTAAGTGTGCTTCCAACCAATGCCGGAAATAAGGCGCTAACTTGGAGCTCTAGCGATTCCAGCGTAGTGGCTGTTGACGCAGCGAGCGGAATAGTAACAGCACTAACTGTCGGTGGCCAAGCTGTAATTACTGCAACAGCGACTGATGGAAGCGAAGTTTCAGCCAGCTACACAGTAAATGTAACTGATGGAAAAGTAGCTCATTATGCTTTTGATGGCGACCTGGATGACTCCTTCCAATTGAACGGAAAAGGCGAAGTTACAGGAGCAAAAGTAGATAGCCCAACAGTAGGCAATATCACATACGGTAACGGTGTCCTCGGTCAAGCTGCAATATTCAACGGTACCTCCGGTATCCGTTTGCCTGATGGATTAATTGACAGCAATACCTACACCGTATCTATGTGGCTAAATCCTGAACAACTTACAGATGCAACAACTACTTTCTTCGGCGCTGCCACTAAAAATAGCTGGATTAGCTTCGTTCCTCAGAACGGTGGCGGTAAAACGTTGTTATGGTCCGGAGAAGCTTGGTATGATGCTATTTCTGCCATGAAGATTCCAGTAAATACATGGACACATGTTGCGTTTACGGTCAGCAATGGTACCGTAAAAGTTTACCTCAACGGAGTAGAGCAGTTCTCTGGTGAGGGCTTCCCGAATGTCTTTAAGAACAAGAACGGCGTTTTCGCTCTAGGCGTCAACTATTGGGATGCACCATTTAAGGGTATGATTGATGAACTGAAGATTTACAGCAGAGCGCTCAAGTCAGATGAAGTACAGGCAGAGTATAGCTCGAACGTAGATTAAGCAAGATTTGATTTGAAAAGAGAGCGGAGCCACAGGCTCCGTTCTTTTTTTAAAGTCCCATATTGTAAAAAAAGTATTTAACTAATATAATCATTAACTATACATCCGAAATAAACGTCGATTTTTATATTGTTATTAATAAATTTCTTAATCATCGGCGATTAGCCCATAAATTTTAATTGGAGGCCATTTATGAAACTTGACCTGTCGGAAGAATCCCTTCCCGTCTATGAAGCTTTAGCCAGCTCAGTACGCCTGCATATGTTGCGTTTGCTTGCCGAAAATCCTATGAATGTTAAGGAATTGGCCGCAGCAGTAAATTTGAGCAGCGCCATTATGACTATGCATGTGCGTAAGCTGGAAGCTGCCGGACTGATCCAGACGCATATGGCACCTGGTCGAAGTGGTCTGCAAAAGATCTGTACTCTTGCTGCTGAAGGAGCAGAAATCACATTCCCAGGCAGACAGATCAATGAGCGCAAAAGTTATCGCAAGGAAATTCCGGTTGGACATTACTCCGACTTCCTGATCGAGCCAACCTGTGGTCTTGCAACTACTGAGAAAGTGATCGGCAGTTTTGATGATCCCCGCTATTTCTGGGATCTTGAGCGTATGAATGCGGGGATTCTTTGGTTCGGCAAAGGATTTATCGAATATAAAATCCCTAATTTCCTCCTCTCCAGCCAGCATCCTGAGGAACTGATTATAACCATGGAAATTGCTTCCGAAGCACCTTCCATTAATAATAATTGGCCTTCGGATATCACATTCACTCTGAACGGAGTGAAGCTTGGATTCTGGACAAGTCCCGGTGACTACGGGGATAGCCGTGGTAAATATACACCGGCCTGGTGGCCAGCACTCACGAACCAATACGGCTTGCTCAAGCAGCTGCGCATTACAGCGAAAGGTACATTTATGGATGGTTTGAAGCTCTCAGAAGTTACCCTTGATCAAGTGAATATCCGTGACAAACAGTGGTCTTTCAAGCTTTCCGTAGATGAAGATGCCGAGCATATTGGCGGGATTACTCTTTTTGGCAAAGGTTTTGGAAATTATAATGAAGATCTAATCGTTGAGTTGTTCTATACGGATAACCAAGAATAAAGCCGCATTCACCTCCCATTGGAGAGTCGAATGCGGCTCTTATTTTAGCTTAATTCTTTTCGATAAAGGGACCCCACAAGCCACCCCCCGGCAATGGACAACTACGTTCCTTAAGCTTGGCTACTACGGGGATGATGCAGCCGCAAGCGACGCAAGTTACCCCTTCGTGCAGCTTAGGGCAAGTCCCACAAAGGGCAACCCGTTCAGCGTAAACTTCATCTGGAACACAAAACTCTGGCTTAAACATGGAAGAAGACAAGATACGATTAATCTGCGTTGGCGTAACTTTATAATCCTCTCTGCATCCCTTGCATGTTGATGTTGTTGACATGGTAACACCACCTTAAGCCTTCGGCGTAATCTCCAGCACAGTTACTGACATTGGAGGCAGTTCAACATTAAGAAGATCGCCCTCCAGAGTGAAGGCAGTGAAGGCTTGCGGCACTACCGCCTCCGGTTGGCTGAAGGTATTGTGAGCATCAATTTTATCACCGGCAAGTGTTGTGCCTGTCACTTCAACCTTCTTCCCGGAAAGACCACGAAGCTCAAGTGGAACAGCAGCAGAAGCAGCATGGTTCAAGTTGCAAAGACTGACATGGATGATTCCAGAAGCAGTTACGGAAGCCGAAGCAGATACTTCAGGAATCTCACGGCCTTCAAAGCTGTAAGTGCCACTTTCCAGTGCTAAATCCAGCAACTCCGCATCCTGATGGACTTTAAACATATTGAATACATGATACGTTGGGGTCAGCACCATCTTTTCCCCTTCGGTCAATATAACTGCCTGAAGTACGTTAATCGTCTGCGCAATATTTGCCATCCGTACCCGGTCACTATGTTTATGGAAAATATTCAAGGTCACGCCTGCTACAAGAGCATCCCGAATTGAATTTTGTTGATACAGGAATCCTGGATTCGTCCCCGGCTCTACATCATACCAAGTTCCCCACTCATCTACGATAAGACCTACTCTTTTATCCGGATCATATTGATCCATAATAACGCCATGTCTGGTGATCAGCTCATCCATGCGAAGGGCTTTCTCTAATGTACTAAACCATTCACTCGTTTCAAAGCCTGTAGCTGCGCCTTTATTCTCCCATGCTGGACCAGGAATTGTATAATAATGCAGGGTAATCGAGTCCATAAAGCGTGTTGCCTCACGCATCAGAACCTCCATCCAGTGATAATCATCCACGTTAGGACCACAAGCAATCCGGTGAATTCGATTGTCCCCGTAATTTCGTACATACGTCTGATATTGGCGATAAAGATCTGCATAATATTCTGGACGCATATTCCCGCCGCAGCCCCAGTTCTCATTCCCCACGCCAAAATAAGTCACAGCCCAAGGCTCTTGATGACCATTCTGCTGGCGAAGCTCGGACATTGGAGATACGCCTCCAAAGGTTAAATACTCCACCCATTCGGACATCTCTTGAACGGTACCACTGCCCACATTACCGTTAATGTAAGGCTCACATTCCAGCATCTCACATAATTCCATGAATTCATGCGTACCAAAATGGTTGTTCTCAACCGTTCCGCCCCAGTGAGTGTTAATCATACGTTTACGACCTTCACGGGCTCCGATACCATCTTTCCAGTGATATTCATCCGCGAAACAGCCACCTGGCCAGCGTAGTACAGGAATTTTAATTTCCTTAAGCGCTTTCACGACATCATTACGAATACCGTTGGTGTTAGGAATAGTTGAATCTTCTCCAACCCAAATCCCTTCATAAATGCAACGGCCAAGATGCTCAGAAAAATGTCCGTAAATATTTCTGTTAATCGTCCCTTTGCGAATGTCAGTATTAAGGATCGCACGTTCTGCCATGGTTAAATACCGCCTCTCAACGTTTATATTTTTATTAACTAATTAATAATTATATAAACATTATAAGACGCTGCTTAGGTATCCGTCAATCTCCAATATGAACAAAAGCTATTCTTTATCAATAGGTTTCTTTATCCCGTCTTCATAATAGTCAAAAATGAGCTGCTGCTGCGTTCCTCTTACCCCGTAAAACACATCAGAAATTTGTTTCCCCTTACGTCTTAACTCGTTCTCCAGCCACTCTTGGGTCAGGCCATTATCCTTAAGATTATCTGCGAGCATTATTCCATCCATAATCAATTCAACGGGAAAGCTCTGAGGAACGGACAACAGCTTTAGATCTTTTCGGGTAACATATTGGTACTCTTGTTTCTTTAATACAGACACCATTCCGTTATCTTCCAGCACAGCGTATTCTACTACCTCTAGATTAAAGATTTCCTTTTCTCTCAAGGCCTGATCCAAAGAATCCAACGAATACCTTACCTTTTTCATATTTTGCTCAAGAATTTTCCCATCCTCAATAAGTACAGTGGGTGAACCTGAAATCCAGCTTCTCATTTTACGACTTTTTAAAGCGATGATAGATAGTAAAAAAGATGTAACGGTTACGACTATAAGCGCCAGGATCATGTAGGAAGAATGCAGCTGTTTATTAAACGCCAAGTTCGCGGCTATTGAGCCCAATATAATACCCGTCACGAAATCGTGGAAGGTCAAGTTAGATAACGTTTGTTTTCCCAATATTTTGGCGATCAGCAAAAGCATGATCATAGCAACAAAGGCCCTAAGCACAATGTCCATATATACCTGCATCTCTAATGCTCCCTTCCTATTCAATCCTCCATTATTCACAAACCGAGTAGAAATGAAACCTCAACGAAAGCTCTGCCCATCCAAATCTGCCAATTTCTCTAAACGCCAAAAGGGCTCTGGAATGGTTCTACTGAACCTACCCAAAGCCCTGGCTTCAAATTCTTACTTTTCAGTCTTAATTGCTAAAAGATTGTATAGAACCATTGCGCTCTCAGCTCGAGTTGCTGAGCCTCCCGGAGCGAATTGCTGGTCACTTCGACCCTGGATAAGTCCAAGGGCTTGGGCAGCAATGATCGATTCACGGGCCCATGAGGCAGCCGCACGCAAGTCACCGAATTGGATTACAGGCTTCGGTTCCACCTTTTTCCCGCTGACATATTCGTAGGCTCGCATCACCATGACCGCCATCTCTTGGCGGGAAATAGGGGCTTCTGGAGCGAAGCGAGTCTCACTCACCCCATGGACTATTCCCGCCTCTACTGCCTGCGCCACTTCCTCCGCATACCACTCATCCGCAGATACATCCGCAAATGCTGTAGATGATTTCCCTTCAAGTCCTAGCAAGCGGATCAGCATAGCTGTAAATTCTGCACGGGTCACAGAGCGGTTCGGCTCGAAATTCCGAAGTCCGACTCCTTGAATCAGATGTTTGGCCGTTAGCTCTTGTACAACCGCCGCCGCCCAATGTCCAGAAGGAACATCGTCATACGATTTGTTGTATTCCAGCACGGCATATGTGCCTAAGTGTTCGGTGCGCAGAGCCACCTTGCCCTTCAGCCAGGAACCGCCCGCATACTCTATATTTCCGGAATCTGGAAAATAATAGCCGCCGAGCAAATTCCTTTTGGCCTCAGGGTAGGCGTTAAGCTCTAATGTAACGGGCTCAACAAATTTGGAAAGTATGCTTCTTGTACCGTCACCAGCAACAATATACAGGGTAAAGAGAAGGAACTCTCCTGCCTGGTTTAGCACTGCACCAGATTTCTTCTCTGCGCTAGCTAGTATTCTCTGCGCCGCTTCCCCATTCACCTCAGAAGCCTCCAGAAAGATCTGGCTGCCGGCCAATTGCTCCGCAGGAATCAAAACCCGCAATTGTTGAAGCACCGCTGCCGGAAGGGTCAGATTAAAGTTAGAAGCCTCTACCCGAAGCGGCTTCTGTTTGAGCATGTCTGCTGCCATCCCCGGCAATACTAGCATTCTCAATTTACCCTCGTAGACAATGGCTTCCGAAAGATCGTTCAACGAAGCTGCGTTTAGTTGCAGCCGCCCCGCCGTTACCTCCGGTACGGAAGGCACTTGTGGTTGCGGACTCGGAACAGTTGAAGTAGTCTCTTCCGCTTGTAGAATCTGAAGCCTCAGACTGCTCTGCCGTCCTCCGTAACTTGCAGTAATCACAGTCATGCCCGGATCAAGTGCTTGCAGCTGCCCCGTTGCCGTTACTGTGGCTACCTTCCTGTTACTGCTCTCGTAGATCACACCCTCGGTTACCGTAAGGTGGCTATCATCACTATATACCGCCGTTGTGACCACCTTACCGCTCTGCCCTATTTCCAAGGATGTCGGACCGCTTAACGAAATAGAGACGAGCTCCGGCAGTTGTCCATACACCTTTAATAAATAGGAAGCGGTCATGTTGTCATATACGGATGAAATAACCGAAACGCCCGGTCCTTTAGCTTCAATATGGCCATCTTTGCCTATACTTGCGACGTTAGGATCGCTGCTCTCATAGACTATACCTTCGGTTACTATATAACGGCTGCCATCGCTGTACACTACCGAAGTAACCGCCGTTCCGTTCTCCCCGACAGCCAGGCTTTCCGGGCCGCTAATTGCCGTTGAGACTCTTTCTGTAGGCTCCATGACTGTCACCTGAAGCTGTCGGAAAGGCTCTACATTTCCAGCCTTATCCACCGAACGATAATCGATCCCGAAGGTTCCGGGGTTCTCGATATATACGCTCTGAGTAACCGTACTCCATGAACCACCATTGAGCCGGTATTCTGTCCGCTTGACTCCCCAGCCGACAGCTCCCCCATTGGATTGGTCGGTGACATCAAAAGTGATATTGACTTTGCCCTTATATGCGCCCCCTTCTCCTGTTTCTCCAAGTATGGTAGCCTTCGTGACTGGAGGTGTTGTATCTTTCGGCAAAATTTCCAGATACGCGGCATATTTGCCATTCTCATTCTTACGGCTTCTTATGTCTGTGGCGAGATTATAGCCTACCTGCCTAAGAGCCAGACTTATCACCGGATCGGAAGGGAACTCCGTGCCAACCCATGAGGTAATATCGAACTGCCGCCACTGCTCCGGTCCGGAAAAAGTCTGCAGCGCAGCTTGAGTACCGATTTTTGGAGCATTATTGTAATTTAGCGTTGCCTCCGTCCAATCATCATCTTGGACTCCAAATACACCGATATCGGACAAAGTGCCTGCCCCGTCATTTGTCTTTCCGAACACATTCAGCTTCACAGAACCGACTTCACCGAGAAATGGACTCAGATCGAATTTTAGATAAACCCTTCTGTCTGTGTCCCCGCTGCCATTTCTGATCTGCAAGTAATTGACCGAACTATAATTGACTGCAGCTTTCGATCCTCCATTGACATACGCATCTTCAGAAACATACAGCTTCGTTATTGCCGCTTCGTCTGGTTCCGAATCGGAAGGCTCAGAAGGTTCGGCATTCGGATCAATTCTGAACTTGACAACATGGCTTTTTCCTTTGGACCCGCTGGTATGAATTGCGAGTTCAATCCTCGGCGAGGTCTGCAGTACCGTTACGGTTGGATCTTTCATCAGCTCTTCCAGCGCGATTCTGCCGACATCCACATTCACCACAGATTGAGACTGTGTCGGATCCGAAATGGCTATCGTCAGTTCATCTCCAGACTCCTTGATAATAATGGAGGCTGGATGATTGGCGCGCACGGATTCGATCATTCCCGGTACCCAGAAGTTCATAGCCGTAAGTCCCAGCTTCTGTTCCTTGACGGCTTGCACACTATCCGTGTTGGCTATAATTTCGATGTCAGGACTACTGCTGTAGCGCGCTGTCGCCGTTTCATCCTGATTCGGCAGAAGCACATACGAATACGATTGATTCACCGGATTCGTTCCCTGAGCAATCGACAGGCTGGCATAATTTCTCGTAATCGGCTCCGTTGATCCCCCTTGATTAATATCCTTCCATGCGCCAGTCCGAGACTCACGCAGACCGTCTATCGTTGGGGCATCAGGGAAATAATAACCGATTCCCGAGCCGGGAACATTGCCTTCCAGATGTGCCCAATGCACCTGATTCATTGACTCAGACCAACCCAGGGCGGATGGCTTGGCCTCTCCGTTGACCGTAAGTACATTGTCTCCGCTCGCCTTGAGCTTACGGTTATCTACGATGGTCTCCACCTTGCGGTTATCCGTGCTTGTAATGCCTGCCCCAAGTGCTACGATTTCATCATCGAACATGAACCAGGACTTTTTACCGGACAATGTGCTGTTATCCGGATCCAGATCCATGCCGGCCGCTCCATAAAGCCCGTCTATGGATGATCCTCCCACCCATGTTTTAGATGTAGTCTTGGCTGCACCGCGACTTGCCCCATCCGATGTAACCCCAGGCAGACGATAAGCGTTCACGGTCGGCCAGAATGCATCTGCATATTGATCCAGATCCTGATTATACAGATAGGTCATGCCTTCGCCTGTATACCAGCCCTTCAGATTCTCTGTGCCCGCTTCATAGTTGGCAATTCGGGCCGAAGACATGCTGATCCCAAAGGCATATCCAGGCCGATGGTGGACAATCCGGTCCATAGCCGAAAACTGCTTATGCACAGTAAGGTCTCCTGATGGCTGCACCTCTGGATCGTCCATAAGCGTCTGGAGCAGAACAATATCGGCTACTCTTAGACCGTCGTAATAACTTTCTACTACCGTATCGGCTTCGAACCAATACTTCACCATCGATTTAAATCGGGCCGCTTGCTCCGGTGGCGCGGAAGAAGCCAGCCGCAAAATATGCGACCAAGGCACGAGCTGCCGGTTTCCCCGGGCTATCGATCTACCGAACACCATATCCATCATTAATTTTCTGTAGACAAGAGGTTCATAAGAATCCGTTACCCAGTTGTATACATTCTTCATATTGGTATCAGTCAGCGGCCAAGAGGACCCTGTCAGCAAAGTCATCATTTTCATCATATCGCCAAGCAATACAGCCCCATAACTGCCGGTATAAGCAATATTATTATGCTGGATAAAGGAGCCGTCCTCATAAAATCCGTCTCCGCGGGTCACATAGGGTAATACTTGGCTAACTGCATCCCGCCCTTGTTTGATCTTCGCGCTGTCACGATTATGAATGCCCCTCAAGACCACTGCCAGTGCTTTATCCAGCCGATTCGCGCCGGTTTCCATCAACGAGGGTTGATTGGTCCGTTTGGTTGGGTCCGGGCAGAATTTATCAATGGCTTTGGTATATTTGGTAATCTGATCGGCTGACAAATACTCGAACATTAAGGCCATCGTATCTCCCAATGCAAGCGGAATGCCGATCTCCCATTCGAACCAATTGCCTTTCTCCAGTTTAGTTTCGTTATACCAATTCGCGTATAAGAAATCTAAACCATCCAGAATATCTGATTTCAACTGCATATTCTCGTACAATGGTGAGCCGGATGTCGAAAAGGCAATAGCCATATCCTTCAACCGGTTATAAGAGGCTGCCGTATCAAAAGCATCCGCTGTGCTGCCCGGCTTATCGCTCCATAAATAAGTACGGTTCATTTGCTTGTTCATCGTATCCCAGAATCCAGTTCGCTCCTGATTACTGATCTTATCGGATAAAGTCTTTATAGACTTGGCAATGTCCGGGTTATTCGGGTCGAAGGATTGCCCTCCGGTCAAATACTCCACCCATCTTCCACGAAGCTCGTCATATTCGTCTTTTGGAGTCTCTCCTTCAGTAATATTAAATTTTAATACATGCGTTGCCCCTATAGAATTCTTCACATCCACCGTTATAACTGTATTTCCCGAAGCTTGCACTACATCCGTCTTGCTATCTTTGCTGAGCAGTGTCAACCCCGGTATATCCAGTTCCAGGGACAATAGGTTTTGCGACTGAGTAGGATCAGACACCGAAACGACAAGCTCCTGATCGATCTGCCGAATCATCACGGAAGCTGGATTGAGTGCCTTGATGGAATCTACCGTTCCTGGATTCCAGAAATTAGCGGCGGTTATGCCCAGCTTCTTCTCTCTGACCGCATGCACATCCTTGCTGTTGCTCAGCACTTCGATGTCCGGGTTGCCACTATAGTCTTCAGTACCGGCAATGTCACGATTAGGCAACAGAACATAGGAGTATGAGCCATTCGTAGGCGTATCTCCATGCTCAACTGCCAGGCTTAAATAGTTGCGCGTAATGGGAACATCGGATTGAGTGGCATTAATCTCTTTCCAACTGCCGGTTCTGGCTTCACGTTGCGCCAGTATACTTGGAGCTTCAGGGAAATAGTAGCCCACGTCGGCACCTGGCACATTACCCTCCAGATGGGCCCATTGAACGTTCTTTAACGTCGCTGACCATCCGGACTGTGACGGTTCTACAGCTCCGTTGATTAGAAGTTTGTTGTTTCCCACTTCGTTTAGCATGCGGTTATCGATAATCGTCTCAACAGACTGCGGGCCGGCAGTTGATTTGGAAATTCCCGAACCAAGCGCCACAATCTCATCATCGAACATAAACCAGGATTTCTTGCCTTGCAAATCGCTACCGGTCACTTGGGAGAGTGAGAAATCCATACCTGCTGCACCGTATAGGCCTTCCATCGACGATCCACCCACCCAGGTTTTCGGATTCATGTAACTTTTCCATTCCACAGGCACCATTCCCTGCCCCGATCCATCCGTTGTCGTGCCAGACAAGCGGTAGGAATTGACGGTAGGCCAGAAGTCATTCCGGTATTGGGTCAGATCCTGATTGTATAAATAGGTCATCCCAATTCCCGTATACCATCCTTTCAGGTTCTCGTTGTTCCCTTTCTCAAACGCCGAGATGCGATTCGAGAACAGACTCAAGCCGAAGCCGTAACCTTCGCGTAGATGAACCACCCGGTCCATGCCGGCGAATACCTGATTCTTAATGAGAGCTCCTCTTGGATTGATCTTTCCGTCATTCATCAGCTTTTTCACAATCGTTATATCGGCAAGCGACAACCCTTCATAATAATTGCCGGATGTCATATTCGCTGAAATCCATTCCTTCGCCGCTTGCTTTATGGATACTGCAATATTCTCCGGAGCAGTTTCAGCCATCCGCAGCAAGGTGACAATTAACCCTCTTGCGCTGCCGCTTCCTTTTCTAGATATACCTCTGCCATTTACCGAATCCATAAATTGACCGTTGTAGATCACCGGCTCGTAAGTCTGAGCCACCCATTCGTAAATGTTCAGAACATTCGGGTCCGTTATTGGCCATGGAGAATCGGTCAGCAGATAAGACATATCCGCCGTCCCTTTGAGCCAGACCGAACCATATCCTCCCGTATAGGCAATATTATTATGCTGAACGAGGGAACCATCCTTATACACACCGTCACCATGGGTCGTGTACACATACTCGGAGCCAATGGAATCACGGCCCTGAATGATCTTTGCACTGTTGTTGCCAATCACGCCTCTTACCGTGACCACAAGCGCTTTATCTAGTAGATTTGCTCCCGTCATCTTCGTACCCTTAACGCCAAGCACCGACCCTACTTTGGGGTCTGGACAGAAGGCATCAATAGCCGCAAGATACTGATTGATTTGCTGCGGTGTTAGATGGTCATACATGAGCACCATAAGATCATTCACAATCTGCGGCGTGCCAATCTCCCAGTCCCACCAGTTCCCATAAGCGCTTTTGCTCGGATTATAGCGGTTTGTATACATCCAATTGATTGCGCTTACAATATCATTCACCAAAACGCTGTTGCCGTAAAGCTCCGATCCCTCCACAGAATAGGCCAATGCCATAGTCTTCAAGCGATTGTAAGCGCTTGTAATAAACTGCGAATCTGTAGTGCTCGCGGTATCACTCCACAAGGAGGTGCGGCCGGAGGATTTATCCATACTCTCCCAAAGTACAGCAGCCGATGCAGCCTGAGCGCTAATACTAGCAGCTATATCAGGATCACTCCCATCGTATTGACCACCACTTAATCGGTCGTACCATTTCAGCCTCAGTTTATTGTAGGCCTGTATCGTGTCGGGAGCTTCGACAGTAACCAGACATTCGGCTGCAAGGCTACCATCCGGTGTGGCGATCTTGATGGTCGAAGAACCGATCCCCGTACCCATTACATTACCAAGTGCGTCCACAGTCGCAGCTTCTGGATTGCTCGAAGTCCACACTACCGTTTTATCCACCGCCGTTATAGGGGATAAAGTGGGCAGAAGTGCAACCGTGTCCCCTTTGACCATAGAAAAGGCCGTACGGTCTAGCGCAATTCCTGTAAGACCCGCATATTCCTCCAATGCGATATCATCTATCCATAGCTTTCCTTTTCCAGTCTCCAAAAAAGGCTCGATGACTAGCTTCGTCGCGTTAGCCGGCATAGTTAGAAGTACTTGCTGCATACTCCAGTCCTGTGTGCCTGTTATTTTGGGAGAGGAAGGTCCATCTCCCACTTTGGCAGTATTGTAATACTGTGTTCTAAAGTAGGCTCCCTGTCCAGTGACGTTGTCCGTCTTTAGCCAGACTTTAAGTCTGTAGGATTTACCGGGGATAACCGAAGTTACCCCCTGATTGATGGAAATCCTGCTTGTGGCAAAGGCATCGAACAGCATGGACCGGGTTCCTTCATGCGCAGTGCCAGCGTCTATCTTGATATTCGCTGTTTTATTCGTGCCTTTCCCGCTACCTGTAGGGACCCATAAGCTCCAGCCCACCGGAGCAGCGTCTGTAACCCCTGTCCAGGTTGAGTCAAGGGCTGTCGTTGTATTCTCAAAGCTTCCGTTAAGCATAAGATTTGATGCAGCCGCAGATGCCCTGCTATGCGAGGGATAAAGAACTCCCCCACAGGAAGAAAAAAGATCAACAATGAGAACTAATACTAAAAATAGACTTGGTTTACGCATTTGTTCACCCCAATCTTAGAATTGGTTAAAGCTAAAGGCATCTACAAGTTATCATCCTGCACAAAATTCAACACGGCGTCATCGACGGCCGAAGTTCTTCCCAGATCAGGAAGGTTCACAAGCTCAATCTCGCAAGTCTCCGCACAACCATGCAGCTCCAAAAGAACCAGCTCATTGCTCCCCTTGCGCAAGAGTGGACCAGGGATATATAGCGCCCGCTGCGGTCCAACGTTCCAGTAACGGCCCAGATTAAATCCGTTAATCCAGGCGACCCCTTTATTCCATCCATCGAATCGTAGAAAGGTATCGCCAATCTCCTCCGCCTCGAAGCTGCCCCGGTAGAATCCGGGCAGACCCGAAAGGGTCGCAGCTTGCTGCTTCTCCACCGGGTGCTTCTTGTACGCTAGTGAAGCCAGCTGTTCCTGTTCCAACGGCAAAGTACGAATCGTCCAGTTATATTGCAGCTGGTTATCAATCCGAACCCCGTCCAGAATCCCTTTCGGATCGCGAATGAGCGGCCCGTAATTGATTCGTCCCATGTTCTCGACGAGGATATCCAGCTGTGCTCCCCCAGCGGGGATGGAAAGTTCCAGTGGCAGCGGATTCCAGCGCTCAATCACCCCAAGCACCTGTCCATCCAGGAAGACCTGCGCCCGATCGCGCACGCCCTCGATGTAAAGCTTCTGTCTAGAGCGCGGCCCTTTCACATAAGTGCTGTACAATATAAAACCATAGGATTGTCCGAGCTTCTCCATCGGCTGTACACACACGCTGTTCACCGTCTCTGATAACTTCTCCAGATTGGAAGCCGTGAATAGTTCCGCTCTTTCCGTCAAAGCGACTTTCCCGTAAGAAATCTTCGGAATCGGCTCAGGGAATGGACAAGTCGGGGCAAATCCATGGTTGCTGAGTACCGACCGGACAGCTTCAAATTTCGCCGTCGTATCTCCCCATTCCGTGAGCGGGGCATCATAGTCATAGCTTGTAGTCGTTGGCTCGTAGGTGACGATATGATTCGCACCATTATAGAAACCAAAATTGGTTCCACCATGGAACATGTACATATTAAATGAGGAGCCCTGGGTCAGAATCTCATCCAGAACACCTGCTACATCCCCGGCATCGCGTACATGATGATCCTCCATCCAGTGATCAAACCAGCCGTTCCAGTATTCCATCACCATAAGCGGCTCTTCAGAGCGGTATTCCCGATATTTGCGGAAGGATTCCTCTGTACTGGAGCCGAAATTGACTGTCGCATGCACATCCTCCAGTGTTCCGCCGAGCAACATCTCATCGGTTGGCCCGTCGGAAGTAA
Organism: Paenibacillus sp. FSL H7-0918; assembly: GCF_038007025.1. Taxonomy (NCBI): domain Bacteria; kingdom Bacillati; phylum Bacillota; class Bacilli; order Caryophanales; family Paenibacillaceae; genus Paenibacillus; species Paenibacillus sp. FSL H7-0918. The sequence continues at coordinate 271,695 of NZ_JBBOWJ010000002.1, forward strand.
AGAGCAGCACATCGATCCCTCTGCTGACCAGTCCATCACGCATATAGCCCAGGTAGCCACTGTCATTACCATAGCTGCCATATTCATTTTCTACCTGAACGGCCAGAATTGGTCCGCCATGTGTGGAGAGCAGCGGAACCAGCCGAGGAATTAGCTCATCGTAATAACGGTCTACCTTGCTTAAATAAAGAGGGTCACAGCAGCGAAGCTGGAGTTCCCCGTAAGCTAGCAACCAGCCCGGCAGGCCTCCGAACTCCCACTCCGCACAGATGAATGGACTCGGTCTGACAATAACATGAAGCCCAAGCTCCCCAGCCAGCTCGATAAAAGATACCACATCGGCCATGCCATCAAATACGAACTCCCCTTCTTTAGGTTCATGTATATTCCAGGCGATGTAGGTCTCCACGGTATTGAATCCGCAGGCTTTCAATTTCAGCAGCCGGTCTTTCCAATATTCAGGCACGACCCGAAAATAATGAATGGCTCCCGATACGATACGATAAGGCTGTCCGTCCAGCAAATAGTGTCCGTTGTTCCAGGTGAGCAGGTTCATTATCGACAACCTCCTTTATTAACATTTATTGTAACGATTCCCCGCAGTGGTAGACGGCAAGCCGTCTGATCTTGGGGCTTGCGGCAGCTTCTGACACCCGTAAGCGGATTTTCTCTGCGACAACCGGAGGGAAGGCGTCGATTTTCTTATGGCCAATCGAACTGCCACGCTTCAACTCCAGCCACGCTCCGTTGCTGTACGCTTCCAGCATATATCCTTCTACTCTTTCGCCGTAAGCGATATCCTCCATAATCTCGACATGATCAATCACAGTAGCTGCTGGCAATTCCAGTTCAACAATATCTCCAGTACCTGCTGTTACCGCCAGAGCCTTGTCAAATCTGCGTCTTATCTCCTTGCCGAATTCCAGCAGCCGCTGCACATCAGCCTCCGGAAACAGCCCGCGGTTGTCAGGGGCTACATTGAGCAGCAAAGTTGCCCCATGTCCAACCGAACGATAATAAATATCCATTAGCTGCTCCAGAGACAGCAGCAGATGCTCCTCCTCAGGATGCCAGAACCAGCGGTCTTTACGGATGGGCACATCGCATTCCGCAGGCACCCAGCTCGGCGTTCCGGGTAGCCAGTTCAATGAAGCTTCACTGAACATGCTACCCCGCGCAGAATTCGCAGTGTTCCAGCATGGATAAGGAGCAACGCCATCCTCATTGCCAACCCAGCGGATCGTTGGTGCCCCCATATTAAACACCATGGCGCCTGGCTGATGGCGCTTGATCAGATCCATAATCCGCTGCCAATCGTAATTGCGGCCCTCCGACCCTGCGCCGTCGAACCAAATTTCCGTAAGCGGACCATAGCCCGTAAGCAATTCCTGCAATTGCAGGGCATAGAAATCATCGTACGCTTGCGGATCTGCATAACAGGGCTCATGTCTGTCCCACGGAGACAAATAAATGCCGAAGCCAACTCCAAGTTCACGGCAAGCCTCCGCGCATTCCTTGACGACATCGCCGCGCCCTTCTTTCCATGGGCTAGAAGCCACAGAATAAGTACTTGTCGCAGTCGGCCACAAGCAGAAGCCATCATGATGTTTAGCTGTCAGTATAAAATAACGGAATCCAGCTTCTTTGGCTGTACTAACCCATTGGTGGGCATCCAAATGAAGCGGATTGAAGACCGCAGGTGAATCATTGCCTTCTCCCCACTCCTGATCGCAAAACGTATTGATGCCAAAATGGCAAAACATCCCCAGCTCCAGGTCCTGCCACTCCAGCTGTTCCCTAGAAGGCAGCGCCAGTTGCTCTTCCGGCTTGTTCTGTGAAAATCTGCTTTCCATCATTTCTACACTCTCCCATATGTTTGTGTAGGCCCAATATATAAATAAGGCTTTGGAAAGCCAGTTGATGACCTTCCAAAGCCCCGTCCACAACTTGTGATACTTGCTTATTCCCTATTTATTTGATAACACCTTTTTCGTTGATAATTTTTGTTGCTTCATCAACCATCCATTGCTGCACCTTATCAATCGATTCATTTCCAAGCATAAATCTGCTGAAGCCGTCATCGATTATTTTGGTCAATTCGGACGTTGCCGTCGTCATCACCTGCGCACCATCAAGGAACTGGATTGCACTGTCAAAGAGTGTATATTTGAGTGAATCCATATCATACATATCCTCTTTACCAGCTACCAGTTTGGTCAGCAAGGCTTCATTATCCGCTTTTTTATAACCGGAGAATTCCAGTCTGTTATCACTAACAGCCGTTGACATAAATCTCATCAGTTGGAAAGACGCCTCTTTGTTCTTCGAAGTAGCGCCCATCGCCAGCATATTGCCGCTGGTGAAGTATTTGCCCTCGTATTCTTTCGGTTCCGATCCTGCCGGAGGCACCGGTACCGGAGCAAAAGCTGTCTTGAAATCATGCGGATACTGCTCTGTATTGCCCGGATCAGCAATCGTCCAGTTACCAGCCAGAATCATAGCGGCTTCTTCATTAAAGAATTCCGTGCGGTAATTGAGCTTAGCCGCTAAAGCGTCTGCATAAGTTTTCGCAGATTTATCAGCAGACTCCATATCTTTGCGCAGCTGGAAGAAGTATTTATAGGTTGGATCCGCGAAAATGGTCGTCCCGTCATCATACACGAATGGATCTTTCATCATCGTTTGGGCCGGTGCGTTCATATACAACTCCCAGGTGTGGAAGTATGTGCCGTAACGTTTGTCTACGCCTTCACCTTTGGTCAGTTTTTTGGCATAGTCGCGGTAGTCATCCCATGTCCAGCCAAAAGTAGGTACAGGCAGACCCGCTTCATCCAGTGCATCTTTGTTCAGCATTACATAGTTGCTGCTCTTGGTATATTGCATCCCATAATAGTTGTTGTCTACCTTAGCATTCACATAATATTCATCCTCAGGAACGAGGTTATCCTTCTCATAGAATTCGTTCAGCGGGGCAAGCGCTCCCCGGGTCGCCCGTTCAAGTACGCCTCCAAGGCTTGGTACCTGAACAACGTCAATCGCTTCGCCGGATGAAATCAGGAAGTCGAGTTTCTTCAGCATCTCCACAGAATCACCGGGAACGAGTGTCACATGCTCTACCTTGATATTTGGGTTCTGATCCATAAATTCCTGCAGCATGGCATCCGTGCCTGCTGATTGGGCTTCATTGTCCCAGTTGTAATATTTGATGGCGACTTGCTTGTCCACCTTGGTGTTCCCGGCATTCGTACTGGCTTCAGCACCGCCATTCTTCTCTGAATTTCCGGAATTTCCACAGGCGCTTAACGTTAAGGAAACCGCCAGCATGGAGCCTAGTACAACGGATAATCTTTTTTTGCCCTTTGTTTTCATTTTACTTCCCCCCGCACTGAAATTTAAGTATAGTGCCTTGTTCATTTCTTATTATAGGCACCCGCTGTACAAGCCAAGTGCACAATTTTGCTGTAGTAGGATCACATTTTTGACTTTTACCCTCTTTTGCATACCCGCAAGTCAGCCCTTTACGCCTCCCAAGGAGATTCCGTTAATGACTTGCTTTTGCAGGGCAATGAACACGATGACCAATGGGATGATCGCCGAAACGGCTGCCGTCATCATAATCGCATAGTTGTTCGAATAATCATCCCGGAACAGTGTCATACCGAGTGGGATAGTGTACAGATTCTTGTTTAGCAAGAAGATCAGCGGATTCTGGTAGTCATTCCAGGTCCAGATAAATTTGATGATCGCCACGGTAGCGAGCACCGGCTTGCAGAGCGGAACAATGATAGACCAGAATATCCGCAAATGGCCTGCACCATCAATTCGCGCCGCTTCAATATATTCGTCGCTGATACCAATCATAAATTGCCGCAGCAAGAACGTGAAGTAGATGGAGAACATACTCATTAATACGATAGCAGCATGAGTATCATAGAGGCCGAACCAACGAATCAGCAGAAAACGCGGAATCAGCGTGGCCTGGTCAGGAATAATCATGAATGACAGCAGCGCCAGAAAGACCATATTCCGTCCTTTAAACTTGATTTTGGTCAAGGCATACGCCGACATAGATGAAATGATCAGTGTGATGCAGGTTGTAATAATCGCAACTTTAAAGGAGTTTAAATAGAAATGGGAGAAAGGTACCCGTCCCATCCAAACCATCTTGAAATTATACGCTACATTGATCTTCTCGGGAATCCATTGGATCGGGAAGCGCATTACATCTTTTTCATATTTGAAGGCTGCGGAAATCATCCAGATCAGCGGAATAAGAAATACAATGGACAAAGCCCCCATGATGCAGGTAGTGATCACTCTGGACATATTTTTTCTAATCAGTTGCATGTTAATCTCCCCCCTTTATTCTTCATTTCTCATTTTCCAAGTGGCTGCGGTAATCAAGCCGATGACAGCGAATAGCAGCCAGGAAATTGCAGAAGCGTAGCCCATGTTGTAGTATTTGAACCCTTCCTCATAGATCCTGAACACAAGCACGGTAGAAGAATTATTCGGGCCACCTTCGGTCAAAAAGGCGATGATGTCGAACACCTTAAACGAGCCAATCAGCATGGTAATAAGCAGGAAAAATGTGGTCGGACGCAGCATCGGAACTGTGATGGCAAAGAATTTTTTCAACGCGCTGGCGCCATCTATTTCGGCGGCTTCGTAGATTTCATCGGAAATATTCGTCAAGCCAGCCATATAGATAATTATGGTGTAGCCAAGACTCGCCCAAGAACTGATAATAGCAATGGATAACAGTGAGGTCTTTGGATCAACTAGCCATTTCGGAGGGCTGGAGATTCCAAACTCCATCAGCAACTGATTGATTGGTCCAAGAGACGGATGGAACAATGCACTCCATACGGCAGCTATCGCAATAATCGAAGAAATATAAGGAATAAAGAAAGCCACTTTAAAATAATTTTTGAGGAACACACTGTTTTGAATCAATGCCGCGAGCACCAGCGCAATCGCAATCGGGATCGGCACGGTCATAATCATATAAAAAGCATTGTTCTTCAAAGCTTGAATGATACTCGGATCATGGAACATTTTGATATAGTTATCCAATCCGATGAACTCGATTCCTTTGACTCCCGACAATAGATCCCATTTCGAGAAGCTCAAATAAAGTGAGAATCCAAGCGCAAATACATTAAGAAAAAGCATCCCGACAATTTCCGGTGCCAAAAACAGCCACCCGGTTAAAGCCTCTTTCCGTTGCGGAGTCCAGAATTTCCGCTTCTCTTGCAGAATTTTTGGCACAGGTTGTTTTGCAGCCTCCACGTTGTATCACCTCGACAATTTGATTTGTCATTATAGTAATACATCCGCCTTCCGCAAGAAGGAGTGATTATGACCCGGAATGTGCAAGATTTTGACCTTTGTACGCCGACAACAAAAAACCGCCCTAGAGGGGCGGCGAGTCTGTTCATATCATTAACAATTGTGCTTCTCAGCGTACCGAATGTTTGGATTTATATTCGCTTGGCGTTGTTCCTACATATTTTTTGAACACTTTTGAAAAATAGGTTCTGTCCGAATATCCCAGGCCGACGGCCAGCGACTCCAGGTTCTGGCTGGAGATTTTCAGCATTTTGGTAGCGACCTTCATCTTGTGCTGATGCACATAGTCCGTAAAGGTCAGGCCAGTCATGCGCTTGAAATAACGCGAAAAATAGCTTGGATCCAGAAACAGATAACGTGCCATATCAATTGAAGTGATATTATCGCCTAGATGCTGGTCGATATACTGCTGGATAAGCTGCAGCTTGGGCTCCTGCGGAGAAGCTCCTGCCACCTGCTGCTTGCTGCCTGTAATCTGTACAAGCTTTCTCTCCACCAGTTCCATCGTATCTTCAAGTGTGCGGGTCTGCACGAGATAGACGAACAGATCCTCATCGAACATCAGGCTCGTAAACATTAACTCGATGCCGCGGAGCATAAAGGATAAATCCCGGGCGAAATCGCCAGGATGAATAGACATAACTTTTGCAGTCCTAGCGATTTCCTGTAGAGTGCCACGGATGGCTTCAAGGTCTTTTTTAATCACGGCCCGTTCCATCTGCGGGATATAGCTGTCCAGAAATCCTTGGGGAGCAGGCTGGAAACGTGGAGAAGCGATTTGCAAAGTATCCAGAACCGTGTAATCCGCACTTGCATAAAACTCGCATTTGTCCTGAACAATCTGCCGATGGATCTGGCCAATCGCCTGTAGCTCCATTTTCTCTGTGACGGCAATAATGCCCGGTTGAATCTTAAGAAGATGGGAGCATTCAGAACACAGCCGCTGTAAATAATCGTGAAAATGAAGACTGGCATTCTGCGCCAGATTCACACGGTAATTATATAAAATCACAATATTCTTTTGCTCCAAGAAAGGCGTAACCCCTTCACACGTTTCGGACAGTTCCAAGGCTATATTGTAAATAGCATATAGAATAAGTGGATACTCACTCTGCTTGTATCGCTTGTCGAAACTGGAAAAATGAATACTGACCGTGCCCAGCATAAACCACGGATACGTCCAGGATATGCCGATTTGCGCCGCATAGGCCAGTGTGGTTTCAGGCGGAGCACCGCCAATCACCCTTTGCAGCAGGTTCTGCCGGAAGAGCTGGCTGTTGTAGCCTGTCTCCCCATGGCTGATCAACCCAATCTTCGACTTAAGCAAGTGTACGGACTTGGCAAGGCTTTTCTCCAGTTGCTCTTCTGTAAGCTGGTCCTTGATTAAATAATCATCCACTTTCAGCTTTACCGCTTGCTGAGCATAATGGAAATCCTCATGACAGGTCAGGAAAATAATTCTGACCTCCGGCTTCATGCGGGTGAAGCAATCGGCTAGCTCAATGCCGTTCTTTTGCGGCAAACCAATATCCGTGATCACAATGTCAGGCTGCACTTCCTCAAACATTAATAACGCCTTGGCACTGGAATAGGTGCTGCCGACAATCTGCAAGCTATGTGCCTCCCAGTCAATCATCTGCTGAAGCACTTTGAGCATAGGAACATCATCGTCTATGAGCATCACTTTATACATCAATATCCCTCTCTCTCTGACAGATTAACCTGATGATTGCCTTGCGGCAAATACAGAGAAACGGACACCCCACCCTGCGGCAGATTATGCAGCGACAAGCGGGTATCCTGACCATAGGTCAGCCTCAGCCTTTGAACCACGTTCATTAACCCGACCCTTTGATAAGCTTCATCCTGTTCATCGTCCTTATACAGTAACCTGCGGTTCAGGCCCGCCAGAACTTCAGCCCCTGCACCGCAGCCATTATCTTCAACTTCAATCATGATCCCATCAGGGACCGTTCGCGAGCGAACGACAATACGCGGTGCCGGGTGGTCAACCAATCCGTGAACGATTGCATTTTCTACAAGGGGCTGCAAAATTAGCTTAGGGACGATAAGCTTCTCTGTATCCTTTTCCAGATCGACCTCCAGTTCAAGAGGGATTTCGTTACGGATCTTCATAATATCGATATAATGGCCAAGCAGTTTGCATTCTTCCCGCAAGGTAGCCGGTTCATTGACCTTCAAATAAGCCCGGAGCAGACTCATTAATGAATCGATGATCCCGCTATGCAGCTTATCTTTGGCCAAAATAAGGCTACATTTAATCGAATTCAACGTATTGATCAAAAAATGGGGGCGAATCTGCATAAACAGCGCCTCCAGCTCCATCACCCGCTTCTGTTCCTGCTCCAGCTCGATGTCGTGAATCAGTCCTTGCAGCTGGTCCAGCATAGTATTCAACGTCTGCCCCAGCTCAGCGATTTCATCCTTGCCCTTGACCTCCAGCCTGACATCAAGATTCCCCATCCCGAACTGGCGCACAACGCGCTGCAGCTTCATGATCGGACTATGCAATCTTTTGGCAATCAGCATGGAGGTAGCCGAAAAGACAATAAATAAGAGGAGTACCAAGCCAATGCCACTATAAAACGTCCGCGAGATCTGGCCCGACCATTCTTTCTCCGAAGCTTCATAGATCAGCTGCCAATTGGATTTGTCGATAGCTCTGGCTGTACGAACGCTTCCTCTCGCTTCCTTGCCTTCTGGAGCCAATTCTGAGTTCCCAGCGATCAAGCCTCCTCCAGAATCAAATAATGCAACCTTGCCAAATTCGACGGGTCCGAGCAATTTATTGAAATAGGATTCAGGAATTGAGATCAGCAGCACGGACACCTGCCGTTTCTCCCGGCTGTCATAGATTACTCTGGCAATATAATAGCTGCTGCTTTTACCGGAACCGCTGTCAGCCATCCCAAGCCATTGCAAGGTCTCCGGTTCGTGGATATTGACACGGCTCATCAGCTTGTCCAGGTTAGCATTGATTACAGATAAATTCTCCGTCCCAGAGGAGATCACAAAGTGTTTCCGGTTGACCAAATACATGCGAATATTATTATTCAACGGCTTAGAGTTGATGAGCGAAAACACATCTTGAATTTGCGTGAAATGTACATAATCCTGATAGCTATTTAGCCGCTCAGTATCCGCAAATGACTTCAGATTAGCGCGGAAATTGGTATCGTTTACAATAAAATGGGAAGCGAACGTCACATCATCAATAGTTTTATTTAGTTCGTCAATCATAACGTTCAGGAAGTTATCGTTGCTGAGCTGCAGCTTCTCTACCATCGTATCCCGGATGAGCACGAAGGAGATGATCGATACTGCAATCAGCGGGATAAAAATCAGCAAAAGAAATGAAACCTGGATACGTCTATAGTAAGTGAATTTGAACATGTTTTCTCCGCGCCTCTCTCATGCTCTTTTCTTTTATTCTATCAGCCCGTTGTCCAGTATTCATACATTATCTGATTACCGTGACTTTCTTTTGACCGTCTGCAGAAACCATAAGCACTACTTCTCCAAAAATTTGTACGCCTTCCACTACATAGGAATCTAAATGACTGGATGGAATCTCGTGGCTGATCACGATAATATGCTCCTCATTCCTTTCGGGGAGGATGATGCGGCAGGCCTCCGCCTGTGCAGCAGCCACCGGTTCACCCGTATGGCGGTAAATCGGCACCTGTTCGACCAGCGGACAGAACAACTCACCCGCAGACTGCGGGTACAGCACCTGCATGATCGAGACCGTTCCTTTCCCCTTTCGGGAGTACACAGCATACTGATTGGGTTCCAGCAGATTATATTCGCGGGAGATTACCCCAGCATCAACCCTGCCCTGAAGACCATCAACATGAACAGGAAGGATACAAAGATTGGCTTCCCGCTCATTTTTTGTACGGCATATTAGCGTTCCATCTTCCATCTGAACCGTTCCGGGTGCAAAATGAAAATGCTGGGAAAATGTATGCTCCTGCCGGGAACTGAAGCTGTCCACCAGAAGCCAGTAAAAAGGCTTAATAAATAGGATCCTCCTTAACGGGTAGACCGGATCATCCAAATGACGGTAGCCGTCGTGGCTGCCCTCTACATAATCAAAGTCCGGATGGATGATCCATTGGCAGCCCGTTGGCTTCGCAATCTTAGAGAAGGACCATGTATCCGTGACTTCGGTAAATCCAATTCCGTCCACAGTGGTCGTATTATGGGCAGCGCTTTCTTTTAGCGCTTTTCTAAGTGGTGTATGATCACTATAGTTGTATCTGCCAAGATCGGTAAGCAGATCCCGCCCATAGGCATACAGATCGAAATGTAGCAGATCCGCGTGCCCATGTCCACCCCCAAGTGGTCCGCAGTGAAAATATAGGTACAAATCCTGCTCGTCCCAGCCCGTTCGCATCACATAATGACCGGAATGTGCATAAGAGCGTGACAAGTTTGGCGGTAGCTCCGCATTCAGCCGCTCGTAGCCCTCAACTCCATTTATCCCAAACAACCAGGCATTGTCATAATCCATTTGATCGTATCCGCCAAAACGGAGTACAGCATCCTGAAATAACCAGCCCGCATAAGTCAAAAGCGAACGAATATCGCTGTCATCACTATCGCCAAGCATCGGCTGCCGGTGATTCGGTTTGGCCCAATATAATGAAGCGACAGCCATTTGCTGAACCTTTTGCTGAAATTCTTCCTGAAGCTCCAGTCCGTTCAATCGGGCTAAGCGGATGCAGTCGAGGAAACATACCAAAACCTCATGGTGATAGGTAGGCGATTGCTCCCAGTGGATGCCGTCCGCCATAATCTGAATTCGCGCCGTCTCTCCCAATCTCTCCTCACTGAGCTGTCGCCAGTTATTGGCGCTAGTGAACTCAGGGAAGTAGAGCGCAGTTTGGAACAAACCACAAGTCTCCAGCACCCCCCAGTTGCTGATCTTCTTCCAGCCCGTAAACGATAAAGCTAAATATTGGCCGTGTTCATGCAGAGATATCATCACTTTGGCCAGCAGCGTCGGTGTGAGCAGCGGACTATCCTGTATATAAGACAGCGCTTTAATCCAGTTAGCACAACGAAGGCCCGCTTCAATTGTACGCCATGTCAGCGTATCATTCGTAGGCTTGTCTGGAACGGGGGTACGGTCTATCCAATCTTCAAGCTGGCAGCAAAATGCTCTCGCATAAACCTCTTTACCTGTTATCGCATACGCTTGTCCTAATGCCACCCAGTAGCGGTGGCGATTCAGCATATAAGCCCATTCTACATCCTTGTCCGGAACATGACGCCAGTCAATTTCTTCCTCAAAGGTAACCGGAATGCGGCTGCGCTCCATATCCCAGGGAAAACGAAAGAGAAACGTCTGCTCCACAACTTCATCCGCTGTCTTCATTACAGCTTCCAGCTCGTCTGCACAATAAAGCCGTACATAGTCAATAAGCTGCTTCCGGTTATCCTCTTTCCGCCAGCCCGGCGTGCTCTGTCGGGTCAAATACCGATGTAATTCAGTCAGCGCATCGTCCTGCCGCGCTTGGCTGAGCGCACTCTTCACTAGAGCTAAAGCGGGCAACTCAAGGTTGAGCAGCGCAAAGACGGCATAGGGGGAGATTTGTCTGACATCAGCGTTCATACCAGTACCCCTTGTTGCCTTTTTGCAGCCGCATCAATGCTTCAAGATAGAAATAATCTCCCCAGATCATGAAGTCATCTGGAGACAGATCGCCGCGCACATGGTAAGAACCATGCTTCAGCAGCCCCTCCGCCTCTTCACCGAGCGTGGAATAGTTCTGCACAAGCGAAGTCATCGACTGCACTAATCCCTGCTGAAAATAAGCCCGCTCCGAATCCCCCCCATCCATTAGCTCCAGCAGTTCCTGTAGTCCGGCTGCTACTATTGCTGAGGCCGAGCTATCCCGGTAAGTATCCGGAGATACCGGAGCATTAAAATCCCAGTAAGCGACATGATCCTGCGGCAAATGCTCCAGAAAATAGCGGGCCATCCGCTTGGACGTTTCCAAATACAACGGATCTTTGGTATAGCGGTAGGATAACGCAAAACCGTAAACACCCCAAGCCTGCCCGCGCGTCCAGGTCGATCCGTTAGTAAAGCCCTGATGAGTGGCGCCGCCAATCGGCTCTCCGGTCTTCGGGTCGAAGAAAAACGTATGGTAAGAGCTGTCATCTCCCCGTACCAGATACCGTCTCGTTTTCTCCGCCTGCATGACCGCCACTTCCCTGTATACGGAATCACCGGTCTGTTCTTCTGCCCAATACAAAAGGGGAAGATTTAACAGACAATCAATAATGATCCGCCCGCCTTCCTGAGTATCCCCCTCCGGTCCCCAAGCCTGAATATAACCGCCTGCTGTACGCCAGCGCTTCAGCAGCAGGTCTGCCGCCTGCAATGTCAGTTGACGCGCTGATTCGTCTTTATCTATAATCCACTGGGCTTTAGAGGATAACGAATACAGGAAGCCAATGTCGTGATGATCAAGCACGGTCTTTGCCGCGAAACGGCGGCGGAAATCTTCTACGGTATGGGATGCCGCAATACGGAAGCTGTCATCCCGCGTATATTCATAACACAACCACAACATGCCGCTCCAAAATCCGTTCGTCCAATCGTCGTTGTTATTGAGCTGATAAGTTCCATTCCTGCTGACATGAGGGAAACTGCCCCCGAACCGGTCTATGTTCTTACGTACCTTCTCTATCGCATCTTCAATCGCACTGCTCCACATAAGTTCCTTGCTCCCTTCAGGCTCTTCGTTTCTTACGTTTCATGATAAGGAGAGTGAACAGGATCTAATAGGGGCGATTTTTGCTTTGATGTGCATTATTTTGACTTTTGAATGACGTGAAGTACTGTAAGTTTACTTTCCAATCATAGGCATCAAATCAATATAGTAACAAAAGGTATAACTGTTTATGGGAAAATACGTTAAAATCAGAGAGTGACTTACATCTTTCATTCTTTTTTAGAAACGGAGTGTCCTATTAATGAAAAAGCTAGGTGCATTATTTTTATCCATTTTCATGGTTATGTCTGTCTTTACCACTGCGCATGCTGCTGAAAAGCCTGTCGGTGTATGGATTGATGGAACCGAAATAAAGTTAGGCAATTCTAACCCTGTTGTAGAAAAAGGAACGACCCTAGTTCCTATGCGTCCCCTGCTAGAGAAGCTTAATGTAAATATTAATTGGAATAAAAAAACCCAAACCGTAACAGGGACCAAAAATGGACTGGCCCTCTCACTGACCATCGGTAGCACAACCGCAACGGTAAACGGGGAGAAGAAAAAACTAGAGGTGGCTCCTAAAACCATCAACAATGTCACCTATGTTCCTGTCCGCTTTATAGGAGAAACGATCGGCTATAAGGTGGAGTGGAGTCCAGCGCTGCGCACCATCACTTTTGTGGCCGATACTCAAGCTGCCGGAAGCACCGGATTCTTATGGAAAGTGGAGAACAACGGCAACACCGTCTATCTGCTTGGTTCTATCCATGTGGCTAACGACAAAATGTACCCGCTGCGTCCGGAGATTGAAGCTGCTTTTGAAGCCTCGCAATATTTAGGTGTCGAAGTAGATATCTCTAAGATTGATCAAGCTGAGATCCAAAAGTTTATTTTGGAAAAAGGCTCTTATACAGATGGAACCAAGCTCAAGGATCATGTATCCGCAGATACATATAACAAAGTAACTCAGCTGCTAAAAGCAAATGGTCTGGCGGAAAATGCATTCGATTCCTTCAAACCGTGGGTCGTTACCCAAGGTGTCTCAAGTCTACAGATGCAAGTTACAAGTTATACGGCGGATACCGGCATTGATTTATATTTTTTACAAAAAGCAGGCAAGCTGAACAAACCTATTATTGAACTGGAAAACACACAATTGCAGCTGAATATGTTCGACCAGTTCTCAGATGGATTGCAAGAAAAGCTTCTTGTCGACACACTCGGCAGCCTCAATCAAACGGACAATACTTCCGCAGCAGCTTCGCTGGATGCACTATCCCAAATGTGGATGCAAGGTGATGAGCAGTCGCTCGTAGCGATGACAAAAGCGGTCGCGCAAGAGCCAGAGTATTATAAAGGCCTGGTTTCGGATCGTAACGTCAACATGGTGAAGCATGTAAAAGAATATTTGAATAGTGATAAAAAAGCGACTTACCTTGTCGTCGTTGGCGCGCTGCATATGCTCGGTGACGATGGTATCGTGACCCAATTGCAAAAAGATGGCTTTAACGTCGTCAAACAATAATTGAGTTTTAGCTAAAATAAACAAGGCTGTCTCTTAGTCATCTACGATGATTTTGGAGACAGCCTTTTATTTTCACTTTTTTTAGCTCAATCTAAGAGTAGAAGTTGGCTTAACATGTGGACAGAGCGGAGGGCCCTCCGGGATTCTGGAGAAACGCTCCCTACGAACCCAAAGCCGCTTGTTCATAAACGGGCTACTACAATTTTATTAACTGATCTACCTTAACTGGAAGTCCAGTAGCTATTGAACGATTTGCCGCAATCCCGGTCATAATAGACAACGCTCCGTCCACATGGGATGCTGCACGATTAAAGCGATCCTCCAGCGGACGTTCAAAAATATCACGCAGCATCACAGGATCTCCGCCTCCGTGCCCCCCAACTCCTTCTTCAATCTCCACTTCATAAGGTGCTGCGAAATGAGGGAAGACCGTGATCCGCTTGTCTTTTAACGCCCCTTCATCTTCCTTATTTCCTCCGGCATTTACATAAGACTGTTCGACGACCTTTACTTCCATCCGCCCCTTGGTCCCATTAAATACCACAATGAAACCCTCCCAAGGCAGATAAGCATTAAGTGAATAATTCATAATCGTCTTATTTTTGTATTTGACCATAACCGCCATCGTATCCTCAATGCTGATATTATCACCGAACACACTTTGGTCACGCAGGTAGCCATCCTCATGCTCCGTATCCAGATACATCTGCTTTAACTGCTCATTATCTTTAAGATGCAGGGCAAACGGATCATTTTCCGCCGCACTGCTACCATGAGCACGCTGATAAAACTCAGTCACCCCGCGCTTCTCCGCGTTTTCTCTGCCATAAAATCTTAGATCACCCATCGCATAAATCGTATCTGGGCGCGAACCCAGCCAGAAATTCATCAAATCGAAATGATGTGTGGATTTATGAACCAACAGACCTCCGCTGTTCCGTTTATCACGATGCCATCTGCGGAAGTAATCCGCCCCATGCTGCGTATTTAGCAGCCACTCGAAGTTGACGGAAAGCACTTCTCCAATCGCGCCGTCCATAATGAGTTCACGGATTTTGGTGTTGTGTGGGGCATAGCGGTAATTGAAGGTCACACGCAGCTTTTTCCCAGTCCGCTCAATCGCTTCAAGAATTTCCTGACATTTCTCTTCATCCACTGTCATCGGTTTCTCCGAAATAACATCGCAGCCAAGCTCCATCGCCCGGATAATGTAACGATGATGCGTGCGGTCAATACTCGTGACAATAACCGTGTCAGGTTTGGTTTCCTCAATCATACGGTCAAACTCATGAGCTTTATAGGTAGGAACCGCTTGATATTTATATTTTTCCTCCAGCAAACGGTTCGCATAATCCATTCTTGCTCCATTCACATCACAAAAGCCTACAATCTCAGAGGTTTCACGATAATTCGTGGTGATCTCACCATAAAAAAACTCCGCTCGGCCGCCGGTTCCTACGAAAGCATATTTCTTGTTGGACATCAGGATCACTCCATCACTTATTGATTTAAAAGCGTTTTCTTCTTATAGTGTATAGTATAAAATATATCTTAATCTAAGCGATTCTTAGCAGAAATAACAAAAACTTTGCAAATATTATCCTCATTATCAGAAAGGAGCAGATTTAGTATGGAACAGGAGCCTCAGCCTCCTTTTATAATTGAGCAAATAAAAAGAGCCGGTCCATTCAGCATGGATTCCGACCATTATCACGATACTTATGAAATTTATTATTTACTCGCCGGGGAACGCAGTTATTACATTAACAATCTGATCTACACCTTGCGTAAAGGTGATCTGATTTTTATTAACAAGAACGAGCTCCATCGTACCACCTCTAAAGGCTCTGCAAGCCATGAACGGATCTTAATTAACTTTGAGGAAAGCTTTCTGCAAAAGACATTGGCACATTTCGAGCTGCATTTTCCATTTATGGCTACACAAAGCTTGCTTTTGCGGCCCGGAGTACATGAGCAGGGGGTCATTGAATATCTTCTTTTCAGCATGCTAAAAGAACAAACAGAACCACGGACACAGCAATCCCCCTATCTGCAGACGCTGCTCATCCAACTATTTATTGAAATGAACAGAATACAGGAAATAAGCCGCGAGCCCATTGCCCCTGAGAGCAGTGAGAAGCAGCTAAAAGTCTACGAAATTATCGATTTTTTACAAACACATTATGCTGAAAAGCTTACATTGGAGCGGCTATCTGAGACTTTTTTCATCAGCAGCACCTATCTCTGCCGTGTGTTCAAGCAGACAACTGGCTTCACCATCGTAGAATATCTAAACTACATTCGGATCAAGGAAGCCCAACGTCTCTTGCAGAGCACCAACGCTAAAGTTACGAACATCGCCGAGGATACCGGCTTTGACAGCATCGCCCACTTCGGGCGTGTGTTTAAACAAATCGTTAAACGTTCGCCTTTGCAATATCGCAAGCAAAACCGCTGATCCACAGCTAGAAATCACAACCAGTTCTCTTTGTAGCCGCTCCGTCGATCAAAAGTACCTTATGTGAACTGCCATGGGCATGGGGGCATCGAGGGCATCAGGAGCATCAGGAGCGCCGGGAGCACCGGGAGCACCGGGAGTATCGGGAGTATCGGGAGCATGGGAGCACCGGGAGCACCGGGAGCACCGGGAGCACCGGGAGTATCTGAGCAACAACAATATCTCGTCACTAGATTACCTTTTCGCGCGAACAAAGTTCATGAGGCTATCGGACCCAGTGGACCTTATTCGCAGCATAATCGCTATTTTGGGATTTTATCGGACCCCATAGTCGCTATTGGCATAAAAAGCTACCTATATTAGCCGTTTTCGAAGCAATAACGTCACTGGAGTCCGAAAATGGCCCCAAAAGGCGATAAATCTGCAAATAACGTCATCTGAGTCCGCATAACTTTGTCTAGCAGGAGTAATCGGCGGTTTCGGGGGGCCGGGGGGGCCGGGGGGGCCGGGGGGGTTTCGGGGTTTTGGGGGTTTAAGCAGCACTGTAACGCATAACAAAGAGCAGCGATCCCCACTAATGGAGTATCGCTGCTCAGCTGGCATTTTGTGATTAATACGGTCGTCTCATTCCTCATCATGCCATTCATTTTGCTTCGTCATGTGATTTCATTTCCAAATCTCGTACGAGCCTGTGAACCTCAATTCCGGCCAGCAGCACGATGCCAATCCCATGTGTATCGTTTAATTGCCAGGTCAATTCATCTTTATAATACAGTTTGTTAAACGAATAACCCGAACCGCGGCAGACACCGTAAACATTGCCTTGTTTGTCAATACAATAACGGGTTAAGCCGCTCCAGCCGTTGATTGCAGAGGTTACGTATGACTCTGGTTCCAGCAGCCAGCCGCAGCGTACGCCTCTAGCAAAAGCGTAAATAAACATAGAGGTACAAGAAGCCTCCGCATAGGACTCAGGATCCGTCAACACTTGATGCCATAGGCCCCGCTCATCTTGCAGCTTAAGATAGCCTTTACTAAGCTCGCGGAAATAATCAAGCAAATCAGCTCGCAACGGATGTTGCTCAGGCATAACTTCAAGCAGCTCAGTCAGCGAAAAAATCACCCAACCATTACCTCTGCCCCAAGGCACGCCATTGGGTTTATTAAACTTATAATCATACACATGATGCATAATGCCAAGCTCCGGCTGGAACAGCCGCTCCTTGTAAAGTAAAAACTGCGCCGCCGCATCATCAAGATAAGCCGCATTTCCGGTCATTTCATAATATTTGCTTAGAAATGGCGTGCTCATATACAGATCATCACACCACATCGTCTGCTGCATGAAATCAACTGTGCCACTGGTCCGATACAGAGCTCCGTCAGGCAGCCTGCTCTGCACTTTAGTAATGTAATTGGCAATTTCAGCAGCAGCTTCCGGTGCGCCCTGTAGTGGACGAAGCTTATGTGCTTCCAGCATCGTTGCCCCGAAGGATCCGCAGTCGTCCAGCGAATCCATCAGCGCCAGCTGATGATTGATGCCCGGAGCGCCATAACGTCCAAGGTCCCATAAGGCATATTTATGCAGCCCTGTACATTGCTCAATATGGTGTTGTGCATATTCGGCATAATGGGGGGCCTTAAGCTCTACTCCTGTTCTCAGCAATCCGTACAGGGTTACGCCTAGAGGGTAATTCCAGCGCCCAAACATAACACTCTCCAAATAAGGCCTAACCCAGCTATTCGGTTGGTCCACACGCCAAAAGGTTACTTCATCCGCTTCCCCAAATAAAGTATCCATAGAGGTCAGTTCTAAGACTTTCGGCGCTGCCTCCTTGGTGAACAATCCAAGGTACAACCATGGATCAGTTAATCCTTCAACGGGATATGGTTGCACGAGACTACTCTGAACACCACCAGACCGTACGTCCAGTTCAAATCCCCAATTCCCCTCTCCACAGATGGACTCCACGACGAGATCATGTAGTCCATAACCAAGCTCCAGTTGGATATCAAGCATGCCTTTCACGTTCTGATGCTCAGCTACAAGTTTCCCATTCACATAGATAGAGATTTCAGCCATTCCACGATAGCTACCATGCAGACGAATGTCGTCTTTCTGTAGGCTGTTAACTTCCAGCTTACACCAAGCATACGCCTTGGCTCCCAGCATTTCCCCAAATATGCGTGAACAGTTGCCAGTTGCCTGTTCCTGTGGCGACCATTGCTGTGTCGGAAACCAAACGCAGCGAGCTGTCATTTGCTCTTCAGTGAATTCAGCTTCCAGCCAAGCTGCCCAAGATGTCTGCTGGGGTCCACTATAAATCCAACCTTCACAACCGCTTAACTGCGCCGTTGGAGTAAGAAAGTGTACTGGTGCACCTTTGACACTGCCCGTTCCAAAAACCCCTCCGCAACCTGTACCTGTTGCAACATACTCCAGTACAAGATGGTTCCAGCCTTTATCCATGCTCGCCCGAAAAAACGTCCTTCTGTCCGGAAACACATCATCATTTAGATTGGAGCTAAACACCAGCCGTCCATTTATGTAAACCTTAACTGGACTATAGCAACTAACTGAGAAAGGGGCATCTACCTCATTGTCACTCCACAGCTTTCCCCATACATATACGAATTGTCCTGCCGCTAGCTCCGGCAGTCGTTCTTCCAGATTCATATCGTAACGGCAGTCGCGGAGCCGGTTGAAACCACTCTGCGAATGTACCCGGTACACCGGAGGCTGCGGGGGATAGGCACCGATAAAACGGCTGGCCACTGCGGCCAGTACATTTTCGATTTTGCCCCCATTATATTTGGCAATACAATCAGGATCAGGAAAGTATTCTGGAATATAAGTACTCACTAAGCGTATCCTCCTTCACACCGTTATTTCTCCACCGGGATACAGCGTCGAGTTGTACAATCTTTTAGGCTGAGGTAACGATTTCTCAGAGGCACAGGTACTAATATCTATCCACTCGCTTGAATATACCGTTGCGGACTCATCATTATAAATTACAACCTGTTCCCTGCCACATCCCAGAAGATCGCCGTGAACGGCATAACCTTCCTCCTTGAATTCAGCTACAACCCGCATATGTCCATCGTACAAAGCAGGATATACTCCGCCTCCCCGGCGGTACGCAAGAATATAATCCGGAGAACCCGCTTGCCAGTTGCTCACGGCTTCAACTATAGTCAGCCAACCGTCGCTTGTACGTTCTTCTTTCCAAAGTTCCTTGCCATTACAGTCTAGAAGAAACAACGCATCCTTGCCCTTCAGCCCTTTGCCGTCATCTTCGCGGATCATTCGGTCCAGCCCGGCAACCTGAAGGCCAGGCAGTTCAGGCCGGAATCGGCCTAACGCCAGATGCTGTGACTCGATGGAGCCATCATAACGCCAAAGCTCTTGTCCGTCCCGGTCATACATCACCGTTACGCTTCCGCCGACAACCAGTTCAGGATAGCCATCTCCATTCACATCGCCAACCCAAATACAGTCCGCATGGTCATCAAGATCATGGCAGCTCCATAATAAATCACCTTTAGAATCAAGCAGATCATAACCTGCCATCACTTGATCCTGTCCATTTCCATGAAGATCGTGAACCCACGGATAATGTCCTACATTGCCTTTATGCGTCCATAATAAATTGAAATCCTGATCCATGGCCCACAGTTGATGATAACGGTCCTTCAGAATGATGTCGGAAGCATGTTCTTGCCCTGTTAGATTGGCGATGATAATGCAATCATGTGCATGTTCTGCCGGTAAGTCGTATATGGATTTAACCGTTCCTGTTGAACCTTCAAGAATATGAAACCGTCCATCCATTACACATAATACTTCCAGCGCCCCATCACCATCTAAATCATAAATTTGCGCTGGATAGTCCGAGCCTTGGCTGCCAGCGTCAGGATCGGGTGTGCCCACCTGCCACAGCAGCTTGCCATCCATATCAAAAGCAGTCAGGCATTGCACCTGATGGGGAATATAACGTACATCCTGGCGATTATCCGGCTGAACCAGCAGCATTTCCGCACGTCCATCCCCATTCAGATCGCCAATAAGCATTTTGCAGCGTGGACCGGCAGCGGAAATATCTACTTTTGCCAGCTGATAGACTAATTGTGTGTCCTTCGTTTTCATTAGAATCCTCCTGTCTTCTCTCTTCGATTAGATCTCTGGGAAACGGACGGTTTGTCCGCCTGCTACTTCTATAATCAAACCGTCGATTTCCAGCCAGACAGATAGCGCTCCCGGATTATATACAAAATCCCGAGCAGCGGAGAAAATAAGGGCTTCACAAGCCTTCATATAATGAACGAGTTCAATATTTGTCGCGTACCAGATTTCCTCTAGTCCTCCCACTGCTTCACAGAAGCTTTCCATCAGCTCCCAGTTATTATCGTTATCAAATTCATAACTATGGCCCCACACATACATCAGATATAAATACTGCCGTTTATGCAGCTTCACGAACTGCTCCGCATGCTCCAGCAAATGATCATTATGATGGCAAGTCCCCCGCCATTCCAGCCAATCCTCCGGCAGCCCAAAGCCGCCGCCAGTGGTCTGTACCGCACGGGCATATTCCATGCCTAAATGAGGCAAAAGCTTCTTTATCTCCTTGTTAAAGGAACCGTTAGGATAAGACATTCCCCGTATCGGCACCTGGAGCAGCGTCTCAAAACACTTTCGATCCTCCATAATCTCATGGATGATTTGCTCCTGCGGACAACGGGCCATCGTCGGATGGTGTTGCGTATGAACAGATACCTCATGTCCCTGGTACAGCTCAGTTATTTCATCTGCCGTAATACGATCACCTTCACCCAGCAGGCCAGAATTGAGATGAAATGTTCCTCTAATCCCATGGCGGTTAAATAGTCCTACCAATCTTTCGTCAGCCCGTCTGCCGTCATCATAGCTCATTGTAAGCGCCTTATGTCTGCCTTCAGGGTAACAATAATAAATAATAGACATCAATCTGAAGCCTCCTTCGCATTACTGTCCAAAAACCGTCAGATTTGAGTATTCAGCCATCAGGGGTGCCATCTGTCGAAACCCAATTTTCCCGCCTGTCAGTAGCGGCCCATAGGTTTCACCATCATCTATCCATGTAAAAACCGGCAGTTCATTGATTGCAAAAGACAGCATAGGACCACGCTTCACCACTAACATCCGGTAGGGCTCAGTCATGTCGCTGACGTCCGGAAGCGGATCAGCTGCCTGCGCAACCAGATGAAAACCATAGCTTTTACGCAAATTACAGGTATGAAATTCACGTTCTTCCACCCAACGCCTGCGAAAATACGAGATATGATACGTATCTATCTGCCCGTGATGGTATTGATCATATTCACCCGTACGGCGAGCAAGCGTGGAATCAAATAAATCCTTCCCACCCTCTCCTTTGGCCGCGATAAACAAAATCGCCAACCCCGGCTCACGCAATGGGCGGAAATTCCAAGATACGGCGAGGTCTGCCGGGAACTCTTCTGGACACCAGAGAACGACATTTGCTTGTTGTCCGGCCTCGGCATGGATAGTACTCTCCAGTCTCATTCGCTGCAAAGGGAAGGAAACCGCTCCCGCTCCCTCCATCTGGAATCCAGCGATATCACTAGTTGAAGCGAGGGGATTATGGTAGATTGGTTTCCATGCTTCAGGGATCAAACCACCTATACCCGTGTCCTGCATCGGCCTAGCCATAAAACATTCCTCCCCACAATGAAGCCTTTAATTCGCGCGTTCCGGTAAAGCACTACCGATTAATTCCAAGGCAATGATCGTATTTAAAGACCACTGCGAGGCTTCATTTGTATTCATCCAATCGATCTCATTTAACTCAGTCATATAAGTGACCTGATCAGCTTCCTCCTGTAGATTCACACAACCAAACGGATTCTCCAGCAAAATCGACCAGCACCGCTCTGCCGTCGCTGGATCCTTGCGGTAATATGCTCCATATGCAGCAATGGCTACGCTGAGTACAGGATGCTCAAAACGGAGTTTTCCTGAAATCAACCCTCCTGTAAATGCGTCCTTCTCTTCTTGTGGCAAATTATAAAATACGCCGAACTCAGCCAGCATATCTTCCCAGTCCGGGTCCTCCAGCATTGCCGCCAGCTCGAACCACACCTGCGGACCTCCCATGCTAATCGCTAAATGACGCCCCCAGTTATCGTCGCCCATTCCTGACAATAGGCCAGTTGCCGGATCATAACCATATGTGGGACCAGATAATAGCCGTAAATTTGCCCTTTTGATGCAATCCATGCCTGTTATAATCTTGTCACGATAAGCGGTATCCTCGAACCGCTCCCAGCGGGTCATCCAATTAGAGCTAAAGGCCGCCCAGTCCGGACCCACCCTAACATGAGTCGGGAATTCATCCTTCGGAAAATACGCCCGCATCGGGTCCAGAGTAACTGTTGAATAATCAGCATCCTTTACACTGTCCATAATATCGCCGACCCGCTCGTCTCCGGTCAGATAATAATAGTAGCGATGCAGACCCGCCATGGCGATACGAGCCTCTTTGCAGCCGCAGCCCCAGTGGATGACATTATGCCGCGAGCCTAGTCCGGCGTATTCGCCAAAATGATATACATCTACCTCACTCGTATGCCTGGTCATAGCTTCGGCCATACGGAACACATCCGCTCTCCCGGACCGGAGAAACGTTACCCACAACCACATATTTGGCACCAGCTCGGAATTCTGCCAGGCGCAGCCGCCAAGATCATAGTTCCATACATGTCTGACCGGATCGTAGCTGTGCATGAAATCTCCATAGTCCCAGAATCCATACCATTTGCGCTGCTCGATCTCTTCCTGGTAAAAGGAGATGATCCCGTCCAGCTGATCTTCCAGATATGCCTTGGCTGGCGTGCTCCGATCAGGCAAACTCCAGAAACCAAAAGCACCCGCTTCATGATAATAAGTTGGTTCGCAAACCAGCAATGAAGGTTCTTCAGCTTCTGCCTGCATCCGCTGCAACAATTCATGCCCGGGAGTCTGCGCCGTACACCAGAATGTTAGCTCGCTAGTATTAGCGATACCAAATGGAGTGGCCCGTAATTCTTCTGCACCTTCATACGAGGATTCCACATGTGTTTTCGTATCATAATGCCGCAAGTCCATAGCTGCCGCATCAGGTGACCAGAACCAGACAGTAAGCGCTGCCGCGTCAGTGGCAGTGGAACCAATCTCCATTCCTGCCGGATGCTTACGCCAGAAATTCTTCATCCCGACGGCTAGCCCTCCGCCCTCTGCCCCAACATAACCAAGCCCACCTGCCCGGCGGCCTTCTGCTGCCTTGATCCAAGCGCAGCCATCCTCTGTCCGCTTCCAGATCCCATAATGCTCGGAAGAATCTTGAACCAGCCGAAAGCTGCCCCAAGTAGCGGAGTCATCCAATAAACTAAGGAAATAGGCATCCTCTTCTGGATTAAATGTCACAGCACATCCTGCTACCTGATCGAGGAATAAATCACGGTACCTACCTTTGGTTCGCCGTGTATGCAACGTCTTAGGAGACTCGCTAAACAAGCCGCTATCTCCGGCAAAACGAACATGGCGGTTGTAAAGAGGTCCACGCATCGGCACTGTGAATTCTATTCCCAATCCTTTAATAAAATCCTGCTGTGGATTGCCGTCATAATGAAACGTATGAACTAATCGAATAGACTCCAGCCCAGCATAAAAATATAAACGTAACGTATAGGGAAGCCACTCACGAGCACTGTGCGAAGCTTGGTGAAGTCCATCTAGCTTCACCACTGCGCGAACAGGTCCGTCCTGTTCAAGGATGGCACTTAACGTTCGTCCTGCGAATCGCTCCTCACGTATGCTCAGGGTGCCAGCACCCTCATCTCTCTGTTCACGTATACATACAAGCTCGCCATTACTGCATACTTCGGTTCCTTCCGTGTCCGCCGGATTTCTGCGCACAATACTGCGGATAAGACCCTTCCCCTGCTTGTTAACCGTGCAAATAATAACACCTGTATCTATAATGAAAGCTTCCTCTGTTTCCTGCACAGTTAGTCGCTCAGTCACTTCCGTAGCTGGAGTCGCTTGATTTATTGTCATTGTCACTAAGGAATCCTGCTGAATATCCGAATTTTTGTTTACTGCCGAGTGCGTGGACCATTTGACGCTCCCGTCTGGCCAAAAAGCTGCTGGCCAGCTTTGCAGCGGCACATGCTTTTCGTTCTTCGGCATACTTAAGCAGAGATTCTTTAACGATTCCCTGTCGAGCGCTCCTTTTTTCCAAGGAACCCCCCAGGTAACACCCACATCAATAGCGGGCTTTTTTAGCCAATGCAGGCCAATCGGCAGAGCCGTAGGCACAACAACCATCTCCTTCATACGTTCTTCGCCGCACGTTCTCTTTACTTTTAAAGAGCTTCATTACTATGGCTTAGCTCTCTATAGCGGCTTGGGGTTATTCCCTCTTGTTTCTTAAAAATCCGGTTAAAATAGCTATGCTGATAACCCACTTGTTCAGCTACATCGTTAATTCGCAGCGAGGTATCACGCAGCAGCTCCTTGGCTTTATCAAGCCGTAATTCGGTCAGATAATCGATGAAATTTTTCCCGGTGACCCGTTTGAATGATTTACTCAGTAAAAATGGGCTGATCCCTGTATAATCCGCACATCCATCCAGCGAAATATTATCCATATAATGCTCATTGATATACATCATGGCATGCTCAATCGTCCGTTTGATTCCGGCATCAGAACGCTCACTCAGCTCCGTCAGATACGGTGCGACTACCTTTTCCTGAAACCAGGCAAGGATAAGCTTCGGCTCATGAATTTGCGACAGTGCCGCGTACAGATTAGCCCCTTTGAACAGTTGGTTTGGATGAATGCCTGAGACCATAATGGCGTGCTGAATACTGCCTAACAAATGAAGCATGCCCTGCTGCACATCAATCACTTTTGCCCCATTGGCACACAGTGCCTCCAGAAATTCCTCCAACAGCCGGTAAGCCTCTTCCGCTTCTCCTGTGCGCAGGGCCTGAATCATTCCGCGCTCCAAAGTGAACGAATATTGCGGTTCAGGCGTACTTTGCCCCTCACGATCCAGTAGCTCCATATTAATAATCTGGTTCTCACCACCAAACTGGCGATAACTAGCGGCTTGCTTCGCAGCCTCGAACGCTAGCGGAATACCGGATATCCTTCCAACCGGTGCACTAAACGCCACTGTTACCCTCATTTTTAACATGCGATTAATCGTTCCTGTCAGTTCTTCGCTAAAGGCTTGCACCACTTCCAGCGATGGATTCGCAACGGGTTCGATAAGAAGTAATCCTGCCGTGAGATCATGGAAATTGATAATATCAGCCTGGTTGAAGTGCTCGGCAGACAGTTCTCCGATAATATTGACGGCGGCGAATGATACAAGACTTTCATCACCGTTGCGGAACTTCCCCTCCTGGCTGGAGATGCCTGTAAGCTGAATATAAAGAATAATATAATGACAATCCTCTACTTCCCACTTAAAGCGCCGCATCCGGCTTTGCAGATCCTGCTCAGAATAGGAATATAAATACCCCTGAAACAGCTGATGCAGGAAGCTTTCCTTCACATGTGGAAGCTGCTCGGAAAGAGTGTACTTCAGGGCATGGCTCTCCCCGTGCAAGTTCTGCCAATGCCGTTCAATCAGAATGAACTCATCCTCCCTACTCGCAGCCGCCGCTTGGTCAGGCAACAAAGTCTGCAGCAAACGTCCTATCGGTGAATAGATTTTACGGGAAGCAAACCAAGACAGAATCGCCGCCAGCAGCAAAGCACTAAAGCTAACTAAAAATATCAGTCTTGAAATGAAGACGACAGGTGAAGTTATGCTGGTTATCGGTGAAGCGGACACATAGAGCCAGTCTGCGGAGAGTCGGGAAAACTCACCATAAGTCACTGCATATGTAGCCTTACCCCAGTCGAAGAGAAAAGAGGACTCAAGATTTGACTCATGGTTCGCGCCCCGTTCCACAATCTCATTATGCAATGCGGTAAGTAAGGGAGAATCCTCGGCACTGTCTCCAGCAGATACGTACAAATCCCCCGTCGTCTGCAGCAAAAATGTCTCGCCGCTATTATAAGGTGTCATAGTTCGTAGCATCGCAGCTACTTTCTCCGTATCCATGCGGAGCAAAAGAGCCCCGAAGGGCTTCAAGCTTCCGCCCGGAATATGATGGACAAGCGTTAATTCTTTGACATTTGGTTTATTGGGATCGAATGCCCACTGCGTCCAATAGGTGCTTTGTTCAGTATCAATCAATTTGTCATATTGACCAGAAACCATGCTGGAGTCAATCGTGCCATATTCGGGATTAAATAGTAATGGATGATCTCCTGATAGATAGAGTTCAACGTTACTCGTCATCGTGTTCGAGCCCTGCATCACTACGAGTGTCTTCGTAATATCCCAAGCCCGCTCATGATCCTGAATAAAATCAAGGCCATTCAAGCTGTAATCAAACTTGGGATCAAAAGCCCAATGTGCCAGCATCAGCTCCAGATTGGACAGCTGATCATCAATATTAGCCGCCCGCTGTTCAATCTGCCTGTTATGCATCTGCAGCAGCTCGCTCTCCAGACGTCCCCCTGCCATCCAGTAGACAAGCGCACCAATAATAAACCCCGGAATGGATGACACCACCAGCATAATGATCAGGTTTTTCCGATAATACCGGCCTTTACAGCCTGACCAGCCTTTTGTATAACGCTTCCATTTCGCCACATTTCTCATCACTATGCTCTCACCAGCCGAATCCGATAAATTTGAAGTGCAATCGAACCACATTCGTTTTGCTCCTCAGATCCTTTCCAGCCGGATAAAAGCACTAGGAAGGATCTATTGGTCAGCCTTAGCGTATAATTCGTTCATTTCCTTTACTAAATCATCTCCACCTGTTTTTCTCCATACGTCAAATGCGGATTTCAATTCAGCTTCATCAATTTGTCCTACAATATACTTTATGCGTGCATCGTTAATTACATTGTCGAGTTGAGCACCCTTTTGCGAATATACTGTGGAAATAAAGGCCTCTGCCGGATTAACCACGATCGAAGCTTCATTTGCCTTTTGAACTTCAGTTTGTTTAAGACGCAGCGGCGTTTGTGCTACAGTCTTGGACTTATCCTCAGGAATATAGGCCAATATTTGGTTTAGACCTTCCACTTCTGACTCCACAAGTACAGTGTCTTTGGAGCGTTCAATAAAACCATCCACCATAGTGTAGTGAGTACCTTCCAAACCAAAACCTAACATCGTTTGTAATTCCGGATTATTGATTTGATCTAGAAAAGCCAGTACCCGTTTCAGTTCTTCTTCGCTCTTCACAGATGATTTTGGAATAGCCAGCATGCCCGAGAAACCAGAGGTCGGCAATGTGTGTAGCTTGCCATCCGTACCTGTTACGCCCCCGCTTACATCTACATAATGTTTATCCGGTTCGTCTTTGCCTTCTTTTTCTAGCGCAGCGTGAATTTTATCATCCACCCGGGCGCCTGTATCGACCACATCGACGATTACTCCTGCCTTATTGTTCACGATCGGATCTGTCCATTTGGCACTGTCCATTACAGCAAAGTCGGAGTTGATCAATTTCTCATCATACAGCTTCTTCATGAACTTAAGCGCTTCCAAATATTCTGGATATTCATGCTCAGGCACCAGCTTGCCATCTTGCACGCCCCATTTATTCGGTGTTCCAAACCATAACTTAATGGTATCAAAACCGCTGGCCCACTGGCCGCTCCATTTGACAAGCACCATGCCATACGTA
Organism: Paenibacillus sp. FSL H7-0918; assembly: GCF_038007025.1. Taxonomy (NCBI): domain Bacteria; kingdom Bacillati; phylum Bacillota; class Bacilli; order Caryophanales; family Paenibacillaceae; genus Paenibacillus; species Paenibacillus sp. FSL H7-0918. Next base: position 299,588 of record NZ_JBBOWJ010000002.1, read on the forward strand.
TCCTCTTTACCATTGCCGTCTGGATCTTTTTCCTTGAACGCTTTCAGCATATTGTAGAAATCATCCACCGTCTGCGGTGTTTGCAACCCCACCTTCTCCAGCCAATCCTTGCGGAAAACCATACCGTTACGGCCGAGTACACGCCCCCGATAGATCCCGTAATTCTTCCCATCAATGGCCGAGTTTTTCAGAATAACCGGGTTCGCTTGGCTTAAATTCGGATAATCCTTAAGGTAAGGCCCTACTTCCCAGAATGCACCCGATTTGGCAGCGTTCACAAAACTAGAAGCCTTAACATCCCCCACGTAGATAATGGTCGGCAGCTTCCCAGAAGCTAGCGTAATATTAAATTTATCTGCATAAGATGCATTCGGGACCCACTCAAAGTGGATTTTTGTATTGGTCTGTTTCTCCAGTTCAGCAGCAACCGGACTGCCATCCTTCGGATAATTTGTTTTGAATATCGGCAGCATGAGGGTCAGATCCAGCGGGGACTCGCTTTTCTCTTCTCCAGTATTACTACTTCCCTCACTTTTGCTGTTAGAACCTGCAGATTCATTACCTGAGCAACCTGCAACAACAGTTGTAACCATCATAGCCACAAGTAAAAGTAACAACCAGCGCTTCTTTTTTACCGAACGATTAGCTTCCATTATTATACCTCCAAATTGGAATAAGTTAAGTTTGTTATCCTTTAACAGAACCCAGCATCACCCCTTTAGCGAAATGTTTTTGCAGAAATGGGTACACACATAAAATTGGTAGAGTACCTACTACAATAACCGCCATTTTAATCGACTGCTCCGGTGGCTGCACAAAGCTTGGATCCATAGAACTCATATCGCCAGCCGCAGATTGGGATAACATTACGATCTGTCGCAGCATCACCTGCAAAGGCCATTTTGTCGGATCCGTAATATAGAGCAGTGCCGAGAAGAAATTGTTCCAATGTCCCACAGCATAGAACAACGTAAATGTAGCGAGAACCGGTTTGGATAAAGGAAGGACTATCTTCCACAACAAGCCCAGCTCAGAACAACCATCAATACGCGCCGCTTCTTCCATTTCTATAGGCAGCTCCTGAAAAAAGTTTTTGACAATAATCAGGTTAAAGGCGCTAATTGCTCCCGGTAAAATAAGAGAATTGAGCGTATCCAGCAGATGCAGCTCCCGAATGACGAGATAGGTTGGAATCATTCCTCCACCAAACAGCATCGTAAAAATAACAAGGTTGAGTACCAAATTACGGCCCATCAGATATCGTTTTGCCATCGGATAAGCCATAGTTACCGTGAAGAATAAATTAACGACAGTTCCGATTACCGTAACATAAATAGAAACCCCTATACTGCGCATAATCGTATCTGTTGAAAAGATAAATCGGTAGGCGTCAAAAGAAATCGTGGTCGGGATCAGGAATACGGCACGTTTAGTAATTTCCGCATCTGTAGCGAAGGAGCCCGAAACCACAAAGAGGAAAGGGAGAATCGCTACGATCCCGATAATCCCTAAAAATATATAATTGAATATATCAAATGCAGTTCCACCCGTACTCTTGTATTGTTTGGCCACAGCAAGCTTCTCCCTTCTCAATAAAGTCCAGATTCACCAAATTTTTTGGCGATCCAATTCGTCCCGAGCACAAGCGTCACACCGATTATTGATTTAAATAATCCAACAGCCGTGCTGTAACTAAAAGCTCCCTGGGTAATCCCCAGTGCGTATACATAGGTATCGAACACCTCACCTACTTCACGATTAAGAGCATTCATCATTAAATAAATTTGTTCAAAACCGTTATCCAAAATCGTTCCCATCCGAAGAATAAGTAAAATAACGATTGTACTGCGGATAGCAGGCAACGTAATATGCCAAATCTGCCGCCACCGGTTCGCACCATCTACTACCGCAGCCTCATATTGCTCCACATCTACACCGGCCAGCGCTGCCAGGAATATAATCGTCCCCCAACCGCACTCCTTCCAGATCGTCTGGAGAATAATCAATGGACGGAACCAGTCAGGATTAGCTAGAAAGTCTATTTTCCTGCCTGTAAACGTATACAAAAACTCATTTACAGTCCCGCCTTCCGTAGTTAAAAATACATAGCTCATACTGGCCACAATGACCATGGATATAAAGTGCGGAACATAAATCATCGTTTGTATCGTCTTTTTATAGAAGGAAAGCCGTATTTCGTTTAGAAGCAGTGCCAGAATAATCGGCGCCGGAAAAAAGAAAATCAAATTATAAAACGATAACAATAACGTATTGCGCAGCAGCATAAAGAAATCGGGATTCTGGAAAAAAACACGAAAATGCTCAAAACCTACCCATTCACTTTTCTGAAAACCAAGAAACGGCTGGTAATTCTTAAAAGCCAGCAGCACGCCCCACATCGGAACATATTTGAAAACAAGAAAATAAAGGACTCCAGGGAGCAGCAGAATATATAACCATTTATCACGTTTAAAACGTTTCCATCTTCTTACCCGGATATTTCGATAGGTCTGCGGCTTTGGCTGTTGTTCTGCAGTTCCCGGAACTGTTACGTGCTTCATCCTGTTCACCTCCATTTGTCATGTACAGCTCGCGATTACTGTAGCCATGGATTACTGCAATCACCCTTACTGCGACTCCTATTATGCTGCTAGTGATTTTTTCCAGCAATCGGACTTTTTTGAACGCTTTATATAAGCTAAAAATCCCATTTTATCTAAAAAGTCCAAACCGCGCAAAAGTTTACTATTGTCCGTAAGACATTAAGCACCTATGATTCCAAGTGATGATTTCCAGCAAATGTTTGCCTTAAAGGAGGAACTGAATTGAAGAACAAGCTATACTACGGTGCTGCTTGGTATCCCGAGCTATGGAGTGAAGAGGTGCTTAAGCAGGACATCCTTCTAATGAAAGAAACGGGGATTAATATCGTACGAATCGAAGAATTCATTTGGTCTGCTTTGGAGCCAGAAGAAGATAAGATTGATATCGGCCCCGTCGTGAAATATATCGAAAGGTTACATAGAAACGGAATTGACACAGTAATGTGTACGCCGACACCTACACCCCCCATCTGGCTTACTCATGGACATCCTGAGCGCTGTTATGTGGATGAAAGCGGAACGGTAATGGGACATGGAGCACGGCAGCATATTTGTACCAACAATCCTTATTTTCGTAAGCGGGCTGCCATCATTACGGAGCATATTGCCAAGGAGACCGGAGCACTGCCGGGGTTAACCGCCTGGCAGCTTGATAACGAATTCAAAGCGCATGTGGCGGAGTGTATGTGTGAGACCTGTAAAGGCTTATGGCATATCTGGTTGCAGCAGCGCTACAGCTCCATTGAAAGGTTGAATGAGGCATGGGGAACAGCCGTCTGGAGCCAAACTTATCAACGTTTTGATCAGGTACCACAGCCAGGACCCGCACCTTTCCTCCACAATTCATCCCTGCGGACGATGTACCGCTTATTTTCAATGGAAAAGATCGCTGAATTCGCCGATGAGCAGGCTGATATTATCCGCCGCCACTCCACTGTGCCAATTACCCACAACAGCAGTGTCGCTTTTCATCTAGATAATGAGCGGCTATTTCAAAATCTCGACTTTGCTGCCTACGACACCTATGCCTCACAGGAAAATATGCATGCTTATCTGCTTAACTGTGATCTGTGGCGAAATTTCAAGCCGGGAAAAGATTTCTGGATAATGGAGACCGGACCCTCGTTTGCCGCATCTCTAGTGAGTTTTGGTGTGCCACATCCGAACGGATATCTGAAGGCAGAAGCGGTTGCCGCCTATGCGCTGGGTGCAGGTGCATTTTGCTATTGGCTCTGGCGCCAGCATACTTCCGGAAGTGAACAAACACATAGCTCGATCCTTAGTGCCTGGGGAGAACCAGCTCTAGGGTACGTTAATGTGCTGGAGGCCAATCAAGCACGGCGGGAAATTGAACAAATTATGCTCTCCACCCGGCCCCTTCGGGCAGATGTTGCGATCACCTATTCGGACAGAACCAAAGCTTATCTCGCAACTGAACCTCATCGGAAGCTAAATTATCGTAGTCTGCTGGGCGATTTCTACAAAAGAATTCTTCATATGGGCATTCACAGGGATCTGCTGCCCGAAGGCGGAGACTTAACCGGATACAAGCTGTTATTCACTCCGTTCGTACATTATTTGTCCCCCGAGTATGTGCAAAGTGCCCTGGCCTTCACAGCAGCTGGCGGGATTTGGATTGTCGGTCCTCTTACCGGAGGAAGAACGAAGGAGCATACCCTTCATACGAATGCCGGACTTGGGGAATTAGAGCGGTTAGCAGGCGTCAAAACTAAGTTTACCTATCCGCTGGAATCAACAGGCACGATTGGACACGCTTTTGGGGTATCTGCTCCCTTGTCCTTGTGGAGTTCTGTTTTTGAACCCGTTTCAGAGTCCGTTTCCAGTATCGGAATGGTTACGGAGGGGGTGACGCCGGGGTTGTCCTTCCTGACGGAGCAGCCTTACGGACAAGGTACTATTGTTATGCTGGGTTCAATGCCTGCCGGTGAAGAAGGCGACCTAATGTTATATAAACTCATTGATCATTATGCAGAACGTGCTGGTGTCACCCTACGCAGTAATGTCACTAAGGGAACCCTTGTCTGCCCTAGAAGCGATGACCAGGCTGCCGAAGTCTGGACCCTTGTAAATATGGATGGACACGGGGGAAGTCTCACACTCCCGCGGGACGGACATGATGTTCTCTCAGGCAAATCCGTGGCCTGCGGCCCCCTCTCCCTTGGTGCATATGAGTACCGAGTAATCCGGTTATAAATACTTATCCTTGCAGCATAAAAAGCCGCTAACTCCTTGGTCACCCAAGCGGTTAGCGGCTTCGTTTCCCTTATTTTAACTTTTAATAACGCCTTTTTTAAGAATAACGTTCCCATACAACGCTTCTTCACCAGTAACTATAACTGCATAACTTTGCTTAGAACGGTTATAGAAATCAAAACGTTCCTCCTGTTTAATCGTGGCTTCAGCATCATGTTTGGCGATGATTGTCTCGTATGTGGACCAGATAACCGGCACAGTTGGATCTCCTGCAACTACTGCCATAAAAGCCACCTGTTGCTCTGCGTAATGATCCAGAGGTAACAACTCTAAGATGGCATCCAGCAGTTCGGGAATACCGATGCCATCATATCTCAGTACCCTCGGATTCAACGAATGTCCGGGATAATTCGCATCAGCCAATACAAGCTCATCCCCATGACCCATCTCCATCAGAATGCGTACCAGCTCCGGAGACAGCAGCTTAGGAATTCCTTTTAACATAAGGCACCTCTTTACTTCCCATAAAATGATCGCAACGCTACCAGCTCATCAATCCGATGCTGTGGCAATTCTCTCTCCCCGCCAATCATCCGGGTAATGAAGGTGAGCTTGGCGGTATACTCAAGCCGCTCCATATTCAGATATGCTTCCATAACATCTTCTCCCCAAGTAAGGGCTCCGTGATTCTCTAGCAGAACCGCAGTTTTTTTGCCCAGGAAAGGCATCAGTGAATCTGGAATTTCTTCCGTCGATGGTGTTCCATATTCCGCCAACGGAATATCTCCGATCATAATCACCGACTCTGGCATCATCATCTTGTCGAGCGCCTCACCTTTTATGGCAAATGCAGTAGCATACGGGGGATGTGCATGGACCACACCCTTCATCTCTGGCAGCTCATTATAAATTCTTAGATGCATTTTTGCTTCCGTTGAGGGTCTGTAGCCTTCAGCTGCTTCAAGGACTTCACCTTGCAGATTCACTTTTACAAGCATATGAGGCTCTAAATATCCCTTACTCACCGCTCTGGGGGTAGTCAGAATTACATTCTCTGATAAGCGAGCAGAAATATTCCCATCATTAGCCGCGATAAAATCTTTATTAAACAGGTTTCTCCCGATATCACAAATCTGCAAACGTAATTTTTGTTCCAAGGTATCCATAGGGTTTCTCTCCTCGTATCCTATTTTTCACAAACCTTCACCAAAGAAGGCTGATATGTCTTAAAGGCAAAAGATCTTTCCACTACCTGCTTGCCCCCGGAGATTTCCAGTTCCCCTAGGGCAGCCAGTTGAATAATTATATTGCCAATTGCACTGGCTTCCACAGGCCCCGCTACAACTTTTCTCCCCGTAATATTAGCAGTAAGCTGACAGAGCAGTTCATTCTGAATCCCACCACCGACCATATGAATGATATTGATTTTTTTGCCGGTGATCTCTTCCATTTCGTCAATCGTATGGCGATAGGACTCTGCTAAGCTCTCAAGTATGACGCGTATAATCTCAGCTTTCGTATAAGGGGCTTGCTGGCCTGTTCGTTCGCAATATTCTCTAATCCGTTGGGTCATCACACCGGGTGTACTAAACAGCTCATCATTCGGATCAATAATTGCTGGAGCATGATTTATGGTTTCGGCTAGCTCAACCATTTGGCCTTGGCTGACGTATTTTCCCGCTTCGGCCCAATTCCTTTGCAGCTCCTGCAAAATCCATAGTCCCGTTATATTTTTGAGCAAACGATTAGATTGGCCGTAACACTGCTCATTTGTGAATCCGTATTCATAGCTTTTCTCTGTAATGACAGCTTTAGGCGTCTCCATGCCCACTAACGACCATGTACCACAGCTAATAAATGCTGCATCATCCTTTAGAGAATAAGGAATAGAGGCTACTGCTGAAGCCGTATCATGAGAAGCGCCCGCAATTACCTCCATTGAACCTACGCTAAGCTCCTCTTGAATTACCGGAAGGATAGAACCAATAACCGTTCCCGCTTGAACCCGTTGTGGCACTAGACCAACCGGGATATTAAGTCTGCTGAATACTTCAGTGGAGACTTCACCAGATACAGCGTCCATTAAGCCACTTGTACTCCAAATCGTGCTTTCTGCTGCCGCGATACCAGAGAATAAATAGTGGAACAGGTCTGGCATCATTAAAATAGTATCTGCGATCTCTAGCAGAGAATCATTATCCTGAAAATCAGCAAACAGCTGATAAACCGTATTAATCAAGCTCGGTTGAATACCTGTAATGCTAAATTGCTCCCTTGGTGGAAGCAGCGCCTCCAACCCTAGACGATGGCTTCCCATTCTCCTATCCCTATAATGATGGGGGGAATAGAGCAATATCCCTCTTTTATCAATAAAACCGTAATCGACTCCCCACGTATCCACGCTTAGAGACCTCAATTTTCCATGCGCCCTATAAGCTCTCTGGATTCCTTTTTTCATTTCGTGGAAGAGCTTCAAAACATCCCAATACAAATGCCCGCCAACATACACCGGCGTATTAGCAAACCGATGAATTTCTTCTATGCGAAGGGTGTTACCGTCATACAATCCCAACATCACTCTTCCGGAACTGGCGCCAAGATCCATAGCCAGAAGCTTAATCGTATCACCCATTTCAAGCACACCTGCTCCACAAGAAGATTTTAATATAGCGGTCCGAAATTCTGACAGGCTCTGTAATCTGCTCCTTCCAGATTCTCCGTCCCAAATAACGACCACACCCGTGGTCTGAAAATACGTGATTCCTCAACGTTATGCATACTTACTGGAATGCGTAAAATCGACGCCAGCGTAATCAGATCCGCCCCGATATGGCCATAACTGATCGCCCCATGATTCGCGCCCCAATTATTCATTACATCATATACCGATTGGAATGAACCACTGTTAGTTAGCTTAGGAGCGAACCAGGTCGTCGGCCATGTCGGATCTGTTCTTTGATCCAAAGTATGATGAACCTCTTCAGGCAGCTCTACGGTGTAACCTTCAACAAGCTGAAGAACAGGTCCAAGCCCCTTCACCAGGTTCAAACGAGCCATAGTAACCGGCATTCCGCCTTGGGTTAAATAATCGGTAGAGAAGCCGCCTCCCCGGAAATATTCTTGAGAAGCTGGCCGGAATTGTGTATTGCTTAGACAAGCCTCAGCCTCTTCGTCTGTAATCTCCCAAAAAGGTTTGATTGCAGGCTTACCCTCTATCCTTTGCTCACCTGTACCATCAAGCGCTGCCGAACCAGAGTTGATCAGATGCAGTATTCCGTGAGCTGCTTCTCCTTCCAATTGATGACCCGTCACTCGCTTCACAGCATCGGGACTCCAGAAGGTTCGGACATCCGCAAAGATTTGTGCTGTATTCGTAAGCAAATAATTGAACAGCATCGTTACCCCATTCAAGCTGTCATTCTCTGTCGCTACGAGATAAGGTGCACGTTTGCCGTTCCAGTCAAAAGAAGAATTCAACATCGTCTCCATGAAATCGCCGTTAGGGAAATGGTCCGTCCATTGTCTCTGGCCTTGGAAACCGCCAACAATTGCATTGTGGCCGTTAGCTTCCTCCTCAAAACCAAGCTCAGCGAGAACCGGATTGCCGATCATCAGGTCGCGGGCGATCAATGTCATTTTCACACAGGTCTCCCACTGCTTCTCTTTCTCTTCTGCACTGATTTGCAGATGCGGCGGATTATTATCGGTGCCAACTTGGCAGTTTTCTTTAGTCCACGCTAGCGCCCGCTTAAATTCCTCTTTATCATAAATCTCTTCTTCAAAGCGCCGGACATATTCAGACATATCTATATATTCATTGCGCATGCCCAGATACTCTTGGAAAAACTGTTCATTCACAATGGAACCCGCAATCCCCATCGAAACAGAACCCATAGATAAATATGATTTCCCCTTCATTTGAGCAACTGCTAAGCCTGCTCTAGCAAACTGCAGCAATTTAGACTGCACATCCGCTGGAATCTCTTCACTGCTAGACTCTTGAACATCTTCACCATAGATACCAAACGCAGGAATTCCCTTTTGAGCATACGCCGAGAGAACAGCAGCTAGATACACAGCACCCGGCCGTTCCGTTCCGTTAAATCCCCACACGGCATGCGGAATGGATGTATCCATATCCATTGTCTCTGAGCCATAACACCAGCAAGGCGTCACGGTGATCGACACCCCTACGTTAGCCCCGGAGAATTTCTGAGCCGCAGCAGCAGCTTCTTTAACTCCACCGATCGTAGAATCGGCGATGATGCACTCTACAGGACTCCCATTCGGATACCTTAAATTCGCTTCAATAAACTTAGCCACCCGCTGAGCCATGCCCATCGTTTGCTCTTCCAGTGATTCACGAACGCCTCTTCTTCTGCCATCAATGGTTGGGCGGATACCAATTTTCGGATAGTTTTCTATCAATGCCGTTCCTCCTCAAGATCATCTTAGAGTCATTCGTTAATAGATCTATTTCTCCTTCATCATAAAATCTGCAAGCGCTTTAGTCAACACAAAACAACATATTACCTAAACAAAAGTGTGGTTTTATGTGATATAATTATTATATATTGTGGTTTTATGTGAATATGTAATTATTTTTAGATTTAAACAACAATGTAGTACACTAGAAAGCAGACGATTTATATATAAAGGTGAGTGAACGAATGAAAGCATTTGAACGACGGGATCTAATTATTAAAGAGCTTTACAGACAGAAGAAGGTCCATGTCGCAGAGCTAGCGCAAAAATTCAACGTCTCGGAAGAGACCATTCGGCGGGATCTAGATAAACTGGACAAAGAAGGTCTTGCCAAAAAAAATTATGGTGGAGCCATTCTCAACGCCCATACCAATGAAGATCCTTCCTACATCAGCAGACATCAGGTCAATATTGAAGCAAAGCGAATCATAGCCGATAATGTACTGCAATTAATCAATGATGGAGACAGCTTGGTGACAGATACGAGCTCAACGGTGTTTGAAGCCTTGCGTAGAATTATTGAGGAGAAAAACAATCTGACAATTATTACGAACTCTCTGGTGGTATTATCCGAATTCCAACACTCCGGTCAAAAGCTAATTTCCACAGGTGGAATTTTAGGCCCCGAGACCAGCTCCTTTGTTGGAAATACCGCTTCACAGACGATTCGAAAATATAATGTGGATGTAGCTATATTCAGCTGTAAAGCATTGTCCATGACAGGCGGGCTAAGTGATTCAAATGAAGAAGAAAGTGAACTGAAGGTGCTTATGCAGCAGCAGGCAAATAAAGTGGTTCTGCTCGTAGATCACTCCAAATTTGACCGGACTGCGTTCATTAAGTTGTTCAGCTTTGATAGAGTGGATTATATTGTTACAGATCAGAAGCCTTCTGAGGAATGGACCGATTTCTTAAATAATTACCATGTATCTCTTATCTATGCGCCCGCTGAGTGATCAGCAGGTGCATAGATAAAGAGAGATAATAACTTTATAACTTAGTTGTTTAAAAGACCCCTTTCCAAGACGACCTTCAGCCATTCCCCAGCAATCAGATCATGCCCGGCAGTCGTCGGATGAACGCCATCCCACAGCCAGTAGGCTGCTTCTGCTCTCTCCACAGCTGCATTGAAAGCATCCTGTAAAGGTACATAGACCGTATCAAATTGCTCAGACAGCTGCTTAACCACTCCCTGATAATGTGTAATCTTCGCTTCCCATTCTGCCCACTGTTCAGCTGGAGCTCCGGTATTTAAAATAAAAGGCTCACATAAAACCAGCTTCGTATGTGGCAGAACTTCATGTGTTTCTTCAAGTACGTGACGGTAAGCGCGTTCAAAACGGTCCGTAACTCCACTTGGTTCCCCTTTCATCATTCTCCAAATATCGTTAACCCCAATCAATATACTAATGATGTCAGGCTGCAAGCTAATTGCATCTTCATTCCAGCGTGCATATAAATCGGAGATTCGATCTCCACTCACTCCGCGGTTATAGAATACCAGATTCTCTTCTGCCCGCTCATTCCCTAGCTTGCCCCCAATGATATACGCATAGCTATGTCCAAGAATATGATTCGGGTCTTCATCGCGACCCCGATTCCCATCCGTAATGGAGTCACCCTGAAATAAGATCACTTTTGATTTTTTAGTAGCTTGATTAGTCATTGAATCTTTCATCTCCTTGATTACTAGTATATTAATCATTCAACTTGAATGTCTCCTATAATACAAGTAAAGTTATCATATAGAATACAAGGAGGAAAGAGAAAAATGAAATATAGAAGACTAGGCAATTCAGGGCTCAAAATCAGTGAGATCGGACTAGGCAGTTGGCTTACATATGGAACAGCAGCAGAGCAAAAGGCAGCCGATGCTTGTATCAGCAAAGCTTTTGAATGCGGTATCAATTTCTTTGATACGGCTAATGCATATAACCGTGGTGAAGGCGAAAAAGCGATGGGTGCTGCTCTACGCTCCTATGAAAGATCATCTTATGTGCTAAGTACAAAGGTCTTTTTCCCCATGGGAGACGATGTTAATAACCGTGGTTTGTCCCGGAAGCATATTATGGAGCAATGTGAAGCCAGCCTCCGCCGCTTAGGCACCGATTATATTGATGTATATTTTTGTCATCGCTTTGATACAGAGACCCCTGTAGAGGAGACTCTACGCGCGCTGGATGATCTGACGGCTCAAGGTAAGATTCTCTACTCCGCTGTTAGCGAATGGAGCGCAGCCCAAATCTCCAATGCAGCTGGTATCAGCCGCAGACTGAACCTGCGTCCACTGATCTCGAATCAACCCATCTATAATATGTTCGAACGTTATATTGAAGACGAGGTCCTTGAAGTATCCCAGCGTGAAGGGCTGGGCCAAGTGGTCTTCTCTCCTCTAGCGCAAGGAATTCTGACTGGCAAATATAAACCGGGGCAACAACCTCCAGCAGGAACCCGTGCAGCGGATAATTCAGTTAATGGTGTGATCTCCAGCTACCTCCGTGATGATGTGTTGTCTGTGGTTGGACAGCTGGATGAACTCGCTCACAGTTTAGACCTGAAGCTTTCGCAATTGGCATTGGCATGGATTCTACGCCAGCCTGGTGTAAGTTCAGCATTAATTGGTGCCAGTAAACCAGAGCAAGTTGCAGAAAATGCCAAAGCTGTAGATACGGTACTCTCCGCAGATACTTTACAGCAAATCGAGGAGATTCTTAAGCCGGTAGCTGATTTTGCTCCTGCAAGATAACCTATTGCACACTTGCCATATAGTACACAAAAGAGGTTGTGCCAAAAGCCATCACCATGGCTTAGGCACATCCTCTTTTTCTTTAAGAAATCAATTTAGACTCTTCGGCTTGTTCAGAAGCCTTATGGATAAAGGGCTCCAGTGGTTTCTTGAGGAGTAATGCCAGCAAGAGTGCCAGCACACCGAAGATAATCAAATAAATCACATCACGAATCGCCACTTCCGGCAGAATTCCCCCAACCGCCTCCCGCATCAGACTAATTGCATAGGTAAACGGCATATACGGATTTAATATTTGAAAAAAACGCCCAGTCGTACTAATCGGAAATGTACCGCCGGAGCTAGAGAATTGAAGCACCATGAACACGATTGCTATTCCTTTTCCCAGGTTGCCAAATACAGCGACAAGCGTAAATACAATGGTTACGAACACGATGCTGATTAACACTCCAAAAAGTACAAACCACACCTTATTCACCACATAACAGTGCAAAATAAAAATGTTGCCAAGGACAGCCACCAGCCCCTGAAGAATCCCCACCGTAAGGAAGGTCAGCAGGCGGCCAAAATACAATTGATATCTTTTGTACGTTAGCCCCCCCGTATCCACACCTGTGCGGAGAAGAGAGACAAGCAGTGTGCCTCCGACCCATAAGGAAAGTACGACATAAAAAGGAGTCATTGCTGAGCCGTAATTCGGAATGGGATATAACTTATTCTCTTTTAACACTACCGGATTGGCCAAAAAATCACTTTTGCTCTTAATATCTCCTCCGAGCAGTTGCGCAATTTCCCCCAGATCAATCTCTTCTTTAATTTGGCGGATCGTGGAGGCGGCTTTTCGAATCGAGTCTTCCAGTACTGGAAGATCATTTCTCACCAAATCTGCGGCAAGCGCCACTCCTTTGTCTGCACGGGGGAGTCCTGTACGAATCAGCTCCGAGACCTGATGAACCCGTTCTTCTACAGTAGGCAGATCCTGACGCACGAAATTCGCAGCTTGCTGTATCTTTTCCCCAGCAGTAGGTAAGCTGCTCTCCAATAGCGGAAGTGTATCTCGGATGAAAGCACCAAAGCCCTGGGTCTGATCGGCAACCCCACTGGCTGCTGTGTGGACCGCTTCGCGTATAGCTGGCAAATCCTGCTGCAGACTAGCTAAGCTTGTCTGCCCGAACTCAATCGCCGACATTGTCTCTTCCAGCAGGGTACCCAGCGCGGGTAAACGATCTGGCACCTGCTGCAATGCGGTGGCTGTGACATCTGCCGCCGAAGTTATTTGCTCCAGTTTATTTTTTATGGCAGGGATAGTCGACGAATCATATCCTGAGATAAGCTTCGCAATCGCCAGCTTCCCAAGACCAGACTTTAGGAACAATTGGTTAATTGCACTGGAATCAGCGTTATCCTTATTCTGAAGGTCAGCCGTCATAGCATTTACCAAGGACTTCTGACTGTTCAAAACACTGTCTACACCTTTCAATGCCGCAAGCTCAGCAATAGACACTGTTTCAGGTGAAAATGTGTTCAATGCATTTAACATAGAAAGTGTGTGTTCAATCACGCTGCTTCCTGCAGCCAACTGTGCTGAGAGTAACTCCAACTGCTCACGTACAGCTTGTGGCTCGTTATCCTCTCCCTTTAACTGTTCAGCAAGCTTGACCACTGAGCTCTCCGTTTGCTGTAGGAGATTAAGATTCTGTTTGACAGCTGCTGGAACAGCTTCAAATGCAGCACTGCTCTTTTCCAAAAATTGTTGAAGCTCCAGAACAAAATCATTTCCGGCTGTAGCAATCTTTTCTGCCTCAGGCAGTGCTGTTAAGGCAGCATTAACGATTTTATGCGCTTCCGTAAGACCTTGCGAGGCCTGAGCCATGATCTGTTCAACTTCACCATAATGGTTATCAAGTTGAATGATTAGCTGTGCCGCTTCTTCAATCTTGGGCAGCTTGTCCTGTAGCCCCCCTAAATGATCTAAGGTACTCGCGATTTGCGGCCAATGCTCAGCAATTTTCTCTAAAGCCTCACCCGCTTTTTCCACCTCTGGCAGCTTATTCTCCAATGTGGAAATACGCTCTGCTGAGGCATGAATCTGCGGCCAATTTTCCTGAATTTTTAATACACGTTTACCTGCGGTTTCAATTTCTGGCAGGCTCGCCTCTAATTTAAACAATCCTTTTTCTACCTTGCGTATAATGGGCAATTCAGATTGAAATTCCTTATCAATTTGACTTAAAACAGTAAATACCGTCTCACTAATCGTTTCCGTGAAATTCTCACTGATCTGTGTGGTGATTGAAGTGGCGCCTTTATCTGTGATTTTAGGAGCAATCGCATTTATTTTCTCATTGACGGTATATTCGATCTCTGGTTTCACAATCGTTCCTTCAAGAATTCCAGTCATTCGTTTGGAGAAATTAGCAGGGATAACAATACTGGCATAGTAATCTCCGCGTTTGACACCATTATGTGCACTCTCTGCATCTACAAAGGTCCAGCCCAAGTTTTTATTGCTCCGAAGACTTTCCATGACCTCATTGCCGATATTAAAATCCTTCTCCTGCACCTTAGTACCTTCATCTAAGCTGGTAACAGCAATTTTAATGCCAGAAGTATTGCTATAAGGATCCCATACTGACGCAACGTTCACCCAATCATACACGGAGGGCAATACCACCAAAGCGGCAACCAGCAATACGGCCACAGGAACTCTGAATAAATTACGCCAATCGTTCCTATAAATCCGTAGTATTCCGCCCATTCGCTGCTCCCCCTAATCTGCATGTTTTGATATTTTAATATGCCCGAGGAGACAAGCTTTTACTATTCATTTTAGGAAACTCATGACTTCTCATTGCTTTTTAAAAAAACTTTTAAAAAAATGCAACAAAAACTGCTCTTCTCACGTAAAGAGTAATATAAACCCGTTTAAGAAAAAACAGAGCGGGTAATAAGTTCTATACAACGTCTTACATATCTCAAGGGGGAGATTAATAATGTTTAAGAAAAAGTCAGCGTATGTGTTACCGGTTGTTGTTCTGTTGTTTCTTTCCCTCATTACTTCTGCAAGTACCATTGGAACACGGGTAGATGCGCAAGATAGTGACAAGACCCAGCATCAAACAGTTTACTTTCATACTATTGAATCCGACCATGGCAAGCTCTCCGGTACGACCGATGAAATAAACTGGTATCAGGGTGCTGATGCCGATCGAATCTTTGCTGAAAGAGATCCAGAAGCTGCAGCAGAAATAGGCGGAGCTCCAGACAGTTATTATATTGTAAATGATGTTGATACTCTGACAACTTATCCGATTGCGGATAACGCCACAGTGACGATGCAAATTTTTGATCACACTGGCAATATGGATGACTTGGATATCAACTGGAATGAGTCCATCACCTTACAGCAATTTATGGATCAATTTAATAAAACGGATGTCATCGACTTGAGCCAGTTCCCGTATCACATCACCATTCAGGACGGCGTAATTACTTCTATCGTTCAACAATATATACCTTAAGGTGCAACATAAGAAAGAGGGTTACTCAGCAGCCATGTAAATGGCTTATAAGTAACCCTCTTTTTTTATTTCCTTAACAAATTATTGTTTAGCTGCATCCTTAACGGGAACCCCAAAATTCGGCGTACCATCTTCATTCCAATGGAAGACTTGAGCACGAGTATGACGGTTCGGATCGTACAGCGGATCGCCGGTAATTTCTTTATAATTGCGGCAGTGGTAGATGAGTACATCTTCCCCATTTTCATTTACAGTAAAGCTGTTATGACCCGGTCCATATTGTCCATTCTCTTCATTGGTCTGGAATACCGGTTCCGGCAGTTTGGTCCATGAAGTGGCATCCAGCAGGTCGCTGTCCTCATCTGCAACCAAAAGTCCCATGCAGTAATTGAAGTCCGTAGCGCTAGCCGAGAAGCTGATAAAGATACGGCCGTTACGTTTAAGCACTGCAGCTCCTTCGTTTACCTTGTACCCAATAATCTCCCAGTCATATTCAGGAGTAGCAATCATGGTCTGAGGACCGGTTAGCGTCCATGGATTACTCATTTCCGAGATATACAGGTTAGAATTCCCCTCAATATTCAGATCCTTCTGTGCCCATACATAATACAATTTTCCTTTGTGTTGAAAGGTGGTTGCATCCAATGCAAAGGATTCCCAAGCGGTTTTTACCTGGCCTTTTTCTACCCATGTTCCTTCTAAAGGATTGGCAGATTCATTCTCAAGAGCAAACATACGGTGATCGAATAATCCATCCTTCGTCTCCGTAGTACGCGCCGCCGCGAAATAAATGTACCATTTCCCGTCAATATAATGGAGCTCTGGTGCCCAAATGTTTGCACTAAGCGGACCCGTCTCATATTTACGCCAAGCTACAACCGGTTCTGCAGCAGCCAATCCCTCGATTGTTGTTGCTCTCCGTACTTCGATCCGGTCGTATTCTGGGACAGAAGCAATAAAGTAGTAATAACCATCTGTATGTTTATATACCCATGGATCAGCACGTTGCTCCACCAATGGATTTTTATATTCTACACTCGTATTCATAATCTCTCTCCTCTATTTAAACTTTAACAATACAGAACCATGCTGTGGAAGAGTTTGAGAAATACCTTCGTTAACCACTTCCAAATCGCGGCTTTGCCATAGATCACGTATAGTACTAGGAATTGAAACCTTAAGCTGCTCGAACGACACCTGAAGCGTTAAAGCTTCATCGCTAAGATTAAACAAAGCTACATAATGGTTACCTTGTTCATCCTCAGATGTCCAGATCGCATGCTCCTCATTTAGCGCCACCTGTCTGCCGCCTTTACCATAACGATGCAGATGAAGCACTTCCTTATTGGTCAATAAAGATAATGTCCAATCATCATTGTCCCGAAGTTCTCCTCCAAACATTAACGGGGAGCGGAAAATACTCCATAGTGTCATCATGGTGACCTGCTCGTCATGAGTAAACCGCGTGAACCGGTCTCCCCCGCCATCTACAGAACGAATGCCCAGATGACCTAACGGAAGCATGTCACAATCCGGCCAATGGCCCGGCTGCACATAAGGAGCCCATTTCTCACAGCGCTCAAACATCCCGCGCAGCAAATGCCAATGATCCCAGTAATCATCGGTCATTCTCCAAAGGTTAGCGTGTCCGGCTAAGTGTTCAGCCTCTTCCACTGGAGCAGGTCCAGGCGAAAGACTGAGCACCATCTCGCGACCACTGCGGTCAATAGCCTTACGGATCATAGCAACTTCTTCTTTGTGATATCCATAAATGCGTGAAGCGGCAATATCATCCACTTTCACATAATCCACACCCCAACTGGCATACAACTGGAACAGCGAGTCATAATACGCCTGACTGCCTTCTTTTGAAGCATCTACTCCATACATATCCGTATTCCATGGACAAATAGAATTTGGGTGAGCCACATCGCGTGCGGTTTGCTCAGATCCTAGAATGGCACTGGCCGCATGAGCAGCCTGACGCGGGATTCCGCGCATAATGTGTATGCCGAATTTCAAACCCAATCCATGTACATATTCAGCGAGTGGCGCAAACCCTTTGCCTCCCGCTGCGGAAGGAAACCGGTTCTCAGCAGGTTGAAGTCTGGAGTACTCATCCATAACCAGCGGTACAAAGTTGCGGTACTGCGAAGAATTCGCTCCAGGCTCATACCACTGAATATCCACAACTACATATTCCCAACCAAAGTCCTTCAAATGGGTAGCCATATATTCTGCATTGCCTCTTACTTCTTCTTCATTTACACTGGCCCCGTAACAATCCCAACTATTCCAGCCCATCGGGGGCGTAGCAGCTAACAAATTTTGTTTGATGATTTTCACGTCCTTTTCAAAAACTTAGTATTCACTCCCAGCGAGGTGCCAAGGGATAAGGGCAAGTAGAGTCCTGCAATCTTGTTCTTACCTCTACAAGACAGCCACAATAACGGCAAGTGCTACCAAATTGCAGGCCAGAGCAATCTCGGCAATGTTCAATACGCTGCAAATATTGCTCCTCCGGTGCTAAAGGTCTTTCTCTAGTGGCTATTTCTATTAAACGCTCCAATTTTTCTGGGCTTATTCTCATGTTCTCATCACAGCTTTTGCAGCGACGGTTTTTTTCTTGGTTCTCTGACATGATGTTATTCCAGAGTCAAGACTACCACGGAAGCAGGTGGAAGCTCACAGCTCAGCTTTTCACCTAATAAAGACGCACCCTCAAAAGCTACTGGAGTAACTGTATCCGGTGCCTCAAATGTATTGTGCGCTCCCAGCACGGAATGCGTTAAAATCTGACCTGTCACTTTGCTAAAGCTAACCTCTTCAATACCAATACTTAGCGATGCGCTGTCCTTATGGCTCAGGTTACAGAGTGAAACATATACTTTGCCATTCGTATCACGAGATGCAGAAACGCTAATCTGTGGAATTGTAAGCTCCCCAAACGTATAATCAGGGCTCTCAATAGTAACTTCAAGCAGTTCATTATCCTGATGCTCTTTGTACATTTCAAATACATGATAGGTAGGCGTTAGAATCATCTTGTCGCCCTCCGTCAGGATAAGAGCCTGCAGTACATTGACCACTTGAGCCAAATTCGCCATTTGCACACGACTGCTATGCTTTTGGAAAATATTCAGCGTTACCCCTGCTACCAATGCATCTCTGAGTGTATTCTGCTGATACAGGAACCCTGGATTCGTACCAGGTTCACTTAAGAACCAGGTTCCCCACTCATCTATAATCATTCCAACCCGCTTATCCGGGTCATATTTATCCATAACCGCTGAATGTTTAGTAATCAATTCATCCATATGCAAGGTTTTTTGCATAGTCTCAAACCATTCGGCTTCATCAAAACCTAAAGCGTAACGTTTCTCTTCCCAGCTTCCAGGAATCGTATACGAATGAAGACTGAGACCATCCATAAACCGTCCAGCTTCGCGCATTAGCACTTCCGTCCAATTATAATCATCAACGTTGGCGCCACCAGCGATTCTATAGATCTGATTTTCACCATAATTGCGCACATATGTCTGGTAACGTCTGTACAAATCTGCATAATATTCTGGACGCATATTGCCGCCGCAGCCCCAGTTCTCATTACCTACACCAAAATACTTCAACTTCCACGGCTCTTCACGCCCATTTTCACGACGCCAGTCCGCCATCGGTGATTCGCCTTCAAAGGTCATATATTCAACCCACTCCGACATCTCCTGAACAGTGCCACTGCCAACATTCCCGCAGATATACGGTTCACAATCCAGCAGCTCACATAATTCAAAAAATTCATGCGTCCCAAAATGATTATTCTCGACGACACCGCCCCAGTGCGTATTCACCATCCGCTTACGGGTTTCTTTTGGACCGACGCCATCCTTCCAATGATACTCATCGGCAAAACAGCCCCCCGGCCAACGAAGGACAGGAATATTAACTTTTTTGAGTGCTGCTAGGATGTCATTGCGGAAGCCCTTGGTGTTCGGAATCGGTGAATCTTCCCCCACATAGATCCCGTCATAGATACATCTGCCCAAATGCTCGGCAAAATGACCATATAGATATTTGCTGATTTTATTAATTCCTTTACCTGCATGTAGCTTGATCGTAGTCATCTATTCTCTTCTCCATTCTTTTGCTTACCCCAGATGGAAATTCCATTTTCATTTAATCCAGTAAATACAAGGGTCTGAGTTTCTTTCTCCCAATCCCATGACGGAAGCAATTGCACCTTCTCTATCCGGCCTCTACCCTCGACAACATCATTCCAGACCAAGGTCAGGACTCTGCATCCATCAAAAGACCAGCTTCCCTTTCCATTCGCACCTTCCAGCTTAAAGTCAGAGGATAGACTTATGACGGCAGACTGAATCTGGCCATCCGCTGAGGGGTCCATTACAATCCATTCCCACTGTCCTGCGATTAGCTGTTCTGGAATATCCTGTTCCACTTCACCCGCATACCGTTCTGGAGATACAACAGGCCAACCATCCTCTGTCCACAGAATTCGACGAATCTGTAAATAGGACCAATGTTTATCGATTTCACCACGTGCATGATGAACTATATAATAGCTGCCATCCTCATGAAGAACTGAGTTATGGCCGGGAGCAATCCAACCTGGATCTTGTCCAAAGCGATAGCCACCCAGTATTTTATTGCCGACCTCATATCGGGGTTGATGCGCACTATCAGTCATATCTCGTCCGTTATAATCCACATATGGGCCGGTAATAGTATCTGCACGAGCGACACGAACGTTATAATCCTCAAACAGAGAGTCATAGGAGACGAACAAATAGTATTTTTTGAATTGCTCGTTATACACTACGTACGGTCCTTCAACTGCTCCATCTTTAATGGTGTTATCCCGTTTAGCGATCAGCGTACCAAAACCTTCTTGCTTCGGTTTGCCCGTTTCCGCATTCAGCTCAATGATATGAATTCCACCAAAAAAAGAACCATACACCATCCACATTCGCCCATCTGCATCCGTAAGCACATTGGCATCAATCGCATTCAGTGAATCTTCAGCACGCGTCTGAATCACTACACCTTCATCGGTCCAAGGTCCCTCAATAGAAGCTGAAGTTTGAAGTCCGATTAGTGATTGTCTACTTCCGAAAGATGAGGCCGAGTAATACATTCGATACTGTTCACCGTATTTCACCACATCGGGTGCCCATAAATTAGTAGCCCCTGCCCATTCCTTCGCAACTTGGGGAATTCCCGGCAGCGCATAATGAACCCATTCCCAATGGATAAGATCCTGTGATTTCCGAACCATTACGCCTGGACGTAATTCTCCTCCGACTCTTATGTCGGTAGAAAAAACATAGTAACCCTCATCTGTTTTAATAATGCCTGGATCATGTGTGTTGTGAATCGTCCATAAAGACTCGATATCAATCACTGATAGATCATACATTGGCATGTTCCCCGGGGAACTTGGAAAGACAAGATCTGATGTTTTTTTTACCATTAAATTATCACCTCAGAAATAGCAACAGATTGAACAGCAATAAATATTAAATTTAAAATGAAAAAATATGTATTCGCTTACAATATAAAATAACATATATAAAAAGCCTTGTAAATATATTTCTATAAACCTTTTTATATTTATATGAAATTAAACTCGAAATAAATGAATTAGGGCGAAATAACAGCCTTTTTCTTTAGATTAATTCTTTATATGTTTAAATTTTACTAAATCAAATAAAAATCATGCCAAAAATCCCTCTTATATTCGTACATTCTACAAAATAAGGAAGTATACTTTATTTATATGCCTTATTAGTTTATAATTTTATAAAATAGTATAATTTATGACGTAATCGGAAGAAGGTATTGATAAAATGATCTATATTAAAGATTTAATGAGTGGATTAGAAATTTTTAAGGCACTAAGCTCAGAAATCAGAATTCTCATTTTAGAGCTCCTTGCCACCAATCAAGCCTTGAACCTGAATGAAATTGCCAAGAAACTGAACCTCAGCAACGGCGCCATCACCATGCATATTAAAAAGTTAGAAGAAAGCGGTCTCATTGAGATAAACACATCAGTGGGTAAGCACGGTATTCAAAAGGTCTGCTATTTAAATAAGGACAAGCTTATTGTTGACCTTCGCAGCAAGGATGTTGATAATCTTTACGAAGTAGAAATTCAAGTAGGTCATTACAGCAACTATCAGGCTGTTCCAACTTGTGGACTGGCTACCAAAGACAGCATCATCGGGGATTTCGACGAGCCGCGTTATTTTGCAGATCCGCAGCGAATTGAATCCGAAATTATTTGGATGGCTGAAGGGTTCCTCGAATATAGAATTCCGAACTACCTTAAAGCCAACCAAACGTTCCGCGAAATTCAGTTCTCGATGGAGATCGGCTCTGAAGCTCCTGGGTCTAACGATAACTATCCGTCCGACCTTTATTTCTATTTAAATGGAATTGAAATCGGATTCTGGACTAGCCCTGGCGATTTCGGAGATACCCGGGGAACATTTAACCCCGATTGGTGGCCTCCGCACCTAAACCAATACGGTATGCTGAAGCTGATCCGTATCAATAATGAAGGCAGCTTTATTGATGGCTGTCGGATTTCTGACGTGACCCTTGATGATATCCAATTGGATTACAAGAGTGAACTCACTTTCCGTATCGCAGTAACCGACAAGCCTACAAACAAACGTGGACTCACGATTTACGGAAAACATTTCGGCAATTATAGCCAGGACCTACTGGCACGTGTGTTGTATGATGTACATGAAGTTGGAGAGGGCCTCCCTCGTAACGCTGTTATAATAGCAGAGTAACAACCCCGCTTAAATAAAAAGACCCTAGATTCAGCTAACGCTGATTTAGGGTCTTTTTGTGCTTCGTATATTTTTTCGATATTGAACCATAATAACTTTGTCTCCCAAACCACCGAGAAGGAGTGTTTCGAATGCGTGAAGGTCTAATTCCCGCTGTTCTTGGAACCGTCGTAACCGCTTCTAGCGCCGCTTTTCTTGGAAGCAAGTATAAGATGGCAGCAACAGGCGTACTTGGATTTGGTCTGGCTCATGTCGTATTGGGTGCCATTGATCTGTTTGAGCATCGGTAAGGATTGGAAGATGCCGGGTGGTATGAACACTGCCCGGTTTATTTTGTATTTCTTATGTTGGCGCAATTACAAGCTGCTCCAACAAATGATGTCATAAAAAAAACAGCGCTTCTCCTGATATCGGAGAAGCGCTGTTTTTGTTTGGGGCGCTGGCTGGTTGCTCCAACCTTGTCTCCATCATCTCACGTATCTCACGTGGCTTACGTGGCTTACGTGGCTTACGTGACTTACGCGGCTTACGTGACTTACGTGGCTTACGCGGCTTACGTGACTTACGCGGCTTAGCGGCTTACGTGGCTTACGTGACTTACGCGGCTTACGTGACTTACGCGGCTTAGCGGCTTACGGACCCAGATGACGTTATTTGCATATTTTTAGCTCTTGGAGCATGTTTTCGGACTCCAGTGACGCTATCCATTGGAAAAAGACCAATATTGGACGTTTTTCAAGCCAATAGCTGCAATGGAGTCCGATAGCACCCAAAATATTGGAAAATGCTGCGTATAAGGTCCGCTGGGTCCGATCGCTACTACTAATACGTATATCTGATGGTACTTGTGCATGCATGCGTGATGGGTAGTGAAAACCCACACGCTTCCGTAAAGGGTAATGCATGAGCATTCGATAGCGGGAATCCACACGCTTCCGCAATCGGTAATGCATGAGCATTCGAGAGCGGCAACCCACACGCTTCCGCAATGGGCATATATGAGCATTCGATAGCGGCAACCTACACGCTTCCGCAAAGCGGTAATGCAAGAGCATTCGATTGCGGGAACCTACACGCTTCCGCAAAGCGGCAATGCATGAGCATTCAATAGCGGCAACCTACTTGTTTCCGGCAGCGTCAACCTAGGTGCTTCCAACAGCAGCATTCCACTCGCTTCCCCCAGCAATAAGCTAAAGTCAAAAAAAGGGGCTGTCCCAGCAGCTATTTTCATAGCTTATGGGACAGCCCCTCTTAACATTTTGAATAATTATTTTATAGCTACATAAAATAATCGTTCAGCATCATCTTCTGCCTCTACCCACTCGAAATCGGCGTAGATCTTCACATCACTAAACCCAGCCTTAAGCAGCTCTTCCTTCATCCAGTTAGGATCGTAGGCGCGCTGAATATGGGTCTCTTCGAATCGGCGATAGCGATCGCTATGTCCGTCTTCACGGGCAAAAATGGACAGATGATGTTCAATTTCGCGGCGTGGAACATCCATCTCACAAGTCCAAATATAAGAAACAGATGGCTCGTCCAGAATAAAGGGCTGTTCTTCTTCATAACGAATTAGTGTGTTTGGATGATGCACATCGAACAGGAAGGTTCCGCCTTGCTTTAACCCTGCATAGGTACTGGCAAAAACTGCGCTGATGTCATCCTCTTCCAACACATAATTCAGACAATCACAAAAGGAAATTACAGAATCCACCAGCTCCGGAAGCTCCCATTCCTTCATGTTTTGTCTAATCCAACGAACACTGCCTTCGCGCAAAAAACGCCGTCCCTGGGGATGCTCCTCCATTTTGCGCTGTGCCACTGAGAGCATATCAGAAGATAAATCGATTCCGGTCATATGATATCCTGAACCCGCCAAAGGAATTGTAATACTTCCTGTTCCGCAGCCAAGCTCGGCTACAGTTAACGGTTTGCCGTATTTACTCCATGCGGCTTCAGCAAAGGATATCCAATCTGGATACGGCATATCTGCCATAAGCTCATCGTATACATAAGCAAATTTCCCATAGGAAGACACAATTACACCGCTTTCTATAACAACATTTTATAAATTCCGTCTATTGAATCGTAGCTTAATCCGTCGTTTCTTCTTGCCCTTCGGTTGTTCCTTCTTCATTATCCTTAGCAACAAGATACGTCCAGTTCTCTTTTTGAGTAATATGGCCTTCCTTCATCAGCTTCCCAAGTGCACGCTTGAAGGCGGATTTACTGATTCCGAACCGTTGTTTGATAATATCTGGCGGCGTAGCATCCGAATAAGGCATCGCTCCACCTGGACGAGCATTTAAGAACTCCAAAAGTGCGGCGGAATCTACATCCATCCCCACTTCTTTACGAAGACCCATAGAAAGGTTAACACGTCCATCTTCACGGATATGAGAGACACGTGCTTCAAACTGCTCACCAAGACGCAGCAGACGGCTCCGCTCCGAGGAATGGACCATACCGATAATCCCAAAGCCTAGCACACCCGCATCCACAAGTACAAAAGTACCCATTTGCAGCGGCTTATACACTCGGGCTGTTACAGTCTGTCCCATCCAAGATTCAGGTGCAGGCAGAGCTAGAGGAGCAAGCTCCTGTTCTCCGGCCAGCTTGGCACGCAGACGCCCCTGTTTATCATGCTCCATGATCGCAAACACATAGTCCCCAACCTGCGGACGCAGCTCTGGAAGCTCTGGAAGCTCACGGATAGGCAGCAGCAGCTGACGTCCAAGACCCATCTCCAAAAAGCAGCCCAGACGCGGATGAATATCAGCCACTTCCAATAACGCCATCTCGCCCAGCGTCAGAAATGGTTTTTTCATCGTTGCCGCAAGACGGTCCTCGGTATCAAAGAAAATGAAAACTTCAACTTTATCGCCGGCTTTTACCTTCTCTGTCAGCTCCGTATAATGCAGCATAACATCCTGGTCTCCAGCATTCAGAAAAAATCCGTATGGGGAAACTTCCCGCTCTACATGAAGTGTAACCGTAGTTCCTGCAATCAGGCTCATACAGTCTCCACAACCTTGGCATCGGACCACAGACGCTCGATATTGTAATATTCACGCTCATCGCGGTGGAATATATGAACGATAACATCGCCAAGATCCATCAGCACCCAGCGTGCTGAATCCATGCCTTCAATCCCTTTGATCACTCCGCCTGCTTCATGAACCACTTTACGGACTTCGGTAGCGATCGCCTGTACCTGAATATCCGAGTTACCGTGACATACGATAAAGTAATCACTGATTGGTGAAACATTACGTAGATCTAGTGCCACGACGTTCATTGCTTTTTTATCTTCAACAGCCTTAAGGGCCAGTTCTAACAGCTTGCTTGGTTGTACACTCATATTTTATCCTCCAATATTCTAACTAAATCATTACGCGCCAGTACCGTTAAGGGGAAAATCACCCGGCGTTTCTCCAGTAACAAACTAATCGTAGAATCGAACCCAGCGACTAATCCTTCTTCCAAACTTACTTGTGCCTTCTCGCGTATCTTATCAACCCCGGGAAAATCACGCCCAGGCTCGATGTAGTCAGCTAGGCAGACGATCTTTTCAAGTAAACTCATGTCTTCACGGCCTGAGGTATGGAAACGAATCGCATTGATAATATCAGGATCCGTAATCCCATAGTCTTTCTCAGCTACAAAGGCGCCTACTTCCGAATGCCACATCTGCTTGTCATACACCAGAAGATCCAAATTTAATTGATTTTGTTCAATGATCTCCTTCATACGCTCAACCGGCCAATACTTAGCCACATCATGCAGAATTGCTGCTGTCTCTGCACGCTCAGGGTCAGCACCATATTGCTTCGCCAGTTGAATAGATGTCTCCATCACGCCGAGTGTATGCTTCCAGCGCTTATCAGGCATCTGTGCGGAGACCGCTTCAATCAGTGCTTCGCGGCTGTATGCCATACAATCCACTCCTTTGAACATAATCGAACACTGCCTCTGGAACCATATAACGAATAGATTTACCTGCTGCCGCCCGTTCTCTTAACATCGTTGACGAAATATCAACCAGTGGCATATCTGCAAGCAATACCTTTTTTGCTATAAAGTCTGGCAATGCATCTAGATCAAGAGGTGTCCCCGGACGACCCACACCAATAAATGTAAGCCGCTGCACCAGTTCTTCAATCTCGTTCCATTTCGGCAAATACTGAACCATATCCGCTCCAATGATGAAATAAAGATCGAAATGCGGATACTCCTCTTGCAGACGTCTTATGGTCTCATAGGTATAGGAGACGCCACCTCTGACAACTTCCCAATCTAATGTGCAAAAAGCTTCGTGATTCTTCACCGCTTCCTGCACCATGGCTAGTCGGTCTTCTCCAGATACACCCGCCTCATGTTTATGAGGCGGGATATGTGAAGGCATAAACCATACCTCTTGCAGCCCATAAGTATCTCTTGCGGCTTCCGCTGCCATCATATGACCGATATGAAGAGGATCAAAGGTACCTCCCATAATTCCAACTTTCAAGAGGACGACCTCCTCGGTAAGGTATACTTACAGCTATTAACGCGGCAGCTCAATGGTTTTGTTATCACGTGATTCTTTGTATAGAACGACAGTCTTACCGATCACTTGCACAAGCTCAGAACCCGATTGTTCAGCCAGAGCAGCGCCAATTTCCTTGGGATTCTCAATATTATTGCTCAGTATACTAATCTTCATAAGCTCGCGCTTCTCAATAGCTTCTTCAATATGGCGTACGAGGTGATCATTTACTCCACCTTTGCCCACTTGAAAAATAGGATCGAGATGGTGCGCCAATGAACGAAGATACCGTGTTTGTTTACCAGTTAACATAAATGAATAACTCCTTAATTAACATATATTATTACCTATTATTACCCTAACTTGATGAATCCATTTCTTACTCATTTCCACCCAAGCAATCGAGAATGGTCTGCCGCATGATTTCCGTAGGCGCAGGCTGCCCTGTCCAATACTCCAGTGCATAAGCTCCCTGATAGACAAACATACCAAGGCCTCCATGAATCGTACAGCCCCGTTCGAGTCCTTCCAACAATAGCCGCGTACGCAGCGGATTATAAATCAGATCGCTTACGACCATTCCTTTACGAAGCAGTCCAGGATCTATCGGTGTCTCATCCATATGAGGATACATACCTACGGAGGTAGTATTGATCAGCACGTCTACACCACTTAGCATTTCTGCTACTTCGTTCATGCTAATCCCGATGACATTCCCTTTGCTCCGGCACTGTGACGCCAAGTCCTCTGCCTTATCAACACTGCGATTAGCAATAATGATTGAAGAAGGCTTCTCCTGAAGTAGTGCGGCAACAATTCCTCTTGCTGCTCCACCGGCCCCGATAACCATAATCTTCACACCAGACAAATCAGAAATAGCTTCCGCTTTGAGCGAACGCACATAACCGATCCCATCCGTATTATATCCGGTGAGCACTCCGTTATCATTAACAATCGTATTGACTGCACCAACGGCTACTGCACTCTCATCTAATACATCCAAATATTGCATCACCGCAACCTTATGCGGAATCGTCACATTCACTCCACGGAAACCAAGCGTACGGATCGCTTGCACCGCATCGCCCAGCTTCTCCGGGCGGATGTGAAGCGGTACATAAGCACCCGGAATTCCCAGCGCTTGCAGCGCTGCTTCATGCATAATTGGAGATTTGGATTGTATAATAGGATCTCCCATTACACCGAGTAGAATATTTCCGCTATTGTAGCCTTCGACTGCAGTTGTAGACAATAGATTATCCTCCCTCGTTAAATCATCGAAGGGCGGGTAAGCACCTTCACACCACGCGGAACATGAATGGCCACAACTGCACCTTCAGTTCCATTAACCTTAATCCAGCCCAGACCCGAAATATACAGATCGGCTCTGCTGCCCCGGTTAATCCGGAACTCATGCCGCTGCCAAGGTGGCAGCTTGTCCATCCGGTCACTTCCCGGTGGAGACAGCATTTCACCGCGATGATCCTGATAGAGGGAATCTGCGCGTTCCAGCTTCGTGCGATGGATTTTTAAAGTACCACTAATAAAGCAAGTGAAGGATTGATGCGGGCCTTGTACGAAATCAAAACGTCCCAATCCACCGAAGAAAAGAGTCTGTCCTTCGTTCAACTGATAGACTGTCGGCTTCAAAGGATTGGCAGGCATAACTGCATCCAGATCCTGACGCTCAACTAATTCACTATAACGCCAAGGATACACAATCCCTGGAGTATCTATAATGTAGTGGCCGTCATCCAGTGGAATTTTGACCGTATCGAGTGTTGTGCCAGGGTAACGTGAAGTCGTTAACTCCTGCTCTAAATCGCTATAGTCCGAAATCAGACGATTAATAAGTGTGGATTTGCCCACATTGGTAGCACCCACTACATATACGTCGCGTTGACCGCGCAACTCCGTTACGGCTTCCAGCAAACGGTCAAAACCTTGATTGCGTTTCGCACTGCAAAGTACGATTTCAGCCGTCCGCAAGCCTTCCTCTTTACAGCGCTGCTGCATCCAGTTACGCAACTTGTTCCAGTTTGTAACCTTCGGCAGCAAGTCACATTTATTCACTGCAAGAATAACAGGGTTATTGCCAACAAACCGCTGCAGGCCGGAAATCAGACTGCCTTCGAAATCGAAGATATCGACAATATGAATAACAAGCGCATTCTTCTCTCCTACTCCACTCAGCAGGCGAAGAAATTCATCCTGATTCACCGAAACAGATGAAGCCTCATTATAATTTTTAATCCGGAAACAGCGTTGGCAAATCACCGGGTCCCGTTCAAGTGCAACCTCCGGAAGATATCCTGGTTGATCCTTATGCTCCGTCTGAAGCTTGATGCCGCAACCGCTGCACTTCTCAGGACGCTGTGTTTCGCTTTGTTCGTTCATTACTATTTATCCTCCTCGTGCCACAATCCTTTTTTGCGAAGCCGTGTCAGAGCAACCCGCTCTACCCGGCGATTAAACCTTGTGCCGAACCCCTCGTCCTTGACGGAGATTGGCAGTACCAAAACAGTATACAGGCCAAGGCGATTGCCGCCGTATACATCAGTAAGCATTTGGTCTCCCACCACAATCGTTTGTTCAGGGGGCAGCTCCATCTGCTTCATCGCTTTGAGAAAAGGAGCATTACTCGGTTTACGAGCCTGGTGCACAAATTCAATATTAAGCGGTGTTGCAAAGCGGGACACCCGTTCCATGTTATTGTTAGATACGATGATGAGCTTAAAGCCCAGTTCCTTCACCTTTTCGAACCATAACAACAGCTCCGGAGTAGCCACAGGCGCTTTGGCACCGACCAGTGTGTTATCCAGATCCGTGATGATTCCGCGATATCCCTGTCTATACAGCTCGTCCAGAGCAATATCGAATACCGTATTCACCCGGAGTTTGGGAACTAACATTTCAAACAATACGTTCACCTCGATTTCATACAAAAAACTATAACATACTCCTTGCGCATCGCAAATAAATCTGTAGCTATACTTTCACGCAAAGTGTTATTTCTTGGATCTCATTTTTCTCCGCACCCACAAAGCTTCAGTATACACGCTCTGCCAGTCTTTGTCTTCAATAACCTCAGGGCTATATTTCGCCTTTTCGAACATTGTTAGTAGCGAGTGTAGATGATCAGCCACTGCCGGCCGTTCTCCACTCCAGCGATCTACGGCTTCACGTAAAGTTTCGTGTTCTTCTTTTAGCATTCCCTTGCGATGCAAATACCTTACCCAACGCTCAGTTTCCGCCACTACTTTCTGATCTGGCGTTAAAGGCCGGCCATTGCGCAGCTGCTGCATGAAGAAGCGAAGCTTAAAGCGTCTATGCCAAACTATAAAAATCGCCCAGGACAGCAACACCACTACAGCTGCCACAACAACCCATAGACCTACATGAAACCCTTGATCTTCTTGTGCGTTATTCACAGGCGCTGGTGTAGGTTCTGCCTGCTCTTTTTGATCTTCTGGTTCGACTTCAGGGGTTTGCTCACTCTGAGTTAAAAGCGGAATATTAAATCCAGGTGTAGCTTCAACTGGAATCCAACCATAATCACCAAAATAAACCTCAGCCCAAGAGTGGGAATCCGCATTGGTAATTGTATAGTTATTATTCACTGTGCCTGATTGCTGTTGTGCCGGATTCATTGGGATTTCTGGCTGTTCCCCAGGTGCGTACCCCTTAACCCACCGTGCAGGGATGTTCAGAGAGCGCGCCATAGTAACCAGTGCCGTAGAATAATAATCACAGTAACCTTCCTTTAACTCAAACAAAAACCCTTCTACAAAATCGTTGCTTGTGACACGTGATATATCTGGATTATTGGTATATGGAAAGGTTTGTTGTAAGTATTGTTGCAAAAGCGCTGTTTTTTCATACGGCGTTTTTCCTTCAGCCGTGATTTCCTCAGCCAGCTCCCTGACTCTTTTAGGAAAATCGTTAGGCAGTTGAAGAAACATTTTCTCCAAATCGTTCCCTTTATATAGCTCCTCATACGTCTTTGTTGTCAATTCTTGAACAGGAATTACAGGAACCTCAGACGTCACCTCAAAAGTAGACGGATAAGCGAGTTTCTTCCCATCCACATCCCAGATCAGCTCGCTGTCTCGGCTTCTCCAGGAGAGTCCATCTCCAGCTTTTTCCCCATTTAAAGAATCCACCGAAGATACTGAATAAGTGCCAAATAGTACGGGAAATTCATTATTATTAAGCACGGTTACTGTTTGTTTCAGTGTTCGTGTATTTACTTTAGAACCCACACTGCTCTCTAAAGCTTCACCTACATCCACCGCTTCTAGAGGTCCCCGATTTAACCGATCTCTATCGACCCAACCTCTTCCGGAATATAATCTGCGCGTTTCTCCCCGCATATAAATACGCAAATCAGAAACCACTGTCATCACCGGTGTATAATCGAAGGTAAAGCCGCCACCTAGTTGATCATCATTCAGACTGTAGCCTGACGATGTATTGTTAGTAGGGGAGACAGAACCCATCTCAGATTTCGTGGTCCCAACTGTGCCCTTCCCAGAAGACTTCCCAATCCCATTCCATTCTTGCCAAGCGGTATAAGGATCGGTTAGGGTAGGCCTTACCCCAGGCATATTCACTCCAATTAGGATGACCAAAGAGAAGACGATGGCAATATTAATGACTATTTTCGTGGGATATTTCAGCAGATGCACCCAACCACGCGGATATTGAAGCTGGAAGCTTCTCAGATGCTGGCTGACCAGCCAGCCCATCCCCGCAAATACCGTCCAGGCTACTTCCTGCCACAAAACAATAGATGTAAAGGAATCCAAGGCAGCCAAGGCCACTATGTTCATTCCTATAAACCATAAAATACGTCTTTTTGAGGATGCCCACCAAGACGACAACGGCAGCAGGGCTGAGGCTCCGAGAGCAAACCAGATATAGGGCACCATATGAACTGCAATATCCTGCAGTCTGTCCGGGAGGGTTGTTGCCCAAGGATCAGCAACGTATATACCATAATTGATAAGTATCCGATAAACGATATAAATAATAGCTGCCGCTTCAATAAAGAGCCTTATCTGAACTTTTACAGGAATTATGATTTCAATCACAGTGATCGTTATTAATGCAGCCCACACAACAGCAGTTGTCTGTCTTAACCAGATAGGTTCCGTATAAGAGACCCACTGGTGGGCTATAATCAAAAGCCACAATAGACCTAAAGAACGGTGCCAGGAGAATTTCATCTGATTCCACCAGTTTCTCATATCAGACTTCCCCTCCTAATACTATGGGAAGCTCTTGCAGTGAGCTAATGCTGTAGCCTGTAATCCCCCGTGATCTTAGAACGTCTGTCCAATCTGTGCTGCTATTCGTTTCTGATAAATTCCCTATATGAATGTGCGACGGAGTCATCCCTCTGCTGTCAGCCCAACGTAGTGCATCCAGTACAGGCTGACCACGTTGAGGACTAATTAGCACGAAGTATGAGCCTTTAGGGAACATACGGTAACCTTTTTCCAAACGGGATATGAGTGGACCGTGCCCTTCGGCGTTAAGATCGATCAAATATTGAATCATTTTCTGACGCTCAGCAGCACCTTCAACAGGTGCAAATACCTTCGTGGTCTTATCCAAACAGCAAAGACCGATCCCAATTCGCTCTCGAATGCCGAATCCAAGTAGTGAGGCTGCGACGGAGACTGCGAGTTCAAATTGATTCGAATTCATATAAGCAGAAGCAGAGCCGTCCAGAACTAGAATGGTCTTGGGAATCGACTCATGCTCGAACTCTTTGGACTTCCACGAGCCTGTCTTTGCCGTTGCATTCCAATGAATGCGTGTTAGGCGATCGCCATATACGTAGTCGCGTACACCGTTAATTTGGGTAGTCTCACGTCGTGATTGAACAACAGAGGTCTGTGGCCCAGAAAGACGGGATTTTCTTTCATATAACTGCCACCGCGGAACATAGATTGCACGAGGCAACACCTGAAACTGGCCTTCAGCCAGAAAAGTACCTTTATGCTCAACAAGGCCAAAAATATCTTGGCTGATGATATCCGTATCTGAAAATGTATAAGTGCCCCGTTCGAGAACTGGTGTCTGAAACCGCAGTTCCCCAAGTCCTCTGAGGCTGGGAATCAGGCTTTCCTCAAATACCCAGGATTCGCCATTATGCCGTTTCAGAACTTCCCTAACAACTACATAAGGTAAAGGCAAAATCCCCGGGATTGTGACCTTCAGACCTACACGAAGATACCCACCGGCAGAGAGCAAATCTCCCTTATCCTGTTCGGCATAAAAACTGCGAACACCCTTAGCCCGCCGAACGCCTCCCAAACCTCCAGCAATCAGATATGCAATAAGTACAGAGACCATAATAAACAACATAAATGCAGTTTTACCGCCCTGAAATAGTACATATAAGAGCGTAATACTCCAAATTACAAGGATGCTGGCGAACTTAGTAGGCTGAATGCGAGCTGCCATCGTAGACAAATAACGTCTCATATTATTGCCTCATCGTAACAGGCACTTGAATGCTCTGCAGAAGCTTTTGAAGCAGTGAATCTACGCTAACATTATCTAGGCGCGACTCTGGACGCAGCAATATACGATGACCCAAGGCAAATGGAGTAAGCACCTTTACGTCATCTGGAAGCACATAATCTCTTCCCTGTAAGAAAGCATAAGCTTTACAAGCCAGCATAAACGATAACGAAGCTCGTGGACTTGCACCGAGCAATACAAGCGGATGCTCTCTTGTCTGGCGCACAATATCTAACAAGTAATTCAGTACAGGATCACTCATATAAATCTCACGAATCTCCTCCTGAATACTAGCGATCTGCTCCATACTAGTGACAGCCGTAAGCCTGTCCACTGGTTGACCTTCTTGATGGCTCAACAATAGATTTTTTTCGGTTGCTGCATCAGGATAACCAAGACTAATTCTTAGCATAAACCGATCCAACTGAGCTTCCGGCAACGTGTAGGTTCCCTCAAAATCTATCGGATTCTGGGTGGCGCACAACATAAATGGATGCGGCAGCGGATAGGTCTCCCCATCTACGGTTACATTTCGTTCCTCCATCACTTCCAGAAGGGCGGATTGTGTCTTTGTGGTGGCTCGGTTAATTTCATCGGCCAGCAGGATATTCGTCATCACTGGACCTGGGCGGAAATGAAACATCTCATCTCTCGGATGATACACAGATACACCGGTAATATCACTCGGAAGAATATCCGGATTACATTGTATCCGGCGATACTCTCCGGACATTGATCTGGAAAGTGCGCGAATAAGTTGGGTCTTTCCTGTTCCCGGTACATCCTCGATCAGAACATGACCACCGGCAAGCAGCGCTGTTAGCAGCAATTGTATTTCAAATGATTTTCCAAGTATGCAGGATTCTAGATTATTACGGACAGCATTCATGATGTGCATTGATTCTTGACGAACGGGCATATATGATCCTCCTAGGTCAGAATAAGCAGTAATATTTATATTTTACATGATTAGGGGACCCAAAGTACATTGTTGAAGCTTACGAAGTGTAAACAAACCAAAAACCCGCAGGACAAAATGTCCCGCAGGTTCTAATCTAAAGCGCTAAAATCCCATTATCCTTTAGGCCGAACAACCAATGCAGCCAGGAAAGAGAACACAATCGCTGACGAAATCCCTGCGCTCGTGATATCAAAAATCCCTGTAACTACACCGATCCAGCCATCCCTTTCCAGCTCTGTCAATGCTCCATGGACCAAAGAGTTACCGAAGCTTGTGATTGGAATGGTTGCGCCCGCACCCGCAAATTTCACAAGTGGATCATAGATGCCAAAAGCATCAGCAATCGCTCCGGCTACAACTAATGTACTCATCGTATGTGCAGGTGTCAGCTTCAATACATCAAACATCAGCTGGCCTATAACGCAAATGGCTCCTCCGATCAGAAAAGCCCATAAGTAAATCATCATTAAACTCCACCTCCACTTTCTATAGCAACAGCATGAGCCACACACGGAATGCTCTCTCCCTGCTGGTATGACAATGGGGATAATAAGGCTCCAGTTGCCACAATCAGCACCCGTTTTAGTTCACCTTTTTTAATACGCTTGAGTATATGACCATAAGTCACTACCGCGGAACACCCGCAACCACTTCCTCCGGCGATCACATACTTCTGTTTCTCCAAATTGTAGATAAGCAAACCACAATCATCAAAGGTTGTTTGCTCCATTGGAATTCCTTCTTTAGCTAATAAGGTTTTCGCAATGGGCAAGCCTACAGATGCAAGATCACCTGTAACAATTAAGTCATAATGCCCGGGGGATAGTCCGGTATCCCGAAAATGCGCAGTGATCGTATCCGCCGCCGCCGGTGCCATCGCTGTTCCCATATTAAAAGGATCTGTCAAACCGAGATCCATTATTCGTCCAAGGGTAGCCGAGACCACTACCGGATTGTTGCCAGTCCCATCATTCTGACCTACTACAGCACAGCCCGAGCCTGTGACCGTATATTGCGCCGTTGGCGGCTTCTGTGAACCGTATTCGGTAGGATAACGAAATTGCTTCTCCACCGTACAGTTATGGCTGGATGTTCCCGCGAGCACGTATTTGCTGCCTCCGGAATCAACGATCATAGAGGCAATTGCAAGGCTCTCCATAGAAGTGGAGCAAGCACCAAAAACTCCAAGATAAGGCACACCTAATTTTCTTGCCGCGAAGGAGCTGCTGATAATCTGGTTCATCAAATCTCCGCCAACAAAAAACTCCAGCTTCTCCTTATCCAGGTTTGCATTAATCAGTGCCAATAGGGAGGCTTTTTCGAAAAGAGCCCGCTCAGCCTTTTCCCATGTTTTTTCACCCATTTCCAAGGAATCAAATATAAAATCAAAATCTGACGTTAATGGACCCTCTCCCTCTTCAGGACCCACTACAGCGGAAGAGCCTAAAATAACGGGACGGCTCGTGAACTCCCAAGTCTGACTGCCAAGCTGTTTCATGTATGTGCACCTCCGCCAACGCCTAAAAAGAGATAGACGATACCAATTATGAAAGCAGCAACGGCACCAAATACGATGACTGAACCCGCCAGCTTGAACATATTGCCGCCCACACCCAGCACAAGTCCTTCCGCACGATGTTCAAGAGCTGCTGAGCACATACTGTTCGCAAAACCAGTAACCGGAACCGCAGTTCCTGCACCGGCCCATTGCGCCAGTTTGTCATACACGCCAAAGCTGGTCAGGATTACAGAAAGTAAAATCATCGTCGCTACAGTTGGACTTGCGGCTTCTTTGGAGGTCATATCGAATATTGCCATATAAGCCTCCTGAATCCCTTGTCCAATTACACAGATTAGGCCGCCAGCAAGAAATGCTCGCACACAGTTTTTGAATACGGGCCTAGCGGGTACAAAGGGCTTGGACAATTTCTCGTAATCTTGCGGGGTCAGGGTATCAAGCTTCAGCTTGACACCCGATTTTTTCGTTTTCGCCGGCATTGAGGGCACCTCCTGAAAGTTAGGCGAAGGGGGCTGACAAGCATAATAGTAGTACTCACTTTGAGCCCCTCAAGTTGTTTCTTCGCTTAGAAGTTTTCCTTATTGTTTGCCATACCCCGCTTCGTTATGTCCCTCCAATTCAGGAAAAATACAGTAACACAACTATCAGCAGCAAGAACAGCACAAGAATAAGCACTGCTTCCTTTTCCAGAGAGTTGTGGCGCCAGTAACGTCTGCGCGCTCCGCTAACCTTTAGGTTTCTTTTGGAGTATCCTCCCTGCACCCTTCTTTTGGGTACACTACCTGCTACCCTCATTTCCTTCGCATCCTTTCTAAAGCTCCTGCCACCAGAGCCCCTATTGCATTGTATTCGCGGAGCGTTCACCGGGTGTTCATTTGTCTCTTTAGCATGGACAAGTGAGCTCACAATGTTCATACTAAGTGGCAGGAAGAAATAACGTTGTCGTCCATTTTGGATGGCAACCGTTTCTCGTAGAACTATAAGGATGATGTATAACGCAAAGCTTATACGTCCTTATATTTTAATAAAGGAGTGATTTCAAATGAATCAAGAAACATTGGATCTATTCAAAACACTTACCGAATTCCCTGCAGCCCCGGGCTTTGAGCGCGAACTCCGCGCTTACGTCAAGGATGCTATGACACCTTATACCGAAGAGTTCGTGCAGGATCGTCTCGGAAGTCTGTTCGGCGTATTGCGCGGTGAGGAAAACGGGCCAAAAATTATGGTCGCTGGACATTTTGACGAAGTGGGCTTTATGGTCACCGGAATTACTAACACCGGGATGATTCGTTTTCAACCGCTAGGCGGATGGCTTGCTTCTGCTGTTGCTTCCCAGCGTCTCCAAATCATTACACCAAAAGGCACATTGACCGGTGTTGTTGGCAGCACGCCTATCCACCTACTAAGCGCAGAAGAACGCGGCAAGACGGGCGAAATTAGCAAAATGTATATTGATATCGGTGCAGACAGCCGTGAAGAAGCGGAAAGCTTTGGCGTCAGACCAGGTCAACAAATACTGCCGATCTGTCCGTTCACCCCGCTTGCCAACCCTAAAAAAATCATGGCTAAAGCGTGGGATAACCGTTACGGTGTAGGTCTCGCCATTGAGCTGGTTAAGTCATTACACGGCAAAAAGCTGCCTAATACTGTTTATGCTGGTGCTACTGTACAAGAGGAAGTCGGACTTCGTGGAGCACGTACAGCCGCTAATCTTCTGTCCCCAGACATTTTCTTCGGCTTGGATGCGAGCGCTGCTGCCGATATGACCGGGGATAGCCAAGCCTTTGGCCATTTGGGAAAAGGCGCTCTCCTGCGCATTTATGATCCTACGATGGTTACACATCGCGGCTTAATCGAATATGTACAAGACACAGCGGATACTCACAAGATCAAATACCAGTATTTTGTCTCCCAAGGTGGAACAGATGCAGGTCAGGTTCATGTAAGTGGCATCGGCGTTCCTTCCGCAGTCATCGGAATATGCTCCCGCTACATTCATACTGCTTCATCAGTTATTCATAGCGATGACTACGAAGCTGCTAAAGAGCTGTTAGTTAAACTGGTAGAAGGCCTCGACCGCACTACACTGCAAACGATTATTGAGAACAGCTAAGTTCTTATTTTTAAAAGAGCAGCGATCCTTTTTGAAGGATTGCTGCTCTTTTTTGGGTCGGGGCTTACGGACCTGTGTCACTTGCGCCCCAGTGGTGTTTACAAACCCCGATATTACTTCTAAATAACAATTGTGCTTATGAACCCCGTTGCCCGCTGATCCCGCCATTGGTACTACGACGGACCCATGATGCTTACGAACCCACGTTGTTTATTGCTTACGCTCCCAAGGTTACTTGCTTACGGCGACACGTTGTTTATTATTTACGCCCCCAAGTTGCTTGCTTACGGCGACACATTGTTTATTGCTTACGCTCCCAACGTTGCTTGCTTACGGCGACGAAACATTATTTATTGTTTACGCTCTCAAGTTGCTTGCTTACGGCCCCACGTTGTTTATTGTTTACGCTCCCCATATTGCTTCGGACTCAGATGACGCTATTTGCTAATTTAGAGCCTTTTGAGTAAAGTTGCGGACCTCAGTGACACTATTCCAGAGAAATGGGCTCATAATCGGTGTCATTTATGCTAATAGCGACTATGGTGTCCGATATCCCCCCAAAAGTGGCATAATTCTGCGTTTAAGATCATCTGTGTCCTATAGAGACTCCCCCTATCTCTTTTCATATAAAAAAGCCCGCCTCAACGGCGAGCTCTTTGACAGCTATATCAACTCATATCCAGCGGCACTTTCCACGAAGGTATCGGGAAAGCCTCATCCAGCTTCCATCTTTCTTCTTCACTCAGCGTAATTAAACCTGCAGCAGCATTCTCAATTACATGCTCACGTGAAGAAGCTTTCGGAATCGTAATGATCTCCTCCTCGCGAATCGTCCAAGCTAACATAATTTGTAGTGGGGTTGCGTTATGAATACGGGCAATTTCCTGAACTGCCTCACTCTCGATAACCCCTTTGCGGAGCGCGCCTGCTTGTGCAAGCGGAGAGTACGCCATTACGGGCATGCGGTGACTTTTCTGCCATGGCAGCAATTCAGCTTCGATGCCTCTCGACCCTAAATGATACAGCACCTGATTCATAGCACAGTGAGTTCCCCCAGCTATACTAAGCAACTCTTTCATATCGTCAACATCGAGGTTCGATACACCCCATCTTGCTATTTTACCTTGAGAGACCAGTTTCTCCATGCCTTCCACAGTCACTTCAAGCGGAATATCTCCCCGCCAGTGCAGTAAATAGAGATCCAGATGATCCGTATTCAGTCGTTGCAAGCTTTCTTCACAGCTGCGAATAAGATTCTCGTTGCCGGCATTATGTGGGTATACTTTGGATACCAGGAAAACGTCATCCCGAATACCTTTAATAGCATCACCTACTAAAAGCTCTGAGTTTCCTTCCCCATACATCTCCGCCGTATCTATCAAATCCATGCCTAATTCCACGCCTAATCTAAGAGCAGCAATTTCTTCCTCTCTACGGGAAGCATCATCACCCATATTCCAAGTTCCCTGTCCTATTCTAGGCACAGAGGTACCGTCTGGAAGCAGCATGCGGTTAGCTCGGTTCACTTTCACAATTTCAGCCAAATGCTCGATTGAATCCTTAGTCATTGTAAAAATCTCCTTACCGATAAATTGTATACTTACTTTATACGACCTTTATGACCCTTTCGAAACATCTGAATCGTGTCTAATTTATAACTTATCTTTCCTTTAGGAGAGAAAAAGCAACAAATTGATTGCTAACTACGCTATCAACTTCAGCCCCACTGCGGCTCCCAGTATCATAAAAATACAGATAACCCGCCGCCAGTCTTTGGCCTCCCCATATAAAAGCATCCCCAAAATTGCTCCACCGGATGCACCGATCCCCGTCCATACCGCATAAGCTGTGCCCATAGGCAAACTTTTCATTGCAAATGATAGAAAAAGAAAACTTCCTCCAAAACCAAGGAAGAGCAGCAAAAACGACTGCAGATTCCGGTATTTATTCAACCTGTTGATCATAGCCACTCCGAACATTTCAAACAATCCTGCAACAACCAAAAATGCCCATGCCATTTAAGACTCCCCCTTTATTTCAGTTTCTTTGATATCTTTGGTTTCGTTAGTTACCATTTTCAGACCTATAACTCCTGCCAGCAAAATAACCACCAGTACCAGCTTCATTAGCTTGAAGGGTTCACCGAATAAAACCATGTCCGCAATGACTGTTCCTGCCGTCCCCAGCCCAACAAATACAGAATATACGGTACCCACCGGTAATTTACTGCTTGCTGAAATAATGACATAGAAACTTATGATTATGGCTACAACTGTGATCAGCCACTCCCACACGCTTGAAGCATGCTTTAAACCTATGACCCACATGACTTCGAAAATCGCAGCGCCAACTACCTTCAGCCACTCTGAATTCTTTTTCATTTCAAGCCCTCCTTCAATTCTCCATAACTTATGATTGCCCACGGACAAACAAATAAGCCCGGAAGGTCATCGCCAAATGGCGATACCTCCCGGGCTTTTATCCCTCCGTGTAAACACAAACTTAATGTTCGTGCGTTTTCCCTCGGACCAGACCAGCTGTGCACCCGCTGCGGAACCCTAGAAAACAAATAAATGATTAAGTTACATCGTATGGTAGCAAATCGGGCGTATAAAAGCAACCTTTTCTATTCCGAGCGTAATTAAATCATAGTATAAAATTCCATAAAATTATAAAATAGATATAAATTTCATTCGATTATCTAGGAAAAGAGGTTAATTCATGTTTCTTTCCAGACATTTTAACTGCGTCCCTCTAGTGGAAGGCATTTATTGCCTTGAAGCGAAGGAGCAAGGCGGAGCCATGAGTAATGCCGGTTTGATAGATATGGGTGATTACACATTAATCTTTGATACATTCAACACTCCACAAGCTGGCAAAGATCTTAGGGATGCCGCTCTGTATTATTTTAATAAACCTATCAGATACATCGTCAACAGCCATTGGCATGGAGACCACGTTAGAGGGAACCAATTCTTCTCGGATGAAGTAATCATATCCTCCAGTAGAACTAGAGAGCTCATGATAAAAACTCAACCAGACTGGCTTGCCCGAATGAAGAAACTGCTTCCTAATCTTGAAGAAGATCTTACGAAGCTTAATACATCTCTCGAGCTCAAACTGAACGATTCCAAACAACGAGAGCTCCTTTCGCAAATAGGTTATTTACAAGAAATCAAAGAGTCTATACTAACGCTTGAAGTAACCCTTCCCCAACTAACTTATGACCGCAAAATGACTATACATGGCTCGGCAAGGACCGTTGAACTCCTATCGGTGGGTACTGCCCATACGGAATGCGATTCTATTCTATTTTCTCCATCCGATTCTTTAGCTTTTGTTGGAGATATTGTCGCAGTTGATAATCATCCATTAGTAGTAGACGGTAATCCCTTATCCTGGTTGGAGGCACTTACTTATGTCGAGCGCTTAGATGTGAACATAATTGTTCCCGGTCATGGGCCCGTTACTCAAAAACATTATCTACAGCAAATAAAACGGTATATAAATGATATAATCCATATTAGCGAATCATTGATACGCGAAGACATGAATGTGAATGTGAACCATATAGAAATTCCCGAGCCTTATCTGGGCTGGACTTATGGGAGTATTTTTTACAGAAATCTTGAGTTTTTGACGAAAGCAGCTAGTAACTAATTTTTGGAGTTGAAAGGAGCGGTTCGTTATGGTTTTTGGGATACTATTTGTAGGTGTTGCTGTATTTATTATTATACAAGCCGTAATACGTAATGGCTCGAGCTCAAACAAAAGTACCTTTGATAGAAATAGGCAAAATGATGCCGCCAACATGTCTTTTATGGCTGCCAGTCATCCGGATCTGCTGGATCCAAACCACTCTAACCACTCTAATCATTCTAACCACCACCATAATCACCACGGAGATCACTCGCATCACCATTCTGGACCTGACAGCGGGGGGCATAGCTGGGGTGGAGACGGCGGACATAGTGGCGGTGGAGACTTCGGTGGTGGAGATGCTGGCGGGGGCGGTTGTGATTAGATGAAAAGAAACGAAAAGAAAAGGACATTCCTGATCCTTCAGGAATGCCCTTTTTTTTAATGCTCATTTATGATACTGAGAATTTTAGCTTGAGTTTGGCTTAATAACTTTTCGGCACGGAGCGGATGGATTGGTTCGCTCCAAGCGAAGCCATCTCCTTCGTATCTAGGGATAAGATGCATATGATAGTGAGTCAGGTCGTTAAACTTCCCGCCATTTTGGCAAATGCTGATGCCAGCAGGTTCAAACAAAACCTTCAGGACGACTGATAGCTTCTTTGAAGCGTCCATAATCGCATAAGATGTTTCTGAATCGATATCTTCGAGATCCCAATAATGCTTTTTAGGGAGAATTAGGAGATGTCCTTCGTTAAATGGAGCAATGTCGAGCACACAAGTTACAAATTCATTCTCGTATACTACGTTTACGTTAGCCTCAATCCCGTTAGCGATTCGACAACCCAAACAATCCATACAGGCACCACCACTCCATCCGAAGAAATTAAGCGCGTTCTAGCTTATCTTATTGATTAAATTGAAAACGGCTAAGCAGTACCTCACCATTAAAGATGAGATAAATATCGGTAGTTTCAGATTCCACGGACACTTCACCAGTAAGTGTGTTCCACTGCTGCAACACGCCACCCGACGGTACAGTAACAGATCCAACCAGCTTCCCTGCTGGGCTGCCCGTTCTGATCTCAAGGGTGCCACCTTTTGCAGAGGATACCAAGGCTTCAAAAGCTCCTGCCCCTTGCTCGAACAATACATCTTTAAAAGCGATCCAAGCGCCATCTTTTACTGGATGTATGGAAGCACCGCCTGCTTTGCACTCGTCCAGATATACGCCTTCGTAGTCATCGTAATTCTCTGCTTTGGTATTGATATACAGATTACGCGACGGAATAACGTCCCCCTGGACCGATAGTTGAGCGGATAATTGGATGTCAGCAGATGAACGGCCGATCAGAACCATATACTCTCCATTTTCCACGCAATATTGCTCACGGGTAACATCCCAGAATGCCAGCTCGGCAACCGGTAACGTAAACTCTAGGGTTTGCGATTGACCTGCGGTTAGGTTTACTTTTTCAAAACCCTTCAACTGTTTAATCGGACGTTTGACCCGGGAATTCAGAGCTTGCACATAAAGCTGCACCACTTCGTCCCCATCAACAACGCCTGTATTCTCTACTTGAACAGAAATTTTCAGCGTCTCATTCGCTTGCAGCTCCTTAGCGCTTAGGCTTAGGTTGCTGTAGGAAATTTGGGCATAACTTAAGCCGTGTCCAAACGCATACAGTGGCTCTCCGTCAAAGTACATATATGTTCTTTTGCCTTTGATAATATCATAATCCATCAGCTCAGGCAGCTGTTCTACAGAACGGAACCAAGTCATGTTCAGCTTGCCGGAAGGACTGTAATCGCCGAAAAGAACTTCTGCCACCGCATTGCCCAGCTCTTGTCCACTGTGGGAGGTATACAATACAGCCGGGATGTTCTCGTCAATCCAAGTGGAAGTTATCGGGTAACTGCCGACAATGACTACAACTGTATTCGGGTTCGCTGCATAGACAGCCTTGACCAGTCGCTCTTGCTCCTCTGGAAGCACAATATCCGGTCTGTCGATTTCTTCTTTTCCGTTAAGGAGTGGATGGTTGCCCACAAAAACCACAGCGATTTCAGCCGCCTTGGCAGCTTCTACTGCAGCCTCTATGCCGTTAGTTACGATGTTCTTTTTGAAAAGACGTGCTTGCGCATTGGCATCCTGATCTGCCACCTGCAGCGTTCCATCTTCCGGATTCACCGAGATCATTTTATCATTCCAGGTCCGCAAAGATACCGTATCTTCGCTTTCCGGAACGATGTTAATCGATTCTTTTACAAACCAGCCGTAAATTTCCTCAGCAGATGCTGTAAGAGTCTCTGCTTCGCTTAAAGTTACATACTGACCGCGACTTGTCGACTTCAGAGTATTGCTAGTCCAGCCCCAGGCTGTATGTTGGAACAATTCTCCGTGCGCTGCTATGTCATGCTGTACAGCCAGTCTTCCGTCCTCACCTGTGATTCCAATGGCTTGGCCGTTTGCAGCTGAAGTAAGAATGATCTGATCTGCGCCACTCTCAAAAGTAACGTGTTTACCAGGCAGCTTTTTGCTAACCCCCTGCAGCGGAGTCACTCCATAAGGTAATGTGCCAGAATACCAGTCTCTAAAAGCTTCATCACCAAGTGGACCAATAATCGCCAATTTGCTCAGACTGCTTTTGCTCAATGGCAATGTACCTTGGTCATTCTTCAACAATACTATCGATTGTTTCGCTGCTTCCAAGGAGAGTGCGGTATGTTTTTTGCTAAGTATAACGGAATCGTCGATCGCTGCGTATGGGTTCCCTTCAGCCGGATCGAACTCTCCCAGACGGAAACGAACTCTGAAAGTGTTGGCAAGCGCACGATCCAAATCTTCCTCTGCTAAGAGGCCTTGGTCTAGTGCTTCGTGAAGAACCTTGATTGTCTCTGCGGTTTCTTCTGTTACGCTGTCAATTCCATTTTTGATAGATTCAGCCATCGATTGTGCAAAAGATTCATAATACTTGTGATCCTTCACAATCCCAAAAAGATCGCCGGCATCGCTTACGATAAAGCCATCCATTTCCCATTCGCCTTTGACCACATCCATTACTGCCGGATGAAGAATAACAGGCACGCCATTCACCGAGTTATAAGCGGTCATCATGGACTGTGCGCCACCTTCTTGAAAAGCAGGCTTAAACGCTTCCAGATAATACTCCCGCATATTTCTCGGAT
The DNA here is from genome assembly GCF_038007025.1 of Paenibacillus sp. FSL H7-0918. Lineage (NCBI taxonomy): Bacteria > Bacillati > Bacillota > Bacilli > Caryophanales > Paenibacillaceae > Paenibacillus > Paenibacillus sp. FSL H7-0918. The sequence continues at coordinate 344,464 of NZ_JBBOWJ010000002.1, forward strand.
CGATGCTCGCGGAGCAGTTCCCGCGTTCAATCTCATTATTGTTGCCGAGGAAATGCTTCAGCGTTGCTACCGCTTTCAAATAGACCGGGTGATCACCTTGGATTCCCTGCACAAGTGATGTGCTGAGGCGTCCGGTCAACTCTGGATCTTCGCCGTAAGCTTCCTCGGTTCTTCCCCAACGCGGGTCACGTTCCATATCCACCGTTGGCGCCCATAATGTCAGACCGTTCACCGTTGGATTCTTTTTGTAAAAGGCTCTAGCTTCATCTCCGATGGCCGAACCAATCTCCTTCAGCAGCTCTGGATTCCAAGTACAAGCCAGTCCGCTCGGCTGAGGAAAAGAAGTCGCTTTTCCAAGCCAAGAAATCCCGTGCGCCGCTTCCGTACCATGCTTGTAAGCCCCAACACCCAAACGCTCTATGGCAGCTTGATACTGAGGCATCAGGCTTACTTTTTCATCAAGTGTTAATCTGGAGATCAGATCCTGCACTCGCTCATTTAAAGGTAAATCAATCTGTTGAAATGGATATCTAGCTATATCTGTTCCCATCAAAATCGCTCCTTCGTCTCTTGTTGATAGCGGTTTCATTCATTCTCGAGGACAATCCTTCGAAAAAACACCCATACGTCCTATCCATCTAATCATAGAAGATTCCCCTCCTCCGCAACACCTTAACAATCTAAATAGAAATCAGGTCATAATTAGAGATTTAGGGGGCCTCTCTTTCTCCTGGCTCCCACCATTCGGATGATATCTAGGGCATTTTTGCCTCTCTTTCGCCTGACTCCCACCATTCGGATGATATCTAGGGCATTTTTGCCCCTCTTTCGGCTGACTCCCACCATTCGGATGATATCTAGGGCATTTTTGCCCCTCTTTCGCCTGACTCCCACCATTCGGATGATATCTAGGGCATTTTTGCCCCTCTTTCGGCTGACTCCCACCATTCGGACGATATCTAGGGCATTTTTGCCCTTATTAAAATAGTAGCCTTACCATATCTGATTATCCTTAAAAGAATGCTTATACTCATACCTACAAACTCTACCACTTTCTAAAGAAACCACTGGACTAAATATCCCTTTTTCACATAGTGTACCCAATCCTTTTCTAGCCGTACGCGGATGAATGCCAAGCTCTCTCACCAAATCAACAGGCCGAATGTCCCCGTTCGAACGCACCGCAATTTGCAAAATATCACGCTCCAGTCGACTAAACGCCTCCTTCTCTTCTGTCCTTAAAGCGAGGTACGGCATCAGTAATGATCTCAACAAAAAAATAGTATTCTCAGGACTCGCTTCCAGATCATCATATGGTATCGCCACTACCCGATAACCCGCGATTTGTAGATAAGTCTCTCGATTCAATTCCTGCCGATAACGCGTCCGATCTGTGTTTTGCACATGTGGGCCGTAACCTTTTACCTCAAAAGCAAACTTAACCTGCCCAGGCTTCCACGCAAAATCAACAAAATAAGGCCATCCCCGCCAATCCAACACTTCATATTCAGGATGAAGATCATTAAAATGACCCATCATTGGCCACCAAACCTTCTCCGCAAACATTCGCTCACCATGCCCATGTCCCCGCTCCAATCTCCCCCGTCTTTCTCCCGTTCTTCGACTAATATGATCTTCCACCCACTTACGATGTTCTTCCGTAAACCCCATAACGTCTTCCTCCTCCTTGGCATAAAAAAATCCCGCACCCAATTATGGATGCGGGACGTGCTTCGTCCTATTACTCAAAAGTATAGTATTCGCCTTCTTATGCTGTCAATGACACTCTACATTCAACGTTAGCACTCGAGATAAATTTGCTTACCTAATAAAAAATCACATTAGTTAAAGTATATTGCATTAAAGTAAGTTCAGCTAGAGTCAGATCACTACAGTAAGTTCAGCTAGAGTCAGATCACTACAGTAAGTCCAGCTAGAGTTAGATCACTACAGTAAGTCCAGTTAGAGTTAGATCACTGCTGTTCAGTTAGAATTAACTCAGCAAGAGCAATCTTGGTTAAGTAAACTACATTTGAGTTAGACGACTAGATTTAGCTCAATATAGGTAGGTTTTGTATAGTAGGTTCAGTTAAAGTAATCTCGGTTTGACTAAGTTCCGCTAGAATAATATTATTCGTCCTACCTTTTTGAAATTGTCCGAAACCGTTTTCCATTCTCCACTATTCACTGGCTATCGACCTATGCTTTTTCTATTTAATTGTATTTCCTGCAACTATTTAACTCTTATCCCCCTAAAAGTCCATTTAGTTGTACTTTCTACAACTAAAAAAGGAAACATTAGGTAGTTAAGCGTAAATGATCAAATTTAGATGTACAAAGTGCAGTTAATTGTTACTTTTCCTAAAACTACTGAAGTTTAACTGCACAAAATGCAATTAAAACTGAGTTCGAGATGAGGCTGACTGGATTGCGACTTAGCAACATTAATATAGCGGCTCAACTAGAGTGACATATTGCTCCCTCTTCACTGCCTTCCCTCACCTAGCAAATGTGCAGCCCGAGCGCCTTGCCCATAGGCATCAAAAGAGATCATTCCATCGTCACCCTGACTTCGACACCCCAGCTTCAACCCGAGACGGCAAATCATTGACTTTAAATCCATTATCCATTATCCTTCACAACAACCTTTCACAGAAATGTCGGAGAGCGTTCTTTTGTTCCCTAACAAATCACCATTTACCGCATATAGCTTACGAAATCCCTGCTTATAAAGAATTCGCGCGGCTTTATTTCTTTTGTAGTAACTTCCTGCAAGAATTAGAACCGAGTCGCCCGGAGATAGACAGTGCTGCCAGACATAGGGTAATCGCCCCAGCGAAATATTTATCGAACCACGGATACTGTCCTTCTGGTAATCAACGGCATCCCTGACATCGAGCATTTTCATAGCCAATGATTGATCCGCTAATTCGCGAACCTCACGTACTTCTATATAAGTAAGTGAACGAACAGGCCAAGCATAACGCAAAAACCTCACAATACTAAAGACAATTAAAATACTCAGTAGGATCCGAACCATCATGCTCATATCATTACTCCCGTACCAAAAAATCATCCGTCCAAGCGCCTAATCCACCCGTCATGTTCACAACGTTATACCCCTTTTCACTCAGCAGCTCACAAGCCAGTCCACTACGGCCACCACTTAAGCACATCACAATTATCTCGCCATGAGAATCCAGTTCATCTGTGCGCATCAATAGCTGTCCAAGCGGAATATGTTTAGCACCCATTACATGTCCCTCCACCCATTCGGCGGGTTCGCGTATATCCAACATGGTAAGAGTTTCGCCATTCTTCAAGCGTTCCGCCACTTGCTGTGGGGTAATTTCCTTTGAAATTTCAAAAGACATCGAGCATCTCTCCTTCACCTTTATAAAAATAACTTGATTTTCATATCACTATATCATAATATTACGATATAAGGATATTGTAAAGCGAGGTGTTCGTTACCATGGACAAAAATTTCAAAGCCTATAACCAAACCGCCGAAACCTTAAAGGCTATAGCTCATCCCGTGCGCTTGTGCATCATTAAAGGACTTCTGGAAAAGGGCAGCTGCAACGTGAGCTTCATGCAGGACTGCCTCGATCTTCCACAATCTACGGTGTCCCAGCATTTACAGAAGCTTAGATCACTAGGCATCGTTGAAACCGAACGTAATGGGCTGGAGATTAACTATTCTGTTAAAGACGAAAAAATCAAACATCTGATTCAGTTATTTTTAGGGGAGGAATAAGTCATCATGAGTAAAAAAGTATTGATTGTTGGTGGAGTTGCAGGAGGCGCGTCAGCAGCCGCCCGACTTCGGAGATTAGATGAAGATGCGCATATTGTAATGTTTGAGCGTGATCCGTACATTTCTTTTGCCAATTGCGGACTTCCTTATTATATCGGTGGGTCCATTCAGGACCGCTCCAAGCTGCTGGTGCAGACACCGGAGGCGATGCACAAACGTTTTAACATCGATGTTCGGATTCAAAGTGAAGTCGTGTCTATCGACCCCGTGAACAAAAAAGTGCGAGTAGAAAGCATAGAAAAAGGCTCCTATGAAGAGAGCTATGATGCGCTTATTTTATCGCCAGGTGCTAAACCGATTCGTCCGAATCTGCCCGGTATCGAGAGTTCCCAAATACACATGTTGCGTAACATTCCCGACACTGACAAAGTCAAAGCTAAAGTCGCTGCGGAAGGCACACGTTCGGCCGTGGTGATCGGTGGTGGATTTATCGGTGTGGAAATGGCTGAGAACCTTAGAGAAGCTGGTCTGGAAGTTTCCTTAATTGAAGCAGGACCACAAATATTAGCTCCATTCGATACTGAAATGTCTTCTATTTTGGCAAAAGAACTCGACGAGCATGGCGTTAATCTTATTTTTTCCGATATGGTCCAAGGGTTTGCTGAGGTGGGAGAACAAATACAGGTGCAATTAGCAAGTGGCACTGTACTGCAAAGTGATATGGTTCTGCTGGCTATCGGCGTTTCTCCGGATACCTCTTTTCTGAAGGACAGTGGCTTAGAATTCGGTCCCCGTGGCCATATTTTAGTCAATGAGCGGATGGAGACCAATCTGGATCAAGTGTTCGCTGTAGGTGACGCGGTTGAGGTGGTTGATTTCGTAAACGGAACAAAAACCGCCATTCCACTAGCTGGTCCTGCCAATAAACAAGGGCGGATTGCTGCGGACAACGTCAGTGGTCTCGGCACAACTTACAAAGGATCACAAGGGACTTCTATAATAAAGGTTTTTGGAGTCACAGGTGCTTCTACAGGTAATAATGAAAAAACATTACAACGTTTGGGTCTGCCGTATCACGTGATTTATATACATCCAAGCTCACACGCAACCTATTATCCGGGGGCAACCCCGATATCTATGAAGCTGATTTTTGATCCAAAAGGTACGGTGCTAGGAGCACAAGCTGTAGGTTACAGTGGTGTAGACAAACGTATCGACGATATCGCTACAGTTATTCGTTTTAGAGGTACGGTCACTGATTTGACGGAGTTGGAGCTATCTTATGCCCCTCCTTATTCTTCCGCTAAAGATCCGGTGAATATGGCTGGCTTTGCCGCTGAAAATATTTTGCATGGTTTGACTACGGTATTCGTCCCTAAGGATTTAGAAGGTCGTGACAAAAACAATACCATTTTAGTTGACGTACGTTCGGAAATCGAACATGCTAATGGTCATATTGAAGGGTCCATTAACATCCCTGTGGATGATCTGCGTGGTCGGCTAAGCAAGCTTGACTCTAGTAAAGAAATTTGGGTGTATTGCCAAGTTGGACTCAGAGGCTACACCGCTTCCCGGATTTTACAGCAAAAAGGTTACCGTGTGAAAAACCTGACCGGCGGTTATAAAACCTATCAGATGATCCAATTTACGCCTAAAAAAAAAGATAACTTGACGCCAAACGTTGGTACACCAGCAGCCAGTAAAGAAATCGCAGCAACGGGAGCAATGACGGAGACTGAGACTGAAACTAGGATTGGAACTGGGACAGAGACTGGAACTGGCACAGTTACACCAACCGTTAACGCTGCAGCTTTCACAGCACCTGATTCCGTGCTTGATGCCTGCGGACTGTGCTGCCCAGGGCCGCTGATCCAAGTTAAAATGAGCATGGACCCGCTCTTGGACGGGCAAGTCCTGAAGGTCACTGCTTCCGATCCCGGATTTTATGAGGATATCAAGGCTTGGGCTCGTATGTCCAACAATACGCTTTTGCAGCTCACAAAGCTGCCTACTGGCATGATCGAAGCTTATCTGCGCAAAGGAGTTATCGAGACTTCAGCATCAGCACCAACCGGAGCAGGCGCACAAGTAATTCAAACTAGTAATGCAAGCACAATGGTTGTTTTTAGCGGGGATTTGGATAAAGCGATCGCTTCCTTCATCATTGCCAACGGAGCAGCATCCAGCGGCAAAAAAGTCACAATGTTCTTTACCTTCTGGGGCCTCAATATTATCCGCAAGGATGAAAAGGTGCCTGTGAACAAGAACTTCATCGGTAAAATGTTCGGTGCCATGATGCCACGCGGCAGCCGGAAGCTGACGCTTTCAAATATGAACATGATGGGCATGGGCTCGAAGATGATCCGCTCTCTAATGAAGAGCAAAAATATCTCTTCCTTGGAGGAATTGATTCAGATGGCTATCGACCAAGGTGTGGAAATCGTCGCCTGCCAAATGTCCATGGATCTTATGGGCATCACTCGTGAAGAACTGATTGACGGTGTCGGAATCGGCGGCGTTGGTTATTACCTCGGCCAAGCCGATCAGTCGGGTCATAATCTATTTATCTAAATACCTTAACACCGCAAAGAGACTCCTCTATTTAAATAGAAGAGTCTCTTTCGTATATAAAAATGAACTCACGAGAATCGGTGATATAGATTTGAATAACTAAAATGCAGAAATTGGCTGGATCTGGATACAGAATCTAAAACCTGCTATCCTATTTAATAGGCATTCATCCGAACAACGACCTATTTCAGGTAAAAAAAGGAGATTAAATGAATAACCCGATACATATTCTTGTTGCTGAGGACGACAGCGACATCAACCGATTGCTGTGCAACATTATCAAGAAAAGCGGCTATATTCCCCAACCTGCTTACTCGGGAACGGAGGCACTTCTCTATCTGGAGCAACGTCAATGGAGCATGCTGCTACTGGATCTGATGCTGCCAGGCATGTCGGGTGAGGAACTACTTGAGAAGATTGCCGGGCGGGATGATATGTCGGTAATTATCATTTCTGCCAAGGGTGAGCCCCAGACCAAGGTGTCTGCCCTGCGGGCGGGGGCGGATGATTTCATTACGAAACCCTTCGACGTTGAGGAAGTCTCTGCACGGATCGATTCTCATCTGCGTTTGTATTCGCGGATTACGCAATCGGCTTTGCCTAACGTGCTCCAGCATCAGGGTCTTGTACTTCATCGAGAGGCGATGTCGATTACGGCAAATGGTGTGGAACTGACGCTCACAGCTCTAGAGTTTGAAATTCTCTCGTTACTTTTGTCAGCCCCCAAAAAGGTGTTTACGAAAGCGAATTTGTATGAAAGAGTCTGGCACGAGCCATATTACGGGGACGATAATACGGTCAATGTCCATATGAGCAATTTGCGCAGCAAGCTAACCAAGGCCGCACCAGGAAGCGAATTTATCGAGACGGTATGGGGCATAGGTTATCGGCTCAAGCCTTAAGACATTCTTAAGATTTGGCTTTAGCTCTTCTTATGTTTTCAATTCTATACTTGGTCTATCACGAAAAGGAGGCCAAGACGAGATGTACGAGTATGTATTAAAAACAAATCAGCTATCCAAAAAGTTCAAGGGCCATACAGCGCTGGACAAAGTCAATTTGTCAATCCGTAAAGGCTCTATTTATGGTTTTATTGGACAAAATGGAGCCGGAAAATCAACATTAATCCGGATTGTGACCGGACTTGCTTTTCCGACTCAGGGGACGATCGAGCTGTTCGGAGCCAGTGAAGAGCAAGCCCTGATCCAGGCTCGTAAGCGAATCGGCTCGATTATCGAGAGTCCCGCTTTATTCCCCCATATGACAGCGAGTGAAAATTTAGAAGCAAACCGGATTCTACGTGGTATTCCCGGCAAAGATTGTGTTCCTAGAATGCTAGAGCAAGTTGGACTGCAGGGCGCCGGAAAGAAGAAAGCCAAAAATTTCTCACTTGGAATGAAGCAGCGGTTAGGTCTTGCCATCGCCTTACTGGGAGATCCAGAATTTCTGATTCTGGACGAGCCAACTAATGGGTTGGATCCGATGGGTGTCGTCGAAATGCGCGAACTGCTCAAGCGACTAAACCGTGAGCTAGGCATTACGATAATGATCTCAAGTCATATTCTAAGTGAGCTGCATTTAATGGCAAGTCATTATGGCATTATTCATCACGGTCAGTTGCTTGAACAACTCACTGCGGAGGAATTAAACGAGAAATGTCAGCAGTATTTATTTATCAAAGTGGATGATCCGGGCAAGGCAACAGCCGTCATTCAGAACGAGCTGGGTACGGCCGATTTCGAAGTGATGCAGGATGGAACCATCAAGTTGTATAGCCGTATTGAGCAGCCAGGCAAAGTATCAACAGCGTTATTCAATGCCGGCCTCGAGATCGAGAAGTTTATGCCTATGGGTGAAGACTTGGAAAGTTATTTTACAAAGCGGATTGGGGGGAACCCAAATGTATAATCTGATCAGAGTGGAGTTTTTCAAGCTCCGTAAGAATAGATCATTTTGGACTTTTCTATTGGCACTTTCCGTTCTCTCGCTTGCTTACCCATTGCTATATTATTTTGATCATCGCTCCAATGGGGAACCTCAGATCACCGGCGCTGAATTTCTGACTACCTTTATTTCAAGCAATGCCTACATTATTAAATTCGGCGTAGCCATTCTGGCTGGATTCTTTATCTCTAACGAATATTCCACAGGGGTCATGAAGACGATCGCCTCTTCGGGCAACACCAGAGGGCGGCTGTTCGCAGCAAAACTAATCGTATTCGCAGTTGGAGCCATGGCGATTTCGCTCGTCTTTCCTATTGTCAGCACAGTCGAAGTCACGCTGCTTTCGGGCTTCGGTCATCTGCCGGAAGGAAGCACTACACTTTTCATACCGCGAGCTCTCGGGCTAACGTTATTGTACACGGCTGGTTACGCAGCCATCGGGGCGCTGTTCACCGTAATCCTAACCGACAGCGGAAAAACTATCGGCTTCTCAATGATTTTCTTCCTTATGATCGATACGGTTTTGGCTAGTATAGGTTCGAAGATCTCTTTCTTTAGTAATTTGTACGATTATTCCATCTTCAAACGGGTGAGCGATATCGGTAAGCCCAGTATCGACAGCGGAGATTGGCCAGCGCTTCTACTCGTGCCGTTGTTGACAATAGCCGTTTCCGGGGTACTCGGTATTCTCGTATTCCACCGAAAAGAGATCAAATAACAAATGGGGGGTGCAGGAGAGTGTTGCTTATTCTGACAATCATATTGTTTGCGGCAGGAGCTCTCCTGCTTTTCCGTTTCTTAATGTTAAGGCGAGAACTAGGGCGGATAACAGAGCAATTGCATACCTACAACGAGCGAGCATCCGGTAAAAAAATTGATGTGGCTCTATTCGACCAGAAGCTTGAGGCGCTTGCGGGACAAATCAATCGTCAATCTGATTTAATCGTCGAAGCGGAAGCCCAGCGAAAACGTGTCGAACAAGAATTCCGTCAGGCTGTGGCGAATATTTCACATGATATCCGTACACCCCTCACCTCCATCTTCGGTTATATTCAACTGTTGGAGGATGAGTCAATTACCCCTGATGAAAAACTTGAATATGTTGCCATCGTTAAAAATCGGACGAAACGGCTGCAGGCGCTGCTGAATGATTTTTTTGAGCTTTCCTTGATCGAATCGCTAGATTATCCTCTACATACGGAAAAGCTTGGGATGAGGGCTCTACTCTCGGAAATACTGGTCGGATTTTACGATTCTTTCAACGAACGCAATATTACACCGGATATACGGCTACCTGAGGAAAATGTATCCGTATACGCCGATGAATCCGCTGTGCGGAGAGTTGTCGAAAATTTACTTGTCAATACGGTCAAACATGCGACCGGGTATGTAGAAATCCATTTCGAACGACAGCAGGAAACAGCTGACTTAACAATAGTAAACGATGCGAAGGAACTAGTCGGAAGCGATATTAACCTCTTATTTGACCGATTCTATACCGCAGACCGTACCCGATCTTCTCAAGCTTCCGGGCTGGGTCTCTCCATCGCCAAAAGTCTAATGAATAAAATGGGTGGCACGCTGACAGCCGAACTGGAGGGTGAGAAGCTGATAATGACCTGCCGTTGGAAACTAGGCGATGCTGGCATTAGCTTAGCTACTTAATTCATTTTATAGTTGGTCTAGACTAACCATTGTTCTAACCCGTTTATTGAAGGTAGCCCATTCCCGATAGCCAATGGCCTGCAGGTTTTTCCGGACTTCTTCGAACTGATCTCCCACCCGTTCAGGTTAATGGTTCTGAACAAAACTTTATCGAGAAATTATTCAATAAAAGGGTCTCTGAATTTACGAAGCAACCTCCCGGCTATGAATTATATATAAAAACACTTATGTTTGAGCTGCTTATTTATATTTATCGCCACCAGGAAGCTCGTGCCTTGTTAATCAATACTGCCTTTAAAGTAGCCAAGATAGCTGAAAATGTTGGATTTGATAATATGACTCACTTTGGTCGGGTATTTAAGGAAATCACCGGGCTTTCTCCACTAAAATACCGCCAGACTTATAAGATAGAAAGTCCATGATGTATCTACGAAAAAGGAGCAGCTGCAATCATTTTTATTAAAATATCTAAACCAAAAAGACTCCTCTATTTATATAGAAGAGTCTTTTTTTTGTTACGACAGGCTAACGGATTATGTTTAAAATCTAACTCAGCAAGTTTAGGCTTGCTTCTTCAAGCGAGGGTATAAGAAATTTATGATCGATTGGTGATGACATCACGATCAGAATCGTGTAAGTACCGTATTTGTCACATTGATTTCCGAACTCCTCGAGGGCTCGTGTAGAGTCGGTTACTACCTTCAATAAGTAGTTGTGTTCCCCACTTATACGGTAACATTCGACGACATCAGGACTTGAGCGGCAGAAATCAAGGAATGCATTACAATCCCTAGAATGAAATAACATGTAGGCAGCTGCTTGTTTCCCAATCTTTTCAGGAGAAATTATGGTGCGATATTCGCTGATGATGCCTTTTTCCTCCATACGCCTAACTCTCTCCGTAACCGCAGGTTGCGATAAACCGACACATTTGCCCAGCTCTGTCATAGAAATTCTTGCTTGATTTTGAAGATGGAAAAGAATTTGCTTATCAACATGGTCCATCAAAATCGCCTCCTTTAAATTTAAGGTTTTCTATATTAACTAGATTGTAATTAACCGTTATAAAGCTAATTTAGCTTAGTTGCCTTATGTAATCAAGATAACTTGTTATATATAATAACCCTACAATAGTAAAGTGTTCTTGACTTTAACTATTCCGAAGGGATGAAGACCGTTGAGTATATTGGATTCAAATAAAATAATTACAGAATGTTTATCAGGTCGCATCGATAGAGTAATTGATCGAACCCTCGCTGACAAGCGCTTGGTCGGTGCTGTCATTAAAGTGGCGATAGATGGGGAACTGGTTTATAGCCGTGCTGCCGGTTTTGCCGACCGCGAGCTAGGCCGACTTATGCGAGAAGATGCCTTATTCCGGCTCGCTTCAGTTACTAAACCTATCGTTTCAACGGCAGCCCTAGTATTAGTTGCGCAAGGTCGTCTACAACTGGACGACCGCGTTGATCGTTGGCTTCCAGAGTTTCAGCCGCGTTTGCAGAATGGCGAGTTCGCTTTCTTGACGATTCGTCATTTGATGACGCACACCGCGGGCCTGTCTTACCGATTTTTCCAAGAAGAGAAGGGTTCCTATCAGTCAGCAGGGGTATCAGATGGTATGGATCAGTCCGGCATCACATTGGAAGAGAACCTGCGCCGTCTTGCCTCTGTCCCCCTCCTTTATACGCCAGGTACCGAGTGGAAATATTCCATCGCGACAGATGTGCTGGGAGCAGTAATTGCAAAGGTCACAGAAACACCGCTCAGTGAGGCTGTACATTCACTCGTGACCAAGCCGCTTGGCATGAGCGACACGGGTTTTATTGCAGTCGATCGAGAACGGCTGGCCACTTCCTATGCCAATGATACTCCAGAGCCACGGCCCTTACTTGATCCTGACAGTATTGCCTTTGTGGAGGGAACGGCTGGGTTCCTGCTTGCCCCTAGCCGAGCACTTGACACTACTGCCTATCCTTCTGGAGGAGCTGGCATGGTCGGCAGCGCCGGAGATTTTTTGCAACTGCTGGAAACATTACGTAAGGGCGGAGCGCCGCTGCTACCGGAGTCACTGGTTCACGATATGACGACCAACCAGATCGGTGATCTGCCAATGGCCTTCTGGCCAGGACGAGGCTTTGGCCTAGGCATCACGGTACTAAAGGATCCTGTCGCCGCAGACACTCCAGAATCTCCGGGTACTTGGCGCATGGGGGGTACTTATGGTCATTCGTGGTTCGTAGATCCCAAGCAACGCCTCAGTGTCGTCGCTTTCACTAATACCGCATTGGAAGGCATGTCCGGTCAGTTTACTGTAGACCTTTGTGATGCCATTTATGATAGACGTAATAAATAGAGCATGAACACAAGAAGCCTGGGTCCGGAATGAACCAGCCTAGGCTCTCTGTCCAGTAGACCCTATTCGTCGTCTATATCATTGAGTTTGCTAAAATTATATAAGAGAGGGGCTTCTCTATGAGCCAAAACACATCTTCTGCCACACAAAGTGCACCCAGCACTCCCTCTTCTGAACGTCTGCCATGGGCTGGATTACTCGCCTTAGCTATGACGGGGTTTATCTGTATTCTTACCGAAACGATTCCGGCAGGCTTGTTGCTCCAAATAGGTGAGGGGCTTGGTGTCTCCGAGGCCCTTGCCGGTCAACTTGTCACTTTGTATGCTCTTGGTTCCCTGTTGGCCGCGATTCCCTTAACTACCGTGACGCGTGGATGGCGGCGGCGACCACTGCTACTAATGTGCATCCTTGGTTTTCTCATATTCAACACCGTCACCACTTTTTCTTCCAATTATATACTTACGCTAACAGCTCGGTTCTTCGCCGGCGTATCCGCTGGAGTCTTATGGGGGATGATAGCAGGTTACGCCCGGCGCATGGTGCCGGAGTCACTCAAGGGACGAGCAATGGCGGTAGCGATGGTTGGCACACCTCTCGCTCTGGCACTCGGTGTCCCTGCTGGAACCCTTCTTGGCACCCTTGTAGGCTGGCGCTCTATCTTCGGGTTCATGTCGCTATTAGCTCTCATGCTGATCGCTTGGGTATTTTGGAAGCTACCGGACTATCCAGGAGAAGCCCCTCATAAACGGCTCCCTCTCTACAAGGTTTTTGTTATTCCGGGGGTACGGCCGGTATTGTTTGTCGTTCTGGTATGGGTACTAGCACACAACATCTTGTATACCTATATTGCCCCCTATCTTACTCAGGCCGGGCTAACCCAGCGGATTGACTTGGTGTTGCTTGTTTTCGGCATTACAGCGCTTGTTGGCATCTGGGTCATCGGTATTTTGATCGACCGCAAACTACGTCCATTGGTTCTGATCAGCCTAGCTGCTTTTGCCTTGTCATCCATTGTACTAGGCATTAGTAGCAGCCAGCCCATAGTGATCTATTTAGTGGTTGGTGTATGGGGGTTGACGTTCGGAGGAGCAGCTACTTTGCTACAGACAGCCGTTGCCGAAACCGCTGGCGAAAGTGCAGATGTGGCCCAATCGATGCTGGTGACGGCATGGAACCTAGCTATTGGCGGTGGCGGAGTGATAGGCGGAATTCTTATTGAAACACTTGGTGTCCGCTCCTTCCCGTGGGTAATGTTTATACTATTGATTCTTGCGCTGCTAGTAGCGTGGCGCGCTAAAGATTACGGATTTCCTTCAAGGAAACGTTGAGGCACACCTATCGAGTTAATGGGTAACGGTATCCAGACAAGAAATTTACACAAATAAGGCCAGTGGTGCATATTAGATAGGACTAATATGTGCCACTGGCTTACTTCTACTTAGTAGCCAATGTATTAAATTCTTGCAGATCCTTGGCTAAATCTTCTTCCGTGTATTTCCCTTGGCCGAAACCGATCATTGCCCGCAGCGGCATATATTTCATCATCGCCATGTACATTTCCGGGTTATCATCCATCGCACCTTCTAAGCCAAAAACACTGCTGAATTTCTTCACTTTTTCCGCTGTCCGTGGATTATCCAGCAAATCACCAATAGTACTATTCCGATGATAACGCATCGTAAGCGGATTGGTCGATTCTACTCCGATACAAGTTGTCAGACGAATATCCCGCGATGATGAGCCAATAGCAATTTCAAAATCTCCACTTTCCACATGCCAATCACCAATGTTAACGTTGTAATAAGCAAAGGAGCGTTTATCTAACTCAAAGGTTACCTCCTGCTCTTCTTCAGGCTGAAGCTCTAGCTTCTGGAAGCCTTTTAGTTCCTTCAGTGGACGGATCACGCTGCTCTCCACATCACTAACATAGAGCTGAACGATTTCTTTTCCTGCGCGAGTGCCCGTATTTTTAACAGTAGCCTTAACCTGAATAGTCTCGGTGTCCTTTATGCTACTCTTGGAAATTGTTAAATGACTGTATTGAAACTCTGTGTAGCTGAGACCAAAGCCGAAAGGAAACAGCGGTTTTATCTCTTTTTTATCATAATAACGATAACCTACGAACAAACCTTCCTTATACTCTACCTTGTCCCCTTCCCCCGGGAAATTAAGAAAGGATGGATTGTCGCTCAGCTTCATGGGGAATGTCTCTGCCAGTTTACCGCTTGGGCTGACCTCTCCAAACAATAAATCTGCTACGGCACCCCCAAACGCCTGCCCACCTAGATAACCCTCAAGGACTCCTTTTGTTTTATCAATCCAAGGCATCTCTACAGGTGAGCCATTACTGAGTACAACAACGATATTACTCTGCACCTCAGCTACCACATCGATCAGCGCTTTATGGCTCTCTGGAAGAGACAAGTGGCTGCGATCATAACCCTCTGACTCATAATTATCCGGCAGTCCAAGGAACAACACCGCTACATCACCTTTTGCCGCTGTTTCTCTTGCCTCTTGCAGCAAAACCTCATTAATCTCATCATGCTCCAGTTCATATCCTTGGGCATATAGCAGCTCAGCAGACCCCGCAAGACCTCTCATCTCTTCAAAAGCATCATCCAATTGAGTTGGATTCACATGCGAGCTTCCCCCACCTTGATAACGCGGATTTTTAGCAAATTCCCCAATGATCGCAATAGTACCTTGTTTAGATAAGGGTAGAACTTCCTCCTCATTTCTAAGAAGCACCATGCTTTCCCTCGCCACTTTCCGTGCCAGTTGGTGATGCTCTTCAGCATTAAATGAAGTATTATCTTTACGATTGTCTACCGCCTTAAAAATAAAAGTGAGCAGCCGCTCCACCGCAAGGTCTAACGTTTCTTCAGCTAGTTCCCCACTTTGCACCGCTGCGACAATCTTGGCATCGCCAAGTCCTCCCGTTGACGGCATTTCCAGCTCCAGCCCTGCTTGCAGCGCCTTCACTCGCTCATTGACCGCACCCCAATCCGAGACTACAAATCCTTCGAAACCCCATTCATCTCTAAGAATCCGCGTTAGAAGCGTTTCACTCTCAGAAGCGTATTCACCGTTAACCCGGTTGTAAGAACACATTACGCTCCAAGGTTGACTGTTCTTAACTGCACCTTCAAAGCTAGCCAAATAAATCTCCCGCAGCGTCCGTTCATCAATAACCGCATCTACCGACATTCTCCGGTGTTCCTGATTATTGGCGGCAAAATGCTTAAGCGAGGTTCCTACTCCTTCGCTTTGCACACCTTTGATATGGTTCCCCCCCATCTCGGCAGAAAGATACGGGTCTTCCGAGAAATATTCAAAGTTACGACCGTTCAGTGGAGAGCGTTTAATATTCGTCCCCGGTCCCAACAGAACAGCAACGTTTTCTGCCTGGCACTCCTTACCAAGCGCCTTCCCCACTCGCTCAATTAGTGCCCGATCCCACGAAGAAGCCAACCCTGCTGCTGAAGGAAAACAAGTTGCGGGAACACTGTTATGAAGCCCGAGGTGATCGGCACTCTCTTTTTGCTTGCGTAAACCATGGGGTCCGTCCGTTACCATCAAAGAAGGGATTCCGAGTCGTTCAATCCCCTTGGTATGCCAGAAATCAAGCCCTGAACAGAGTCCCGCTTTCTCCTCAAGGGTCAATTGTGATATGAGTTCATGAATTTTGGTTTTCATAAAAATGCCTCCTCTGAATGTATACTATCCCCATTTTAATATACTTCATGCTTGATTTATGGCATTATTATTGTGTTTTTGGTATTCTTGTTAGGCGAGGAGGTCATAACATGTTAGATCATTTGGAGGATAAGGAAAGAGTCCAATATATCTGTAAAGTGATGTATGAGTCACAGCAAATTCCCGTGTTCCTGCTCGACGCCAATCGGGAAATTGAATTTGCTATGCCTTCCTCCTTCGAGTGCGCCCCTTGGGTTCATAACCTTAATGAGCCACTTTCTGAAATTACTAAATCTTTTAACCGTGAAAACAACTCTAATGGCAATGGACGGACTTCTACCATACCCATCGTTCGTACCACAAATTTTCTAGAGAATTACATCATTCTCCATTTACCCTCAGACAACAGTAACGAGGGAAGCATTGTGATTGGCCCTTCATTGTATGCTCAACCTACGGAGGATAGTGTGGTAAGTCTGATGCGTGATCATGAAGTTCCGCTTAAGTTTCAGGAGCAATGGCTTAACTATTACCGCAGCCTGACCGTGTTAAATAAAATGAGACTATACCATACCGCTATGCTGCTATACTCGCTCGTTACTGGAAAAACCTTGACCCTTAGCGAACTGCTGCTGGACTCCCGCATTCTTGCCTATAAACAACTGCCCTCAGGCAGTTTGGATTTGGATATTTCTTATCGCCGTGAGAATACGTGGCTGCACCACGAGCCCATGCTAGAAAAAAATCTCTTTCACTATGTCAAAAAAGGCAATAAAACTGAGCTGCTACGCGTTCAAGCTTCGTTCTCCGAAGAGAGTTACGGGCTTCTCTCTAAAAGGAGCCAATTACGTAACAAAAAGAATCTGGCAATCTCTTGTATTACACTCGCTACACGTGCAGCTATAGATGGAGGGCTGTACTGGGAAATTTCTTATACCCTAAGCGACTTTCATATCCAGCATATCGAAGAACTAAAAGATATTCCCGCTGTAGATCATGCCGTTCTTTATGCCCTTTGCGATTTCGCAGACCATGTCAAAGAGAGCCGGATGGCGAAACTGTCGCGCACCGTGGCTCTCTGTCAGAACTATATTTTCAATCACCTATATGAGGAACTTTCCTTAGATAGACTGGCTGAGGTTGCAGGATTAAATAGAAGTTATCTCTCCCTATTATTTAAGAAGGAGACCGGCATCACCATCAGCGATTTTATTCAATTGGAGCGGATTGAAGAGGCAAAACGATTAATAGAAGTACCAGAGATAAGCTTATCGGACATCGCCTCACGCCTACATTTTAATGATCAGAGCTACTTTACCAAAGTGTTTAAGAAATATACCGGAATCACCCCTAAACAATTTAGAACAAATAGGGAAAACACACTTTAAGAAAAGTAGACACAACAAAAATTCAAAATGGATATGAAAATAGCAGCTGACATCACAGCTCTGTGATTGCTGCAAGAACAGTATTGTTGAAGTAATCAACATACATATTTTTAAATGGCTTCTGGTGATCCAGCTCTACGGATAAATGAACCGTCACTGTCTGATAAATCGGATCCACGCAGAGGAAAGGACCTGCCGCCCCCCAGTGTGAATAGGCATCTGCAGAGAGCAGATCTCCGCCGTCACGCTTCGTGCCATTAATCGCCCATCCGTACCCCCAGTACGCTTCAGGGAAAACTTCGTCTCTATATTGTGAGGATACGCCCGGAATTTGATTGCGGGTCATTTCTTTTACTGTTACCGGACTAAGCAATCGTACTCCGTTATAAATTCCGCCGTTAAGGAACATCTGGCCAAAAACAGCCAAATCCATAGCCGTTGAGTAAGCGCCACCCCCCGCAGATACAGAATTCAAATTGTATTCACTGTCTACCCATTCCGCGCATGCTGCCTCAGGGGCACGTCTAACTACTCTGTTCCGCACTTCCATTGGCACACGATAATATGTATTTTCCATTCCAAGCGGTTTAAAAATAGTTTCCTTTACGAATACATCATAAGCTTGTCCACTAACACGCCGTATAATTTCACCCAATAGCTCATAACCATATCCACAGTAAGACATCACAGTACCTGGCTCATGGCTAAGTGGTGCATCATAACCGCCATTAACCTCAATTCCAGAGGTATGTGTCAACAAATGATGTACGCATACCTTTGTTTTGTTCTCCCCTGTAAATTCGGGGATGTAATCAGAAACCGGCCTGTTTAGGCCCACTTTCCCTTGTTCCACTAACATCATAATAGCGGTTGCAGTAAATAGTTTTGTGATGGAACAGAGTGGAAATATAGCATCCGCTGTTAAATCTGCTGCGTCTGCTTCAGGTCCGAATTTCCCATTCGCTTGATGGACCAGCAGCGTCCCCTTTCTCGCAGCAACAATAACTTGCGCAGGTGTGATATTGTCTTCAACCATTTGTGCGGCGGCTGTACGAATGCGCTCCACACCAAAAGCCGAGACACCCGCCTGTTCTAAAGAATTAAATACTAACCCTCTCATCGGTAGCCCTCCAATATGATTCATTTAATACATATATAAACTATTATACAAATATATTAAATAATCCTGCTAGTTTACTATTATCCTGTGACTGAATTGTTGAGTTTCTATTAGCTATTTGCTAAAAAAACTAAAGCTGACCCCGGTTTCTCCCGAAAATCAGCTTCAGCTTAGTTTTTGCTAAGTTACCGCTACCTTAAAAGCATCCACATTAAATGTTGTCCCGTTGATGGATAATGTGGCATTGTAATAACCCCGATCACCATTTGTTTTGCATTTATATTCCCCCGAACATCCGCATACGAAAAATTTAGTTTTGTTGTAACCGGGATATATATTACTAAGCTTTCGGTAAAACAGATGTCCATGATGCGTAAAAATAGCTAACACCTTATCTCTCACTTTTGTAGGAATGGATGAAAAAAACTTATTCGTCTCCGATGCGCTTAATACATGGGTTGGGTCCACCGTAATCCCACTTACTTTGAGAGGCCAATGAAAATCAATAATATAATAAAAACTATCATCTAAATTTCTCAACAAATTTATACTACCCGGAGTAAACCGTCCAAGCGCACAATTAAGCCATACATACTTGACCTTCCCCTGCGTACCCGGAAAATTCATTTGACCTTCAACAGCACCTAAATATTGTGTGAATAAGGACTGTGTGCTTGCCTCCCAATTTCCTATAGATGCTTTATAAGGAATACTCCCAAGCGTGCTTGTTACCGTATCCTTGAAATCCTTGTAGTAAGCATTCGCATTATTTCCATGATTAGCTCCCGCTTGCGTATTATCTCCTCCAAAAATAACAAATCTCTTATTCCCGTTATTCACAGCTTTAGGCAAAAGATTACTAAAAATGCTTGAGCTGTTTCCATACCCCACATGACTATCACCAATAACCGCAAAGTTAATGATTTGCGCTTTTGCTTTAAGAATTAAACTACGTTTAGGCTGCAGTCTGGAGGCAGGTCTTCTTTTCCTACTAGGTTTCACCTGTCTTTTCATCTTAGATTCACCTCTTTTAAAATGGATGAAGGATCATAGTAGTATTTATATTCGCTTGACCTTAGGGACTCTTGGACCAATGGATTCATCTAGGAGATTAGTTTCTCTTATACTTTGTGGTCATTTATGCGGCTTGTCCCAAACGAGAGATGTTATAATTAGTCCCATAGAAGTGAAGAATATAATACCATTCATAGAATTATAGGTAACGGAGGCTTAAGATTTGAATAACGTAGTCCCAGAATGGGCGGAGTCCCATTTCCCTTTATATACCGCTGATAGTATTCAGTCGATGTATGGAACCTCAAATCTGCCAAGACTTCAGATTCATGAGCATTCAACCGTCCTACTAGCTATTGCTGCTGGCAAGGGTATGCTTGAGGTCAATCATCAGACTTATGAGCTAATGGAAGGCATTGTCGTCCTTCTCCCCGAGAATACTTACGCCTCTCTAATTACAAATCGCCAGCAGCCGCTTCATGCTTATAAGCTTTCAATCCGGATTCAAGAACAGACACGAGCACTGCCCTCCAGTGCTATGACGCGGACAAGCCAACTGACATCCAATTCAAATATGCTGTTGTTTCCTCATGAACCAGCCATTGTATCTAATATGAAGGAATTGTATCTTCACCGGTTGCCAGATCGTGAAATACGTCATGTGCAGAACCAGATCCTGTTCCATCAGATCCTTCTTCAATTGCTGGAGCAGCAGGAAACAAGATTTGAAGTGAGTGAGCAGCCCTCAATGGAACGCAGTATCACATACTTAGAGAATCACTTCAGTGAAAAAATATCACGTGAGCAATTAGCTGCAATTGCGGGTGTGAGCGGTTCACATTATTCAACGCTATTTAAACAATTTACGGGCTTTACCCCTAATGAATATCTGTCCAGGTTGAGAGTTCACAGAGCGAAGGAACTACTGCTTAATAGTTCAAGCACACTAAGAGAAATTGCTTTAAAGGTGGGCTACAAGGATGAGTTCTATCTTAGTCGACGCTTTAAGCAGCAGACCGGCGCATCTCCTTCAGGCTATAATCTTATCCCTTTCCAACGTGTAGCGGTGATGCTCACTCCCTATGCCAGTCATTTGCTGCTGCTTGGCCTGGAACCTGCAGTTACCATTTCAGAGGGCAGCGAGTATTTAAATCTTTCTGACCAGGAACCACCACAGTCTATGAAATTCATCCATACGAACAGCTCGGCTGAGCAGATAAAAGCGTTATTACTGGAAGCAAACATTGAATTGCTTATTGCAGCCACACAACATCTGGAAGAATTCGGCTTGAACGCTGAGCAGCTGCGGGCGGTCGCTCCTATTGTTGAAATCTCTTGGCAGGAACTAGGATGGAAAGACCACTTGCGCTTGATCGGCCGTGCCATTCACCGTAGCGAACGTGCTGAGCAGTGGCTGGACGATTTTGAACAAGAGGAGCTGGAAGCTCGAGCCGTGGTGCAGCAAAGCGCGGTGGCTAACGAGATTGTAACCCTTCTGGTCATTAAACCAGATGGACTACTCGTATACGGGGCAAGAAATGTTGGGTATGTGATCTATCAATCGCTAGGTCTCAAGGCTCCTGCCTTGATTGAGGATCAAATAAATAAACTCGGCGACCAGTTTCATTCCCTTGTGATTGACGTCTCTGAGCTGGAGGCTTATGCCGGTGACCGATTGTTAGTCACTGTATTTCCAGACGCAAAAGGCTCCACTGCACACAGTGAAGAAATCTTCCACTCCTCTTATTGGAACCAGCTTTCTGCTGTACAGAACAAGAAGATCCATCTGCTCAATCTGGATGAATGGGTGCCTTATAATCCAGTTTCCATTCGTTTGCAGCTTGGACGTGCGGTTGCATTATTCGAAGGCCAATAATAGTCCAAGTCTTTTTTCCAACAAAAAGGCATGGTTAGGCACATAAGTGATCCCTATAATGATTACAAATGCGAATGATTCTCATAATCAATCTATGGCGCAGCCTGGGATTCATTAAATAATGGAATTATTCACGGAAACATAGTCATTAAAAGGGGAGAATTATTTAAATGAGAAAGATATTTATTCCGTTTGTACTTATTTTAGGGCTTGCCCTTAGTGCTTGTGGGGGAAATCAGGCGAAGAATGAGGTTAGTCCTACAAACAGCCCATCCTCGGCTCCTGCTGCGGAGTCAGAAAGTGCGACTTTTACTTATGAATCGGAAAATGGAACTGTTGAAGTTCCGACACATCCTCAGCGTGTCGTTGTCCTCACTCGATTTTTAACAGGTAATGTTATGGCACTAGGTGTACCTGTTGTAGGCGTAGATGAAATGTCCAAAACCAATCCGCGCTTTGAAGAGCAATTGAAAGATGTAGAAGCTGTAAGTGATGAAAGTCTGGAGAAGATTATTGAGCTGCAGCCTGATCTGATTATCGGTCTCTCCGATATTAAGAACATCGATAAATTCAAGCAAATCGCACCAACGGTTACTTATACTTATAATAAAGTTGATTACTTAACCCAACAGCTGGAAGTCGGCAAATTGGTGAACAAAGAAAAAGAAGCCCAAGCTTGGGTAGATGACTTTAGTGCCCGCACCAAAAAAGCGGGTGAGGAAATCAGAGCGAAGATCGGCGAGGATGCAACTGTCTCTGTCATTGAAACCTTCAATAAGCAATTGTATGTATACGGGTATAACTTTGGCCGCGGAACTGAACTCCTCTATGGGGACTTCAAGCTCGGTATGCCGGAGACAGTAAAGGAAGGCACCAAAACAGATGGTTACGTGGCCCTCTCAACAGAAGTGCTGAAGGATTATCTAGGCGATTACGTTATTTTTAGTAAAAATGCGGATGAAGATAATTCCTTCCAGGATACAGAAATCTACAAAAGCATCCCTGCTGTCAAAAATAATCATGTTTACGAAGCTGATGCCAAAGCATTCTATTTTAACGATCCGCTTAGCTTAGAATATCAACTGGAATTCTTTGAAAAAAGCTTTCTAGGAAAATAATAAAGATGACTACGAAGCAAACTTCCATTCCATTCTTTTATAAGCTGCTTGGTAGCGTGCTGGTAATGGTTATTTGCCTCGTGATCGCGATGTTATTCGGGGCTAAAGAAACCACCCTCCATGATCTGTGGCTTGCCATCACTTCAAGTTCAACGGCAGACAATGTCCTCATTCTCCGTGAGATCAGGCTGCCGCGTGAACTGGCCGCCATGCTGATCGGCGCCGCCTTTGCCGTATCCGGTGCTATTATGCAAGGAGTTACGCGCAATCCGTTAGCCGATCCCGGCCTGCTGGGGTTAACTTCAGGAGCTAATATGGCACTGGCGCTTACCTTCGTATTTATGCCGGGGCTGAACTATTTTGGCACCACGATTGCTTGCTTCTTCGGCGCTGCTCTGGGAGCCGTTCTGGTTCTTATTCTCGGCTCCGTGCGCCAAGGTGGCTTGTCTCCGATCCGTATCGTACTCGCTGGTGCTGCGGTATCTGCATTCCTATATGCTATCGCAAGTGGTGTCAGCATTGCCTTCAAGATATCCAAAGATGTATCCATGTGGACTGCCGGTGGGCTTATCGGCACAACTTGGGGCCAGCTTCAGGCCATTGCACCTGTGATCCTCATCGGGATCGTGGTGGCATTAATATTTTCTAACCAGCTGACTATTCTTAGCTTGAGTGACGAGGTAGCGATCGGATTAGGACAAAACCTTGTTTTGGTTAAAGGGATTCTGTTCACGCTCATTATTCTGCTGACTGGCGCATCGGTCGCTCTAATTGGGGACATGGCTTTTGTAGGGCTAATGATTCCGCATATTGTCCGCAAAATAGTCGGCACCGACTACCGCTATATTCTGCCGATTTCAGTATTCACTGGGGCATCCTTCATGCTACTTGCAGATACCATTGGACGTACAATCCATGCCCCTTATGAAACGCCGATAGTTGCTGTCGTGGCTATGCTAGGACTGCCTTTCTTTTTGTTCGTTGTTCGTAAAGGAGGTCAAACACTCTCATGATTTCCTCTGCTCCAGTACGAAAACAACGTCTTATCCTGTGGGTATGCACCGGACTGATCCTGCTTACGGCTATTGCCAGTATGGGAATCGGCTACTCTTCCCTGTCTTTTGACAGGCTGCTTCCCGTTCTCTTCGGTCATGGAACCTTTAAAGAGGACTTTGTATTATTTTCTGTGAGACTGCCACGTATTCTAATTACGCTACTGGCAGGAATGGCCTTGGCCTTATCTGGGTCGATTCTGCAAAGTGTTACCCGAAACGATCTAGCAGACCCCGGTATTATTGGGATTAACTCCGGGGCAGGTGTGGCTGTCGCTGTATTTTTTCTCTACTTCCCGGTTAGCGTTGGAACCTTCATTTATGCGTTGCCGCTGGTTGCTTTTATAGGGGCTATAATTACGGCAGCATTAATTTATCTTTTTTCATATAGTCGGACTAGAGGGCTTGATCCTATTCGGCTAGTTTTGGTCGGGGTCGGATTTTCCCTAGCGCTGTCGGGAGTTATGATCGTAATCATTTCATCCGCAGATCGTGCCAAAGTTGATTTTATCGCAAAATGGATTGCCGGGAATATTTGGGGTACAGATTGGCCCTTCATCTGGGCTTTACTGCCTTGGTTATTGCTGCTAGTTCCCTTTACCCTGTACAAATCGCTGCGACTCAATCTGCTCAGTCTAAGTGAGGTATCAGCCATTGGTGTCGGTCTGAATCTGGAGCGCGAACGTATCGTCCTGATTCTTGTCGCCGTCGCAGCTGCCGCCTCCGCGGTATCCGTAACAGGTGGAATCGCTTTTATCGGATTGATGGCACCACATATTGCGAAATCGTTGGTCGGTCCGCGCAATCAGATGTTTATTCCCGTCGCAGTATTGCTGGGTGGCTGGTTGCTTCTGATCGCGGACACCGTTGGCCGCAATCTCGTCTCCCCTGATGGCATCCCGGCTGGGATCATGGTAGCGTTGATCGGCGTACCTTATTTCGCTTATTTATTGATTAAGAAATAAATAAGCATATAGAAAAATCAAAAGAGGTAACTCAGAAGCCATGAATGGCTATTGAGTTACCTCTTTTAGTTAGAACACTCATTATTAAATCTTCATATCCTTACCCGTATAGTCTACAAACATGAATTGACCTTCCGGTATAGTCCGCTTCTCGATCAAGTCCATGATGCCCTCAGCACTTTGGGTTGGATTCGTTGGCGCCTCTGCCCCGCCCATATCCGTATGCATCCAGCCGGGATGTACGCCGAGTACTTGTACCCCGCGTTCTTTTAAATATACATGCAGCTGCTGTGAGAACATATTAAGTGCCGTTTTGGAGATGGAATAAGGATAGTCTCCGGAATAAGCATTAGAAATGCTGCCTGCTTCCGACGATATGTTGATGATCGAAAGCTCGGGTTCAGTGAGTAGCGGCAAGAAATGCTTAACCACTCGCATCGGTCCATAAAGATTAATATCCATCGTGGTAAGCATATCTTGGAAATCCAGCTCTTCAATCTGTGTGTCCCTTGCAGTCAGTACGGCCGCATTATTGATAATAGCACCAAGCGTCCGGCCTTGTCCTTGCAGATTTGCAGCAAGTGCCGCGATTCCTTCTTCATCCGTCACGTCCAGCTGGGCCACAGTCAGCTTCTCCCCGTAGGTCGCAGCGAGCTGAGATAGTGCTGTTTGTTCCTGATCGGGACGGCGAACCCCGGCAATGACTCCATGCCCCCGCTTCAATGCCTCAGCCGCCAGCTCATAACCTAGTCCACGTCCGGCACCAGTAATTAGAATATTCACTATACATCCTCTCCTTTATCTTTATCTTTATCGTTCTCCAGCAGCTCCACAATCACCTTTAACTCCTTGAACGTGTCCATATAAGCATAACGCCCCCCGGTATACTCGCCCTTTTGCTGGAGTGGGAACCCTTTGCCTTCGAGCAGCATAATCTTCTCCTTCATTCCTTCAACCACAAAAGCAATATGATGAGGTCCCTCACCATGTTCATTCAAATAATCACGCCATGTACTGGGCTGCTGGTCTGGCTCAATCAGTTCAAGCTGCAGGGAGCCCATATCAAAAAAAGCCAACTTCCCCCGCGCCACCGTCGCCTCGCCATTATACCGAGTCTGCGCCTGATCTTCTGTATCTGTAACGATAATTTCCGGCTTTTCCAGTCCAAAAAACTCCGCATAAGCCGTGCTTACCTTTTCAACATCATTCACCAAAATTCCAATCTGCGTAACAAAATGATTCCCCAGCCATCCTGACATGTACCCTACCTCCCATTTGTCTGACAAGTCCACCATACCGATTCTTTGAAAAGGCTGTCAAGCCTGAAAAGAAATCGTTCCGAGCCAGTGAAAATTATCCAGAGAAAGTCCAGCCGACTTCGGCGCTATCAAAGGCATTTTTGCCTCTCTTTCCTCCAAATCGCACACTTTCGGCGCTATCAAAGGCATTTTTGCCTCTCTTTTCTCCAACTCACACACTTTCGGCGCTATCAAAGGCATTTTTACCTCTCTTTTCTCCAAACCGCACACTTTCGGCGCTATCAAAGGCATTTTTACCTCTCTTTTCTCCAAATCGCACACTTTCGGCGCTATCAAAGGCATTTTTACCTCTCTTTTCTCCAAATCGCACACTTTCGGCGCTATCAAAGGCATTTTTGCCTCTCCCGATGCCGCAACTGGTTAAGAATACTCGGTTAGTAATATTACTTTTTGTTTCGGTTAATCACCAATTCGGTTATAGAATGAAAAGTTTAAATTAACAAAAGGGGTGAGGAACGATGGACCATAGAAAAAGATCACGCCTGATGCAGCAGTTTATTTTTGTCGGGCCAACTTCCTTGTTTTTCTTTATTATTGTGCTGATTCCTTTCTTTTTGGGACTCTATTATTCATTTACCAGCTGGAACGGAATCTCGCGGCATGTCGAGTGGACCGGACTACGGAACTATCTACATATTTTCACCAAGGATCCTTCCTTTCTTAATTCATTCTGGTTCACGGCGAAGTTCACTTTCTTCGGTCTAGTGCTGACCAATCTGCTTGGCTTCGCACTCGCTTATGTGCTGACGCGCAAACTGTTCACACGTAATGTCCTGAGAACTGTATTTTTTGTACCGCATGTCATTGGCGGACTATTGCTCGGGTTTATTTGGCAGTTTATTTTTGTCAGAGGATTCTCCTCTATCGGGCAGGCCACGGGCTGGTCCTTCTTTAATCTTGCCTGGCTAGGCACCGGAGGGACAGCATTCTGGGCGATTGTTATCGTATTTGTCTGGCAAAATGCGGGATATCTGATGGTGATTTACATCTCTGCTATCAACAATGTTCCCCAAAGCCTAATTGAAGCGTCCAAAGTGGATGGAGCCGGACGTTTTCAGGCCTTGCGCCATGTCACTCTTCCACTGGTCATGCCTGCTGTAACTGTTTGTCTATTTCTATCTATCTCCTGGTCCTTTAAGCTGTTTGACCTCAACCTGTCGCTGACCAAGGGTGGACCCTTTAAAGCTACCGAATCTGTAGCCTTGAATATTTACAATGAAGCCTATACCATCAGCCGGTTCGGAATGGGCTCGGCTAAAGCGATGGTTTTCTTCGTCATCGTGGCCGTGATCTCCCTACTACAGGTTAGAGCAACCAAGAAAAGAGAGGTGGAGCTGTAATGGAGACTACCGCCAAGAAATTTAATGTCCCCCTGCTTCTCATCGAAGTGATTGTAATCCTGCTGGGACTTCTATTTTTAGTGCCCTTTTACTTTTTGCTGGCTAATTCAGTGAAAAGCTATAGTGAAATACTTTCTGACTCTGCTGCGCTGCCTTCAGCACTCCAGTGGAGCAACTACGCGGAAGCTTGGAAAGCTACCAATTTCCCTCGCGCCTTCCTGAACTCTTTTATCATCACGGTGATTAGTAATGTTCTGCTAGCGTTCCTCTGCTCTATGTGTGCTTACAAAATGGTCCGCAACAACAGCTTGTATAACCGTGTGCTCTATATTGCATTAGTAGCCGCCATGGTTATTCCATTTCAATCTATTATGATTCCGCTGGTGCAGGTCGTCAGCGGTTTGGGCGTCATGGATTCAACCGCCGGTTTGATTTTAGCATATCTTGGGTTTGGCGCCCCGATGACTGTTTTTCTATTCCACGGCTTCGTTAAATCGGTACCTCTCGATATCGAGGAGGCCTCAAGAGTAGATGGAAGCAGTCCTTATGGTACCTTTTTCCGGATTGTACTTCCGCTTATGCAGCCGATTATCGTCACCGTCATCATACTGAATACCCTGTGGATCTGGAATGATTACTTGATGCCATCGCTTATTCTGCAGGATCCGGTGCTTCGCACCATTCCCATCGCCACTTATAGCTTTTTCGGACAATATACGAAGCAGTGGGATTTGGCGCTTCCAGGACTTGTGCTCGGGATTACGCCGGTGGTCATCTTTTTCCTAGTGATGCAAAAATATATTATCGAAGGTATTGCCCAAGGCTCCGTGAAGGGCTAATGATACACGTGACTTTCAGCCAGAGAGGATGAATGAATATGAGAACAAAACGTGGAATTCTCCTCGCATGCTCCCTGCTGCTGGCTGCCCTGACAGCCGGTTGCGGACGCAGCAGCGACAATGCAGATGGAGTCAAAACCGTACACATCTACCAGTTCAAGGTTGAAATATCTGAAGCGCTGGCTTCGCTCAAGACCGAATTCGAGAAAGAACATCCCGATATTAAGCTTGAGGTGCAAAGCGTGGGTGGCGGGACCGATTATGGCGCCTCGCTGCGTGCCAAATTCTCTTCCGGAGATGAACCGGATATCTTTACCATCGGCGGCAACAATGAACGTGATATGTGGCTGGAATATCTGGAGGATCTGAGCGGCGAAGCTTGGGCCAAGGATGTAAAGCCACTCGCAGCAGAACAAATGACTATAGATGGCAAGCTGTATGGGATGCCGATGAATCTGGAAGGATACGGCTTTATCTATAATAAGGATCTATTTAAAAAAGCCGGAATCACTGAGAAGCCATTGACGCTAACCGCTCTACGCGAAGCCTCCGAGAAGTTAAAAGCGGCAGGCATCACACCTTTTGCGAATGGTTACCAAGAATGGTTCGTGCTTGGCAATCATAATGTAAACGTGCCTTTCGCCCAGCAGCCTGATCCAGAGGCATTCATCGCCGGACTTACAGACGGTTCCAAAACCTTCGCCGGAGACCCTATTTTCTCCAAGTGGATCGATCTACTTGACCTTACTGTTGAGTACGGCAATAAGAACCCGCTCTCAACCGACTATAATACACAAGTCACTATGCTAGCGAGCGGCGAAGCTGCGATGATGCAGCAGGGTAACTGGACACAAGGGCAGATCGACGGCATCGATCCCAATCTAAACCTTGGCATCCTGCCCATGCCCATTGACGACACTCCCGAAGACAACGACAAGCTTTATGTAGGCGTACCCAGCAATTGGGTTATCAATAAAAACTCTCCCGTTAAGGAGGAGGCCAAGGTCTTCCTGAATTGGCTCGTCACCTCCGAGACCGGAAAAAAATATATCACTAAAGAATTCCAATTCATCCCTGCACTCGACAACATTAAGGGAACCGAAGAAGATCTTGGAGCACTAGGTGCTGAGGTGCTGGCTTATACCGATAAAGATCAAGCGCTGACTTGGAACTGGACCCGCCTGCCGAACGGGATGCCACAGGAATTATCCAGCAGCATTCAAGGGTGTCTCGGCGGCAAGCTGACCAAAGAAGGGATGTTGAAGGAATTCCAAATCAACTGGGATAATCTCAGTGTGCAGTGATTTACCTGCTCTAAACACGGGCAAACAGCCGCGCAACGATGCGTGGCTGTTTGCGTGTTCATTTAATTCCTCTCCGTTCATTAGTCGGAACCCGTTGTTAGTTCGCACGCAGCATGCTAATTTGTCTGGCAAGATACACAGGCGTATAGGGCATGTCATCTCGGAGCCAAGAAATAACCGTGCCAATTAGAGCTGCTGAACCGTACCAAACGGCAATGTCCTTTTGTATCGGTACCTTTGAATGATCAACGGCCCCCTCCTTTTTCTTCTGGTGTGCAGAAATGATTTCCGCCATCAGATTAAACAGGCGATCTGTAAAAATCGGGCTTCGTTTCGATGTGAGTATGACTTTGTAGAATTTTGCATTTTCCGCAATATGCTTAAGCAGACTCTCTAATATCCTCAGATTCTCTTCATCAACCGATTCATCATGGTTGCCATCGTTGTTCACCACTTGTAGAATGTCCTCCACCATCTCATCCGCCATCTTTTCTAACATATCCGGGAGATCCCGATAGTGTAGATAAAAAGTAACACGATTGATTTTTGCCCGCTCTGCAATACGGTTTACTGATATTTTCTCAATATCCATTTCCTCAAGCAATTCAATTACAGCATCTCTAAGCAATTGACGTGTCCGAAGTACCCGGGGATCTGTACGTTGCGTTGTGTTATTCATCTTCTACTCTCCAATCTTTTACTTTCATATTGTAAGCTACATATTTTAAATAATTGTTGTTTTTTAAAAAGAAAAAACTACATTTTCACAAAGAATGTAAACTACTTTACATTTTTTCGCAAATTGTTGCTTGATTACATGAAAATTTCATTTATAATCTAATTCATGCATTGTAAACTATACAACACACTGTAAATTTAGTCCATGATCGACGAGTTGAAAGGATGGAGTGGAGTGAGTACAAAGAGAGAAGTAGCAAGCAGTTCCGTGAAAAAGGGCCCCATCTTATTCATTATGATTTTGGGCGCCTTTCTTGCGACACTGAATCAAACGGTAATGAGCGTTGCCGTTCCGGAGTTAATGCATGATTTTAATATCTCAGCGGCTACAGCTCAGTGGCTGACAACGGGGTATATGCTGGTTAATGGTGTTCTAATTCCGATTACAGCTTATCTAATGCAACGATTTACGACGCGGGAGCTTTTTCAAGCTTCTATGTTTATATTTTTGGCTGGAACGATCGTATCGGCCGTCGCGACAAACTTCCCTGTTCTGTTGACCGGGCGTATGATTCAGGCAGCTGGTGCCGGGATTATCATGCCACTGCTCACGAATGTCATCTTGACCCTGTTCCCTCCTGAAAAGAGAGGGGCTGCTATGGGGATGGTAGGGTTGGCCATTATTTTCGCACCTGCGATTGGACCTACTCTGGCTGGATATATTTTGGAACATTATTCTTGGGAGATTATGTTTTATGGCATGATTCCTTTGACCGTCATTGTAATCATATGCGGATTTATTTATTTAAAAAATGTATCGGAACGCATCTTTCCCAAGTTGGACATTGTTAGCGTTACTCTTTCTACCATCGGTTTTGGAACCTTGCTGTATGGCTTCAGCCGCGCTGCCAGTGCGGGTTGGTCGAGCGCAGAAGTGTTATTGTCTTTAGCAGCAGGTGTGCTTTCCCTTGGCTTGTTTACTTGGAGACAGTTGGCTTCCCAAAATCCACTACTTGATCTCCGGGCCTTTAAATACAATATGTTCTCCTTAACAACTGTCATCAGTATCGCAGTTACAATCGTGATGTATGCGGATATGATGCTGCTACCTTTGTACCTGCAGAATGCCCGCGGTTTTACAGCGATGGAGTCCGGCTTGTTGCTACTTCCTGGTGCACTCGTAATGGGATTGTTGATGCCGGTAACCGGCAAGCTGTTCGACCGGTTCGGGGCAAAATGGCTCGCTATTATCGGTCTACTGATTACAATTGCAACGACTCTAAGCTTTGTAAATTTAACAGACTCAACCAGTTACATGTATCTGGTATACATGTCAACAGGCCGCCGGATCGGGATGGCTTTGCTCCTCATGCCTATACAAACTCTGGGTCTAAATCAACTCCCCGCCAAGCTTAGTGCGCATGGTACAGCGATTTCGAATACCATTCGACAAGTAGCTGGCGCCGTTGGGACTTCCCTGCTCGTCACCGTAATGACAAGCCGTACTACAACGCATATGAAGGATATGCTGGCCTCTGGCAGTACACAGAACGGAACACAGGAACATATGATTATGGAAGCATCCATTCAAGGGATCAATGATTCCTATCTAGTGATTGTGGGAATTGGTATCCTCGGTCTGCTGCTATCTTTCTTTATTAAACGTGTTGGGCAAGCGCCTGACCCTGAGCAAGAACCCAAGGTGAAGCTCAAAAAAATCATTGCCAAAGAAGCTTGATATATAGAAGTTATCAGCACTGTGTAAGCCTCATAAAAAAAGAGATCAACGATGAATAACATCGTTGATCTCTTTTTCTGCTAACTTGCATAACTATTTCAGTTTAAAATATATGGATCTTTTGTCGGACTCAAGCTTACTATCGTTTC
Organism: Paenibacillus sp. FSL H7-0918; assembly: GCF_038007025.1. Classification (NCBI taxonomy): domain Bacteria; kingdom Bacillati; phylum Bacillota; class Bacilli; order Caryophanales; family Paenibacillaceae; genus Paenibacillus; species Paenibacillus sp. FSL H7-0918. Next base: position 376,356 of record NZ_JBBOWJ010000002.1, read on the forward strand.
TATAAAGAATAAGGGTGTTCTCCTTGCCTTTGATTATTGGCAGAACAACTTTACCCGAAGCTTCAAAAGAACCCGGTTTACTTGGGGTGACTTCAGGAAAATCAGCCAACAGCTTTTCGATATTTTCTCCGAGGGATCCCTCAAAATAATCACTAGAGCCACCAATATAGTATTGTCCACTGGATGTTTCTACCCCCCAAATGGTAGGTGTAAAACTTGAAAGGAACTTCCGCCCTTGGTCCTCACTACCTTTTACAAGAGTGGCGTTTTTCACCTTAAGCGTTACATCAAGCAGGACATAATCTACAGCTACATCGGGATCAGTGACATGTTCCTCAAACCCAAGAGCATGTAATTGTCCGAGAGTAGTCGACGTAACCTTATTGATAGTGAAAGTATATTGAGCAGATGTTGAATCACCCTTAGGGCTATAATTGTTATCAAGGTCCGTATAAGTAAAAGAAGTACCCAACTTCACTGCATCTGCAAACGAAGCGCCGCTGTTACTGGAAGTCGTAGCGGAAGATGATGCAGCAGGCTTTGGTGTTGCTTGCGGAGTGGGCTCGGTTGCAGGCGGAGTAGATACGGTTGCAGGCTTCGCAGTAGCTTGTGCAACAGTATTGTCCTTATCCGGGACAACGGATGTAGATGTTCCGCCGTTCGCCGATGTGATCACAACAGCTTGACGACTGTTATCCCATTTCACGGTTGCCCCCAGTGCTTCAGATACAGCCTTGGCGGATACATAGCTATGTCCCTCATAGATAATTGGGTACATTGTTCCTTCACTACTTGACAGGTTCACTTTCTGATTATCCACTTCAATGCTGATGGCCGCATTCTGATATGCAGAAATCTTCTTCAATGTCGTGTCTGCATAAGCGACTGCACCCACAGCCAACAGCATTGAGCTAACTGTAATAATTGACATGACTTTTTTGCTTGTTACCTTTAGCATCTTACACTCTTCTTTCATGTTTATGTATATGAATCTCGAAAATTATATCACTTTATATCGAATTTTGTAAATATTGGAATGATAGGATATTCGTTCTTTATTTGTGAATACTTAAAAAAGACACATTTCCATTGCCCAACGCCACATTTCACTTCTAATCTCCTAAATAGCATGAATACTATAAATCTTTATACTCAAATCAAAAAGCAGCCCTGGGGGCTGCCTTGATCAAATGTATTAGTAAGTCTCTTAGAATCATTCTACGCCGAAGCTTCAATGATCTGTCCTGCCAAAGCAATCAAATCCTCCTTGGTCAGATGTCCACCGGTTTCCCGAATAATATAATTGACACGGGTCTTTGGATTCATCCATGCAACTGACTTGTACTCCATCTTATCAATAGGTGTGTATACCACCTCTTGGCCACTCACTTTTAGCTTCTGCGACTGTGCATTTGCTGGTTCGGATTCAACAGTCGTATCCTTAGGTCCTGCAGGTTCGGCAGCGATGGCAAGAACTCCTCTTTTACCATTTTTCTCTGTGGTCATATTATAGATGATGTTGATAGCCGTACGCTTCTCCTGCAATTTCTTTACATAGATTTTCTTATCGGACGCCTTACCCTCGGCGATCACTTGATAGTATATCTTATCCTGTTCTTTTTTCGTCATATATGGAGAAACAATTGCCCTGAAAAAATTGTAGCCTTCCGGAGGCTCTTGCAATTGCAGTGGTATGGAGGTATTGCCGGCAGCATACCTTTCCACATATTCATTATACGTATTAAACGAAAGGGAATAATATGCACCCGCAGTGGGTGATCCCTTAGCATAGGCTTGATATTCCTTGTCATTAATATACACATATCTGATTTCTCCAGGTTTAAGCTCTTCACTTAATGCTTTCTGCTGCAGATCTTTGAGATTTTTGAATTTTTTTTGTTCCTGATCTGTTTTCGCTTTGGCAGCTTCATCGATGCCCTGAGCTATATATTTGACTTCCGCCTTAATGGCGGTTTCTTCCACAGACTGAGCAACAGACTTCTCGGCGTAAGCTTCTCCTTTGAAGCCATAACCTAAACCCAACATTAGGGTCATACTGGTCATGGCAATGAGTGTTTTTCTATTATTCATTAAAATACCTCACCTTCCTGTATATGTAGTACTCTTACATAACACTTACGTTACCGGATTTGTGACATCAAATTTCTATACTTATTTCATCATGTCGGCAGCAATTCGGATAACCTCCTCTTTGGTTAAAGCAGAAGACTCCGGTGCAGCAGTCATATCGTATACTACATTTTGTTCTGGATCCGTCCAGACAAGTCTGTATCTATACCCCAACTTTATTTCAATGTTTGTAGTTTCCGTATAGATCAGTTGGGTTCCGTTAACAAGAATATTCTCTACGTTTGTAGTGTTAGTCCTTAATAAGCTTTCCACCGTTCCGGTCTTTGCCTTGATGTGTTTGGCATTAATTCTTACCATACTCTCTCCTTTTTTGTATCTCATCGACGAATATTCATAATTAATTCTGGCCGTAGGTTCTTTTTTCCACATAACCCGGTAACCGCCTTCCAGCTTTATACCATCAGTCAGGGCAAGCAGTTCATTCTCGTTGACCTCAAAATCAGGTTGTATCCATGCTTGATCAAAAACATACCCTTCTGGCAGATACTCCGGGCGTGGCAAATATGGCGCCTTATACTCCTCTGCTTTGGCTAAATAACTAGAATAATCATTAAATAGCATCGCAGGAATAACTCTGCCAAGCTGAGGACGTTCATCTCCAGCACCTTCCTTTTTTAACACGTAAGAAGCGCCCTCTCCCGGTAGTAATAATTTCTCTACAACTCTATATGCCTCTAAATTTTTTTCACTCAGCAGCTCTTCTTCTTTGGTCGCCACTCTCTGAGGAATTTTTACCTTTGAAGGAACTAACGGATTCCTAGATACTTCAATCGTCCCCCCTTCCTTCGTTGCAAGAAGCGGCTCGTATGGCAGCACTTCATATTGAAATTTGGCAGCTTGCCAGGGACTCTCCTTAAACAAGGAATAGCTTCCTCCTACCAAGACAACCAGGATCAGCACCGCTGCCCATCTCCTTACAGACCTGCTCCACATGCGCTTACGGCATCGTTTGGCATAGGTTGCTGGCTCCACTCTATGCATAATATCTGGGATGTCCCCCTCCTGCTGGTGAGGTACAGGCTTAACAGCAAGGCGACCATTACCTAGCCCGATGGCTTGCATTACAGAATCATGAACATCAACCAGCGGAAGTTTGGCAGAATTATCCCCCTCCTTCAGAAACAACTCTTCGGAAGTCAATTCGTCCTTGCGCATAGTTGTTTCTCCTTTCTTTCAATGACTTCTCTGAGCTTGCACCTTGTCCGCTCGTATCGTTTCCTAACAGTGACCGTACTTTTACCCAGAATTTCACCAATTTCTGCAAATGATTTATCTTCAAAAATGCGTAAAATCAACAGATTACGTTCCTCCACGCTAAGCTTTGCCAGGGCAGAGGCCACGGATTCACTGAACAACTGATTTTCCACCATTTGTTCAGCGCTTTTAGTGGTTACATCCTGTCTGAGTAATTTTCGCAGCTGATTTTGAAATTTCTTCCGGCGCAATTGATTCAGGCAATGATTATAGGAAACCCTGTAGAGCCACGAGTTAAAACTTACCTGAGACTCAAAATGGCCGATGTTCTGGTAAGCCTTAATAAATATGTCCTGAACCGCATCCTCAGCTTCTTCCTTATTGTTCAACAAGCGAAAGCAGTAGAGGTAGATCCGTTGTTGGTAGAGTCTGATAATATCTGAAAAAAGGTAGACTTCTCCCGCTTGTACCCGCTTTATCTTCTCTTCAATAGAGTCCACGACTGTCTCCTTTCTACTATCAGTACAGTTATAACACTTGAGCGGTCTGTTTCGTGACATTTTTTTCCGTTTCAGTTTCAACTTAACGGAACATACACACAAAAAAATCGCTGCTCCTCTCCGCAGGGAGGTGAGCAGCGATGCTTAAAACAGAAGAACGCAAGGGATGGTTGCACACGTATTTCCACTCTTCAGACTAAATATGACCTTGAGACAATTCAGACTTTTTTTCTGTGATGCCGGGACTACAGCTTCCAGATACGGTACAGAATGACTGCCGCTTCAGCACGGGTAAGCGTATCGTTCGGCGCAATTCTATTATTCTTTCCGTTTACGACTCCGGATTGGATCAACAATGATGCGCTGTCTTTTGCGTAGCTGGAAATACTTGCTTCATCAAGATAAGCAGCAGCTACAACGCCGCTCGCCTTAACTTGCTTACCGGCTGCCGCCAGCGCTCGTGCTGTCAGCACCATCATATCTTGTCTGGAGATATTGCTATTGGGTCTAAACGTATCATCTTTAAAACCTGTAGCAATTCCCAATTCCTTCGCGATGACCAGTTCATCATAATAGTAGTCTGTCTTTTGGACATCATTGAACAATATTGCACTTTTGCCCGTTCTCTTCAGTTCAAGCGCTCTTACGAGGAGAGTAATGAAATCCGCTCGTTTGATTGAATCTGCAGGTGAAAAGCTGTTCGTGGACGTTCCTTTGATGATATCGCGAGCCGCCATAACGTCTATAGCTTGTTTGGCCCAAGAAAGATTCTGCAGATCTCCGAAGTTTTTCTTTACGAAGGTTACTGCATAAGTGCTGAAGTGGGTTGTTTGAAAGACAACCGTTTGGGTTGCAGCATCATATCGGCCATTCGAAACCGGCAGTACGTTGCCTTTGCCATCGATGTACCAAACGACGATAAGCTCCGGATGGCTTAGCTCCTCCGCTGTCGGCACGTAAGGAATGGCTACCGTTACAGGTGCTTTAGGGTTATTCCAAGGAATAACTTTGTCACCTGCTACTACACTTAGACCGATAATTGGACGGTTGCCAATCATATTGCGGGTAGCTGCTTCCAAGCTGTCCGTGGTGACTTTACTTATTCGTATAGATACTTGCTCAGCATTATCTGTTATGTTGGACAGCATATTGCTTGGAATTTGAATTGTGGCATTTTCCGTCTTAAGCCATAGTTCAAAGTTTTCTTTCCCCGTTAGGCTTTGGGTCGGTAATTGTATATCATACCCTTTCCCGTCCGTTTGCTTTGGCACTTCAATGATAATTTGTTTCTTGCCGTTTGCCGCTACAGTAGCCTGCTCAAGCGCTTTTTTCATGTTGTCGCTGGAGATCGTACCTATAACCCGCCCGTTATCGGACTTTACCTCCAGTTTAATCGTAACAACACCATCTTTGTTTGTAATGGCTCCAGGCTGTGGAGTTGCTACAACATTACCCGAGTTACTGCTACCCGTTGGCGCATTTGTTGGTGCTGGCGTCGCTGTTGGAACAGGTGTCGGGGTTGCCGATGGTTCCGTTGGGTTTGTTGGATCGGTTGGATCGGTTGGGTCAGTTGGATCGGTTGGGCTCGTTGGTGTCGGTGTCGGTGCTGTTGTCGGCGTTGGAGTCGGTTCCGGCCCCGTAGATTTACCCTTTAGAGTAAGCACACCATAAACGGATGTGTCCATATATCCAGTTCCGCTCGTATCGTTCCACGCCGCGACACTTTGACGTGAGCCCTCTTTAGCGTCGTTGATCTGTACATCGAAACCAAGCTTTTTATCGTTGTCCGGAGTGATCCCTTGAAGTGGAATCTTCACTTCAACCGTATAGTTGGTTCCGGAAATCTGGGTTGCCGATTCAAAGCCGGCTGCGATACTTAAAGGATTAAATGAAGTTTCGTTGTCAAAATTGATTCTGTACTGGCCGTCATCATCTTGATAGAACGTCGTTTTCCCATTATTTTGGTCCATGAAGATTTCGACCGAATCCTGTTCATGTGCATTCACACTGCTCTTATCAAGCTGTGTATCACTCACCTGGATCAGGACATATAAATTTTGATCATCCCAGAGTGCTTTTGCCACTCCACTCGCTCCTTGCCAAGCGGTTTGATACCGATTGACCGGAATCTCAGCGGTCTGGCTCCAGATCTCGTCGACTGTTCCGTCTATAACAGGTGCAGCAAATTTAGCGGTAGATTGATTGGCTTCTACTGTTTCAGGCTCATGCTCTTCAATGAAGGTATCAGGATCGATAACGCCATAGTAAGCTGGCTTGGCTTGCAGATTTTTATCGAATAACAACGGATTGGATGAAGCTCTCCAGCTTGTGTTATCATCCATTCCCCAGAAGGTAACACGTTTGATAGAATCAGCGTGATCCCTGAAGATATTTAACAACTGCGCATATAGATAGCCCTGCGCATTAGCAAGCTTTTCAGAGAGCTGATAGTTGGTTCCGGCCTGAATGTCCAGCTCAGTTATGCTTACTTCGACACCCAAGGAAATGAACTTTTCCAAGGAAAGCTTCACATTCTCTGGGTTCGTATTAATGCTGTAGTGCCCCTGCATACCAACACCGTCGATAAGCAATTTGCCAGGGTGAGTCAGCGCGTACCTATCATTGATTTCTTTGACCATACTGTAGATGGCTTGCGCTTTATTCTGATTATCTTCGTTATAATCGTTGTAATAGAGCTTAATATCCCAATCTGGATGCGCGTCCAATACTTCTCTTGCCGCCAGGAAGGCTTGCTCTACGTAATCTGCTCCAATGGCACTTTTCCATGGGGCGGATCGCAGCGCTGTTTTCCAATCTGTTGGGTTGGATGGATTATCGCTCATCGCCTCGTTTACAACATCCCAAGAGATCACGTTGTCACCAAAATGCTCCATAACGGTTTGGATATGGGTCTGCAAATTCACAAGAGCTTCATCCCGTCCCAAGGGGATTGTGTTGTTAGCTGCGTCTGTTGTTGTATTCAGCCATGCAGGCGATTGTTGATGCCATACCAACACATGTCCATGCATCTGCATGCCCTCAGCCAGTACTTTATCTACAATTGTATCTGCCGCGGTAAACGTGAAGTTGTCCTTAGTAGGCTGCAACGCGTCCGGCTTCATGGCATTACCTGCCGTAGCAACATTGTGATGCATTTTCAAAAGCTCAAGTCTGACACCTTCCAGATCCTCAGCGGTTATCGCATTTCCGATCAGAAAATCATTCTGATAAGCATCCTTAATCGGTATAAGATCTTTTTCGATATCTACCGGGCCAGAGCCTACCTTTTCAAAATTAATATCATCAATATAAAAAGAGGCCGTGCTATTACTGGAGCTTTCCACATAAATGGTCAAATACTCACTGCTTACATTGTTATAACGGTAGGATCCCTCAAACTGAATCCAGCCATCGCTTGCACTGATGGTTTTAGGTGCGAGCTGCACATAATTGGCGCTGCTGCCATTGCCAACCTGCGTGGACAGCTGGAGCTGCGAGCTTGCAGGCTGGATCAGCTTGACCCATAACGAAATTTTATATTCGTAGCCTTTGTCCACATACTTCTCCACACGTAATGTCGGCCCATGCCATGTACTGGTTCTTCCCTCAACCTTCAAAGCGTATGAACCATCATCCGTATGATTCGCTTCATTAGTAACCGTAAGCGTTTCTGTACCTGCTCTGCCTTCAAAACCACCTGCCGTTTGATCCTCAAAAGTAACAGTGGCAAAAGGTAAAGCTGGGTCTCTAGGTGTTTCTGGTGTTGGAGTTGGCTCTACGGTAGCCACCTTTTCTGTGACCAGTACATCCCCAATGTAGAACGGAACCGTTTTCCCGTCATCATTGGATTGAACGCGCAGTGTCGTATCTTTGTCCGTATCCACGGTAAATTCTTTCGTCAATATGACCGCTTGGCCTGCTTCATAATTCGCATTTGCCAAAAGAGCGTAGCTGCCTATCGCTTGAAGATAAGCTTGGGCACCGCTGGGGACAATCACATCAGCGTCTACATACACGGATGCAGTTACCGTATAGGTTTTGCCGTTCTCTAGGCCCATGTCGCTGAATTTAAAATCAGCCGCGTCCCAGTTATTCGCTCTATTGCTTACATATAAAGCTGCCCCGTCAGCATTGCCCGCAAAAACCTTTCCGGTGACAGGGGTTAGGTTAGCGCTGCCTGATTGTGAGGCTAAACCTTTGCCACTCGCAAAAGTTTCGTGATAGATTTCTTTATCCGTTTCCGTCACTGCTTTTTTTGCTGTAATGAGAAGCTCCCCAATGTAGAACGGAACCGTTTTCCCGTCATCGTTGGATTGAACGCGCAGTGTCGTATCTTTGTCCGTATCCACGGTAAATTCTTTCGTCAAGGTGATTGCTTTGCCTGCTTCATAATTCACATTTGCCAAAAGGGCATAGCTGCCTATCGCTTGAAGATAAGCTTGGGCACCGCTAGGTATAGTCGCATTAGCATCCACATAGACTGATGCAGTCACCGTGTAGGTTTTGCCGTTCTCTAGGCCCATATCGCTGAATTTAAAATCAGCCGCGTCCCAGTTATTCGCTCTGTTGCTTACATATAAAGCTGCGCCGTCAGCATTGCCAGTAAAAACTTTATCATTCACAGGTGTAAGGCTAGCACTGCCTGCTTGAGCTGCAATCCCCTTGCCACTCGCAAAAGTTTCATGATATACCGTTACCCTATCTGATGATACTGTCGTATCCTGCGCCGCAGCTTCAGTAACCGGAGCGATCCAGCTTGTCGGAATAAGCAAGGCAGCTGCGAGTAAGATCGAGATTACTTGTTTAAGCATTCTACTCATTTAATGCATTCCTCCTCTAGTGATTTTCATAAAAATCAGTTAATGACCTACCTTATTAGCACCAGCCCTATATTCCCACGCTAATTTCCTTACCTGCTAAATCCTTAATTTCAACAGTGGTACAATCATCCCGAAGAGCAGTAGAACATCATCACAAATGAATCTTTTTACTTACAGATCCCCTCCTTATATGTAAACGCTTTCATGTCTACTCACACTATTTTACAGCCTCGCTGCTACGCACTACTACGCTAATATTAAAGGTGTTACCCCCCATAATTATAGGAAAACATAGCTATGATTAAAGATTCTACAAATTTAACCCAAAAAGAAAACCCCACTTACGGACCGTTGAACGTAACGGAAGGTAACGGGGAATTGGTTTGTTAGTTGTTCTGCCGCATAATTAAATGGTCTGTTTGGATAACGCTCCAAAATATTCTACAACTACCTCCCGAAATTCCAAAGCGGCCTGAGAAATGTACCGACTCCTGTGCCACAATAAAGCTATCTCCCTTTCCAATTCGTGATTCTCTACTTGGAGGTATTGGATATCTTCCCGTGAATTCCGTGCCGTGCTTGGTATGAAAGCTAAGCCAATTTCAGCTTCCACAAGAGTGCTAAGCCTTGCGGGTTCATCTCCCTCATACACATATTTAGGCACAAATCCAACTGATTTGCATACAGAGTCTATTAAATCGCGAGTACCATAGCCACTCTTTACACCAACAAACCACTCATCCCTTAGCTCTATCAAAGTTACGCTGTTTCGATTGGCCAGCCGATGCCCCTTTGGAACAGCCACAAGAATTGGATCGATAAAGACGATTTGACATTCGATGTCATCCCCTTTTATTGGAGGTGAGGATAAGCAATAATCAACTTCTCCTCTATTAAGAAGTGTAACCATTTCCTGCGTGGTTAGCATTTGCACATGGTATTGAATATCAGGCCGCTTTTTCCGAAACTCTCGCAGGATATTGGGTAATGTGCTTGCGGTCGTCACCGCTAATTCGAGTGTGCCATGTTCAGGACTGGATAAATCGCTAAGCTCCTGTTTTCCCTGCTCCAATTCAAACAATGCCCTTTCAGCTCGGCGAAGGAACCGGCTTCCGGACTCATTCAGTCGCAGCTTTCTTCCTACCCGATCGAATAAAGGTACCCCCAGATCCTCCTCCAAACGCTGAATCGTTTTGCTTAGTGAAGATTGAGTAACGTGTAGATTTCGTGCAGCTTCAGTCATATGTTCCAACCGAGCTACCGCGAGAAAATATTGCAGTTGCAAAAGTTCCAATTCGCACCTCCGTTCATTCCCTCAAGTCAATGAGATCATAACATAAAATGCGTTGGAATGAATAATCGATTTCAAGTACGATGACATTAATAAGCTTTAGGGGGATTTAAAATGAGTGTTCGCAACAGGTGGTTAATGATTTCAGTAGGTCTGGGGATTTTATTGAACCCTTTAAATTCTTCGATGGTATCTGTGGCTATTCCAAGGCTGCAAAATGTATTCCAGCTTGACTATACAGGTGTTTCCTGGATTATTTTTTCTTTTTACATTGCAAGTAGCATCGCTCAACCTGTCATGGGAAAGGCCAGCGATTTATTCGGCCGGAGGAAAATATTTCTTACCGGGCTTGTCGTATCCTTCATTGCAGGTTTATTAGCTCCTTTCTCCCCAAACTTTGGCTGTCTCATCGTGTTCCGTATTGTGCAAGCCATTGGAACTAGCATGATGGTTGCCGTTGGAATGGCCATTGTGCGGATTCATATTACGGAGAAACAAGCGACCGCACTATCTGTTTTATCCATCTTCCTATCCGGCGCGGCAGCAATTGGTCCCTTTATTGGCGGGGTTATTATTCACTGGTGGGACTGGCCAGCTATCTTTTTCGTCAATATTCCATTCGTGGTCGCTAGCTTTCTATTATCTTGGAGGCATATCCCCAAGGACGAACCGTCAACAACCGTTACCCGGGGAATGTCCCTGCGCAAATGGTTTGATTTGATTGATGCGTCAGGAATCCTGCTCTTCACTGTGGGGCTGATTGCCGTGCTCCTTGGATTGCTTTCAGCAAAATCATCCGGACATATCTCATTAATACATGTCATTACCTGGCTAACAGGACTCGTTCTGCTAGGAGTATTCGTCCGGCATGAGCTAACAGCGGCATCACCCTTTATTCCTTTACGTACATTTGCCAAATACCCGGCAATGACTTGGGTTAATGTTGAATTCATGCTCGTTAATGTACTTTTTTACTCACTCTTTTTCGGGATCCCATCCTACTTGCAAATGGTACGTCATGTCAGTGAATTCCAAACAGGAATTCTCATGCTAACGCTGGGATTATGCTCACTGATTACTGCTCCAATAGCAGGACGCTGGATCGATAGATCAGGACCCCGGCCAGCATTGCTAGTGTCCGGGGTCCTGATGACATTGGGATCAGTGTGGCTTGTGACCTTAAATCAGACTTCACCAGTTATCAGTGTATGTGTGGCTTTAGCTGCATTCGGTATTAGCAACGGATTGAACAATGTCGGCCTGCAAGCAGCCTTGTTCCAAAGTTCTCCAAAAGAAATAATCGGTGTAGCCTCCGGATTATTTAATACATCGAGATACCTGGGAACCATTCTCTCTTCGTTGTTAATAGGTATCATAATGGGAGGTAAGTTTAGCTTCGAGGGATTTCAAGTCCTTGGGGTTATCCTCACGGTAATTGCATTGTCTTTGGTATTCATGAGTCGGAAGCACCGTGAGTCAGGGCAATTGCAGGAATCGGCTAATTCGGGCGCTAACAAATAGGAAAGTGCAGACAAATAAGACCTGTCATCAGACGGGTCTTGTTTTGTTATTTTAATGCGTAGCCTCAGCTCTTTATGAGTTTTATTTAACTCTTCAAGGTGGGGATAAACTCGATTCATAAATAGGATAATAAATAAAGCGCCCATAGTAAACTTGTGCTCGGTGAGCCAAAAACATAATGAAGAAACCAGATTTACATATATTTTTCCGTCCAATTTCAAGCTCAAAAGACACATTTATAATGTGAAAACAGTTTCGGCAGCTCGATATTTTGAAACTTGTCCCGGCTTGAACCGTAATTTTTAAGAACAAAGACACAGCACAGCAGAGAGGAGCTATCATTAGTGGAATATTACCGCAACAATGTAGCCGACAGTTTACAGGATGTTCAGAGTTCAGCTAACGGGCTTACTTCGGCAGAAGTCGACAAACGTCTGAAAGATTATGGTTTTAACGAATTAAAAGGAAAGAAAAAAGATCCTGTTTGGAAGCTTTTTCTTGAAAACTTCAAAGACCCTATGGTAGTCGTACTGCTTATAGCCGCCATTGTCCAGATTGTTATGGGACAAGTTATGGAGTCGCTTATTATTTTCCTCGTGTTGATTCTCAATGCAGTTATAAGTGTCATCCAGACCCGTAAAGCGGAGAGTTCACTTGATGCCTTGCAGCAGATGTCAGCACCCGAGGCCAAAGTGCTGCGTGATGGAGAATTAAAAACCGTCCCGGCAAGGGAACTTGTTCGCGGTGATATCGTATGGCTGGAAGCCGGCGATTTCGTACCCGCCGATGGCCGGATTATAGAATCGGAAAGCTTAAAAATAAATGAGGGTATGCTAACCGGAGAATCCGAAGCTGTGGAAAAGCATACGAATATCATCGCGAAAGAATCTCCGCTTGGAGACCGGCGTAATATGGCGTTCAGCGGCTCACTAGTTGTATATGGCCGCGGAAGTCTGGTAGTAACGGGAACTGCACTCACTACCGAAATCGGTAAAATTGCTGAACTCATTGAAAGCGCCGAAGCCAAGCAAACGCCGCTGCAGCGCAAGCTCGAAACATTCAGCAAGCAGCTGGGGGTAGCAATTATACTCCTGTCCATTGTAATCTTTGCCATCCAGGCCGGACGTGTTTGGTTGTCGAATGATACTGTGGATACAACAGAAGCTATCCTGAATGCGTTAATGTTTGCAGTCGCTGTGGCAGTTGCTGCGATTCCCGAAGCTCTTTCCTCAATAGTAACCATTGTCCTATCCGTAGGTACTAATAAGATGGCTAAGCAACATGCGATTATTCGTAAGCTGCCCGCTGTCGAAGCCCTTGGGTCAACCAGTGTCATCTGTACAGATAAAACCGGTACCCTCACCCAGAATAAAATGACTGTTGTAGATTACTTTTTGCCAGAAGGGGATCGTGATCAATTCAATCAAGCGCCTGAAGAATGGTCTGAAGAAGCCCGGCGGCTCCTGCATATTGCTGTGCTCTGCAACGACTCTAACATTAATGAGGATGGTAAAGAGCTGGGTGATCCTACAGAGGTAGCGCTTATTGCCTTCAGCAACAGCAAGAATAAAGATTATAAGGAAATACGCGATAATTTCCCGCGCGAAGCCGAGCTACCTTTTGACTCGGATCGCAAGCTGATGACGACCTTGCATACTTTTAACGGGCAAAAAGCAATGATTACTAAAGGTGGGCCCGATGTGCTCTTTGGTCTATGCTCGCATGTACTGTTAAGTGGAAAAGAAGTACCGATGACACCAGAAGTTCTTGAACGCTTCTTCGAAGCCAATGAGGAGTTCTCCAGCAGAGCACTACGTGTACTTGCCTATGCCTACAAAACCGTACCAAATACGGTTACTGAAGTCGGATTAGAGGATGAACAAAATCTGGTGCTCGTAGGTTTGACAGCTATGATTGATCCACCTCGGGAAGCTGTCTACGGCGCGATCGCAGAGTCTCAGAAGGCTGGCATCCGAACCATCATGATTACCGGTGATCATAAGACAACCGCACAAGCGATCGGCCGCGATATCGGTCTGATGACTGAGAATGAAATTGCCGTAACCGGCCAAGAACTCGATGCCATGTCTGACAAGGAACTTGATCAAAAACTCGAACAGATTGGTGTGTACGCCCGTGTCTCCCCGGAGAACAAGATCAGAATTGTCCGCGCGTGGCAGCGGAAAGGCAAAATAACAGCCATGACCGGTGATGGTGTAAATGACGCGCCTGCTTTGAAACAAGCAGATATCGGAGTTGCCATGGGCAGTGGAACCGATGTTGCCAAAGATGCGGCCGCCATGATTTTGACCGATGATAATTTTGTATCTATTGTCAATGCTGTATCTGTGGGCAGAACGGTATTTGACAATATCAAAAAAGCGATCGCCTATTTGTTTTCAGGTAACCTGGGTGCAATTATCGCCATCCTCTTTGCCCTTATTTTCAACTGGATTAATCCTTTCACAGCGATTCAGCTTCTATTCATCAATCTGGCGAATGATTCTCTGCCCGCCATTGCTCTCGGGATGGAAAAACCTGAACCTAATGTGATGAACAGAAAACCAAGAGAGCTCAAGGAAGGAATATTCGCAGGAGGAATGATGCAGGCGATTGTCACTCGTGGTCTACTCATAGGTATCGCTGTAATCATATCCCTGTATATCGGACTTCAGGATTCACCTGATATGGGCGTAGCTATGGCATTCACAACCCTGATCTTGTCTCGTACGTTGCAGACCTTTGCCGCCCGTTCGAACAGTCAAACTGCTATTGAAGCTGGCCTTTTCAGCAACAAATACGTCATCGGAGCCGTTCTGGTCTGCTTTGCCTTTTACGGCATTGCGGTATTGCCAGGGGTTAGAGAAATCTTCTCGATTCCGGCTACATTTGGAATGTCAGAGTGGCTGATTGCAGCAGGCTTAGCACTCGGCTCCCTCATCCTAATGGAATTAACGAAGGTTGTTCGAAGAGCTTTTACACCCAAATCTGTTGAACAGAACCCTGTAAATTCCTGAGTAAGCTATAATCGACCGAAAAGACAAAACAGCGATTCTCCAATAATGGAGTATCGCTGTTTTTCTGACATCTAGAGTTAAACCTAGAAAAGCTTCTATTGATTTTAATCAAAATAAAATAATTCTTCGAATTTTTTATCCAACGCAATACATAAAATCAAAGCCAATTTTGCAGTAGGGTTAAACTGTCCGGTTTCAATCGAGCTTATAGTATTTCTTGAGACACCCACCATTTCTGCCAATTGTGCTTGCGATAATTTTTGTTCTGTTCTTGCTTCGCGCAGTTTATTTTTTAAAACCAAATGTTCACTCATACTAATCACTCATTCCATAAAAGTAAATATACAAAAAATAAACACTTATAATTAATCCTAAAATGAATTTGAGTAAATCCATCTTTTTCTTAGTTACAGAATACATTCCAAGACCTTCACAGCCCAAATATCCAAAAAACATAGCTATCATAGCTTTTAATGCAAAATTTGTTTCCTGACTATGATTATATAAATTGAAGACACTCAGAATGCAAAATACAATTAACATTCCAATGAATCCGCTTTTTCTGCCTTTAGCAAAAACAAATTCTTTTCCTTCGTCTCCTTTTTCATTTCGGCTTTTTTCTAATATTTCTTCCTTTTTCATAAAAATTTCTCCTTTCAGATTGAAAAGATGATGACAAGAAAACTTGTCATCATTATTATAATACGCCAAGTTTTCTTGTCAAATAAAAAAATAGCCCACTCCAATCCAAAGATTGGTAGTGAGCTATTTTCTATACCTTCATATATTCGTTATATAATTGCTCGAAAGTATTGTATCGTTCGACTTTCCTGCCTACCTTGTTGTATTCCTCCAGATATTCATCCATGACCTTCAGAAACTCATTCTTAAAGACTTGAAGATGGTCAGAATCAAAATACTGCATGATATCAAACTTTTTGGTTCCCTTCCATTCTGTCATTTCATCAAGAAAACCTTGTATGCCCATTGCTGCTAGATACGCATACGATCTATCACCCGATTCTACACTTGCTATAATCTTATTGCGGTAGTTGCACCATAACTCCTCATAAGTTCCGCCAAGATTATCATAGCTTGGGACAGGCTGCACTACAAAATCCTTATACATTTTATTATATAAATCATTGATGTTTTTAAGTGCCTTATATGCTGCACTTCTGATTTCATCGATAGTCTTCGCCTCTATCACAGCCATATATGTCTTTTCAAAATCATCAGGAACATAACGGTACGTAGCTATTTCCTCCAAATATCTTTTCATTCCCCGTTTGAAATAAGTATTGTTCAAATGAGTTAGCGCATTTAACAAATTGTATAAAACTTCGCTTGAAGCATACCTTACTGCTCCTATATCTTCAGAAAGTAATGTATTCGCATATTCCTGTTTTGCTATGTCTATACACTTTTTCGCTCTACTGATACATTCTCTCCCTATAGGCATTGCCAGAGCATCGAGTGCTCTCTGTTTATATAAATTTAGCTTTTCCAAATATTCGGGTTTTGCACAGTATAACACCTGTAAATCCACCAGACATGAAATCATTGGACTCTCGAGATTGGCTTGATCTTCTATCCTTGTTTCCCATGGCGTACAATATAGATCGTATCCAATATCATCCAAAATAAAACACGAAGATATTCCCCAGCCTTGCTCTGTGTTATTAATTATGATTAGATCAAGATCGCTTTTTTCATGAAAATCCCCAGTACTAAAAGAACCTGTAAGCCCAATAATTGCAATATCATCAGAAAAATCTCTCTTAGCCCGTTCAATGACCATGCTAATAAGCTTTTCATTTTTGATTAAGATCTTTTCTTTATGAACAGCATCCATATCCATGTCCCCTCTCCAACCTTATTAATTCTATTGTATAAGCATGTTGTTAGAGTAGGTATTCCAACTTTAATTATATTAAATCTATACCAAGCCTTTCCTCTCCTTCAAAGAAAACAAAAAAACGCGCTGGCAAGAGCATAATTAGCTTCTCTCCAACACGTTTTATAGTCGTTAGTGAATATTTTTCTTTTTGAAACTGCCACCTTTAACTTCTGCAACATCGTAGACTACTACAAAAGCATTCGGGTCAATTTCACGAATAATATCTTTTATTTTACTTTCTTCAAGACGGTTAATGACACAAGTGATTTCTTTGAATTGTTCATTGGAGTAGCCGCCATAAGCATCTGTATAAGTTGCTCCACGACCCAATCGGTCACGAATAGTCTCGACCATGATTTCCGGTTGAATGGTGATGATTTTAAACGTTTTAGAGCCACTCAAACCTTCTTCAATAATATGAATGACCTTAGAAGCAATAAAATAAGCAAGCGCTGATAGAATAGCCCCTTGTAGGCCAAATACTGTTGAAACAACAATAAAGACAAACATGTTTAGAAATAAGATTAAATCACTGGTCCCAAAAGGTAATTTTCGTGAAAGTAAGACAGCTAACATATCTATCCCATCTAATGCTCCACCATTACGTAAGGCTAAACCCATACCAAAACCGATAATAATCCCGCCAACAACGGTAATTAATAAGGTATCACCTTCTATAATCGTCGGTACATGATGCATAAGACTAGTGCCAACAGCCAGTGAAGCAATACCGATAACGGAATAAAGAGCAAAGCTTTTACCAATTTGCTTATATCCTAGCCACACAAAAGGGATATTAATTATGCCAATTAGCAGCCCTAGCGGTAAGCCAAACAGTTCAGAGCCAACGATGCTTAGACCTGTGACACCTCCATCTGAGACGTTGTTGGGTATCAATACGGATTCTAGACCATAGGCAGCTATTAGCGCCCCAATAATAATCATGAATACTTTTGTGAATATCTTGAGTTTATTAGATTTCTGTTTTCGCGTTTCAATCATTGAATTTCTCCGTTTCACATTGCTTAATTTAGTCCATAAAAATTTCCTCTAAAGGTCTTCCGTCACCTGGATTAAAATCAATCCCTAAAATCTTTGCCATCGTGGGGGCTATATCTACCATTTCGATGTCCCCTATATGATGCCCATTTCTAATCTTTTCCCCGGAGACAACCAAGTTGCATCTATAGCCGTCTTTATCAGGAGAATAGCCATGCGTGGCAAATTTAACGCCTTGTTTGTCCAAATCAACAATCGTTGGTTCATCCATACTTTCGTCGAAACAATAACCTCTCTTAGCCTCAAGCATATACTTTGTGGTTTGGCCCACATGAAAATAATCCAGTTCATCTCTAGCATACAATTTCTCTATACCTGAAAATTCATCTCTCATATTATCTCCAATAACAGCTAATGCTATTTGCTCAGCTTCTTCATCGCCCTGCCGGATATGCAAGTAAGCCGCTCCACCCCCACACTGAAAGTAAGCTCTCCACTTCATTTCGCCGTTCTCTTCATAGATCAGGCCCTTTTCCTGCAAAAGGTTGTTTAAATGCACCTTGTACCTAACATTAAACTGGCCATGGTCCCCCAAAATTAAAAAAATCGTATCATCCTTTATCCCCGCTTCATCCACTGCCTGCATAATATCGCCTACCCTTTTATCCATACGTGTGATTACCTGCTTCACTTCCTCACTGTCAGTTCCATAAGCATGTTTGGCATCATCCAGATCGATCAGATGCATCATTAGAAGATTAGGTTTTTTGCGCTTAATCGTGTCTATAGCACATTTGGTCGTGAAGTCATCCAGATAGGGCTGCTCAATCCCTTTGCGGATCCGGCCATATTTCAGCTCCATATCCACGCAGTATAAGGGGCTTCCGCTTTTTAATATCTTCAGTGCCTGATTTTCGTTTTTGATGGCTCTGATTTCAGGTATATTGTATTGGATGGAGGATTTACCCGATACTGGCCATAGGATTCCGGCGGTGCTCATCTTATGCTCGCGCGCAACATCATAAATCGTTGGCACCTTGATCGCATTTCTAAACCAGAACCAATTCTGCTCCTCTTCCTTAATAAAGGGCTGAAACGGATTGTTGTGATGGATGCCATGCTTATCCGGATATACACCGGTTGCTATGGTGGTGTGCACTACATATGTGAGCGTGGGATACACACTTTTCAATTTATGGCTGTGGGCTCCGTTTTTAATTAATTCCGCTAAGTTTGGAAGCCGGCTGGCCAATGCCCAGTGGTCTTCTGAAAAGGCATCGTAAGAGATGACGATCAAATGCTTGGCCATAGCCGTTTGTGCTTTAATTGACTTCATAGAATAAGCCCCTTAGGTTCGTCATGTTCAGGCTGCTCTTTAGGTAAAGTTATAAATACGAATAATCCAATAATAAAAAGTGGGATAATCGCTAAAATACTAAATTTAGCATTACCTGTTAAGGTTGTTGTTAAAGACATTACAGCAGGACCAACAATGGCCGCGAACTTGCCAAAAATATTGTAAAAACCAAAGAATTCATTGGAATTCTCCTTTGGAATGATCTTCGCATAATAAGACCTGCTGAGCGCCTGAATGCCTCCCTGAGCGGAACCAATTAGCGCACCTAGAATAAATATATGCCACACTGAAGTGATAAAAAAAGCTGCGATGCAGGAAATGATATATGTAACAATCCCCACGATGATCAAAGTCCTGGCGGAGTATTTTTTGGCGAGATTACCATACAGGATTGCACAAGGAAAAGCGATGATCTGGATAACTAATAATATCCCCAGTAAGGTAAAGGTGTCAAAAGCATCCGCACCCAGAACCGATGTGGCATAGGGCACCACCATTTTAATAATCGTATCTACCCCATCAATATAAAGAAAGTACGCAATTAAGAAAACAAATACAACTTTATGCTGTCTAACATTCCTAAAGGTGTCCCCCAGTCTTTTAAAACTGTTGATTACAGGTCTTGGTTCAGGCTCAATATAATATCTCTGCTTTACATCTCTGATCATGGGTATGGTCAACAGCCCCCACCAAAGAGCAGTAATGATAAACCCAATCTGATAACCGATCGACTTATCCATCCCCATAAACAGAATCAATAGCAGGCTGATGCCAAATGGAATGACGCTGGCGATATATCCATAAGCAAAACCTTTTGTGGATACCTTATCCATCCTTTCATCAGTGGTTATATCCACAAGAAAAGAGTCATAAAAAATATTGGCTCCGGCAAAACCTATGACAGACAGGATGTAAAACACAATCAATAACTGCCACTGCCCGCTCGCAGGTGCAACGAATGCCAACGAAGCCGTAGCCAGCACACCGATCAAAGAGAAAAATAAGAAAAAGCGCTTTTTCTTATCCTTGTAATCTGCGATCGTGCCTAAAATCGGACTAAGGATAGCCACAAGAATACTAGCAATGGAGTTAAAGTACCCTAAATCCATGCTGCTGTTAACATTTGAAAACATGCCAAATACAATAGGCAATAATGCAGTTGTAACCGCCATCGAATAGGCTGAATTCCCGCAGTCATATAAAATCCATGATTTTTCCTCTTTGCTAAGTTTCATCTAACAGCCACCTTTTCACCTATTTGTAACTGTTATATCATTTCAGCATAAGAGGCATGTTAAATGAATGTTAATTCCATCACAACTTCTTCATAAAAAAACGACCTTTTAAAATCGAAAGGTCGCTTACTCGCTTTTATATATGAATTTAATATTTGACGATATATTCGCAATATTCATCCCCATTAACATTACATTTTATTTCCCGGACGGAAACCCGCTTTCCACGAATTTTAGTAAGTGCTCCTTCGATAATGGCTCCCTCCAGGTCACAAACCATTTTCCCTTCCATAATAGGTAACCCTTCGCAGAAACAATCGTGTACTGCAATCGTCATCCCCTTGTCATCTTCATGGGTTATTATAGGAATCCCTATCTTCAATTGTTCGAATAACTCGAATAGTTCATTAACCGAGGTAACACCAAATTCTTCCCCAATTTTTCTTCCTATAGTCAACGTTGTACCCTTACCATTCATGGGTAACGCTTGATATAAACCAATAAGTCTAATCGTTCTGAAAAGCTCCAAAGGTACGACATTACCTAAATTTTTTCTCTTTATTTTTTTCATATCTGTAAAAGTAAATTGATCCATGCCAGTAGCCTCCAATTGCTTATGTAATTTATATTTCAAATTTAATTGATATATTGAGTATAAACGTATCCAATAATTGCTTTGTGATCTTACGCACATCCTGATTTTTTGTAGAACCATAACAAAAAAAGCAACTTCCCTGTTGGCAAGTCGCTCCTTCATTCATTAGATGCAGCAGCATCTCAAATATGATAATCATAAACCCAAGGCAAAATAACCCTCACGCTAGTTCCAACCTGAACCTCTGAATCTACCTTAATATGCCCCCCATACATTTCAATTAATTGTTTACAAATCGATAATCCAATCCCTGTCCCTTTTTGCTTGGTAGTAAAGAAAGGGTCAAATATCCGTTTTAATTTATCCTGTGGAATTCCTTCTCCGTTGTCTTTAAAGAGTAGAATAATTTCGTTTGTCTCAGCAGCTGTGGTAACAGAAATATCTATTCTGCCTCTAAAAGCTGTGAAGGAATCGATACTATTCTTCAAAATATTAAGAATTACCTGCTCTAGCTGAGAGGCGCTTCCAAACGTTAGTACTTTTTCTAAAGAGCACTCTACTGAAAGTATAATATCATCACTAAGTATGAGTTGATTCACAATGTTATTAACTCTATGTATAACCTCCATAACGTTAAATACTACGCCGTTATTTTTCGTACTGTCACCTTTTCGAGCCAGTATTAGAAAGTCCGTTACTAATCCATTCAGAGCATCAATCTCTTTGATGGTGATATCCAGATATGCACGCAATTCATCCGCTTTGATCTCCGGCTCATTTAGCCTGATATTTACAAGCTGAGCAAAACCTTTAATCGAAGCTAGCGGATTTCTTATTTCATGCGCCATTCCTGCTGCCATTTGTCCCATAACAGCAATTTTTTGTTCATGTAAATTGTCAATCTGTTGATTTTTATTAGACAAATAACCTTGTGCAAAGCCAGTAAAACGGGTCCAGTTGCATTCCATTAAACGATTATAAAAAAACAATCGGATCGCGGAATCATCTACAAACTCTTCAATGATCTTAAACATAATATTCTGAGCGGTTAAATTTAAATCCTTGCTCATATCAAGTAAAATATCAAAATGATCACCGAATATTTCTGCAGTATAAACCCCTTGCTCAGCCCCCTCTTTTTCTAGCAGGTTTAAGTATTGATCGTAACCAAAAGAATCAAAAAACAAGGCTTCTACCATACTCATTAATATCGTACTGAATGATGAATCTAACAATTCCTTATGCGTCTCTACAAACCAGGAGAATTCGATGTTTTTCATAGTCATGGAATGATAATGCCTGTTTAAAATGATTGGAACTGCTAAGATTAATGACGAACGCAATTCATTTTCTTTGTATGACATTGTCATCCTCCTTCTTTGTAGTTTGTATTCAAGATATGTGTATATTTTCCTGCTTCAAAAACACAGTAATTCACTTTGTTTTAATCATCATATTATATTCTGGACTTGACTGTTAGAGTGGCATCGAAGATAATTACAACCTCACCAAAAAACCAAAAAAACTATAATTAGGAAGATCATTGATTTTGAAAAGGGGCGGTCGTCATTAGCTGGTTAAGTGATCTCTACAAATTACAGAAGCAGGAGCTAAAGAAGGACATCGAGCCCTCTTTAGTCAATGCTATCTTTCGCATGTATGATAAATTTCCCAGGATTGGACTTAAAGAGCGGATCGGCCAGCAGGATATGTCTCTAGATATCGCTGATGCCTATATTAATGGTCGTAACGCGATGATTGAAGCTGGAGTCGGCATCGGCAAGTCCTTTGCCTACCTCATTCCCAGCCTGCTTATTAACCAAATCTCAAGGCAACCGGTTATTATTGCGACATCCTCCATACAACTTTCAGAACAAATACATAAAGATCTGAGATTCATCGGAAGTCGGCTCGGATTTACAAGGGTACGTTCGGTAGTTGGAAAAGGCATGGGGCAGTATGCTTGCCGGTATAGGGCAGCAGATCTGTTCCAAGCGGATGATTCAAACCCCCCTCTGTCTGCGCTTGCTCAACAGATTGTGAATTATGAAATTGATGAGCGGGCGGATATTAAGGGCGGGGTTAGTGATGCAGTATGGTCTAACGTTTGTGTGAATGATTGCAAATTTGAACGTTGCCATTATAAAAGTACATGTACGTTTTATGAGATGAGAGCTAAAATTAATGCCAACGCGAGCGACATGGATTTTATTATCGTAAACCAGGATCTGCTCATCCGTGATTTAATTAAGAAAAAGGAAGGAACGAAGGGGTTAATCACTGAACGGCCGGCTCTGATCGTAATTGATGAAGCTCATAATCTGGAAGCGAAGGTTAGAGATGCAAGAACGCTCGAATTTACAAACCGGGGAACCTGCCGTATTCTGGATGACGCCTTACAGATTCTCTTCAAACAATCTGCCGATACGGAGCTTATGCCGCAATTTAAATTTATAAAAAGATGCGTTGGCCATATTTTTAAACAAGTAGAGGCAGACTTACTGCAAACAGCCAAGCAGGACAATGACCGTATAAAAATATCGCAGATCACAGGAATCCCCTTAAGACGAGCAGCTCAGGTTTTAAAAGATTTTAATCTCAGCCTTTCCGTCTTAACTTCACGGCATGAGCGGGAGATTGACAATATTTTCGAAGCCATGAACGGACTTATCGACCTCTTTGATGTACTCGCCGGAGTAGAGGATAACTATCTGATCTGGGCAAGCAATACCCAGCGGGAGAGTACCCTTAGTATCTGCCCTAAAGGGATAAGCCAGTTTCTGAAATATACCTTATTTAACGGGAAAACCTCTGTTATTTTAACGTCAGCAACGATGTGTCAAAACGGAGAAACGCTGGAGGAACAATACGCTTATCTCACTGAGTCCCTCGGTTACAGGGGAGATTATATGGAGCGCCAAGCTTCACCGTTTGATTATGACAACCACACCATGCTGTATATTGCCAAGGACATCCCCTACTATAACCATCAGCGGCGGGAAGATTATCTTGAAGCGGCATACAAGGAAATGATGAGGCTCTGTAATTTAACAGACGGGCGGACATTGGTTCTTTTTTCAGCTAAAGAGGATATGAAGTATATTCATAAGAAATTAAACTCTGAGAAGCTGGCATGGGCATTGCATGTTCAAAGGGAAGGTTCGTCCCAGGACGGGGTGATCGCTGACTTTCGGGGCAGTAAAGGCGTTCTACTTAGTACCGGTGTATTCTGGGAAGGTGTGAATATCGAAGGTTCCGATTTGTCGCAGTTAATCATTTTCCGTCTGCCTTTCCCTGTTCCTGCCGATCCTGTCTATGAATATAAGACTTCGATGGCAAAGAATCCCTTGAAAGAGGTTTTTGTACCGGACATGCTGCTTCGGTTAAGACAAGGAACCGGGCGCCTGATCCGCAGTGAAACTGATCTGGGTGTACTCAGCATACTCGATTCCCGCCTGTCCATTGCCGCCAAAAAGGATTACCGGGATCAGGTACTGGAAGCCTTACCTTTTAAAAAGGTTACTGAGGATTTCAAGGTTCTGGAGAAGTTTGTGAAAGAAAAAGGGATACAGCTTAGTGATACGTAGAGAGATGAAAAAAAGCAACCCATCCGCAGACAAGTCGCTTCTAAACCCTATAACGTTATCTGGCAATTAAACTACTTTATGTTTGTATACCCGCATCGCTATTAAATAAGCAACTACTAGAATGGCTATGCACCATATGATGGCTCCCCAAATATCATTGCCGACAGGCTGCCCCATCAGGAGGGAGCGAACCGCCTCTACTATAGATGTAACGGGTTGGTTTTCAGCAAAGGCGCGAACGACTGGCGGCATCGATTCGGTAGGCACAAAGGCCGAGCTGATGAAAGGAAGGAAAATAATCGGGTAGGAAAAAGCAGTCGCGCCGTCCACCGATTTTGCGGATAGTCCAGCAATTGCTGCGACCCAAGTTAGAGCCAGCGTAAACAATATCAGGATGCCGGCAACCGCCAGCCATGAGAGCACTCCTGCCGATGAACGAAACCCCATAATCAATGCAACAAGAATGATGACGCTAACTGAAATCGCATTGGATATCAGGGAGGTCAGCACATGTCCCCACAGCATGGTAGAACATGCAATCGGCATAGAATGGAATCTCTGAAAAATCCCTTTTTGCACATCATTAAACAGGCGGTAAGCCGTATAAGTTACACCACTTGCAATAGCGATCAGTATGATCCCGGGTAATAAATAATTCACATAGTTATCCGTACCCGCCTGGATGGCCCCACCGAACACGTAAACAAACAACAGCATAAATGCAATTGGCATGATAGTTACCGTGATGATGGTATCCATACTGCGGAGAATATGGCGCATAGAGCGTCCGAGCATTACACTCATGTCACTGAAAAAGTGCTTCTTAATCATTTCCATTTACTTTCCCTCCTTTTTGCCGATGATTGCGAGGAATATTTCCTCCAGCGTCGGCTGCTTTTCAATGTACTCAACTTTTGCCGGCGGAAAACGCTTTTTTAGTTCTTCGAGTGTACCGCTCGCAATAATTTTACCTTCATGTAGAATGGCGATTTGATCAGCAAGCTGCTCTGCCTCTTCCAAATACTGCGTCGTCAAAAAGACAGTCGTACCGCCGTCGGCAAGCTCCTTAACCATCTTCCATACATCAATCCTTGCCTCAGGATCAAGTCCAGTGGTTGGTTCGTCGAGGAAAATAATCTGCGGCTTTCCAACAAGACTCATCGCGAGATCTAATCTCCGGCGCATCCCGCCTGAATAAGTGGATACCTTGCGATCCGCGGCATCGGTCAAAGTGAAGCGTTCCAGCAGATCGTCCGCAACTTGACGCGGATGCTTCTCATGGCGGAGCCTCGCAATCATGATCAGATTTTCCCGGCCGGTCAGAATCTCATCCACGGCAGCAAATTGACCCGTCAGGCTGATGGACTGGCGTACATAATCAGGCTTTGTGGCGACATCAAATCCGTTCACTGCAGCAGTCCCGCCATCTTGATTCAGCAAAGTGGTGAGGATTTTGACAATGGTGGTCTTGCCTGCACCATTGGAGCCCAGCAGAGCAAAAACGCTGCCCTGCTCCACTTCAAAATCCACCCCCTTTAAAACTTGAAGCTGTCTGTAGGACTTTTCTAACCCAACCACTTTAATGGACTTGTTCATTGCATTCCCTCCTCAAGGTTTTGTTAGCATATCTTCATGGAATTCCCCCCGCAAAACTCACTTCGGAAGCTCAGGCTTATAGAACTGTAACCTTTGTCAAATCAGCTTCCATGCCTTTGAGCGCAGCAAAGGTCAACTTATCCATCATTGCACCATCAAAGTTGATCGTTTTGATTGCACGATAAAACTTCTTGGATAATGAAAACCCGGAGAGGAATGACACATTTTTTAACGTCGCACCTCTAAACGAAATATCGTTCAGCGCCGACTTTTCAAACTTGACCCCGATAAAGGTCTGGCCGTCAAAACATAATCCCCGCAGATCAGAGGTTTTAAATTCCACACCGTCAAAGATACAGTTCTCAAAGATTGTTTTCGTGAGATCAGTCGTACACAGCTTGACGTCGGTCAGTCTTGCGCTGATAAATTTCGCCCCTGTAAGTCCTGATGAGCTAAAGTTGGTGCGAACAAGAATAGATTTGTGAAAGCTCGCATTTGCCAGTTCAATGCCGGACAGATTGCAGTCGGTCAGATTAGCGCTGTCGAACTTGGCCTCGCCTACGTCACTGCCCGCGAAAGAACTGCCAGTCAAGTCAGCGCCTGTAAAATCGGAACCCCGCAACGCGCTCACTTTAAAATCCCCTTTATGGGCGGTAACGCCTGCAAAATCACTCTTCGATAAGTTGCTCGCCCTAAAGCTCGTCACCACCTGCCGCTCAAGTGAACGGGAGAGATTGGCAACCTCCTGCACCGTCTGTTCAATGTCGCCGATGCTGTCTATCGTCATCTTAAACGCCGTTTCATCATCCTTGCCTTCAGCCTTGAGTTCACTGAACCGCTCCTGCAAATCGGAAAGGAGGTCACTCTTTAATTCAGCAACGCTTTTTATCCCGTCATAGGGTGCGAATACGCCATTTAAATACATGTTTAATTTCTCATTCATATTATCAAGTCTCCTTATAATAAGTTTTCAAGCACACGCTTTGCGTACTCCCAATTAGTCTTGTTATTGGCGTAAACAGCTTTCCCCTTCTCGGTAATCCGAAAATACTTCCGTCGTCCCCCCTGAGACTCATCCCCCCAATACCATTCAATGTCACCGTCTGCCTCAAGCCGCCGGACGCTGGAGTACATCGTAGCTTCTTTTAATTCATACTCGCCTCCGGAACGCTCAGCAATCAATTTGACGATTTCATATCCATAACGATCGGCTTCGGACAAGAGCCGTAATACCATCGTATCGGTATGTCCTCGTAGCAGATCGGATGTGATTTTGTTCTCACTCATTTCATCACCTCATAATCGCATTGTATATCATACTACTGTGACAGTCAAGGTACTTTGATCATCATGTTTATACAAAATAAAAAAATGCCGTCCTTAGTTGTCTAAGGCAGCATTTTTCTCTTTTAAGTCTGAAGTTCCAATCTACGCTAATCAGAAATAAGTTGAATTAGGTCTGCTGGTAATTCACAGCTACCTGCCGGCAACCCTCACACAAAAATGCATAATAAATCCCCTCGCTGTCCTCGGCCTGTTCCATGTCCATTTGGGCAATAAACTTCATCGTCGTCGAACAGCAAGGGCACACAGGATATTCCGCATCCTGAATCCAAGCCGGATGTCCTCCAATCTGCGACGCAGGCGCCTCAAGCATCCAATACGAATTTTCATAGGTTCCCATCTGCCGTTCCGATAGCTGCATGGCATGCCATGCTATTTCTTCCCTGTCTTCATTTGCAGGCAAAAAATCAGGAACGGTATTATATTCACTCCACGAATATTGGCCATCCAGCTCCGCTTTCATAAACACGGTGCCATAACAATTACAATGCATGCAAGCTGCAACCCTTAACCGCTGGCCGGAAAGCTTCATAAATTGAACCAGTGGATTCTGCAAATCGTAATCAAACAGCACTGTCAATTTACCGCCACACCAAGGGCAGGAATGCTCACCCTCCTGCAGCGCCGCTACCGCCGTATGATCCCGATCCAGCCCATTTTTTCCGTCCCTGTTTACTTCAAAATGATAACTCTCGGGGTAAAAGAGCAGCCTTTTCCCACCGTCGGGATCTAATTCCCATCCTGCTTCGTGAGCATAGGTTTCCGGAGCCACATTTAACTCCGATGTCCATCGAGGCGGATGCTGCCGCCATGTCTCGAACTGCCGTACAACCTCTTTATCGCCAATCCAGGCCAATGCAAGCAGCAAATGATTACGGTTTTCCGAGTCATGCTCTAACTGATGAATGATCATATCGCGGATCTCCTGACCCGCTTCTTTATAGAGAATACCGGGATAATACTTCCCTTTGTGAAAAAAAACCTCCAGCCCCCGTTCAATGCACGCACTTGAAAAACATATAAGCGACAGTAAAATAGCCTCAGCCTGGTCAAAATCATCTTCTTCCATCAATTCAATGGCGTAGGATTCCAATCCCTCCCTTTCGCTTTCAGTCAGTTGACGATACAATTCTTGCGCGGTTTTGTGATAGGAGATTTCGTGTTCAAGCGGGCTCCATCTCCGCGGTTTGTGCATGATTTTAAGAATTTCAACCGGATCATTCACACCTGCGTACAAATCAATGTCTTTTCGATTTTGTTCAATATAAGCCTTTTGCTCCAGCGCAAGCTTCCTTTGATGACAGGGCATGCAGATTCCCCCCGTCTTTAAAGCAGTTGCAGGAAGTATGCTTCCCTTGCAGCCTGAGGTTTGGCAGGGTATACGCTCGCTCATCGTATCACTCCTATTCTGTATAAGTTATTCTCAAAGACTATTATTAATAAGCTAAACTGCATTATAGAATTAGCTATATTATAGAATTAGCTGCATTAAATATACCACCGGATTTAGCAGCTTTAAATTCATTTCAGATTTCAATTGGATATATCCCCCACCATCACCTTAAACGGAAACAAAAAAAGGTCAACCAAATATTTCTGGTTAACCTGATAAACGAAAACTCCCCCGGATAAAGAAGAACCGGTGCCCTTGTATTAGGCTTAATCCGTAATCTTCACATTTCCAAACACAGCCTTATTCCTCGAGTCATCCCCGGGATTGCTAAGTGCTATGCCAATATACACCTTGCGGTTCATCGGAATCTGAACAGTTCCGACCGTTTGCCAGTTATTCCTGTTCGTCGAAATAGCCCCTTTGAAGGTATTTCCACTTCGGGTCAGCTTTAGCCATCTTGGAGCCGAGGCAGCCGCAGTCTGATCAACCATATTGCCCGCAGTCTCTGCACGATACTGGAAGGTGGCCCCATTTTCGGGGGTAAGCATCATATCTGCGTGCTTCGAATTATGACCCAGCGACTCCCGAATCATAATGCCGGCCTTGGCCCAGCCGTCCAATCGACTAGTGGACTGCACTTTAACAATAATCTCCGCATCGCCCCGCACGGATTGGTATATATAATTCAGTTGATCTCCATTTCCCCAGATATCCGTAGAGCTGCTGCTGAGTGTAAATTGCTTATTGGAAGAATTGTAGGTAACGTTCCCCGGCATGGAACCAATATTTCGCGCCTTCCACCCTGCTGGTAATTGAGCCGGATAGTCTTGTTCTACCGGAGGCGTCCAGCCTGGCGTAGGCCAGGTTTCACGTTCTTTGATATTGGCTAGCTCATCTTCTGGCCAGGCCCCGTAAGCAAAGAACGACAGACGCTTCACACCTGGATAATTCTCGCGGATTCCCTTGTAAATCTCCTGATATTGATCATCTGTCCAGTCATTATCCAGCGTCGCAACAATTTCCACGTCACTGCCGCTAATCCGGTCGCTCGTATCCTTCAGGATTCCGTAGGAAGTGCTGTATACCCAATCACTGTTGAACTCCCAGTCATCAAAGTACGCCATTGGTGCAACAAAGTCGATATCATCCTTGAATTTGGCTACATTCTGCCCAACTTCAATGAATTCTGGCGGCAAAATATACACGCCGAGCTGCACATCCGGCTTCGAGGACTGTGTGATATCCTGACGGATATCGCCCACATACTGTCCGATTTGTTCGGTTCTCCATTCATTCCACTGCTCACGCTGAGGCGAATCTGTCTCGAAGTCAATGCTGAGCGGTGAATACCCGAACTGCGCCTGATACTTCAGGGCCGTGTAATCACTGACGTCCATGTTGTAATTGTCGAAGCGGATCCAATCCAGCACAACGCCATCCACATCATAATTCTCGATTACTTCCTGAATAATGGAACGCTCATACTCCTGCACTTCATGGTGAATCGGATTGACGAAGTATTCGTTGCCGTTAGAACCTGTAAACGGTGTCTGAACCCCGTCAACCAGCGCCTGCATCTGCCATTCATCGTGCTCCAGGAAAGCCTGCTGATCATGGAACTGCGGAATCCAGGCATGAACCTTGATTCCTACAGCATGGGCTGCCGTAATGACAGCCTGCAGGGCATCGAAATTCTGGTAGCCTTGGGCAATTGGTGCGATATCACTCTGATAAAATACACTTCCAGACGGAACCTCATCATCTTCATCCTGCTTCACGTTCATGCTAATAACATCGACGCCATAGCTTGTAGAGAGCGCGATGAAATTCTGGACATCCGCCATGTTCTTAAACTGGTTTACGGTCCGTACAATAACTTCCGTTTCGAAAGGGGGGTTACTCTCCTCTTCGGCCATAACAGGAACGGAACCACCGGCTATCGAAGAAACCAACACGATGCTTAACAGTGCTATGAACCTCGATCTCAACGCAAATGCCATAATCTCGCCTCCACAATTATAAGATTTTATAAATAGTCTTATTTCGTCGCGTTGATTTTCTTAACATTTTCCTGCCATTTTTCGGTTCTGAATTCAAGCAGCTTAGCAAGCCCCGCTTTTTCGGTGTTCTTTTTAGCTGTCTTTAGCGCCGACAGCACCGCTTCATCCGACTTCGCCTGAACCATCTGGGCGTAAGCAAGGGTATAAATATCCCCGATATTCTGTGCGATGATGCCGATCTCCGTATCCGGAATCGGATCGGTATTTACAAACTCTGTGATATCCAACGCGGTTTTCCAGGTCACCGTGGACTGCGCCACGGTCTCCCAGGATTTCTGGTTCGCGGAAAGCAGCGCCTCGAGGCTCATTTTCGCCGTATCAATAAAGGTCGTATTTCCCGCCCAGTTAAAGTCCTCGAATTTCCGCATCGTTTCCGTACGCTCGTTAGCAGGAGTCGTCTTGTATTTCTCGTTCGGGATTGGAGCTCCGTCCGCATCCTCTTCATCCCAGTACAAGCCTTTAGGACCGAAGAAAAGCACCTTCTGCCCCTCCGGACCCGTAATCCAGTCAAAATAAGCGAAGATGGCCTCCGGATCCTTGGCCTTTTTCGTAATGACATTAACGTTCCAACCCAGCGTCTCAAAGCCGCTTACAAACACTCGTGTTTTGTCTAGTCCGGATTTATGAATCGGCCATATAATCTCATAACCGCTGTCCGGATTATTCGCTGTCAGTGCCCGGTGTCCCTCGGCTCCATACGTAGTGATATTGGATTCGACCATGACTGCTACCCGGTTGGTATTGACCTTTTCTTTGACCGCATCCTGGGTTTGCTGCAGTGCATCCTGCGTAATCAGCCGTTCACGATACAGCTTATTAATATAAAGTACCATCTCCTCGTAAGCGGGATCGTCCAAGATAGATGACAGCTTGTCGCCATCCGGATATCCCATGAGTGAAATAAACTTACTGGTGGAGTTCTCCTTAAAACCACCATACATAATTTCCAGACCTGCCCCCTTCTCCCCAACCTCCAGAGGTACTACATCCGGATACTTTTCTTGCACCTTAAGCAAATATTGATACAAATCATCAAAGGTCTCCAGCACCGGTCTGCCGAGTTCGTTATAAATATCTTTATTCACCATCCATCCGCCGTTGCCGAATTGCCCGGATGTATACCAGTTCGGGATTTGATAGATTTTCCCGTCTTCTGAACGGAGCAAATTCAGGGTGGATTCCTTCACATATTTCTTGAAGTTCGGATACTTCTCATAGTAATCATCCAGCGCAACGAGTTGTCCTGCCTGCACCAGCCGCTCCACTGAGGATCCCCGGTCAGTAAAAATGACATCCGGTAAATCACCGCCGACGATCATCGTGTTGAGCTTTTCTCCGGCCGCTCCTCCGGATTGTATGGGTTCAACAGTAACCTTACGGTTCTCCTGAATCCATTTTGTCGCCTCATTATCCCCCCAGGGTGATGTCGTAAGCCAGTCATAGTTTCCATAGAAGCTGAAGGTGACGGGCTTGATCCCGCTGCCGTCATCTGTGGCGGCCTCAGTATTCAGATTTTTCTCGCTTGTGTTTGGTGAAGTGTTAGAATTTCCTCCTCCGCTACAGGCAGCCAGAAGAAGCACCAGTGAAGTCAGCAAAAGAGATACCCATTTCATACGATTGCGCATCTTTTCCCTTCTTTCTACATAATATGGAGACTGCTATTCTTTCATCGAACCAATCATTACGCCCTTAACAAAGTACTTTTGGAGAAAAGGATACGTCAGGATAATTGGAATGGTAGCGATCATCATCGTAGCCATAGTCAGTGACTTCGTGGTAATCGTCCGATTCCGGTTCATATGATCCAGCGCGATAGCATTCGATGAGCCAATTTGGGTCATGATGTTGGAGTTCATAATCTGGCGCAGCAGGGTCTGTATAGGGAGCAAGTGATCCTTTGTAATATAGATCGCTCCCGTAAACCAGTCATTCCAATAACCTACTGCGGTGAATAAGGCAATCGTGGCCAGCACCGGGCCGGAGACCGGAATGACGATTCGGAAAAAAATGCCGTAGTTGCTGCTGCCGTCGATTTTGGCAGATTCCTCCAAACCATCCGGCAGAGCATGGAAGAAGGTGCGGATGACAATCATGTTCCAGACACTGATGATGCCGGGGATAATCAGCACCCAAAAGGTGTCCAGCATACCCAAAGAGCGAACTAGTAAATAACTAGGGATGAGCCCTCCACTGAAGAACATCGTAATCATGAAGAACACCATATATTGTTTTCGAAAAAGCAATGTCTTCTTGGACATTCCGTAGGCTAACAGTGCCGTGAAAAAGACAGACAATGCCGTGCCGCTTAACGTTCTAAGAATGGTGATCAGAAAAGAATTCAGCAGGCGTTGATCCTGAAACACAATATAATAATTTTCCAGGGTAAAAGCTCTCGGTAACAAGGTTACACCGCCGAGCGCCGTATCGCTCCCTAGATTAAAGGAAATGACCAACGCATTCCAAAACGGGTATAGCATGAGTAACGCCAGCAGCGTCAAAAGGGTATAAATACTCCGCTGCATGATTTTGTCGCCTAGGCTTAGTCTCATTGTTCACTCCTCCTAAAAGGTTTATGGAGCATCGGAAGCATTCGCTATGAGTAGTAGTACTACCAGAGACTAACATCTGCCCGGCGAGCGATTTTGTTGGCCGTCACTAGCAGAATGACACTGATCACCGCCTTGAATAGCCCTACAGCTGTCGCATAAGAGAATCTGGCATTTAAAATCCCAACACGGTACACATAGGTGTCGATAACATCGGAGTAGGGTCGCAGAATTGGATTGGTTGCCAGCAGCAAAATGTCCTCGAAGCCCGCACTGAGCAGACTGCCGATGGCAAGAATCATAAAGATAATGATAATGGGGGTAATGCTGGGGAGTGTAATCAAGTGAATTTGCTTAAACCGGCTTGCTCCATCTATAGAAGCGGCCTCATATAGGGTTGGATCAATACCTGCAATCGCGGCCAGGTAGACAATGCTCCCGAATCCGACCTCTTTCCATACATTTACGCTTACTAGAATCGACCAAAAGTATTTGGGTAACGCCAGGAAGTTAACTGGCTCCCCTACCAAATTGAATCGCTCCAGCAAATAGTTCACCGTTCCGTTATCAACGGATAACAGCGAAAATACAAAACCGGATACAATAACCCAGGACAGGAAATAAGGTAAATAGCTGACGGTCTGGATAATCCGTTTAAAGCCCATATTCCCGATTTCATTCAGCATCAGTGCAAGAAGAATCGGGGCAGGAAAAGAGATAATCAATTTAAGCAAGCTAATCACAAGGGTATTTCGCATCACATTCCAGAACTCCGGCGCCTCGAAGAACATTCTGAAATGCATAAATCCAACCCAGGGGCTCTTCATAATGCCGCCAAAAATATCGTATTGCTGGAATGCCATAACCACGCCATACATCGGAATGTAGCTAAAAATGAATACAAAGATAATTCCCGGCCAAACCATGGACTGCAAATCCAATTGACTGATAAATTTCTTCCATCTACGCGGTTTCTCGGCCGTGTTCATCCGCTTTTCCTCCTCTGGACGATTCTAGTGAAACAACGGCAACAACGATTTGTTCTTCTCCAGCATTTCATCCAGCAGTTGTTCAGCTACGGTGACCGAAGGCACGAGCGGATGATGAACCATAGCCTGTAGGGCTATATCCCGGTCTCCGTGCACAGCCGCCTCGATGGTTAGGCACTCGTATTGCTTGACCGCGGCCAGCAAGCCTTTGATGGGCTGAGGAATTATACGCAGCGGAATCGGCAGCGGGCCTTGCTTGGTTACCATACAGTTCACCTCAATAGAGGCATCGTCCGGCAAGAAGTCAATCATTCCGTTATTCCTTACATTCAACGTCTGGATATCGCGGGAATCATTATAAATGGAGCGCATCAGCAGCACTGCCGCCTCCGAGTAGTAGGCTCCGCCGCGCTGTTCCAACTGCTTGGGCTTTTCCTTCAGCTCTACGTTCCGGTACAGTTCAAACAGCTCTTCCTCCACCTTCTTCACTACCTCAGCGCGCGATCCAGTCGTTGCTGCTGCTTCCTTCTGTTCCGCAAGCATCGCGTCCGTCATATAGTAATAGCTCAGGTAATAAGAGGGAATCGCTTTCAAAGCATTCAGAAACCGGTAGTCCCAGGAATCAAACGGCACATTGCTCGCCTTGTAGCTCTGCGGGTAATCAATGAGCTCCTGCAGCTTGCTTTTACCGTCAATCACGATATCGGATACCCAGTGCAGATGGTTGATGCCGACAAACTCCGCGTAGATTTTCTCCATAGGAAGTCCGAAGAACTCGGAGAGCCACTTTTGAAAACCGATCGGCGAGTTGCACAGGCCTACGCTTTTTACCGATGAGTATTTGTGAACAGCTTCAGTCACCATACCGGCCGGATTCGTAAAATTCAGCAACCAGGCATCCGGAGCCAGCTCCTCAATGTCTTTGCAAATATCCAGAATGACCGGGATAGTCCGTAGGCCTTTCATCATCCCTCCGGGACCTGTAGTCTCCTGGCCGATGACATTGTATTGAAGCGGAATTAATTCATCCCATTTGCGCGCTTCCAGCATGCCTACCCGGATTTGCGTACATACAAAGTCCGCTCCGGCAATGGCTTCCCTGCGCTCAAGCGTCTGGACCACGGTAATCGGCAGTCCGGACTCAGCAATCATGCGTTTGCTCAGTTCTGCAATCGTATGCAGCTTCTCCCTTCCCTCCTCAATATCCACCAGCCATACTTCGCGAATGGGAAGCTCTTGGTGATGCAGGATGATGCCTTCAATAAGCTCAGGCGTATACGATGATCCCGCTCCGATGACAACCAGCTTCAATGTTTCCTCCATGATAGACCCTTCCTTCATCTTTTTCATTTTGGTCTTATAAAAACTAGCCTATTGTGTTCAGTACTTTCCCCTGTGATAGATTATCTAGAACCTTCTGATCTACACGCATACCGCTGCTTTCCATAGCCAGAACGACCGATCCTACAACCGGCTCCCGGGTCAAAATCCTTAAAGTGCCATTCGGAGCCGACAACTTCACTCTTCTCTCAATGGCCCGCCGGATGATGCCTGAGCGGTCTCCCTTTGTCAGCAGGCTGCCTGCAAGTATGATGTCGAAGAAGTCCTCCTCCATGCCCAAGCGATGGATGGCCGATGCCGCGGCCAAACCCAGCTCATCCCCTTGCTTGACCAGCAGCTCGGTGGCAACCTGGTCCCCTTCCTCTGCCGCTTGAAACAATAGTTCAGCAATATGGGGAGGCAGGTCTCTGAAATGATCCAGGTAATCCTCTCTTAGCTCCGAAACATTGGAATAGCCCAACAATTCCGTTAAGCGTTCGGTTAGGACCGTCTCCTTCTCTCTTCCCTCATCCGCCCGAAGGACGCTACGGAATACCTCAATACTTAAATCATAGCCACCGCCATAATCCCCGAACCGGTAGCCGAATCCACCACATTGGTATGTAGCACCCAACGGATTTTTACCACTACAGTTCACGCCTGATCCGCAAATCAGCACGATCCCATAGTTCTTCTCTGTACCTGACCGCAAGGCAATCCAGGTGTCGCAGGAAATCTCAGTTTGGGGAAGATCAAAGCTGCTGATGATCGGTCGCAAAATCCGGAAATCAGCCTCTCTGTCCGCTCCCGCTAAGCCGAACCAGGAGTAATCCAGCTGATCCTTGGTCAGCCCTGACGCCATAATTGCTTCCGATATGGCCTGCTGCAAACTGTTCACCGCCTGCTCACGGTTTATTTGATGATTTCCGATCCCACCCTTGCCAACTCCGATGACCTTCCCTTGTTCATCTGCAATCATTGCGTGGGTTTTACTGCCTCCTGCATCAACTCCCAAAAAATACTTCACGGATGATTTCACTCCTAAAATTCAAGGTAATCTAACAGATGCGGTGGATTCACGAATGAGTAGCTGCGGAGCAAGCTTCGTTACAGCGGGCGGCATCACCTCCCCGTTGATCATTTTTAGTAGTAAATCAACGCCTATATTGCCCATTTGTGCCTCAGGTTGTCTGACCGTCGTTAACCGCGGGTAAAATTCACCTACGAACTGCTGATCATCAAATCCAACAATTGAGATATCGTGGGGTACTCGAATTCCCTCTTCCCGGAGAGCCTGAACCATTCCAAGAGCAATAAAATCGTCCCCGGAAAAAAAAGCTGTCGGCAGCTTATCTTCGCGGATCCATCTCTTGGCCACCTCATAGCCGCCGCTTACTGTAAAACTGCAGTATTCCGTTCCGAATGGCGTTAACCCGGCATCCTCGAGCGCTTGGACATAACCGCGCTTACGCTCCGCTACACTTAGAAATACCGAAGGGCCGCCAATATAGGCGATTTGAGTGTGCCCAAGATCGAGCAAGTGCTTTGTAGCCTCATACCCGCCTTGATAGTTATCGACCACGACGCTAGGCACATCCTCATGCTGAAACTGGTTATCCAGCAATACAAACGGAATATTTTTTCTTTTCAGTTCCTCTACATATGCCTTTTCTTCAAGTGGGGACAACAGGATAATTCCATCAACGCGATCCTTCTGAAACAGGAAATTATCGCCCTCATCCTCATTCTCGGCGATCGATAGGGCTAAAAAATACCCTTGCGCCGCCAGCTTCCGGTTCACCACGCGAATAACCCGGTCATAGAAAGAGTCGTTAAAGTTGGTAATCGACATCCCGATGACTCCCGTTTTGCCTCTCACAAGACTCCGCGCTGCTGAATTGGGTTGATAATTTAATTCCTCCATAGCTTTCAGTACTTTCTGTCTATTAGCTTCCCGTACAGAGGGTAAATTGTTAAGCACCCTGGATACGGTCACTACAGAGAGTCCCGACTTTTTGGCTACATCATGTATATTCATCTTAGCTTCCATACCTCCGTCACCCGAAAGTTTAAACGATTAAACTTTTTAGGTAAATAAAAAAACCTTATCTTTCGTGATATTTCTATGTTCTGATTGAAAATTGCACACTGAATGTCAGCTTTGCCTTTATCAAGAACACCAAAATTCTTTACAAAAGTTTTAAGGTTTTAACTAATTTACATTCTACTTACATTTCCAATATCCGTCAATACATAAAATGCAGCCAAAACAAAAAGCAACTCATCCGCAGACAAGTTGCTTTTTAGACACGCTATTCCCCCTTCCATTGCTTCTATCATCCTCAGGTTAATTGGTAATTACCCATTGTTGTCGATCAAGAGTAGGATCAAGCTCGCTAAGGGACAGTGTCGACCCATCCGCTGATACTTCCAGCGCTTTCTTATGATGAGCAGAAATAATACTTACGGTACCATCATCATTTTTGTGAAAAATCCAACGCTGATTGTTATATCCGAGATAAGGGTATAACTGGATTTTATTTTGCCCTGTGTCTAGATCAAGCGCCTGACCGGCTGTTGTACGAATAGAATAGGAGCCTGCATCGTCCCCCGTCGGCACGAATACCCACTTCTGATCCGTAAAATCATTCGCATCCTTCAGTGTAACAGCTTCACCATTTGCGAGATTTGCTGTATAAAGGGATTTCTGTAGTTCTGCATTTACTAGACTGGAAGTGGTCAAATTAGCCGGTGTTGCTCCGCTCACGTTAACGTTTTGATATGAAGCATATCCGCCAAATACATGTAGTCCAAAGCGGCCTTCTGCAAATGTGCCGTCCTGGAGGTCGATCACTTTCTGCCCATCCACATAAACCACGATATGCGGGCCCTTCGCTTCGATTTTCACTTTGTAGGTTTGACCCGGCTGAATGAACGTCGGAACTTTTACTAGAATCTGACGCTCTTCAATACGGCCGTCGATTTTATAAAACAGACGGATGGACTTCATATTCGGATCCAGATTTAAGTAGTATCCGCTGCGTCCATCTTCGCTGGCACGGAACAACATAGAGCCTGCTCCTCCGGATTTCCCTAACATCATCTCTGCTTCATAAGTAAAATCTGCTGCCTGCTTCTCTGCGATATAATTCGCGTCACTCAAGTAATTTCCACGAATCCCATTTTCACCAATGACCCAGGAGGCTGCAGATAGATCTTTAGTCCACCCACTTAAGTTCGTATGAAATTCACCCCCAGATACCTTAACTAATAAGCTAGCCGATGTCTTCCCATTTGGAGTAGAGACGGTAATGATAGACTCGCCTTCTTTTTTAGCTACAAGGGTTGCCTGGGATTTATCCACCACGTTTAGTTCAACAACATCCTTGTTACTGGAATTCCATTTAAGCGGCTGTGCCCCATTACCGGTACCATTCTCTACCATCGCCAAAAGTATGTCGCTTTGCCCCTTGCTCAGTTCGCGATCACTTGTATCCATCATTATCTTGGTAGCTGAGCCCGTCTCCTGATTCCATACAGAGCCTAACTGATTCACCTTCAGAGATACGACTTTTACGTTGCCTCCTTTGGTGTAAAAACTCAAAGCTCTGCTGGCTGGATCCGGAAAAATGACGTCAGAGAAAACAACTTTACCGTTGTTGCCAAAAACCTCAATAGAAGACTCATCTACAAGGATACGCATCTTAACTCGCTTGTTCTCCGTTTGCATTGCCGCTTCATGTCTTGTACTAAATAGACTCGAAAAATCCGTCAAACCAGATGCAGACCGATTCACGAAAATCCGACCCTCACCAGGTTTATATCCAACAACCGTTTTTTGACTTCCCCCTACACGAACGTTAAAGCCAAATTCACTAACCTGACTACCTGCTGGAATTTCTACTTCAGCTTCAATTTCGTATGCACCAGAGGTAACCCCTTTCAATAAATTCTGAGAAGAAGGACTCACCTCTTTGTTAGCAGTAGAAAACAGCTGACTACGTAGCGTTTCCAACTCCTTGATCGGACTTTGTGTGAGCTGAATCCCATCTTTTGTCGTTACTAATGAGACTTCTCTTGGGATTGACAGTACGCCTTTCCAATGGGTTGTTGGAAAAGCAAACGGATAGTCCCAGTTTGTCATCCACGCCATCATTACACTGCGATGATCTGGCATGTTCGAAAAAGACATTGAAGCGTAGAATTCTTTTCCAAAATCTGTTCGCAATACTTTCCCTGCCGGATTATCATTAACGAATTTACCTTCCGCTGTTAAATGACCCACAAAATATTCAGCATCTGATCCGCCTGTTTTTGAATTCGCTCCTGTACTAATCATCAGAACCCATTTCTTCTGTGATGTTCCGTCTACCGAAAGCTGAAGCAAATCCGGACATTCCCATACACCGCCGCGAACATAGTCCCCGTATCCCCAACTATCTGTCAGGGTCCAATCAAGTAGATTTGTTGAAGTAAAGAAACGAATATGGTCTCCACCGGATACAACCATTACCCACCTGTTATTGTCGTTATCACGAATCACTTTCGGATCACGGAAATCCCAGCCTCCCGGCTCCCCTCCATTATCGCCTGGATTTCCGATAACCATTGGACGCGTCTTGGAATATTCCCAAGTACGACCTTGGTCCTTGCTGTATGCAAGACCGATACGCTGATTCCCATTCGGGCCATCGGGATTATAGGAAGTGTAGTAGGCAATTAGACCTTTACCTCCTGAATCCCCGAACAAACCTGATGCATTCGTCAAATCTGCCACAGCTGATCCAGACCAGACATGCCCATGATCATTCCACGGCAGCGCAATCGGAAGCCGCTTCCAGTTCAGCA
This sequence comes from Paenibacillus sp. FSL H7-0918, assembly GCF_038007025.1. NCBI lineage: Bacteria > Bacillati > Bacillota > Bacilli > Caryophanales > Paenibacillaceae > Paenibacillus > Paenibacillus sp. FSL H7-0918. The sequence goes on from NZ_JBBOWJ010000002.1 coordinate 416,619, forward strand.
TATCCTTACTGACAGAATGTGCCCAAGTGCCTCCGTCCTGATGGAATAGATGATATTCACCTTCGAAGTAGACAAGTCCGTTCGGATCACTGGCAGAACCACGAATTGGCGTATAGTGGTATTGAGGACGATATTTTTCACTATAATAATTGCTGGCATCCGTCACATAGGTATCCTGGAAGTAAGCTGTTCCCTGTTTAACAACGATTCCTGCATATCCATCGGTATAGGTTTCATCTGTTAGATCGATTGCGGCCGGGGTGTATCCGTCTAGAAAGACCTGAATTCTGTTTCCCTTCGCCTTTATCTCTACATGATGTTTTGCTCCGGCCTGACTTGGATAGGTATGCTGTGAACTTGCAATCGTTGTTCCGTTAGCTTTCGTCAGACTTACACGAACCTGATTTCCTTCCTTCGTAAGGGCTGCTTCATATCCCTTTGTTCCATCAGCCGATGAACGAAAGGCGAGCGCTGCAACAGAATCAGGACGAAGAGATAGATTTCCTTCATATACAAAATCAGCAGCTTGTTTGTTATAAATTTGCTGTGACTTACTCTGGTTTACTACCATTCCTTTCTTGCCGTTGATATTAGGCTGCCATTGTCCTTTATTTGTAACCACAGCACCCAAATTCCCTTTCAGGTCGCTTACGATAATATTTTGGAACAAAACAGAACCATTCCATACATTGAGTCCCAGCTTACCAGTACGATACGCATCATCCTGAACCTCAATCACAGGTTTATATTCATTGTCCCAATATACTTTCAGTGATGAACCCTCTGCTTTCACCTTGAGATGATAGATCTCTTCTGCCTTAACAGTAACCTTCCGCTCCTCTTTTAATTTCCCTTCACCATCACTTGCGTCTCGTAAGCGGATCATACCTGCATTCGGAACAATTTGGAGCATGTAGGAACCCCAGCCATCTTCATTAGAACGGAACAATAAGGTCGCGTCCGCTTGCATATCCTTGATCATGACATCAGCTTCATAGATAAAATCCCCTGACACCGTTTCGGAGATTGCCATTACATTTTCTTGTGGATCGGAAGTCAGTAAAATCCCTTCCACAGTATCCGCCAACTTACCTTTTCCTTTTATTTGCCAACCTGTCAAGTTTGTGTTTGTTTTGGTTACGCTTTCAAAAATAGAAAGCCCCTCCTTAGCTTGTTTACTTACCTCCTGATCAGCGGGCGCAGCCCAACCCGTACCGGGATTCGCTACATATATGCCTGCGAAAGTCATAACAAATCCTGTTGCCATGAGAAAGGATAAAATTACTTTTCCCTTATTAACCATCCTCTTCACCCTCTTTTTCTATCATCAATCATTTCTTTTATTGTAAAATAAGAAGGAGGCCAATTCATTGCACTGACCTCCTCTCTATATTCTTTTACAATTGAGCAGAACTCTAACTTTCCAGTGCTGTGAGTCCAAGAGCGAGAGCACCACATAATCCCGCCTGTTGGCCTAGTCCTGGTGGAACGATATACTCATCTATGTGTTCCAAAATAGTACTTGAGCTGACATAACCGTTCAGGTTCTGTAGCACGGCCTGCCGAATAAGTGGAAACAATTGGGACTGCTGCATAACACCACCACCCAGAATGATTTTCTGAGGAGAGTTAAGCAATATAGCACCCGTAATCGACTGCGCAATATAAAATGCTTCCATTTCCCATGCAAGGTGATCTATAGGAAGTTCATGTCCCTTCTTCCCCCACCTTGCTTCAATAGCAGGACCTGCCGCCATCCCTTCTAGGCAGTCCCCATGATAGGGACATCCCCCTGGGAATTCATCTTCAGGATGGCGTCTTGTAAGAACATGACCCCCTTCAGGATGCACAAGACCATGAATAAGTTTGCCTTCTGAATACACTCCCACACCAACACCTGTGCCAACTGTATAGTACAAACAGCTGGATAACCCTTGGGCTACGCCCCATTTGGCTTCACCAAATGCCGCTGCATTGACGTCCGTGTCCCAGCCAAAGGGAACCAAAAAGTTTCTTTTCAAAGTGCCCAGCATATCGTAATTTCCCCAACCTGGTTTTGGTGTTGTTGTAACGTAACCATACGTCGGGCTATCTGGGCGTATATCGATTGGACCAAACGATCCAATTCCGATAGCTTCTACTGGTTTGTCTTGAAAATATTGAATAACTTTGGGCAACGTCAACTCAGGATGTTCTGTCGGGAAACTGATCTGATCTTCAATGATCCCATTTTCATTCCCGATGCCACATATAAACTTCGTTCCGCCAGCTTCAATCGCTCCTATACGCATATACAAGACTCCTCTCGGTGACTAATTCTTGTCTTGCTCAGCAGAGAGAGTAAGCTCATAGATATCCAGGGAAATCAGCAAGTCATTCTCATTTTCTGCAAACACAGCAATACCTTTAGATTCTAGTCCAGGGAATATAAGATCCGTAATCACTGCCTGGCCTCTATTACTAAACGCCTCAACGGAAGAGCGATCCACATAAATACGGAGATCATTTGACTCATCAAGCGCTGCGAGTTTGGCTGAATGATGTCCTACGAAATGTTCATGGAAATCATGCTGGCCCGAAGCCTTCCGGTCTACATAAAGTTCCTCTGTCTCACCGTTGATACCGATCACTGTTTGTTCATCCGCACCAATTCTTACTTTGAAACCTACAGATTTACCCCTAGCGAACTCAGCTATAATCTCATAAGATTCCAAGTGAATCTCTTTAAGAAGAGTATTGATTTCTTGCACCGTTGCATTTTTTATGGAAAGGACTTGTACACGAGCTGATTCCAACTCTTGGACCGGCTTCTGCACAAGAAAGGTTCCCCCTTGTCTTGATTCGAGCTGAAGTTCTCTTGCAATTGTCATCGCGCCACGGAATTCTTCTGCTGGCGTCTTGTTAGCATACATCCAGTTGCTCATCCAGCCGATAAATAGCCTTCTTCCATCTTCCGCCGGTATATCGGACCAGCTTACACCTGCATAGTTATCTCTTCCATAATCAAGCCAGCGGACTTTTATCGAATCTTCATCTGGCGTGAACACTTCTCCATCAAAATCCCCTGTAAAATACTGTGTTCTTGATCCTTCCACAAAAGCGGGATCCGCACCGATGCTCACTAGCATCACCCATTTCGTGTTCGAAGGATCGCCATCAATGGCCAGCGGGAACAAGTCCGGGCATTCCCATACCCCGTCATGAGAACCGATTCCTTCTCCGAATTCACTGGCAAATGTCCAGTTCATCAGATCAGGAGAATGATATAGACACACCGTTTGACCACAAGCTACAATCATCACCCATTGATTAGTATCTTTATTCCAAAATACTTTCGGGTCACGGAAATCAATGAATGTATCATGTTCAAGCACCGGGTTTCCATCATATTTCGTCCAGGTTCTTCCGTTATCCTTACTATAAGCCAAGCTTTGACGCTGAATGGCTGGCTTGCCTTCCGGCATATCCAAATGGTGTGTAAAAATCGCTACTAGACCTGGTTTATCTTCAAAAAATCCAGTCGTATTATTCCAGTCAACTACGGCACTGCCGGAAAAAATCATACCTAACTCATCTGGAGCAAGAGCGATAGGCAGCTCCTCCCATGTAACCAGATCCTTGCTGACCGCATGGCCCCAGTGCATAGCGCCCATAGTCATTCCACCTGGATGGTGCTGGAAGAACAAATGATATTCACCCTCAAAATAAACCATTCCGTTTGGATCATTCATCCACTTTTCCTTAGGGGAAAAATGATACACTCCGCGGTAATTTTGTTTCGCAATCGTAGACATTATTGTTTTCTCCTTTACTCCCGAACACGGTCTTTACCGCATATTATTTATAGTTTATTATTTGCTTGCTCTGTCATAGCCGCCTTGTTTAATTTCAAGCCATTCTTGCAGGCCCAGACGGTCCAATTCTTTCAAATATTCATCCCACTGCGCTTCGACTTTACCATTTTGGTACCATTCAGTACGCATTCTAAGCACGTAGGCAAACAGATCCGTCTCAATTGTCGTAAGGCGATCAAGCTCTTGAATAGAATGGAATACACTCGGCATTACGTTTTCTGCTTTCATTTTAGGCGCCATGATGTTCTTGATAATATCCATTCTGCCTTTGGCATCATCCGGCATGGTTGTGTATTTGCCATAATAGGAATCAAGGATAGCTAAGGGTCCACCGACACTTGTTTTCTCACGTAGTTCTACAGGAGCTGCACCCTCCAGCGGCAAATGCTTCAGCATTTCTTTTTCTTTATCAAATTCGAAGATATTTTGCTGTTTATCGTCTCCATACGTTCCCCAGTTGTTCTGTACAGATTGAATCGGATCGTAGAGTTGATCAACCCATTTCGCTGTCGTTTCTAAGTTCTTATTGGCGCTAGTAACAACCATCTTACCTCTGCCCAAACCAAGCGCGTTCGTTCTTGTTACGTTAACTTCACCATCTGGTCCAGCAAGTGGAGGCATAACCTCGTAAATGTCATTTGCTCCAGTGATGTTGGCTTTATCCCATGAGAAGTAAAGTCCGTATCTCTGATCCTTCCCTTTTGCAAGGTAAGTACTCCAGTCCTGTGTATAGGCTTCAATATCAATGAGTCCTTCTTTATACAGCTCGTTAATAAAAGAAACGGCTTCTTTGTAATCATCTTGTGCCGCCGTAAATATTACCTTCCCATCATTGCTTACAACCGCGTGGTCGGGGTTCTCCCCCAATCCGAATGAAGCAAATAGGAAAACCAGATCTTCTGCTCCAGGCTTGTTAATAAAGGACAAAGGAATTTCGTCAGCCTTACCATTGCCATTTGAATCTTTTGTCTTGAAGGCAATTAATACTTCTTTTAATTCTTCTGTTGTTGTAGGCATATCAAGGCCCAGCTTCTCAAGCCATTCCACATTGATCCAAGGCATACTGTCTACCGCCTGGATTCTTTCTTTGCCATTGCCCAGCTCTTCGATCCACGGAAAGGCATAAATATTACCGTCTGGTGCCGTAATCATACTCTTGTATTCCGGTGCTTCTTCCAGCACCTTTTTGAAGTTGGGCATATTGTTCTCGATAAGCTCATTCAGCGGAATAATGGCACCATCTTTAGCAAGCTTGAGCAGCTCATAGTCGCTATAGTCCGCATTAAAAATTGCATCAGGAAGATCGCCGCTTGCCACAGCCAAGTTTCTTTTTTCAACAAATACGTCTTTCGTGAAATTCTTCCAATTAATATGAACATTCGTCTTTTCTTCAAGACGCTTATTAATCAGTTTTTCATTTGGATCAACGGGTGCAAGTGGAGAGCTTTGCGTAATAAAGTTCAAAGTTACTTTACCGCTGGCGTCCTGTTCTTTACTAGCTGCACTTCCCCCTCCTCCTCCGCCACCGCATGCAGTAAGGAACATAAACGAAGCAAGTACAGATGCAGAAGCTACTTTCGTTGATACTCTTGATTTCTTAATTCTTTTCATAGGGTATGACCTCCAAATTAGATATGAATGAATTAATCTTTATCTATGTGCAGCCTGTTTCCTACTTAAGGGAACCGACCATAACACCTTTTTCAAAGTACTTCTGGAAGAACGGATACATAACAATAAGTGGCAAACTGGAAACAACAATGGCAGCGTACTTGATGATTTCAGACAATCGTTTCATTTCCGCCATGGCGAGTTGATCGCTGATCATGCCCGGATCTACCTGATTCTGGATCAAGATGGACCGCAACACGAGCTGCAGTGGATGAAGATTCGGATTATCTAAATAGATCATGGCGTCAAAGTAGGAATTCCACTGGCCCACAAAAGCATAAAGAGCGAGCACGAAAACAATCGGTTTGGAGAGCGGTAATACGACACTGAAGAAAATCCGCATCTCCGAAGCTCCGTCTACATTAGCGGCTTCCTTCATTTCATTCGGTACTCCTTTGAAGAAAGTTCTAGAGAGAATGATGTTCCATACATTGACTGCCCCTGGAATAATCACCGCCCAGACTGTATCAAGCAGACCAAGGTTCTTAACGAGCAGGTATGTAGGTATAAGCCCACCCCCAAAGAACATGGTGATAATAAACAAGGTCATGAAGAATCCTTTTCCTTTGAGCCTGTCATCAGACAGTGCGTACCCTGCACAGATTGAGACGAGAACGGTAAGCATAGCAAATGAAACAGAGTATAAAACAGAGTTTCCAAAACCTCGGATCATGGCCGGATTAGAAAGAATTTTTATATACCCTTCTAATGACCAGTCCGAAAGGTTGAATGATAATCCTTTACTGAGCAGAACTGATGGATCCATAAAAGATGCAATCACTACATAAATCAAAGGAAGTACAATGATAAGTACGGCCAGTGTCAGGAAGATCGCGTTCAGCACGACGATAAAGCGATCTAATCCGGAATGTTTAATGGGCATAGCTTGTTGCTCCTTTCTTAGTAAAGACCTTCGCCCTCATTCAATTTCTTCACGGTAAAGTTAACGGTGATGAGCAAGACGATGTTGATGATAGAGTTAAACAATCCTACTGCGGCTGAATAGGCATAATCGCCCGACTGCAAACCAATTTTATAAACGTAAGTCGGAATGATTTCTGAGGTTGGCAAGTTCATCGCCGTTTGCATGAGATAGGCTTTTTCGAAGCCAATGGACATAATCCCACCAGCTGCAAGGATAAATACAATAGCCATAATTGGACGAATGGTTGGCAAATCGATATTGCGTATTCTTTGTAGAAGATTAGCGCCGTCAAGATTGGCTGCATTATGTAACTCAGGATCGACATTAGCAAGCGCTGCTACATAAATAATGGATGCCCAACCGGCTCCGGTCCAAATATCGGACAGAATGTAGATCGAACGGAAGTACTCCGGACGAGACATGAACATGATTGGTTCACCTGTAAGCCACGTAAAAAACTGGTTAATCGGTCCCGTTGGGGACAAGAAGATAAACAACATCCCGACCACAACGACAACAGAAATAAAGTTAGGTGCATACAAGAACAACTGAATGTTCTTTTTGACGCCTGCACGGCGAATTTGATTTAACATCAACGCAAGCAGGATTGGAATTGGAAAACTCAGAATTAATCCAAAAAAACTTAATTTAAGCGTATTCATAAAGATAACTTCGAAGTTGGGGGATGACAGGAATTTCTCGAAGTTGTACAAGCCTACCCATTCACTCCCCATAATCCCTTTGATTGGGCTGAAATCTTTAAAGGCGATAATCGCACCATACATAGGACCGTATTTAAAAATCAGGGTCAGGATCACAGCTGGTGCGAGCAAAATATAAAGAAAGTAGTATTTCTTTAGATAGTCTAGTAAGGAGCTCTTATGTTTGGTCACCATTGTTCTGTGTTCAGCTTCTATTAGGTTTTGCAATGCCTTTACCTCCGTTCTTATCAATGTTTATATCTTGATGCAGTAAGGGCTTTCAATTGGCTTATGTCCTGCTGCTTTTACAATTTACCAAACACTTAATCGTTCGTCAATACATTTTGTAAAAATATTTATGTGCATTTGACAAAATATTTTGTTCATAAATGACGCTTTAAATTTTACAAAATTACAAATACAGCCAATTTAAATAGGATTATATACTTTAAAGTCAACATATTCTCATGAAGATGAAAATAACAATACCTTTTTTGCACATTTATCCGCTGATAAAATGTAAACTAAATTGTGCATTTGTAAATATCATATTGCTATTTTGAGTAAACTAATATACATTAAAGAGAGTTGGAATCATGCCAAACAGTACACTATTTGTGGCGAAGGTTAAGAACAAGAATATAGAGGTGAATTACATAGATGGCCAGGGAAAAAGTAACCATACAAGACATCGCGGATGCTTTAGGAATCTCTAGAAATACAGCTTCCAAAGCCTTAAATGGAACGAATGGTATACCTGATGAAACCAGAAACAAGGTTATAAAGAAAGCGATAGAGTTAAAATATAAACAATTTGCTTTTATGGACACCGAGAGTGTTCAACCAAGAAACTCTGGAAACATCGCTTTATTAACAGAAAACTTACCTAACACTTCCCACTTTGGATCGAAACTGATCAGTGGCATGGAGAAACGAATCAGCGCGGAAGGATATAATTTATCCATGCACATTATAAGAGACATTGATCAGGAGTCCTTGTCTCTTCCAAATAATTTTGATGTCGCCAATGTAGACGGAATTATTTGTATTGAGTTGTTCAATTCCGAATATAGTAAGCTGATTACAAGTCTAGGCATTCCAACTATTTTCATCGACTGCTCTGCCGATATCTGCTACCCTGAATTCCAAGCAGATGTACTTCTCATGGAAAATGAACACAGCACATATCAACTTACAAAAAAGTTAATTGATGGCGGTTACACATCACTGGGATTCATCGGAGACTATAATCACTGTAGGAGTTTTAACGAAAGATGGGTGGGCTTTAATCGCGCATTGATAGAATCTGGGATTCAGCTTGATCTCTCACAATGTATTCTCGATGACGATAGACTATTTTTTTCGAGTCCGGAGTGGGCAGATGCTAAGCTAAGCCAAATCAATCAGCTTCCTTCTGCTTTCGTGTGTGCTAACGATTATATTGCGGTTACCTTTATGAAGTCACTCAAAAATATGCTTTCCATTCCTAATGACCTCGTCATTTGTGGTTTTGATAATGGTCCTGAATCAAGCATTGTAGAACCCCATCTCACCACTGTTCATATTTATAGTAATCAGATGGGTGTCAAAGCAGCTGAAATGCTACTTTCCCGAATTCATGATCCGAAGCAACCCTATCAGGTTTCTCATATTTATACCAAACTCATCCTAAGAGAATCTACACCTAATATCAGTTGATGGATTTAAAAAGAACCCAAGCGATTAAAAATTCCGTCGCTGGGGTTCTTTTTTTTCGTTGAATTGTTCCAATTACAATGTCCTGTATTTATAATCCCACAATTAGTTTAAGGAAGGATTGTATTCTTCATAGGATAGAACAATATGCTCTCGTTTTAGCAGACAATGCTCTATAATCGCCTTACGTTTCGCTTTCAGGACAATTTGTTCAATATCAGCAAAACTGCAACCGGAAAGACGTTCACATGCCTCCTCCATCAACCCAGCTTCACTTTCAAAGTCATTAATTAACAGTTCGACATATTGACGCCTACTTGATTCATCCGGGTTAGCATAAATCATTTTTGTATCAAACCTTCGCCAAATAGCTCTATCCAGTTCATTTTCTAGGTTCGTCGCTGCTACAAAAATGCTATTGTCACCAAAATCATCGAGACATTGCAGCAGTGTATTCACCGCACGAGCCATTTCTTTAACCTCGTCATTACTCTCCCGTGTTCTTGCAATGGCATCAAACTCATCCAGGAAAAGAACACAAGGAGATGCTTTGGCATACTCAAATATTTTCCGGATATTACTTCCAGTCTCGCCCAAATGGCTGTGAATAATTGCATCAAGTCGAACCAGGATAAGTGGAAGCTCCAGCATTTGAGCCATATAAAATGCCGTCAGTGTTTTCCCTGTGCCCGGTGGACCATACATAACCACTTTATTGGGAATGGGAACTCGATGTTCTTCAAATCTTTCCCTCATACCTAAGATTGTGATGAATTCTTCGACAATCTTTCGATTCATATCGGGTAGGACGAGATGTCTAACCTTTTTGGCACATTCTTTGGGTGTATAATAGGTACCCATATCAATCCCTTTTGCTCTGGGTAGACGTTGATTGGTGCTGCTTTTATTCATTATTTATTGAAGCTCCTTTAAAATGGTTATTTTCAAGAAATCCAAAAGATCCTTTCTGAATCCAGTTCAACCTGCTCTAATTGCCGCTCGAAGTTCTCGTGAGGAACGATAGAGTCCGCTTGTGACCATTCATTATCCACAAATCAATTCAAATACACATTGTTTTTATTCGTAATTATTACGATTTAAAATATCATACTTTCTTTTTGTTTATAATGTCAACCAGTAGCACAAAAAAGAGCCTTTATAATTCCAAGGCTCTTTTAGGGTATATCTATTAAATCGGCCACCAGGCAAAGCAGAAGTTTCAGCATTTTGCGTTCACATATTGTAAGTCCTGGCTAGCTTGGGCTTAGCTCTGAGCCGGGTGAATTCCTTAGTTACCAGGATTACCGTCCACACTACAACCACAGAATCAATTACAAGCGAACCCCAATATACTCCGGAGACGCCTAACCATCTTGGCAAAACAAGCATCACTGGCACATAAAAAACAAGTTGTCTGGTGATGCCGATAACGGCTGCCGGCTTCCCTTTATTAATCGCAGGGAAAAAGGTCATGGCCATAAAAATGAGCGACAATAACGGCAGAACCGCCATGTTCAACCGGAAATATAACATTTCGCTGGTCTTAAAGATTTGATCCGGCAGCATTAGCCCCAGAATGGAAGCCGGCGAGATCATGGAAATTATCCAGAAAGGCAAAGTCAGCAGCATGGAGACAAGGGTGAATATTTTATAGGCTTTGATGGCGCGCTCATACTGTTCTGCTCCAAAATTTATGCCGATGACTGGCTGCAAGGCGCGCATTAATCCGAATATCGGCGTCAACAGGAAGGTGAATACACGAAAAACCACACCATAAAATGCAATATCTGCTGTAGTCCCGTATCTCGACAGTGCATTAAATACTACAACAGCCTGTACCAGATTCATAAAGTTCATAATGAAAGAGGACATTCCCAGACCAATTATGGATTTGATTGTGGCAGCATCCCGATAGATTGCAAAGACATTCGTTCGGAATGAGGCAAATCCTTTGCCAAAATAAATCCATCCCAGCAAGGTGTAGACCAGCATCCCGATATTTGTAGCCCAGGCAGCACCCTCTACTCCAAAATCCAGCCAGGCTACCAGAATATAATTGGACAATACATCAACTGCCAGTCCAATGCCCATTACCACGGCTGCCGATTTCATTTTCCCTTCGGCACGTACAATCATGTTGGCAGCCAGTCCATAAATCCAGAAAAATGAACCAATCACCGTAATTCTAAAATAGCTGTCTCCAAGAGCCAGAGTTTCCCCTTCTCCTCCCATGATTCGCACCAGCTGTGTAGAGAAAAGCAAACCCAATACCATATAGATAAGCGTTACAAGGATGGACAGATAATTAACATTCCCCATCAAACGCTTCTGCATTTCTTTGTCCTGCCTGCCGAGGGCTAAACTTAAAGCAGAACCGGCACCCACCCCAATCAAGGAGCCCAGTCCCAAGCTGATCTGGGTTAAAGGATAAGCTACCGATACCCCAGCCAGTGCTTCCTCTCCGACAAATCTTCCCACAAATACAGCGGCAATAACCGCATTTAAGCCATAGAGGACCATTGCGATGATAGCGGGCCATGATAACTGGACCATAATATTCCAAAGATTACCGTTGAGAATAAAATGCGTCTGCTTGTCTTTGCTGTTGTTTATCTGTGTTACTGTGTTCATAATATGAATTTTCTCTCCTTCTTTTGACTGAATATGCAAAGTCCTCGTTCAAAAATTATACGGGACTCCTTGCATTAACTAGTCTATAAGACATGTTGGCTAGCAACTACCGCAAAAAGGATTGTTTCTATCTCATATAGGATTTTATCTTTGAATTTATATAAATCTCCCCGGAATAGCCCCCTCTCATTTTCATTCCTATTAAAAAACTGCAGCAGGAGTGGTCGCGGCTCCGCAAGTTTCCGGTACATGGTCAATTTTGAATGCTAGGCAATCATTTAGTCCCCCCTACTTAACTCAACAAAAAAAGCAACTTCCCAGTTGGCAAGTTGCTTTTAAAAAAACTCTTTTGTGATAAAGTAACGATGAAAAAAAACGATTGAAGTCAAAAAACGACCTAATAAGCAGCGAACGGATCCGCATTATTCGAAAGGAACTGAGCCCATGTGAATTTGAATTCAGGACTGCCTACAACACTTTCTGCTATATCACCTGGAACAAAAAACACAGTGAATCCTGCATTAGTCAAGTAGAAGTTATCCAGGTATGCATTAGAATCTTTAGTTAACTTATTGAACAGGTCAATAGAGTAGATAGAAGACTCAGTACCTTTTTGGACTTGTTCTTGAAGTGATTTCTTAATAACCTGACTGTAATTGCTGTTGGATTTCAGCAAATCTCCCAGCTTCATTGTCGTACCATCCTGCAGAGAGTAAGTAAGACCTGTTTGTGAGCCGCCTCCATGAGCTCCGCCGAGGTATTGATAATTGGTAAGCAGGAAGCTAATCACTCCATTTTGATTGTAAGTCACCTTGTAGGCCAGTTCGAAATCGTATGTCGCTCCTTCCGCTGGAGCACCAGACTTAGCCAGTTGTTTTTCCGAGGCATCTAGAAACTTCTGTGCCTGAGCTTTCACCGCTTTATTAATTGCCGCTTCGGCATTTTGATTCGCAAGCTGCGATACAACTGGATATACGATATTGATGGTTACATCCTTATGGGAATTAGAAGACTGGAGTTTACCGGCAGTTATAGTCAGTTCATTCATTCCTGCATTCGTGATATTGACAGTACGGGTTTGTCCGTTCCATTGGGCCAAATATCCGAAAGGTTCAACCAAGGCTTGCACTGCAACAAAAGAAGTTCCTCCGATTACCTGAGCTTCATATCTTTGTCCCAGACCGCTTCCATTTAACTTTACAAGTGCACTGTCGATATCCAATGAATAATTTACAGTATTCTCTCCCAGGGTAAGCTCTACACTATGATTTTTGTTATCGTATTTAACAGCTGCACCTAATGCTTGCGCTGCGTCTTTAAGCGGAATGAGTGTATTACCTAATGGGCTTAGGAAAGCCTGAGTCCCGATTGCTTTACCTTTAACCTGGACATTCACCCTGGAGGTTATTGTTGCAGTAGTGGCTGCAGCATGAACTGATCCGACAGACACGGGTAAAGCCGCCGCTGTGCCAACTGCAGCCAGTGCTGCTGACAATAGAAGTACGGACATCCGCTTTTTAGTTGTGAATTTTTTAACTTGAGTTTCCATTTTGAAGATCTCCTTTTAGTCATTTTCTTACTATCACACTATAATCCCGTCATTTCCCGGATGGTTTACAGTATTTTCAGAAAAAGATTACAATTTTTACATGGAATTCGCTAATCAATGATGCATTGAAACCATAAAGGCAAATCCAAAAAGTGTCCAGTCATTTAGCACATGCACTATAAACGATGTCCAAATGTTTTTAGTCTTAATGTATGGATAGAGCAGAACAATCCGTACAATGCCGATACCGAGAATGGCTTGTGCAATATTCCAATTATAAGTTGGTAAATGGTATGCGCCAAAAATAATGGATACTACAATCCACGCTAAGATAATCGCAGACTTTCTGTTCAGTTTAAGTTTTTTTACTCCTAAGTACAAAATGACTAAGAATGGAAGGATCGTTATTAATTCTTCTCCAAAAAGCATCGGGAGCATTGTCAGGAACGTCGTAATTGTATCGGAAAAATTACCATTGAATCCTTCACTCACTGGATTTGCACTAAAATTAAATAATTTCGTAATAATAAAACCAACACCATAGGTCACAATAAGATTTACAATGTACGTCCCAAGAATTAATATAATATCTTTAGCAACTAATTTTCTGAAAAGTAATGTCCACTGACTCCGTGCAACAAAGATAACTGCTGCTAATGGGAAAATCACATTTATAAAAGGATGTCCATAAGTACCTCCAAACCCAATAAGAAACAATGCAAAACCTGCAGCAACAGCTATCAGAAATATTAGGCTGGTTTTCAAATTTAGAGTAGGGGATTGCAGTTCACTGTAGAACGGAAAATCATCATTTTTACGCTCAAATCTAAAAAAATTACTTTTACTCATCATTAATCAAATCCTTCCTGAAAATAATGAAAAGCTATACTCTCTGAATACTAAAACCAATGATGCGGAGAATAGAAATACAGTCAGCTGTTTTTTGTACTATCACACTATACTCCCATTTTTTTCTGAAACATTTACAATTTTTTCAGAAAAGAATTACAATATTTACACAAGTTTTGAATAAACTGAAATTAATTCATCACTTAATTTTGCAAATTCATGAAAATGTATAAAAAAATGAATCTATTTCAGAAATAATTATGTTGTTTTGATAAAATAGACAGGTAATAATAGAATAAACAGTTCTCTTGTTAAAAAACTAAAAAGCGAGGTTTACCAATGTTATGGACCTGAAGCTGTTAAAAAAAATTAAAACGATAAATTTCTTCACATTCTTCTTTTTTTGGACTGTCATCTTTTTTGCTCTTGCGGATAAGCCACCACCTGCTGGTTTCTATGGGCTTATTGCCCTATTATTAGTTTATGGTATTTTACTTATTATCTATTTAAATGATTTTATTGAAAGCTTGATTAAGAAGCGAAGAGGAGTTTTTCTACTCAATTTGTTATATTTCTCCTTGGGAGGTTTTGCTTTCAGTCTAATTCTTTCAATTATTGTCATTAACCTTGTTTCAAATGTAGAAAATGAAGGATATCTAATCTCGGCATTCAGTTCAACCGTAATAGGATTGCTTAACGGGTTATGTTTTTATTTTTTCAACAAGCTGCTTGTGAAGAGGTACAATCTAATGATTGAGCAGAACCGCTCTGAATAATAAAAGAGCCGAATTAGCTAAAGAATGACGTATCGCCAAAAAGCAACTTATCCGCAGATAAGTTGCTTTTTTATCATGATTTTTAACTTCTACACTATATAAATAAAGTAACGTAAACCGACGAATCCCCTGTCCTCACAGGTATTAATCTATTCCCAGACTTTGTTTCTTAAATTCACTCTCGAAACATAACTCCGTGAGATCCCCAGCTCCTTCGCTATCTCCCGCTGTATCCGCTCTTCTCGATCTTCAGATATACTCCCTTGAGCAAATCATCCACTTCCGAATCAAAATATCGATAAGTGTAATGTTTAAAAAACTATATTTACAATTCAGAATGCTCGTGTTTCGCTTTGAGACGACTCCAGCGGCGCTGAACTTCGCTCTCAAAGCTGCGCAGAGCCGGTTCGTTCTCAGGCTTGAGCAGATGGCGGGTCTTACCCATCGTCTTCAGCCAGGCAGAGACTTCAATACGTTTGTCCTTGTTCTCCGGATTGTACGTAATGGTCGTTGTGCCTTGTTCCACTTCATACAGCGGGAAGAAGCAGGATTCCACCGCCAAGGATACAATATCCGTCCCATCCTTGTCTTCGGTCATCCAATTCAACGGGCAGGCAATCAGAATCTTGCCGTAGACCAGACCTTCATTCTGCGCGTACCATTGGGCCTTAGCTGCTTTTTTGAGCAGATCCTGCGGATAGGCTTCACAGCCGGTGAATACATAAGGAATATTAGTGGCTGCCATGATCTGGGCAGTATCTTTATGCTGGGTGACTTTACCCTGCTGGGTCTTGCCGATGCTTGAAGTAGAAGTCCGGTGACCGAGCGGTGTTGAATAAGACTGCTGTGCACCAGTGTTCATATAACCTTCATTATCATACTCGATGATAATCATTTTATGTCCACGCAGTGCAGCACCAATGGCTGGTCCCATCCCGATATCCATACCTCCGTCGCCTGTTACCATAACGAAAGTAAAGTCATTCCTCAGGCCCAGTCCATCCAGCTCTCCGCGGCGTTTGCGTTCCCAGAACATTTCTACCACCCCGGACAACGTAGCCGCACCGTTCTGGAAAAGGTTATGGATGAACGTTGACTTGTGCGACGAATAAGGATAGCCGGTTGTTGTAACCATTGCGCATCCTGTATGGTACAGCGCAACGATATCTCCTTCAATTCCCCTGAAGAACAGCTCAAGACCCGAGAAAATTCCGCAGCCCGGGCATGTGCCGTGACCCGGAGCCAGGCGTCTTGGTTTCTTCATCAAACTGCGGATCGGGGGAATCTTCACGGCCAGCTTTCCGGTTTCTTCATTTTTAGTAACAGTAATGAGGCCCGTCTTCAACAAATCGAAATTCATCGGCTTAAGCAGGCGCTGCGGTGCCTTTTCCGGTTCACCAGGATTGTGGCCGTAGTAATCAAACGGTACTTCAACACGGTCAGCAACAACAGCATCCAACGCCAGCTGGAAGAAATGATGGCCATCTTCAGCATAGAAGTCCTTGCCGCCTAATCCGTAAATCCGGCTGATGACTTTAGTCGTTGTATTCCCGTAAGTGAACAGCGCTGCCTTGATTTCGTTAACCATGTTGCCGCCGTGTCCGCCGAAGGAATCCGCACGGTCACCAACAGTAATGGCTTTGACATTCTTCAGTGCTTCCGCGATCTGCTTCTGCGGGAACGGACGGATCATGTTCGGTGAAATCGCTCCGGCTTTGACTCCCTGCAGTCGCAACTGATCCACAACATCCTTAATGATCTCGGACGCGGAATTCATCAGGAAGACAGCCACATCGGCATCCCCCATCCGGTACTGCTCAATCACCTCATAATGGCGTCCGGTCAGATCAGCAAATTCCTGAGCGATCTCTTCGAACACTTCACCGGCATTGTACATGGCCACAGACTGCTGATAGCGATTATTGATATAATCCGGTTCATTCATGTAAGGACCAACAGTAACCGGATTGTTGCGGTCAAGGGTATCGGTTGAGCCGGCTGGCGGCTGTTCGCCTACGAATTTATGCACATCTGCGCGGTGCGCAAAAGCCTGTACGCGGCGCTTCTGGTGAGAAGTGAAATATCCGTCCGAAGCTACCATAACCGGCAGGCGGACTTTGACATGCTCAGCCAGCTTCAGTGCCATCAGATTCATGTCGTAGACCGACTGCGGGTCACGGCACATCAGAATCGGCCAGCCGGTATTGAGTGCAAAATACAAATCGGAGTGGTCCCCGTGAATGTTCAACGGTCCGGAGATGGAGCGGCAAATCAGGTTCATAACCATGGGCATCCGCGTACCGGCTTGTACAGGCAGCTGCTCAAGCATGTACATGTAGCCTTGCGCACTGGTGGCGTTAAATACGCGTCCGCCGGCTGTAGAAGCGCCATAACAGATACCTGCCGAGCTGTGCTCACCATCTGAGGGCACGAGCATAATGTCATGCTGGCCGCTGGCTTTCATCGTATCGAGGAATTGTGCAACCTCTGTCGATGGCGAGATCGGGAAATACCCCATGACATGATAGTTGATCTGATGCGCAGCATAGGCCGCCATCTCATTGCCTGATTCATATAGGAATTTCTGTTCTACTTTGGCAGAACCTATTTCTTTTTCATAATCAATAGCCATTGTTCATTCCGCCTTTCTAACCAGATTTACGCTTGCGTGATGAGATCGAATGGATGATGCACTGTATGGCTGTCGGCATAGCCTTCCTTCTCGCGCATGCTTGAGAGTGCCGAGGTCGGGCAGGCGCCTACGCATTTCAGGCAACCCTTGCAATATTGATAATCGATGCCCCGCAGGAACATCTGTGAGCGCCCCTTGCGGTCAAGCCGTTCTTCCCACACAAAACACTGGTCAGGGCAGACGGTGTCACACTGTGCACAGTTAATGCAGGACTCATTTTCATAAGCCGGAATCATTCCGGAACGGGAAATGCTCAGGTTCTTGAGGAAGCTACTTCCCGGATTGATGATCGTACCGCCTATAGGCTGAGTTTCATAGCCAAACGGCGAAATGTCGGAACGCACATATTCAGGCATGCTGTCCCCTGCCTCCAGCTCGAAGTGCATAAACTTCACTTCATTGTAGCCGCGCTCAAAAGTCGTAATAGCCGATTGTACAGCCTGCGGATATTTTTTGCCGAGCGATTTCTCAATAACGCCCTTCATCGTTTCAGCAACCAGGAATGGGCAGAGCCGGAACAGGGCACCCAGCATCGCCATGTTTACACGGTTTTTCTCTTTCAGTGCGATGCTTGTCGCGTCGATCACAGCAATGGTTCCGGCTTTCATCTTCAGCAGCTCTTTGAGTTCTTCCGGCGTCTTGGCCGAGTTCACAAGAACAGTGCTGTCTTCATTAATCCCGCTGGTGACATTAACGGTCTTGACAAGCGCTTCGTGGAACACCCCAACCACATGGGGACGCTCTACCGGCGAAGTATCACGGATATGCGTGTTTAAATCACAGAAGCGGATGTGGGCCTTTACAGCAGAGCCCTTTTTCTCTGATCCATAAGACGAGAAGCTTACGCCGTTCAGCCCCGCTCCGACGACTCCCGCTTCTGCGAGCATTTTACCCGCCAGGTTAGCTCCCAAGCCTCCAATAGACTCCAGTCGAATTTCAAAAAATCCGAGATCGTTAATTCGTGGTAATTCAATCATAAATGAACTCCTTTCACTAGAAGACTAGTAATACTCTTGCGAGCATTAATCCCGTTCAGGTCTGGAATAAGCTAAATAATTTTTGTACTTCTTCAACCGTTCAGGCAATTCGTCAGCCTTTGGATTACGTTTTAAAGAAACTTGATATAATTCATCTGCGTGGCCAAGCTTTCCGGAGATTAGAACATGGGAATGTGCTCTATCTTCCTCGGCGATATCAAATCTTACTTTACCGTCTTCCACCTCCAGAGTCCCCCTGACCCCGCAAATTCCACATATTGCTGGGTAATTATCATCATGATTTCTGATTTCTATGAGTTTGGAATGACAGATTGGACATAAACCAGGTTCGCCAATATACTTCGCTTCCGTATCTGGATTCATGAGTGTTTCAGCCACATGACGACCGGATTGTCTTGCTCTCTTAAGTTCTTCCTCCCTGAACACAACTGCTCCAGGTAAGCCAACCCAATTGACCAGCATTTTATCTATTACATTAATTTGCATCGGCAACGTAAAAAGGTGGAGCATCGGCAATGCGAGTGTGTCCCACTCACTTCCTCCTACAGCAATAAGAGAAGCTACTCTAGTTTTAAAGCTTCTTTCATCCGGACCTTTGCCGGTAGTAATCCCTCTTTCCTCGCGTTGCTTCTTGGCAATCATCCGGAAAGCAATGTCATGAGAAGGCCCCATCCGGTCATTCAGAATCTTCAATAATCCGTTAGGACTCTTTTCATAAATGGCTGAGCTCAAGATTAATCCGTCGCATTCCATTAATTTTTCATCAATAAATCCATAGTCATCATTCTTTATCACACAGTCTCCTGAGCCACACTTTTCAAGCAGACTCACTACACAAGCATTACAACCGGTGCAAGGTTTAATATGTAAATCATTAAGACGCACAAGTTCTACTTCGGCACCAAGCTCCTCAGCACCCATTAAAGCTTCTTTAACAAGGATTTCTGAATTGCTCATTCTTCTTCCGCAACTGATCCCTAAAATTTTCATTAGTAGCCTCCTACAATTCGAATTTGTTAAGCATATTTTCAGAAACTGATCCACGAGATCGTTTCAGCTTTTTCACAAGAACTGGAGTGACAATTGCACTGGCAACAACTGCGAATGCAATTTGTGCGCGGGCACTCTCAACATAAGGCAGATATGCCTGATCGACCTCTGCCATAAGTTGAGGTACCGTTATGGATAACCCGGCTACACAACAAATCGCCGCAGAAGCATGCCCGTCTTGTTTCAGACAGAATCGGTCAACTAACAACATGGGGATGTTATTAATCAAGGTAAAGATCAAGAACAAAATCAGCCCCAGCCCACATGAGCTGAGTGCGCTCTTGAGATCGATATTCGCCCCAAGGCAAAACCCCAGAAAAGGCACCATAAGTGAGGTCCCTGATTTGGAAAAATTACGAACAGCAGGATCAAACATACCCAGAAGAAATCCGACTACAAATGGAATTAAAGTAGCCATGATGCTTCGAGCGTCAATCCCATTTCCGGAAGAGAAACCAAGAATACAGACGGGTATGAACGGTAGCCCGATAAGGTTCAGCAGAGCAAACGCAGAAATGTCAGTGTCATCACCATAATTCTCCATCAGCGCAAGGTACATGCCGGGATTGCAACTAGTGATGCAAGCCACAAGTGCCAGGGTAGAGATTCCTCCAAAACCCGCCAAACCGAAAAGCTTCATAACAACGATCCCAAAAACAACACTAAGAACAAGTTTTACCGCAACTAGTATGCCGCCCCGCCGCAGAGTTGTCACAAGCTGTTGAGGTTTGAACTGAATACCACAGAATACTAGCAGAATTCCCACGATCGTCATCGTTCCCGCATTCGAAAATACAGCAGTGGACGGATTGCCAACCATCAAGGTTCTCGGATAAAAAGTATGCATTATTGCAGCGATTCCCATAGGAAGCAGCATCATTCCGCCTGATATTCCCTGTATTCTCTCTAATATTTTCATGTACGGCGATTCCCTTCTTCCAAGTAATCGTGTCCTTCCTCTATCTGACTGTTACTCTTGCGCATGCTTTATTCCCGGCAGCTTTGGCTAGAGGTGTCATGATCATGGTCATTAGATAGGAAACCAAATAAAGCACCGGATAATTCCCAGTAAATGAGGTGAGAAAGCCTGACAGGTTTGATGTGCCAAGCAGAGCCATCACTCCGCTGATTACAGTTACAGGAATGAAGTTTATTAGCAGACAGCCGACACATTGACCCGCCAGTAAATCCTTCTTTAGAGCAAAAAGCCCCGTAAACCAGTCGCTAATCCTCATCAAGGGAATAAAATCGTTAATAAGACAAGCCAGCGAGAAACCAACCAGGGTGAACACCCATGTTCGTCCATTAATCCCCTCATTCATCAGGGAAGCTGCAAGCGACATCGCCGCCGCAGAGGGAAGATTCAACACAAGCTTAAAATACAAAGAATATGTCTTACTCATTTTCCTGCACCCGCAGCCGATATGGCATGCTCTTTCCATTTTTCTGTTACTTACTTGAATCTGCCCACCCTGGTCAGCTGTTTGGGGACACGGATGCGACCAGATGCAGTGACAATCGCATTCTCTTCACAGACTTCCGTACACCTTCCGCATTTTTCACAAATCGCCGGATCGATCATATGGATATAGCCTGATTTCCCTTGGATTGCATTTTCCGGGCAGACATCAAGACATTCCCCGCAGCCGCTGCATAATTTCGGATCAATGACATAGGCAAGAAAATGGGTACACACCGAAGCCGGACAGGTCTTGCGTACAATATGGGCTTCAAGATCAAGACGGGAGCAGGCAACAGCAGATAACGCCGGCCCCACCATATTTCTTCCAAATGCGCAAAAAGATCCTGCTCCGATTAATTCGCCAATATCTGTTACTAAATCAAGATCCTCTTTTTTTGCGCGCCCTTCGGTAACATCAGTGAAGACTGCTTTGAGTTGCCAGCTCCCCTCACGGCAAATCACACATTTTCCACAGGATGTCTCCGCTGCAGCGCTAAGTAACCCTTTGGCGATAGTTGCCATACAGTGCTTGTCGGTAAAGATTCGGATACTGTCATAAACAGAATCATAGCTTATGAATTCCGAAGTTAAGGCCGGAGCCGATGCGAAGTGCCCGAGCATGCCACCCAGCAGCAGGGGCTTGGCTGGCGCAAGTTCAAGCTCCTCTAACAGAGCAGACACAGGGGTGCCAAGTGCAACTGCCACAACCCTGGTTCTCTCATCTGTTGTAATCATTATTAATTTCTCCTGACGGCGGGAACTGCTTACACCTTCGTAAATCCAGTACGCAGTCTCCACATCCAGCAGGAAGGTAGGTCTCCCTTGCCAGCCTTCGGCACTGAAGCTTTTCACCCATAAGTCACAACGTATTACACCATTGTCTATGGCATTGTATAATGCTGTTTCTTCCCGCAGGACAGGAGAAGCCGGTCCGTACTTCACTGATATAAGCGAGGCCGGAGCTATCTCACGCAGCGGTGCCGCCAACATCTCAGCTTGCGCCTCTGTCTCGGCATAGATCAGAATCTCACAATCCATGCAAATCTTTGCAGCCATTGCCAGCCCTGCTGCTATTCGACTCGCGACATGCGCAAGAATAAAGTCCGTGAATCCATCTAACTCCTGTGCGAGAGAGCAGATTAATACGGGTCTCCCGTCATCTGGATTGATTGCGGATAAACGTTCATCGAGAAGCACTCCTTGTTTATCCGTCAATGCAAGTGCTCTAATTCTTACTGCCGCGTCCGAAGCTGAAATTGCTAGCCTATTCTCCAAAAGCTCCTGAATAGCAGGCTCTTCAGCATTCGGGAAAGGCGACAGAAAATGGGGAGTTCGGCTGACTTCATGTGGCATCTTTATTCACCTCTGGCAACACTCGAATAATCATTCCAAAATTTTTGCGCAGCTATTTCTAGTCGCAGATCACACTGCAGACAACGTTGCGCCTCATCCGGTACTTGCGCTTCAGAATAACCCAGATCCATCGGATCAAAGCATTGGCAACGCTCCTCTGGTGCAACAATCTGTGTTTTCTTTCGCTTTCTATCACTCATGCCTTTAATTGCACCAATTCTCGGGCAAACCGCCTGCTCCGGTGAAAGATTTTCCTCAATATTGCCGTCCCCGCCGAGAAACCGGTCCATCTCTGAAGCAGCCAGGCGCGCACCTGCTATGGCACGAATAACTGAATCTGTGCCTGTTACACAGTCTCCGGCTGCGAAAATACCGGGAATGCTTGAAGCACAGCTATTCGCTTCGACAACAATGCGGCTGCCACGACCAAGGGCTAACCCACAGCCCTCTGCCAAATCAGGTCCTTGACCTACTGCAAAAATCACTGTATCAACCGGGAGTATCGTTTCGCTGCCAGGTATAAGATCAATGACACTCCTGCCATTCTCATCAAACTGGAAGCCTTTCACTTCTGCCATCCGCAGCCCGTTCACTTTACCGTCGCCGCTGCCGTTAATGGCGAGAAACGTTCGGCTGTTATGCACCAGCACTCCCTCTTCTTCAGCCCAGCGAAGCTCTTCAGGAGATGCGGTCATCTTATTTCGGCTTTCAAGGCAAGCCAGATGAACGGTTTCCGCGCCAAACCGTTTTGCGATTCCTGCACAGTCCAAGGCAACGTTTCCCCCACCCAGAATAATTACGTTCTTACCGACAGTCGGAGCCTCCCCCTCTGCCGTCTGGCGCAGAAATTCAATATTCGTATATACGCCTTCCAGCCCGGCGCCCTTCAGTGGCAGACGCGCTCCCTTATGAGCCCCTACGGCTACCAAAACAGCGTCAAATCCTTCTGAGATCAGGGAGGCAGGAAATTCAATCCGAACACCGGTCTGTAATTTCACACCCAACTCCAGGATCATGCCGATTTCTCGGTCAACGATCTCCCGGGGAAGACGATACTGTGGAATCCCGTATTGCATCATACCGCCAGCCTTTTGGCGTTCTTCATAAATAGTTACCTCATGACCTAGCTTTGCAAGGTACATGGCTGCCGTCAGACCAGCAGGACCTGCACCAATAATAGCGACCTTTTTGCCAGTGGCCGATTTTTGGAAAGAACGAGTTTTCCAACTACCGTCATCATGCTCGCAGGCATGGCGTTTCAGGTCACGTATGGCCACCGGTTCATTGAGAAAATTACGTTTACACTCCAATTCGCAGCGATGGGTGCATATGTACCCGAGCGCGTGGGGAAACGGTACTTTTTCGCGCATGACGGCAGCCGCAGCCGGATAATTTTTTTCCCGTATGAACCGCAGATATTTGGGTATATCAATATGGGCAGGACAAGCCGCCCGGCATGGAACCAGGGCATCTGTACGGGACTTTCCAGTCATCTTCTGCGTAATGGCCTCGTGTTCACGAATAGCTCCTGTGGGGCATACCTCTACACAAGCACTGCAAAAGCGGCAATCTGCATCCTGCAGGGAATTACCATCTACTACAACCTGCAACCGGCCCTGAACCTTCTCAAAGCGGATAGCTCCCACACCCCGCATCTCTTCACATGCACGCACACATCTTCCACATAGAATACAGCGGGTCATTTCATGAAGAATAATCGGGTTCCTGACATCCTCAGCAATACGGATCGGGTTGGCCCGGAGGCGGCGCCCCGTATCTCCGACAAATTGGGAAATGGATTGGAACTGGCAGTGTCCGAATTTTGGACAGCCTGTACACTCACTTGGATGTGTTTTGAACATTAAATCAACAGAAAGCTTTCGTACGTTTTCAGCGAGAGCATCCTTACTGTCAATGACCATTCCTTCTTCCGCCTTTACAGCACAGGCAGCCACGACACCCTTTTTCCCTTCCTGACGCACCATGCAGAGTCGGCAGGAGGCAGTGTGACGAAGATTCTCATGGTAACAGAGGTTCGGGATATAGATACCGTTTGATAGTGCAGCTTCTAGAATCGTTCCACCTGTACGCACAGATACGGTCTTTCCGTCAATCACCAGTGTCACTTGTTCGTCCTTCATCGTTTATTCCTCTGCTCTCACATATTCAGCGGCACTTTCACCAGCAAAACGTCCCGTATTCAAGCAATAACCCATCGTGTTTCCGGGTAAAAGAAACATATAGCTGTCCCCGTAAATGGTACAGGTATCTGTACCGGCAGCGTACAGACCGGGTACAGGCAACCATTCCTTATCCAGCACTTCTGCTCTATCGTTTATTTTTATACCGCCAAGTGTGCCATACGCGCTGGGACGAAAGCATCCGGCATAGAAGGGTGCCTTCACAACAGGCTTCATATAAGTCTTGTTTTTGAAGAAGAGCTCATCACTTCTATCACACATATCGTTGTATTCATCAACTGTATCGAGCAAAGCCTCTGGAACGATCCCAAGTTTTTCAGCTAGCTCCTCAATGCTGTCTGCTTTGATAATGTCCGGATTGCCCTGAAGGATGTAATCCTCTACGACCTCATCAAAATCACTGACATCATCCGGGTCATGCACAAAGTTTATGACATCAAGACCATTGCGCTTATACCCCTTTAGAATAGTGGAATCAATAATGGAATAACCTACACGCCCTTTTTGAATAGCGATGGCGTTGCCGGTGAAGGTATTGTTCTGCATTTCTTCCTCATTAATAAAACGTTTGCCGAGTTGATTCACCATCAGGTTAGGTTGCATCAGTACGGCAGGCACACTATCCGGACCGGTATCCGAATGTGGCAGAATGTAGATCATTTCAACAGTCATATTGGTTGTCGCAGCCCCTGCCTCGCAGGCCATACGAATTCCGTCACCCTTGAGTCCGGGTATTGCAAAATTGAACATATCCTCCTTGTAGCTATAGCCGGTGCGCTCCTTAATCATCTCTGGATTATCACCTGCACCTCCCGTAGCTACAACAACAGCCTTGCATCGGAACTCAGTTTCTTCACCCTCAGGCCCTCTGCCAATAACTGCGCAGACCTTGCCCTGTCCATCTGTAAGAATACGCTGAGCAGGGGTTTCAAGATAAAACTCAACCCCATGCTCACGTGCGTATTCCATGATTGCTTTATTCATGATGGCACCGCCATTGCGGCCAATGCCACCATTCACTGCTACGATATGCCAGGTCTGCTCAGATTTCGGAAAATATTTGTATGCGCCAGCAAACTGGACGCCCATCTCTTCTAGCCAGGTAATGGTATTGGCGGAATTTTCAAAATACCTTTTCACAAGAGTGGCATCTACGCGCCAATGCGTATATTCCATAAACATTTTGAAGGCCCGTTCTACACTGATATCTACCATCATGGATTTTTGCTGCCGCGTACCTATCCCCAGAGGTCCCATCCCCATATTTGCTGCGCCACCTACCGTACTGTTTTTCTCCAGCACTACTACCCTCGCTCCGTTCTCAGCAGCTTGCGCAGCGGCTGCCAATCCGGAAGGTCCTGCGGCAATTACAACTATTTCTGTCTCGATCCGTCTCATATAAAGTTCCTTTCCTAGAAACATTAATTTAAATACATCCTTAACCATTGCGCACTCCATTCCACCGCCTCATTTGCCAGCTCACGGAAGTTGATTGCATGGGTTTCTTTTGTATCTATGGGAAGTTCGTTATAACAGGCACTATTAAAAGCATCTTCTATATAGCCATGGTGCGCAGCTTGCATCTGCCGTATAAAGACTGGAACGCCTGCCCTGGACAAACGAATTGCATATTGTTCGCCTTCATAGCACAACGCATCACACTCGGCAAGTACTATAATGACCGGCGGCATATTAGTAATGAACCGTTCAGGCGCATGGAGCGGTGATACATAGGGTTCCTTCCGTTGCTCCTCACTTGAATATAGAAAAGTAAACGCTTTCATCAACTCTGGGGCCATATCGGACAAACAGCGCTCCTTCGCTGCCGGATCAGTTACGGCATCAAGATAGGGGTAATGCAAAATCTGGCAGCAAATAGAGTAGCGATCCTGTTCCCTTGCCTTCATTGATGCGGCTGTAGCAAGAGTCGCCCCTCCACTGAATCCCATAACTGCAAACCGTGAAGGGTCCATACTGAAGCTTTCAGCATTTTCGGCAAACCACTTCATTACTCCACAGACGTCATCTAGCGCTGCAGGGTAAGGATTCTCAGGAGCTTTGCGGTAATTTATCCCTACTACGTGACAGCCAATAAGAGTTCTGACTTCCTCGCACAGGTTATCATCCTTGGCAGCATCGCCAAGCACTAGCCCCCCGCCATGCAGCTCAAAAAGTACTGGCGAGTTTTGCCGCTGGGCACGATGCAACCAAACTTCAACACTGTGGCTTTCACCGCAAGGTATTTCCAGCCGCTCTCCATGAATATGCTGTGACAACAGGACCATTCTTTCAGATGCACGAATGGAGGGTATGATTTTAATGAAGCTTTGCAAGAAATCATCCATTTGATTTTCCTGTTTCTGTTCTGTTGAAACCTTCCCATACGGGATAACCCGTATACACTTTGGTTTCTTCTTCACCGTTCAGAGCACGCACAGTGCCTGCCGCAAGTGCCTCCATTTCAAAATCACCCCCGTACACCTTAACAGGTGCGATCCAGCCACAGTATAGCTCCACAAAACCTGTAAAATAGAGGTCATTGCTGACGCCGCCTGTGAGAATGATCCCGTCCACTTGGCCTTGAAGAACTGCTGCGCAAGCACCGACAGCTTTGCATAACTGATAAGCCATAGCATCATAAACAAGCTTCGCATAAGTATTTCCGCTAGCAATTATTTTTTTGATCTCCATGGTGTTATCTGTACCGAGATGACTGACTAGTCCTCCTGTCTTGCTGATCTTCTGAATCATTTCCTGATGGGTGTATTCACCGGAGAAGCACATATCAATAATGGGGACGGCAGGGACTGAGCCAGAACGATTCGACGCCATAGGACCTTCTCCATTTAGTACATCATTGCCGTCTACCATTCTTCCCTTCTTATGGGCAGTAACAGATAGCCCCCCGCCCACATGCGCCACAATAAAGTTGCATTCCTCATACGGTCTGCGTAGTTCTTTGGCATACCGCATGGCGACTTCTTTCTGATTGAGCACATGTACTCTACTCTCTCGATAAATGCCCCTTATCCCTGTAAAACGGGCCAGCTCCTCATATTCGTCAACATCAGGTGGGTTGACCAAATATGCAGGTGCTCCGCCAAATTCATCCGAGAATGCTTGAATAAGCTGTGCGCCGAGAATTGCCGGATGCTTGACCGTTCTTCCCTCCCGGGAATGCTTAAGAATGGCTTCATTAATCGGATAAATGCCACCAACCATGCTTTCCAAACCTCCACTGTACGCAGCGTAAGCATCCATAGCAGTAAGGCTGATTTTAGCCTTATATAACTCCGATAGAATCGTCTCGCGCCGGTAAGGAAGTTGGTCGCCAATAGTTGCAAAGGTCTTTAGAACTGCCGGGTCATGGGCAACATTCGCTTTGAATACTTGTGTGTTGTTCTCAAAAACCGCCAATTTTGTTGAAGTAGAGCCTGGGCTGAGCGTAAAAATTTTATATATCCTTTCCATGTCTTCACAGTTCCTTTCCATGCTGTGCGCGTACAATTAGCATAATAATATTGCCCATCATTTCGGAAAGCGGAGCACTGCGGGAAAAATCGCAGATCGGCTGTGCAAAGCCTTGAAGTACAGGCCCATATGCATCGGCTTTACCAAAAAGCTGTATCAGCTTGACACCTATATTCCCGGCATGCAGATTTGGAAATATAAGCACATTTGCCTTGCCAGCGACATCACTTTCACGCTTCACTTTGTTTGCAGCCACCCCTGGGGATATAGCTGCATCAAGTTGAAATTCACCATCGATCTTCAAGTCCGGCACTCTGCCATGTACAATATCGATTGCCTTGCGGATAACATCAATACTCTCATGCTCCGTGCTGCCACATGTAGAAAAGGAAAGCATAGCAATACGAGGCTCCCAGCCGAGCAGCGTTTTGACAGTATGTCCAGAGGATATGGCGATGTCAGCAAGTTCGTCAGCATCGGGAGCGGCATTCACCGCACAATCAGCTATAGCAAGCAGCTGACCTTCAGGACCCTCAAAGCCCGGCACATTCACAATACCAAGACTTGAAATGCTGCTAAAGCTTTCCTGCATCCCGATAATGCTTTGAGCCGCCACTATAACCTCAGCCGTAGTATACTCGCGTCCAGCAGCTGCACAATCAGCCCTGCCGGTCTTAACCAGCAGCATCGCACAGTTTACTGGATCTTTTGCCTTGCGCAGGACCGCTTTTCTGCTCAACTCATCAAAACGTGCTGTATATTCGTCAGCGAGTTCTTCTAACTGCTGCTCATTCGAATTATTGAAGAAACTGAATGCCTCAGTCGAAATTCCAAGTTCCACCGCACGCGCACTGATACTCTCTGAATTGCCAATTAGCACAGGTTGGCCTATCTTGCGTGCGACCACCTCCGCGGCGGCTTTCAAAATCATTTCATTATCACATTCCGGGAAAACCACCCTTTTGGGATGAAGACGTGCTTTTTGCTCGAGCGTTTCCAGCAGGCTCATTTATATACTCCTTCCATCTGCAGCTATGGCAAAGGCCACCGCGTAGTCTGTATCATAAGAAAGGGAAATTTTCACTTGCGCACATGAGCTTTGCAGCGCCCGTTTGGCGATTTCCCCATGCAGTATCACATTAGGCCGCCCTTCGGCATCATTAAGGATTTCAATCTCTTTGAGACTAACTCCCTCGCCACTGATAGCTAGAGACTTGAACACCGCTTCCTTGCCGGCAAACCGCGTTACATAGTAATAAAAAGGCTCCGGACGGCTTATAGCTTGCGCGATCTCATTCGGAGTATATGTTTTTTGTATAAATGGATCTTCCTGCACCAGCGTAATGGCTCGCAGATGAGAAAAATTCACGATATCTGTCCCCACACCGATCATCGGACTTTCCTCCATATCTAACGGTAGATATATTCACCAGATTGATAACGTGGCGGAATTACCGGTACCTGAAGGAAGGATTGATATTCCCCGCCAGTGCGAATGATGTGTCTGCCCTTATTGTCTGTGTCCCACGCTAGAGGCTCGAACCAACCCTCCCGGATATAGCGGCCTGCCACCTGCACCCGCAGTTTCTCACCTTTATGCCAGATCCGGCTGGAAGGTACAATTTCGATATCCACCGGAACTACCTCTCCCCCAGTGAGCTTCAGCTCACGTTCGTGAGAAAGCACAGGCTGATAGTGGGTACTAAGCTTTGAATCAAGCTCTCTGTGCGAAACACGAATCTTACCCCATGCTCCGGGATGCGGCTCATCCAGTACATGCCAGGGAATCCAATTGCCCTCTCCATCAGCCTTCTGAATATTAATGAAAAGATCCATGTCGTCATGCCCGGCTGCTTCAACATAAAGCCGTAAAAACATATAACCGGTCAGCTCAGTATCCTCTTTAAATTCCATATCAAAGATTGCTTCTCCACTGTCCGAGTCGTAAGTTACTTCGGATGCGGCAGAAACAGAACCTTCTTGCATGCTCATGCTGGCCGCATCCAGGTAGTAACGTGTATATTGAGTTCGCTCCAGAGGAAATCCTTTTTCCTTGCGCTGTACCTGGTAATCACAATCGAAAGCATCCATAACATCAAGCCGGACACGGGGGGTTAATTCCCAGCCATTATGAATGTCTTTCAGGTAGCGGTCATAGAAGCGCTTCAGGTCCTCAAGATTGTAAGGATCATAAGCATCTGCCCATTCAAAATCGCGATGTACGCGCAGCCATTTCTGCTTCGTCTTAATTTTACGATAGCCCTGAATTGAACCACGCAGATGAAAATGACTCCAGCCGGCGGTACAGTAACACGGAATCGTAATCTTGCTGAAATCAGGAATTTTGTCACTCCAGTAACCGTTCATTAAAGGATATTTCCGTGCCATAGCCACTTGATCATCGACACCGCCATTCCCCGTAACCGAAGCTGCGATGAATTCATTGAAGCTAAGTGCTGGGATGCCCCCTTCATAAATTGCTTCCCGGTACACATCAGTCGTGCCTTCCCACGGGGCTATACAGGCGAGATGGGGAGGTTGATAAGCTGCTACACGATACTGGGTCATGGCTACACCAGAGTTTCCTCCCATACCCACTCGACCGTTACACCAGTATTGAACACCCAGCCATTCGATAAAATCATAGCCATCCTCACAATCCTGACGACTGAACATGCTTACATCACCTTCGGAATGACCTGCACCGCGAGTATCAACGTTGGCAACGGCGTAACCCATTCGGCACCAATACATAGGGTCCGGAGACTCGAACTTTGCGAGTTTGGATACGGTCTGCGGAGGAACGCCCATAATCTGCCACTCACTCATTCCTTCTCCTGGCCTTTTCCCGAAAAAACTCCAGGAAACTAGTGCAGGAATCTTGTCTATTCGGTTTTCCGGCATATATATATCACAGTAGATAGTCACCCCGTCACGCATTTTAACGGGTACGTCTTGCTGACAGATCACACCTTCACCCGCAATGTATGTTCGTTGGTTGAAGGGAGGACAGAAACCTTGTCCCATTGCATCCATTGGATTTTCACTTGCAGAAAGATCAATATCCTGCTCTTTATTAACAGGCCGACGGGCCACACGGTAAATACTCTCAAGCTCTTCGCCCTGAAACATTTCTTTCTTTGTAAAAAATTTGTTCATTGTCCTTCTCCTTATCCGTTCTCGCAAATTTCCAGCACATAATCAACAGCCTCAGCGATGGTTTGTTTCCGGCGAAATTTCATATATGGAATTTCAACATTAAAAGCGTCCTCCAAGAAAGTAGTGATCTGCGAAAAATGCACAGATTTTGCCTGTAAATCACTCGTAAATGAAAGACTTTCCGACAATTCCTCCGGCTTCTTCCCGAATAAAGGCGAAGCTCTTTCCACCAGCTTCGCATAAATTTCTTCACGTAATTCCAATACAATCCCTCCTTGTTGAATACAGCTCATCACACATTTTCAAGCTAAAGTGTCATTTATTGCTGCATGTGATAAATTCAGTATATATAATGAGAGCGTTATCTCCCATGTGCTGCAACTTAATCGTGATCGGTTATTTCAGCAAAGTTTTGTAAAATTGCACAAAGGTTCCTAGTGCTATTGGAGGCTGTTCTCGTGAATCTTCAAAAGATCATCAGAAAACTTAGCGACTGTTGTCTTGCCTGGCCGGAAGAGGCATTACAAACCAAAGAGATTAACGAATTTGCTATCCTGCGACCCTGCTCCGTATTCAAGACTGACACTGCCTATTTAGGCAAGCTTTCAGATATACCAAGGGACTTTCCAACAGACACCCCACTTTTCTGTATTCAGGATTGTGACGCATCTGTTGATTCTTATACTTGCCTTACCCTTCTGCCAAATGAACTGGATTTGCTGGATCTTTCAGAGAAAATCTCTACTATCCTTGCTCATGAGAATCGGCTTATTGAGCATATGCACACGCTTATCTCTGCACTTAACTCCAACAAAGGATTGCAGCACATGACGAATGAAGCCACCCGCATCTTTGGTAATCCGGTTATCATTGTTGATGCTGGCTATAAATTACTTGCTATGTGTCAAGCACCTATTCCCAGCCGACCTGATATTGAACAACAGAGACACTTAGGTTATGTCCTTGACCGAAATATTCAAAGCATGAAGAAATCCAATTTATACGAGCGGACCCGGATGGCTCTTTTTCCTTATTACTCTCGTGATCCCGAGACCAAGAACGGTTGGATTACAGCTTTTGTGTACGTCCACGGTATAGAATTTGCACAGGTTAGTGTTATGGAGCTTGATCGTGAATTTACTGATATTGATTTTGAACTAGTAAAATTTCTTTGCGAACTGGTTTCGGTAGAATTGCAGAAGAGTGATTTCTATAAATCCAATCAAGGAATGGTTCATAGCTTTCTGCTTACCGAACTCCTTACTGGTGATCTCTATGATGCTAATGTCATTGCAATGCGCTTGGCTCATATGGAGTGGCCGCTGTCCTCTAACTTGCGTGTGTTGACCTTAATTGACCAAAACAACGGTTTTTTTGAGGGAAAAGTTCAACTGGTCGCGCAGCATCTAAGTCAATTCCTGCCAAACAACCGTTGGATCGTTTTTCAAGGGCGCATTGTATTTCTAATCTCTCTCACCGATTCATCCCACGAAATAATTACTAAAGAAGAACGGATTCTGGAGTTTCTGCAAGTAAATAGTCTGACTGCTTCAATGAGTGATTCCTTCAGTCAATTAAATTTTTTGCGAAAATATTACAAACAATGTCTGGCTGCCATCGACTTAGGACTCCAACTTGACTTTAACAAGTCAATCTATGTGTATGAGGACTATCTCTGTGAGCATATTGGAAAAATCATATCTGAACATCATGATCTTGCTGATTTCTGTCATCCGGTTATTCAGAAGCTTATTGCTTATGACCATACCCACAAAACAAGTTTGCTGCCTACCCTTGAAGCCTATCTTCAGTATGTGGACACTCCAGCTCTTGCGGCAAAAGCACTTTTTATCCATAGAAACACTTTGTTCTATCGTATCAACAGGATCCGGGAGCTTTTCCAATTAGACTTAAGCAACGGTGATATTCGTCTCAAACTGCAATTGACATTTCATTTTCTGAACTTAAAATACGAAGTACATAAATAAAACTAATCTTCGAGGAATTTGTATGGACGTTCCAATTCAAAGAGAGGACTCGTCCCAGCAAACCTATATAACTTTATTCATAATCTGTAGAAGCTTTTACAGCACAAATAAAGGGCACCTTATACCGCCGGGCTCGGAACTTAAGCCTTAGCAGAAAGGTGCCCCCATTAATACTTCAGAGCAGATTACAGTGCGCTATCTTTAGCCATTGAAGCTAATTTTTCAGTCCTGTCAACGTGATTCCTTCTACGAAATATTTTTGACCAATCAGATAAAAAATGACACCCGGCGCAAAGGACATACACGTAGCCGCCATCGTCAGCGACCAGTCCTGCTTTAGTTGGCCTCTAAAGGCGGTTAGTCCCAAGGCTATCGTATACTTATCGCTTGAGTTTATGTAAATCATCTGTTGAAGTAGATCATTCCATAAACCGATAAAGATAAATAATGCGACGACGATCATCGCAGATTTAATGGCCGGCATAATAATGCTGAACAAAATGCGGTAATATCCAGCGCCATCGATCGTTGCTGCTTGATCAAGCTCTCTCGGTATAGACATGATAAACTGCCTGATCAAAAAGATATTAAAAGCCCCGCCACCACAGAAATAAGGCAAAATCAACGGCAGATAGCTGTCATGAATTCCTAAGCCTCTCGTCCACCCAATATATAGCGGAATAAGTGTAACCATGGCAGGTAGAAGCATCGAACCGACACAAAGAGCCCAAATCAATTTTTTGCCCCGAAAACGCAGTCTTGCAAAGGCATAACCGCATAAAGTCGCTGTAAAGGTTCCTGCCAGACAGGCGGGTACAATAATAATCATAGTGTTCCATAAATATTTCCAAAACTTAAAGATCTCTAGCGTTTCTGCATAGTTTGAAAACAACCAATTTCCTGGCAGCAGTGAAGGCGGATATTGGTATATCTCGGCATTCGACATGAGCGACGTGCGAAATATCCACCAGATTGGAAAGAGCACGAGTATAGTAAAAAAAATAACAACGACAAACGAGATCAGGTTCATCCATTGATTATTACGTTTTTTGCTCTTTAATCTTCCGTATGAGGCTACACTCATTTGTCATCGCCCCCTTCATTAAAGATCCATAGGTTGGAGGTTTTGAATAATACACCAGTAAAGCCTGCAAGAATAACAAAAATAACGGCTGTTGTCGCACAAGCATACCCCAATTTATAATTTACAAAAGCTTGATCATACATCAGATAAGTTAAAAAGCGTGAAGAATTACCCGGGCCCCCATTCGTTAATGAAAGAGCCGGCGTAACAATTTGGAGATTGGCAATCAAGCTCATTAGCAAATTGTAAAAGATAATGGGCGACATGCACGGTAAAGTGATATGCAAGAATCGTTTCCATCCATTCGCACCATCCATTTCAGCCGCTTCATGGTAGACGACCGGAACATTTTGCAGCCCAGCTAAGAAAATAACAATTAAGTTACCTGACAGCCAAACCGAAATCAAGGATAGGGATGGAATGACATAGCTGGAATCCGCGATAAAAGAAACTTTGTTCAAACCCATCTCAGAGAGAATAAAGTTAAAAAATCCAAAATTAGCTTCGTATAACCAGGACCATCCTACATATATTGCGGCTGCCGGCAAAACGTACGGTACATAGAACACAGCCCGGAAAAACCCTCTAGCCGGAATTTTACGATTCAGTAGCATCGCAATAAAAAGTGAATAAATCATGCCTCCAACTACCGATAAGACGGCAAAGTAGACCGTAGCGATAATAGAATCTTTAATATAAGGATCAGTGGTAAATAGATTAATATAATTCTCGAAGCCAACAAATTTGGGGTCTGAAAGTCCCGTCCAATTCGTTAAGCTGATCCCGAGCACCCCAATAAGAGGTAGATACGTTAGAAAGATCAGCCCAAGGAAGGCAGGGATCAATAATATATACGCGGCTCGTGCCTCACCTGCATGAATACGTGAACGACGTTTCGGAGATTTATTAATCATTTCCATCTCTATCTCCCCACCTGAAGATCATAATATGGCCGCCGCGTGTGTGAGCTTGGCAGCGGCCAGTCTTTTACGAACTTTACTAATTGCCTGAATGGGCTGCTTTCAACGCATCGAGATTTTTAGAAATAGCATCCTTAGCGGTCGTCTTTCCAGTCCATACATCCCCTAGAACCGACCCGAGCAAGGTGTTAAACTCCGTCGTATGATTCGTATAGAACCACGCTGCAGGCTTCACAGCAGGTGATTGCGCATAATCGACTACTGCAGATTTATATTCGTCATAAACAGGGAAGTTAGGATTTTCGACCCATTTACGGGTAAGGGTCTCATCCGTGTACCACTTCTCCAGCGTCGGCATCCAGATCCCCGAGCTAATGAGGCCCCAGTTATTTTCTTCTGAGTTGTACCATTTCAGCCATTCCATCGCTTCTTTTGGATGCTTAGTCTGGGAGAAGACGACATTGGCGCCACCCGTGTTGAGGGTAACCTTTTCCTTCATGTAAGGCAATACTGCAACGCCATAGTTCAAGCCTTCATTCTTGGCCGTATTCAGACTAGTTCCCACGTTCCACGCACCGTTAGTAGCCATGGCAACAGTTCCCGCGATGATGGTTCGTTGAATGCCATCATCAGTCTGTCCGACAGACAACGGAGCAACATGATCCTTCAAGTAAAGATCTGCAACCTTCTGAATTCCCTCTATACTGGCGTCTTCTCCAATTCTCACCTCAGTCCCATCACCCGAATAGAACCCTCCACCATTACCAAGCGCCCAGGTCTCAAGCTGCCATGGTAAGTTTTCAACGGATGCGCCAAACTGTACGATACTCTGCTCATTAAAGCCACTCTCATCAGGATGTTTACCATTTTTATCAAGGGTCAGCTTCTTTGCTGTTGTTACAAATTCGTCCCATGTCCACGCTTGGTCTAAAGCGGCTGGGGGATAGGGTACATTGGCTTTGTCAAACATATCTTTGTTGTAATAGAGGAGTAAGATTTCATTGGCAGCCGCGTAGGCTACGGTTTTCCCTTGATATTTGTAGGCTAAGCTATCGAGTGGTTTGCTGTCGCTTCCTTCGTACATTGTATTTACATCATTCAGCATGCCTTGGGTAGACCACTGAACGACCCCATCTTCTCTGAGCATCCCTGTGTCAGGCAATTGCTCTGCCGTAGCCATTGTATTCAGCTTAGTCATGTAGTTTTCCCAAGGAATTGCTTGTACTTCTACTTCAATTCTGTCTTGAGAAGCATTAAACTTATCCGCCACTCCCTGGGTTACATTTCCCTCTTCCGCACTTCCCCACATCGAATAGATAATTTTGACCTTCTCCTCAGGCTTGGAGGTTGCGTTCTCAGATGCTTTGGGTGCATCAGATGCCTTGGTTACTGTGTTTGTCTCGTCTTTCGCGCAGCCAATGACACTTAACGCTATTGCAGTTGAAAGAATACCTGCCCCGAATGCTTTACCTACTTTCATTTCCCTCTCCCCCTTCATAATTACATAGATATGTCTAACCGTTTGACCCCTTAAGTTATTGAGTTAAACGTTTAGTACCAACTTTTTTAATAATTTCAACCTTTGCTTGGAATCCGAAATTTCGGCCAGCAGATACGACTTTTAATATCGTAAATATTTTCAAAAAGTGGTATAGAGTCTTCATGAACTTGGGATGTTTTAATGAAGTAAGCGCTTTATTGTTATTGTGTCATGATTTTCTATTAGGGAAAATAGCATTTTTCAACCTGATTTTTAAAAATTCCAACCTTTAAAGAATCAGCTTTTTCATAAAAACGGCAGAATCAGCTGAACCAAAATATTCAATTGCAGTAACGACAATAAGCAGAGCCGTCCTCCTACCCCAATGGTAGAAGCACTGCTCTGCCTATTTAGCATTTATACACATATGCTGCTGTATGCAACAACGCCTTTTTTCTCTTCTCGAAACATAACTGCGTGAGATTTCCAGCTCCTTAGCAAATTCCCGCTATGTTATCGAATTTCTTGAGGTTGTGGCCACGAACCGAGGTCAAGAATGAAGGCGTCTCTTATTCGTTCCCCATCGTGCTGATGTCGATGACAAACCGGTAACGGACATCTGAAGCAAGCACACGCTCCCAGGCTTCATCAATCCGGTCAGCAGAAATGACCTCGATTTCAGAAGCAATATTATGTTCAGCGCAGAAATTAAGCATTTCCTGCGTTTCACGGATTCCGCCAATCATCGATCCGGCAAACGAACGGCGGTGGCCGATCAGCGAGAATACGTTAACTGCCAATGGATCAGCGGGCGCACCAACATTGACTAATGTACCATCCAATGCCAGAAGTGAAAGATAAGCATCAATATTAATTTGTGCGCTTACTGTATTCACAATAAGATCGAATGAACCGGCAAGCTGCTTAAATGTCTCCGGATCGCTGGTCGCATAATAATGATCCGCTCCTAATTGCAATCCGTCTTCCTTCTTCTTCAGTGACTGTGATAACACAGTAACCTCAGCTCCCATGGCATGAGCAATCTTCACAGCCATGTGTCCAAGCCCGCCAAGACCCACTACCGCTACTTTTTTGCCGGGAGCGGCTCCCCAATGGCGCAGCGGTGAATAGGTGGTGATTCCTGCACACAAAAGCGGTGCAGCCGCGTCAAGCGGAATAGCATCAGGAATCCGGACCACGAAGTCTTCTGTTACAACGATGTGCGTGGAATATCCGCCCTGAGTATAGTGACCATGCCGGTCGATAGCTCCATAGGTGCCGGTATTTCCACTCAGGCAATACTGCTCCTCACCTTTTTGGCAATTACTGCACTCTCCACAGGAGTCAACCATACAACCAACCCCTACACGATCGCCGACTGCGTACTTTGTAACTTCGGAACCGACCTGGCTGACAATACCGGCGATCTCATGCCCTGGAACAAGTGGATACTTAACCGGTCCCCACTCCCCGCGGGCTGTATGAATATCCGAGTGGCAAATGCCAGCGTATTTAATCTCAATAAGAACATCGTGCGGCTGCAGATTCCGGCGTTCAATTGTAGTTAGCTTGAACGGGCCTTCCTGACTGAATGTAGCACGTGCATTTACTTTTATCATAGTGAAACCTCTCTTCTAGTTAATATAAAAAGCTGTAACGTCGACTTTACAAAACCTATGTTATTACTTAAAGTTAACTCTAAGTCAAGCATAAAATATAATTAAGACTGGAGATAGATGATGAAAACATACTCCATAAGTGAAGTTGCAGAATATTTTAATATGACATCACATACCCTGCGTTACTATGACAAGGAGGGACTTTTGCCTTTTATAGAAAGAACCCACAGCGGGAAACGCGTTTTCAAAGAAACGGATATGGATGCTTTAAAAGTAATTGAATGCCTGAAGTCATCCGGGATGCCAATTAAGGAAATAAAACATTTCATTGAGTGGTGCTCTGAGGGGGACTCCACCTTGCAGCAGAGATATGATATGTTCCTGGAGCGGAAAGCTTCTGTAGAAGCACAGATGGAAGAATTGAGAAAAACGATGGAAGTCATAGACCATAAATGCTTCTACTACAAGACCGCCTTGGATAGCGGCACGGAAGATGTTCATAAAAAAAATAACATCAAGAGTGCATTTACTCATTAAAAATGGACCTTCAAATTACAGTAAAGGCGGGGCAGATTGGTCTGCCCCGCCTTTCTTAATTTGGACGCTTTTTTGCCAGCAGCTTCTCCGTAAAATTCACATCAAAAAAATGAATAATGGGTCCCAAACCAAGTGCGGACACTAGAGTACCTAAGCCTATAACGCCTCCTGCCAGGAAGCAAATCAAAGCACAAAGAGCATCCGTAAACATCCGGTGCCAAAAATAAGATATTTTCGGGACGTTATCCCTCATAATCAGGGACAGGCTGTCGTAAGGAGCGACTCCCACAGCCGATGTCTGATACAGGGATACCCCAAAACTGCATACCACCACGCCAATCGCTACGACGACCACCCGCTGCCATAACAGCTGAGGTTCGCCTAACAGAGATAGCCAAGTACTATGAAAGAACGTAGCGATATACCCCAAAAAGATTGCGTTTACAAAAGTCCCGGCTCCAATATACCTTCGTCCGGTGATGAATTCGATTACAAACAATACCAGGTTCAGCAAGATCAGAAAATTTGCATATGTTATACCCACGCACTCTGCAAGTGCCATTACCATGCCGCTAAAGGGATCATTCCCCATGCCGGACAGCTTAAAAATACTAATTCCCATGCCCAGAAATACATTGCCGATAACCATAATAATCAATCGTTTTTTATCCACGTTATAAAGATAACCCTTCATATTGCCCATCCTATTTTTCATATTAAAATTGCACCTTACAACAACCACGTCATTATATCATATATTCTATTGTTTGACGGTTATCTTTATTGATAGTATTCAATGATTTGGATAAGCAGATCGGTCAGGACTATATTGTTTTGATGGGAACTGAAAAAAACAAAAGCAACCCGTCCGCAGATAAGTCGCCTTTGTAAAACTTTAGTGTTAACGGATCTAACTTATGACTTTAAGCTCAGCGCTTAGCCTTTTAAAAATGATGATAAAGCTTCATAAGAGTATATTTCATTCCACCGGGTTCTATAAGTTAATTTCAGACTTCTCTACTTCATGCCATTGAAAAAGCATTAACACAGGAGGAATATAAATTGGCTTGCCCCAGCAATAAATCAAATCAGGTGTCAAATTCGCAAGCCATAGCTCCCCATTCTCATCTAGTTGCATTCTCCACTTTCCGCTGGCAACAACTTTTTCCTGCTCCATAAGGAAACGAGCCTCATCATATGAAACTTCAATTCCTTTATTGCGCTCTATGAAATCAAGGGCAGCTTGGTAATTACGTTCTTGCTCTTCTTCTTTTTCTGCAGTAAAAGCTGAATCGTATACCTCTGAGAAATCTAAGCCCTTAAGGTCATGGAGTTCCACTAGTTGTTTAAATGCGTCCGTTACAAAAAATTGAACGATAGCTGTTTCCTTTATTTTGAACAGTCTATAATCAACACTATCAATTACATTTGTGGTGTTAAGCAAAAACAACATCAAATCAGGATGAGCCAAGGGAAGTGTTTCGTCTTCTTCCGCAACAATTGGCTATCCGTAAATATCTCGAAAAATCATTGTACTTCCCCTTATTCTTGGTGTGCATGATTCTGGGTTCTCCTCCTTTTTTTCTCTGTATGATTGTACTGACAATAAGGTACCAAAAAATCTCCATTCAAAGAGAAAATCACGCCATTTATTCCATCGGCTGGTTCGCCAATTATTGATATTATCCCAACACTACCCAAGCAATCTGTCACTTCTCATTATTTTATTTGTGTTCAAAACTCCCCGTTCTTTGCCAATGATAAGAGTAGAAGAGTCTCCATTGCCAGCCATCTAGAGGCCGACTCTATCCACCCCTTCAGCAAATGGTTCAAACAAATGTCTGGCTATCCGCCAGGCAAGTTTCGCAGCCGCAGCAGGATGATTTAATATAGAAAACGGCGCTGCATCAGTGCAGCGCCGCTGTACCATTTTCAAGTTTGATCACAGCATCCAACCAACCTCCCTGTAGGCCCTCCAAAGCGCCTGAAAAGATTGCGACTGTGCCAGGTGTCATTTCGTACAACGTGTCTAGCAGCAGGAAACGAATCTCGATATCCATGCCATAGAGAGGCTCATCCAGCAGCAGAAACCATGGATCAGCAAGCATCGCCTGAGCAATCATAAGCCGTTGCTTGTTGCCGCCTGACAACCGCTGAATGGGCGTTTTCCACTCGGCAGTAAGCCCGAGCCGTTCACTTAGCTCACGAGATCGTTCCTCAATGGTTGCCCGTGGCATCAGCTTCATCTCACCCACATAACGCAAGTATGCCTCGACATTCATATTGTCATAGTACGCTGCCTGCTGTGGCTTGTAGCCCAGATAAGGCTTGAAAGCATTGCCTGACAACGTCACGCCATGAAGCTGATAGGTAATCAGGCCGCGTACAGGCTGGTATAGACCAGCTATCGCTTTGAGCAATGCTGTTTTTCCACTGCCATTGGCGCCCTCCAGACCATACCAGCCTGGCGGCAAAGCCAGATTCACATCCCCTAGCAGCAGGTGACCATTATCTGCAAGAAGTTCAACCGCGGTAAGTTTTAGCTCAGCTCCTCGCACCACTCTTCCCTCCTATCCATATTGCTTGTAATAATGCCGATGGCGCAGCAAAATACTTGTTATAACACCCAGCGCTATTGCCAGACTAACAGCAACAAGCTTGCTTGCAAGCCAGTGTTCGGACCCGTATTCGCTGAACAATTGAAATACGCCAAGCCTCTCGCCAGTGGAAAACTGGATGACGCCCACTGCGAGCACAACCGCGGTACCAGGCCATGTCCCGAAACGAAGCATTGCAGCCAGCGCTGCAAAAGCGCTCAGGCAGATCGGCAGTAATAGATCTGTGATCAGTAAAGTAGTGTTAGATCCGAATTCACCGCTGGTACCCGTCATAACGAGTATTCCATAAAACAACAGCGCTAGAAGGAGGTCATATAGCAGTATGGTTCCTATTCTGGCTACCATAAGCTGTACGGGTGTAACAGGAAAGGTCGCCTCAAGCTCACTCATTGGCTTATGCATGGATCGGAGTGAATAGGCCACACTGGCTACAGGAAGCAACAGAATCGTAAATAAAAATACATCCGGCTTGGCAGAGCTACTGAACCATTCACTTGCTACCAGCCCCTCAACGACTGCTCCTATGCCAATCATAAGCGCTGATGTAAGCCAAAACAGCCAATGCATCGTCCTTACCTGAGCTGCCATGCGTTGCATAAGCCTTACTGGTAAAGATATAGCGACAGTTGCTTGCCGCCCAGGCCTGTCATGTCTTGCCACTCGCTTGGAAGAGGGTACAGCAACCGCCCACTCAGGCTGTGTGGCATATGTGGCGGCAAGCGCCAGCAGAGATTCCGTCTGCTGGCCGCTGGGACCATCGACGGTATAGCGATCCAGTTGGCTGAATACGGCTCCGATCTGGTCATGCTCCCATCGATCCGCTGCTGCTTCACCCTTTTCCTCTAGTTGCCGCTGCTCTTGCAATTCCCTGTGCAGTTGACTGTCGCGACTAGCCTTATCGGCGCTACCGGCTCCGGATATGTAACTCATCCTGATCCTCCCCTTTCTGCAATGTATGGGCCAGTCGCCTGAACGCCCGATACAGCTTGGACTTGACCGTTCCAAGCGGCAGTTCCAGCAACTCGGCTATTTCATCCAGCTTGAGCTCCTCATAAAAACGCAAAATAACAATTTGCCGCTCCTCCTCAGGCAAAGCGCCAAGGGCAGCAATGACTGCTTCACGCTCATATTGCTTGTCTAAAAAAGACGCTACCGTATCCTTACCGCCATCTGCCGCATCATACACTCCGGTATCCTTAGCCGCTACTTCATAACGATAAGCTCCGGACTTCCATACATCACGGCACAGGTTCGTCGCAATTCGATAAATCCATGGTCGAAACCGTTCAGGCAACCGACCAGCTTGCAAAGCCGTGAATACTCTGACAAAACACTCTTGCACCAAATCTTCTGCGAGCTGACGCTTGCTGGTCAGTCGGTATAAATACGCATAGATGGTCTGATGATACCGATAGACGAACAACTCCAGCACGGCTGTATTCCCTTGCTTGTATTGCTCGAGCAGTTGCTCATCCGTAACAACAGCCCTGCTGTTCACTTGACTCTCTCCTTTCTCGCTCAGCACTATTGCCTGCACACGAGCCAACCTCTGCCTTTCCCCAATAGAAGCATACAGCAGAAAAGCAGTATTCCAGCTGCTGCAAATAATGCGATAGCGTTATGCGATTTATCTGTGAACCGGCTCACCGGCCAGACGGCTTGAAATAAATAGTACCGATTGAGCGGCATACTGGACATAAAATACTCCAGCAGCCACACCGTTGCCCCCACTCCTAGCCCGACAGCCATATTGCGCCCTAGCAGAGTGCCCAATGCCGCCAGACCGCCAAGGAACATATTCACACTGAGGCTATGTTTAATTATGTAAGCTAGTTGTGCCGTACTTAAAACGATCGCCCAGCGGTCAATTGCCCAGAGCAACGCTGCTTCATAGATAACTAGCAATAGCGCAGCGACCGCTCCTCGCTCGGCGAACACGAGTAATTGTGAATATGGATAGCTGAAATGATGGGCAAAAGTACCCTCACTGAAATCATCGGCGAACAAGGCAGCACTCAAGGCAATCGCAAGTAAAGGCAGCACAAATATAAAAGCCACTTTGACATGATAAAAACCAGGAGAGGGCATCATCATTGGCAGCATGA
The DNA here is from genome assembly GCF_038007025.1 of Paenibacillus sp. FSL H7-0918. NCBI lineage: Bacteria > Bacillati > Bacillota > Bacilli > Caryophanales > Paenibacillaceae > Paenibacillus > Paenibacillus sp. FSL H7-0918. Next base: position 460,007 of record NZ_JBBOWJ010000002.1, read on the forward strand.
GGCAACCAGCTGCTATCAGCGCCGCAATAATAGCTATAGCTAGCAAGTAGCCGCCCCATAGGATGCGCCAAGCATATTTTGCACGGGACAAAAGAATGAGGGCAACCTTCATTGTCCTCCCTCCATTTTCCTTTGCAAATAGCCTCGCAGAAGCGCTTCCATTTGTTCATCACTGTCCTCGATTAGCTGCTCTGTGCCAATACTGTCATAGACAAGCTTGATGACATCGTAGACACTTTCAATACCGTACTGGCTGTATATGGTATTCATAAGGTCATAAACCTGATTCGGTGTACCGTTCAAAAAATAGCTGCTAACAGGTTCGAACAGTCGATCTGGCAGTTTCCCTCCGACCAGCTTGAGCTCGTTATAAGCCTGAAAAAAGTTATTCAGTGTATATTGGGCGTTTAAATTTAACATTCTCGCATTTCTAATCTCTCTACGTTTGGCACTGTAATCAAGCCAGTACTGCCCCGTTCTCAGTTGGATATTCCCATTTTTCCCTCGATCAATTTCCGCCCCAAAATAACTTGACACAGACACCTTAGACAAAAAGTGGACATCGCGAGCTTCCGGACCTCCAACTGATGCATCTACCATGCCAAGGGTGCTCATACTCACCATATTCAAACTATAATACGGATAATCGGCAAGTGCCATAGTAACCGTCTGGGGAAAACTCGTTGCAGCTTCTCCATCCAACTTTTTCAAAGTACGCGCCGCTTGGGCGTAATGCCTGGCTGCGAACTGTGCTGCTTCTTCGACAGAACGGGCAGGCAATTGACCAGATGCCAACAGACGCAACGTCTTGCCGTCTGCCGTCGCTTCTGCAAGTTGCAGATCGCCCCCAAATAATGTAAGTCCGCTTGCTTCATCCAGCTCCAGGCGCGTGATGGTCGCTCCCTTCTCTCCAGCCATCTTACTAGTAATGACAGAGGCGTTGGAGAACAGTTTCAAGCCACTTGGCCCTGTGATAGCAACTTCAAAGCCCGCCATAGGGCGCGGCAGTTGTGTGTCCAGAATATCTGTAGCGTGACGCCCCCATTCGTAGTGATCGGTAAGCAATTCCGATAGCCGGCTATTGCCGATAACAGGGTACCAGCCATAGAAAGCTGGCAGGAAAATCCTGTTATCGTCGACAACAGCGATCTGCTCCCATCTATCCCTGCTAGGAGCGACGGAATAATAATGCCGCCAATCATTTAGGGTACCTCTATATGTCATCTCGATCTCCAGATGCTCCCCTGGCATAACATCCGTTGCAGGCTTGATCCAAAGTACATCTGTAGCCTCTTCCCACTCATAGGCAGCAGCAGCACCGTTCACCTTCAGTTCCTGTACATCAAAGATATGTCGCAGCATGATTGGGAATCGCTCTAGTGTTGCCGCTTGTCCATTGCTTGCTTGCATCGTCGCCTGTATTTCTAACCCATGCCGCGGCAGTAATTCCAACTTCAGCTTGTAGCTGTTAATGTGTAGATCCTGGAACTTCATTCCGACAAGCAGATCTTTAATATGCGATACCGAGAGCGGATTGCTGGTATTCCCGTTTGTGTTAAGGGTGATCCGAGACATTTCCTCAATATCCGCCTCCGAATATTTACCCGCTGCAATTCCAGCAACGAGCAGTTGCTCCAATTCACGCTGTTGCGTGATATCATTGGCTGAAGTAAGACGTTCGCGATAGAAACGTTCATTGGCATCCGCAATATCTGCCCGTTCCTGCAGGTATCCGTACATCGCACTACCTGCCCATAACAATGCTGCACCTAGAATCAGCATCGTGGGATAGACAAGCCATGCCTTGACCCGTTCCCGCCTGCGTCTACATACTACAAGTAGAACAGTCATGACCATTCCTGCTGCTAAAGCTGCAACGATGCCGCGATGCAGCCAAAATGCCGGATCATATATAAATCCCCACATACGTGAGTAAGACTTACCAATATATTTAACTAGTGAATAATCGAACCAAATCTGCGTATGAGGGGGTAATGAAAAAGAAGGGCGATCGGTCTTAAAAAATTCCGGTAAAATAATTGCCAAGCTAAGCAACAGGACGAAGCTGATCAAGTAACTGTATCGCTTGCGGATAAGGATACCTACTAAGTAGGCAATTACAGTTGCAAATAACATCGGGATGGCAAAGGAAGCCAATACAGCAGAGGTATACCATTCACGCATTCCCCATGAGATGCCATCATTTACGACCAACCATACATAAGCCCCCATCGGCACGAGCGCAGCTGCTAACGGAAGGGTTACAGCACAGAGCAAGCGTGCAGCCTCCATTTCCCATGTTCGATACGGAAAGGTAGCCATCATGGTTGCTGTCTTCCATTCTTCATCCCGCCGTGCTATCGCTGTTGCCAGCAAAGGCAAAATAATGAGGGCTACAAGGCAATACACCTCAGAAATATCCATCACGTATACTGCACGATCCAATTTGGCATCGGCGTTCTGAAACATCAAATACAGGATGCCGACCACAGTTGCCAGCATTAGATACAAGCCTGGGCCACGCAGCAGTAGCTTGCACTCTGTTTTGTAATAGCGAATCAGGCTCATTGGCTATTCCCCGCTCTCATGACCCCGATATATCCGTCCTCAAGTCCTGCCTTTGCCTGGACTGCTCCAGGTAATGGGACAGAACTGGCAAGAACACGCGCCTCATAGCCGGCTCCTGAACGCTTTGCAGTCACGATGGCTGCAGTTTCTTTGAGCTCTGCAAGCTTCTCATCACCCACTTGGACCGTCCACACTTGTCCCTGCACACGCTGGAGCAATTGTTCTTGCGTACCGTGAAATACGATGCGCCCTCCGCTCATAATCGCCATACTCTTACAGTTATTATCAATATCGGCGACGACATGTGTAGACAGTAGCACAGTACGATCTTTACCCAGCTCAGTCAGCATATCACGAAATCGCATGCGTTCTTCGGGATCAAGCCCTGCCGTAGGCTCGTCCACAATAATGAACTGCGGATCACCTAGCAGCGCCTGGGCAATACCGATGCGCTGCCGCATCCCGCCAGAATATTTGCCTATACGCACATGGCGCTTCTCCTCCAGATTGACTCGGCGCAACATTTCGGCTACTGCTTTCCTCCGGACTTTTCCATTTGTAATGCCCTTCATGGACGCGACATAATCGAGATATTCTGCGCCTGTCAACTTGCGATATACGCCAAACTCTTGTGGCAGGTAGCCAAGCAAGCCACGAATTTCACGTTCATCCCGCCCAAGCTTGCAATGTCCAATTTGTACATCCCCTGATGTTTTCGGTATTACTGTTGCCAATATTTGCATCAATGTTGATTTTCCCGCCCCATTGGGACCGAGTAAGCCGAACATACCCGTACCCAATGTCAGGTTAATTCCGTTCAGTACTTGTTTACTGCCATATTTTTTGCACAATTGCTGGATAACTACATGCATCATTACCTGCCTCCATTCGTACTTGGCCAACTACCGTGCGCACGAGTAGATTGTCGAACAGTATAACGACACTCCCTTCTAAAAGTTTAAAAAACAGGTGATTTTTTAAAATAATAGTATCCTTGCGCTGCCAATATGACATTTGTTCGATGTGTCTACTACGACAAAAAAACCTCCAACCCCGTATATGCGGCTTCGGAAGTTATTCATTAACCTGCATTTCGCAGTTACTCTAAGTACAGAATCCCAAAATCACAGCTTCTATGAAATTCTGGTTTGTTCGAATGAACTTTGCTCCATGTTCCAAAGTGCGGATAAACCGTTTCATCGCCGCACTTGTAAAAGTTTCCTCTTATCCTTTTTCCCGGCACTGCCCGAAAATCCGAAAAATAAGATTGTACCCATGCCCATGAGATCGAAAAGCTTAATTCCCAATACGCTTCCCCTTTATCATTAATCTGATCCGTGGTGGATAGGACTTGGAAAAGTGCTGGATTGATAGTGATTGGGAAGCGATCATACCGATCCGCCCCTATCTGCAAGAGAATTGCGCCATTCGCATTAAATTCGAAATTCATATAGCGCTGGTCCGAATCCGGAGAAGGCTGAAAAAAGAACTCGATGCAGCTATCCTTATACACAGGATCATTCATGTTTCTATATGTTCGTATTGGATTCTGTTCGTAAACCTTAAACTGAAGCTTCAGATCCTCCTGACTGTAATTTAATCTTGCTGTAACGACCGGGTTATATCCTTTAAGCCATTGATACTGTTTAATGATCTGGAAATCTTCTGTAACTGAAACATCCGTCTGATTTATCAGGCGGGAAATCACTAAGGTTTCTAATTTTCTTTCCATGGTTCATTCCCTTCGGTTGGAAATCCCACTAGGCTAACACAGCAAAACAACCCTATTAATTAACTTGATCATTTAGACCCGCGACTTACCGGTTTTCCAATACGCAGTCTCGATCCCCGAAATTTCGCACGGCCGTCTGCCGTTACCTGTATTGGCGGATGATGGAACTGCACACTCTATATCCCCTCGGGCGCATCCCCCACTTCCCGATCGATGGTCAGATCCCCCCGTATCCGTTCTCCTGCAATGCGTCGAAATCTACCTTCACCTCGCCGAATGGAACCTCCCGGAATATGGCTCCGGAGCTTACTAGCCCTGCAATCCGTTGATGATCCAGCGGGTGGTACCCGACGGCACCGTATACATCCCTCAGTTCGACTGACTGATGTCGGCTGCCGTACTTTGCATGGGTCAATTTATTCCTCAGCAGGTGTACACCATGCACCGGTTCATCCCCTGTTACCATCACCATGTTGGTCAACCCTTATTTCGCGCAAGGTAACGTAATTCCTTCATGGATCGCCCGGTCGGCTAAGAGAGCGATCTCCATCGCCCGGCAAGCTTCCTCCATTGCCGGTATAGGGGGCAAGTTGTTCTCCAGCATGGACAGGAAATAGTCCAGCTGGGCACCCGTAGGCTTTACGGAGAAGTCCATATTGATCTGCCGGACCGCTCCTTTCTGGTAGTCTTCGACCTCGATCAGATTCCCCAGATGCTGATCCTCTCGCGGTCGTTCGTTCTTGTATATGATGCGAATCCGGCCTGCCGGTCCGATAAATTCCTTCCGGTTATCAGTCGGAAGCCCCTTGCCCCACCCTGTCTCAAAGTAGCCGATGGAGCCGTCCGACAGACGGAGGGTCATGAGTCCGTAATTGTAAGTATACGGCGGGACTTCTTCGTAGAGACGCTGCCCGATCCCATTGACGCTTACTACGTCCGCCCCTGTAGCCCAACGCATCACATCGATATAATGGACGCCGCAATCCACGATCGGCGAGACGTCCCGGAGCAGGGATAAGTGGGAAGCCCAATTTTTGGAGGGCTTCAATTGGGATAGCCGGATGACCAAAGGGAAGCCGATGGCGCCCTCCCGGATCATCTTCATAACCGCCCGGTACGTAGTGTTATGGCGAAGGATGTGACCGATCAGCACCTTGGTTTTAGCTCCACGGGCCAGCTTCATGAATTCCTGTGTTTCCCGTGCATTGCCCGCCATCGGCTTCTCGCATAGGATATGCTTCCCTGCAGCGAGACAATCTTTTGCGATCCCCAGATGGGAGGACGGGTACGTGGCGATAATGACCAGATCCACATCATCACGCTCTATCAAGACCCGGTAATCCGTGCTCCAACACTCAGCTCCGTATTGGCTTGCCACTAAGGAGGCCCTGTCACGGTTCCAATCCGCCACGCCGATCAACCGGACCCGCACCTGTCGTGATATCGCGTCCAAGTGGAGAGAGCCCATATAACCACAGCCTATCACGACCGCCCCGTACCTTTTCATGATGCATCCATCCTATCCTTCTCACTCGCGGAGGTTATTTTATGTTGATCCAAGCTCCTTGTTATGATACCTTGTCACCTTTATTATATAAGAATGATGGATATTTTTATTTAGCAAAGAAAGTTACTTTTTGCACGATTCCGTTATTCCTTCTAATTCTATGTAGGGGAGGGACTCGGTTCATAGGTTCTTTCTTCTATCGCTTGCCGCAAGGTCTGCCATTTTTGTACGATGTATGCGGAACTTCAACCCTATAGATCGCCAATGCTGGGCGCACATAAAAAAGCAACTCCCTTTTTGCAAGTCGCTTTTAAAACACTCTATAGTGAATCTTAAGTTATTATCTACTATCCTCACCGCTTCGCCTTATAAAACTCATGATACAGCTTCAGAGCCAAGGATATCGATAAGTGTAATTTCATTACCTTCCCTGTCCCAATCGGATCGTGCAGAGATACGTCTTTACGTGTTTTCTTGAGCGAACGCAGATGCAACAGGATTTCGTTTTCAATACAACGAGCAGCAAATGTGGCTAGTTTGGTTCCTTTGTTCGGACGATAGCTCTCAATAGCTTTTATCAGGCCGATGGTGCCGATGGAGATCAGATCCTCCATGTCTTCCCCAGTGTTATCGAATTTCTTGAGGTTGTGGACACGATACGATGTCATAATCCACTTTCTTGATAGAAAAGCGTTGATAGAAGTATGAAGGTTTTACCGGATGGATGGCTCTTTTTTTGTTATTCATTGTCCTTTTTTTAATAGTCTCTTCGTTTTCTTAAATTTTCACTTGATATCAACAACTTAACAGTTGAAAGACATGATATTTAACATAGTTTGAGCATGTTTACAGTCACATCCGGGAAAGAATTAGCTGTGTTACGATATATCTTATTACTCTAGAGGAGTATTAATAATGTCAACAACTTGCAAAAGAGGTGTGTAATTGAAACTTCCAACAATCCAATTCGGACATATTAAATCGAGAGTTCCTGTTATTCAAGGTGGAATGGGTGTAGGCATATCCTTAAGTGGACTAGCCGCTGCTGTAGCCAATGCAGGCGGGATCGGCACCATCTCTGGTACAGGGATTACTCCTGATGAGCTGAGAATGCATATTCGCAAAACAAGAGAACTCTCTAAAGGGAATGGCTACATCGGTGTGAATGTACTATTCGCAGTGAAGGACTTTGCCGAAAAAATGAAGATTGCTTTGGAGGAAAAGGTTGACTTTATTATTTCCGGAGCCGGAATCTCTAGAGATATTTATGCTTGGGGTAAAGAATATGGTACTCCTGTCGTAACTATTGTTTCATCCGCCAAATTAGCCCGAATTTCCGAAAGACTTGGTGCCTCCGCAGTCGTTGTAGAAGGGTTCGAAGCTGGAGGCCATTTAGGTACAGACAGATCCATGTTTGATATCCTTCCTGAAGTCTTAGAGGCCGTTTCGATTCCTGTTATTGCTGCGGGTGGAATTCTAACAGGGGATGATATCGCAAAAGCCCTTCGGATCGGCGCATCTGGTGTTCAAATGGGTACCCGTTTTGTGGCTAGCCTTGAGTGTGATGCTCCCTTAGCCTTCAAGCAAAAGTATGTAGATGCTCAGCAAGGAGATACTGTCCTAATCAAGTCTACTGTGGGTCTAGAAGGTAGAGCGATTCGGAATGAATTTACGGACCGGATCAGTGATGATGCCAAATTAAAGATAGTCAAATGCTATAATTGTCTAAAGGTTTGTTCACATCGCTTCTGTACAATGGAATCCCTGCTCACTTCCCTTAGAGGAGATGTTAAGAACGGATTGGTTTTTGCTGGGTCCAGAGTTCATGAGATTAAAGAGATTTTGTCCGTACAGCAGATTATCGACAATTTAATGGATGAGTATCAAGGGGCATTGAACCCGACAACTTAAGGTTGTTATAAGATTCAAAAGCACGATTAACCACTTAAGCAAGCTTGGGATTTCCGAGCATAAGTGGTTTTTTTATTTCGCTTGATACTCAAATTTAGTTATATTTAATAAGCTTTTGTGTTGTATTAACCAAAGATTTCCGTACCTTTCTTTTTAATTGCAACAACAGCTAAATATCTTCACAGCCAAAATGCAATAAGCCCAATCGCAAAAGATGACTGGATATATGTACTCTTCAGAGCACCACTTAACAATTTTCCCTCTCCCTTTCTCATGTATTTTTATGAGTTGGTTTAATACAAAAATTCGCTGAACTATATCTTCTCTAAAAAATTCTAATATGGTCCTTGAAGCTTTCTATGTATGCCGGTTAACGGATACTACCTTGTGATTATGAGTTTACCGCTTAGCCTTATAAAACTCATGATAAAGCTTCATGAGCGTCCTCTTCTCTATCCTCGAAACATAACTCCGCGAGATCCCCAACTCCTTAGCAATCTCCCGCTGTGTCCTCTCTTCTCTACCTGTATCCAGCCCAAACCTACCCACCACAACTTCTTTCTCCCGGTCATCCAGAATATCTAGGTTGCGATATATTTTACTCTTCTCGATCTTCAGATCGACTTCTTTAATGACATCATCAGCTTCGGAGCCAAGAATATCGATAAGTGTAATTTCATTACCTTCTTTGTCCGTCCCAATTGGATCATGCAGAGATACATCTTTACGTATTTTCTTCAAGGATCTTAGGTGCATCAGGATTTCGTTTTCAATACAACGTGCTGCAAATGTGGCTAGCTTTGTTCCTTTGTTTGGACGATAGCTCTCAATAGCTTTAATCAGACCGATGGTGCCGATGGAGATCAAATCCTCCTTGAGGTTATGGGCACGATGTGATGTCAAAAAATAAACCAATTACGATCGATTCTGATTCGAATTGGTTTCCTTTTGCATATTATATTTAATTTTTAGTTTCCGATTGATTTCTTGTGTACATCCTGGTAATCCATTTAAATAACACTTTACTTGATCAATCAACTCTAAGTAAGATATCAGATTATTCATACTTGTTAAATTGCGTCTAACAATATCCTCGGTTTCAATATGATAGCTAACGTTTTTCACACGTAGAGCAATACATTCAATATTTAGCCGAACATCTGCTAGTCCCATATAAAACACAATAATTTCAAAGCCTTGTTCCTTTGCATCCTCATCTACCTTATAACGTTACCACCCGCTAAAGTGGTTTCCACAATGAAATCCCACTTATTCCAGATACACTACCTGGCTATTCTTATGGCTTCTTTCCCAGCAGATACTTTACTCTTTTCAGGATGCCCATTAGTGATCTTGCGGCTATGCATCTGGAATCATCAGTGATTCTGTTTTATGCCATGCTCCGATATAGAATCTTCCACTTTCATGAAATGAAAAACATAATATTCTCCGTTAATTTTTAGCTGTTCCTTTTCTTTTTGATTTCGTCAAATTCACATAAAGATCTATTGAAATTCAAGGTTTTTGGTGATGCAGTCGGATGATGATACTCAATATCCAATGGACTCCCCAAAAACTATCATAAATTGTAATATATTTAACACAATAGTTTACATATACATTACATAAAATAATTTAAAAGAGCCTTTTTTTCCTTTTTGCAAACTCAAAATATATTAAATTTATAATATTCATTGACTGAAACAAATACTAGTGTTATATTTCCTAACATTAAATAATAAAATACATACAGGAAAAGGAGATTACGCACATGAATAAGTTCAAACGTCTACGTGAAACTAAAAGAGAGCATTCTGGTTCCACCCGATCTGAATATTCACCAGCAAAAAAAAATTGGAGTAAAAAGCAATTTATAGCTACTTCAATTGTGTTATCTGTTATTGCTACGAGTGTAATTCCGTTCCAAACAGCTGACGCTTTAACTAGAGTTACTTCAGAAAGTGGCACAGTATGGGAGATTCACGATGTTTTTGCTCCTAGCTTAGACACAGGAAGTTTACGTACAGTTGGTGCTACACAAGTACAAGGTTTCGGTAATATCTTTGTTAAAGTGTCCTCGCCTTCAGCTCCGCTGATGAATGGTCAAATGATGCGTGGGTTTGACTTGAAATATGACGGCGTTAATAAGTTTACTTCGGCTCAATCTGTAAATCTAGGAAATGTAACAGTAACACGTGAGGTGTATGTGGATACTATTCATAATCGAACGAGATTCTTTGATACTTTCACTAATAAAAATGATGTGGCAATAAAAGTTGATGTATCATTCGGTGGCTCTTTAGGATATGGTACAACAACAAATGCTTCAGTAGTTAAGGCAACCTATTCAGGCGATCTAAAGGTAACTACAGATGATTCATGGATTGTTGTAGATAGTAGCGCCAAAAACAATAAGCCGCTAGGCGTTGCAGTGGGATCTCCAAAGCCGTTTGATAATGGATTAACCGGTCTAGGTAATCAGCAACAGGATCCCTTCACAATACCCTTAGCTGAGTATGGAAATGAAGCGAATTTCTATGGGTTCATTAATTCACTAAATATTGGGCCGGGCGAATCGAAATCCCTAGTAAATTATGTACAAGTTGGAGAAGCTGGTGAAGAAGGGTTGAAAAATCTGGTTGCTATGCTAGATGGACTTAATAGTCTGCTGGATGTAACAGGATTAACAAACGCACAAATTCGGTCAATTAGCAACTGGGATATATCTGCTATAGAGGGACTTGATACTGGAGATCATCTGGTTATACCAAATGCTCCTGCACCTAAAGAATTAGTAACTTCATCGCCGTATGATGTTAAGAATAAATCCATTGCAGAAATGCAGCAGGATATGATTACTGGCAAAACTACTTCTGTACAAATTACTCAAGCCTATTTAGATAGAATCAAGGTATACGATGAGGGACAATTGGGATTCCATGCATTCCTGCATGTATCTGAAACTGCGCTTAACCAAGCAAAAGCTGCTGACGATGCCCGTGCACAAGGTGTAAAAGGTGATTTATTGGGTATTCCAATTGCGATAAAAGATATTTATGATACAAAGGATATGCCTACTACCGGTGGCAGTAAAGCTCTTGAAGGCTGGCAGCCTGATTCTGATGCATTCCAAGTGAAAAAACTGCGGGAAGCTGGAGCTGTAATTATTGGTAAAGTAAATACTTCTGAGTTTGCTAACAGCGGAAGCTTTAGTGAAAGCGGCTGGCAGCAAACATGGAATGCACTCTATCCATCGAAAACATCTTTTGGCTCAAGCGGCGGGTCTGCAGTATCTGTTGCAGCTGATTTTGCAGCAGCAGCAATGGGATCGCAAACAGGAGTATCTCTCTATGCACCAACTACAGGCGCTAGCTTAAAAAGCTTCCGGGGTACAGACGGTATGGCAAGTACTACAGGTGTACTGCCACTCACTTGGGGACAAGATTATGCAGGTCCCATTGCTAAAACAGTAACTGACCTAGCTATTATATTGAATGCTACAACGGGTACGGACCCACAGGATATTTTCACAGTCACTGCTGATGCAGATCATAAGCGTCCAGTGGATTGGAAGGAATCTCTGGATGTTAATGCATTGAAAGGAAAGAAAATTGGATACATTCCTGCATCCTTTGTATCTGCATATGCTGATGATGATACTGGACAGGCAGTGATGGATAAGTTCTCAGAGCTTCAAGCAGCGGGCGCGACTATGGTTGAAATGTCAGCTGTACCATCAGGCCCTAGTCGTCCTTCAGGTATTAATGGATCTACTGAAGGTTGGGCACGTTATATTGAGTTGCATAAGGACTTCCCTTATATTGATGGAGCAAGTGTACTAGCTTCAGATAAAGTGCTTATCTATAATCAAAGAGGATACAGTACCCCAACTCGTATGACTGAACAGGCTGTACAAGATTACATTAAGTATAGAACTGACTATAAGGAAGTTATCAAAGGCTGGATGGACGCGAATGGTGTTGATGCTGTTGTTTATGCAGGTTTTATTAGCGACGTATATAACAATGACGCAGCAGCTTCTCAATTAAGTTCAGACCGTAACACAGGCGTATTAACCTCTACTATGGGTCTACCTACGGTAGTTGTTCCTGTAGGAACGAATGACAGCGGATATTCTATCTCTATGCAACTGGTTGGTAGAGCATGGGACGATGCAAAAGTTTTAGGCATGAGCTACGCTCTTGAGCAACAAAGTCAAGCTAGACTACTTACAACATTTGCTCCAGCACTTCAATACGTTTCAAACTCTACTAATCCTGATCCAAACACAGATAATGGACCAACCCATCCAAATACTGGAGGAGGTACAGTGACACCTCCAGCAATAACAACGCCTATAGAAACACCGGCACCTGCAGAAACAATAACACCAGCAGATAAGCCAAAAGTTGTTAGTTTTGTAGATACAATGAATCATTGGGCAAAAACAAGCATTGACGCACTAATTGCTAAGGGATTATTGACGGGGTATTCCGATGGAACATTCCGTCCAAATTCAGGTTTGACTCGTGCGGAAGCCATCAAGGTAATTGCAACGCACATGAAACTTGAAGGACAAGAAAGTAACTTTATAGATGTATCTCCAACTCATTGGGCGAATAAGTTTATTGGTGCAGCTGCTAGATCAGGCTTGATGAACGGATATAGTGACGGAAGCTTCCGTCCAGATGAGAAGATTAGTCGTGGTGAATTAGCGGCACTAATCACTCGAGCTTTTAAGCTAACAGGTACTGGAAACACATCATTCAAAGATGTTACAAGAAATGCATGGTATTATGATTCCATTGATGCACTCGCATCCAATAATATTATTACAGGATACGCAGACAGTACATTTAAGCCTGAAAAAGATATTACTAGAGCAGAGTTTGCAACAATTGTTTCCAGATTACTAGAGACTTACTAGAGACTACTAATTAAAAGAAATTCAATTAAAAATGACAGAGTACTCGAGTAACCACGTTTACAAGAAAGGCCATCCCGAAAGGGATGGCCTTATAACTTGCCGTTACAGATAGTGCGATGAACCGTATCATAAGTAGGGCTAACCCTATCCACACAAAAAACGACTCATCCGTAGACAAGTCGCTTTTCAAGTTTTATTATTAATAGATTATTACTGTGTAATTGTCATCAGTCTCACCGCTTCGCCTTATAAAACTCATGATACAGCTTCATCAGCGCCCTTTTCTCTATCCTCGAAACATAACTCCGCGAGATCCCCAGCTCCTTAGCAATCTCTCTCTGCGTCCTCTCTTCCCCACCTGTATCCAATCCAAACCGTCCCACGACAACTTCCTTTTCTCGGTCATCCAATATATCGAGATTTCGATAAATCTTGCTCTTCTCGATCTTCAGATCGACTTCTTTAATGACATCATCAGCTTCTGAGCCAAGGATATCGATGAGAGTAATTTCATTACCTTCCTTGTCTGTCCCAATTGGATCGTGCAGAGATACATCTTTACGAGTCTTCTTCAAGGATCTTAGGTGCATCAGAATTTCGTTTTCAATACAACGTGCTGCAAATGTGGCTAGTTTGGTTCCTTTGTTTGGACGATAACTCTCAATAGCTTTAATCAGGCCGATGGTGCCGATGGAGATCAGATCCTCCATGTCTTCTCCGGTGTTATCGAATTTCTTGAGGTTGTGGACACGATACGATGTCATTTCCAAATGACGCTTACATCCAAAATACATGGTACGCTGCATTGACGATTATTAATTCCCTCTAGATTAATTAATAAATTTCTTAGTGAAATAAATTTCCTATCCCTCTAAATTGTGATACCAAATAATCAATATCACTTTGAAAATCACCTTTTTGTAGAATTTGATTTATGTAATCATTTTTTATTTTCGTACCATCAACAGCTCGGTGTAATAATTCATTCTGAATGATTGCTTCTTTATAAGAATTTTCAGTACACTCTCTAATGTCTACATCAGTAATATTAGAGCTTAAAAAATCGTCATAATATTCCACAATCACCTCCACGCCTAATGCTGAAACAATTAAATTATTAGCCATCTCAGTAGATAACAATATATCCGAGATTTCATCATAAAAAGGCCTAGTAAGTTCATCAAGCGTATCACAATCTAAGTAAGTAAAATCTTTTGTGTCTAGAGAAATACTTGTCTCGTAAATATTTCCTATCTTGCTTAAATCACAACAAATTTATTGGAGCTAATCTTTCCATTTATCGATATAATTCTCCCTTCCTTAAGAAGCACTATAATTTCATTTGTACTACTTTCACACGCATGAATTTGCAAATCGCCAAAGTCCCAATTTTCCACAGACTCAATCTCATTGATAGCTTTAAGCCCTTTTACTTGCACGACTCTGAGAAGCCAATTTAATTCAATTACGTTTTTTGTAAATATTATTGCATTAAAATTAGCACTCATCTTTTCATCTTCCACCGTTTGTTTCATTGATTGCCCTTGTCACTCTTGTGGAATCTGCACCAGGATAAAGGCTGATAAAATCACCATTTTCCTTGACTCTCAACAAACCTTCCCTTTTGTACTATTCCGTTGGCTATTGACTTCCGCCCTCAACTTATTATAGGAGTTAGAGCTATCCATCGATGCCTTTACATTTTTAGATCTAACCGTCGTTATAGATCACTTCGGTTTTCTGTGTCTGCGATACGTTATTGATCATCCCGCTGACCGTACTGGATTTGAGCGCGCCAATTTCGTCATAGCTGTATCCAAACACACTGCCGTTACGATCGGTTTTGCTGGTTAATTGCCCTAATGTATTATAGAATAAGCTTTTACTTTGAGAAGCCCCGTCCAGCTTGCTCGTCAAAAACCCAACTTTGTTATAGCTCTTGGTATTCAGCGTTTGCTCCGTTCCACCTTTAGCTTGCACCGTGACTTTTGCAAGTTGACCATCCCCATCGTACGTAAAGCGTGTGTGCTTTAATGCATCGTTGACGGAGGTTAGACGATTTAGAGCATCAAAACTATATTCTCAACCACCGCCATACTCAGAATGTCAAATGCTAAATTACAAAAAATAAGCCACATAGAGTTATTACACTCGTATGTGGCTAAAGCACTACTATTCTTCTAAATAAGGTGATTCAAAACTCTCAACAAATAAACCTGAATTAATGATCTTTATTAAAGAATCATTACATTCCTTCACACTCCCTAAATACATGTAATAATCAAAACCAAAGTGAACAAACATCTCTCTAATTTGAAATTTACACCAAATCTTTTCTCTTAAAATTAATTGAGAAAGTAATTTCAACTCGTACACAGAGATATAGTCGCCATTTTTCACACTGTTATAAATACTTTTCATCTCGTCAGTGTAGATGGAATGGAATTCAGCTTTCTCCACGTCAAAGTTATATTTTTCTAGATCTACTACTTGAATTGTGTTTAAATTATTCTCATTCATTATTAAATTTATAGCCGTTATATATAATGATTCAGTTTCTAAATAATTTTCAATTAAAAAATCTCCAGATGGATACAAATTCCCGACATCACTTATTGAAGTCCATTCATTTTTTGTGTATACATCATTAATACGGTTAGCTGGGTTATATTTAGTAATCCTCCAAAAGAATTTGTACATTTCAATCTCCAATCCTATTTAATAACGCATCATAAGTACCCAAATGAGTATCTTTACTCAACCAAATATCCCTTTTTTTGAATCAATTTACATATACCTCCGATATGCAAATCAAGATCTTGGGCAATATAGAGTTTACCATTTTTATACACTAGTTTATCCTTAATTTTTACTTTCGTCTTTGTAAAACCCAAATATTCCGCTAACATATCTGTTTCTTTATTTATTAATCTTAAGGTTTTACCTCTTACTTGAGTTTTTAAAACTTTATCTTTACTTCCACCGGAAAATAGACTTAGAGCAGCGCCAAGCATAGCAGCGCCCATAACTTGAAATCTTCCATAATCTCTCATTAATTGATCAATCTGCACTTCATACGTATCCTCATTTATACTTGGATCATAATATCGTGCCATTAGATAGTAAAGACCTGTCTCTTCATCGTATACTTCACCTGTATATAAAAGGAGTTAGAGATTCTTTCTATCTAGTGATGTTCCAACATTTTATTCATCTTGCACATCTATCTGATATAATAAAAAAGCAACTTCCCTGTTGGCAAGTCGCTTTTAAAATACTCTATTGTAAATATTTAACTTTTTCTAACATCCTAGCGCTTCGCCTTATAAAACTCATGATACAGCTTCATAAGTGCCCGCTTCTCAATCCGCGACACATAACTCCGCGAGATCCCAAGCTCCTTCGCAATCTCCCGCTGCGTCCGCTCTTCCCCACCTGTATCTAGCCCAAATCGCCCAACGACAACCTCTTTTTCCCTATCATCCAGAATATCAAGATTACGATAAATCTTACTCTTCTCGATCTTCAAATCCACTTCTTTAATAACATCATCAGCTTATGAGCCAAGGATATCGATAAGTGTAATTTCATTACCTTCCTTGTCTGTCCCAATCGGATCGTGCAGAGATACGTCTTTCCGTGTTTTCTTCAAGGATCTTAGGTGCATCAGAATTTCATTTTCAATACAACGAGCCGCAAATGTGGCCAGTTTTGTCCCTTTGTTCGGACGATAGCTCTCGATGGCTTTAATTAAGCCAATGGTGCCTATGGAGATTAAATCCTCCATGTCTTCCCCAGTATTATCGAATTTTTTGAGGTTGTGGACACGACACGATATAAAATCACCTTGTAATAAAATAATATCTTAGAACCCTTATTTAAAGATGTTTATAGATGATGCATGGGATATATTGTATAGTTAAAATATTCCATATGGATTTTGCGGTATAGGCCAATAGGGAGAGTGAACAGAACAGATTATGAATACACCACTAACACACTACGTACTTACAGAATGGGAATCAGACACGAATACAAATGTTCTAAATATTCATTTATATACGCTACCTGTGCGTAATGTATCTGAACAACATACAGAAAACGGAAATGCTTCTTTTGATTTAAGAAAATTAAACAGGTCGCTTGTTATCGATTTTTTCAATCACTATATTGCAAGCTGGCAACCTATTGAAAATTGGGGTGAGTACACATTCACTCAATATGAAATTCGCTCAATTAATCCCACTATCCTAGCAGAGAGAACTATCTTGGAAAGATTACTTTTAAGAACTATTGAAAGTGTTCAGCCAAAAAAAGAAATTGCTGCTGGAAGTCGGAAATTCACGTGGTTAAAAGCTGAAAAAGTCGTAGAAAATATTTCAATACATAGGGTTATACAATGTGATATTACTGTAGACTATACGGGCAAAATTACCATTGGTTTTGATTTAAATCATAGTTATCGTACAAATGCATCGGTATATGATTTAATAAAATCAAACGCAATTTTTAAAGGCGATCGAGTAATTGATATATATAACAATCTTCATTATGAGTTTGTGGAAATCTCCAATTCTACAATCAATGATGCAATTCCAGAACTTAATCAATCAGTTGTTAGTTATTTTACTAAAGAACGAAAGCAAGCTTGGAAAGTTGATAAACTTGAACAGAGTATGCCTGTTGTCTATCTAAAAGCATTTAATGGAACTCGCATTGCTTATGCACCAGCTATGCTACAAAAAGAGCTTACTTTTGAGTCACTTCCTTCTAGTGTAGTGCGCCAAACATCAGAAATTTATAAACAAAACGCAAATCAAAAAATTAAAACATTGCTGGATGAAATACAAAAAATATTAGCACGCACTGATAAAATTAAATTTAATAGACAAAAGCTCCTAGTCCAGCAAGCTGGGTATGAAATATTGGAGTTGTCAAATCCTACTCTTCAATTCGGAAAAAATGTTACTCAAACACAGCTTAAATATGGACTTGATAAGGGCGGTGTTGTAGCCTCAAAACCTTTATCCGTTAATTTACTTGTATACCCAGAACTGATAGACACAAAACTCGATGTCATAACTGACTTTAATGATAAACTGAATACGCTATCCCATAAATGGGGTGTACCATTATCAATCTTAAAAAAATCAGGAGCCTATCGGAACAAATCTATTGATTTCACAAATCCACACCAACTTGCCATCCTGCTTAAAGAGCTTACGAAAAATTCATTTCAAGAGTTGACGCTCGTGATAATCCCAGAAAAAATTTCAGGCATGTGGTATGACACGGTAAAGAAGGAGTTCGGAGGGAATTCTTCAGTACCGACTCAGTTCATAACTATGGAAACTCTTCAAAAAGCTAATGACTACATTCTAGGTAATATATTATTGGGGCTTTATTCTAAATCAGTCATTCAACCGTGGATCTTAAATTCATTCCTATCATCCGATTGTTTTATTGGACTAGATGTATCTCATGAAGCTGGCAGACACTCTACTGGTATTGTACAGATCGTAGGAAAAGACGGTATAGTATTGTCCAGTAGGGCAAATACCTCTAATGAAGCCGGCGAAAAAATCCGCCATGAGACTATGTGCCAAATTGTGTACTCAGCGATAGATCAATATCATCAACATTACAATGAAAGACCAAAGCATATTACGTTTCATCGTGATGGATTTTGTAGAGAAGATTTAGATAGTCTAGACGAAGTGATGAATAGTTTAGGTGTAGAATATGACATGGTAGAAATTATCAAGAAAACGAATCGTCGTATGGCTCTAAACGTTGATAAGCAAGGTTGGGAAACAAAACCAGGGCTTTGCTATGTTAGAGACGATCTAGCGTATCTCATCGCTACTAATCCTCATCCTCGTGTCGGTACAGCTCAACCAATTAAAATCATCAAGAAAAAGGGATCACTACCAATCGAAACAATAATTCAAGATATTTATCATCTTTCGTTCATGCATATTGGTTCCTTATTAAAATGTCGCCTTCCCGTTTATGCCGATTTAAGCTCTACTTTCTTTAACCGGCAATGGCTTCCGCTCGATTCTGGCAAATCGCTACATTTTGTATAACAAATAAACCTCCCACATACTGGGAGGTTTATTTGTTATTATGATAATCCAGAATCTAATACATTTAGAACAACATATTTTTTCGTTTTTACATGTTGTTATTTTATTTCTCACCAGGAAATAATACAGCAACGATCAATACATCATTATCAAACTGTTCAAAATAAATAAAAGAAATCCTTGAAACACAAGGAATTAGTCAACGAGAACTTGCACGAAGAATGAACATTCGACCGAGTACAATTAGCCATCTCTGCTCCGATAAAGTGAATGCAGCTTACTTCGACACCTTGGAACAGATTTGCCGAACACTCAACATCAGCCTAAACGAACTTCTTGTACTGGAAGATGACTAACCTTGCCGCAAACTAAAGCACAGATTATCGTTATTAAATCTGCCTAATGCCCAGCGGCAAGCCATCGAAATCAACTAATTGCTGTGAGGACATCATTTCTTTTATTGATGCCCGATGATGCTTGCTTAGTTCATCGGGTAGCATTAAGCCATTTTGTAATGCTAGTATCATGGCTCTTTTTTCCACCCTAACAGCTTCCAAATCCATAATGATGCTACAAGTATAGTAATCATTGAACTTAGGTGGATACTGAATGATACTTTCTAAAGGTATTTTCTCAACGGGTCTGTATACTAATTCCACTCTTGTTCGTTCCACCACTTCTTCAATTCCTTTCCATTTCCTCTCTAACTTTTTATCATAGTTATGGCAATAAGCATGTTGCTTTCTTTGGTCTTTTCGCCCAAAATATCGAGTTCCTTCACCCGTATTGGAAGCAATGAACAGATTGCTCATTGCTCATTGGATATGGAATATCGAAAGCCAATTCAATTCGGTTAAGGTATACTTTCTGCGAATGTTTATATAAGGTAACAAGCAAGCGTTGAAACTTAACTAAGTGGTCTGGATGAGTTTCAATTTGTAACGTGTACTTCCTTGATTTTTTCTGACACCATGGTTGATACCGCAAATAAAGATAAGCATCATCCATTGCTAGATGCCATTGGTATACATAACCTTTGTGACGTATAGTTGGTTTAATATCAAACCAATCTCGAAATGACAGTGCGAGTTGATTGTAAAAGCTCACTGTCACTCCATGATATTCAAGTGAAACTTTATCAATAGAAATTTGTATGTTGTTCATGCATTCCCCCACGGCCAAAACTTTTGACGTATTTGCCGTTTGTATTATAGTAATGAGGGAGTCGGTGGCTAGCCTTTAACACATGACCTTCCCTATGCAAGATGTTAAATTACGTCCTGTCAGTGTAATGATCGAGCCATCCATTCATTAAGTTGTGAAAAACCTTATGATTAAGTATCTTCTCGCTATGGCTATCACAGTAGCTAATTTACAGGTGCAATTGATTTGAAAAAAAAGAGGATAACGTAGATAACAAAAACAGGTCAATCATGGTGGTATCTGACCATAATCGACCCTTTTTGTTACGAACTAGCGTTATTTAGGTTATACTTTTCAAGCAATAATGTGCGTACAACATAAATCATGAAATTCTTATAACGGTATTTCATGGGTAAAGTGTGTTATGGTTGAATGATGGGTTCATTCGGCACTGGGTAGCCGCACGAAAAAACAACCTTGAAAGGCACGTAGCCAATCAAGGTGTTCATTTTTTCACTTCATTCCATGATAAGGGTCATCGACATGACCGTCTAACTCATCAATTATCTCGTGAATAACTGTCCTAATCTCATTTCTCACATTACCAGTTAGTAAATTTTTCAGGTGTATATAAACCTTTACTAAACCTAGCCGTCCGATAATCAATGAGATTAGCTCAATATCATGTAACGACTCCTTATTACAAATACCAATTATCCATTCTTCAACCCTATTTCTTAATTCAGAGTCGATTAACTCATACGTATGCCACTGTCTGTCTGCTAATTCAACTAATGACTCTAATGCAACTCCAATATCATTTTTGTTTGAACTATTCGACGAGATGAATTCCTCAAACAACTCTCTTAATTGGGTTGTGGAAATGTAATCAGGCAACGATTTATAATAATCCAACAAAATTATTACCTCCCAAAATCAACAGGTATGTGCGTGATATTACTTGGATTTCTATAGAATTTACCATCTTGACCAAGCAACTTGTTTCCAACTTTAATTTGTGCAGTCCAACCGCTTCCGGAATTGCTACTAGGAAATTTAGCAGCAGCATTCGCATCAGGAGCATGCCATTTTATTTCAATTTTTGTACCGTTAATCTCATAATTATACTTGTACCCATCTGCTATTGTTGCGGAAGGTTTAAACCCGTTGGCAGCACCGTTAGGAACCATGCTTTCCAAATTCTCTATTGGAACTTTACCATTCTTTAGCATTTGCTGAGCAGCAAATTGAGGGTTATAAGTTGTTAATGCTTTTTCAACTTCACCGGTCCCCTTAGTATTATTCCTTTGGGTATTGACTTCTGCTCTCAACTTACTAGAAGAATTAGCGCTATCCGTTGGTATTTTTAAATTTTTAGGTAAGGTCCTTGGACTTTGTGTTTTAACAAACTTAAATTCACTAACTAACCATTTTGGAACTGTATAAGCTCCTCCTCCACCAGAACCCCCAGACGATTTTCCGCCCATTTCATGCATATTTCCTGTTGGGTCAATATATTTAAGCGGGTTATTTATAACATAAGTATACAAATTCAAGCTCAGCGGATTATCAATCTGCCCCTCATACGTATCCTAGTTTATAAAGCGGAGCTTTGAATAAAGAAGGTGGCAACGGAGAAAGCACTCCCAATTACCACCCATTCTATCATCCTGCTTGCCGTACAGGTGTATTCGGCATCACGTATGCTGACTTTTTCTTCATCATGACGTAGATGATGTTTACCAACTTCCTCATTAAGCAGACAACCGCTTGTTGTTTTGTTTTACCCTCTGCTATCTTTCGCTCATAATAAGAATGAAAATAGGCATTCTTTGGTTCTCTCTTGGTTCGTGTGACACCAATCTGACGAATCGCAAGGCTCTTGATAATATCATGCAATTCCCGATTGCCTTGCTTACTTTTGTAGTTTCGTGACTTGTTTCCTGAACCTACAGTTACAGGTGCAATGCCAGCAAAACGAGCAAGCTTGTCGGGAGATGAAAATCGGTAGATGTCGCCAATCTCTGCCACAATTTGTGCTGCTGTCACCACATCTATACCAGTCATGGATTCAAGTTGGAAGCCAAGACGCTTCAATAAGAAATCAATTTCGTCCTCTATACTGACTAATTGTTCTTGAAAAAAACGAGCTGATTCCACTTGGCTCACCACTACTGAATCTCGTGACTGCTGATAATCCCGATACGTCTCTCCGTCTGCGTCGATCAGAGTAAGAATTTGATTTGCCTTCTTATGAGACAATCCATTGTTGCTGTACTTTCGTAAAAATGCCGCAAGGGCTTCCTCTGACACGTCCTTCAAGGTATACGGTGATGGGTACGTTTCCCAGAAGGCGAGTGCCGTTTTCCCCTCCACTTCAGAGAAGAACTTTTTATAACTGGGATAGGAATAGCTAATTTGCTGGTGCAACTTCTTTACCGTTTCTGTTAAACTCTTAGCCAACCATCTTCGCTGCGTCACAAGCTGGCTAATCGCCCAATACAGGTCTATGGGCTTGGCATCTGGCAGGCGCTCCAACTCGTCTCTGAGCACCTTGGCAACGCATTCCGCATCCCAGCTATCCGTCTTTTGAACGGTCACATGGCTCTTTCTTCTGGCGTTAGCAAGCTTTGCGTTCACTTCCTTCACCCAGCAACGATTGTCTTTCAGATAGACGGCGAGTCCTCTGCCATAACCTCCGATATCCTCCAGTCCATAGACGACGGACAAACTCTTCTTGGTGTACTTCTTCAATTCCTTGAGCAGTAAAGGAAAGGCAGACGGCTTGTTATCGAATTTTATTTCTCCTAGCTTCTTACTCCAGCAGTCAATAATGACGGCTGTATGATGTTGTTTATGCAGGTCAACCCCTACATAGATCAGATTCTGCTGTTCAATCATGCTTCTGTTGCTCCCTCTATATTTGAATTGTTACCAACGAATTCGATTCATTGCATTCAAGAATCTTTGCTGTCCTTATCGCTTGATCTGTATGTATCCAGCCCATTAGTAACCACTCAAACGAGTGCGAAAACATCATGGATAAACAAGTTTGCATCCTCAGTTCGAGCGGTCTGTGCCGCAAAGATACGTTAGCAATCTCTTGTTCACTTTAATGCTTAGAAAGCTGTAAGTTTTAACATCCCAGCAACGTGTGACTTCTCCAGACGCACATATAACAGGTCTAGCCGCAGTTCTTCTGTATACTCGTGAATCTTATCTATGATTTTCTCCGCTGTCGGCAAGTGAATCTCCGCAGCTTGTTCCTGTGTAATTTGAAACATGGCATTTTCATAAGCTGTAGTTGTTCGGAGACTTGTTAGAAGCTGATCTTCTTGCTCAACCAGCGATTCATACTTCTCTTGTAATATCGTCACAAGCACATTCCTCCAGACCGTAGGATCGCTTGATGTTTACCGTCTGCCTCGATCTGTCCATAACGATACGTTCCTTGATAAAATGCTTTACGATCTAGGATTCGTTTAACCTGTATTTTGGTGAAACTCTTCCCTTGTTCTGTTGTAAATCCTTCTTCATTCAACTTCTCGGCTAAAGCCGACAATGACCATATAGGGTATTGCTCTTTCAATTGAAATAGCCGCTGAACTGTGGCTGCCTTCTGTTCGTCAATGAATATTTGCTTTGATCCCCGCTTCCCTTTGTAACCAAAAGGAATACCTCCACCTGCAAACTTGCCTTCGGAAGCCTTTTTGTTTCGTCCACGTCCCAGCTTCATAGCAATCTCCAGCCGCTGATAAGCATCCAGCAATTCCATCAAACCGTTAATCAAGAAGTCAGACGGGTCTTTCTTAAAAATGCTATAGGTTGTTTGTTCAATACTCCGAATGTCGATATTGCGTTTTTTCAGTTCCCGATGGACAAGGACTTTGACAATATCACTTCTCCATAATCTGCTTGTATTCAGGACAACAACGTAATCTACCTTGTGACTCGATACATAGGTCAGCATGTCTTGGAAGCCCTCTCGTTCGACTTCTAAGGCTTCCTCGTCCACTTTCGCTCCACTGATGCCCTCGTCTGTAAAGACGTGAACCAGATGCCAACCCTGCTGCTCACAGTACGACTGAATCTCGTCTTGCTGGTAGGACAAGCTGTAGCCATCCTTCACTTGACCTTGTGTACTGACCCTCACATAGCCTATGACATTCATTAGGTTTACCTCCCCCGATAACCTTAGCGTTACATGAATTAGAATTGCTGTAACACCGCCGCTATGCACTCTTAAGAGTACATAGTAATTATAGTACCTTTAAGCGTATATATCAATGCTAGATTGGACACAATGTGATATAGTACGGTTAATAGTACGTTTTTACGTTGGAGGATTATTTTCCTATGAAATTAAAGATTCGCTTAAAAGAAATACTTGCTGAGAAAGGAATTTCTCAACGTCAACTCTCCATGCAAATGAACATTCGCTACGCAACCATCAATCATCTCTGTTCCGATTCAGTAGACAGAGTCTATATCCGAACGCTGGAAGCGATATGTGATGCCCTAGACATCTCCATCCATGAACTGATTGTTGAAGATTCGGAAGCTTAAGGTGTCTAAATGCAAGTCGGGTCGGGCGCTGGATGTGCTACACCCTATTCCTCAACAAGAATCATGCTTTTTGATGTAAACCACCCCCGGGTGTTTTCCTATCGTAATGGTGAACATTTCCCGGAAGGCAGGGGTTGTAATCTCTTTATTTTCAAGTACAATAGAGACTATGTTATTTTTATTTCATCCAGCATGTTGGACTTTTTATCGTTATCGGCAAAATAACGTGTCCATCGGTGAGGATGTGTCTTCTAGCTATTTATAGCAAGACGATCTAGGCAGTTCCCTTTGGGGATTGCTATTTTTTTTGCCATGGTTTTGCGATTGGCATACGTAGATGATGTATAAAGCTGCCTTAATACGGATTCATCAAACATGCTTTGCAGTAGTTGGAAACCAAGAACAGTTTCGATCTTGGATATGTTCTCTCTGTTCTCCATTAGCCAAGACAAATCCATATCGCTGACTTCCTCTGGATACTCAATCTGTACAAGTGTCCTCTCCATCGTGTAGTCAAAGAATGGTTTTTGGAGTAATTCTACTGCCTTTCTCGTTGGCGAGAATCTTCTAAGATCACTGTCGCTAGGTCGAACTTCTAGTCGCAGTATACCTTTAGAACGTTCAATAATCTCATTTGATTCTTCTTCCTTTCGAGTCTGCTTATGCTTATCATAAAGCATAATTCTGCTGCTCTTGTTCCGGTATTCAACGGTCTGATCTTGGTTATACGAAATAGTATTTTTATAAGCAAGCTGCTGCCTACTGAGCATCCGCACATATTCACCGACCTTCTTACCCACCTGAAAATTGCAACAGACATCACATCGGCTTATTATCCATTCAGAGTGTGGAATATACACATCAAAGAGATGGAGCAGCCTCTCTTGCAACTGTTCAAAAAACAAGGGAATGTCTGCTTCTGTGAGCATCGTAACGTTGTCTCCGTATAGAAACTTTGGCATGGATACTTGTACTGTGAGTGTTTGGCTATTCTCGATATACTTCATATATGGCAACTTTTCATCTTTTAACGTATAGCTTGTGTTCAATGCGCCTGTTTCTTTGCTATAGAATGTAGTTGAATTAGAGCTATAGTGATTCAATATAGCTGGATCAATAGGAATAGGTTTGCTTTCAGTATGATAGTGTCAAACATATGAAACCTTCTTTCATTTCTAGTAGTCTAAGATATTGGATGTGATTGGAGATGTTATAAGAATGAGAACCCACGGCTGGAGTCGGGCTATTGTTCAACTCGTGTCTATCTTTTTCATCGTGATCACCACCTCATTAAGGTTTTATTCCTGTTTCTTCAAACAGCTTGTCAAGTTTTTCAAAGAACTGTTTCTGTTCGTATTTTGCGTAATCTGGGTGGACTCCCCATTCGTTATCCCGGTGAACTAGATAATATAAGACCAATTCCAATGCTATCTTTTTATTACGATTCTGTTCTTGAAATACTGTAACTACATCTTCAAGCCGTTTAAAATTCTCATTTTCTTCGTCATTGACCAGTACTTCCAACTGTTCAATCAATCGTTCTTTTTTCTGCTCTTCATAGATATAGTCAACGAGCTGCCTATTATGCGAATAATGCTCTGTTGTTGTATATTCATATCCTTCGTCATCAACGCCTGTTATCTCAATTTCCTCATGTTCATCTGTTTTGGTTAAGTAAACCATAAGAATTTCCGACTTTTCGGATGGAAGCAACTCCTTCTGGAATAACGTTTTTTCCTCGATCCCAAATAACTCAGACAACTGCTCAAGACGTGGTTCAGGTATCTTCCGTCTTTCTTTGATCCAGTCCTGAAATGTTTGCTTGGATACCCCGATTGCTTCTGCTACCGATTTGTACTCCATGTGAAACGTGTCAGCTATAAATTGTAATCCGATCATCTCATTCACCGCCATACCTAGTATGTCTTACAAGATTGATTATATTATGCCATACCAAGAATGTCAATCACTTTTTCCAAAAGAAAAAGCCACGTGAAGTCTTTGACTCACACGTGGCTAATTTTAGTAAATGAATTGTTTCCATTTATAATCTAATCTTTCGGATGCTTCTTTAACCAATTAGGCATGAAAGCCTCACTAGTAGGAATTCCTTTGTAATATTCATGATACTCATCACTTTCCCATAACTTCTCAATTTCATCAGTCTGGTTTGATGGAAGTAATTGATTATTATTACGTTCAAAGATGTATCCGTTCTTGCATTCATTACACTTTACCGCAAACTTATTAGATGAAAATGTAGAGTAGATGGAAAGTTCGTGTCCACAGTTAGGGCAGTAAACGCCATATCGACGTTCAATAAGTCTTCTTAAATTCATATTTAGTCACCTACACCAAATAATTTTTTAATCATTTCTGCTTGTTCTGGTGTTGGTTGTGCCCAGCCATTAGCTGAAGCATACCCCGAACCACGAACACTCCACTGTCCATCATAATAAGATAATCCAAATCCTAAGTCTCCTTTTGTAAGTCCCAACTGCTTATGACTTAAAAAAGCACCATAATTCTCCGGTTGAACAAAAGCATCAATTTGACCATTCGCTCTGAGAATTCCAATTATTGGTCTGTTACTACTAACAGCACTACTTGCCAAACTCTCCAGCTTAGGGACAGCTTTAATAATATTAGCAGCACCCATCGAAGCTACTAAACTTGGTGCTTTTAGAATTAATTTAGTTACTCCTGCCGCAGTCCCCATAGCGCCTTGCAAATTAAAAAGCGCTTCTGCATAATTCCTACCGTAAGCATATGACTCATCTTTTGATGGATTACCGTTAAAAATATGATCAGCATGGTCAATCAAATAATTAAAGGGTTCTATGAATGCACTGCCAAAAGCGTTCCCTAAATCCCCTAAACTTATATTACCATTATACAGCCCCTTACCAACTCCATAAATGGATTTATATGTTTGAGACTTAAATAACGCAGATGCTGTACTTCCAGCAATATTTAAAAACCCATCTTGTGAACCTCTACTGATGTACCAGTACGTTTTAAAAGACATATGTCCCGTCGGATCAACATATATCAGTGGATTATTTTCTACATACGTATACAAGTTCAAACTCAGCGGATTATCAATCTGCCCCTCGTACGTATCCTCATTTAAAAAACGCCTCATACTCGGATCATAATACCGTGCCCGTAGATAGTATAGTCCTGTCTCTTCATCATACACTTCCCCTGTGTACTTGAATGGGTTTAGTGTTTCTTCTTTTTGTGGTAATGTTGCCACACACATCGTAGGCGTAGCTATTCACTACTGCGCCACTCGTATCTACCTTCTGTACAATATCGCCGTGACCATTGTACAGATAATAGTAATCTTTACTAGTGGTCTTGTCTTTCTTCACCAAAACTCGGTCGCCTCGGACATACGTGGATTTCTACACGATATTATTCCCATTTAACCTTTCTTCCGTAATAAACTGTCCATTTAAATCATAGTTTACTTGCGTATGTGTGTTACCTTTTCTCATTATCGCACGAAGTCCGCCAGCAACAATTGAATATAAAGATCATATATTTCTTTGTATGTCATAAAACAACCCTCAGCAGTTACAAAGTTAATTTTCTGAATATGCTTTTTTATGTTCATTTAGCCCAACTACTTGAATTAACAAAAAAGCAACTCCCTTGTTGGCAAGTCACTTTTAAAACACTCTATAGTGAATCTTTAGTTATTATCTAAGATCCTACCGCTTCGCCTTATAAAACTCATGATACAGCTTCATAAGCGCCCTTTTCTCTATCCTCGAAACATAACTCCGCGAGATCCCCAACTCCTTAGCAATTTCCCGCTGTGTCCGCTCTTCTCCACCTGTATCCAATCCAAACCGCCCCACGACAACTTCTTTTTCCCGGTCATCCAGAATATCAAGGTTACGATAAATCTTACTCTTTTCGATCTTCAGATCTACTTCTTTAATGACATCATCCGCTTCGGAGCCAAGGATATCGATAAGTGTAATTTCATTACCTTCTTTGTCTGTCCCAATTGGATCATGCAGGGATACGTCTTTACGAGTTTTCTTCAAGGATCTTAGGTGCATCAGGATTTCGTTCTCAATACAACGGGCAGCAAAAGTGGCTAGCTTTGTCCCTTTGTTCGGACGATAACTCTCAATAGCTTTAATCAGGCCGATGGTGCCGATGGAGATCAGATCCTCCATGTCTTCTCCGGTGTTATCGAATTTTTTCACTATATGGGCAACGAGCCGCAAATTATGCTCAATCAACAAATTGCGGGCCTTGGCATCTCCCTCAGCCATCATCCCTAAGTATCGGCTTTCCTCCTGCTCCGAGAGCGGTTGTGGAAATGCATTATTCCTTACGTATGATACCAGCAGCGTCAGTTCTTTGATCAGCAACGCAATCGTGCTTAAGAATCCAGGCAACTTGGCGACACCTCCCGCACTTGTACAATGAAACCGATCTGTTTGCCTTACGGGTTCATGGTCATCCTTATTGTATGTGGGCGTGCGCCTAGAAGTGCCTGTACGGGGGAAATTGTACAACCACAGAAATTTATTTTTCATACGAGAAATCAGTCATACTCTACTCAATTACTTGTCTTTTTAACACAATGTTGTTAGCGGTAATTCTCACTCTCTTCTGATAATAAATTCCGCTTCACTAGACGTAAGAACCTTTATGATGTCCTTATCAAAAGTAACCTTCAAAATAGACTCAGGTGATTGTTCAAGAATACCACCGCAAGAATCTCCCGACGGATCACCGTATACAGCCGAAGCCAGCCAGTGGATTCCAGGCTCAAGGAAAGTCGTCAGTGTAGGCAAAACAGTCCGGGGATGAAGCAGGTTTGTGTTGGCATTAGGCCAAATTAGCTCAGCCTTTTCGTAGCCGATCAAACCCTTGACTCCGCTTATTCCCCTTGCTGTAGATACTGCCGCGGTTGTAAGGCCGATCTGCTGTTCCACCCCCGCTTCCTGACCAAGCGCGAAGCCGCCCTCTGCGGCGTCCAACGGTCGTCCGGTCTCGATCCGGTGTATCCGAATATGCCAGGGCAGCCCAGCAACGATCCAGGTCCGAACCTCCACATTAGTCCATGGCTTCCAGACGGAGTGCAGCACATTGTCCACAATTCTTGACTCCATATTCCGCCGTCTGACCCGATATAAGTTGTCCCCGCTCTCACTTAGAGCGAGCATGGAATCAAATGCCCCTTGAGACAATCCCCATTCGGAGCGGGGTACGCTGAACCCGAAGCCTGTTGAGTATACGAATTTCTCATACTTGGCAGACGTGTGGGTATGTTCATTCGTATATAGATGACCACTGTTGAAGGCAGCCACATGGCCGGAAGCAGGTTCGCGGACAATGACAAGATGCGCAGGCTTCTGGACTATAACTGCAGGAATATCCGGCAGCGGCAGTTCTTCTTCCTTCCAGAATGGATGCTCCGCGCTGAGAGCTAATGGCAGGAATGTCTTTAACGCCCAGTAGGGGGAACCGGGAGCGTTATAATTCTCCGCCATGACCAAGTTGGGATAGGTATAACCAATCGTCAGTACGCCTCCGGCATCAAAGATCGGCTGGCTGAACCACCAGCGCAAATTGCGCAGTACTAATCCTTTGACCACACCTACAGGGAATCCTTCAACGCCTGCATAGACGAGTGCGCTCCAGAAAGCAGACTGGGCAAAGCGGTAGGTTAAGCTCCTTCCATAAGGAAGGGCAGATCCATCCGGAGCGAACCAGCCCAACAATTCGGTGGCAAAAAGCCGGGCCCGTTCTTTGAACACCTGTGAACGTTCCGGGTCCTCCTGTTCCATCAGCTTCGCGTACAGTAGCGCATAATAATGGATGGCAAAAGGAACATAATAATCGCTATGCCCGTTAATTCCATCACTGTACCAGCCATCACCCAGATAGAAATCATCCATTCGCTTCAGATTGTTCTCCAGCTGCTCCGCGTCGTAGGGTCGGCCGATTCTGCGGAATCCGACATTAACCAGCACGTTGAAGAACAGCCAGTTGCAGTCATAGCAAGGATGGGAATTAATCTGATTCAGCCAGCTGTACAATTGCTCCTGTTCCTTCTGGGTAAGTGGTGACCAGATCTGTTCAGGAATGGCGGCTAAGGCGAAACCGAAGACCGCCATCTCTACCAGACGCTGGTCATAATCTTGAACTTCACCCCAGTATTCTTCATGGGCAGGATCCGTGCCGTGGCGTATGCCATTCAGCACAGTATCCCAAAGCCCGTTTTCTCCGCCTCCCATGAGCAGGGGCACTAAGCCCCACAATACCCGGGAGAAACCTTCCATTTCTGCAGTTGCTGCTGAATAGCTGGCTCCTGTTCCGCCGATTGCCAGCCGTGCGCCGCCTCTGCTGTAGAGCGGCCGAAGCGGATCTGTAAGCTGTTCAAGAGCAGAGACCAGATCCTCCCGGGTCTTTAGCGGATTTTTAGCAATAGTCGTAAAAGTCTTTTCAGTCTGCATTATATGCCCCCTATTCCCAGTAGAACGGTCCGGCTTCTTTTAGCCGGGCTAGCGCTTCGACATAGAAGAAATCACCATAGATAAGCGGAACATCTATATTCCGATCTTCAGGATAGTTACTCGTACCATGAAGCAGCAATCCTTCTTCTTCTGCATTGTCCCAAGTTCCATAATTCCGATAAAGGGATTCAGTAATTCTTATAGCCCCGTTCCGATACACATGAGCCTCCGAGTCGTCCACCTGGCTAGCTAACAACAGCAAGCCACTCGCTGCACAGGAACCAGCAGAGCTATCACGAATCTCGCCAACTTCACCGGGAGCACGGAAATCCCAATGTGGAACGTGATCTTCGGGCAGACGGGTCAAGAAGAAATGCGCGACCTGCTTGGCTGCATTAAGATAACTCTGCTTGCCCGTATGATGATAGGCCAATGACAGTCCGTAGAGCGCCCAGGCTGCCCCGCGCGACCAAGCCGACTCGGGCGCATAACCTTGCCCGCCAAGCTTTTCAACCACTTCGCCCGATTCCGGGTTAAATTTGACGATGTGATAAACCGAACCATCCGGCCGGATGAAATGCTCCAGCACCGTATCCATATGCGCCTCAGCGATATGCCGATAACGTGGATCCCCTGTTACTTCGGAAGCCCAAAAAAGCAGGCTGGTATTCATACAGCAATCGATAATGGCTACCCCGCTGTTATCCTCGCCTTCACTCCATGGATTCCAGGCCCGGATGTAGCGTCCTTTCAGATTGAAGCGGGCCGCCAGATAGTTGGCTGCCTTCAACGCCCGGACTCGTGATGCTTCTCTGCCCGTGAGCTTGTAGTTCGCAACACTGGTCAACAGCCACATAAAACCTAGGTCATGGTCCAGCTTCACATAACCATCCAGCACCTCGTCAAGACGTTCCTCACACTGCTCAGCAATCGCTTTCAAATCCTCATCACCACTCTCAGCATAGAGCTGCCAGAGCATTCCCGGCCAAAAGCCAGCCGTCCACCAGTTTGGTGCTTCAAGCACGTATTTGCCGCCTTGACTCGCATGGGGGAATTCTGCACCGATTCTTCGACTGTTCGTTCTAGTCTTCTCCAAGGCTTTGCCCCAAGCCTCGTCTACCCAAGCTTGCTTTACTAATCTACTCATCTAAATCCCGCCTTTATTCGAATTAGCCTCTACCCTCTGATAGAGGACTTTTTATAAGCTCAGGCCCATCTTTTATAGAAATTGAAAAGTGAATACCAGTTTGCCCACCGCGCCAAGCTGAAGCACATGGAAGTCCAGACTATACCAGAGCTTCTCCATACCAAAATGATCCCGGTACACATGCACAGTAATCTCCGGCTCAACTTTCAGTGAATCGTAAGTCACTTCAACGCCGCGAGCCGTAGTCCCCGGCAGCAGCAAGGTACCCGGATGAAGGAGCTTCGGCTCACGCCAGGTGACAAACCGCTCCGTCCAGCTCGCCGGAATTCCCGCATACCGGTAAGTGTCTGTAAGCTCCAGCCGAGGACATTCCTCTTTATGCCAGACGAACGAACGGATTAAGGACTGTAGTCCTGTTACCTGATACGCCTGTGTCAGATCCAGTGTCAGCTCATCATTCTCCTCCGCCGATGCATGCAGCACTGTGGAGCTGAACGCCCGACCGGCCAGCTGATACTGGCCATCAATGATCGGCAGCGAATGACCCTGCGATCCATTGCAGTCATACTGGTAACGGCCAGCCCCAAAATAATCAGCAGTATACTCTCCGCTTCCAAGATCGGATGCGTAGATCTCTCCCCGGCCGCTCAGAATGAAATGTCCCAGATCATTATGGTTATGCGGTTCAGCATTGTGCCCGCCCTTGGCGGCGAATCCGAATGAACCCGCCTCCGACACATAACGCGAGACAAGCCAAGCGGCATCAGGGAGATAATAGCTGGCGGCTCGCCAAGCT
This sequence comes from Paenibacillus sp. FSL H7-0918, assembly GCF_038007025.1. Classification (NCBI taxonomy): domain Bacteria; kingdom Bacillati; phylum Bacillota; class Bacilli; order Caryophanales; family Paenibacillaceae; genus Paenibacillus; species Paenibacillus sp. FSL H7-0918. Next base: position 492,881 of record NZ_JBBOWJ010000002.1, read on the forward strand.
TCGTCCTCCTTGCCAGCCCTGGTCCAGATCAGATTGCGGAAAGCCGGTGCAAAGCGGCTGCAATGATCTTCAGTGTAAGGAGCGCGCAAAGCGGATGGGGGGCGTTCGACATCCGTACAGACTTCCGCCAGATAATGGGACAATCCCATATGTACTAGCACCTGAGGCACTGAATCAGAGAAATTGGCTACATGACTTCCGTCAATGAAACATTTTTGTTGGAAGCGCGCGATTTGCGCTACCTTCTCTTGGTTGAACCAGTCCAGTCTGCCTGCGCTTCTGGAACAGAGGAGATCGCTATAATAAGTGAAATAACCAAACCCATAATTCCAGTACCCAAGGCCTTCCAGACAAGCACCGTCCTCACCGAACCCTTCCAGGTAATACAACATGGCGCGCTCTGTCCTCAGCAGAATATCCGAAAGCATGGCTGGGTCCTCCACAGACAGCAAGGCAGCAGCCCCGATTGATCCCGCACAGACCGCTGCCCAATTATGCCGCGCTGTCTCCCAATCATAAGGACCATTTTCAAGAAATGGACGAAACAGTCTCCGCTCTACTTCATGGTGGATTCGGGATCTCAGAAGCTGCGAAAGTCGTTCCCCGAGCAAAAGTAAAACTTCACTTAAAGTAAATCCGGTCTCGGAAGAAAACAGATCAATATACCGGTTGATATCAGCTGCATTATGATCCGCTGGGAGGTGGGCCGGAAGACACCAGGTGTACTCATCGCAAATAGCCCAGAGGATGTCCTCCAGCTTCTCCAGTACTTCCGGATGATCCGGCTCCAGCAAAGCCAGAAATACATAAGTATTCAGCCTTCTTCTCCGTTCAAAATAGACCCGTTCATATTCCAGCCTTGAACCCGTACGCGAATAAATGGAAAATAACGTATACGACATTTCAGGTATAGACTGCCCGTCCAGCCTTACCGCCTCCGCGCGGATCTCGCTGATATCTGCCTGTAGTACTCCCGATGATAACGCCCGTTTCCAAAAAGCAGCCGCATCCCCCTTTGGATAATACAAGCTCAGATCGACTGGCTTCATTTCATGCACTATTTCCAAAAGCATCTGTTTATTCATGCCTTTTTTCCTCCTTAAAGGTCAGTCAGATCCGCGAAGCATCTTATTCTTCACTAATATGGCTGAATACTTTTTATTCCAAGGCATGATCTCTCATAACATCCTCACCGGCTGCAATTTTTAGTGAAGTCCATTTCATCTCTTCCCCTGACCAGAATGGATCAGAAGGGAGCAGCCCCAGCGGGAGGAATACGGAGGCGCATAAATAAAGACTGCCTGTATTGATATAGCTCTCCGCAAGCTCCGGCTGATAACCGTATACCCCCGGACGTAGCCATCCGGACTCATCCAACGTACCCGGATATTCCATAATTCGCGTAATCACAGCTGTCAAAGCGCAGCGTACCTGTGCAGGGGGCAATGCTTCCTCCAAAAAATGCTGCAGCGCCGCCTGCGACAGCAGTTGAAACGCCCCAAAACGGTAAACGATCGAACGCCCGATAAAGGGATAGGTTCCATCCGGTGCAATGATCCGTTCGAGAACAGTAGCGTATCGCTGTGCCCGTTGCTGAATCAGCGGTTTCAATGCGGAATATTGCTCCGACTCCAGTTCAAAAAGTGCTACCACATCCACCAGCATCGGCTGAATAACAAAGCTGTTGTAATAATCCCAGTGAAAGTCCTTGCCATCCCCGTAAACTCCGTCGCCCTTATACCAATCCATGAACATATGGACCGCATAGCCAACGCGCATCCGGTCATATTCAGGATCGCCAAGTATATACAAAGCGGCTTCCACCATTGCGCTGAACAGCAGCCAGTTGCTGCCGCTTGGCGCTGTCCGGCGTGTCTGCTTCAGCGCTGTTATTACATTGCCTTTGACCCGCGCACTCAGCTTGCCGGCAAGCTGCTTTGGTGCACGCACCAGCGCATGTGCCAGGAATGCCGCATCAACCAGCGGTTGGCCTTCAGCCTTGAATTCCATATAGTCAGGTGAATTCGGATCAACAGCGGCATCAATGGCTTCCAGCATTAGCCCGGCATAACGGGCTCTAAGCTGTTCTTCCTCACCCTCAAGTCCCTCTAGCTCAAGCCAAGGGGCCATTCCGCATGCCAATCTCGCAAAAGCCTCCAAATGGGCAAACTGGCTCCGGTCACTATGAAACTTTGTAGGCAACTGTTCCTTTAATTTCCGCTCAGCCAAAGCATTCAGCACAGGCCCCCCGATCAGCAGCATTGTATCCAGCCAGTATTTACGCTGTTCCTTCCCATTCATGCACAATTCCACCCTTTCAATTGCATCTAATCAGCTACAGCTACTTCTCTTGCCTACCGCCTGAATCTTGTTATATTGCGTAATCTTCTACTATAGTTTAGTGTTGTATTATTGCAATGTCTTTGCGAATAATGATGTTTTATTGCGTATATTGTGATCAATCTGAAAGGGGCAATTCCAATGAAGCATGCCCAGTATTATGAGCCGTTCGATGGAGATATTCTGGCAGGTATCGGAAATTCGCCGATCTCACCTACCAGGGATTTCCACATCCATGACCACTATGAAATTTTCCTGTTCTTGGGCGGCAAGGTGAACGGTTTTGTAGATCAGTTCAGCTATCCCCTGCAGCGGGGCAATGTCCTGTTGTTCAACAATCACGAGATTCATAAAATCATCAATTTATCTCCGGAGCCCTATGAACGGTTGACAATCCATTTCAAAGCTCCACTTGTCTATCCCTTCTGTACCGCAACTACAAATCTGCTCGCTTGTTTCCAGAACCGCCAGCCCGGAGAGCATAATCTCGCGCAAATGGATGAACCGCTGATTGAAGAGTATACAGTCCTTGCTTCCCGCCTGATTGAGACATTAGAGAATCAGCAGTACGGGAGTGAAGTTCTGGCTCTGACCTACCTGGTTCAGATCCTCGTCCTCATCAATGAGCTGTACAGCCGCACCCGATCTACCGTGCCCAGCATCATTTCCTCACATATTCAATCAGCCATGAGCTATATCGACAACCACTTGCATCTAAATCTGTCACTGGAGCAAATCGCTGGAGAACTGAACGTCGATAAATATTATCTCAGCCATCTGTTCAAACAGCAGACAGGCGGAACCATCTACCGTTACGTCTTGCTCAAAAAAATTGCGTTATCCAAGCAGCTATTGTCCGCCGGGAACTCCGTATCCGATACCTGCTATCTGTCCGGCTTTAACGATTATGCCAATTTCATCCGTACCTTCAAGAACATCACGGGCATTCCACCCGGAAAATATAGTAAAAGAAGCTGAGCTCTAAAACTCAAATTCAAGGATTTTTCAAAAAAGATGCAATCGCTACTGCGGTGAATAGTTGGACTTCCGGCCGCTGTTTTCCTAAGCACTCCCCCGCCTCTCCAAATCTATAAAGAACCTGGCAGCCCGCTTAATGCAGCCTGCCAGGTTCTTTGAAATGCTACTTACAAATATCCCAGCAGATTGGAGATAACTTGCGCACCTTCGGCACGGGTCATCGTCTCTTGTGGCGCGAATTGCTTATTGCCGCGTCCCTTGATCAGTCCCGCCTGTTCGGCGATGTTTGCTGCGTTCTTCGCCCAGTCATGAATCCGGGAATAATCACTGAACGATCCTACAGCAGGTTCATTGGTCTCGCTTCCCTGCAAATATTCATAAGCACGAACGATCATCACAGCCATTTCCTCGCGGGTAATGCTCTGATCCGGGGCGAACGAATCCGCACTGCGTCCGAGCACGATACCCGTTCCGCTAACAGCTGCAACGGCGTCGGCATACCAGGCTTTGGAATCCACATCACCAAATGTTGCATGGCTTCCTGCCTTAAGCCCAAGCGCGCGTGCAATCATAGCAGCGAATTGTGCCCTAGTTACATCCCCTTGCGGATTAAACTCCGTACTGGAAATGCCTTCAATAATATGCTTCGCAGCCATGGTCTTAATCACATTGCTGGCCCAGCTATTACTGCTGACATCTGTGAACAGCTTATCGTATTCCAGGACTGCATACTGGCTGAAATGCCGTATTTCAGCAGTCCATTTACCATTAGTCAACGTTCCGCCCATGAATTCAAGCGCACCATTTGCAGAAATATAGTAGCTGCCGAGCAAGCTTGTATTGGCATCCGGATCTACGTTGAACGTAAGTGTCAACGGTTTATCAAAAGCAGTTACCGTTACAGCAGTGCCGTTCGCAGCAACAACCTCCAAGCTGAAGTTAATCACATCACTCGCCGCAGATAAATGTACGGAACCATTAACAGCCGGATTATTGATTAACTGTTCCACAGCATCTCTGGATACCTTCACTGCTGAGAGCTTAATTTGCGCCCCCTCCGTTTGACCTCCAGTAGCTTTTTCTTGAATGCTCTTCAGCACTTCTGGGGTCAGATCGATAGCAACCTTACTCCAAGCCAGACGTAGAGTGTTCTCTCCGATGATTCCTGATAGTCCTGCTGGAAGGAGCACGGATTCTGTAGCTTCAGTAAGCTGAACCGTTATTACTCCTCCAACCGGTGCCGTGAAATCCTTTGGATCAAGAACCTTTTCGGTCTGCGGCAGCGGTGTTGGCGTTGGGGACGGGGTGACTGCTGGTGTCGGTGCTACCGTCCACACTGGTGCTTCCGTTGGCGCCGGCGTAGATGTTGGTGCTGTTGTTGGCTCCGGTTCCGGCGTCGATGTCGGTGTTGGTGTTGGTGTTGGTGTTGGTGTCACTACCGGAGGTTGCTCTGCTTCGCCCACTGTCACGGTTCTAGTCACTTCGATAGCCGCGTTGCCCGCCGCATCACTCACATTATAATGATAGGTGTAGATGCCTGCCGCCTTAGTGTCCAGTGCCAGCACATTCTCCTCATTCTTCGTAATCGTTGCTACAATGTGCTCCGTAATGTCGCCGTCACGGTCATCTACCGCTGTCGCTCCGGCATCCATATAGCTTGCGCCATTTTCCAGTTGAATGGACGGTTCACCAAGCAGTGTAATCACCGGCTTCATTACATCCGGATCAAGTGCAACGACTACTTTTCTTGTCACTTCTTCAGCCTCATTGCCCGCAGTATCGCTGACATTATAATGGAAGGTATAAATATCAGCTTTCGCTGTATCGAGAGCAGTCAAGCCGTATACTTCACTGCTAACTGTTGTTGTTATACGGTCTGTAATATCACCATCCTTGTCATCATAAGCAGTCGCTCCTGCATCTGTATATTCAGAACCGATGTGCAAATTCACTGTCGCATCACCTAACAGAGTAATCAAAGGCTGAACAGTATCCGGCTCCGGCAGCTTGATTGTTCCGCTCGCTGAACTGTCCGCTGTAGCCTCTCCCTTACTAAGTGATACCGTAAAGCTGAAGCTGCCGTTAGTCTCATCGGTTGCTTCTTGGAAGGAAGACAAGGTAATCTCACCGATCGTAACTCCGGTATCATTGAGACCGGGCAGAGCGCCTATCGTCTGCAGCAGCCAAGTCTGGACAGCTTCTTCGCTGTTTGCCACTTCCTTCTGCACGCTGTATACCGCACCTTCTATGATACTCTTAGCCTCATTTACAGCCTGCTCATTAGCAACACTGGCTTTATCTCTAGCTACAGCCACATAGCTGATCAATGCAGCCTGATTGCCTGAATACGTATTGTTTATTGAGTATTTCACAGTACCGCTCACCGGAAGCGTGAAGTCATAGTTAATCATAGCGCCATTAGGACCTGCGACGAGTCCGGTTCGGACCGATTTGGTCACTTCTTTCCCTTCAGCGTCGATATAGCTAAGCGTAATATCCATCGTGCGGTTGGTGTTGTTCCACCAGTCCCGATGGAATGACGTAATCGTATATTTGCCTGCGTTCAAAGGGAGCAGGTATACAAGTGGATTATTTTTTGTATCCGAACCATAAACACCTGTCTGACTTTTATCAGAAGGAACTACAGCACCACCAAGCCCCTTAAGGAGGTACTTAGTACTGGTATGCCCCCATACCCCATTGCCTGTCGAAGGCTGATCCGCCTTGTTATTAAGCAAGCTGTCACCTACAAAATCCTTGATTAATGTATACGGCGGCGTGATACCGTCCACCGATACACCAGCATCGAGGAAGTATAAGAGCCCCTCCGGCACCACTTCCACATAACAAGTTGTTTTCAGATTTCCATAAGTGCCGGTTACAGCTACCCGTTCATACGGATTGTTGAAGCTGGCCGCATTTACATTCCACTTTACTGATACCAGCAATTTGGATCCGTCTGCCCGAGTGGCTTCCACCTTGTCTGGAAGATCCGGCAGTTTTCCGGCATAAGTAGCCAAATCCTGAGGAGCGACAAGCTCCCGTATATCTCCCGTAGTCAACTGGTTCTGGGCGGAGATCAGGCGTGCTTCAAGCTGAGTAACTCCTTCCTGATCCAATTTGTATAAAATAGGATTATCCAGTGCTCCCTGTGCATCGCTCTGTGCATCTACGAAGAGCTGCCAGTCTCTGTCCGAATATTCATCCTGTTTGTTCATTTCTTTCGCGGCTGTTACCGCCGCCTGAAGAGCAGCAGTATCTACAGTACCAGTTACTTCCCCGGAAACAACCGCCACCGCGTCGACAACCAAGGTGCCGCTTACCACCTTTATCTGCACATGGTGCTGGCCATATTTAAGCCCGCGGAGTGCGTACGTCTGGTACAGCTCCTTGGAAGCTACTGTATCAGCCAATAGAGCAATAACTTTTCCGTCCACCGTTACCTCAAGCTTCGCCGATCCGTTATTCGCTCCTAGAATATCCAGTCCGGTGCCTTCAAACGTATATTCCATTGCAGCGTCTACAGCCTGGCTGGTAGAAAGAGAACGCTGGTAAATGTACATGCCCGCTCCATTTATATGGCTCCACGACCCGGTATATATCAGTTTAGGATTCGGAGCCGCAGCCAGGTCATACATTTCAAGATTGTCTAGAAGCTCTGAATAATACGGCGTGTAGCCCTCAACCTTCTCCACCTTCAAATTATCGAAGCGGACGTGATAGTAGCCGCTGGCCAGATCTACCCGGCCGGACAATTCAGGAGTAGGGTCGGTATAGGAAGCCAGCTTCACCCCATCCAGATAGGCAGTCACTTTATCACCTGCAACCTGAACGGCAATATTATGCCATGCGTCATATGCGGTATCGAATCCGTCGATCTTCACGCCGCCGGAACCGTTCGCGGCATTTCCGCTCGCAACTGCGCTATTGTTGACCAGCAGCTGCCAGCCGCCGTCGAACCAGAATTTCAGCACATACGGTGTACCGGTTATGGAGTGGGAACTGCCACCTCCCTGATAACGGGCGCCTATCGCAGCATAATTGGCTCCGCCCTGAGTATTGTTTGTTTCGAACGATACATCAACACTGGCCTTGTAGTTCATCCACCGGTTGTCGCCGATGGCCGTTACGGGATCTCCGCTGTTCCATGTGCCGCCAAGCCCCATGGTTCCCGTGTCCAGCTGCTGCCGCAGGACATAATTGTCTGAACCGTCCGGAAGATAGGCCTCAAATGCCCCGTTGCGGTCATGGGTATAACGCGGGATAACGCTTTGGGAACCGCCGCGGGATTCGATATAGCTCTGGGTACCCTCAGATTGACCGCCTGCACCAATCTTCACAACAGTCTGCTTGGAATAGTCAAAATCATCAGCGTACAGAATGTTGTCCCCAGTACTGTGTCCTGCTCCTGTAGCATCAGTATCCAGTACGGTACGCTCGCCTTCTACAGGCAGCGGTGTATTATATTCTTCTTTGTCCTTGTTCTTCAAAGTAGACACAGTCACGGTCGAATACGGTTTAACCTTAACGGTATACACCCCGCTGCCATCAGCAGTGGCATCACCGAGATACTGCATATAATTGCTGTTGAACGCTTCTCCTGCATCAGCGGCACGGGTTTCCCATACTTCCATGGATGGATTACCCGTATAAGCCATATTGACTGTCTGCAGCTTGTAGATTTTGGAATACTCGCTATCGTTCACGATAACCGTCGAGAAATCTTTTTTATCAGGTGCTGCAAGGGTTATATAGCTAGGGGAACCGTTGCGGCCGCTGACCGGATTGGTGCCTGTCGCACCTGTAGAGCTGGCTTGAGGAACCGCTCGCCAGATCCCAGCAGTATTATCCTCGTTCTCCCAGCCTACATTCGCAAACCAGCTGTAATGCTGCAGAGTGACAAGACCCGCATCATAATGAATCCATCCCGACCACGGATCGCGCATGCTGACCAATTCCTTGAAGGAATATTGTCCGCCTTCATAAAAGGAACCAATGGCTGGCTGGTAAATAAAGTGTGTCCGGCGGGAGTTAACGAATCCTTTAATAATCGTGTTACTCATCTCCAGCGGACTGCCGACACCACCAATGCCGGTTCCTGCCACTGTAGGATCTTTCATATTGTTGTTGGGACGGAAAGAGGAATTACTGAAGGTAGACTGCGCCTCGCTGTTCCAAACCTCAATATCATATTGTTCTGCAAGTTTTTTGAAATTGCCTGCGCTGTCGTCGTCCGTGTTGTAGTGGTATCCAGCGATCGGCACAGCTTCCCGCAGAGAAGGATCACTCACCATACTGGCACCGAAGCTGCCAATCCCGACTTCATCGGATATCACAGACTTGATCCGGTTGTACAGTTCCCGCTCTTCGGTGCTGTTGAAGCCTTCGCTGTCAGTCTTGACTCTCTCAGCGTACTGTTTGGTCCACGCCAAATCTGGAGCGTGCTCGTTGATATAAGGATTAACGTAATCGGCCATATAACCGTATTCACGATAAGCGGCCAGAATGGTTTTTTTGTACCAGGTATAGATTTTGTCGTTGTTATTCGCCCAGGCCGGAGCACTCCATCTCAGGATGCTCACTTTAAGATCAGGGTTCACTGCCTTGGCATCTGCGGCAAGCTGGAAGCCGGGATGCCGGGTAACATTTGCCTCTTCATCGGCCGTACGCATAGTCGCCGGGTCAGGTCCCGTGGAGTTATTGCGGTCATTGCCCATCTCGATTTTCACATGCGTCATGAGCGGATGTTCTCCACCGAACAAGATCTGTAGCATTTCTGCATAAGCCTCTGGATACTCTGACTTATAGTCCATCAAAAGCGCACTGGTGCTGTTAGCGCTTAGTACGCCAAATCCCTTGAATGTGAGGCCGTTGACATTGTCAGCTTGGATATCGTTGCCGTCAAGCAGAACCTTGACCATAGAAGCTGCGCTCTGTGTAGCCTCTTCGATCTGTTTCTTGATTCCGCCCTTGGTAACGGCGAACCAGCTCAAAATAGGTTTTTCGTCAGCAACATAGGCGTAAGTCAACGTCATTGGACTACTAACGTCAATGTCTCCAGGAATGGTGAATTCGCCGGAAATTAGTTTAGTCACATTAGTGTTGAACTGGTCAAACAAGATGTTCTTGGTTGCCCCGCTAGCATCCTTATACTCGATCTGAGGACGTATTACACGGGAGCGGCTGCCGTACCAATCATGGAAACCGCTGCTGAGCGTATAGGTTCCAGCTTCAAGCGCTTTTAATTTATACACGATATGATTGCTGGCAGGGTCGGCACGAAGTCCGACAGTCCATAGGGACGGATCGGTGGCTGGATCGGTAAGTCCCCCGTCTTTGGAATTCTTGACCTTGTTTACGGAATCATCAAATCCCCAGTCCGCCGTACCGCTGATATACTTCTGGTCGGGTGACTGGTTGAGCAAATCGCTGCCGCTCAGCGTGCGGACCGCTTCGTACAGCGGCGAGGAAGTAGGCCCATTGCCTACGGAATCGCCCCCTCTACCGCTATCCACAAAGTAAACCAACGGATTACTTGCGGGCGGAATAACTTCAACACTGGCTACGACCGGCCTCCCGTTTGCTGTACCGCTGACGGTCACGGCATCGTATGGCACGGCAAAGGTATCTGCTCCAATATTCCAGTTCACTGCTGTGCTCTGGCCTCCGATATCAATGCTGGCTGGCAGCGTTGTATCTGCAATTGTTGTAGCCCCCATATGGGCGGCAGCGTAGATAGAATTTACGGTAGCAGCAGAGGCTGCAGGCAGAGTGAATGCCGGAAACATCCCAACTACGAGCGCAGTAGTCATCGTTATTGAGAAAAGCCTTTTTCGAAAGTGCTTTCTGTTCATTCTCTTCTCCTCCTTTGATGGCCAATAATAAAAGAAAGCGTATTCATTTTATTGTTAAATGAATAATTACTAGAGTTATACAGATCCCTTTGACTTATAAAAAAACCTGGCAGCCTATGAAGCATGCAACTGCCAGGTCAAATACGGTTCTAGCCCTTAATGCCCGATGCTGCAACACCTTGTACAAAGTACTTTTGCAGAGCCAGGAAAACAATTACAACCGGAATAATGGACACCACACTCGCGGCCATAATCAGGCCATATTCGGCGGAATATTGCGAGATGAACATTCTTAGTCCGATTTGGATAGTCTTGAGTTTCGTATCTGTCAGATAAATCATTGGCCCCAGGAAGTCATTCCAGGTGGCGACGAAGGTGAAGATCGTCAATGTAGACAAGGCTGGCTTGGACAGCGGCAGCATGATTCGCGCCCAAATTCCATATTCGCTCAAGCCGTCAATACGGGCAGCTTCGCATAATTCATCCGGAACACCTTGATAGAACTGGCGCATCAGAAATACTCCAAATGCCGAGAATGCCTGCAGCAGTATGATTGCCAAATGCGTATTGTTAAGTCCCATGTAACGCATCAGGATAAATTGCGGCACCATGTAAGCCTGCCAAGGGATCGCAATCGTTGCAATATATCCAAGGAATAGAATGTTTTTTCCCCGGAAATGCAGTTTGGAGAACGCGTACGCAGCAAAGCTGGAAGTCAGTAGTTGTAGAATCGTTACGATAATCGATAGTTTCGCCGTATTGTAAATAAAACGGCCCAGCGGAATGCGTGTCCAGATATCCGCGAAATTCTCCCAGCGCGGATTCTGTGGAATCCACTGCATTGGGAAGGAAAAGACATCTTTGTTCATCTTGAGTGAAGAAGACAACATCCATATATACGGAACCAGCATCGCCAGTACTGTCGCAAACAACAAAATATACACAAGAACCATAATGCTGATTCGAAGTCCTTTACTTTTACCAACCATATCTTTTGAATCCTCCTATTGTCCGTATTTCTTCTCGCCGCGGAACTGGACGATGGTGATGCCAAGTACCAGCAGAAACAATACAATGGCCATGGCGCTGGCATATCCGTAATCAAGCGAGCGGAACGCCGTATTGTAGATTTGATACACCATAACCCTTGTAGAATCATTCAACTGGTTATCGGCGCCGGCAAATAGGTTGATAAAGATATCGTAGACTTTGAACGAATTGATGACTAGAATCATCAGAACAAAGAAAGAGGTAGGCGCCAGTTGAGGGACCGTCACATTGCGGAATCTTCTCCACGCGCCCGCACCATCAAGTTCAGCAGCCTCATACAATTCAGGGTTGATGCCCTGAAGACCTGCCAAGTAAATAACCATGTAATAACCCATGTTTTTCCACACTGTAAACAGTATTACTGTGAACATCGCCCAGTGTTTATCCGCTGCCCAGCGGGGAAGATCCTCCAGCGGGATACCGGTAAGGGTATGCAGGATATTGTTGATCGGACCCATCGTAGGACTGAAGATAAAGTTCCATACGGCAGCAACGGCTACCAGGGATGCTACATAAGGGAAAAAGAATACGGTTCTCATGAAATTGCGGGCCATTATCTTCTGATTAAGCAGAATCGCCAGCGCCAGCGCGACAATCATGGTGAACGGTACTACGCCAATAGTGTAAACAATGGTATTCCATAATGCTTTGTGAAATGTTGTATCTCTGATCAACCGGGTGAAATTGTCCAGCCCGATAAACTTCATTGGATTGGCCCCGTCCCATTTCACAAAAGCAAGGATAAAGGCAAAAAACATAGGTACCAGTGTAAACAGGGCAAATCCGATAAAGTTCGGCGCAATGAAGCTGTAAGCTACCAGGTTTTCCCGGACACCTTTTGACAAATGACGTTTAGGGATCTTTTTTGTACCCAATATGGTTTCGTTCTGCATTCTTTCTCCTCCAAACCTTCTAAAACTTTCCCCACAAATCTATAGTTTTTAATATAAAAGGCGGGCTTTCACCCGCCCTTAGAACCGGCTCTCTTAAGGTTAATTATTCAAGAGCTGCTGTACGCGAGCATTCATATCATCCAAACCTTCGTCAATCGAAGCATTTTTAGTCATAATATTGTCATGCGCTTCATTCAAAATAACTTCGATGTCTGCGCTCTTTTCATGCATAGGCATTTCCAGATAAGTCTTAACAGTAGTCAGTGCCGCTTTGCTGTTCTCATCCGTAGGGAAGCCCTCGATGGAAGTAATGGAATTGATAACTTCATCATTCTTAATCGCTGGAATGGTTCCGGTGGAAGCAATGACTTTAGCTCCTTCTTCACCAGTCACGAATTTCATGAAATCAAGTGCTGCTTCTTTATGTTTGGATTTCTGATTTACAGCTAGGGAAGTAATTGTACCCAGGGTTGTACCGGCTTCCACACCATCCGGATGAGGGTATTTCGCAATGCCCCAGTTAGCCGATTGGGACTCGCCGCTCTTCACTTTCTCAATTTGTGTAGCGATAAACCAGCTGCCCATGTTCATAGTAGCAACGGAATTATTGTAGAATACGCCAGAATAGTGCGTGCTTGAAGTCTTCAGTGTGGCGTAATCCATTACGATGCCGTCTTCCTGTTCTTTCAGGATCCGCTCATAGGTTGGCTTCAAGAAATCGTAGTTTCCGTCAACAACAGTGTTCTTGCCGTCCAGAATACCGAACAGTTGAACCGCACTACGCCAAGTATGGTAGTGAGCTCCGTACACTTTTTCAGAACCGCTGCCAGATGTCATTTTTCTGGCCAACTCATCATATTGCTCGAATGTCATATCATTGCTTGGATATTCCACGCCTGCTTTGTCGAACAAATCTTTATTGTAGTAGAGAATCCAGAAATCGCTGCGGAAAGGAAGCGCATACACCTCATCGTTCACTTCGATTTGTTCTACAGTACCTCCATATACCGAAGGATCAATAGCGTTGCCACTCATAAAGCTTTTAAGCGGCTCCAGGTGATTCTGTTTCACAAGGTTCGAGTAGCCCGGAATATCTTTAATTGTAAGTACGTCCAGATCTGCGCCACCGGACAGTTGTGTGCTTAACATGGTCATATAGTCCGTCGACCCCAGATCGACATATTCGATTGTTACATTCGGATGCTCAGCTTTATAGGCATCGATTAGCGGCTTGTAGTAAGCGGTAGCTTCCCAATCCCACAAGGCCCATTTCAAAGTCACAGGCTCCTGGCTCGGTTCAGCGGAAGCGTTTGCAGAATTCCCCGTTGCTGGAGCTGTCGTTGCAGCAGCACCTTCGTTGTTGTTATTACCAGAACATCCAGCCAACAGACTCATGGAGAATACTGTGGCGAGGGTTATGCCATAGAATCTTTTCAGTTTCATTTAAATATCCCCTTTTCTTCTGATTGTGTAACTACGATCGGCTCTTCTGAGCTTAGTTCAAAGTTTATAGCTTTTTTCGCAAGAATGGCATGCATTATCAAACAAAGTTCATTCACTTTTCTGTGTTCTTCTTCCCTGCTCCGGTTCAAACCTGTAATTTTCTATCTAAAACATGTAAAATATTCAGCTTATGTACCTCCCCCTGTATCGGAACGCAGGAATATGCTATGGTATATGAAAACGCTTTATATGTTTTCACATTTTGTAGAGGAGTGTTAAATACGGTAAGAAAATCCACCATTAAAAGTCGCATTATTCTGCTCATGGCCGTATTCGCACTGCTGATAGCGTCGCTGTTGTCTTTTTTTAGCTATGAATTAATTACTTATTATCAGCGTAAAACAACCATCCAGGCGACCGAATTCAATCTGCAGCTGGTATCCCATATTATTGAACAGGATTTAATTGATCTGTCATCGCTGGCGATGACCTGCAGCACTAACTCTTCTACTAATACCCTGATCACAGACTACTTCAGCTCACCTAAGGCTAGCTCTAAGGAAGCAGTTAATGTATTCAACTCGATGCAGCAGGACTTCCTGAACAACCGCTCCAACAGCTATGCCCGCCGTCTGATTGTTACGGATAGCAACGGAAAGTTTCTGCAGGTGGATAAAACCGGCACCTCTGTTCCGCTTACCATACACAATATCGGTCAAATTACCGGCCTTAGCAACGATGCCGAGGAGAAATGGGACCGGGTGATCAAGGACCCGCTCTCCAACACAAACGGAATTCCTTTTGTTTTTCCTATTTACGGCAAAGGAGCTTCCCGCGTTGGAACAGTGTACCTGTTAGCGAATACCACTGTTATTACCGACAAGCTGAAAGGGTACTCCCTGCCGAAGAATTCCCGGCTGCTGCTGACGCTCGGCAATCATCATTATCAGCTCATCGGCGATCAGGTCATCGCCATTGCAGAGCCGTATGAACCGGTGGCCTATACCAATGATAAACCTGTCGGTCCACAAACTGAGCTGTCCATGGTCAAGCTCGAGGACGAGAAAGAGAGCCATATCGTGGTATCTTATCCCGTACGCAGCGGAGTCATTCTGTCACAGACTTTATCCAATGACCTGTTCGCTCCCAAGACAAATATATGGATTCTGGTTATGCTCGGCGTCTGTCTCCTAGTTATTGTCTTAAGCGCTATCATTACGCTGTATCTGACCCGTACCATCAGTCTTCCGGTGGAAAAACTGAAGAAGCGGATTGATAAGATCGCCCAGGGCAATTTCCTGCTGGACCGCAATATCGAATGGAACAGCGAGCTTGGCGATGTCGGCCGGGGCATTAACCGCCTGTCCCAAGATATCGTAGCGCTTATGGACAGCCGGCTCGCTGACGAGAAACAGAAGCAGGAGCTGGAATACCGGATGCTGCAGAGTCAGATCAATCCCCATTTCCTGTACAACACACTGAATTCGATCAAATGGATGGCTACAATTCAGAATGCTACCGGCATCGCGGAAATGACCACTTCACTATCCAGACTGCTGCGCAGCATCGCCAAAGACAACCGTAGACTAATGCCGATGAAAGATGAGCTGAGCCTGCTGGATGATTATTTTCTAATTCAGAAATACCGCTATGGCAGTACGGTCTCTATGGTAAAGGAGATTGACAACGAGGAACTGCTAACCGGCCTAATTCCACGATTCACGCTCCAGCCCCTGGTCGAGAACGCCATCTTCCATGGCATTGAGCCCAAAGGCAGAGGAGAAATTCTCATTAAGGTGGCCAAAAGTGGATTCGCCGATATTCTAGTTACGATTGAAGACAACGGTATAGGGATGAAGGAAGAAGAAATCTCCACGATTCTGACGAATCCAGGTAATGGAAGCAAAGAAATGCCCGAGAATATTGGACTCCGCAGCGTAAATGAACGTTTGCGCCTGGCATTTGGGGATAATTACGGTCTTTCGATTGAGAGTGAGTCGGGCCAATATACCCGGATGAAGATTCTTCTGCCGTTCCTGCAAAAGGAATAGAGTAGCATATCAAGCAAGGATGTGATGGAATTGATCAAGTTGTTAATTGCTGATGACGAGGCGCTGGTCTGTATCGGCTTGCAGTCCATGCTGAAGTGGGAGCAATATAATATAGAAATTGTCGGCATTGCACACAACGGGGCTCAAGAGGAAGAAATGATTGACACCCTTCGTCCTGACATCGTAATCAGCGATATAAAAATGCCAATTAAAAGCGGCTTAGAAGTTGCCAATGCGGTACGCAAAAAACACGGCCGGCTTCCGCTGTTCATCATCTTAACAAGCTACGAGGAATTCGAATACGCGCGTGGAGCGATTGAAGTGCAAGCCACAGATTATCTAGTGAAGCTAGAACTGACACCAGAGGCACTTGATGCCTCCATTCGGAAAGCAATTTCCCAGTTGGAGGCTTTTCAAACCCTAGACAGCTATCCCATGCTTGCTCATAGAGGCAATCTACAAGCTCAACGCGATAAATTTTTCATCCGCCTGTTCAATAACTTATTCGCAAATAAAAACCAGTACCTTTTGCAGAGAGATGATTTAAACCTTGAGCTCAAGGAACCTGCTTATCTAGTCTGCACTTGCCGTATTTTGGGGCCAGACAGTGTCCCGCCCCGCGGCGATAAAATGGTTGCTCTGTGTTCAAGTACCGTCCAAATGGCCAAAGATACGCTTACTTCCATAAGACCTTGTTATGTGAGCAGTCTGGACTTGCGCAATTTTGCTGTAACCCTGCCCGTCAACGGGACGGATTCACGGCAATGGATGCCTGAGATTGAAATGCTATTGACCCATATGGCCTCCATACTCCATAACTACTTCAATGTAAGGATCATCGGCGCGATCGGCTTTGCGGTCGAGGATCCTTATTTGCTGCGGGAAAGCTACCTCGCTGCGCGAAAAGCGCTTCCTGCTGCGGTTAAAGCACAGTCGTTTGTGTTTTTTGCCGAAGGAGAGTCGCTGGAGCAGGATCATCTGTTGTTTGATTTCTCCGAATTGCGTACAGAGATCCGCCGTGCTTTTGAAGAAATGGATACCCAAGCTTTATACGCCATTATCTCCAAAATGATCGAAATCTTCGACGGCCGGGCCGACCTGCTGGTTCCCGCCACTGATGCCGCCTGCAACATTCTGTACATGGCCACTTCACTGCTCGCAGACGGTGAGAACATTGTGGAACAAATTTTCGAAAATGAACCGGAGGGCTACCGGGCTATCTACCAGATGCATACGATTGAAGAGATCGCTGGCTGGCTGATCCAGTTCCGGGACGGTTGCTCAGACATCCTCTCTACCCGCAGACAAAGCTACAAGGAGCAGCTCGTCAAAAATGTCCAAGAGTATATTAAACGAAATCTCGGAACTAAGCTCTCGCTCAATCAAGTGGCTGATGTCTTCAATTTCAGTCCCAACTATCTGAGCCACCTTTTCTCCAAGGTTGCCAAGGTCAACTATGTGGAATATATCACGGAGATCAAAATCACGACAGCCAAAGAAATGATGGCACGTGGGGAAGGTCGCATCTACGAAATCTCACAGAAGCTGGGATATGAGAGTGCCTTCTATTTCAGTAAAGTTTTCAAAAAGGTAACCGGAATTTCCCCCAGGGAATACATGCAGCAACTTAAAGCAGATTCACCATCTGACCGAAGCCTCGGAGTGAACAACCGTTCTTGAGATCAAGAGATTATTAAGAATAATCCCACTTCGCAAAAATAAAGCCAATAAATCTGCAAGGAGCAGGCTCTGTTCCTTGCAGATTTATTGGCTTGCCATCACCCTCAGCAGCATCCCTAAGTATCACCCTTATTCCTGCAATTTTTTTATTTTTATTTTTAAACTAGCAAAATGCTAATACTCCGGTCTTTCTGCCCTAAAAGTCTACCAAAAAACCGCTTACGAGACACTTTCCCAGCTATTAAGACTGCTGTTCCCATATTGACTTTTCAACATATAGTAATTAAAATAAACAACGCACACTAAATATAGTATAGATACGATTTTTCAGTATTTATAGCTTATCCATTCAGTTTTCATACTATTTTCAATAGTTTTTAATATTTACAGGGGGACAGACACCATGCTAGTCGCGTATGATTCAAAAACAGGAAATGTCAGACGCTTCATCAGCAAACTTAAGTTGCCGGCTGTGCAGATTGAGGAGCATATGACGATTGATGAGCCCTATGTGCTTATTACATATACCACCGGCTTTGGACAGATTCCAGAAAAGGTGTCTACTTTCTTGAAGAACAATAATGCCAATCTGAAGGGCATCGCCGCCAGCGGCAATAAGAACTGGGGCGAGCTGTTCGCGCACAGCGCGGACTTGATTGCAGATCGGTATAACGTGCCCGTTATCGGTAAATTTGAGTTATCGGGTACATTTGGCGATGTAGAACGGATTAAACAGGAGGTGAGCCGGGTTGCGGCATATTGAATTAAACAACATGTTGATGAAGAGAGACGAAAGTGGCTTCTTTCAGCTAGACAAAGATCTTGAGGCAGTAGCCGAATTTATGCGGGATGTAGAGCGGCGGAGTCTGGTTTTTGCGAATACAAAAGCCAAGGTTGATTATATGATTGAACAGGATTTCTACGAGAATTTTTATGAACAGTACAGCACGGCGGAAATTGAAGAAGTCTACCAGATTACCCACGCCTACAACTTCAGTTTTCCATCTTATATGGCAGCTTCGAAATTCTACACGGATTACGCTGTAAAAACCAATGACCGCAAACAATATCTGGAGCATTACCCGGACCGTGTGGCGGCAGTCGCCCTTCACCTGGGACGCGGCAATGCCGATACTGCGGGGGTACTTGCCCGTTCGATGATGGAACAGCGCCTGCAACCTGCGACACCAACCTTCTTAAATGCCGGTAAGAGCCGGCGTGGTGAGCTCGTCTCCTGCTTCCTAATCGAAATGGACGACTCGCTCAATTCCATCAACTATGTGCTGAATACCTGCATGCAGTTGTCGAAGATCGGTGGCGGTGTGGCCGTTAACCTATCCAAGCTACGCTCCCGTGGTGAAACTATCAAGGGTGTTGAGGATGCTGCGAAGGGAATTATACCTGTACTTAAGCTGATGGAAGACGGCTTCTCCTATGCAGATCAGATGGGTCAACGTAAAGGATCAGGAGCAGCCTATTACAATATTTTTGGCTGGGACGTTCTGGAATTCCTCGACAGCAAGAAAATCAACGCCGACGAAAAAACAAGACTCAAAACCCTGTCCATCGGCCTGATTATTCCAAACCGCTTCTATAAGCTGGCGAAGGACAATGAAGCGCTGCATGTATTTGCTCCTTACAGTGTGTACAAAGCCTACGGCACGCATCTCGACGATATGGATCTGGATGACATGTATGATAAGCTGCTGGCCGATCCACGTGTCAAAAAGAAGAAAGCTATGAGCGCACGGGATATGCTGACCAAAATCGCCATGATCCAGCTGGAATCTGGCTATCCATATATCATGAACAAGAGCAATGCCAATGCGGCCCATGCCCTGAAAAACGTCGGACAGATCAAAATGTCCAACCTTTGTACTGAAATCTTTCAGCTGCAGGAGACCTCAGAGATTGCCGACTACGGACAGGAGAGTACAATCCGCCGCGATGTAAGCTGCAATCTGGCTTCCTTGAACATTGTTAACGTGATGGAACATGGCAAAATCCGTGAATCCGTACATGAGGGCATGATCGCCCTGACCGCTGTTAGCGATATGACCAGTATTTCCAATGCCCCAGGCGTAGCCAAAGCAAACAAGGAAATGCACTCTGTCGGTCTTGGC
The DNA here is from genome assembly GCF_038007025.1 of Paenibacillus sp. FSL H7-0918. NCBI lineage: Bacteria > Bacillati > Bacillota > Bacilli > Caryophanales > Paenibacillaceae > Paenibacillus > Paenibacillus sp. FSL H7-0918. The sequence goes on from NZ_JBBOWJ010000002.1 coordinate 512,293, forward strand.
GTCATGAATCTGCACGGCTATCTGGCTAAGAACAACATTGCTTATGAAAGCGAGCAGGCCCGCGATTTTGCCCGGACCTTCTTTATGACTATGAATTTCCACTCGCTAGAGAAAAGCATGGAAATCGCTGCCGCCACGGGCCGATCTTTCCATGGATTTGAGGCTTCTGATTATGCTACGGGAGCTTATTTCGAGCGTTACCTGACTACCGATTACCGCCCGGTTACCCCAAGGGTACAAGAATTATTCGGAGATATTTATATCCCATCCCCAGCAGACTGGGAACAATTGCGGGATGCGGTAAAAACAAATGGCCTATACCATGCTTACCGTTTGGCGATTGCGCCAACGGCCAGCATTTCCTATATCCAAAACGCCACTTCAAGCGTTATGCCGATTGTTGAGCAGATTGAGACTCGGACTTATGCTAATTCAACTACTTATTATCCGATGCCGTACCTGCGGCCGGACAATGTGTTTTTCTATAAATCGGCTTACCAGATGGACCAGTTCAAGGTAATCGATCTGATCGCGGAAATTCAGCCCCATATCGACCAGGGTATCTCGACCGTTCTGCATGTTAACAGTGATGTTTCCACCAGAGAACTGGCTCGCTCCTACCTGTATGCGGCGCATAAAGGCTTGAAGTCGCTGTATTACACCCGGACCAAAAAGCTGTCCGTCGAGGAATGCCTCACCTGCTCGATCTAAAAGGAAGGCTATAGCCGCAGAAAAGGAGATTGCAATATTATGACCGCTATCCAAGCCGTTAACTGGAACCGTCCCGACGACGATTTCTCATTGATGTTCTGGAATCAGAACATTATGCAATTCTGGACGGACGATGAAATTCCATTATCCGATGATAAAATGTCCTGGCTCACGCTCAGTGAGCAAGAAAAGGACTCCTATATGAAGGTGCTGGGCGGCCTGACACTGCTGGATACGATTCAAGGCGGAGTCGGAATGCCACAGATTATGGAACATGTCGAAGGCCTTCAACGCAAAGCCGTACTGGGCTTCATGGGTATGATGGAACAAATTCACGCCAAATCGTACAGCAGTATTTTCACCACTTTGTCCTCTACAGAGGAGATCGACAGTGTATTCCGCTGGGTAGAAGAGAACCCCTTCCTCCAGTTCAAAGCGGAGACCATCTCACAATATTACAAAAACATAGACTCACCAAAAGACCTGTACCTCGCCATGGCAGCCTCCGTGCTGCTCGAGAGCTACTTGTTCTACAGTGGTTTCTTCTATCCCCTATATCTGGCTGGGCAGGGCAAAATGACTTGCAGCGGTGAGATCATCGACCTTATTCTACGGGATGAGAGCATCCATGGGGTATATGTCGGTGTGCTGGCACAGGAGATCTTTGACGGGCTCCCAGAAGACGAGCAACGCGAACTTCACCATACGCTGGTAGAATTGCTTCGACTGCTGCATGAGAATGAAGAGCGTTATACCGAGCAGATTTATGCCCCTATCGGATTGGTGGAAGAGGTTAAGACTTTCCTAAGATACAATGCCAATAAAGCGATGATGAATCTGGGCCATGATCCGCTATTTGACGAGGAAGAGATCAACCCGATTGTACAGAACGGGATCAGCACCCACACCAAGCAGCATGACTTCTTCTCGAAGAAAGGCAACGGATATGTCCGGGCGCTTAATGTGGAGCCACTGAAGGATGAAGATTTTCAATTTTAAATATAGATAAAACAAAAAGTGCGGAGAAAGCTCTCCGCACTTTTTGCTAACTCTATTTATTAGATTATTGCAATTTTTTCAGTACTGTTCTAGCTTCTTCATAGGTATCGTAAGCATCAGCAAAATCTCTGCCAAAAATACGTTTCAATTGCATTTTCCAAATTGGGTTTTTAGTTACATAAGCCCATCCTGCTTGGCCAGCTGCTTTCGCCATCTCACCTGTTGGAGCCAACATTGCTGCAACTTCAGGGGAAAGTACACTTGCAGATTCAGTTACATCAGTTGTACCCGTAAATTTAGGACTAACAAGCTTCATGATATTCTCAAAATCTTTCAAGTATCCTGGAACATCCTCAGCAGAAAAATCGATAGATACTACATCGATGTGGTTTTCACTTTTGTTGTACTTAATTGTGTATGACATAATTGTATTCCTCCAAGTTTTAATAGTTATTTTTTAATAATAGAAAGTAATGTATGTAACTCCAACAGACAAAAAATTTCTGCCCAGGCTTTTCAGTAACTTCTACTTTTGGCAACTGGGTTTGGAACAAACTGCCTTGTTTAAATGATGCCATATCGTTACAATCAATAGTTAATGACATCTATTTCCTGTATCGTTTTATTGCAACATCCTTTCTAATATATTTTAACTCATACCTATTACCTATATTATTATCGACAAATTTCTTTTTTTATTTATATTAAAATACAAATTTCTACAAATTCCAACATATTCATGGTTATATTTCCCTTAATTTCATACACAATTGTGTAATTCCGTTATCGTTTAGAAACAACTAAAAAAGGCTCTGCGTGCGCCTTCCAACTCCAGTCCATTCATCCTACAGGATATTCGAACAGGAATACGCCGCAAAGCCTTCAATACTAGATGCTTATATAAGTAAATTAATCCGTCTAATTACTTAGTTGCGGAGTAGCCCCCGTCAATCACATGTGCTGTACCTGTAATAAATGAAGCCTCATCACTTAGAAGGAAACAGGCAAAAGCAGCTACTTCCTCAGGCGTACCATATCTGCCCAAAGCCGTTCCAGAAGCGATAAGAGATTGAAGCATCTCTACATCATCAGACAACAGCTTTTCGTATCTGTTCATGGTTGGTGTAGGAATAGGACCAGGGCAAATAGCATTTACTCTGATATTACGGTGACCCACTTCTTTAGCAACCGATTTAGTCATGCCCACAATGGCGTGTTTACTTGCTGAATAAGCTGCATCATTTGCCATCCCAATAAAAATACCATGCAAGGAGGAACAGTTTAGAACGGAAGCACCGGATTTCATATGTGGTAATGCATAATGCAACATGTAGAATTGGCCATTAAGATTTGTCTGAATCACCTTTTGAAACAATATCGGATCATATTCTGTAACATCCGCATTATCTCCTGTAATTGCTGAGTTATTATAAAGGCAATCAATCTTTCCATAAGCTGCTAAGGTTTGATCTACGATATTTTTGCAGTCTGCTTCAACTGAAACGTCTGACCGCACAAACAGCGCTTCTCCACCTAAAGCTTTGATTTCTTCGACTGTGTTAGCGCCAGCATCTGATCGATTGGCAACTACTACAGTACCACCCTCTCTTGCTACTCTCAATGCTGTAGCTTTTCCGATTCCGGTACCAGCACCCGTAATAATAACTACTTTGTTTTCAAATCTGTTGCTACTCATTATGCGCACCACTTTCTTATGTCTTTTTCAGGAAGAGGATTTGAACCTCATAGACCCTAATGTCACCTGATATAATGTGGATTGGAACATTTTTGCAGAAAAATCGACAAAATTATCCTCTATATGACAACTTTATTGTATTTAATTGTATATAGCAATCAATATTTTAATCTACTTTTCCAACAATTGAGAATTTGGTTTTGATCGTCATAAAAAATACACCCCTTAGAATTTCATCAGATAAACCAGAAGTTTTATCCAATGTTATTCTAAGAGGTGTAATAAACCGCTACCTCACTCCACGAACTGGGACGTCGATTCGAACTTGACCTCCACCCGTCAGGGGAGAATTGCTAATATGCAGACTACCCAGATGCTGCCTGACAATGGTGTCGGCAATGTAAAGTCCCAATCCATAGTGACTTTTGGAGGTACGGCTACTGTCCCCTTGATAAAACTGCTTAAGTGCTGATTGGAGTCCTTCACTCGTAAATCCTGATCCACTGTCTGTTACCGTTATACTCCACCGATCTTGTTTTGCCTCAACCTGCAAATAAATCACACTCTCATACGGGGAATACTCTACCGCATTAGCGAGTACATTCATCACAGCCCGATGAAGTAGCTCATCGTCAATCAACACCTCAGGGGGCAGATTATTGTCCTGGTGAAATTCTATCTGAAGACGCTTAGGGACAACCAACGCATCTAACTGCATACGAATTTGCTGGATAAAGGCATCCGTTGCAACCCATTTAGAGCGGGGAGAAATTTGTTTTCTTGTATTAGAAATCTCAATAAGTGTTGCCATGTATTGTTCGATTTGATCTACATTTTTGGAAATATACCCTATATATTCTTGCTGATTCTCTGCTAAATCTGAGTCTATCAGCAAATCTGCATTTCCTTGAATAATCGTAAGAGGAGTCTTAATGTCGTGGGCAAGCGCAGAAATCTGCTCTTTTTTCATTTGTTCCAGATTCCATTGCTGTTCTAGTGACTTTTTCAATTCCTCTCTCAGCTGTTCCAGGGATGATAGCACCTCATCAATTTCACTGACCCCAGAATACACGACAGTAAAATCCAAATTTTTAGCTTCAATGTGATGTGCAGCTTCCTGCAAGGAAGCCATTTTTTGACTCAGTCTTCGAGCGAAAAATCCAGAAATCAGAATAACTTCCAGTAACATCAGAACTACAAAAAACAGCAATAGCGTTAATTGCGGATTAGGCAACGTGTTATGCAGAAAATTTGAGGTGAACTGCGGTACAATTGCATATTGCAGTACGATAACCTCATGCTCCCGCTCAATCACATCGGTGCAGTTTGTACCCATAAGATTGCAACTGCTTTGATTCTTCTGCAATATATCTAGAGCGCGTTCTTTAGGAATATTTCCTGAAATATAGTTCTTTTGCTGATCCAATACCGCATATTCCGCTCCCCAAGGGATCATTTCTTCCGTAATTTGTGGCGCACGCTGCAAAACATCCCAAGACTTTGCAATGGATTGCTCGGTATGGTTTGCTGGAACAATCATTCCATACTGCATTAAGAGAGTAAATACCCCTAAACACAGAAATGCCAATAATAGAGTACACGCACCTAATGATAATAAATATTGAATGAAGACTGTACGGAGCCGTATTCGTTTCACACCCATTTGTAACCTATCCCCCAAACGGTTTCAATCGGTGAAACCTCCCTCGCACTCAGCTTACTGCGGATATTTTTCACATGTTCTGTAATAGTTGAGCTATCGCTTTCTCTGTCATAGCCATAAACCGATTCATAAATTTGTTCTTTGGAAAAAACCTGACCTTTATTTCTAGCAAGAAATTCACATATCTGATATTCACTTTTAGTGAGATTTATTTTCTCTTTATCAACAAAAATCTCCTTTGCCGAGAGATTGAATTTCACTCCAGATGCGCTTAACATATGATTTTTCTCTCGATTTTCACGCCGCAAATGAGCGTTCACCCGAGCCTTCAACTCGCCTGCACGAAAAGGCTTCACGATATAGTCGTCTGCACCTACACTAAGTCCAAACATAATATCCGTTTCCATTGATTTAGCTGTAAGAAACAGAATCGGACAGTCTACGATATCCCTGATTTGAGTACAGAGCTCAAAACCATCGATATCTGGCATCATCACGTCCAACAGGATTAAATCAAATGTCGAGTACTCATTCAAAGGCATATGTCGTGCACTTGTTTTTATCGTAACCCTATGGTGATCTTTGCTAAGAATATTATTTACTAGCGCCAAAATATCAGGTTCATCATCTATTATTAAAATATTAGCCAGTGACCTCACTCCTATTTATTCATATGATTTCCTACCCTGAAAGTAATGAAACCATATCAAGCCTAACACTGCCATTACCATTGTACTAATAAGTATAGCAGGTACGGAATGAAGAAGTTGCAGCTTCAATACTTCCGTTTCAATGAGCCTGTTGGGTTGAGCATAAAATAAGGGAAGTTGAATCATCCGCATCGACCAGGCCCACGGTATGTATAACCACACTTTATCGCCTACAATTGTTCCACCTACGATAGCTGCAATTAGCGTACCTGCACTACCCACCGTTAGAGAAAGTCCCATGCCTCCAGCATAACTTAAGATGAGATGAAAGATCATTAAGATTAGAGCAGTGCCTACTACCCAACAAGCTCCTTGCCAGAATATTAGATATTGTATCCGCTCTATATGCAAAATTTTTTTCATGCCCAGTATTAGAATTGATGTTGAACCGAATACGATCCATATCATCGCCAAGATTATGAACCCTAGTTTTCTTATATAACACTTCGGACGTGAAAGAGCACTTAATAGATTATAGAATCCCCCTGCCCCCTCCTCTAAACCACTCATTAAAGCAGAGAATAATCCTATCCCAACAGGCAACCCAAAGGCTATTAATGAAAAATAACCATCATAGATGTGAAGCTGATCCGCACGCTGTGAAAAATACCAAAGTACCATCATCGGATATAGAACAGGAACAAGGAATATCAACCAACGAATTGCAGTGTGCTTAGTCATCAACCATTCAGCTTGTAATAGTCGGAGTATCACCATCTCTATCGCACCTCTCTTCTACTAAACCAGCAGCTAGTTAAGGTGAGGGTCACCAAAAAGAATACCAGCGACACCACAATTCCAGGTAAAATAACCGAAGAGTCTCTTAGAGCATCCTGTGCTGAAAGAGCCACACCATTGGGACGCACACCAACAATGGGACACATTAACCTTAAAGCCCAACTCCACGGAACATAAATCCATGAAGGTTGATCCGCTGCTAGTACACTCACAATCATCCCAAACAGACCTGCAAGAATAGATACTACCGCCCCAAATTGTTCGGCTAAGAATAGATAGATTGGAATCATCCCCAAAGAGGTCAACCAAACAACAATAGCAGCTGTTATAATTTCAGATAAGGCTGCTGCACCCAAAGGAAACAAAAGACCAGATAGGTACATTACTGCAATAAGAAGCAGCGAAGACAGCAACAAATAATATGACACCACAATTATTTTACTGAGCCAAAGTTTAGCGATACTAATTCCATGACTGCTTAAGCTACGGTACCCTCCAGCCTTACGATCCTTGTTATTCGATAGTGTAGACAACAAAGCAGATCCTATGGTCATGAATAACAGCGGCCACCAATTAAATACCATTTCCATAAAATAGTGGTCTTCCGTTTGCAGGTTCTGTTGTGTGAAAAATGAAAATAGAAGAAAAAACAGTGGCACCGCAACAATCAATTTTCGCGAAAATGTTCGTTTGAATTTAAGATTTTCAGATAACAGATAGTGGATCATCTTGTTACCTCCTGTCTGTTCCGAGTCACGACTTCCATGAACAATTTCTCCAAATCATCACCAGGATATATTGCATTCTGATACCCCAGAACACCATTACTAATGATCCCAATATGATCGGCAATTTGCTCCACCTCATGAAGAATATGACTCGATAAAATGACTGTAATCCCTTGTGCAGGAAATGAGCGTATAAGCTCACGTAATTCCTGAATCCCAATGGGATCAAGCCCATTTGTCGGTTCATCCAGAATCAAGAGTCTAGGTTGATTTAACAAGGCGATCGCAATCCCGAGACGTTGCTTCATGCCCATAGAGAATTGTCCCGCTCTTTTTTTGCCTGTTGTTGTTAAATCAACAATTTCAAGAACTTCCCGAATCCGAGAATCCGGTAAGTTTAATATTGTCGTATGTACCTTCAAATTTTGGGCAGCAGTCAAATTCCCGTAAAGTGGCGGGGACTCAATCAGCGCTCCAATGTGTAGTAAATCCTTACGTGTCCATGGATGACCGTCAAATAAAATTTGTCCTGACGTCGCTCGAAGAATCCCTGTTATCATTTTTAGAGTCGTCGATTTACCTGCGCCGTTTGGGCCTAGCAGTCCATAAATCGAATTAGTTTTTACGGTTATGCTGATATCGCTAACCGCACGCTGCCCCCTGAAACTCTTGGATAAATTATTAGTTTGTAAAATATACTCTCCCATCCTATATCATCCTCTCATTTGCTATACGTTGATCATATATAGCAAATCTAAGGACTTTATAAGGTTTTACTGAGCTCAAATTATAAGGAATTATAACGAGCATAAAAAAAGCTCGGTTCAAATTTAACATTGAACCGAGCCTGTTGAATTTTTATCATCATGCTCTGCGAATTGTAAATTCAAAATCCATATCTAAGGATGGATTGATTTGATATTCATCAAGAACTGGAGCTCCCCAGCTGTCATCCCCGCCTACGCCCATTTGACGTCCAGCAATGGTAACAACGGTATAGTGAACGTTCGGCAGCTCATAATGATGTGTCGCATTCTCCAGCTCCATTGCCGAGTAAGGCGAGATATTGGCTTCAACAGGGGCTGTATCTGGTGCCGATATTATAATGCCTTGACCATAATCGTTCTTAATGGATACTTCGCGCACACCTGTGCGGTTGCCCGATTCCTGCGGCACCAAATAGGACGACACATTATCCACCGCATGATTCTGGAAGCGACACAATCTTGCTCCACACGCACGGTCGATATAATTTTCTTCCGGCCCATTTGCATACCAATTCAGCTGGTGATAATCCGCTGGCACCTTAAAGCTTAAAGCGAAGAGTGGAAGCTTTGGTAAACCCGCTGCTCCATGGTAGCTTGATTTCACCTGTATGCTTCCATCGGAGAACACTGTGTAAGTTACCCGTACACGTACCTCCTCTGATACACTAAGCTTATACACGTAAGTCACGGTCGCACGATCTTTCTCCTCCACGAGCTCGAAGCTTAACGTTCTACGGGTCAAGCTTGCTGCATACCAAGGGGAAGAGTCGAAATGCATTCCTGCCCCCTTATCATTGTCTGTCATTGCTCTCCAGAAGAGTGGTGCCGGCGGTGAAGAGATCATTTCCTGTCCTGAATATTTAACAGAAATTAATGTGCCCGCCTGCTTTGAGAACATTACGGAGAAGTCACGACCATGTACACCAATATTCACATCTCCTTCAACCACGCGAAAATCATTCACGACAGATGTTATTTTAGCATCTGTTAAAGACTCCTCGGCTGACGTATTGGCCACTTGAAAAACATGCTGGCCAAAAGCGATTTCATAACCGCTATTCGCCCATAATGAATCTTCCTTCAGGACAAGTGAAACATCCAAGCTATACTCGCCAGACTGATTCTTGATATCGGGTAGATCAACTTCTACATATTTTTCCTCGCCTGGATTAACCTGAGCGAATACAGTTCCACGCTGGATGACCCTACCCTCATAGTTCAGAGCGTATTGTAATTCATAAGCATCCAAGCCCACAAATAAGTTTTCATTTCTGATTGTAAAACCCTGACTGTCCGGGAGCAGCTTGACGTTCTGATACAGAAATTTCACTTCCTGCATTTTTGGCGACCATCTCCGATCCGCATACACAATTCCGTTACCGGAGAAGTTGTAGTCGGTTGAACGGTCATCAAAGTCTCCTCCATAAGCCATGAAGGGCTTACCGTATCGATCATTTTTTATAATCACCTGATCCATATAATCCCAGATAAATCCACCCTGATACATTGGATACTTCTGTTCTAGCTCTGTGTATTTATGCAGTCCCCCGACGGAATTACCCATCGCATGCATGTATTCACAGCTAATATATGGCTTTAACGGATCTTCTGTTAAATATCTTTCAATATCTGCCGCTTTCGCATACATGCGGCTTTCCATATCGCTCGAATCATCATATTCACGGTTATGGAACACCCCTTCATAATGAACCAAACGAGTAGGATCCTTCTCTCGAAAATAATTGGCTACGTTCAAAATTACTTCTCCTGCAAAAGATTCGTTCCCACAGGACCAAATTAGAATGGAGGGATGGTTTTTGTCTCTCTCTACCATGGAAATCGCACGATCCATCACGATATCCTGCCATTCAGGCTTATTGCCGGGGATGTTCCAAGACGGCTCAACTGCCCCCATTTTCTGCCATGATCCATGCGACTCTAAATTCATCTCGTCAATGACATAGACTCCGTATTCATCACACAACTCATACCAGAGCGTCATATTCGGATAGTGCGAGGTCCGCACAGCGTTGATGTTCGCCTGCTTTAAGGTTTTTATGTCCCATAGCATATCTTCTTTTGTAATGCTGCGTCCAAAGCGCGGATTAAACTCATGTCGGTTGACGCCTTTAAATACAATACGTTTGCCGTTTAAGTGCATAATCTTATCTATCATTTCGAATTTCCGAAAACCAATTTTTTGCGGCACAACTTCTACAAGATCCCCGGATGCGTTGTAAACAGAGACGTAAAGGGTATACAGATTAGGAGCTTCTGCGCTCCACAGCTGCACCTTTGTTGCCGCAAGCGTAAGCGAAAGGGAATCTCCTGAAACTTCACTTTCCCCACTAGCTACAAGATTACCTGCTCTATCCTTTAGCTCAAGGAGCACTTTTGAGGCAGAATTACCTATCAATTGCATGACAGCCGTCAGCGTTCCTTGCTCAAACTTTTCATCCAAATCGGTTTGAACGTGGAGATCCCGCACATGAACATCCGGCACGGTGTATAGATACACCTCACGAAAGATTCCCGAAAAGCGCCAGAAGTCCTGATCCTCCAACCAACTCCCCGTGCTGCGCTGATAGACTTCGACCGCCAGCTTATTTTCACCTTCCGTCAAGTACGATGTTAAATCAAATTCACTCGGTGTAAAGCTATCTTCGCTATAGCCAACAAATTCCCCGTTTAGCCATATATAAAAAGCCGATTCAACTCCTTGAAAAGATATATACACCGGACGTTGCTCCCAGCCCGCAGGAACTTCAAAATATTTGACATAGCTGCCTACAGGATTGTGGTCCTCAGAGATCATCGGAGGTCTAAGATGCTCATGACCGTCCCATGGATACATCGTATTCACGTACTGAGGCTGCCCATAACCCTGAAGTTGGATATGACCGGGAACTTTAATATCCTTCCAGCCTCTGCAAGACACGTTCTCCTTATAAAAATGAACCTGTCGTTCCATGGCATTTTGGGCATAGCTAAATTTCCAGCTGCCGTTCAGGCTGTGGCGCCAGGGCATTTCTCCAAGCGCTTCGGCTTCATTTTTCGTTTGGTAATATCGATGGTCAGAATGCGCGTGCACTCTGCCTATTGCATAAATGGAAGGGTCTGATAACCATTCCAGACTTGGAGTGAGGTTTCGTTCAACCTGCTGCTTCATCTATATTTCCTCCTCTATTCATAACATGATCGCTAACTTATTTAACCGAACCCGTCATCCCAGCTACAAATTGCTTTTGCATCATGAAGAACACTAGTGCTGTCGGCAAGGTTGTAATGACAATCGCAGACATGATCAGACCATAGTCAGGGGCATAACCAGAGCCTAGATTCGAGATAAGAAGGGGCACAGTCATATTTTCTGGTGATTGCAATACGATCAAAGGCCACAGATAATTGTTCCAGCTGTTTAAAAATGTGATAATCGCTGCGGCGGCGTAAGTTGATTTCATCGTTGGCATATAAATGCGGAAGAACAGACCAAATTCCGAAAGACCATCGATGCGCCCAGCCTCCATCATATCCTTAGGAAACATTTTTGTACTTTGACGAAAGAAAAAAATTAGAAATGCTGTTGTAAATGTCGGAAGAATGACCGCCGATGCTGTATCGATGCCCAGAAAAGGCACTACACTAGATACTTTTGCGAACATTTGAAATAGAGGTACCATGATCGCCGCAAATGGAATCATCATTGAAGCAAGTAAAATATTGAATACGATATCTTTACTCCGGCTGCGGTACATTTCAAAACCATATCCAGCCGCCGATGCGACTAGCAGTGAAAGCACAGTAGTCACCACAGAGATTTTTGCAGAGTTCCAGAGAGCCTGCCACATATCCACTGAACTAAAAAGATTGTTTATATTTTTCACTAAATGTGCACCCGGCAACAATGTTCCTTTGGTTACATCAACCGACTGGTTCGTGGCGCTTATAACCATCCAGATAAATGGAAAGATAGAGATCAGCGCAGCGATGATTAGAAATACGTAAGTAAACATGCGTTTGGTTTTCATTATCTCTTATCCCCTCCTACTTTGTTCTGAATAAGCGTCAGAATGAGCACCATTACAACAATCGAATAGGAGACAGTTGCAGCATATCCAAAGTTAGGTGTGTATTCAAAGGAAAGGTTATAAATATATTGGGAAATCGACATGGTTGCATTGCCGGGTCCACCTTTCGTGATGTTAACCACCTCGTCAAACAACTGAAGGGTACCAATGGTCGATGTGATCGTCGTAAACAAGATAATCGGCTTCAATAGGGGAATTGTAATTTTGAAAAATTGTGTAAATGCACTCGCACCATCTATATGAGCAGCCTCATATATTGATTTGTCGACATTTTGCAGTGAGGACAAATAGAAAATCATATTATAGCCAGTAAAGCGCCAAGTGATAGCGATAATGATAGTGACTTTAGCCCAGAAGGGGTCAGTAATCCATTGAATCGGTTCGCTGATTAGATGCAGATTCACCAGAAATTTATTGACGATACCTTCGGCTCCAAACATGTACTTGAAAACAACGGAGTACGCTACAAGTGAAGTTACCGTTGGCAGAAATATGGCCGTTCTGAAAAATCCTTTAAATTTCAGTCTTTCGTCATTTAGCAGCACAGCGATAAAGAGCGCCAGCACCAGCATAACTGGGACCTGAATAATCAAGTAAATAAAAGTGTTTTTGACGGCTGTAAGGAAAGTGGTGTCGCTAAACAGCCGAATATAGTTATCAAGGCCGGTAAAATGAAGATTGTTGCCTCTACCTGTCTTGAAGGATAGAATTAAGGCTTGAATCATTGGATAGAAATAGAAAATACTGATCATAATTACCGGCACAATAACGAATAACCAACCTGTCAGATGGATCTGCCGTTGACCCTTAGAGCTTTTATGTCTTTGAGAGCTTAGCCCTGGCTTTACATTTTCCACTCCACTTCACACCCTTCTGTCTGATTTATTAGAGATGAAAGCCCCTGCTACCCATCCTTCTGTAGAAATCCAATTTACAGGAGAAGTAGAAGCAAGGGCTTAGATAGTACAGCCTAAGTGTGATTAGCGAACTTGGGTATCTGCTTGCTTCTGGGCATCTTTCAGAACAGTATCTACATCTTTTCCACCAAGATAAGATTGCACTGCTACAACCATAATGTCCTCTATCGCGTAAGTGTTCATGCCGTAGTTGACGTTAGGAATTTGCTCGGTCCATGCCGCAAAATCTGATACAACCTTTTGACCTTTGAAAAATTCATCCGCTGCTGAATAAGCTTCTCCGCTTGCCGCAGCTTTTAAAGTGCCGATAACACCAACTTTTGTATTCAACGTCTGATACAAATCAGCATCAGAAGCAAATGTTTTTGCAAGGAACTCCGCAGCGGCTTCTTTACCATCTACATTCATTACATACCAGGAGCTGCCCCCAAGGTTAGATGCATGGACGGAGCCTGCTGTTGCTGCCAGCTTAGGAAGTGGAGCTACTGCCCACTTACCGGATTGGGAAGCTTCGGCTTTAATTGAAGGGGTAATCCAGTTACCCGTCGGCACGGTTGCCACTTCACCACTATTAAATGCGCCTACAAATTGGCTCCAGTCTGAGTTAACTTTCACGATGCCGGAATCCATCATTTCTTTGTACAATACAAGTGCCTCTTTCAAAGCAGCGTTGTCTGCAATGGTCGGAGTCTGACCGTCTTCACCTGTATACCATGCACCCGCCGATTGAATCATGACCCGGATAAGTCCAAGATCATTGGGATCCAGTGTGATCATGCTTTTGCCGGTTTTTTCTTTTACAGCTTTACCGATCTCGATATATTGCTTCCAGTCGATATCCTGTAGTGCATCCAGGCTGTAGCCTGCTTGCTCAAGATAGTCTGTCCGTACATACATTCCAGTCACACCAGAATCAAACGGAACACCGTATTGCTTGCCGTCAACACTGGTCGGGCCAATCTTATAATCCGCAAAATCAGCGGCTTTTACAACATCAGTCAATTCATAAAAGGAATCCGGATACGCTTGTAAAAAGCTTTGCGCACGGTAATCCTCGATCAATACAATGTTAGGAAGACCCTTCGTAGATCCAGAGTTCAGCCCTGTGTTCAGCTTTTGCACGATATCAGCCTGCGCGTTCTCTACGACGTTTACCGTTATGTCTGGATTGACTTTCGCATAAGCTTCTTTGGCAACATTCATGGCTGCAATGTTAAACGCTGGGTCCCAAGCCCAAACTGTGATTTCTTGTGGCTTACTGCTACCTTCGCTTCCGGAGTTGCCCGTTTCGTTTTTCGTTCCACCTGAGGAACATGCCGAAAGTAGAACCACACTAGCCAGCATCACGGATAATAATTTTTTCACTTCGTAACCCCCTTGTTAATCTGTAAAATAATAAAGATGGAAGCGTTTTCTCTGCTACAATTCCATATTATCATTTTGTATTCGCTTTCTTTGGCAGTATCTTTGTTAGCTTTGGTGTTATTATTGGATTCTATTTTCCCTCTGAGATCGACACTGGTACTAATTTTAGATTTTTGTAAATTTTTTAGCCTTTTAACAATGGAAGCGTAATTATGATCTTCGTACCTTCATTTCGTTTGCTTGTAATGTTAATACCGTAACTCTCTCCGTACAGCAATTTGATTCTGTCATCCACATTCCGTATACCGATCCCGGAGAACAATTGGCGTTTGTGCTTCGAGGCTGGCAACTGTTCTTCTTTCAGAAAATTAGGATCAAGGTCCATCCCGTCACCATTATCTACAACTTCACATACAAGCTGATCTTCCTGAACAGCGATCATGATTAGAATTCTTCCCTCATCTTTAAGATTGAATGCATGAAAGAACGCATTTTCGATAAAAGGCTGCAGAATTAGCTTTGGCATATGATAATCCAAGCTTTCAGGCTCCACAAAATAATTCACGCGGATCTTCTCGCCGTACCTTACATGATTGATATATACATAATGCTTCAGCGATTCTAATTCCTGACTAACAGGTATAGTGGATTGAACATCACTGACAGTATTTTGCAGGAGTGAGATTAGCGAATTTATCGTGCCAGCTGCTTTTTCTTTGTTACCCTGTTGCACCAGAAATTTGATAGAAGCCAGTGTATTGTATAAAAAATGGGGATTGATCTGCATTTGAAGGGCGGCCAGCTCCGCATTACGCTGCTGCTTCTGGGTCTCCATCAACCGATCAACATAATCATGTAGGGAATCAAGCATAAAATTAAAGGCATTGCCTAGCTCCTTAACTTCATAACTACTAGTAGCGACATCCACGTGGTTATCGAATCCCCCCTTAGGAATACTCGACATCTGTTCAACGAGTACACGCAGGGACTTCGTCATTTTCCTTGTAATTAAAAATACAATAATAAGCGAAATTGCTACGATAGCCATGATCGTCAACGACACTGCTTTGGCATTAACCATCTGCCCGGTCACAGCTTTTTTATCGATCAGATTCACCAAATAAACATCAAATTCAGGCAAGTATTCCGAGAATACTACCCGTTCATTCCCCATCACATAGACAGATTCTCCATTGTCTCCTGTGCTCTGTTCATCAACTACTTCTTGAAGCAGCTGTTGATCGTTCAGTCCAATCAGCTCTGTCCTGTTGCTGGATACAATTTGCCCTTTTGCATTCAGCAACACAACATCATTACCTTCACTCGTAAAATTGGCATAGAAGGCCTTGAAATCGCTATCACGAATTGCAATGTACATAGTGCCATAGATACTGCCGGTCGAATGATCAAATAGAGCTTTAGAAGCCACTAACATGATCTCTTTCTTATGGGTTTGACCATCCTCTTTTTGATAAAGCTGGTACAGAATTTGCTGCGGATGAGCCACTGTCGCTTTCGTAATCGGGTGGTTCTTCAATTCTTCAGCAGTAGCAGACCAATACCAAGGGTCAGTTGAGTAACTTCTGCCATTCGCACCTACAATCATAATCCCCACATCAAAAGCACTGAGGTTGGAGCGGACTGCCCGCATGCTTTCTGTCATCTGGTAGGTTTTGATAGCGAGTGTCAATGAATCCGTCTCTCCCCCAGACAAATAGCTGCGGATGGCACCTTTCTGAGCTGTCATTGTAGCACCCGTAGCTACAACGTTGTTGTAGGACTCCAAGTTTGTCTTCATCTGATTTAGTAGTTTGCCATTCGTTATGCTGAAGGTCTTTAAGAATAAATTTTCTGACATACGGATGGTAATAGACAAAGTCAGCAGGGATACAGCAACAATGCTTATGAGGGTCACAAGAAAAAGCTTAAGAAATAGGCCCTGCTTTCTAATCTTGTTAATGATAGTTCCAATCATGGTCGCTCTACGTCCCGTCTTCGGTACTGGCTCGGAGAAATACCAGCCTGTTTCTTAAACACTTTAGTAAAATAACTCTGATCCGAATACCCCACACTAGCGCTGATATCAGAAATTGTTTTTTCCGTCGTCACGAGTAACTCCATGGCTTTCTCCAACCGGACCTTGTTCAAATATTCATTAAATCCTTCACCATTCTGAGCAGTGAAATGGCTCGATAAATAAGAAGCGTTGAAATGAAACTGCCGTGCAACCCCAGTCAACGTGATGGGATCAGCGTAATGAGTCTGAATGTATTCAAGCAATCGGGTCATATTGGGATTGATCGTTAGGTTCGTCTCACCAATCGCACGTTCAGCTTCGCGAATAAAGGCTTCAGCAACAGCGATTGCGTCTCCGGCATACATCGCTTCATCTATTTTTCGAAAGAAATCGTATTTGGATGCCTCCAAGCCTCCAGTCTCGTACTTCATTTTTCCAAGTGTGGTCGCTACGTTAAATATGAAATTCCCCAATAACGATTTGAATTCGAAAATATCGGTCCTATAATCCATCGAACGGAGATGAACATATTCCAGAAATCCAGTAAATGCCTTCTGGTATTGCTTGCGTTTCAGTTGTTCCATTAATTCGCCCATATCATATTCCTGATAGGCTCTCGGAAGGCTGGGCAAATGATCGTTTTCAATTAAGCTTCGATCCGGCAAGTAGAAACTGTATCGTGTAAGCTTTAAATAATTGTCTCGATAAATCTCTCCCAGCTTATTAAAATCCGTAAAGCTTTGGCTGATAACGAAATGTGTTTCTCTCGCCCAATGATCCATTTCCGAGACCAGATATCGGAGCTCTATAACAAGCTCGTCCCACTGTTCCGGGTTTGCATTAAGCAAATAAATAACTGAATCATTGACAAACTTCAACCGAATAAACACTGTATCACCCAAAGGGAGCGTACTAAGCCCTTTTTCTATTTTCTGTGTGAAAGTTAACCTATCCCCAGAATCTTTAATATGTCTCATATCCGCTCCGAAGAAAGCGAATAGTGGGTGTGGAAACTTCGCATGAAGCAAAGCAGGTTCAATCCCAGACTCATATCCGGTCATAAGCTTCTCGATAACTAGCAAAATTTGCTTTTCGCCAGAATCCGTTCCTTGATCGGACATCTCCATCCCTACCAATTTAGCAGTGGTTTTATTTAGGATGGATAACAAATAATCAGCTTCTAGCTTTGGCTTCAGAATGTAGTCCGCTACCCCACTTTGAAATGTGGATCGGACATAATCGTATTCACTGAAACTACTTAAGACGATTACTTCAATATGAGGGTATTTCTCCTTAACTATCTTAACCAGTTTCTCTCCGCCCATGATTGGCATAACAATATCTGTAATGATGATATGTGGGCTGACCTCATCCATCATATTTAGTGCTTCAAGACCGTTAGCAGCCTCACCAACAATTCGATACCCTTCATTCTCCCAATCCAAAAGATGTTTGATTCCTTGTCTTACTAGCATCTCGTCATCAACAATCATAATTTTGAATATTGGTTTCATTTCTTCCCCCTTGTAACCGTTTTCTTTCCATTTGTTAGTATACAATACATCCAACAAGGAGCAAGCTTCTAGACAAGTAAAGCCGTAAGCTTACTTAAAAATTGTTCATTCCAAATCATATGCCCCACTGACAAATATGGTCAACCTCTCATTTTTCATCCCATGAAATATTCTTAAATTTAAGGAAAAAACTTCTAGATGATGCAACAAAAAAAGCTGCGATAATTGCAGCTTTTTTGTTAATGAAACAATAATCCAAATAAATTATTTATTGGCTTATAGATAAAAATAATAAGAAACAGCGGACTGGGGATGTTCAATTTTAACAACGAGCAGAAGGTCGCACCTAGACCCAAAATCCAAAAAATAAAATATATGCTAAGATCAGGCACTCGGCGCTTTCGCATTAATTTAGGCAAATCAAGTGCCATACAACCTACAGCAATCACCAAGAATAACAGTACCAGCATTTTACTTCACTCCTTGATTTTTTCAAGAAAAGAATTATCTGTGAGACCCACGCGGTTAATAACTGCTGAGGCTTTGTAATGGATGGGCAATGATTTAAGATAATCGTCACCCTTTTGTTGCTGCAGCTTTGCCCAAGCTTTAGGGCTGGCATGGTAGATCGATTGTCCGAATCCCATAATATCAACATTGAAACGATCATTTACATGCTCCACAGTTTTTTGCATCCGCTCTATAATCCGCTCCTCTGTTTCCTTTTCCAAACGTTTTATAGTGCTTTCCGATTCCAAATTTTCTACACTTTGCACTTCTTCAATATTGCAAAGCGTCTTAACACTAAGGTAAATATGCGGCTCCCCATTAATGATTTTCACTTTGCGTTTAGTTGTAGCCTGGATCGCTTCGATTACAATGGGCTTTCCGTCTTCCCCTGCGATCGGGCCAGAATGTGCGGTTACCTTATCGTTGATATAATTGTAACCAATCGTTTCTCCCTCGGTTAGCCAACCGATCAACTTGTCTTTTTTGAACACAGCTACAGTATGGTATTCCAATCTTGCCTTAGGCATTGTTCGCTCTACATTGCTTTTGTCCTCTCCATCTTTGGGATCGCCTATAATTTTCACTCCGGTTAGCACAGGATTCTCGCCTTCAGACAATAAATTCTCAATAAAATCATCCAGCGTGACAGCGACTGTTTTTGCTGAATCTTTATAAGAATTATCCAAGGAACTAAATAATTTGTTCGCTGGTAATTTATCCATAGGTGTAAGGACATTCAAGACATTGCTGGCGGTTGTATCTCTGGCAACCATAACGTAGAAATCCATCCGGGGTTCCCGACTTCTTTTAAATACATCGAGTATCTCACCCACTCCGGTGCGGGCAAGCTCCTCCCCAATCACCAACACCCGGATATGACCGAGATAACTTGACCTAGAGCTATCCAGATTCAGCTTACGCAGCGCATCATAAAACGTAGGTACAGTAAATTTATATACAACCACTGGGACTCCACTGCCTCCCCCTCCTCCATTCGTTTGGGAGGAAATCGCAGATGGAATAACGACCTGCATCGAAACGGTATAACCTTTTTCTGCCTTGTCAATCCCTATCCCCAAGACAAAAGCTATCTCATTCAGCTCATTTCTTTCCCAACAGCCGCTTAGCACTAACGTAAATTGGAGGGCTATCATTAATCGAAGAACGCCTCTAACTAATTTTTTATTCATTTTGTTGGTTCCTTATCACTGGATGTGCTTTGACGAAACAGGTTCTGCGTCTTATTCTCAGCAGGCCTTGTCTTTAAAAACGGCCACGGAAAGCGAAAAATAGAGTCTTTTAAATCTTTGGAATTATACGGTCCGAGCGGACTCATATAAGGCATTCCGAAAGAACGCAGACTCGACAAATGCAATACGATGATGAAAATACCGAAGAGAATTCCATATAATCCGATAAATCCGGCCAAAGCTATAAGCACAAAACGGATCATCCGCGCAGCAATAGACATTCCTGTCTCCGGAATAACAAAACTAGAAATGGCTGTTAGCGATACAATAATGACCATTGCGGATGAAATAAAACCCGCTGCTACCGCGGCTTGTCCTATCACCAGCGTTCCGACAATGGAAATCGCCTGACCAATATTTTTGGGTATCCGCACCCCGGCCTCCCGCAAAATTTCATAAGTCATTTCCATGATCAGCGCCTCAATAAAAGCAGGAAAAGGAACACTCTCCCGCTGGGCAGCTAAACTGATTACAAGATTGGTCGGTATCATCTCTTGGTGATAAGTAGTAATCGCAACATACAATGAAGGGGCAAGCAAAGTAATAAAAAATGAAATAAAACGAACTAATCTCAGCAATGTTCCAATATCGGCCCTTTGGTAATAATCCTCAGCTGACTGGAAAAATGCCACAAAAAATGTGGGCACCAACAGTACAAAAGGAGTTCCATCAACAAGAATGGCCACTTTTCCTTCCAAAATACCCGCTGCAATCGTATCTGGACGATCACTGTTGTATACGGTAGGAAAAGGCGTAACTGCCGTCTCTTGAATAAACTCTTCAATATATCCACTCTCGAGAATACTGTCCGTATCTATTTTATTCAGACGGCGCTTTACCTCTTGCACCAGTTCCTTATTCGCGATGTTACTTAGATACATAATGGATACGCTGGTTTGAGTCACCCTTCCGATCTGAACGGTTTCCAGCCATAAATGGCTATCTTTGATTTTTCGCCGAACCAGTGCCGTATTCGTCCGTAAATTCTCAGTGAATCCTTCCATTGGACCCCGAACAACCGACTGTGAGCTAGGCTCCCCGACATTACGATCTTCCCAGCCTGGTAAGCCGATCCGCAGAGCGCTGGATAACCCGTCAAGCAGCAGCATTATATTACCGGACAATAAATGATGAATAAATTGGCTGTAATCGTCAATGACGGCTATATCGCCGGCTATTAATATCTGTTTCTTAATCATCTCAAACTTCTGCTCGGGAGAAAGCCCCCTCAGCTGTTCGTAAGGAATGTGTTCCTGCAAGGAATACAAAATTGAATTATGCAGCACCTGAGTATCCACAAGACCATCTATGTAAACCAAAGAAATATGAGTGTTTTCTTCTATCTGCAACTCTTTTATGACTACATCAGAGCTTTCCCCCATCAATTGGTACAAATTAGCAATATTAACTTCCAACCGGCTTGATAATGTACCAATCTCCGTATCTTTCATGATGCAACCTCCACTTCTCCATAGATAGATGAGTATAGTTTGATGTTAATTATGATAATTATTCCTTCGGATTAAAAAATCGGGATGGCATAATTCTGGTAACTACAACCATACTAAAACTAGTCCAATAAATTTGAGGGGGTATATGAGTTTGGAGAAAGATCGAATTAGTACCAATCAAATGATTATACTCGGGCTATTCACATTTATTGGGGATATGGCGCTTGTGTATCCGGCGTTAATGATATCAGGAGCGAAGCAAGATGCATGGATTGCTGCTTTGATTAGCATTCCCTTGGGTCTAGTGACCATAAAACTGTTACTCTGCTTAGCAGACCTTGAACCCAACAAGAATATTATCGAGCTTAGCCTACAAATTTTAGGAAAATGGGTCGGAACTGCTGTGGCCTTATTCTATTTAGGGTTCTTCCTGATTGCTGCCTCCACCTACATAAGAGAAATTGAAGATTTCATGTGTACACAGATTTACGAGAAAACACCCGGTGGGGTTATTCGTTTCATGGCCATTTTCCTGCTGGTATATGGGGTACGACTTGGCCTAGAAACCTTGGGCCGGGCAGCTCAGCTATTTTTCCCTTTATTTGCAGTTTTTTTAATCGGTCTGCTGCTCCTGCTGACCCCCGATGTCAAAATGGAACGTTTATACCCCATCTTGAACACACCAGTACCGGACATGCTTCATACTTTGATGTATGGTGTTTTTTATCCTTTTGGCGAATTGTGCGTGTTTCTAATGATATATCCTTATGCTCAGAAAAATAGCAAAACAAGCCGGGATATTTTCATAGCCTTGATCATCGGAGCTCTGGGCCTTAACCTCATCTTATTGTTTTCCCTTACCGTTCTAGGTGTTTACGCTTCTGAACATCAATTTTATGCCGCTTATATTCTTGCTCAAAAAATTAATATTGCTAATTCTCTGCAACGTATTGAAGCGCTTATGGCTACAGCATGGATTATCAGCACATACTTCAAAACTGCAGTTTATTACTATGCTTTAACCTTAGGTACAGCCCAATTATTTAAACTCAAAAGCCACCGTCCTCTGATCATCCCCACTGGATTTTTGTTATTCGGTATGTCACAGCTGATTGCCAAAGACATCATTTTCTATGTGAAGGAGATCCCCGCCTACTGGGTAGATTGGGATTTCACCTGTGCATTTGTTCTGCCGCTTATGTTGCTAGTTGTGTATAAATTTAAGAAACGCCACGCTTCTAAGGTTTAAACGACACTAGATTGTGAATAAGTGAAATTAAGATTGTAGATACGAATCCCGCTTAATGATCTAATTACGATCCACTAAAATAATTTGGGAATTTCTCCCTGAAATTCACAAAGTGAATATTCCGCCGCCCAACCTAATGGCATAGAATACTTTGTGTGCGTAGCCCATAGTCTATTGGCTAAAGCAAGAATCCGCTTATAGCCTTTTTACTAAAAAAGAAGCTGCCTCATAAGTAGTATTCACTACTTTTAAGACAGCCTCTTTGTTCATAAGTTTCTTGTATGAAGTAACTCTATTCCTTCTTATCCAAAGAAATCGACGATGGAGTTACATCACTGACAGGTTCTTTTGCCACTTCAAAAGTGGATCCGCAGGCCGGACAAAAGCGTGCCTCGATCGCCACATTCCCACCACATGCTTTACAATGCTTTACATCGGACAACTCAGCAATTTGCTGAAGGTTCGTCTCAATCTCCGCCTTCAATTCGAGAATACGATTGATATTAGTCTCGATTTGCTCACTTGGCAGTGGTCCTGCACCTTGAGTTACGGCTTCAAATAACAGTTTGCCCATGACCTGATACTGCTGGTCAATATCATTTTGCTTACCGTTATTTTGCAGCTTCAACCGGTTAATCTCCACCACTGTTTTTGCTTTATTCCCAGCCTCGCTTACCCCTGCTTTTACTTTGTTAAAAAAACTCATATTCAGCCCCCAATTCCGTAGTAGTCATATATAAGCATATTTCGACACCGCCAGAAGTATTCCTTTCTTTATTGTACCTAACTTCGTCCATGGTTTGTAGCCTATAACCGATTTACTAACCCTTTCCCCGCCTTCCTGCGGGAACGAACCTCGACTCAGGTCTGGTATACAAAACCGCCTCCAGGCCGTTTTTTCGCATGCAAAAAGACATTAGAATGAGTACATAAGCAAACGGGTTGCAGGATTCAATAACAATCACACCCATACGAGAGGAAGAAAACAATAAATGAAAAAATTATATCGTTCCCAAAGTGATCAGAAGATAAGTGGTTTGTGCGGAGGTCTTGCTCGTTGGTCTGGTATTGATGC
This sequence comes from Paenibacillus sp. FSL H7-0918, assembly GCF_038007025.1. Lineage (NCBI taxonomy): Bacteria > Bacillati > Bacillota > Bacilli > Caryophanales > Paenibacillaceae > Paenibacillus > Paenibacillus sp. FSL H7-0918. The sequence continues at coordinate 535,741 of NZ_JBBOWJ010000002.1, forward strand.
TACAGTAATCCGGCTTGTTGCTGTTGCCGCAGCATTGTTCAGCTTCGGAACTGTACTTATCTTCTACGTCATCGCTAGTATCATCGTTCCTAAAGAACCTTTTAACAGCTTTTCAGATGGACATGATTTCTATTAATTAATCGTCGTTTAATACAAGCCAGCCCTAATATAGCCATAAAAAAGGAGAGATAGAACATGAGTCTATTAAAAAGAATTTCCACAATTACTAAAGCAGCCCTACACGAAGGTCTAAATAAATTAGAAAACCCGGTATTGCTGACAGGTCAGTATTTACGTGATCTTGAAAATGATATTGCTAAGGCGGAACGCAATGAGCGTGATCTGCAAGTTACAGCAAGTGTGTTGGAACGCCGCAAGCAAGAATATACTCAGTTAGTAGAGCAAAGTGAAGCCGAAGCCGTTCAAGCAGTTGAGCAAGGAAATGAAGAAAGAGCTCGCCTGGCACTCATAGCCAAGTTACGGTACGTGGAACAGCTGGAAGAGTCCATAAATAGTCAAGTACAAACTAAGCAATCCCTGGCAGAGCTTGAGATCAATATCGCTAGAGCTAAAGAAGAGCGTGAACATCTCAAAGCGAAAAGAACTGAGCTTATCGCTCGCGCTCAACAAGCCACAGAAACACTCCACTCAGCTCCACGTAGTTCTACGAAAGGTCTAAATGTAGGATCAGCTTCGCAAGGCTTCGAACGTATGGAAGAGAAGATTTTCGAGTGGGAAGCATTGGCGGAAAACTCCAAAAATAAATTCAATACAGGTACAGGAATAAGTCCTTCCATCGATCCTAACCTGCGTAGCGCTGTTGACATCGAAATCGAGCGAATCCGCAACCGTAAAACTAACACTGAAGTAAACACTGAGAAAAAATAAATAGGACAATAAACCCCTTATTACTCAGCTATTGTGCTGAATAAGGGGTTTGTTTTTTACTTCTTTTCATCCCGCGAATCCATTTTTTCGTTTCCGGATCCACGCGATAAGACTCAGTGATTTTCTGCAAAGCCTTGTTGTAAGTGAAATCATCTAAGCTGTTGTTTCTCAAATAACTCATCGTAGGCTCTGGCAATTTCACATAACAAATCGAAAGCGCCCAAGAAACCGCCATTTTTACATAATAGCCTTCATGACTGACCTTATCGAGCAATGGTAAAATCCGGCTGATATACGTTTCTTCAATAAAGAAATTAAGCAGCATTACCACAGCAAATCGGATCTCATATTCTTTATCTGATGATAAGTACGGCATTATAAACTCCCATACCCGTTCTTTATTCTTTACGGTAAACTTCAGGCTTGTGCAAAAGCTATCGCATACCGACCAGTTATCGATTCTGGGAATAAAGTCAGCGATATAACGTAGGATTTCTTCAAGATCTGTCTTCACGTAGCCAAGCACCATACCTTGCAGCATCACTTCTTCAAAATAATCTGTCTCGGCATGCTCCAAATAGGCTCTCCAATCACCCTTTGCAATGATTTTGGCAAGCTTGCGCAGTTCCGGTAGCCTGACGCCTATAACATTATCTATCGTCGGAATTAAGACCGCAGAAAACTTTTGGTAGTCCACATCTGCCAAATTCAATAGCTGTTCTCTTATTGTTTTTTCCATAGTAGTACTCCTTACCCGTCCATTATTCAAATGAAATTTCCCATAAATATATAGAAGCCACAGAACCCAAAGGAGAATAGTTTAGCCGGTATTGTTCAAATTGATCTTTGGTAAGCTTATCAAGTCCATACAGCTTCATCATCCCCCGACGAATCGCAATATCTCCCCAGCTGACCACATCCCGTCGTTCCATAGAATGGATTAACATCATTTCTGCCGTCCACTTGCCAATGCCCTTTAACGTCATAAGTTTTTGTATAACCTCTTGATCTGATAACCCAGGCAATTCCTCCAGCTTAAAATCACCCTGAGCGACCAAATTGGAAATCTCATGGATACATAGTGCCTTTTTCATCGTCATCCCACAGCTTTGAATCTCATCCGCCGTATGTAAGGCTAACTGCTGCGGAGTGATGTCTCCGAACTGAGCCAACATTCTGTTCCAAATGGTCCGAACCGCTTTTACTGAAATAAGCTGTCCTACTATAGCATAGATAAGCGCAGTAAAAAGATCCGGTATAATTACACGTTCCACTCTGCCCATCCGTGCCATAGCTGCGCCAAGTACTGGATCCACACTTCGGAGATAATCTATGTCTTCTTGCCCATAATCAAAAAACTTAGTAATTACGCTGCTCAAAGTGTTTCCTCCCGTATCTGATAGTGATGACCCTAATCCTAATATACAATACCTATTTGGCAGTGTACGGATTGTTGAATAGAATAGCAAGATAGCGAAACTAAAAAAAGCCATAAGACCTCCTAAGATAGGTGGTTATGGCCTATTGTAGCGCACAGGCTTATTCATTCTCAGTAATGTATTTTTATGTTCGCAGGATTCTTTTTTCTTTCGCTGCGCTTAGCCACAAGGGGAATTCATTCAGCAGCTGATCATACAGATCTTCATCAGTCACCTTTTCAATGTGGTCCAGATGAATAAAATTGGCGTTATCCACCAAACGGCCCTTCATCGTATCAAGTTGCTTCAATACTTCAAAATCCGAGTTACCGATTCCGACAAACTGCCAGAAAATCGGTTGGACCGAAGCAGCCATAATCACATTTTTAGTGGATTTCACTACACCACCATCGTTAATAAATATGATAAATACCGGTGTAGAATCGGGTTCTTCCTCCGTATATTTTTTAATGATATCCTCCATTACTGGCGGTTCATTATTGCGGCCAAACTTATGAATGGTACGATTATTTAAAATATGTGTAAACACATATCTTCCTAATTCCTGCTCTGTCACTGGTGGCAGCCGGCTAAACTCCGTATCGTACACCCAAACATCTAACGATTGGTTATCATCAAATTTGCAGGCAACGGCTAATATACGCTCAACTACTTCTTGAACGGTTCCATTATTATAGAGATTTCTCATAGATCCTGTAATATCCAGAACAACGCCTACCCTTGCGATGACTCCTGTCAGATTCTTTTTTTCTAAGGTAATCTGAACAATTTTTTTACGTAAATCAATAGAGGACAGTACATTCTTCTCTTCATAACGGATCGTCTCTAAAGGCAGGGATAACTCAGCTGTGGCCGCTACCTCAGGGTTCCCTTCGTCTTCTTCAATAACGAGCCCATAGTTTGTACATAACGCAGCCAATCCTCCCTCAAAGCCACTACCAATCGCACTGAATTTCCACTCTGGGCCATAGCGATATAGCTCTCCAACCACAATAGCTGTCTCCGTCGACAGGTCAGAGCCATACTCGAAAACGAATAATTCCTCACCGCTAGCAGCATCCACTAAGCGTAGATAAGGAGAGGTTACTTGCTTCATAGAGTGTCCTAATTTTTCTCCTTCATAGATCGTTAAAGTTAAAGCTATTCTAGTAATATCCTTAGGAAGTCGAGAAAGTGTAATGGCGATAGCTTCTTTATCCCCTAGTTGTAAGACAGAATGAGTTACAGCTTCGTCTATAGACAACGGATTACCATAAAAGATAAAGTTCTCATCGCGTTCGCAACGGTTCTGCTCTGACAGTAAAAAAGCAGCAGAGTCTATGCCAATTCTAGTATCAGCAGTCATCCACCCAAATTTCAGCAAAAGCTTGTTCACGTTTCTCCCTTTCGTAATATCCACCTTTTGCCCCTTTATAAGCCGCACTCTATCATCTCCTTATTTTTACTGAACAGCTCATTGTGATTCACTAGATTGTATTTATCATTTTACTACTTTAATATGAAACGTATATATGATAGATAAGGAGCTTTACGAATGGACTTTATAGCAATTGACTTTGAGACCGCGAACTCCAGTCGATCCAGTGCATGTGCCTTGGGACTTGTGGAAGTTAAAGCTGGAAATATAACCGCAGAACATTCTTGGCTAATTGACCCGCAGCAGCGGTTTGATGGCATGAACATTTCGATACACGGCATCACGCCATCAATGGTAATCGGGCAACCTACTTTTCAAGAACTGTGGCCCACCGTAGAACCGTTACTACACGGACAAATCGTCGTGGCGCATAATGCTGCTTTTGATATGAGTGTCCTGCGTTATTGTCTCGATGGAATGTCCCTGAGCTACCCAAGCTTTCAATACTTATGTACCTATTTATTAGGCAAAAAAATGCTGCCCGACCTGCCCTCCCATAAACTTAATGTAGTCTCCGAGTTTTTCGGCATTACGCTAAAGCACCATGATGCCTTAGATGACGCACGCGCAGCCGCTGCAATTCTAGTAAAACTTATGGAGCAGGAGGAGCACTATGATCCTCTATTGCTCTCTGCCAGTCAAGGATATACTAGCGGAACGATGTTTGCCGGCGGGTATACCCCATTTTCCACTCGCACGAAAAAGCCTGCTAAGAAACAAGGCACTAAACATAAACCCTCCATTTATAGCAGCCGCGCCACTTTGTCCAAATAACCAAAGAACATCAAAAACCCCCAACCAGCTCCTTTCTGCTGATTGGGGGTTTGGTTTTACAGGGTATCTCTTAAATCTTCAAACGATACACAGCCTTATTCTCTAGACCTCTGATGAACGGTGTCCATTCCTCGGTCTCCGGTGTGGTATCCAAAGCATCCTCCACCATTTGCAGCTTCGCATCCATCGCATCGATATGATGCAGAGCGACTGCCTCAGCTGTCTGTGGCTGAACAGGACTACCCCATTCGCCCAAATTATGATGTGACAATACGAGATGCTGTAACGCCATAACCTTTTCCGAATTCAAATCAATATCTAAACGGATAGCCGCTTCCGTGATCCAGTTAGACGCCATCGAGATATGGCCAATCAACTTGCCCTGAACGCTGTATTCCGAGACAATCCCAAGCTGGGAGACCATCTCCTCCGGCTTCGCGATATCATGCAGAATGATTCCTGCCTTCATTAGATCTGGATTCAAGAACGGACGCTGCTTGCACAGAAAATCACCAATCTCCAGCATACGCACCATATGATAAGCAAGTCCGGCAAAATAAGCATGATGATGTGTTTTGGCTGCCGGATAATGCATCAATTTCTCTTCGACTTTACCCACACAAAAAGAGACAATCGAAGCAATTTCCGGATCTGAAATACTTGCCATAACCCCTTTAATCGTATGAATAAGGTCTACTGGACGAATTGGGGCAGAACGGATGAAATCCGTAAGTGCAACACCATCCTCATCGTTAACCAACCTGATTTTAGTAATTTTTATTTGTAATTTCTCACGATAAGTATGAGCAATCCCGCGTACCTTCACAAGCGCCATAGGAAAAAAAGTTTCTTTATCGGTTGTGCTGGCATCCCAATATTTCGCAGATAATTGTCCAGTGGAATCCCCCAGAACGATGTCGAAATAATCTTTTGGAGGAGTGCCGTTCGTTTGTTTAATTGCCAGCTCTCTTAAAAGATAAAAGCCAACAAATTCATCTTGTGGAGCGAGCTGTTTAATTTGTGTCATGTTGGAGCCTCCTATTAATAACAGGCTTTTGGCCTGCTCTCTATATTAAACTTTAGACACTCACCTCCAAAATCCCTTTAAATCACTATACGATCTATTTTCATATTTATGTACAAGCCAAGAATATTTGAAAAAGGAGGCTACTCCCCGGCCATATTCTGGCACTGGAATATCCTCCTTTTATTATAAAACGATAATTATTTACCAGCCGATTCAAGCGCTGATTTAATAGCTTCTACCGCTTTAGCGGATATTTCTTTCTCTGCATCATTTTTTCCGAAGGCTGCTGGACGGTAACCATATTTGTGCAGGCTGTATCCGGTCGATGTCGACTCGATTTCACCTTTCACTGCCAGCTCCGCGTCCGTTAACTGATTGATTGTTCTTACACTTCCGTTTTTATCCAAATAATAAACAAGCATTTTGACAGGAACACCGTACTCTACATTCACCATAACATTTACAAGCTTATCGGCACTTACACCAATGAAGATTCCATCGAAATAAGCCGCTTTATTAGCTTCTACAACCTCAGCTTTTCCGTATGCTCTATCCACCGCAGTCTTCAAAGCCACGCTGCTGCTAGTTGCACCAGACACAGCATCTACTTCCTGCACACCTTCTCTAGTCCCTGCTGCGAGGAAGCTAGCCGTCAACTGAGGAATTGCTTTTACCACCTCAGGATAAGCAGCGTTCCCTCTATCTACAAGGTTCATTCCTACACGGTACAAGGATACATTTACGATTTTGCCGTTACGCAGGGTAACGTCCGCTCTGTTCGTTCCTTTATCATAAGCATCACCAAATGCAGTAAAGGTTCCGTCTTTATAGGTTCCTTGGACTTTGGATGCATTGGTCAAAGCATCTGTCAGTGCTGCTTTAGCTGCTGCCGACAATGCTTCTTGGCCTGTAATATCGGCCATTTGCACACCTTTTTCTAACAGCCCGGATGTGAGTGTAGCTACCCATCCTTTTTGTTCTGCACTCAGTTTATCGTCAGCAATCAGCTTGCCGTCAGCTCCAAACAGACTTACTTTAATGCCTGTTACCGCATCTGCATCAACATCAACTAGCAGCAGTACTTTAGATTGGTTATCTACTCCGGCAAATTTGCCGTCAAAATATTGACCTTCAGCAGGAACCTTCAGCGCTTTCTCAAATGCTCTTTCTACAGCTTGGTTCCAGCTGTGACTGCTTTCCGTAGCTCCGGAAATTCCGTCAACCTTTTCATCATAGTTAGCGATATATGAACCATTCGCTAGCAGCTTAGCTGTCATAGGAGCATTTGCTTTTACTACTTCCGCATAAGCTGTTGCCCCTCTGTCAATCAGGTTGTTGCCAAGTCTAAACAGCTTCACATCAACCAACTTACCGTTGCGAATCACGATGTCGGCTCTTTCAACGCCAACACTTCTTGCCGTACCATAAGAGGAATAAAATCCGTCTACATAAGCAGATGTATTGTTGATTATTGCATTCTGCTCAGCATCCCAGAAAGCGTTAATCGCTGCTATAAAGTCGGCATCAAGACCTGCAACAGGCTGTGCCTCTGTTCCTTTGGCCAGCAAGGCTGGAGCTATAGCTGCAACCGCTGCTGCTTGCTCAGCTGTGTAAGCTTTCTCCTCAATGAAATCACCAGCGCTGTTCATAGGATACACTTTAACATCTGTAAGCTTGTTGGATTCGTAGGTCGCGAATACAGAATATTTACCTGTAGGATCTACGCCCATATGAACTCCATCAAAGTAAACGGCATTTGTATCTTTCACTGTCAGAGCTCTTTCAAACGCTCTATCTACAGACAATTTCCAGCCATTACTGGAGCGGGTAGCTCCCGAAACAGCATCAACTGCCGCTGCTCCATCTCTTGTTTTGCCAAGCAATCTATCCTTCATCAATCCATAAGCTTGCCATAAAGCACTATAATTGTTACGAGCATCTCTATCAATCAGCTTAGGACTGGTTCTCAAAAGCTCAATGCTAGTAATTTTGCCATCTTTAATTTCGATCTTGGCACCTTCCGTGCCTTTGGAGTATGCATCGCCATAAGCTACGTAAACTCCATCTTGGTATACGTTTTCATTAACTGTAACAGGCTTTGCTGTAGCCACAGGCTTAACAGTTTCCGCTGGTACTACTGTCGCTGCTGGTACAGCGGTTGCTTTTGGGGTTGCTACTGGTGCTGCTGTAGCTTTTGGGGTTGCTGCTGGTTTGGCTGTTGCTGTTGGTTTTGCCGTTGGCTTTGGCGTTGCTGTTGGTTTTGCCGTTGGCTTTGGTGTTGCTACTGGTTTTGCCGTTGCTTTTGGTGTTGCTGCTGGTTTTGCCGTGGGTTTTGCTGTTGGTTTTGCTGCCGGTGCATCCGCTTCTTCGGAGGCTGCCGATACTGCATCCACCTTCAAGTTTATAGCAGGCACATTAAGTGTGTAAGCAAACGGCGCTAACAATATAGCCGCGCTAACCGTTAAAGAAATTAGTTTTTTCAATGAAAATTCTCCTTTACCAAACCCCAGTGATATGTAGCTTTTTGTTAACCAAACCTTTTTCGTACGATGCCCCTTCTCTTCTTATGAAGCATAACTTCTCTCTTCATAAGAACTCATCCCCCCTCTCATGCCTTTACACGCTCGATTTTCAATAAAAAATAGCTTGAATCTATTTCATTTCTTCCTTTTAACACAAAGCTGTATAAAAGGTGAAATAATTCACATAAGTTACTATAAAAACACTTACACCCGTTTTCCATCAATTTCTGGTTTGATACTACCAGACCTTTCTGCGGTTCTTCTGTATCGAAAATCACACACCCTATAAGAAACATCACTATTTGCGATTAAATTTAATTTATACGCGCAAAGTGATCTCAATAACTGTGCATTCAAGGCTAGCTATGCTATTTTAGAACGATCTCTTATATGGGAAAGGAGTTCTGTGCTTTGAGCAAACAGCCACCTATTGGAGTTATACTCGCCCAAATCGGCACCCCTACTGCACCAACTGCAAAAGCTGTACGGCCTTATCTGAAACGTTTTTTATCAGATCGCCGAATCATAGATTATTCTCCTCTGCTGTGGCAGCCTTTGCTGCGAGGTGTCATTCTGCGTTCACGTCCACGCCGGTCCGCTGAGCTGTACAGTCAAATATGGACAACCGAAGGATCACCATTGCTCTTTCACTCTTTAGCTCAGCAATCTGGATTACAAGAACTGCTGGGTCCACGGTATCAGGTAGAGCTTGGATTGGCTTATAGCGAACCCAGCATGGAGCAAGCGATGGCGAAATTCGACACCGCCGGAGTTACCCGAATTATCATTGTGCCGCTGTTTCCGCAATATTCGTCCACGACTACCGCGTCCGTATTCGATCAGGCCAGCTTTGCAGCCTTAGGTCGCCAAAGCTCCACTGGACCTGTAACTAAACGTCTGATTCCGGCTCTAAGATTTATTGATGCCTACTATAATGAGCCCGGTTATATTTCAGCCTTGAAGTCACACCTACTGCGTCAAATGGAGATTCTGAGCAAAGAACCTGATTATTTTGTACTGACCTTCCATGGGATTCCCAAACGGTATGCGGATACCGGCGATCCCTACCCGCAGCAATGTATGGAAACCGCGCATCTTCTTGCTTCTGCTATGAATTGGGAGCCCGAACGCTGGCAGCTTAGTTTTCAATCACGTTTCGGACGAGAAGAATGGGTAGGACCCTCTACTGCGGATGTTCTGGGAGAGCTTGCCGGACGAGGAATACGTAAGCCTCTGATTTTTTCACCGGGTCTTGTGACCGATTGTCTGGAAACGCTGCATGAGCTAGCCATAGAAGGACGAGAACAATTCGAGGCTGGTGGAGGACAAGCAGAGGAATTTATGGCAATCCCCTGTTTGAATGACCATGAGGATTGGCTTGATTTTTTGGCTGAACATGTAGAAAAAAACGCCCAAGGATGGTAAATCAAAAAAACCGTCTTGTCCACAGATCATTTCTGTTGCAGACAAGACGGTTAGCTATATCAATTGTTAAGCATGAAGAATCGAAAGGATACTTATGCTGTAAGCTGCTTATATTTCGTAGTCAGTTCATGGAACCACTGCTTGTCCTGCAAGGTCAACGCAAAATCAATCAGCTCGGCAATCTCACTCGGCTGTAAATCTGCTGAGTCATTAAAGGATACTTCAGCCGTAGCTGTAGCTGCGCCATTCCCATCCTCTGCGTAATCATAAGAAAAACATAACTTAATGTCACTTTCCAGAAATTCATTACGAAGGAAATATAATACCTCACACATTAACACAGGTCTAACATGATCATCAAAGACACATTCCATAACCTTTGCCCAATATTGCTGGTTGTTGAGGTGTAACTTATCATTAGTTAAGAGATATTTCTCACCCTGAAAATCGGTGACAAATCTCAGTTCAAGCGGCTTCATCTTAAAAATAGTAGCAATTTGCTTCATGCTAATATTCAAAATATCTTGCGTTTCTAGTCTGATCATCTCTCCATGCACCTCGTCCCTCTTAGTTGGGTTATTCGAAACCTGCCATTATCTATAATTCTTTATATGCCATTAATGTAAAATTAACTCCATTAATTCACTTTAATTTTATCTAATTTAACATTATTATCGTCACCTGACTATGCTTTATTTATATTTTTTTAGGATTTCGCTCAGAAAAATGTTTCATTCTCTAAAAATCTGTTTAATATTATTGTTCATTACAAAAGGATGTATAAAGATTACGCATCATGTGAAGCTTTTGCTTTCTTATATTTAAACAAAAAAAACTGTTCTGAAGGGTCATTATGACCTCAGAACAGTTTTTTGCATTAGGATTATACTTCAGTTAATTTACTTAAACAAACAATGGCACTAACTGTATTCCCTCGGGTGAAATCCGCACGAGTCCTTTATCTGTGATACGTAACGTTGGGATAACCGCCAAAGCAAGCAGCGATAAAGTCATAAACGCGTAATTCAAAGTACAGCCGGCATCATACAACGCTTTGCTGATCGCAGCTGATTTCTCAGCAGCAATTTCAAATGGCTCTGTAGACATTAGGCCTGCAATGGCCAACGGGAATAACGTTTCTCCACTAGATGTAATTACGGCGACCCCACCCTGAGCGTCCGCCACCGCGTTCGCAGCTTTGGCCATTAGCTCATTATCATTGCCGATGACGAGTACATTATGACTATCATGAGCAACAGTCATTGCGATAGCAGCCGGTTCTTTAAAACCGATGCCTTCCACAACAGCCACTGATTTATTTCCTGTTCCTTTATGCCGTTCGAGCACAGCGATTTTACATAGACCCTCTACAGCATTTACATCCAGCTGCCCTGCTACTACAGGTACCGAAACCATACGTTCAATGGTCTCCACATGATTTTCTCTTACTTTAATAACTCTTGTAGTAAGTTCCCCTGTTTCAATTGGAGCCGCGATAATAAAATCTTCGGCGGTAGGACGCTGCGGCAAATGAACCGAAGCCAAAACTTCCTCTGGATATGTGAATTTAGCAAGCTCTGCCGTCATCACACCGTTTTCGGCAACGACTACACCAGCAGCAATCGTAAGTACCACACGAACATCGGCCAAATTCCCGTCCAGCAGAATAATATCCGCAAAAGAACCTGGAGTAATAGATCCGATATCCTGAGACAACCCAAAACGCTCTGCTGTATTAATAGTTGCCATTTGGAAGGCTGTTACTGGCTTCACGCCTTGAGCAATCGCATGGCGAACAACGAAATCCATATGACCTTCGTCCCGTAACGATTCCGAGCTGCGGTCGTCAGTTACCAGCATCATGCGACGCGGGTCAAGTCCACGCTCTGTATGAGCGGTGATGGTCTTGGCAACATCATGCCAAGCCGAGCCCCGGCGCATTTTGGCATACATCCCCAGTCTAACGCGCTCAATCACATCGTCTGCTGTCACACACTCATGATCGCCAGTCACACCTGCCGCAGCATACACGGGCAGTCTCCAGTCGCTGGAAGGCCATGTGAAATGACCATCTACAAATCTGCCTGCCCGCAGCGTAGCTTGAATCTCTCCAAGCATTTTCTCATCGCCGTAAACAACGCCAGGGAAATTCATCACTTCGCCCAGAGCAATCACATCTTTGCCCCAAGTAAAAGCTTCGGCAACTTCTTCAGGACCAATTGAGGCACCCGTTGTCTCGAATTCCGCACCTGCCGCAGGCACACAAGAAGCCACCTGCATGTAAGCAGCTAACGGCGTCCCCCGCATCTCATCCAGCATCAATTGAATACCCTTCAGCCCGAATACATTAGCAATCTCATGTGCATCAAAGAAACCACCTGTTGTGCCAAGCGGCAGAACAGCGCGGGAAAATTCAGTAACGGTTAGCTGGGTGCTCTCAATATGGCAGTGGCCATCGAGCAATCCCGGAGCTATATACTTGCCGTTCGCATCAATAACTTGCGTTCCTTCGCCAATCATATGTGTCACATCTTTACCAACATAAGCAATTCGTCCACCTTGAACACCAACAGACATTCCTTCTAGAATTTCACCAGAGCATACGTTGACCAGCTTTCCACCTGTAATTACCAGTGTTGCCGGTTTATCGCCTCTTGCCGTAGCCACAAGCTCAGGTACACAATCCGCTAAAGGCTTTCTTGTAAAAGTTGTCATCTTCATCTCTCCCCCGTTAGTATCCAAGTGTTGTCTTGATGTAGTGAATAGATCCGTAATCATAGAGGATTGCCTAACTATTAAGCCTAGGATAATATAGTTGCGCAGGTCTGTATTTGTAAGAAAAAACGGCTCAATCATCCCTGTAGATGATAGCCGTTTACTTATTCCCAAAGATTGTCCGAACCATCCGGACATGCCCCTGTTTTTACTCTCCCGCCATCCGCTCTATTCCAACGATTATCTTACTTTTGCCTCATATACGTCAAGTGCTGCCTGAACCCCAAACCCGCAAGGCCCCTTAAATCCATGACGCTGTAATGCGGCTTCCAGCGCTCCAAGCAGCCGCAACACGTTATTCTCACGACAGCTAAAACCCATCGTACCGATGCGCCAGATCCTTCCCTTTAACGGTCCAAAAGAACTGGCAATTTCAATTCCGAACCGCCCCAGCAGCAGCGAACGTACAGCTTCCCCATCTATCCCCTCAGGGATGAGCACACAGGTAACAACAGTAAGCTTGCAGGAAGGATCCCCGTATAGTTCTAAACCCATAGCTGTTAATCCAGCTACAAGTGCTTTTTCATGGAGGATATGTCTGGCGAATCGGGCATCCAGCCCTTCTTCAAGGGTAAGCCGCAAGCCCTCCCGCAGTGCATAAAGCATTGAGGTCATCTCTGTATGATGATTGAGACGTTGTGGACTCCAGTAATCCTGAAGCATGCCGAGATCGAAATAATTGCTGCGGACAAAAGATAAGTCACCTGGCTGGACATCACTTGTTCTAATCCCTCGTTCTACTCGTTTTCGGGTCATGAGCTTAGCTTCAGCACGATCATTATACGTTATCGGTGCCATTCCGGAAGGGATGGACAGGCATTTCTGTGTACCGCCAACGACGGCATCCAACATCCAAGCATCTGTCTCGACAGGAATGCCCCCAATGGTTGCAACTGCATCGACTATGAATAAAGTATCCATCCGGCGGCAAGCTCTACCAATTTCCGCGAGTGGCTGCACACGTCCTGTAGAGGTCTCCCCGTGAACCATTGCCACCACATGTGGCTTAAAAGTCTCCATAGCTGCTATCACTTCATCCGGCTCAAACACACTCCCCCATGGCTTTTCCAACACGAACACCTCAGCGCCACATCTTTCAGCAATCTCATGCAATAGATGTCCGAAGCGGCCAAAGATCGGAATCAGCACACGCTCACCCGGCAGGATCAAACTAACCATCACGGCTTCAATTCCAGAACGGGAGGTACCATCGATAGGGTAAGCCCATGAATTAGAAGTAGCAAACAACTCCCGCAGCATTTCCATCGTTTCATTCATAATAGAGGTGAACTCTGGATCAAACTGACCCAGCACCGGAAAAGACATCGCCCGCAGTACACGCGGATCTACCTCGACCGGACCCGGAGTCATAATACAGCGTTGGGACGGCGACAAATCTTCGTAACGCTTCATGATGATCCTCCCTTAAAAGTTCGGCGAACTCTTTTTAATAAGCTAACTCATATAACATCGCAGTCAGAACCTCAAGCCCAGCAACGAGCTGCTCAGGGGAAGTATACTCTTCCGGAGAATGGCTGATGCCAGCTCGGCTTGGCACAAATATCATCGCAGTAGGGCAACGCGGCGCAAACAGCTGGGCGTCATGTCCCGCTCCACTTACCATCATGCGGTACGTCTTCCCCTCTTGGCGACAGATATTTTCCAGCATTGCAGATAGCTTCGTATCCATAGGTGCAGGGACTGTGTGGAGCACGGATGTAACCTCAAGAATCACCCCACGTTTAACAGCAATTTCATTACATTCCGCAAGAAGCTTCTCACAGAAACGTTCCAGTTCGTCCTCTTCACTATGGCGGATATCTAGTGTAAAAAGAACCTCACCCGGGATCACATTTGGCGTATTCGGATACACCTCAAGCTTACCCGAGGTTGCTACAAGAGGTTCACCAGCCGTTTTAGCAGAACTTTCAAGCACGTACAGCATTTCAACCGCACTAGCCAGTGCATCCTGCCGCATAAACATCGGTGTCGTGCCCGCATGATTAGCAATACCACTGACCTTGACCACATATCGTCTCTGTCCAACAATCCCCTGAACTACGCCTATCTGAGTGTCCGTTTTCTCCAGAATAATCCCCTGCTCGATGTGCAGTTCTACAAAAGCACCAATATCATTTCTGACTCCATTCTCATCTGTTACACCTTGCAAAAAGCTGGATTCCGTCATTGCTGCCTGTAATGTCACTCCCTCTGCATCCATACAGGTCTCAGCCTCGCTTCCGTCATACCTTTCCGTGACATGGCCCGAACCCCAATAAGCAAGCGGAAATCGGCTCCCTTCTTCTTCACAAAAAGATACGACCTCAAGCGTCCGCTGCGGCTGGCCAAAGTTCCTCTGCAAATCTTGAAGCGCAATCATAGCCGCAGCGATCCCATAGGCACCATCATATTTTCCGCCATTGACTACAGTATCGATATGCGATCCGGTTAAAATAACCTTTTGCTGCGGATTGCATCCACTCAATCGTCCATATACATTGCCAACCTTGTCTATGGAAACTTCTAAGCCGAGCCCAGCCATTTTTTCCTGCAAAAAAATCTGCGCCCGGCTCCATTCCTCCGTATATAGCAGTCTAGTAACTCCTGGCCCAGGTGTGCTGAATGCCGCCAGCTCCTCCAGCAGCTCCAGCAGTTTCTGAGTCGACGCTTGAACTCTGGAATCATTCATAGGCTGTACTGCTCCTTCCTAATTCGCAGCCACTGTCCACCTCCCTCACTGATCACTCCTTCTTCAGAGGTATAGATCACATTCCCGCGACAGATCGTAGCAACTACTTTGCAGGATAAAGTTCTTCCGATGTAGGGGCTGTGCTTGTGGCGATACAATAAATCCTCCGCAGTCAGCGTATAGGTTGTATTTGGATTCAGCAGAACTAAATCGGCATCTAGACCTAGAGCTATAGCGCCTTTGCGATGCTCTATTCCAAAACGTTTTGCGGGTTGCCCTGCAAGCAGACTGGAAATTAATGTAACATCCAAACCCCGCACATTCACGCCTTCATGGAACATAAGCTCCAGACTGCTCTGCGCACCCGAGATCCCACCCCAAGCTGCAAAAAAAGACAAGTCCGGCTTCACCTTCAATTCCGTTGGACAGGGGGAATGATCCGAAGCAATCAGATCGATTTTGCCTTGGGCCAGCATCTCCCATAACTTCTCCTGCTCCACCGCACTTCGCAGCGGAGGCGCACACTTCGCCACAGGGCCTAAAGCCTTCATATCATTTTCAGTGAGGACCAGATAATGTGGACAGGTTTCGGCCGAAACATCCAGACCTCGAAGCTTAGCTTCATAGATTTTCTCAATGGCGGCGGCCGTGCTGATATGAACAAAATGCAACCGGCAGCCCGTACGTTCACTGTACAGCAGCGCCCTGGACACTGCCTCCAGCTCTGCTTCAGCAGGGCGGCAAGCCGCAAAATCACTTGCGCTGGTTCTGCCATTTCGCACTGCATCTGCGGTCAACACCGCCGTGATAGCCTCACTTTCTGCATGCAGCGCCAGAATCCCGCCCAGAGAAGCGATTCGCTGCATCCCTTGATAGAGTGTATCCTCATCCACTTCACGGAATCTGCCTTCGCCCTCCCCTCCAGGATTGGAGAGAAAGGCTTTAAACCCAGTGACGCCAGCGGCTGCCAAAACTTCTAAATCATCCAGATTGCCGGGAACGAGCCCACCCCACAGCACATAATCAACGGCAGAGTTTCCAGCCGCAGCATCTACCTTTTGACGAAGCCCAGCCTCGTTCACAGTAGGTGGATTACCGTTAAGCGGCATATCTGCATAGGTTGTGCAGCCGCCAGCTGCCAACGCCGCAGAACCGCTGCGAAAGCCTTCCCAATGTCCAAATGTTGGTTCATTAAAGTGGACATGCATATCAATCATACCGGGGAGCACATAGAACCCCTCTGCGTCGATGACTTTGGTTAGCGGCGCAAGCGAAAGTTCCTCTCCAAGTGCGACAATCTTACCCTCTGATACTGCAATATCCAGCTTGAGTACCTGATCGGGCAGCACTACATTCCCGTTCTTAATCACAAGTTCATAGGATTCCTTCATGAGCTGCCACCTCCTCCGGTCGTCAACTTTCTCTTAACTTCCCCGATACGTACTATATCCACCAGGTGCTACTAGCAAAGGTACATGGTAGTGTTGCATGGAGCTCTCTATATGAAAGCGAATAGGTATCTGTTCTAGAAAAAAAGGCATCTCACGTTGAGTGTCTGCTGACGCTTTGGCATCCGCTCTACGGTAGTAATCGCCAACCATAAACAGCAGCTCGTAACATCCAGACTCCATTTCGTTTCCCTCCAGCAGCGGAGCATCCAGCCTCCCGTCACTGTTCGTGACTTCTTCACACAGAAGCTTGCTCATCCCATCCGTAAGCTTCCAGAGCTGAAGCGTCAGACCTGTAGCAGGAATCCCCCGCGACAGATCCAACACATGGGTGGTAAGACGCCCGCTCATTACGCTGTCTCTCCGGCCAGATCTGCACGGCTGACAGAAAAGCCCTGAAAACCATAGGGTGGACGAGGTTCGGTGAAGACTCCACCTTTAGTTTCTTCAGGCTCAACAATGGTTTCCCAAGTCCGGTTATTGGACTCAAATGAAACGGTAGCCAGCTGTGGAAAACGGGACAATACGCGCAGCCCAATTTGATAAATCAACGATTGGATTGATGGACTGTTCAGCTCATGAAAAGCGCTATGGGCGATATCGCGAACCTGCTCCGATGCCACATATTGGCCTAGATCTCCATCCAGAGCATGCTGAACATCACTGTAGGTCCAGTTAATATTCAGAAAAATATAAAGCGGACGGTCAAAGCTCTCCGGCAATGTTGTATACTCATCACGGACGAATCCATAAAACGAGCTTCCACTCACTTTTATCAGCTGTAAATCCTTCAATCGGCATTCATGAGCGATAACCTCAGTCCCATTCTCTCCACGTTTTATAGTTAACGAAGCCGAATAAGATTCATTATTGGAGTGACGCAGTACTAAATGACTCTGTTTAAGCCCCTCAACCCCGGGCACCATCACCTGTTCAAAAGGTAACCGGTCTGCGGAAACTGAAACTGCGGTGACATGATCGTATTTATAGAGAAAACGGCTGCTTAGAAGCTGCAGTAGCCCCTCCGTTGTGCTTCCAGTGTAGTCCGCGGTATTGCGCAGGATGAAATTTTTCATAGAATCGGTAGCAACAACCATGGAATTATCCCCCTCTGAAAAAGAAGGAAGAAACGCTTCGCCCGTGACTGCGAATGTAATATTATGTGCGAATATAATGTTGTCGCAGCCCGTGAAGGAAGATTCGGGAACGGGGGTAACGGCCAGCGGTTTAGCATAGGTACGATAAGTTAGCACATCACTTTTTCCATAAAACATTGTACGTCCGTTAATTGGTTCCAGCATGGCTGACACCCTCCCCGTTTATGATGAATGAATGAATAATTAAATAATTAAATAATTAAATAATTAAATCACTTAGGCGAAATCTCGTAATTGTACCGACTTCAGAAAAGGCTTGAACCCATTCCTCCTGAGGGGAACGCTCTACTCGCACTCCAATGGCGCTGATAATGTCATCTTTGTTTTTGCCACGAACAGCTAGAATAAAAGGAAAATGAAATTTGTCCGTATACTTTCGATTCAGATCATTTAATAGATTGAACTCTTTCGTTGTTAACCGATCCAGTCCAGCTCCCTGCTGCTCTGAGGCAGACAAAGCCGTAACTTGAAGCCTAGTCGCCAAATCCGGGTGAGCTTTTAATAGTCCCTCCATTCGGCTCCGGTCAGCACTCAGTACGGTCTGCATCATGGTGCTATGCAAATGCTCTAAAGAATGGAACGGAATCTGCTTATAAGCCTCCTCTGCTACCCACGGTGAATGTTCAAAAATGCCGCCTAGATGCTTCACAAAATCCGTTATACTCATGGCATTTATCTCTTCCATCGTAAACCTGCCTTCAGAAACGACCATCCACTCAACCTCCAATAGCTTTGTTAACAGCTCGTAAAATGCCACCGTACCCCGTACAGCGACAAATGTTACCCGATAAAGCTTCTTCCACTTCAGCCTGAGTAGGATGCGGGTTCTCTTCCAGCAGAGCAACCACCGAGATAACCATCCCTGGTGTGCAATAACCGCATTGGAACCCCCCCTCTTCTAAAAAAGCCCGCTGAACGGGATGCAGGCCTACTTCACTAAGACCCTCAATCGTTGTAATTTCCGCACCTGAGCATTGATAGGCCATGACCAGACATGAATTCACTGGACGTCCATCCACCAGCACCATACATGCCCCGCAGCGGCCAATCTCACAAGAACGTTTTGTGCCGGTCAGCTCCAAATCTTCACGAATGACCTTTAAAAGCCGGCGGGAGGGTGGAAGCTCCGAGGATATCGCTTTACCATTGAGATTGCAATTAAAGGTGAACCTTTCTTCTGCAAAAGCTTCCTCAGACGATAAGGGGGCAAGGTTATCTTCATCTAGATTCGCATCTGAATTATGGCTCGACATGGATGTTCACCACCTTTTGTGGAATAAACGGTGTAGACTGCAGCCATTCGGGATCAATGGGCAGCTTGGTTATCCGCTTCCCTACAGCCTGAAATATGGCCGACACGACTGCCGGAGCTAAATTGACGGAACCCACCTCTCCAATGCCGCGAGGACCGTACGTGTCATGATCCGGCAAATCCTCTATCGGCTGCACCTGAATGCTGCCATTCATATCGGCAATGGTCGGCACCAAATAGGTGTCTAAATTTTTGGTGACATAGCTGCCGCCAGACATCACAGCATCCTCTGACAAGGTGAAACCGACCGCCATACTGCTGCCACCTTCGATCTGTCCAAGATAACCTTGCGGATTAGCCACCGGTCCCGCCGCTACCGCATGATATTGATCCAGTACACGAACACGTCCAGTAAGCAGATTAACTTCCACGCGGACTGCGATTGCAGAATAGGTGTATAGGAAATGTGCCCCCACTCTTTTAAAGGGTGTGGTTGGATAAGTAAACTTTGTATTACAGACAATGGGTTCTGAAATATGCTGTGCCAAGTCCTTGTAAGTCAGAAGCAGACCGCCGTCTTTTAGCCAAATGCCGCCAGGGCCGAGCTTCATTTCATAGTTATCCAGCTCTGGCTTTATCATCGCAGCTGCCTGCAGCACTCGAGCGGTGAAGTCTGGACGCAGCCGTTTTAAGGCCATCCACATCATGCTGGTTGATCGGGAAGCCGTACTAGATCCGCTATCGGGCACAACATCCGTATCGCCAATGACGATGCTTAGATCCTCTGCCGCCAAGCCAAACTGTTCAATCAGCATTTGTTCCATTGTTGCGATTAACCCCTGACCAAACTCCTCGTAACCAAACACCGCCTCAATTTTGCCCTCTAGCGTCAAAGAGAGCCTGCCACCCGCCGGATCGGGAATACCATAGCCAAGTCCTGCACCATGCATAGCTATAGCAGCACCCGTTCCAGTTACGATCCAAGGTTCCACCACACCTGAATCACTGTCTGTAGATGCGGCCTCAGTCATAAGAGGCGAACCCGCCAGCGCTTCCCACACCTGAAAGGCACCATCGGTCTGAGCAATTTCCTGACCCAGCGGCCCCAGATCTCCATATTTACGCAAATTGCGGCGGCGCATTTCCCACGGATCGATCTGCAATCGCTCAGCCAACCGATCGATTTGTCCCTCCAAAGCAAAAATCGCCTGATTGCCGCCAAAACCGCGAAATTCACCAGATACACCGTTATTGGTATATACAGCAAAACCCTTCACATCCACATGATCGATGATATAGGGGCCCATCACATGTTCTGTCGCGAAGTTGAGCACCTCCGCCCCCAGTGTTGCGTAAGCTCCCGTATCCGAAATAATTCTGACCTGATGTGCCCTGATGATTCCTTCGGGGTCGCAGCCAGTTTTCATGGTGATTTTCATGGGATGGCGTTTTAGTCCTGCACGTACCGATTCAGCTCTCGAATTATGCAGTCTTACCGGACGGAGTGTCCGCAAGGCGAGCAGCGCTCCATATGGCTGTACATTCAGCTCGTCTTTTCCTCCAAAGGACCCGCCGATAGGACTCGAGATGACGCGAATATCTTCTTGAGGAATAGCCAGAATTCTGGATAGCTGCAGGCGATCCATCAACCCATGTTGTGTAGCTGAATATACGGTAAGCCGTCCGTTATCCTCTGGGATAAACAGTCCACCTTCAGTCTCCATATAGGTGTGCATTTGGCGTGGTGTATAATAAGTCTCCTCTACCACATGACAGCAATCCGTAAATACCGCTTCCGGCTCCCCTTTCCGATATTCCGTATGATGAAGCACGTTTCCCTCGGCATGCAGCAGAATTGCGTCCTTTTTCATCGCCTCTTCCGGATTCTCAAGTAAGGGTAGAAGCTCATAATCCACTTCGATAAGAGATAAGGCATATTCCGCAATTTCGTCCGTCTCTGCCGCGACTGCCGCAATCGCATCGCCAGTGTAACGCACACGGTCACTGCAAAATACCGGTTGATGCGGCAAAGCTATGCCAAAGCCGTTAAGTCCGGGCACATCCTCATGAGTAATTACAGCGTGTACACCAGGGACTTCAACGGCCTTCTCAATGCGTATGGACAAAATACGAGCATGTGCCTGCTCACTGCGGAGCACGCGGCCGATCAACATTCCTTCTGCCCTCATGTCGGTCAAATACTGCAGCTTACCGGATACCTTGCCCTCTCCATCGGGTCGTGTACGCCAGCGGCTACCGCTGGATTCCTTATTCAGCAGCATTTTCCCTCTCTCCTTTCGTCGGGTTATTCACCTCTTAACTCCGTATATTCATAGCCTTCCACAGCTCAGATACAACCAAATTCCCAGCAGTCTTTTTCTTGTAAAGTTCTGTTGCAAAGGGATCACTATACGTCTCAAAGCTGTTCTCAACCTCTTCATATAAAGAAGCCAACAGCTCCTCTGTATACCTCACACCTTCAAGCATAACTTCAGCTCTACTTAGTCGCTGCGGCCGCCCAGAGCCCCCACCTGCGGCGATACGCACCTCACGGAAACGGAGTTCCTCATCGATTGATGCTGAGATTGCTACTGTTACAAGTGAAGGGGTGAACACTTCCCGGCGGCCAACCTTACGGAAAATTTCTAGCCTATCCGTTAACGGACTCTCTAAGCGAGTAGGTGAGATGCGAATCTCAGCCACAAGATCTGCCGCAGGTTTTATCCCGCTCCAGTAATTGTTTAGCCACTCTATCAAAGGTAGTGCCGTCATAAATTTGCCGTCAAAGGAGATTAACTCCGCGTCATAGACCAGTAACGCAGGTAGAATATCTCCGAAGCCAGAAGCGATATTGCCCCCGAGCGTGGCAAGATTACGCACCGACGGAGCCGCTATGCAACGTGCAGCCTCTTGCAGCGCAGGAGCCACGGCCTGCAAATGCTCATTACTGCGGCACTGGGAGAGTGGAACAAGAGCGCCCAGAGATAAGTGAAATTCCGTTAAGGTAATGTCGCCGAGATTTGTGATTTGCCGAAGATCAATCAGCTGTTTGGGCATATGATCCGTTCCATTTTCCCACCCTGTTCTCAGCAATGTTCCTCCTGCGACATATCGGGAACTGTCTCCAAACGCCGTTTTTCTCTCCCAAGCTTCGTGCAGGCTGTGGGGTTGAATTACTTCAGGTAGCCTTCCATCCTCTTCCCGTATAACTCCCATACACTCCGCCTCCCTTTTTGAGTACCAGATTGCCGCTTCCCTTCTCGTATAGCCTGCCTTAAAACCTTTGTTCCCGAATATAAGGAACTCCGAGCGCCTCCGGTGTACCGGATGGTTTGTTGCGATTGCGGTACCCCAGGTACATCAGGACCAGAATGGTCACAAGGTACGGAATCATTTTGAGAAAATAGGGCGGAACTGCACTGCCCAGCAATTGAATGCGGAAGCCAAGTGAATCCAATGCCCCAAAAAAGTAAGCGCAGAACAAGGCGCGCAGCGGATTCCATCTGGCAAAAATCACTAGCCCTACCGCAATCCAGCCTCGACCGGCTGTCAGCCCTTCATTCCAGGTTGGCGCATAAGCCAATACCATATCCGCTCCGGCCAGGCCGATGAGAGCAGCACCGGTGATCACATAGCTGTAGCGGATAAGCTGCACACGGATCCCCATCACATCTGCGGTAGCCGGACTGTCTCCGACTGCCCGCAAATGCAGGCCCCATGAAGTGCGGTGAATTAGCAGATGCAGAGCAAGCACTAGCAGCAGGCTGAACCAGGTTAGGTAGTCCATGTTGCCGAATATTTTTCCGATGAACGGTACATTTTCCAGCCAAGCCAGATGCAGCTTAGGGGAGGTTCCCGGCAAAGGAATGCCGCTGATTGGTTTACCAAGATAAGCGCTCAACCCACTGCCGAACAAGGTCATCGCAAGACCGGACATCGTTTGATTCGCCCGCAAGGTCACACAGAGAAAAGAATGCAGCAAACCAAGCACAGCCGTTACAGCTACGGTAGCCAGCAGAGCCAGCAACAGGTTTCCGGAGCGAATATACACGATACAAGTGGTGACCGCTCCCATCAGCATCAGACCTTCAGCCCCAAGCTGTATAATGCCGGCTCGTTCATTTAGAATGCCTCCCAGCGTAGCCAGCAGCAGCGGGGTCCCTGCGGAAATAGCGGCAATAAGTAGCTGTGTTGTAAAATCCATCGCCTATCTCCCCCCTTTCAGCTGAACCCGGCTACGGCGAATGCGGAAACGATAGATCATATCGCCAGCAATCAAGAAAAACAGGATGGAGCCCTGCAGCATTTCTGATATCGATGAGGGCAGCCCGATGGTTTGAACACTATATCCACCAACAATT
Source organism: Paenibacillus sp. FSL H7-0918 (assembly GCF_038007025.1). Classification (NCBI taxonomy): domain Bacteria; kingdom Bacillati; phylum Bacillota; class Bacilli; order Caryophanales; family Paenibacillaceae; genus Paenibacillus; species Paenibacillus sp. FSL H7-0918. The sequence goes on from NZ_JBBOWJ010000002.1 coordinate 558,915, forward strand.
AAGCCACCGAATAAAATAGAAGTAACGATTAGACCGAGTGGATTCAATTTGGCCAACCAAGCCACAATAATGGCGGTGTATCCATAACCCGGTGAAATGCCCTGCATCAGCTTGTGTGTAACACCGGAGACCTCCGCCATGCCAGCGATCCCGGCGAGCCCCCCACTGATCAGCATGACGATAATAATATGGCGCTTGATAGGAACCCCCGCGTATCTGGCTGCAACAGGATTGGCCCCGATCAGACGGAGCTCGTAACCCCACTTGGTAAAACGAATCATTAAGTAATAAATCACAACGGCGATAAGTCCAAATAACAATCCAATATGCAATCTTGTACTTCCGAGAACAGGCAGCGACTGAGCCGCAGTAAACATAGGGGATCCCGGGAAATTAAATCCTTTAGGATCTTTCCAGGGTCCGAATACCACGTAATCGAGCGCCAATAGGGCAACATAATTCAGCATTAATGAAGTGATTAGCTCATTCACTCCAAAATGCGTCCGCGGAATAGCAGTCAGCAGTCCCCAAAGCGCACCCGCGGCAATCCCGAACAGCAGCATTAAGCTCAGGGACCAGAATGAAGGTAAGTCAGGAAAATAAATCGTGACCGCTGTGGCCGCCATAGCCCCAACAGTTAACTGGCCTTCTGCTCCAATATTCCATACCGAAATGCGGTAAGCCACAGCAATCCCAAGCCCACATAGGAGTAGCGGGATCGCTTTAACCATCGTTTCCGTGAGCCCATACGCAGTGCCAAATGCGCCACGGAACATTTTTTCATAGACCAGCACCGGATTCATGCCATTCGCCGCAATAAATAGGGCACACAACAATAGCGCTAAAATTATAGATACAATAGGTGTCCACCAAGGAGAACGGATGCGGCTGGCATCGTATTCGAAACGTAGAGAGAATCGTTTTCCGGAGTGAGAGGGGAGGGGTTCCAGTACAGCTGCTGCGGTATTTCTTCCATTCTCCGGGCTCATACGGCGCTCTCCTCTCTATTATGAATACCAGCCATTAGTAGTCCGATGCTCTCTCGATTCGCTTCCTCATGTGTACTCTCACCAATAATTGAGCCGTTATAGATCACTAGAATCCGGTCGGACAACTGAAGCAATTCATCTAAATCCTCCGAAATTATCAACACGCCACTACCTGAACCACGCAACTCCATAAGAAGATCGTGAACACCAGCCATGGCACCTACATCCAGCCCTTGTGTCGGATGAACGGCGACCATCAGCTTAGGCCGATGACTGATTTCACGTGCAAAGAGCAGCTTCTGCTGATTACCACCTGACAACTGTTGTACTGGCGTCTCCAGCTCAGGTGTCTTGACGTTAAAGCGCTGGACCAGCTCCTGTGACCACAAACGGTTCTTCGCGGACTTCAAGAAACCAAATTTGGAGTGCTCCTCTGAGCGGTAAGACTTAAACAAAAGATTATCCACCGATCCGAGGCGTCCAGCTAAACCGCTCTTCATCCGGTTCTCCGGCACGTGGGAGATTCCTGAATCAATTGCCCCTCTAACCGAAGCCGATTTCACCGTTTTTCCATCAAACGTGATTTCACCACTTTTCCAGCCTCTAAGACCTGTTAACACTTCAGCCAGTTCCTTTTGCCCGTTACCAGCTACCCCAGCTACGCCTACAATCTCCCCTTTACATACGTTCAGTGAGAAGTGATCCAGTGCTTTTCGCCCGTGATCGGCATATACGTCCACATCTTTCACTTCTAATAAAGAATCCCCTTCAGTGGCTTCCCGTTCTTGACGAGTGATGGTTACTTCCTTGCCCACCATCAGACGAGCCAGCTCCAGTTCATCTGTATCTGCCGTGGTCAGTGTGGCGATCATTTTCCCTTTGCGCATGACGGAAATCCGATCGGAGGACGCCATAACCTCTTTCATTTTATGAGTAGTCATAATGACCGTTTTTCCTGCCTGCTTCATGACCCGCAGCGTTTCAAATAGCTGTTCCACCTCTCCCGGGGTCAATACAGAGGTTGGTTCATCCAGAATAATAATGTCAGCCCCGCGATACAGCGTCTTAACGATTTCAACACGCTGCTGCTCACCCACGGACAACTGCCAGATCGGGCGATCCACCGGGAAATTCAGTCCAAACCGTTCTGCTAATGCCTCTATCTCCTCGCGTTTGTTCTTCATCCACTTACGGCCGCGCCAGAAAGACGACTTTTCGCCAAGCACGATATTTTCTGCTGCTGTGAGGCTTTGCACCAGCCTAAAGTTCTGAAACACCATACCTACACCCAGCTGCGCAGCATCTTTAGGAGAACGGATCTGAGCACCTTTCCCATGAATGAAGATTTCTCCTTCATCTGCTCTGTACACCCCTGACAGCATGCTCATCACCGTGCTCTTCCCGGCCCCATTCTCCCCAAGCAACGCATGAATCTCACCCGCATTTGCCGAAAAGTCGACTTGATCACTGGCGGTTACCGAGCCGAATTTTTTCACAATCCCCCGCATTTCAACTGAAGTTCCCCGCATGGCCTGAACCCCTCCTTCCTTCAAGTTGTAGTACGGGTGGGGAAGTTTCCGCTTAACGGAACCCGCCCCACCCATAGAATGTGCACATCTTATTCCCTATTTTTAAACATTATTGCGGGATAGTTCCTTCCACACCTTTTACGAGCCAGTTCATGCCCAGCACTTCCTCCAAGGTCAGCTTCTGACCCTCCTGAACCTTCACATTCCCTTGATTATCTGAGATCGGACCTGTGAAAACCTCAAGCTCACCACTGATAATTTTGGCTTTGGCGTCTTCGACAAGCTTTTTCACATCATCTGGGATCTTGTTCCCGAAAGGAGCCAGCTCCACCATACCGTCAGCCATATCACCGGAATATTGCTCGCTCTTCCAGGTTCCATCCATAACTGCCTGCACAGCTTTTACGTAATACGGCCCCCAATTCCATACCGGGTTCGTCAAATAATTGTCCGGAGCGTATTTGCTCATGTCCGAGTCATTTCCCCCGGCAAAAGCCCCTCGTTCAGCAGCAGCCTGCAGGGTTGCAGGTGAATCCTGATAGGCCAAAAGCACATCCGCCCCCTTATCCAGCAAGCTGATTGCCGCTTGACGTTCAGTCGTCGGGTCATACCATGTATTCGTCCATACCACATTCACCTTTACATCAGGATTGACACTTTGTGCTCCAAGGGTAAAAGCATTCAAGTTATAGATCACTTCGCTGATCGGAAAAGCACCCACATAACCCAGCTGATTGTTTTTGGTCATTTTTCCTGCCGCTATGCCGCTCAGATAGCTGGCCTGATAGTTCTTCCCGAAGTAGGTCCCCATGTTCTCTGCGGTTTTGTAACCCGAAGCATGCAGGAACTTCACGTTGGAAAATTTGCCCGCTACATTTAATGTAAAATCCATATATCCGAAGCTCGTTGTAAACACGATGTCGTGTGATTGCGCAAGCTCTGTGATGATTCGTTCGGCGTCAGCACTTTCAGGGACATTTTCTACAAAGTCAGCTTTAATCCCCAGCTCCTTCTCCATATACAGCCGTCCTTGATCATGTTGGTACGTGTAGCCGCCATCCCCTGGAGGTCCGATATAAACAAAAGCAACCGTCGGTTTCTTTGCAGCCGGTTCTGTTGTTGCAGTTGCCTCTGTTGCCGCTGTAGTTGTCGCTGGTGCCTCCGTTGCATTTGTAGAAGTATTATTATTGCTGCCACACCCCACCAAAGCCACCGTCATTAGAACCATTAATGCAAGACAAGATGTTATGAACTGACCCCTTTTTTTCATAATTCTCCTCCTCCAAATCATCTCTCATCATGGCTGCAACCATTAATGTACTTCTACTATACTTAGAGGTGGCCTTGGCGTAAATTTATATAACATACGTTTGTATAGGAATATAAGAATCAGAACTTTTTTTGTGTGTAATGCACTAATTGGTTTTCGTAAGGTGAGTTGCGTGTCATATTATATGACCAAAGGTGGAAAAGGAACACTGTTTCAGATTACTTTTCAGATTACTTTCCAGACTATTCTTTACTTCACTTTCCATTTCTCAGAATCCATTGCTCCTGAATCTCACCAAAATCTTCTTTTGTATCTGCGTCCATGAAATAATGGGCAGACTCAGATTCCAGAACAATCCCCTTATAATCAGGTGAACGCAATATCCCCGCCGCTCCTCGATCTCCATCTAATCCCTGTAGTGCTGGAAACAACGTCTTCGAGAACAAAGCCGGGGGCATAGCCGACCCATTACTGACGCTAGCGACATAATCCATCTCCGGAGATTGTTCAAACGTTTGTATTAGACGGTTCACTAATGCTGTAGTAATAAATGGCTGATCCGCAAGCGCCACAACTACTGCATCGGGCTGTAAAGGCAATACCGCATTAAGGCCGCAGCGCAGTGAAAAAGACAATCCTAGATGTGCGGTTAAGCAAGTTTCGGTACGTCTGGAGCCTTGCGGCTCAATCGCGGGTGGCAGCCATTCCAAGTTGTCATCCGCACGCACTACCACGATTAGCGGTTCTAGATTGCAACGATCCAATTCACTAAGCGCGACGCTCCCGAGGGAGACCTCCTGCGACAATTTCAGCGAAACCTTGGACACGCCCATCCGCCTGCTCTGCCCCGCTGCCAAATATATTCCTGCTACCTTCAATACTATCCGCTCCTTTGGGCAGCTCTCGTGAGCCCACCCTTCTAATTTGAATAATTTCTGCTATAATACTGACCGCAATCTCCTCCGGACCTTCTCCTCCAATCGGCAACCCTACAGGTGCATGCAAAGATGCAGGAGCCTCAAACCCTTCCAGTAAAAGAGATATTCGCGCCTTCGAACCGATAATCCCTATATATAGAGGAGCAAGCGGAATCACACTCTCCAGGAACTGTCTATCCCGCCCAAGTTGATGACTGCAAATCAATACATAATCCTCCCGAGCTACGCCCAATCGCTGAACAACCTCCATGGGGGAACAAATTACTTGTTCAGCTCGAGGAAACTTATTGTGCAAGCTTCCTTCACGCCAATCCGCAACCGCTACCCGAAAGCCAACTCTGTCAGCAAGTTCCGCAATAGGAACCACATCACGTCCCCCGCCAAAAATCACAAGCCGCGGTTTAGATACGAAAGACGTATGGAATGCTGTCAATTCTGCTGGAGCGGCCATAAAGCGACCTGCCGCTAGGTTTTCTTTTGCCGAGTGGGATAATTTCGGATGTTTCTTGCTCTGCGGCAGTACAATTTCTGGATCCAGCTCCAGCTTATAGGCAAAACCTTTCTCCACTGCTTCGCGGAACAGAATTAGCTTTTCTCCCCTAGCCAATCTGTCACTCGCCTGCACTAAAAGCTTGTAGAGCTGACCCTGCACGGGTTCAAGCACTACTTTGATTTTGCCTCCACAGCCGACAACCTCACCCCAGGACAGATCATCCGGAGACAGCATGTTGTATTCCACAATTTCGGGCAGCCCTCGTTCCCAGATTTCAGAAGTCCGCAGCTGCAGATCGTTTTCCAGACAACCTGGACTCAGGCTCCCAATCGTACCTCCTTCAAAAAACAACATCACCGCTCCGGGTTTACGATACGAGTGTCCCTCCACCTCTATCAGCGTTGCCAGCACCGCAGGCGCCTGATGGGTTTGAATATGCATGGCGATCTCATGTGTATTCACGAGGTACCCCTCCTCCGTGTTTGCATTTCAATCCAAAACTTAGACCTTAGAACTTAGACCTTAGACTTTAAACCTTAGACCTTAGAACTCAGACCTTAGTCCCGTCCGAGCATCCTCCGAAACATGAATACTAACTTCAACCTCATGAGATCATTTATTTTTTTAAAATCGACGTCCAGCAGCTCACTAAGCTTCTCGATCCGGTAGGTAGCCGTGTTTCGATGAATAAACAGTTTCTTAGCCGTTTCATTAACATGACCATCGTTCTCTAGATAAACTTCCAGCGTCCGCAGCATTTCCCTGACATACTCCGGTTCTCGGCTAAGCAACCCTCTAAGACTTCCATTACAATATTTCTCCATAACCTCTGCCGGGATTTGCCCGAGCAGCAGGTTAAGCTCAAGCTGCCGGTAATGCACAACACTCCCTTTTACTCCCCCGCCCTGAAGCATTCCCATACAATCCTTTACCTCGGCAAAAGCCTCCTTCAGCCCCTCCGGCTTCGCTTTACAACTGCTTATCGCAGCTCGCGGATAATATCCCTTATCAAACTTCATGTTGTCAAAACAAACCTGGATTAGATCCCGAAATTGTTCAGGACGCTGACGATCTCCCGGATATATAGACAAAAGTCCTTGATCTATGATCACATGAATTCCCTTTACTTCCCGGAGCCCGGGATGTTCAAGATATTCTTCTTTTAGCCTGAGCAGCTCCCCTTGGCGTTCTTCCCCAGTCGCAGCTGTTTCGGTCAATAAGAGACAAAATGGTGATTGAAGCAGCTCAATCTCCAAGTCGAGAGCAGCCTGCGCCAAATCTGTGTAAGATAAATTACCGCTCAAACAACGTCTCAGCAATCCGCTAAACTCCCTGTGTTCTGCCTGTTCAAAATAATCTTCGTATCCTGAATGAATATGATATGAAATAAGTTCAGCTCCCTGAACAAACAAACTTTCTTCCATTGGGAGCAATAAAGGGTCGATGGCACAAAACAATAGATATCCGGAACACTTCTCTCCTTGCAAAAGTGGCGTACGGTAGCTCACATGATCTCCCACACGAAAGCGCTGATTCCGTTTCTGCCATGGCCACCCCTCCAGCAGCTGTGAAGGATGGTATTCAGAGTTGTTGTAGATCACATCCCCCCGTGCGCTAACCACCACAAGTGAATGACCAATCACTTCAGACACCGAGTCAAACAACGGACGGCTGCGGACAGATCTTAAGGCGAATTGCATCAGCTTTTTCTGCTTCTCCATAATGCTCTGCAGAACGTGAGTGCTGCGGCTAAGCTCGGCGCGAAACAGACCATTCATCTGATCCGAAAAAGTAAACTCGAACGGCAGTTGGATTAGAGGGAAGTTAAGACTCTCCGCTTCTGCGACCAGTTGCTCTGGTACTTCATCCCAAAACCGCCCCAGCTTAATGCCCAAGGCCGAAGATCCCCGGCGATTTAAAGTCTGCAGCAAGGCAGAGGCTTCCTCCATATTGTCCTTTATCAAGTAGGCTGTCGTTAGCAGCATCTCGCCTTCTTTGATCCAATCCGAAATATCGGGGGCATCCATCACATTAATTGACTTCACAATTCGATGTTTCCCTTTAGACCCAGCGATAAGCTTCGCCTCGGACAAAGGATAAATGGACAACGCTTCTTCAACCGTAAGATGCATGCCACCCCTCCTTATTAGGATCAATAGAACCATTTCTGATTTATAATGTTATTTTATGTAACATTATAATTAAAATGAACCGTGTTGAACAGAGGAAAGTTAAAATTTCATGATTGTATGTAAACAAACTTAACACAAATTGAACATGGATGAATTATGAATTATGAATTACGAATTACGAATTATTGAACTTTAGCTCATATCGTTCATGTGAACTGTATAAGGGGATTGGAAAATAGTAGGTGGAGTTGAGGGAGGGCTTTCGAGTAAAAACAAGTTTTTACGGGTTCAACATGGGAGTTGATGGGAGGGTATTCTCGGGCCATTCGAATTGACCATCGGATCGAAGTTGCAGGCACACCAGCGCTGCAAGACGGGGAATTGATCGGTGGAGGAGATCCGTACGAGTAGAGATAATACCACCCCACTGTAGCTGTGGCGGAGGTACAAGCGCTTATAGATCTACTGCTGCCGGTAGAAGTGGAGGGCTTTTTTGCCCTTCTTTTTGGCTGTTTGGCCGAAATCGCCGAGATGAAGGGCACTGTTGCCCTTCTTTTTGGCTATTCGGCCGGAATTGCCGAGGTGTGAGGCATTTTTGCCCTTCTTTTTGGCTGTTTGGCCGAAACTGCCGAGATGAAGGGCACTTCTGCCCTTCTTTCCAGCTATCCAGCCGAAATTGCTGAGGTGAAGGGCACTTTTGCCCTTTTTTTTGGCTACATAGGCGTCTTCGCCACATTCTACGGGATTTATACCGTTCTTTTTAGTTACTTGAGCCATTTCCCCCTACTTCTACGGGATTTATACCGTTCTTTTAGCTTCTTTAGCCATTCCCCTAGATTCTGCGGGATTTATACTGTACTTTTAGTTACTTGAGCCATTTCCCCGACTTCTACGGGATTTATCCCGTTCTTTTTAGTTACTTGTGCCACTTCCCCGACTTCTACGGGATTTATACCGTTCTTTTTAGTTACTTAAGCCACTTTCCTAGATTCTACGGGATTTATACTGTACTTTTTAGTTACTTGAGCCATTTCCCCGACTTCTACGGGATTTATACCGTTCTTTTTAGCTTCTTTAGCCATTTCTCCGATTTCTGCGGGATTTATACCGTTCTTTTCTCTCCAGCGACGTATTCACTTAATTCCACTGGTCTTACACCACACAATCGAGCGCTGAATTTATCTTTTTCACACTACTGCCCCACTATTGAGCTAACTCCAACTACCTTAGTATTAAAAGCAACTCCACTAGGCTCCCCGGTGTCAATAAAACTAAAAGCAGGAGGGAATGACATGTGCATTTCGTTAATTTGTGAATGAATAAGTGAGTGTGGCGTTAGAGTGTATTGCTAGAATGTAATCCAAGAGTGTATTCCTAGAGTGTATTCCAAGAGTGTACTCCAAGAGTATATTCTTAGAGTGTAATCCAAGAGTGTATTCCTAGAGTGTATTCCTAGAGTGTACTCCTAGAGTGTACTCCTAGAGTGTACTCCTAGAGTGTACTCCTAGAGTGTATTTCTAGAGTGTATTCCAAGAGGGTAATGGAGGAGTACCGGTTAACAGTAACTAGAAAAGTATCATCAAGCTATGTTGTTCAGTACCTTCAGTCTGTTTAGTATCGCTTTTTCAAGGCCGCTACACCCAGCTTCTCAGGACTGCTGCCACACTTCATTCGCCCAAGAGAGTAACCGGAGATCCTGACCATGTCCGGCAATAACGGATAATCCCAGTGGCAATCCACTTGTGGAGAGCATAGGTATTGTTACCTGAGGCAAACCCGCCAACCCTGCTATGCAACTCAACATCATCGCACCGCTACGATTCTCCTCCAATTGGCGCAAATCCCCTCCACGCAGCGGCGCTGGTCCCGGAACTGTCGGAATCACAAGACAATTGTCCTCACCTAGCAGCAAGCGCATCTGATTAGAAATCTCTTTTTGCTTACATTTCGCAACACTATGATCCTCTTCCGCCAAACTAGCAGCCCACGAGAATCGCGCTGCAATATCAGGTCCAAAAACTGGTTTCTTGTTCTCAATCCAAACGCCATGAGTTTCCCAAATTTCATTCCCCTGTAATTCTCTAAAAACATCCATCCAGACCTTTAACCCCTCCAAAGCAATCTCTATCTCCATGAGATGATCTGCCCCGGATCGCAAACACCTTAATCCCTCCGATAAAATAGCTGCATTCTCCAGATTAACCAAAGCCCAGCAGTCAGTAGCAACAAATAAAGTACCCATTTTGATTTTGTCTTCTATTTTCTTTTTTACCTTGTTCTCCGGGCCGATCTCTAAAATTTCCTCCGTACTCTTCTCAATACGCTTCTCCAAAATCGTTTCTAAACTTTCTTTCCGGCTCATTTCTAAATTATTTTCATCAGTATTCTCCATGCTCTTCCCTACAGTTTCCTCTATACTACTTTCTATTTTCTTCGCCGTCTTCACAGATGTACTCCCAGCCACAAGCAACACTTCCCCTACCTTCTGGAGCACATCCAAACGATCTGACATCCAGCCAATGGTATCAAAAGCCGGAGATAATGGAATAACACCTTGAAAATCCACAGCTCCATGCGTTGGTCGAAAGCCATATACTCCGCAATAGGAGGAAGGTACTCGAATTGAGCCACCAGTGTCCGTACCGAGCGCAAAATCAACACTACCAGAAGCTACCGCTACTGCCGAACCACTTGAAGATCCGCCCGGGATACGACCTACAGCACGCGGATTAATCGGCGTTCCAAAATGATGGTTCTCGCCGCCCAGACTATACATCAGCTCATCCGTATGGGCAGCACCACGAAGTGTAGCACCCGACAACAGTAAACGATGTACAGCCACCGCATGCTCCGTGGATGGATGGTGGCTATGCAGCCAATCAGGATTACCTGCAGAAGAGCTGTGTCCAGCTACAGCGAATACATCTTTTACTGCAAAGGTCAGTCCATCCAATATCCCGCTACCTAAACTCTCAACCGTAAGCTCAGGATCTATAAACGCACCATACCGATTATCCAAAACCATAATTACTCCTCCTCCCCTCACCATTACTATTACAATCCCTCTAGTAGCTTTTCGTATCCGTCACCTTTTCTCCTACGATTCCTTCAGAGTTCTTCCGGCCGCTCCATCATTCCTATACCTACCACCCAATCGCCGCACCATCGCAGCGCGGGTCCGTTCCCCCACTGCGGTATCCATTGTCATCTATCGAAATCACGTGAGCATGACCCATAACCCCATCATAGTCATCTACTTTCCGGACAGTATGACCGGCTGCGGCCAAATCTGCCAGCACCTCATCAGCTACCCTACTCTCCACCTTCAGTTCTTGCGTAGGCTCTCCCCACGTTCTCCCCCACACAAAACGCGGCTCATTCACAGCCATTTGTGGATTCATGCCATAATGCAGCATCCTTGTGAGCAGCAGAGTTTGAGTCTGTGGTTGACCTTCGCCACCTTGCGTCCCATACAAAATCACAGGTTTGCCCTCGCGGCAGGCCATCGCTGGCATCAGTGTGTGGAAACTGCGCTTATGCGGCTCAAGCGTATTGATGTGCCCGGGATCCAGCGAAAAAAACGAACCTCGATTCTGCAGCAAAATCCCCGTATCCCCAGCGATCACGCCCGAACCAAATTCAAAATACAGACTCTGAATAAAAGAGACCGCATTCCCGTCTTCATCCACAACTGCAGCATAAGCTGTATCACTGCCGATAGGCTGACTTGTCAGTTGTGTAGCTTTTTGCATCGAAATCGCAGACGCTAATTGTCCTGCATAACGTTTATCCAGCAGCTGCTCCAAAGGTATAGCACTAAAATCCGGATCCGTAAGCACCCTATCCCGATCGCGGAAACTTAACTTCAACGCTTCAACAAGCAGGTGATAATATTCATACGATCCATGCTCGATTGCTTCAAAATTGAAATACTCCAACATATTAAGACTCATTAGTCCTGTGAAACCTTGAGAGTTAGGCGGCACTTGGTACACCGTATGCCCGTGATAATCCGTATGAAGCGGCTCGCCCCACTCGCCCTGATGATCCGCAAAGTCATCCCGAGTCAGATACCCGCCAGATGCCAGCATAAAGTCACAGATGTCCTCCGCAATCTTTCCCTTATAAAAAGCATCCCGCCCACCCGCCGCCAATGTCCGCAGGGTGGCCGCCAGCTGTTTTTGCTGGAATCGCGATCCAGCACAAGGAATCACGCCGCCTGGCGTGTAAATCGCTGCCGCCTCCGGTGACAGCGCAGAGCCCGCAACAGCCGTGTTATTCCGCTGATCCGGCGACAGCGGAAACCCCTCCAAAGCGTAACCAACGGCAGGCTCCAGTACTTCCGCCAGCGTAAAGCGGCCATACTTACTCAGTATGGCATCCCAACTGTCCGCCATCCCCGGCACCGTAATGGCGCTGCGAATCCCCCGCCGCGGGATGAAAGCTTCCCCGGCGTAGCTGCTTCTGCGGACTCCGTACCCGGAGCGCCCGCTTCCGTTATAGGCCCGAACACGCGCCTCTTGCGTGTTATAGGTCAACCAAAAGGAATCTCCGCCTAGCCCCGTCATATGTGGATATACTACAGCTAATGTCGCACTGATCGCCACCGCTGCATCAAAGGCATTCCCCCCTTTTTCCAGCATACGTGCACCAGCAGCCGAGGCTAAATAATGGGGGCTAACTACCATAGTTTTTGTGCCTATTACGGGTTTCTCCACCATGCCCATCCCCCTATGTTTTACGGGTTTTTCCGCCATGTCCCAACTCCTTATTTTTTTTGCGGCGGGTTTCTCCATCATATTCAATCTCCTATATTCTGCGGCAGGTTCCTCTGCGAGCCCCCTATAACTTCTGGTTTAATTAGTGTCATTTAACATTACACGAAAATCCTTTGTCAATCGGTTACGCTGAAACGCAAAATAAACCTCTTCTTTTTGTGAGCTATGCACAAATAAGAGGTCATCTTTGTTTAACCTTGTAGATTCACGCCTACGAATATTATAAAATCATTTTAATTACAGGGAGCCGCATACACCCATGGCGTACTACCGTGACCTTTTGCCACCAAATCGCTACCTATCTCGAATATATATAGTCACCTTTTGCCGCCATATAGCTACCTATCTCGAATATGTCTAGTCACCTTTTGCCACTATATAGCTGCCTATCTCGGTTATGTATTGTGGCTCTGCCTATCTCAGATATGTCTAACTGCATCTAACCTTAGTAATCTTAGCCACTTTTACTTAGGGGGGCTTGTGCTTTGGAACACCGAATAAACAATTTATTTTAAAATATATTGCGATAACACGGCCTGCACCTCGTAAATATTTACGGATTTATTGAAGGTCTTCTTCACCGGAAGCGTGCTGCTGGAAATGTAGATACATAGCTCCGCATCCAGATCAAAATGCCCTGCCGTCTCCACGGAATAATGCGAGATGCTTTTGTAAGGGATCGAATGATATTCTGTTTTTTTGCCCGTCAGACCTTGTTTATCCACCAAAATAAGCCGCTTGTCCGTAAAAATGAACATATCTCTAATCAGCTTATAGGCGCGTTCAATTTTCTCCTGAGGGGCAAGAATTTGTGCGTATTCCCGCTGGACCTCCGTAAGATTCACTTGCGATGCATTGCCCATTAACCCGTCAAAAAGTGCCATATCTCTTCCTCTTTTCATCCGTTAAATTTAGCCACTTGCCCCCCACTATAGAACCATATTATTCTATTTTTTATATTCTATGCTGTGTAAAAATACTCTCTGACATCTTTTTACTTGCTTATTCTTTGATTTTTGATTACACTGTCATTAAATTTACTAAGAGAGGGGTGTGGAAGGAATGGATCACAATTGGACCAACAGTGTTATGAGTCGGCTACCTAAAGCGATAGCTGGCATTGCTCATGTAAATGGCGATAACGGGAGAAGTCTGTCCATTTGTATGAATTTAATAACACTACACAATTGTGAAATGCCTTTCCTGCCATCACCCGGACGGATCAGTTAACCGGAGAATGATAAGGCCGTGGGGAAATTTCCCTACGGTTTTTTTTATGGTTTTTTACAGGATTTCGGAGCCATTTAGGGTACTGGCGGTGCGAAGGGCATTCTTAAAGGAGAATATATATGATCATCCAATGCCAAAATGTTCAAAAATACCACGGGGCACAACTCGTGCTGAATAGCATTACCTTCGATATCCGCCAAGGGGAAAAAATTGGCCTGATCGGCCGCAACGGTTGTGGCAAAACGACACTATTCCACCTGCTGAACGGGGAAGAACGTCCCGATGAAGGGCAAATCTCAATACGCAAAGGTAGCGTAGTAGGCCTGCTGGCTCAAATACAAGAAGTTAGCGAAAAAGAAACCGTATATGATGTTCTACAGCGCAGCTTTGCTGAACCTTTGCAATGGCAGCACTGCCTGCGGGAGCTTGAGCTGGAAATGTCCAGCTTTAACAGCGGAACGGATGAAACCCTCTGGAATCGGCTGTTAAAAGAATATGGCAGCTTGCAGGATAAGTTCGAGGCCGCCGGAGGTTACGAGATCGAATCCTCTATTCAGCGCGTAGCCTCGGGTCTCGGGATCGGAACCGGACAATACAGCCGACTGTTCGCCTCTCTTTCAGGAGGAGAAAAAACAAAAGTCGGACTTGCGGAGCTGCTGCTGCGCCGTCCAGACATCCTTCTACTGGATGAACCAACCAATCATCTCGATATGAATGCCATCGAATGGTTGGAGCAATTTTTACAGAGTTATGATGGAACAGTGCTGGCGATCTCCCATGACCGCTACTTTCTGGACGCTGTAGTCAAGAAAGTCATCGAGATTGAAGATGGCGAGGCTTTTACCTTCCACACCAACTACAGCGGCTATCAAGTGGAGAAGGAAACACGACTTCTTCAACAATTTGCTGATTATCAAGAGCAGCAGAAAAAAATAAAACAAATGCAGGAAAGCATCAAACGTCTCATTGAATTTGGCAATCGCGGGACTCCTCCTAACCCTTCCTTTTACCGGAGAGCAGCATCCATGCAAAAAGCACTGGATCGTATGGTGAAGGTTAAACGTCCCATTCTGGAGCGCAAATCAATGGATTTGCAGCTACAGCAAAATGACCGTTCCGGTAATCAGGTTGTCATTTTGGAGGATATCGGAAAAGCATATGGTCAGCGAAGCCTTTTCACAGAGGCAAACGAAGTGCTTCGCTACGGAGAGACTACGGCACTCATCGGCGGTAACGGGGCAGGTAAAAGTACACTTTTAAGAATTATTTTAGGGCAGGAAACCCCGGACAGCGGAAGCTGTACACTCGGTTCAAGAACTGTGGTCGGCTACCTCGCACAAGAGGCTGTTCCGGAAAATAACAAACAGTCTGTACTCCGCTACTTCCGCGAAGAAGCTGGACTTGAAGAAGGTGAAGCTCGCGGGCAGCTTGCACGTTTCCTATTCTATGGTCCCGATGTATTCAAAGACATTACGAATCTGTCCGGTGGTGAATGGACCCGCCTGCGTTTCGCTGTACTAATGCATCGCAAGCCAAACCTGCTGATTCTCGATGAGCCGACCAATCATCTGGACATAGATTCTCGTGAAGCACTCGAAGAAGCATTAGAGGAGTTTCCAGGCACAGTTCTGGCGGTATCTCATGACCGTTATTTCATCAATCGTCTATTTCACAAACTATGGTCCATTGAAGACGGGCGGTTTGGAGTGTTCAACGGAAACTATGAATATTACAAGGAAAAACAAGCTGAAAAAGCATTATTAGCTCCCTCTTTTGCGGATCAAGCTAAACCTTTCTCTGCAGAACGAACAAGTTCAGGCTCTGATAAGCCTCAATCTAACAATTCAGGGAAAGAAACCAACGCTAAATCCTCCAGTTCCCGTAGGAAAAACACCACCTTCGACTGGGAAACGGCCATTGCAGAGGTAGAGAAACGCCTTGGCGTGATCGATGCCAAGATGTTAGAGCCCCTGATCAGCAGCGATGCAGTTGAACTTGCTGAACTGCAACAAGAACGTGATGCGATACAGGAACAGTTGGATGAGCTCTATACAGGATGGATGGAGACAACTGATCTATAAATTGATCTATAAGGAGATGAGCATATGAGCAACAAAGAGAAAATTAAGTTGTTATGGAAAGAATATACCCAGCTTCATCCACAAAAAGCGGATAAATATGACGCCTGGGCCTTTGGTGACAGTCCCCAGATGGCCGATAAACTGCTCGATCTGGTGATTCGTGGGATCAAGACAGGAACTGCTTCAAATTATGATATATTTGAAACTTGTGACGAGACGTTTCCGCAAGTTGGCGGGCACAGTATCGTGCTGGATGGTTCTGGTGATCCGCAGGCAATAATTATTACTACAGAGGTACAAATTATACCTTTTGATGAGGTTAGCGCTGAGTTTGCCTATACTGAAGGAGAGGGTGACCGGACGCTTAAGTCATGGCGTCATGATCATGAGCAGTTCTTCACCCGAGAATCCTTAAAATTCTTAAACAAACCCTTTGATCCAAAGATGAAAGTTGTTTGTGAGAATTTTAAAGTGGTATATACAAAAGGCTAAGATCTTCAGAAAACGCAAAAGGCTGTCTCTTCCACAAGGAAGGGACAGCCTTTTGTGTATACTATAAATTCAACAGAATTAGATCCTCATTAATTTATGGTTTAGTGCCAAAATCCCAAAATCCAGCCAATAACAGAGATCCATAACGGAATGCTGATTAAGATACCCCAAACCAGCCCAGTGGCAATATTGCCTTCTGCAGGACGCACCACATTTTCCTGTTTCAATGGAATGCTCAATTCTTCTTGTTCCATGCGATCCCCTCCTAAAATATCTTATCGTCACAGTAGAGGAAAAAATGTAGACCGCTCGACCCAAAAAATTAAAATTTTGAATTTTGGTAGATATAAAGGCTCAGCGGCCAAACCGTTGTAAGTGCTTACATATTAGATATTAACCAAATTTTGAATAATTAAAAACTTAAATTTGCGGAAGTCATACAGTATATGCAGATTCTTAGTCCAATATTACTACTTTTTCCGGATTTCGTAAATATTCAAACATCGTCCGAATCTGTGCCTCTGTATTCCGCTCTGCTGAGAGCTCAGGCAGCTTATCTTCTGCAAAAAAAGAAACTTCGCTTGTCTCTACCCCTTCCATTGCCTCTCCGCCCACAATGCGGCATAAAATAAAGAACTTATACACGTGATAAGGCTCCGGTGGATGGTTATGAAATTTCTTATCTAATACAGCCAGTAAGCGAACTGCTTCTGCCTCAAAACCCGATTCCTCTTTGATTTCTTTCACAACAACCTCACTCGGGGACAGTCCAATGTCTCCCCAACCACCAGGAAGCGCCCAATTCCCGTCCAACTTCTCGCGAACAAGTAGAATTTCATCCTCCCGGAATACAACACCACGGACATCAACTTTTGGAGTAGCATAACCCCCTTCACCCGCAAAGGAGAGTCTAATTCTCTCCTTGCTTTCGAAGGTATAATTAGCGAGGATATCTACACTGAGCTCCCGCAAAGCTTGATATCGTTCTATATCATAAACATCCTTAGCATAAGTTAATCCAGTCTGTGCGATGGCCTGAATTTCTTTGGCCCACGTTAACCATTTCTGCTCCATTGCTGCACCCCTTTTTCGGTACCATGATTAGGATTACTGGCAAAGCATTAAATGACGCGAGAAGGCTCCTTTTTTAGCTTCACAACGGTCTATGATTGTAAATCCAGCTTCAGTGATCATCTCGTCCATCGGTTCAATCGCAACGATAACCACCCGATCTGCAATCCGGCGCGCATTCACTAGAATCGCGAACTGCTCCTCAGGTGTAATACTAGAATATAGATTATATGGCATATCTACAATGGCTACATCGTAATGATCAGTGATATCCGCAATATCCCCAAGCGTTACCTCACTGGTGAATCCAAAATGGGCAATATTTGTTCTCGCACCGGTAGCAATCATAGGGTTAATATCACGTCCAACCATGTCGATTCCCATTGACAAGGCTTCTACCATTACAGTTCCAATACCACAGCAAGGATCTATAGCACGTATACCTTCAGGATTCGGAATAGCCATATTAACCGCGGCACGGGCAACACGTGTACTAAGCGCGATAGAATAGCTGCGTGGCTTCTTCATTTGGCGGAACCAAGTTGCCTTGTTTTTATGATAAGATCCGAAGTACCAGCGTCCACCCAGCGTAACAATGCCGTATACCAGCTCCGGATGGTTAACATCCGCTTCTCCTTCAATCCGCAACCCAATTTCCCGCTCGATCACTCTGCGCTCATCATACTCTATTTTGTCTGCAGGGCCCAGATCGTTGGTCTTCACAAAAATAACCTTAAACGTCTTGCCGCCAAGCTCCACCTGCTCCGTTTGATCATAAATCTCAGGCAGACTATCCCCTTCATACATTACATCTATCCGCTCTTTAATGAAGGGACTGCGGCTGACATCCACTTCAACCTCACTCTTAAAAAGAGCAGTCGGCACCTGCTCGCCAAAAAGACATCGCAGCTCCATCTGACACAGCGATAATTCGTCCTCTGAACAGGTGTAAGTATAAATAAATGTGTTTGTTCCACTTTCCGTATGCAATATAATCCATCCTCTATCCCAGTGAATTGTTCTGCTGTCTTGTTACTCCTGTGTGTCGTGCTGGTGGTCATAATCTATACGCGCTTTGGCGATCTTCCCATTGTTTTTGTTGACCCAGTCCACAAGCGAGGTTAAAGGTCCCAACAATGATTCTCCTATGCTCGTCAGACCGTATTCCACAGTCAGTGGGACTGTAGGCGTCGCTTTACGCCAAACTAATCCATCCCGTTCCAAATGGCGCAGGGTCTGGGTCAGCATCCGTTGTGATATCCCTCCAGAGCGCCTTTGCAACTCTTTGAACCGCAAAGCTTCAGCACCTAAATTGACTATGATCAGTACACTCCATTTGTCTCCGACCCTGTCCAGAATCTGGCGGGTAATGGAGCAATCCTCCAGCATCGGCATGAACCGGGTGGGTTCTTCCTTTGAATGTTCCAACTGTGGTTACCTCCATGTAACTTAAGCATGTAATAGTGCCTTCTTGTCCCTCAAGCCTATTCAGCTTATCATGGTTACTGTTAGTAATCAACAACCGGAAAGGAACTAATAAATCATGAAAAAGACCATTGCCATCATGGGTGCTGGACCCGGCCTAGGACTCTCAATCGCCAAAAAATTCGGAGCCAACGGATTTCAAGTGGCATTAATCTCTCGAAATGAAGAGAAGCTGAACACCCTTGTTCAGGAACTGCAAGCACTAAATATCGAGGCTGCTGCTTTTCCTGCCGACGTATACAATAAAGAACAAGTAGCCACAGCCTTCGATAATATCAAGAAAAAATACGGCTTTATCGATGTGCTCGAATTCAGCCCGACAAGTGGAAATTACCCTCCTACTCCTGCTTCACAAGTAACCGAAGAAAATGCACAGGATGCCTTTCAGGCACTGGTTGTAGCCGCTATCCGCAGCGTAGCACAGGTATTGCCTGAGATGCTGGAGAAACGCAGCGGCGCACTGCTGTTCACAACCGGATTGTCCTCCGTCTATCCCATGCAGATGATGGGTAATGTTGGCATTGCGCTTAGCGGATTAAGAAACTACGCACTTAACCTGCATGCAGATTTGGCTCCACAAGGAATCTATGTAGGTCATTTAGCACTTGGTGTATTCATTAAACCCGGCACTGCTACAGATCCAGGACTCATCGCTGATGTTTGGTATGAGATGTATATGGACAAAAGCAAAACTGAGGATACTTTTCCCCAAGGTGTGACACCGGCTACAATCATCTGGTGAGAGGTTTGCCCCATCGCTTTTGATCCATAGTGAGTTCTCCAGTATAATGGTTCCTATAGAATGCTAAACAAGACGGTCACGCATGGCCAATAAGCTTATGCCCAGGCGCTTACAAAGCCGGTTTTGCGCAGCAAAACTTAAGGAGGTACATACTCACTATGTCATACGAAACTTATTTTTCAACCCACCGGGATGAACATCTCGAAGAACTAAAACAATGGCTCAGAATTCCAAGTATTTCTGCCTTATCTGAACATAAGGACGATGTACTGAAGGCAGCCCATTGGCTGACAGACACCCTGAAAAAAGCCGGACTTGAGAACATTGAGTTGCATCCGACAGCGGGACATCCCGTTATATATGCCGATTATCTTCATGCTCCAGGCAAACCAACCATTCTCGTGTATGGTCACTACGATGTACAACCAGTAGACCCATTAAACCTATGGACCACACCTCCATTTGAACCAGAGATTCGTGATGGCAAGCTTTATGCACGCGGAGCAACAGATGACAAAGGACAAGTATTCGTTCACCTCAAAGCCATTGAGGCGATCCTGAAACAAGAAGGTACTCTTCCTGTGAATCTCAAGCTTTGCATCGAAGGGGAAGAAGAAATCGGCAGTGTGAATCTGCCTCCGTTCCTTGAAGCCAATAAAGAAAAGCTCGCTGCGGATGCGGTGTTAGTCTCCGATACATCCCTATTGGAACGCGGTCGTCCTGCCATCTGCACTGGGCTACGTGGACTAGCTTCCCTTGAAGTTGATGTAACTACCGCTTTGACAGACCTGCACTCCGGTTCTTACGGCGGCGGTGTTCCGAATGCACTGCATGCCCTAGTATCTTTACTAAGCTCGCTTCATGACGACAAAGGACGTGTATCTGTAGACGGATTCTATGATGGTGTTCCTGAACTTTCCCCAATGCTGCGGGAAGAATTCGTGAAGCAAGGTGTGAATGAAGATAAAATCCGCGAAGGTCTTGGATTGGAATCGTTATACGGGGAAGAAGGTTATTCCTTTGTAGAACGGATTGGCGCTCGTCCTACGCTTGAGCTTAACGGCGTATACGGCGGTTTCCAAGGGGAAGGCAGTAAGACGGTTATCCCTAAAGAAGCCCATGCGAAGATTACCTGCCGCCTAGTAGGCGATCAGGATCCACAGCATATCCTCGATGCCGTTGAAGCACATCTGAAGGCTAATATTCAGACCGGAGCGAAAGTGCATGTTAAGCAAATGGAGAAGGCACGTGCCTTTAACATCGATCCGTCGAATCCTATTCTGCAAACTGCAGCAGACGCATATGGCAAAGTATATGGAACCCGTGCCCTCTTCACCAAAGACGGCGGCTCCATTCCGATCATGGAGAGCTTCTCCCGTGTACTGGAAGCACCTGTCGTTCTGATGGGCTTTGGTCTCGATGATGAGAACCTGCATGCACCGGATGAGCATTTTAACCTGGAGAACTTCGACAAGGGATTACTCACCATTGTTGAGTTCCTAAAGACTGTATAAGCTCCCTACAAACAATTAAAGCCAGGTTCCCTAAATTGGGAGCCTGGCTTTTTAGTATGCGGCCAAACAAAAGAGCATCATTGCTTAGTCCATTTATAAAACCACCATACCATTGCTATCACCATTATTATTAAAAGAAAAATCAGGCTTTTAACTGAGCTACTTATTATTAAAGGTCTTAAATAAGCGATCATTATCCGTCCCCCATATAGAATGAATATAAAAGAGATATAATCACCATATCACTTAATACAAAATATTGAAATAGCAGAGAAACTCTGTGCTTAATCACAATTATTATCCTTCATGTAATATCTCCAGCAACAAAAATAAGCAACGTTTCAATCGTCCCTGAGATATTCTCCACTTTGCCATGACCATAAGGATGAGCTTTATTCGCAGAGCGACTCGACCATCGGACCGAGAAAAAAGCAATCAACGAAGCAACTAAATCTAAGGAGGAGTGGATCGCTTCCGAGATAATTGCTACTGAACCTGTAAGTACTCCGACCATAAGCTTTAAAGAAACGATAAATGTATTGCTAAGTACAGATAGGAACGCAATCTTTGCACCATTCAAAAGTTTCACAACCTTTTCTTAAAAGTACGCTATATTAAAGTTTTTCCATTAGGCAAATAGCATAAACAAAAAAATCCCACCAACCATTAATAGGCTGATGGGATATAAAAAAACCCTTGCATCGCAAGGATTTGGAAGTTTGAATTATGGAGCGGGTGATGGGAATCGAACCCACGCTATCAGCTTGGAAGGCTGAAGTTCTACCATTGAACTACACCCGCACTAGAAAGTGAATACAAGAGTTATTGTATCATCTCTACAAGTAAAAATCAACATTTTTTTAGTTTACAGGGAAGCGCCGAGGGGTGCCTTTTTTAAAAATATCGCCTCAAACTCTGCTGGTTGAATAGGTTTGCTGAACAGAAATCCTTGAGCTTCATGACAATGCTGCTCACGCAAAAACTGCAGCTGCTCCTTGTTCTCAACACCCTCAGCCGTAACCTTCAGCTTCAAATGATGCGCCATAGAAGTGATTGTAGAGACTATAGCAGCATTGTTGCTGTCCTCCATAACCTCTGATACGAACGACCTGTCGATTTTCAATCTGTCGATTGGCATGTTCTTTAGATAATGCAGGGAGCTGTAGCCTGTACCAAAATCATCAATACTGATGAAGACACCAAGCTCTTTCAGACGTTTCAGCTGATCAAAGGCTGTTTCTTTATCCAAGGTCATACTCTCAGTAATCTCAAGGTCGACATAACACGGATCTAATCCAATGTCGGTTAAGATGGTATGAATCCTCCCTGCTAGATTAGGCTGAAGGAATTGCCGCATAGATAGGTTGATGGAGACGCAAATCGGCACATAGCCGGCCAGCTGCCATTTTTTATTCTGCAGACAAGCTGTTTTGAGTACCCATTCCCCAATCGGAACAATGAGTCCACTCTCCTCAGCTAACGGGATAAATTCCGCAGGAGAGACCAGACCACGTTTCGGATGATTCCAGCGGAGCAGAGCTTCCATTCCTACGATCTCTTCCGTCTCCAGCAAAACCTTTGGCTGATACACCAGAAAGAATTCATTGCGTTCAAGCGCTCTGCGGAGGTCATTTTCCAGCTTTAGACGTTCCTTTGCTTTCATCTGCATAGCTGGGATATACCGGCGAATCTCCACTCCCTGTTCCTTGGCATTATGTACAGCCGTATCAGCATTCTGAATCAGATGTTCCGCAGTTTCACCGTCACCGGGATAAATACTTAACCCCATACTAAGCGAAATATGGTACTCCCCCGACTCTAAGGCAATAGGTACCTCAAACAATCGATGCAGCTCCGTAGCTCGTACCAAACATTCTCCAAGACTTGCTCTCTCCATCATAAGAAAAGCGAACTCATCCGCCCCCATACTATAAAGCTCTTCAGTAGATTTGGCCTCATTCACAAGCCGCTCAGACACCAGCTTCAATAAATGGTCTCCGGCAAAATGGCCCAGGGAGTCATTTATATTCTTGAAATGATTAATATTCATAATAGCTAACGCTGAGAATTTATCGCTCGTTTTCTTCTCTCCAGCAATAATCATCTCTTCTACACGCTGCGTCAGACGACGTCTATTGGGAAGTCCCGTTAAATCATCATGATAGGCTAAATAATTGATCCGCTCCTCAGCCAACTGCTTTTCGTAAAAAGGTTCTTCAATCGTCAGACGATATACTCCGGTAAGCAGCAAGTAGTAAGCAACTCCGCTACACACCATTCCAAAAAGATCATCTATATTGCCACTACTGAATGGACTCATAAAAAAGGCTTGGCCCAAAGAGAAAAAGATAAGTGCTCGAATAATAATAAGCAGTGAGGCTGACTTTTCACTTTTTTCAGGAAATACAATAACTGCAACACCTGCCAAGTAAACAAAAAGAACTGCTAAATCAGCAATCTGCTTCAATGGATTCATCCAAGGCTTAGTTAATAACTGAGGCAATGCCGAGTGGCTGAAAATAAACAAAACAATGGAAAGCACAATCAACATGAAGGCTATTCTAAACAATTTTCTTTTTTCAGAGACAGACACGGGCTTATCTTCCCTGCTAAAAATAAACAACATTCCTAAACCGCTGATTAGTCGTGAGAGGGTTCGCAGCCACAACGATTCTTCAAAAGTTATGAATGATGAAATCAACGGGACGCCGACAAAACCCAGTGTATGCAAGAAATCAATAATACATATTCCACCAAAAAGAGCAGCGGCATATAATCTTCCTTTAGATAATCTGCTAGAGAAGAATAACCAGCCCTGTGCAAATATCGCAAATCCAAAAGCAACATTACAGCAGCCGACAATGAGATAGAGAGAAGAAATAATATCCCAATCGTCCAATCGGTTAAGCGATGTATGGAAAATTTGAATTAAAAGGAACAGCAAGGCGCCTACAGCAGCTGCTTGAATTGTCTTTTTCTCTTCTTGTCTCATAAGTCCCTCGCGTCTGAAAATAATATCTATTAATTAACATTCAAGTATAGTTATGTCCTATGTATAAATATCGGCGGGATAGGACTTTTAAGTTACATTTCTTTTATGGGCATTCAAAAGGAAGGCGCGTTTATAAGTTATATATTCATAAATCTTGCATAAATATAAACCATTTTCTGCTAGCAGGCAACCAAAAAAGCACTTCCCCCTACGAAAGGGTTCAGTGCTTCTAAGAAACTCAAGTTTATTTGTCACCAAAGGTTACTTCTGGTGTTGTAAGCTTATCAAAAAAATCAACGGATTTATCCTTGTCTGCAGATGCACGAAGTGCCATTGCTGAACGTGGATGCTCATCAAGTGTACCTGTGATCATATAAGGAATGATATAGCCCCACTCCTCTTTCTCACGCAAAGGAATCATCAGGCGTTCAATAATATCAAGCACAGGGCGCAAGGAGTAACGTGTTTTCTTCAAATGAGTTACTAACAGCTCTGTAGGGCAATTTCCTGCAGCTCGTCCCATTCCATAACAAGAAGCATCCAGTAACTCTACACCATTCTCAGCAGCAATCAACGTGTTGGAGAACGCCAACTGAAGATTATTGTGAGTATGTACGCCTAGACGTTTGTTTGGCAGATGTGTCTTGAACTTCTCAACCAGATAATTCATGTCATTGTGATCCAAGCTGCCGTATGAATCTACAATATATACCACATCAACAACGCTCTCACGGATCATTTCAAAAGCTTCCAACAATTCATTCTCCATAACATTAGACAAAGCCATAATGTTGATCGTTGTCTCATAGCCTAGATCATGGAAAGTTTGTACCAATTGCAAGGCTTTCTCTACATCTTTGCTGTAGCATGCCACACGAATCAAATCCAGCATACTTTCGCTGCGGGGCAAAATATCATTCTCATCCACGCGGCCGATATCAACCAAAGCAGATAGCTTGGTGTGACCTTTTTGCGGAATCACTTTACGCAGGAAATCATCGTCCAGAAAACGCCATGGTCCGGCACCCTCTGCTCCTTTGAGCAATTTTGGTGAATTTTTATAACCGATTTCCATATAATCAACACCAGCTTCATTCAAGCCGGCATATAAGTTTTGTACAAATTCCACACTAAAATCCCAGTTGTTCACTAGGCCCCCATCTCGGATGGTGCAGTCAACAATCTTACATTGATTAGTCTTCATAATTATCTCCCTTCAACTATTGCAATCATTATAACCGCGAATATAGCTTTACTATGCAATTTATATCGTATAATCATACTTTAATGAAGAATAAAATGTAAAGGAATTTCATCTTCTTCTCTTTAATGCTATTACCACATCGTGTCAGCGACAATGATCACAGTAAATAAGCCCTAAAAATGCTACATTACAAGAAAATCATTGAGATTGATTATCAGTCTCTTTTGGAGGGATAAAAATGGCTTCTACCTCTTGCTCATTACTGCGACTACAACCGGGTTCGACTGGATGTATTCATAAAATAGAAGGAATCAACCCCATCCTGCGTCGTCGTCTGGCTGATCTTGGAGTGTCCGAGGGTGTAAGCATTCGCCTGAAAGGAAAAGGACCTTTTTTAGGACCTATTACCTTGGAATGCAATGGACAACTGTTCGCCATCCGCCGGAAGGAAGCTTCATTGATTGAGGTGAACGTGTCTTGAGTTCAATAGCACTTGTAGGTAACCCCAATACAGGTAAAACCTCTCTCTTCAATACATTGACCTCCTCATACGAATATGTTGGTAACTGGTCTGGGGTAACGGTAGAAAAGAAGATCGGCAGCCTGAAGAACGGCGCTGGCAAGCTCATTGATTTGCCGGGCATTTATTCCTTGCACCCACTCTCACGTGATGAGGGAGTTGCTGCCCAGTATTTAATAGAAGAATCTCCTGAAGCCTTAATTAATATCGTGGATGCTTCACAGCTGGAACGAAATCTGCTGCTCACGCTTCAATTACTTGAGTATGGCAAACCTACCTTACTCGGACTGAATATGATTGACGTCGCTAATGCACGTGGAATTCGCATCAATCATGAAGTCTTACAATCACGACTGGGTATAACTGTCCTCCCACTTGTTGCAAGAACGGGAAAAGGCTGCGCACAAGTCCTCAGTATTTTAGAGAAATCCTCTGCGATTCCCGCTGTAAAGTTCAAGTTAAACTACGGTGAGATTGTAGAGCATGCGATATCTTCTATAGAAAAGGAATTACTTCCTATCAAGGACTTACCCAATCACCGCTGGATTGCTCTACAGCTTATGGAGCAGAATCCGGTTATTCTTCATTTTCTAAAGACACGTATGGACACCACCCGCCTGCTAAATATCTGTGAATCCTGTCAGAGTGAGCTACAGATCAAAAAGCTGGCCCTGACGCTCCCCCAATGGATTCGCTCACAGCGGATGGATTATATCCACTCCATTTGTGAGGTTGTACTTGATACAACAACGCAGAAGCCTCATAACTTAACAGAAAAATTAGATTCCATATTGACGCATCGTTTTCTAGGACTGCCCTTATTTATCTTCTTTATGTATGCTCTCTTTAAGACCACATTTGACTGGGTCGGCGGACCTCTATCAGATCTCCTCGATGGCCTGATCTCCGGACCGATTAGTGATGGAGCCAATTCCCTGCTACAGACGCTTGGAGCATCCAGCTTCACCCATGCCCTGATCGTCGAAGGATTAATTAGCGGTGTAGGGGGCGTCCTCGTCTTTGTCCCGCAAATCTTCATTCTCTTCCTGATCATTTCCTTCTTGGAGGATTCAGGATACATGGCTCGGGTTTGCTTATTAATGGACAGCACGATGGAACGTATGGGACTAAACGGAAAAGCATTTATTCCATTCATCATTGGCTTTGGCTGCAATGTACCTGCCATAATGGCGGCGCGCAGCATCGAACAGCCCAAAGACCGAATGCTGACCACATTGCTAATGCCGCTGATGTCCTGTTCTGCGAGACTGCCTGTTTACGCTTTATTCGCAGCTGTGTTTTTTCCGGCGCAAGAGGCCGTAGCAGTTCTGTCCATGTATGTGATGGGTATTGTGTTTGCGCTGATTCTTTGTAAGGTATTCTCTAAATATTTATTCAAAAATGAATCCTCAGTTTTCATGATCGAGCTTCCACCTTATCGCATGCCGCAGATCAAGACCTTATCGCGCAGCACTTGGGAAAAGGGCAAAGGTTTCCTGCGAAAAGCTGGAACTATTATTCTTGCAGGCTCAGCAATTATTTGGTTTATGTCTTATGCCGGTCCTGGCGGGTTTGATGTGGACATGGATCACAGCTTCCTGGCTAAGTTTGGAGGTATGATCGCCCCGCTACTGGCACCGCTTGGTTTCGGAACATGGCAGGCTGGCTCTACATTGGTTCCGGGTTTTTTGGCAAAAGAGGTCGTAGTCTCTACCATGAATATCATCTATCATGCACCAGATGCTGCTGGTTTAGAAAATCAAATTTCTCAAGTCTTCACACCATTGAGTTCGATCAGCTTTATGGCCTTTATCCTGCTATATATTCCTTGTTTGGCTACTGTAGGGGTAATCAAAAAAGAAACAGCGTCTTGGAAATGGACCTTCTTCTCCATGGGCTATTCTCTCGTTCTGGCGTATATCGTATCTTTAATTATTTTTCAAGGCGGACGGTTATTAGGATGGTCGTAGACTTGTAAATTATAAGATTCTCATGATGAAAGTGGGGTACCATTATGATAAATGTTGTGATTGTCGCCTTAATTTTCGGTTATTCTGGCTGGACCATCTATCGACATGTGCAAAAGGGGAAGCAGGGCGCTTGTGCAGGCTGTGATAAAGGAAAAAGCTGCTCGGCAGCATCGGTGGATTCCCCTCTTTCTTGTTGTTCAACACCGGTTAACAACAAGAAGTAAGCTTGTAAAACGAGCAATAAATAGAGATTTATCGTTTAGCCTCCTTAACTAACGGGTATGTTTGTTATAAGCAACTACAGACAATACCAAGGAGGTAATTCCTATGAATACCAAAAAGACATTATTTACAACAGTCGCATTGGGAGCAGTATATTTACTGAAGAATAAGGGAACTCGCGATAAAATTATGAACGGCATTCAATCCTACACTTCCCAATCGAAGGCCAAAAAATCCAGTGGTACTGTTTAAGCTTCTGCTCTTGGATTTCAATAAAGGGTGTTCCCTAAACCAGACTCTGGTTTAGGGAACACCCCTTGTTGTTTAGAACGGACAGCTCCCCGGATGTTTAGATCTCGCTTTCGCTCAGCAGCCACTGAATGATAGAACGAACCATGACACCTGTTGCTCCCTTAGGATTAACTCCACGTTCTTTAGATACATATGCAGTGCCAGCAATGTCTAGATGAATCCATGGCAAGCCCTCAGCAAACTCACCTACAAATAATCCGCCTGTAGTAGCTCCACCATATCTTCCAGCAGTGTTACGGATATCGGCAACCTCGCTCTTTAGCATCTCACGAAATTCCGGGTATGCCGGAAGCGGCCAGACCTTTTCCCCTGAATAGCTTGAAGCGGCCAGAAATCGCTCCAGAAACGCTTCATCATTAGTCACAGCACCCGTTGCTATATCTCCCAAAGTGGACAACACAGCGCCTGTCAGCGTAGCTACATCGATAATACGTTTCGCTCCCCATTCCCTAGCATAAGTCAGCGCATCTCCCAGGACAATTCTGCCTTCAGCGTCGGTATTCAACACTTCTATCGTTCGTCCGCTCATGGAGGTAATAACATCTCCAGGCTTAAAAGCATTGGCCGATGGCATATTCTCCGCAGAAGGAATAACCATAACGACATTAATTCGTGGACGTAAGCGGCCAAGTGCCACCATTACTCCGAGTACTGCCGCTGCCCCTCCCATATCACTAATCAGCTCTTCCATACCTGATGCTCTTTTTAAGGAGATCCCGCCGGTGTCAAAGGTAACTCCCTTCCCTACAAGCCCCACTACGTTATCCCAATTCCCTGTCCCCTGATAACGGATGACGATCATTCGTGGAGGGTTTACACTTCCTTTTCCGACGGCGAGCAATCCGCCCATTCCTTTTTGCTCAATTTCCCGTTCATCCAGCACCTCAGAAGGAAAGCCATATCGCTCAGCAACCTCTATAGCGGCCACAGCAAGGTCTGAGGGGGTCAATAGATTACCAGGCATGTTGGTCAAGCTCCGCGCCAAATTCGTGGCCTCACCGAAAGCTAGCCCCTTCTGAATGCCTTGAGTCCAATCCCGCCCGGCAGTACCCTCTAATTTCTCTTTTATAGTGAAAACAACTGCTGTTGGGCCTGTATAAAAAGACTGCACCTGCTTATAGGTAGCCCGACGATAGGAACCAAGCATTAGCCCCTCCGTCAGCGCATAAGCAATAGAAGTCACATCCTTCTCTACGGTAAGCTCCTGTAATTTTTCCGGCACTTCAAATACCAGCTTGAGCGCCTTCAAACGAAGTGCTGCACGGGCTGTCTGAGCCCCCATTTGCCTTAGATCCTCAGTCGTGAGAAGTTGGTCCCCCCTGCCAACCAAAATAACAACAGGACAACCAGATGAATTCTCAGCAGGTAGTACATAAGTCTGATTAAGCTTGCCTTTAAATAAACCTGCCTTTCCCAATAGGCGAATTCTGTCATCCCAGCCCTCGGAAAATCCTCCATTTTCGACCTCAGACTCAGAAATAATAAGGATAAGGGCATCACCCTGCACATTGTTGGCAACACCACTGTTGTATTCTATATTCATTGTGATTCCCTCCATTTGTTTCCCCAAACCAACACCCATTGTAACATAAGCAAAGGCTGATCTCCGCATCTGTATTATCCGCAGGGATCAGCCTCTTATTACTTATTCTAATGGATTAATGGCAAAGAGATCACAAAATGAGTACCCTCGTTGACTCTGCTGCTAACAGAAATGCATCCGCCATGATTTTTGATGATGCGGTCACTTACGGAAAGACCCAATCCTGTACCATTCTCTTTGGTAGTAAAGAAAGGATTAAATAACCTGTCCAGTGTACGAATATCCATTCCTTTACCGTTGTCAGATATGAACATACGGACCTCAGAGCCTTCTCTGCGGGCACCAACCTCGATTTTCCCCATCGAATCATCTTCTCGATCCGCTACAGCCTCCATTGCATTTCTAATCATATTAAGCACAACTTGCTTCATCTGTTTGACATCGCCAGAAATCACCATGTCCTCTTGAAGAGGATGAAGATTGATCTGGCAGCCCTTCATTAAAGCTTCGCTCTCTGTAAGGAGAACAACCTCCTTGAGCAATGCGGACACGGGTATCATCCCCACCTGCGGAACTGACGGCTTAGAGGAGGACAGAAATTCATGGATAATATCGTTCGCACGATCGATCTCGGCCAATATAATCTTGGCATATTCCTCTTTCCCCAGTTGATGCAAGTATGGATGAAGCAGTTGAATAAATCCCCGGATCGCGGTCAACGGATTCCGGATTTCATGGGCAATAGATGCGGATAATTTGCCTAGCATAGCCAAGCTATCGTTCTGGTAAGCCGTTTGTTCGATTAACTTATAATCCGAGATTTCCTTGACAGTGAACAAATAACAGCCTTTCATTTGCTCTCCGCAGCATAAAGTAACCTTCCAGTAACGGCCATACTCGTCTAGAAACTCATAATTTGATTTTCCTTTGTATACCATCTCTCTGTAGCTCTGCAGTACTTGTTTTTTCTTGGAACGGCTCAGTCGAACATTAGACAGCAGATGGGAAAATGTGCAGCCCACAAGAGAGTGACGGGTAAGCTCAAGCATCCCGTACATTTGCTTATTTACAAAACTTATAACTCCCTCTTCATCAAAAAGCATGATTCCGCTGTCAATATTCTCTAGAACATCCTCGTATGTAGTATCCACAGGTCCAGTTTGATAGGTTCTTCCCGGTAATAGAAGACTTTCTTGATATTGGCTAATCACGATACGAAGTTCCCCCTTTTACTGCATTTGACGAAGACGCTTAAGCGACATCAAATTACTATGTATTTGAGTGTATGACGAAGCCGCCAGAACATTCGGTAATCGTTGCACTTTTTCCAACCGGTTCAATTATATTCCAATCATATCCAAGAGAACTAGACAACGCAATCGGAGAAACTGTCGAATGGTAAAAAAATTCATAAAATGATTCCAAAGACATATGAAACATCACATCAAATTATATTTATCGCTATTTATTCGCCTAAATGATTTAAAAAAATCTAAAAAGGATCACGAAAAACTAAAAAGGATTATAAAAAGCTAAAAAGCCCCCGCGATTGCGGAGGCTTACATGGAAAAATGGGGCATGCCCAAAAAATTAGTAATAAACTTATGCCTTTTGTTGCAGGCGTAGACGGCGCTGACTCATCACAGCTAACCTTTTTTTCAATTCCCGTTCCCACTTGGTATCCTCAATCTGTTTGGCTACAGCTAGCAGGTCAAGCGCCATATCGATCTGATTGCGTACAACGGCTAGAGGATCTTCACTCTCGACGTTAATGACGTTCTCGAATATTGCAGTTTCGTCTTCCATGACATAGTCCTGAAAGTCCACGTCGGTAACACCATCTCCATGTGCATATTCCGCTAAGATCTCATATTCATTCTCGACCTTGTAGTGAACCTCCACACGATGACATACCGGACAAAAAAGCAGGGGAACATTATGGACTTGCGTGCGATAATGTTTTAGGGTCCCCTTTGTTCCTACCATACTCGCTCCACAGCAAAAGCTCATATTTGTTCGCCCTCCTTAGAAATAACCCTTTGATTGTTTATTATTGTATTACATTACCCCAATGGAGATTCCTCCACTCGAGGACATAATATAACTTTTCGCGCCTATTTTCAAATCTATTTAGATATACAAGATCTTTTGGAGCAAAAAACCCCCTTACAGAAAATTTTCTGCAAGGAGGTAGAAATCAGAATATCAAGGATCACTATGATAACGGTCTAAAATTTACAGATTCTTATCTCCCGGCTTCCAGTTCATTGGGCATAAACCACCAGATTGCAAGGCTTGCAGAACACGAAGTGTTTCTTCCACGCTGCGGCCTACATCATTGTGGTTAACGACTTGATATTTCAATTCGCCTTCAGGATCGATTATGAACAAACCACGCAATGCGATACCTTCTTCTTCAATCAGAATGCCATAGTCTTTAGAGACTTGTTTCGTAATATCAGCTGCAAGCGGGAAATTCAAACGACCCAGGCCATTAGAATCCTTAGGGGTATTGATCCAAGCTTTGTGGCTGTGGATCGAATCGATGCTTGCGCCGAGAATCGCTGTATCAAGTGCTTCAAACTGTGCTGCTGCGTCACTGAGAGCTGTGATTTCAGTTGGACATACAAATGTGAAATCAAGCGGATAGAAGAAGAATACAAGCCATTTGCCACGATAATCAGACAAGCTTACTTTACCAAAATCCTTACCATCACCTGATACGGTTTCCATAGTAAAATCGGGAGCCGGTCTACCTACTAAACGTTCCGCCATTGCTAGAATCCTCCCTCTGATTATGTAAGAAAAAGTACCATTTGTATCTCTCAATATACTGAAATATACTGAAATATATTGAAATTTGCAGAAATCGATAATATCTTGTCTACTAAACAAATGGTATCATCGCACAAAATCAAAGTCAAGATTAGATCAATTATTTATTTATAATCATTATAAACTAATAATTAAGCTTTGCGGATTGCTGCAACAATCAGGTCGCCCATTTCAGTTGTACTGATCGCTTTGCTCTTATCCACGGCGATATCACTTGTACGGTGTCCTGCATCCAATACTGCAGCAACTGCAGCTTCGATTGCAGCAGCAGCATCCTCATAACCAAAGGTTAAGCGGAACATAAGGGCCAGTGACAAGATTGTTGCGATCGGGTTCGCAAGCCCTTGTCCGGCAATATCAGGAGCAGAGCCGTGAACGGGCTCGTAGAGACCATAGTTGCCGTCACCCATCGAAGCCGAAGCAAGCATACCGATAGAACCTGTCAGCATAGCAGCCTCGTCGCTTAGGATATCACCAAACATGTTCTCAGTAACGATAACGTCAAAGCTAGATGGACGGCGCAGCAGCTGCATTGCGCAGTTATCAACCAGTACATGCTCTACCTCTACCTCCGGATATTCTGGAGCGATCTTATTCACAACCTCACGCCACAAACGTGAAGTTTCAAGTACATTCGCTTTATCAACACTCGCCAGTTTATTGCGGCGCTTGCCGGCAATTTCAAAAGCTTGGCGGACAATTCGTTCTACTTCCATTACGTTATATACACAGGTGTCCACAGCTTCTTCACCATGTTCTCCTTGACGGCGCAATTTATCTCCGAAATAAATCCCGCCAGTCAGTTCGCGAACTACCATAAGATCTGTGCCTTCCAGGACTTCAGGCTTCAAAGTCGAAGCATCCTTAAGACAGTCAAATACGACAGCTGGACGCAGGTTGGAGAACAACCCCAGTGCTTTGCGAATTCCGAGCAGTCCGGTTTCAGGACGAAGCTCCTTTGGATTATTATCCCATTTTGGTCCACCAACAGCACCCAATAACACAGCATCTGCGCTACGACAGATTTCAAGTGTATCTTCCGGCAGCGGAGTGCCCTTCTCGTCTATAGCGATACCGCCAAATAATGCATGCTCTGTTTCAAAGGCATAACCGAATACTTCTTCTGTTACTTTCAATACTTTTTCCGCTTCTGCTACAACTTCTGGTCCAATACCGTCCCCTGCGATAACGGCGATTTTTTTAACTTCACTCATCTCAGTCACTCCTCAAGTTTTCTGCTCTAACAGACATAGTTCTTCTTTATATTGTTGTATCATACCCAGTCGTAAAGGACAAAGATATAGATTCTATTGAACTGATAGGTATAGCCTATAAACAGTGAGAATCAGAACACCACCGTAAATGCTGAGCATATTTGCTCTTAGTTCTGAAGATGTTTACAATTACTATGAAGTCATCTATCAAAGGAGTGAATGCGAAGTGCATTATACAAAGCTTGGCAAATCCGGCATGAAGGTCAGTCGCCTATGTCTAGGAACGATGAATTTTGGCCCACAGACGGATGAAAAAGAAGCCTTCCGCATCATGGACGCTGCACTGGATGCAGGTGTTAATTTTTTTGATACCGCTAACATTTACGGCTGGGGCGAAAATTCTGGCCTGACTGAAACCATTATCGGACGCTGGTTTAAACAAGGCGGCGGGCGGCGGGAAAAGGTTGTACTAGCCACCAAAGTTTATGGAGCCATGAATGATAAGCTTGATGGTCCTAATGATGAAGAAGGATTATCCTCATATATCATTCGCCGCCATCTTGAAGGGTCCCTGCAGCGTCTTCAGACCGATCATATTGAATTGTACCAGATGCATCATATAGACCGCAGTACGTCCTGGGAAGAGCTCTGGGGGGCTTTCGAGCTGGCTGTGAGTCAAGGCAAGATTGGTTATGTCGGTTCCAGTAACTTCGCAGGCTGGGATATCGCCATAGCACAACAAGAAGCAAAGGCTCGTGGTTTTCTTGGACTAGTCTCAGAGCAGCATAAATACAGTCTGACCTGTCGGCTTCCTGAACTTGAAGTTTTGCCAGCCGCTCGCCATCTGGGGCTAGGTATTATTCCTTGGAGTCCACTCGATGGAGGTCTGCTCGGAAGAAATGCACTCAAAAAAATAGAGGGCAGCCGAAGTGGCGGAAATGCAGATCGTGTAGAACAGCACAAGAGCCAGCTTGAGGCTTTTTCCAGCTTATGTATGGAGCTAGGAGAACCACAGGATAATGTCGCTCTTGCTTGGCTACTGGCTAATCCTGCTGTAACAGCTCCTATTATCGGCCCCCGCACACTGGAGCAATTTGAGAGTGCGCTGCGCAGTCTTGAGATTGTACTAGATGAAGCTGTGCTTAAACGACTAGATGAAATATTCCCTGGACCCGGCGGTGAAGCCCCTAAAGCCTATGCTTGGTAGGTAAGTTCTATCACAAAAGGAGCTGAGGCCTCAGCAGAATCCATTCGCTGAAGCCTCAGCTCCCTTTTACTCATACTTATTCAGCTGTGTCCACGGTCACACTTCCATTACTCGTGCTTAAATCCACAGTATACGTGGCTTTACCAAGCACAGCGGTACCATAGCTATCGCCGTCCCGATCCCAGGGTACATTCCCCTTCAGCGAGCCATTGCTTGTATCTGCAATAATTTTCGCATCCGACACGGCCGGCAAGCCCACTATAATCTTTCCGTTACTGGATGTACATTTCCAGTTTCCGGTCACTGCTGAGTTTATAGTAATTTTGCCGTTGCTGCTCTTGGCTGACAACGCCCCATCAATGTTATCCAATACTATGGCTCCATTAGAGCTCACAAGTTCAACTTCACCTTGGATATTCTGTACGGATAGTGACCCATTGCTGGTATGTGCATCCACTTCGCCGACAATATCATGAATATTTAATGCACCATTACTTGTCTCAACCTCTATACCTGACTTAAGATTCCAGGCTTCTATAGAGCCATCACTTGTCTCAACCTCAACAGCAAGGTTATTGGGTGCACTTATATTTAAATAAGGACTTTTGGTATTGAATCCAAACTGAATGTTAGAGAACCAATTATGATCGGTATCAAGCTCCATAATCAGTGTATCTCCTTCAGTACTAACCTTCCATTTCTTTTCCAGCGCACTTTCAGCATCACTTTGCGAGTTTCCAGGCAGCAGTAAACTCCCCTCATAATCCAAAGAGCCTCCAGCTACACCCTCAACCTTTACTTTTCCACTTGGAAGTACGATTTTGAGCGTCGTAATATTCTCTTTCACTTCCACATTCCCACTAAGCGGAGTTAGATGTGTATTACCGATCAGATTGCTGAGTGAACCTCCAGCCATTACTGTCTGAGCAGCACTTGCTCCGATCAGTACAATAATTAACAGGATGGCCCAGCCGCTTACACGGCTTTTGACATCGGATTTGATAAAAAGTCTAATCAACATCTCAATTCCGAATAAGACCAACAACGCCGGCCATAAAAAACCAAGCACCTCATAGCTGATCATATCATACTGAGCCATCACGATAATGACACCAAGGGCAATGCAGCCCAAGGCTGCTGTGAAACTTCCTATTTTCCATCTCCCCATAGTTAAATCCCCGTTTCTTATGCTCTCGTATTGTTCCTTAACATCTTCAGTCCGTACGCAATCAGACCCACTGATAATAAGATCGTGCCGATGTTGATCTCAGTCAGCATATCCCAAAGGGTAGGGAAAGCTGTGATTACCAACATAAGGAACCCAGCAACAACACAGCCGATTCCCACCCAAGCTGGATTGATCTCTTCATGTGGATATCCAGGCATAGAGGACATCCCCATGGTCCAAGGGGCTCCGAAGCTGTCTGGATGAAACATCATTCGTTCGTGTTCAGCAGCCGTTATTTTCATCCAAGCCGCCTTCTGCAGGGCATCAAACAACTGATAAAACCACAGCGCCGCCAGGGCAAACGGGAAGATCAAGGGCTCGGACGGAATAAACATTATACATAAGGAGGCCCCGATCATAAACTGTAAACCCTGCTTTTTAAAGCCTAAGTACAAATGACCTACTCCAGGTATCATAGCCAGCATAAAAGTGAGCCAACGTCTCTTCTTAATCATAATACATCCTCCTAAAATTTGGGTAGCAAAACTTTAGCCAATTTAAACATCTATTGATGATCAATTATTTTATTACTATCTCCCAAAGCCACCAAACCACTGGGTTACTGAATTCGACATATGGCCGTTTATTTCGGTAATGCCATAGGCCAAATTCTCAAATACCCCAAACTGCAACAATAACAAACTGAGGCAAGCAGCCACTCCATAATGAATCCATGAGGTTTTTGGGGCAGAACGACGTCTTACATTGGTTGCCTTAGTCGCTCGTGATCTGCGCCCTGTTTCGAGCTGCTCAATATGTGTCATAACATCTGCTGCGAGATCCGGGAAGTCCATCTGCGCCTGCAACTGTTCTCTGTCAGCATCCATTTCCGACCACAGCTCCGACATTGCTTTGGCTTCCTCCAGCCACTCTGCGCAATCAGGACATGACTCTATGTGCAATCGGATACTCAGCTCCATCTCTGGAGACAGTAGGCCGTCTATATAATGTGGCATCCATTCCTTCACTATTGCACAATTCATCGCCATTCCTCCCTTTGTTTACGCATCATCTGTCTGGCTCGATAAAGCTGCGATTCGATTGTTTTCACGGAAACTCCCTTTTGCTCTGCAATCTCTTGATAGGAATTCCGCTGAAAATAGTACAGCTGGACGACCGACCGGTACGGTTCCGCCAGACTGTTCACATTCTCTCCTAATTCAGCTGATGTTTCCTGCTCAAGTACCTCATGCTCCGGAGTTTGAGACGTTACCCAATCATTTTCTGTGTAATCAGCTGCACTTCGGTACTTCCACTCCCTATCGTTGGCCCGTTTCCAGTCCAGACAGGTTCGGTAGGCAATCCGATACAGCCATGTCGAGAAGGAGGATTGTCCTCTGAAAGAGGGGAGCGCTTTATATGCTTTTATAAAAACCTCCTGGGCCATATCTTTGGCCGATTCGGCTTCTCCTGTGATTTTGACGCATACTCTGTATACCATGCCTTGGTAACGTGTCACCAAATGCCCAAAGGCTTGATGTTGACCGTTCAGCACAGCAGCAATCCATTCTGCCTCTTCCAGCTTTCTCCCCTCCTTCACCTTCATAACGTTAGACGCCAACCAATCGTTCTCCCCTGCAACCTATACATAAATTTTTTTGGTTTTTTTGAAATAGGCTGAAGAGAGGAATATATAGTTTGTTGTCGAATAATGTTTAACTACTATGACTAAAAGAAAACTCTTCTTAATTATCGCATTGTTTCTTATTATACTCACTGGATTCCGTATCCTATGGGTAAAGATTTCTCCGCACACCACACAACCACCACTGATCAATGGTGTGTTGGATTTACGGGATAAACAATGGAATCAGGACAAACTCCTTATTTTAAATGGGCAGTGGGAGTTCTATCCGGGTATGCTGCTTCCTTCATTCAACGAACAATCTGTAACTGCTGCTCCTGCAAAATATATACAAGTCCCGGGGAACTGGAAAGATGCCCTTAGCGATAGCGATAAATCTGCTTATGGCTACGGCTCCTATCGGCTACGTGTCCTAACAGATAATCATAAGAAGCAATCCTATAGTCTTCTAATTTCCGGAGCTCGGTCCTCTTCAGAAGTGTATATCAACGGTGAACGGCTGGACAGCTCTGGCACTCCTGCTGAGAGTAAAGAACACTATATTCCGTACATACTGCCTTATTCAGTATCCTTTACAACCGATAAAAGTGAACTTGAAATTGTGATCCATGTAGCCAACTATTCCTTTTCCCAAACGGGAGGAATTTCTAAAACGATTGTTTTTGGCAGCGAAAAAGCTTTAACACAGGAAAGACTGCTCTCTATTAGCCTACAGTTGCTATTATGTGTTGTTCTAATACTGCACGCTGTATATGCTGTTATTTTATATATAATTGGGCTGCGGCAAAAGATGTTGATCTATTTTTTTCTACTGGTAATATCCGCTATAACTACCGTACTCATAGATGATGACAGGCTTTTATTGCACGTATTTCCCTTGAACTATCAATGGAATTTCAAGCTATTTTTTATCTCTTATATTGCTGTATTTATTTTTATCCTGCAGACAAGCAAACATCTTTTGTTCACGGATTTAAAAATAAAAAGTATTCGTATCCTAACCATCCTGTCCGTAGTAGACATCCTGTTCATATTATTTGGACCCGTTGTTCACTATTATGAATTTCACACACTGATTTTCGGCATAAATTTATTAGTTTTAGCATTAGGTGTCGTAATTCTTTTTCTGAGATCTATTGTTAAAAATTACGAAGGCTCTATTTTCCTGTTGTTATCTATGTTTGCCATCGTTAACAGCACACTTTGGGGAATGTTCAAGAATTATAACTGGGTTAACGTTACCTATTATCCTTTTGATCTAATTATCGCCTTTTTGTGCTTTGCGACTTTTGGATTTAAGCGATATCACTGGAATACTAAGGAGACAGAAAAACTGGCGCACAGCCTGCAGAGAAGTGTTACACAAAAGGATGCTTTTTTGGCTAACACCTCACATGAATTAAAAAATCCGCTGTACAGTATCATTAACATTGCCGAAACTGTCCTGGACAGCGAGCGTGACACTGTAACGCATCAAAATGCTGAGAATTTAAAACTGCTCATTACCGTTGGAAGACGTATGTCCCTTCTGGTAGACGATCTGCTGGATCAATCCCAGCTCCGTGAAAGCAATATACAATTGCAGCTCAGAGAACTTAAGATCCAATCCTTCGCAGTGGGTGTGCTTGATATGTTCAAATTCTTAACGGAAGGGAAATCTTTAACCTTAATCTCAGAAATACCAGATTCATTCCCTTCTATTGTGGCTGATGAAAAAAGACTCATTCAGATCTTGTTCAATCTGCTTCAAAATGCTGTTAAATATACGACTGTAGGCACGATAAGAATCCATGCAGATATTCATAAAAAATCGGCGCAGATTCATATTACGGATACGGGTCTTGGCATGAACGAGGAGACGTTGCTCAGAGCTTTCCAGCCCTATGAACAGGGCGATTCCAGCATGAACGAAGTTAGCGGTGGCATCGGGCTTGGATTAAGCACCAGCAAGCAGTTAGTTGAACTTCACGGCGGGAAAATAAGTGTAGTCTCCACACTTGGAGAAGGTACTAC
Source organism: Paenibacillus sp. FSL H7-0918 (assembly GCF_038007025.1). Classification (NCBI taxonomy): domain Bacteria; kingdom Bacillati; phylum Bacillota; class Bacilli; order Caryophanales; family Paenibacillaceae; genus Paenibacillus; species Paenibacillus sp. FSL H7-0918. The sequence goes on from NZ_JBBOWJ010000002.1 coordinate 598,504, forward strand.
CTTTACATTCACAATGCCATTATACGATTCAACCAGCCGGGTATTGAGTTCAGAACTGCCCTCTATGACTGAATTCTCAGACACGCCATCTATGATCACTTTATCCAAATTAACCGCACCGGGTATCGTTTCATCAGCCCAAGGAAGGAGACCCAAGCTTCTGGCTGTAGATGATGATCCGGTTAATCTAAAAATACTTACCAACGTACTTTCCATCAAGGACTATGAAATCGTTACGGTGACCAGCGGAAACGATGCTTTACTATTGCTGGATACCGTTCAGTGGGATTTAATTATTACAGATGTAATGATGCCACAAATGTCCGGGTATGAGCTGGCGCATAGAATTCGTGAACGTTACACCATTGCTGAGCTTCCCATTCTGCTTCTGACGGCACGAGGCCAAGCGGAAGATATTTATACCGGTTTTATTTCAGGTGCAAATGACTATGTAATGAAGCCTATGAATGCAATAGAGCTGAAGGCCCGTGTACGCTCCTTAACAGATCTAAAACAGTCCGTAAACGAACGGCTTCGTGTGGAAGCTGCCTATCTTCAAGCGCAAATACAACCACATTTCTTGTTCAACACATTAAATTCAATATCCGCGCTGGCTTCTTTTGATATTAATAGAATGAGTCACCTTGTGGATGCCTTCAGCTCTTATTTGCGTTTAAGCTTCAATTTCCTGAATGCTGAGCCTATGATACCGATTGAACGAGAGCTTGAGCTTGTTCATGCCTACCTCTACATAGAAAAGGAGCGCTTTGAAGATAGGATGACCATTCTTTGGGATTATGAGGAAAGCTTGCATTTTCAACTGCCGCCTCTGACTATACAGCCACTGGTTGAAAATGCTGTCCGGCACGGTATTTTGAGTCGCTCCCAAGGAGGAACGGTGTCCATAACCATCAAGGAACAAGCTGGCGATATTGAAATCACGATATCAGACAATGGCCAAGGCATGAAAAACGAACAACTCCAGCAGTTGCTCAGCAATCCGTCTAATGATGCAAGAGGAATCGGATTTTTAAATACACATAAACGGCTGTTGCGGGTCTACGGAAAAGGGCTGCAGATTAAAAGCTCCGAAGGGAAAGGAACTTCTGTGAGTTTTATTATTCCTTCTGACAAAAAAAATCCGCTTCGAAAACTTTCTGATTAACAGACAAACTATTGTGAACCGAAATATCAAGTAAGGATTCGACGTATTTTGGCTAAAATACTATATCTGAGTGGTGATTAATAATGATTCAGGCAATATTAGTTGACGATGAACGGCTTGCCCTTGTGAAATTAGAGTTTATGTTAAAAAAAATACCATCTTTACATATAGCCGCTTCCTATACGGACCCCTCACAGGCCATTCAAGAGGCTCCGTCTTATCATCCTGACGTTATTTTTATTGATATTGAAATGCCAGAAATTAATGGTCTTCAAGCTGCGGAGATGCTCCAAGAGGCCTGTCCAAATGCAAATATTATCTTCGTTACCGCGTATAACCATTATGCTGTGGAGGCTTTTGAGATTAATGCGCTCGATTATATTTTGAAGCCTGTGCGAAATGACCGACTATTGAAAGCTGTCCAGCGGTTAGAAGAAAGATTGTCACTTGCACCAAAACTCATAATTGCAAAAGAAGAGGTAACCATTCGTTGTCTTCAATCGCTTCGTTTTGAACGAGGCGGACAATCTCTGAATAATCTGCGTTGGAGAACCTCTAAGGCCCAAGAGTTATTTGCCTTTTTGCTCCATAATCGCAACCGCTTCGTAAGTAAAGACATGCTGATTGAACTGCTGTGGCCAGACTTCAATCTGAAAAAGGCCTCTACCCATCTCTATACAACAATTTATCAAGTCCGGCAATGCTTAAAGCAGAATGAAGTTGACCTGCATATCAGCAACCTTAGCGGGGGGGAAGGCTATACCCTTGAAACCGGATCAATGTTGATTGATGTAGATAAGTGGGAACAGGGTATCCTGGCTCTGGAAACCATCAGTGAAGTTAATTGTGCGGAGCATCAAGTTTTATTCGAGCTTTATTCTGGAGATTACTATGACGATTATGATTATTTATGGGCTGAAAGTGAGCGGCAACGTCTTCGTACCATTTGGCTGCACCATGCAATGGGCATAGCCCAATTTTATATAGAAAGCAACAGAATTGCCGAGGCCGTTACTGTCTATCAACGAGTAGTGCAGTTACAGCCTTATTTTGAACAAGGGCATTTAGGATTAATGAAGGTCTACGACAGCATTGGAGAACGTTCCGCTGTGGAAGAGCAGTACAAGCTGCTCAAGGATTTGTTCCAAAAGGAACTTAACCTTGGCCTTCCAGCCAGCGTTGAGCAATGGTACGAGCAATGGGAACAGCTTAACCATAGAGTGCGATGAGCTAAATAACCTATCAAGACATAATAAAGACACCCGGATAAAACCGGGTGTCTTTATTATTACCTTCCTAGTTATTACGTTTGAATCGTCTTGTTAATACAAACCCTAAAAGCACCAGACTTCCACCAGCCAAGTAGATCGGAAACGCGCTGTCTTCTCCTGTTTTCGGAAGCTGAGTCGGTTTATTGCTGTTATTTCCCGGCTCAGTAACTGTACCCTTTGGTACTTCCTCCACATCAATCTCTATGAGGATTTCTTCTTCATTTCCATTCTCATCTGTAACAATAATGGTGAACTTATCTTTACCAATATAGCCCGGATCAGGTGTGTAGACCCATTTGCCATCCTTAGTAATAGTCACTTTACCATGTCCCGGCTCATCTCCCAAGCTTGGCACTCCCCCAAGTGGAATTTCACCTTCAATAGGAACATCTTCATTGGTAATCTCTTTCTGCACAGGTGGGGTTACCTGCGGAACAACAGGCGTACTAGTTGCCACAGGCTGGCTTGGAGTAGCTGTTGGCGTAACCGTTGGCGTTGCCGTCGACACTGGCGTTACCATCGGTGTTGGCGAAGGTGTTGCCACCACAACTGGTGTTGCTGTTGGTGTAGAAGTAACGACTACTTCCGGTGTCGGTGATGGTGTCCAGATAGGACCTGTCGGTTCCTCTGGCGTCGACGTTGGCGTTGCTGTCGGCGTCGACGTTGGCGTTGCTGTCGGCGTCGACGTTGGTGTTGCTGTCGGCGTCGACGTTGGTGTTGCTGTCGGTGTCGACGTTGGTGTTGCTGTCGGCGTCGACGTTGGTGTTGCTGTTGGCGTCGACGTTGGTGTTGCTGTCGGTGTCGACGTTGGCGTTGCTGTTGGCGCTGGCGTTGGTGTTGCTGTTGGCGCTGGCGTTGGTGTTACCGTTGGTGCGGGCGTTACGGTCGGTATAGGCGTTGCTGTTGGTGTCGGAACTTTGTTTTTTACCTCAAGGCTTATCCCTGTCGTCGAAGAAATAGTCACTTCATGTGGTGTTTGATCAAGAACATAACCAGCAGGCGCTGTTTTCTCAATTAATATATATTTCCCACCTGTCAGTTTGGTAAATTCAAGTATCCCGTTTGTATCCGTAGTGCCTTCCTTAATCCAGATCTTATCGGCATCAACTACCCGATACAGATCAAAAACGGCCCCACTTAACACCTTACTCGTATTCCCGTCTTCTACTTTGGTAATCGTCAACGGTCCTCTTACGCCGCTTCCTGTGCCGGAGCCGCTAGAGAGCTTAACGATAATTTCCTCGGTGCTTACACCTGGAACTACCTTGATGTTTTTACCATCGAAACTAACCTTATTGGTTACCTTATCATTGTTTTGTGCTGTGATCAGGGAGTCATATTTCAAAATATAAGCTTCGGAAATATCCTTCAGGAAACTAAGCTTAAAGCTTTCTTTTCCGTCATTATCCGTAGTGATTTCCAGCTTATAATCTGTACCACTCACCAATTCTTGGTTGGTCGATGTTACATCCCCATTGCTTGCAACTTTCGTTTTGTAGACATGGAATGTATTGGACAGCAGGATTTGATTGTCGCTTGGAATATCCGTAATTACCGCTTCTTTTACAAAAGATTGGTTACGGTTGATGTAAACCGTCCAATGTATTTTATTGCCATCCTGCGCACCTTCTTTGTTAACGTATTCCCCGCCCTGAGGGATATTAACAGAAGCTTGCAGTTTAGCGGACTCTACTTTCGCACCGTCATATAACGTAGCTGTATTTTTAATTTCATTTGAATCAATCGCTTGATCCGCGAACGTTGTTTTGAAAGTGACGTAGAACGCATAATTAATCGTTTTATTAAATGTCACCTTCAGCTCACTGCCATCCAGCTCCACTTTATAGTCCGCGGAATTCACACTAGCTTGAGGAGAAGGATTTCCATCCTTTCCATACTCCCATTTATTCACTTTCACAGAATCCATATTTACAACTTGGCCAGCTGAAATGGTATCAACCAGTTGAGCTTGGTTTAACGTTTTCTGATTATAATTAGCCCCAATGTTCCAAGTGATTTCCTTAGTTACAGCATTGTAGGAACCACTCTTCTTCCCATTGTTTTTAACCTCATCTCTTGGATTAAAGATTACGGTCGCTTCTTTATGCTTAGACTCCTGCACCCCATTAACCGTTTCTTTCCAATCGAGTGCACCTGTATTAGTGAATTGAGTTTTGCCCGGAGCCAGCCAATCATAGTTAAAGCTTGTTGTATAAGTAATTGTGTAAGGTTCATTTATCGGCGCATTAAAAGTAATCACAAATCCATCGTTTACTGCAACCGGATCATGCGCATTGTAAACAACACTATGGACGGTAGCAGTTCCGCCTTTAGTTGGTTGAACCTTTAATGTACCCGGGACAAGCTTTAATCCAGCATTGCCAAAAGTATCTGTCACCACTGGATTTTCCATAGTCTTGCTGTCATCGTTAATTTGGATAGTCCAATCGAGGGTCTTAGTCGCATAATTAACGTTGCTATAATTTTTATGGAGAATTTGCTGCTTGATATCACTGTAACCTGTTTCTGTTTTTCCATCATAAGTAATCTTATTCGTAATCTTGCCATCATCAAATACTCTGCCATTTGCCTTTGTCTGATATTCAATACGGTAGGCAGAATTTATATCATTGTTAAATTTCAGATCAAAACCATTTAATCCCGTTGCAGTTGTTGGAGTTATTGTATATTCGCTTGAAGCGATTTCCGCGCTTTTAACCCCGTCGCCATTACTGTCGATCGTTACAGGATAAACTTTAACCGAGCTGAGAATTAGATCTTGGGTGTTATTGAATGTATCCTTCAAAATAGCATTTGCCGCTAAAATTGTTTTTTCATTGTAATTGAAATTAACAGCCCAGGAAATCACCTGATTCGCTGCATCGTAATTGGTGGACTCTTTCGATAGTGGTTTACCACGTCCTACTGTAACTGTAGTGCTAGCCTTTTTAGAAAATCCGTTATCTCCTGTTAAGACTGCCTCATTCAAAAAGGTTTTCGCATCTACACCAGTACCAGTAATATCCGTAGAGAAGCCAATCCGGTAAGCCTTAGTAAGCGGGTTATCCGCAAATTTCAGCTTTAACTCTCCCAAAGTGGATCCTGTCACATCATACTTGCTGCTGTCCACTAGATTGCCAAGACTCACAGTCCCATCGACCTTCACATCAAGCTCATAAACAGCAATAGATACCGTATTCAGTGATAATCCCGCAGGGAGTGTGTCGGTGACAACTGCATTTTTTACGCTTTCCAGTGCCTTATTCACATCAACCGTCCAAGCGATGCTTGTTGGATTATAATACTGCGGCTTAGGCGAACCGTCTTTTTCTATAGTAGAGCTAACCTTCGGCTTAAAATTAAGCTCAATGGTCTGAGTACCGCCTTGTATCGGGAAAATCAGGGTTTGCTTCGTGGAGCCTGTAATTTTCTTGGAGCTCAAAAGCGACCTTACGGAGAAAGTCCCTCCCACTTTATCGTGAGTTTCGATATAAGCATTAAATGTAAATACAACGCGGTTAGTATTTTTGTCGACGGTATAAGTCCCTACAGGCTCATCGTCAAAAATAAGATCACCATTCAGATCGTTATAAAGTTCAAACTGTGTTGGAAGATCAAAGGTATAGGTGGACCCATCCTTATATCCATGCCCATCTGGAAGTGACCATGTATAGTTCAATTCCGAATAGGAATCAAGTTCATATACGCTTTCTGTAACCGTATTTGTGTATTTATCATCGGTGTATACAGCAAGCGTAACACTAGTAATGAGGTCATCTCCAATTACAGTACCGTTGCCACTCGCATATGCCTGCGAATTGACTCCAAAGCCAAAGCTGTAAGCCCATTGCGTCACAAGCAAGAATACTACGAGCAATGCGCTAATTTTCTTTTTTGATAACATTATTAAAAATGCCTCCTTTATCACTCCGTTTATCGTGCTTTTCCTAAGCTTTATCCTTTGAATCCCGTACTCTACTCCCCCGCATTAACCTCCTTGACTCTTTCTCATGATATAAATTTGCAACCTAACAACTATTGTAAATAGTCCATCTATACATAATCTGAACAGCGTCCTATTGCAGTCTTGGAGATCTTTTTATTGCAAAAAAAAAACAGGGATATGCGCAATAACTCGCATATCCCTGTCGTATTTACTACTTAGTGGAAAATAAAAATAACATTGTACATCTTATAGACTAGCGTGATCACGTTTGGTGTAAGTCTTACGCTTCTCCAGAAGCTTGTTCAGCGCATCAATATAAGCGCGGGCACTTGCTTCTAGAATATCGGTGCTAAGTCCACGGCCTTGTGCAGCTACTTCTCCCTGCGAAAGCACCACATGAACCTCACCCTGCGCATCTTTACCACGGGAGACCGATTTAATCGAATAATCTCCAAGGGTAACTTCCTCATTCGTGGCTTTATCAATAGCATTGTAGATGGCATCTACTGAACCATTACCTTCGGCCTCAGCTACAATCGGCTGGTCTTCCGGACCCGCAATAATAACCTTGGCGGTTGGAACAGCTTCATTACCATAAGTAACGAACATCGTTTGCAGCTTAAAGACTTCTGGCGTATCAATTAATTTCTCTTCAATCAAAGCCAAAATGTCTTCATCTGATACTTCTTTTTTCTTATCTGCCAAATCCTTAAATCTAGAAAAAGCGGTGTTCAGCTCTTCTTCGGACAAATCATACCCAAGATCACTCAACTTATCGCGGAAAGCGTGCCGTCCAGAGTGTTTGCCGAGTACCAGCTTGCTCTCTTTAAGTCCAATAGTCTCCGGTGTCATGATCTCGTAGGTAGTTTTCTCTTTTAGCATCCCGTCCTGGTGAATACCCGATTCATGAGCAAATGCGTTAGCTCCTACAATCGCTTTATTCCCTGGAACCACCATACCTGTAAGCTTGCTGACCAGACGGCTTGTGCGAGAGATCTCAGATAACGTAAGCGATGTTTTTGCACCAAAAAATTCAGCCCGTGTCTCAAGCGCTAGCGCAACTTCTTCAATCGCTGTGTTCCCGGCACGTTCACCGATACCGTTGATCGTTCCTTCGATCTGATCTGCACCATTCTGAATCGCAGCCAGCGTATTTGCTGTAGCCATACCAAGATCGTTATGACAATGGGCACTAAGCTGTACGCGTTCAATATCAGGCACATTCTCTTTTAGATATTTAAAGATAGCTCCGTACTCCGAAGGATTCAAATAACCTACAGTATCCGGGATATTAACAACATTAGCGCCTTCCCGGATAGCCATGCCGACCATTTCAGCCATGAAATCATACTCCGTACGGCCCGCGTCTTCTAATGAAAACTCGAGCTTAGGGAAATATTTTTTAGCGTATCGGATAGCAGACTGTGCAGTTTCCAGCACCTGAGCCTTATCCATCCGTAGCTTATGCTGGCGGTGAATAGGAGATGTAGCCAGAAAAATATGAATACAAGGGTCCTGCGCTCCCTGTAGTGCTTCTTTTACAGCATCAATATCTGTCTCTCTAGAACGAGAAAGGCCGATTACCGTGACGTTTTTCACAGCCCTTGCCACCGCATTAACAGAAGCTAGATCACCTGGAGAAGCTGCAGGAAAACCCGCTTCCATGCGATCAATTCCCAGCTTCTCTAACTGGTAAGCGATCTCCACTTTCTCACGCGTGTTGAGGTTCACACCTGGTGACTGCTCTCCATCTCGCAGTGTCGTATCGAACACATAAATTTTCCGCATGCTAAGCACCTCCCAAAAATTGTGCTGAAACTCTCAAATGCGGCTCGCAAAGTCACGGCCGCATTTGAAGGTAATACTATTTAATCATAAGTATGATTATGATTATTTCTTAATCCAGTGCATCATTTCACGCAATTGGCTACCTACAACTTCTACTGGGTGAGCAGCTTCGTTGCGGCGAGTAGCGGTAAGGAAAGCACGTCCGGATTGGTTCTCAAGGATAAAGTCACGAGCGAATTTACCTTCTTGAATATCTGTCAGAACAGCTTTCATAGCTTTTTTAGTATCTTCAGTTACAATGCGTGGTCCAGTTACATAGTCACCGTACTCAGCAGTGTTACTGATAGAATCGCGCATGCTGGACAATCCGCCTTCGTATACCATGTCAACGATCAGCTTCAATTCGTGCAGACATTCGAAGTAAGCCATCTCAGGAGCATATCCTGCTTCTGTCAATGTTTCGAAGCCAGCTTTGATCAGTGCGGATACACCACCGCAAAGTACAGCTTGTTCACCGAACAAGTCAGTTTCGGTTTCTTCACGGAAGGAAGTTTCGATAACCCCTGCGCGTGTACATCCGATACCTTTTGCATAAGCAAGACCGATTTCTTTAGCTTTTCCAGTTGCATCTTGTTCGATAGCAATCAAGCCAGGAACGCCAAAGCCTTCAACATAAGTACGACGAACCATGTGACCTGGAGATTTTGGTGCTACAAGCAACACGTCTGCATCTTTAGGAGCAACGATTTGTCCAAAGTGTACGTTAAAGCCGTGGGAGAACATCAAAGCTGCGCCTTTTTTGAGGTTTGGTTCTACTTCATTTTTATATACCGAAGCCTGTGTTTCATCTGGCATTAGGATTTGCACAACATCTGCACGGGATACTGCTTCAGCTACTGGCAATACTTCAAAACCGTCATTTTTCGCAGTTTCAAAAGATTTACCTTCACGAAGACCGATGACAACTTGAAGACCACTGTCACGCAGGTTTTGTGCTTGGGCATGTCCTTGGCTACCGTACCCGATTACCGCAATTGTCTTTCCTTTTAATACACTAAGTTCTGCATCCTGTTCATAGTACGTTGTAACTGCCATTGTCAATATCCTCCTTTAATTTGAGACCCATCATAAAGAGCGGGTGCTTCAAGAGAACTGGAATCATAGAAGATCTAGCTGCTCCTCAAGCTCCCGCTCTTTAGCGGGAAGTTCATTCATATCATATCAGATTAATGCAATCAAGCAGTAATCCGTTAAAGTCGCAAAATAAACTATTTAAGAGTTACCGCGTACCATAGCCGTAATACCCGTGCGAGACAGCTCTCTGATTCCATAAGGTTTCAAAAGCTCGATCATCGCATCAATCTTCACTGTATCTCCAACTACCTGTACTAACAATGTAGTGCTGCCAATATCAACAACTGAAGCCCGGAAGGTTTCTACAACGCCCATAATTTCCGGACGCTCACTTGGATCAGCATTCACTTTAATCAGAGCCAGCTCACGAGCAACCATGGGCTTAGATCCAAGATCAACGACTTTAATTACATCAATTAACTTGTAGAGCTGCTTCTCGATTTGTTCAAGCGTATGCTGGTCTCCAAGAGTAACGATAACCATCCGGGACAATCCAACCTCTTCAGACTGGCCAACCGTTATACTCTCAATATTAAATCCGCGGCGACCGAACAAACCCGACACCCGTTGAAGCACACCCGGCTGGTCATTTACGAGTACAGAAATCGTATGTCTTGTCACTGTTATTCATCCCCCATCAGCATATGATCGATGGTTGAACCTTGAGTTACCATCGGGTAGACATTCTCGTCTTTTGGAACAACGAATTCTACCAATACTGGACCCGGTGTTTCCAGTGCTTTCTGCCATGCATCACGTGCTTCTTCCTTATTCGTCGCCCGTAGACCTTTTACACCATAGGCTTCAGCCAGCTTAACGAAGTCCGGACTGCCTGCGAGGTCTGTAAAGCTGTAACGTTTATCATAGATAAGATTCTGCCATTGGCGAACCATGCCAAGCACCTGATTGTTAATTACTACAATTTTGACTGGTATATTGTTAATCGCACATATCGCTAGCTCTTGGGAACACATTTGCATGCCGCCATCACCATTAATCGATACTACCAGCCGTTCAGGATGTGCCATCTGTGCACCGATAGCTGACGGGAATCCGAAGCCCATCGTTCCAAGACCGCCTGAAGTAATCCATGAACGCGGATGATTGAACTTATAGTATTGTGCAGCCCACATTTGATGCTGACCAACATCCGTTGTAACAATCGCTTCACCTTTAGTGGTGTCATTGATCATTTCAATCACCCATTGTGGTTTAAGCTCTGTTTCTGAATCCTTATACCGAAGCGGCTGATCTAGCTTCCACTGAGCAATCTGTGTTCTCCAAGCATCAGCATTAGCTGCGCGGCCAACCTCAGGATTCAGCATTTCCAATACCGTTTTCACATCGCCTACAATCGGAATATCAGGCGATACATTTTTCCCGATTTCTGCAGGATCGATATCGATATGCACGATTTTGGCTTTTGGCGCGAAGCCGTCCAGTCTGCCAGTAACACGGTCATCAAAACGTGCACCGATATTAATGAGCAAATCGCACTGTTGGATCGCATTATTCGCGGTATACGTACCATGCATACCCGGCATTCCCATCCAAAGTTCTTCTGCACTAGGGAAAGCTCCGAGACCCAGCAAGGTTGTAGTAATTGGAATCTCTGTCCGTTTCACGAATTCGAACATAGCTTCATGTGCTCCGGAGTAAATAACTCCACCACCTGCAATGATGATTGGACGTTCAGCAACCGCAATCGCACGAACCAATTTATCAAGCTGCAGTTTGTTTGGAACTGTACAAGGATTGTAGCCCCGAAGATTCACTGTTTTCACTGGTGTGAACAACGTTTTCGCTGCTGATACGTCTTTCGGAATATCGATCAACACTGGACCTTTACGACCGGTATTCGCCACATGAAAAGCTTCATGTATAACACGGGGGAGATCCTCAACATCTCTTACAAAGTAGCTATGCTTAGTGATTGGCATCGTTATCCCGGTAATGTCTGCTTCCTGGAAAGCATCTGTACCGATCAGGCTGGAGAATACGTTACCTGTGATTACAACCAATGGAGTGGAGTCCATATATGCTGTAGCAATACCTGTTACAAGATTCGTTGCTCCGGGACCTGAGGTAGCTATACATACCCCTGGTTTGCCACTTGCTCTAGCGTAACCGTCAGCTGCATGAATAGCACCTTGCTCATGACGTGTTAACACGTGATTGAAATCCGTAAAACCGTACAATGCATCATAGATGTACAGTACAGCTCCACCCGGATATCCGAATACAGTGTCTACACCTTCTAATACAAGGCTGCGGAGTAATATCTCGGAACCGGAAATGACCTCCGGCTCCATCCATTTTTCTTTTAACTGCTCAGTAGACCGTAATTCCGGTATTTGCGCGCTCATCAGTATTCCTCCTCCGATATTTAACATTCATTATGCAAATGACGGACCGTCCTTTATACATCAGCAAATGGTTCCTTATAAAACAAAAAAACCTTTCGCCTCCCACGCACAGTATTAGCGCGTGAGGGACGAAAGGTTGATCTTCCGTGGTACCACCCATGTTTGCATTACATCTCGCGATGCAACGCCTTATCAGGTATACAAAAATCCATCGATGTAGGCAAGGGCCCTAATCTCTGTAACCTGAAGTCCCTAACGCGGACTAAACGATTTCCCCTAATAATTCCACCACTCTAGCCAGTGGACCTTTCAGGAAAACAGCTCCGAGGTGAGCTCGTATATAAGGGATTTCGGTGGAGGTTGCAGCAGATCCTCACACTCTCTGAGCAAAAGAGCCCTTAAAACTTCGTCCTCATCATTGCCGATACATGTATGTTCGATAAAATGTTTAGACACATTATATGATTCCTAACATGGATAAGTCAATACCCTTATTTTTAATATTGTCACAACTCCTACTTCTACGTGCTGGGAACCCCCACCACGCTCCCGACATATGATGTACGACAATGCGTAGAAAGGGGGCGCTCTATGATCCGTTATCGTCGACCCAAGCAGGATGACGTCATTATCCTTGATTTAATCGAGCGACAGCTTGTACCATTATCTCATTTACCAAAGACTGAAATTGCCAAAATCAAAAAAGATATCCCCCGTCGTCTGGGACACGGTATCACCTTAGTCGCCTGTCCCGACTATGAGAGTGATCCAATGGGGTTTGTCCATTTCCTGCTGCATGGTGATTTACTTTATATCGATATGTTAGCCATAGCACCCGCAGCACGGCGCAAACACTTGGGGAATATGCTCATGGATCGAGCAGAACGATTTGCACTATCACGCGGATGTCATCGGGCTAAGGTATCCGTCGATTTAGGAAACACAGCAGCTCTTGCCTTTTATCAAAAATTGGGCTACAGCGTAGCCCGTTATCAATCCCTAAGCTTCTGTTACGAATTGGAGAAAAGGTTCATCTAGTTAAATCGAATTTCAACTGAACTTAAAAGAATCCGAAAGGTGGATAGGGTGTGCCTCCGTACCCGTAACCTCCATAAGGATTGCCATAGCCAGGACCTCCGCCATAAGGCGCTCCACCGCCATAGCCACCACCAAAAGCATAAGGTGCTGTACCAATAGCTAGCAAATCAAACAACACTAAAGGAATGATTGCTTTGGTTTGTACTTTTTTACCACTTACGCGTTGTAATATCAGACGATTTCCGGATACACGACGCAGTTTCCCTGTCACCTGAGTACCGTCCTTTTTTACTGCAATGATCTGCTTACCTACGAGTCTCATAACCTGCTTCTTCGTAACTGGCTTAGTCATATGATCCCCTCCTAAATGTTTTGTACGCCTCTCATTTGCATCATCTACAAAACAGTCTATTCGATGGAAAGGACCTTCGCCTGTACACTTGCCCTCCTGCCTCAATGTTTATCCTTGCTGATCCTAATAAAAAAGCCGTATTTCCGGGAAAAGACCGGAAATACGGCTTTGAAAAGTTACATGTCTATCGCTTACCAGGATCGTATGGCTGTCCTAATGCCTTAGGAGCAGAGGATCGGCCTACAGCCCCTACCAGCACGATGATAGTCAGTACATAAGGGATCATAAAGATAAACTCTTGAGGAATATTTTGTGACCACTCATACAATTGAACATAGTTGCGGATCGCTTGGGAAAATCCGAAGAATACCGCTGCACCAAAGGCACCAAGTGGATTCCATTTCCCAAAGATCATCGCTGCAATGGCGATAAAACCTTGACCAGAGATTGTATTATGACCAAAGGTTCCGGTTGTTGTTAAAGTGATTGTAGCTCCACCAATACCCGCCATCAATCCACTCAACATTACACCGATATATCTCATCCGATTAACTTTTACACCCAGTGTATCTGCAGCACTTGGATGCTCACCTACTGCACGCAAACGCAATCCAAATGGCGTCTTAAACAGAACCAAATAAATAACGATGACCAGTATTATGGCCAGATAAGTTGTAGGATAGGAATTAAAAATCCCTTCACCAATCACTGGGATTTTGGAGAGCCCAGGAATTGCAACCTTGCTAAACCCATCAATGATCGGTGTTTCAGCAGATCCATCAAACAGGAGCTTTACCATATAGAGCGTGCTTCCTGCAGCTAAAAAGTTAATAACCGTACCACTAATCGTCTGATCAGATTTAAAGGTTATAGATGCAACCGCATGAATTAGTGAGCCTAGCACACCAACAGCTATAGCACAGAGTACACCAACCCAAGGAGCCCATTCGCCCATTCCAGCGTCCTGAGCATAATAACCGCCTACTGCTGCCGCAAAGGCACCAAACATCATCAAACCTTCAAGTCCAATGTTTACGACACCGGAACGTTCAGAGAAGATGCCGCCAAGTGAGGCAAAAATGAGCGCTGTGGAAAAAACAAGCGTTGTATTAAGCAGTTGACCTAACGTCTGCAGATCCATCTATAACACCTTCTCTTTCTTGCGCTTGAAGTAAAAGGGCTTAAGCACCCAGCGCACAATCCCTTGTGCCGCAATAAAGAATATGATTGAACCAATAACGATACGAATAAGCTCTGGTGGAACATCTGCAGCAAAACTCATACCCGCAGAACCATAAGTCAGCGTACCGTAGAGAATCGCAGCCAGAATAACACCAAGTGGATGTGTTAAACCAAGGAGAGCAACAGCGATACCATCAAATCCATATCCTGGCGATGCCGCGAAAATAGCTTGATAATGGAATACACCAAGCACCTCTCCTGCTCCGGCCAGACCGGCGAATACACCACTTATGAACATTGCCTTCATAACGTTACGTCCAACATTCATCCCTGCATATTCGGCGGCATGTGGATTGTAACCAACTGCACGCATTTCGTAGCCCTGCTTGGTCTTCCATAAGTACACATAGAAGAATACCGCTGCAGCAAGAGCAATAGCTGTACCCCAGTGTAGACGTGCATTATCAAATATCGAATTCAAAAAGGTCATGGAAAGCGAGGCCGGAATATCCTCGGAACGATTTTGTCCTGGAAGCAACAAAAAGTTTCTAACGATATAATTCGACAGGTAAAGAGCAATCCAGTTTAACATGATTGTGGTAATAACTTCGTTAATCCCACGTTTTGCTTTCAAATAACCGGCAATCCCTGCCCATAAACCACCGCAGACACCCGCAATAATTACAGCAAGCGGGACAAGCAGGAAGGATGGCAGACCTGCCATCTTAATACCCACCACTGTTGCCGCTGTCATACCAATCATTACTTGGCCATCTGCCCCGATATTAAACATCCCTGAACGGAATGCGAAAGCTACGGCTAGCCCTGTAAGCATTAATGGTGTCATTTCGCGCACAGCTTCACCAAAGTTATACAAATTACCAAACACACGTTTGAACAGTGCGGAGTAAGCAGTTATCGGATCATAACCGCCCAGAAGCATAACTATTGCTCCCACAAGAAAACCAAGCACGATGGCAACCAGAGGAACGATGTAGCTGTCAGTTGTGAAGATTTTTTTGAACTTATTCAACTGCCTTACCTCCCCGCTGCAAGCTGCCTGCCATCATAAGACCCAGTTCCTGATCATTCGTATCTTGCGGGAACACTTCACCGACAATTTTCCCTTCATAGATAACAGCGATTCTGTCAGAGACGTTCATAATCTCGTCCAATTCAAAGGAAATAAGTAGAACAGCCTTTCCTTGATCACGCTGAGCTATGAGTTGCTTCTGAACAAATTCAATAGCCCCAACATCTAGACCGCGTGTAGGTTGTGCGGCAATTAACAATGTCGGATTTTTATCTATTTCCCGCGCAATAATCGCTTTCTGTTGATTTCCGCCGGATAAAGAACGTGCTTTGGTCTCTATTGAAGGTGTACGTACATCAAATTGCTCTATAAGCTTCGCTGCGTACTTATCAATGACATCATTTTGCAAAAAGCCATTTTTGTTGTAAGGACTCTTATAATAGGTTTCCAAAACCATATTCTCACTCATGGTGAAATCAAGCACTAACCCATGCTTGTGGCGGTCCTCAGGAATATGAGAGACATTCATCTCTGAAACCTTTCGCGGTGATAAATTAGCAATTTCATTGCCAGACACGGTTATCGAACCCGAATCAATTTTGCGCAGACCTGTAATGGCCTGGATCAACTCACTTTGTCCATTACCATCTACGCCAGCAATCCCGAGAATTTCCCCTGCTTTAACTTCAAAGCTAAGACCATCCAGTACGGAGACCCCATCTTTACTCTTACTGCTGACATCCTTCAGTTTGAGTACAGATTGGCCAACCTCAGGAGCCTTCTTGTCCACTTTGAAAGTTACGCCACGCCCAACCATTTTTTCAGCTAGCTCATTAGGATTGGTCTCTGCGGTATTCACAGTATCAATTACTTTCCCACGTCTAATAATGGTGACCCGATCAGATATTTGCATGATTTCTTTAAGCTTATGCGTGATCAAAATAATGGATTTTCCCTCTGCAACAAGCCGCTTCATAATCGCCATGAGTTCCGTAATTTCTTGAGGCGTAAGTACTGCGGTCGGCTCATCAAATATGAGAATATCCGCTCCACGGTACAGGGTCTTCATAATTTCTACCCTTTGCTGCATACCTACCGAAATGTCATGAATAACGGCATTTGGATTCACTTGCAGGCCATATTGCTCCGATAGCTTCCGAACCTGTTCCGCAGCGGATTTATAGTCAATTTTAAGACCTTTTTTCGGCTCCATCCCAAGAACAATATTCTCGGTCACCGTAAAAGGCTCCACAAGCTTGAAATGCTGATGAACCATACCAATACCAAGCTCAATAGCTTTATTGGGGTTATCAATAATAACCGGTTTCCCGTCGATTTCAATACTGCCTTCATCCGGTTGATACAATCCAAATACAATGTTCATTAAAGTGGACTTGCCTGCACCATTCTCACCAAGCAATGCAAGGATTTCACCCTTTTTAAGCGTCAAGCTAATGGAATCGTTAGCAACAATACCGGGAAAGCGTTTTGTGATTTGCTTCAACTCTACGACAGGAGCCGCAGCACTCATGGAATCACCCTCATCACAGAATATATAACTACCTTATAGACACGGATGTACCGCCCTTTGTAAGGCGGTATATCTATGTTCCTCTTATCATAACCAGTGCTTTAACAAGGAATAAGGCCAGCACAACACCGGCCTTATTCTTTGATCCTTATTGTAATGCAATAAATGGAGACTAACTATTACTCGGAAGGAACAGTGATTGTTCCATCAATGATTTGTTTTTTGTATTCTTCAACTTTAGCCAGGATCTCTTCAGAAACGTTGTCCTTAGTATCAGAAATACCTACACCATTATCTTTCAGACCAAGAACGGTTGTAGTACCACCCTTGAACGTACCGTCAATTACTTCTTTAGAAACTTTAAGAACAGCTTCGTCTACACGTTTGATCATGGAAGTCAAAGTAACGTCAGTACCAAACTCGATGGATTGGTCTTTATCTACACCAATAACCCATACTTTAGTACCGCCTGCTTTGTTACGAGCTTTAGCTTCGTTGAATACGCCATTTCCTGTTTGTCCAGCAGCAGGGAAGATAATGTCGTTTCCGTCGTTATACAATGTAGCCGCAAGAGATTTACCAACGTCTGGTTTGTCATAACCACCAGCATAAGTAGGTGTTACTTTAGCTGAAGGGTTAACTGCTGCTACACCAGCTTTAAAGCCAGCTTCAAAACGTTTGATTACAGGGCTTTCCAGACCACCGATGAATGCAACTTTGTTAGTTTTTGTAGTCAGACCAGCAACCACACCAACCAAGAAGGAACCTTCATTTTCGGAGAAAGTAACGGAAGCTACGTTAGGAGCTTCAACTACGCTATCAATGATAGCCAAGTTAGCATTTGGGTTCTCAGTAGCTACTTTTTTAATTGCGTCGCCAAGATCAAAACCAATACCCCAAGTCAAGTTGTATCCATCTTTAACGAAGGAGTTAAGGTTTGGCTCATAGTCAGCATTTGATTTACTTTGCAAGTACTTAACGCCACTACCTGTTTCTTTTTCAAGAGCTTGCAATGCTTCCCATGCGGATTGGTTAAACGATTTATCGTTTACGCCACCAATGTCAGTAACCATACCAAATTTGAAATCGGATTTAGGTGCGTTTGTTCCTGCATTGGTTCCTGCATTAGTTTCACCTTTAGCGGCGTTGTTATTGTTGTTTCCACAGCCTGTCAAAACGACTGTAAGAGACAGCAACATTGCAAGAGATAGCTTTAAACCTTTTTTCATTGAATGTAATCCCCCTTAAAATATTGGATGTCTTCTGTGTTCTGCTTGGACATTCCATTAGTTCAAATTATAACTGCAATAAAATCTAAAATCCAGTGCATAAATGACCTCAGGTCAATAATAATTTGCACTTTTTAGCAAGTAACCGCTTTCCATGACATAGCATGTTACAGTTATGTCTGGTTAATGTCAGAAACCCTGATTTTACTCTGTATAGTATTCCAACACATTACAAATATTATTGCACACTTAAGTGTTTTCTATTATTATGATTCCTTAGTAATTGCACTGAAAGGAAGTTATCAGATCATGACCGAAGAAATAAATCCACAAACAACACCGGCCTTCAAATATTGCCGTGAATCCCGTGTCTTCAAAACCGGACGCGTTTTCCCTAATGATGTCAATAATCACAAAACATTATTCGGTGGCAAGCTTATGAGCGGCATTGATGAAGTAGCCTCCATTTCAGCTATGCGCCATTGTCGAACTAACGTCGTCACAGCCTCTACAGACTCTGTAGACTTCTTGAGACCCATTCGCCCTACTGACTCCGTATGCTTTGAATCCTTCGTCTCCTGGACCGGACGGACAAGCATAGAGGTGTTTGTGAAGATCATTTCAGAAAATCTATATACTGGAGAGCGCGCTGTCGCTGCTACTTCATTCCTAACCTTTGTCGCAGTCGAAGAGGATGGCACACCTACTCCGGTCCCAGCTATCATCCCAGAGACAGACGAAGAGAAGCTGATCAACGAATCTGCTAATGAACGTTCCGAGCTACGAAAAGTTCGCCGCAATATCAGCAAAAAACTCGCCGCTCAATTAAACACCATAAAGTACTGGGAATAGCTCTGCAGATGCAGAGCTTTTTCTTTTATGTAGGGAATGTCAACGCTGCTTCATCCCTATCTTACCGCACAAAAAAGCACCGCTGCATGGGCAACCCGCAGGCGGTGCTTTTCGGTTATATTACAACACTTACGCGTTGATTTTCTCTTTAGCAATACCAGCCAAGGAGTTGAATGCGTTAAGATCATTCACAGCCAGATCAGCCAGCATTTTACGGTTAACTTCTACACCAGCCAATTTCAGGCCGTATACAAGCTTGCTGTAAGAAAGACCGTTCAAACGAGCTGCTGCATTAATACGAACGATCCACAGTCTGCGGAAGTTACGTTTAGTTTGACGACGGTCGCGGTAAGCGTAAACCATCGATTTCATTACTTGTTCTTTAGCTGTTTTAAAAATACGGTGTTTAGAACCGAAATAACCTTTTGCCAATTTCAACACTTTTTTATGTTTACGACGAACTACAAATCCGCCCTTAACTCTTGCCATATTAATAAACCTCCCAAAAATGTGTAATAAACTATTTCAAGTTAGCCAATCCTTGTTTCAAACGTCTTACATCCCCAGGGGCCATTACTGGATTTCCGTTCAGAACGCGCTTAGCGCGTTTAGATTTGTGGGACAGCAAGTGGTTTTTGTGAGCTTTGTAACGTGTTACTTTACCAGTTCCGGTAATTTTGAAGCGGCCTTTCAGGCTGCTGTGTGTTTTCATCTTAGGCATGGTGTTTCCTCCTTGAATATTATGCGGCGCCAAATTGCAGATAAGCAAGTGACTCCAGATTTATTGAGCTTTAGGAGCCAAAATCATAATCATGCTGCGGCCTTCCAGCTTTGGCTGGCGCTCAACAACAGATATATCAGCCACTTCGTTCTTCACTCGTTCGAGGATTTTTTGGCCGATATTCGCGTGTGTAATCTCACGTCCGCGGAAACGTACGGAGCACTTCACTTTATCGCCCTCACCCAAGAACTTGATCACATTGCGGAACTTAGTTTGATAATCATGTTCCTCAATGTTAGCACGGAACCAGACTTCCTTGATATCAACGACCTTCTGGTTTTTACGCGCTTCCTTCTCTTTCTTCTGCGTTTCATAACGGAACTTGCCGTAATCCATGATGCGGCATACCGGCGGCTTAGCCTGTGGTGCTACATTGACTAGATCCAGATTAAGATCGATCGCCATTTGCAGCGCTTCGCGGATCGGTTTAATTCCGATTTGCTCACCTTCCGCACCAACCAACCGTACCTCTTTGGCCCGAATTTCATCATTGATCATATGTTCCTTACTGATAACTCTCCACCTCCGGATCTTTTTAACAACTATTCTCACGTAACTCCATAAAAAAGGGGTGCCGGTAACACCCGACACCCCGTGTTTGATCAACGTTCATGAACATTAACATTCATAAAGCATTGAGATCAAAACCAGCCGGCGAATATGCCAGTCAGGTGAGAAGCAGGTGCTTCTTCTTGCAATCCCTATGATTTGCGTACTTGAATACTATACACCACACTATTTGGGGTGTCAATCCTTTTATGCAGAAATTTCGTGAATTTTATACCTGCTTACTTTGTACTTCTTCAAGTCGTACTACGCGAGTATGCTTGGTATGGCTCCATTGCTTATTGTTCTGCGTGAAGAACGCATAGAACGTAATCGGATACCACGAGATCAAGTAGATCGGGAAGAATACAAGATAAGCATATACTTTCTTGAACGTAACCTTCTCCAATGCCATCGCAATACCAAAAGTCACCAGATTGGCGCCAATAGCCAGGAAGCTGAGCCAGATCGGCAAGCTGCCGTAAATGTTAGCGATATTCGGTCCGTTAAAGAACGCCATATCTACCCACATTACCGCCGTCATTAAAAAAGTGAGCAATACAATATATACATTCGCTCCATAAAG
Organism: Paenibacillus sp. FSL H7-0918; assembly: GCF_038007025.1. NCBI lineage: Bacteria > Bacillati > Bacillota > Bacilli > Caryophanales > Paenibacillaceae > Paenibacillus > Paenibacillus sp. FSL H7-0918. Next base: position 619,304 of record NZ_JBBOWJ010000002.1, read on the forward strand.
CGCGAGGTCAAACTTCGTTAAGCTGCGTTCTTTAATACTTTGCCAAAGCAATGGGAAAAAATAACGGCGAGCAACAGTGAAGTGCCCCTGCATCCAACGCAGACGCTGTCTTGAGGAAGCCTTGAAGGTTAACGGCTTCTCATCAAATACCTTTGCATCATAATTGAACTTAGGATATACACCATGTGCTGCACTACGCATCGTAAACTCCAAGTCCTCGACCAAACTTGTAGCTCCCCAGCCCATTTCTTTAAGAAGTGTGGTCTCAAAACACATTCCCGTTCCGCCAAGGAAGTTAGCCATATTTAAATTATGGCGTGAAAGTTGCCACAAACGGTTAATATACCAGTACGAAATACCATAAGCAGCTGTAATCCAGGAATCCTCTGGATTCTTGGTGTCGATATAACCTTGGATTACCCGTGCACCTGAACAAAGATCATTATTCATCTCCATCAGGAACTCAGTATGCGCCAAGTTATCAGCATCGAACATGACAACAGCATCATATTGCCGCGGCATAGCCCACAGCTCTTTAAGCATCCATTCTATTGCGTAGCCTTTACCTCTCAGATTTGCATTGGTGCGGACACAAGCGTTCATGCCGTGTTCTCTAACGATGCGAGCTGTACCGTCTGTACAATTGTCACAAATTACAAATACATCGTACAGTTCTGATGGATAATTAAGCTGCTTCAGATTCTCCATTAATGCGCCGACAACTTCTTCCTCGTTATGTGCGGCAACAAGTACGGCAAAAGATTTTTCCGGCTTATACTGCGTTTTTTTCTTTTTCCTGTGCAGTCCGAATAATGAAAACGTAAACTGATAGACTGCGATTGCTGCCAAGATCACTTGGAGCGTAACAAACAGTGCGTCTGTCATGACCTTTTGATGCCCCCTTTTTTCACTCTTGGTGTTCTTTTTTTCTCTCTAGCTTGCTTGACGTTCTTTCTGACCCTTTTGTTGCATCCCTTAACAATAGACCAAGAGTATTCTTATTCTCGGCAGACTTCACAATTTTTATATATGCTGTTTAAAAGAATTCTATGGATTCCTTTTTTTGAATCCTTATTTATCTCTTACCCTTTTAAACAGGTTTAGTCTGCTTGAATCATTGTAAAGCGTAATAGTGCTCTAAGTCAAAACTGGCAAATTTCGTGTAAACCTGAGCTTTTCCTTGAAATGAACTACCTTTAAAAAGTATGATTAAGACAGATCTAAGCTATAGAACGGATTACTGCATTAACATCTGTTAACGGTAGCCGGACTAGCGGAGGGAATTAGATATGAGACATTTATTCATGAAACTACATCTCTGGGAGCGGCATCTTTTTAAGTGGATCAACGGACGAATGCATAATCGTTTTTTGAACTTTTGGCTCTTTTACCTTACTCATTTGGGTGGAGCTACAAGCACGATTGTTATCAATATACTGGTATGGGTATTAGCTCCTGAGCCTTGGAGAACTACAGGTTTACAAGCCTTAACAGCACTAGCTGTCAGCCATATACCCGTAGCTATCGCCAAAAAACTGTACCCGCGTATGCGTCCTTATCTGGCGTTACCGGAAACCAATACTTTTCGTAATCCATTAAAGGATCATTCTTTTCCATCTGGTCATACTACAGCTATCTTTGCTTCTACGGTCCCTTATATGCTGGCGTTTCCTGCTTTGACCGTTATTCTGCTGCCGCTAGCTTGTATTGTCGGATTTTCTCGTATTTATCTTGGATTGCATTATCCATCAGATGTTATAGCTGGCGCAGTGATCGGTTCCTGCGTAGCAGCTGGTACTATAGCCTTATGGATGTAAAGCATTTATTGTTAATAACCGGGAAAACCCTTGAGAATAGGTGAATCAACATTGCGTAAAAAAAGAATCTTAATACTCTCGGAAGGTTTTGGCGCCGGACATACACAAGCAGCTTATGCGTTGTCGAGCAGTCTGCGCCAATTATCGCCTAATTTACAAACGAAGGTGCTAGAACTTGGAAATTTTTTAAACCCCAAGATGGCACCTATTATTCTGTCTGCTTACCGAAAGACGGTAACGACACAGCCAAAATTGATGGGTTATGTCTACCGTCACCAGAAATCATTCAATCGTCTTACCACGCTTGCCTTGCATCGTATATTTTATACGCATGCCAAAAATATTGTGAGGCAACTGAAACCCGACGTAATTGTCTGCACACATTTTATTCCAGGTGCTGTAGTGTCCCGCCTAAAGAGATTGGATCCTACCCTAAATGTGCCGCTCGTCACCGTCATAACGGATTATGATGCGCATGCAACCTGGATTAGCCCAGAGGTAGACCTTTACCTGGTTTCAACACCTGAGGTTAAATCCAAATTACGCAGCCGAAATATTCCTGCCACGAAAATTCAGGTAACAGGTATACCGATACACCCTAATTTTTGGAAGCATCCCGGAAAGCAGGAGATTCGAGAGCAATTCAATCTGCGGGAGATGCCAACCGTTCTTGTCATGGGCGGAGGCTGGGGAATCATGAACGACCAAGTCGTAAATGCTTGTCTGGCGGAATGGCGTGACAAGATTCAGATTGTTTTCTGTCTCGGCAATAACGAACAGCTGCTAAAGGAAATGAAAGAAGACCCGCATTATAATCATCCTAATATCTCCTTACTCGGCTTTACGCGTGAAATCCACAAGCTGATGGAGGTATCCGATCTGCTGGTTACAAAACCGGGAGGAATGACCTGCAGTGAAGGGCTTGCAAAAGGTATTCCGATGCTCTTCCATCACCCTCTTCCCGGGCAGGAGGAGGAGAATTGCCGCTACTTTACTGCAGCCGGCTTCGGAGAACCCATCGAATCTTTAGAGGTTGTCGAAATGTGGATGGAGCGCCTCTTAAACAACTATGAGGATGTGCAAAACAAGCGCAAACTTCATCTTGAAGAAATTGCGCGCTACCATCCTTTACAATGTGCTCAGAGTATCATTGAATTATTGGAATAGTTAATTTAAAAAAGCGGCAGCCTCCAAACTACTTTACTTGGAGAGTTGCCGCTTTATTATTGAAGCATGCCATTTGAAGCAGTGCTTTGTAACTACAGCCGATATTTATCCAATCGGGTAGCCTGATACTGTTTGAGTGCTTCTGCACCTACAATTGCCTCGCAACGATGGATATTCACGCCACGTCCGACAAATTTCGTCTCATATTCTGTCATGATATGATCCTCGTTGATGATGCCATCTGCATGTAGGTCCAAAGAAATATTTTTCATCTGCAAGCCAAAGTCCGCAAAGGCATTTAATGAGAACTCAAAAAGACTGCGGGAATCTGTTTTTAGATGAATTTCACCTAGATCGCTAAGCAAACCGCGATATTTGTCAAGAAAACGTGGATGTGTCAAACGACGCCGGGCATGCTTGCTTTTAGGCCACGGATCGCTGAAATTAAGATAAATCCGTTCAAGCTCTCCCGGAGCAAATACTTCCTCAGCATAATCGATATTTGCAAGTGCCAATTTCAGGTTAGGCGGTGTTTCATGTCCTGCCGGCTCCCATACTGCTCTAGCCTTATCTCCAGCACGGCGGATCAGCTCATCATACATATCCACTCCGATAAAGTTAATATCAGGGTATTTAAAGCTCATTTGGCTGATAAACTGTCCTTTGCCCATTCCGAACTCCACATGGATCGGATGATCGTTACCGAACAGCTTGGACCACTCACCTTTATAACTCCGAGGATCTAGAATGACTAAATCCGTCTGTTCTTCCAAACTTTCACGTATTCCTTTTCTTCCGCGTAAACGCATAGGTATTCCTCCGATTATCTCTTATACGATAACTGTCACTTGCAATATTGTGCCGAAATTGTCCCAAAAAGTAAAGGGATTGCGGTAAAAAAGAAAAAGGAATTCTCTGGTTCAGCTCTTAAATGAGCTGTTCAGAGGAATTCCTTCGTTGTTGTATATTGGAATAGATTTCGTTCTTGTCTGGCAAATCAGGATTTACTTTGTGTTTGTGGCAAATGTCTTTTTTTCGAATGCGCTACGAATTTTGCGCTGCGCATCTGTCTTGATCTTAGGGTTGCCGTTAAATTCCACGCCCGTTAGTGCAAGGGCTTCATCTGGTGTTAAGTGGACTTCAATCGAATCTTTACCCTCAGCATATACCGTTTGAGAATTCATTGCTATCACCTCACGGTTATTATTATGGATCGGACGACACGAAATTATGAACTCTTGGATGAATTTCTTTATGCCACAGCAGCTTTTCACACTCTGAATATAACATACTATGTAAGCATTTTCAAGCTGAAAGCGCCTTATTTCCTGCCTATTTTTCATGCCGTTATGAGGAGTCAATGTTACGCCGAGCTCGGTTTTTTGATACAATGTATTGGATTATAAGAAACGGCTGTGCGTTCTCTGGGATAAGGACGCCATCTGTCTCAGAAAAATATAAGGATAAGGAATGTTATCCATAATTATATTTTCAGAAAGGGGCTTCTCGTGTCTAATCTTCAATACACTTCTCCTCCGCAACTTTGGGGAGATAAACGTTTTCATACTTGGAATTACGAAATGCGTGAACACATGAACACCAAGGTATTCAAAGTTATGCTTGATGCAGGCTTTACCTGTCCCAATCGTGACGGCTCCATTGCTAAGGGAGGCTGCACATTTTGCAGTGCCAGAGGTTCTGGTGATTTTGCCGGAAGCCGCCGAGATGACCTAGTCACACAATTCAATAACGTCCGTGACAGACAGCATCTGAAATGGCCAAATGCTAAATATATCGGTTACTTCCAAGCCTATACTAATACGTACGCTCCGGTCGAAGAGCTGAGAGAATATTTCGAAGTTATTTTGCAGCAGCCTGGTGTCGTTGGATTGTCTATTGCTACTCGCCCTGACTGTCTGCCGGATGATGTGGTCGAATATTTAGCAGAGCTGAACAAGCGTACGTATCTTTGGGTAGAGATGGGTCTTCAGACTATACATGACTCCACTTCTGAGCTTATTAACCGGGCGCATGATACGCAGTGTTATGTGGAGGCTGTGGAGAAGCTGCGCCGTCACAATATTCGAATCTGTACCCATATCATTCACGGTCTCCCACAGGAGACGCACGAAATGATGCTTGAAACGGTATCTGCTGTAGCTCGCATGGATGTGCAGGGAATTAAGATTCACCTTCTGCATCTCATGCGCAAAACACCAATGGTGAAGCAGTATGAAGCAGGATTGCTCCGATTCATGGAACAGGACGAGTATGTGAAGCTGATTGCTGATTCACTTGAAATTCTGCCCCCTGAGATGATTGTTCATCGCTTGACTGGAGATGCCCCACGGGATCTCTTAGTTGGACCGATGTGGAGTCTCAAGAAATGGGAAGTGCTAAATGCCATTGACGATGAGCTTGTTGCTCGTGATACTTGGCAGGGTAAGTATTGGAGGAAGGGCTAATGGGCTTTATGTCCGTTCTAAGCTTTGCTCATAAATTAATCTCTGAGCGGCTAACTTTAGGTGACCGTGCGATTGATGCAACTGTAGGTACTGGTGCTGACACGCTTTTTCTAGCCAAAACAACCGGAGCTCGTGGCGAAGTCTACGGCTTTGACATTCAAGCTGCGGCGCTGAAGCTGGCAGAAGAACGTCTCCGGCTTACGCGGGAGGACACTTCCTCACTCTCTGCCGTTACCTTACTGGAACGCAGCCATGCCGAAATGGCAGAAGCCGTCCCGGCTAACTGGCCAGGCACCGTTGGTGCTGTAATGTTCAATCTTGGCTATCTGCCTTCAGGCGATGCCGACAAGAATATCATTACTGAGCCGGATAGCTCTATTGCAGCCCTGGAAGCTTCACTCCAGCTGCTGCGTCCGGGGGGAATTATTACGGCTGTACTGTATCCTGGCCATGCAGGCGGAGATCTCGAGGCCGCCGCTGTTGAAGCTTGGGCTGCGACTGTTTCCCCTAAGGTAGCGCAGAGCATTGTATATCGCCAGTTGCAGCGCACGGACGCACCTTATGTAGTTGCCCTCGAGAAGAAAAAAGGTTCCCCCTCTTAAGCTTTGTAAACAATCAAACAATCTTGTAATTGGGAAGGAAGATTACGAATGACACAACCATATCCTTTAAAATTTCAACCGGAGTTTAAAGAACGTGTCTGGGGTGGCCGCGCGCTGGAGAAATTCGGCCTGAATCTACCAGAAGGCCATATTGGTGAAGGCTGGATGATTGCCGATCATGCGAATGGAACATCTTCGGTGGTTAATGGAGAATTAGCTGGACAAGGTCTGGATCAAATTCGTGAGCAATTTGGTCACGAGTGGTTCGGAAGCAAGGGAATATCAGAAGCTGGTGGAAGATTTCCACTCTTGATCAAATTGTTGGATTGCAACGACAACCTTTCCGTTCAAGTCCATCCTACGGATGATTATGTAGGATTGCCTAAAGGTGAACTGGGTAAAACAGAGATGTGGTACGTATTAGACGCTAAGCCAGATGCAAAAATCATCTACGGCCTTAAAGAAGGCGTAGACCGTGAAACATTACGCGAAGCACTGGAAAAAGGCACGGTTATGGATAGCCTTCAAGAGGTATCTGTCTCCGCTGGCGATTCCTTCTACATCCCTGCCGGAACGGTACATGCTCTATGCGCTGGTGTCGTTGTAGCGGAAATTCAACAGAATTCCGACACTACATACCGTATTTATGACTACGACCGTCCAGGTCTAGATGGAAAACCACGCGAGCTTCATATCGAGGATTCTCTGAATGTTACAGCTTATGAAGGCGCTGGCGCTACTTCGATGAAGACCGATCATGCAGTGCCTGGAGAGTGGCTGCAGCTTGCCGCTTCACCTTATTTTATTGTCGAAAAAGGGATCGTAAATGGTTCATGGGATCTCACCACTTCAGAAGACAGCTTCACTATTCTGGTTATCTGCGAAGGCAGCGGACATCTGACTTGGGAAGGCGGCTCCCAGCCTTATGCCGCAGGGGAATGTTATCTGATTCCTTCCAACCTAGGCCGTTATACTATCGAGGGTCATTCTACTGTGCTTCGCTCTTATTTACCATAAGTCGAGAACCTTTAGGAGGAATGGACCATGAAGGAAAACAGCTTTACTCTAACGGATCCCATAGGTGTAACCATCCATGTCTATGAATGGTTACCTGAGTCCGATGTGCCAGTTAGAGGAATCGTGCAAATTTCACACGGGATGTGTGAAACTGCTGCCCGCTACGCTCGTTTTGCGGAAGCTTTAACCGGGGTTGGTTATGCAGTATATGCCAATGACCACCGGGGACATGGTAGAACCGCTGGTCAAGTCAATCTGCTTGGTGATGTTGGGGAGGACGGATTTTATTGGATGCGGCGCAATCTTCTGCAGGTAGGTGCCGCAGCACTCTCCAAGCATGAAGGAAAGCCCATCATTTTATTCGCACACAGTATGGGTTCCTTTCTGGGTCAAAAACTCATGTGCGAAGAAGGCAACGAAATCTATTCAGGGTTTATCCTAAGCGGGACAAATGGTCCACGCAGTATGCTGCGTATTGGAGAATCTCTGGCTAGCGCGCAGCTTAAGCTAAAGGGTGAGCATCATCGCAGTGTACTGCTGAACAGTCTGGTATTCGGCAGCTATAACCGCGCCTTTTCCCCGGTCAGAACAACATTTGACTGGCTGAGCAGCGATACTGCGGAAGTAGATAAGTACATTTCCGATCCATTCTGCGGAGCTATTTGTACAACACGCTTTTTCCGTGGTTTCTTCCACCTCCTAAGAGAGATCCATACTGAGGAATCACTTAGCACATTATGTACAGGTAAGCCCATTTATATATTTGGTGGGGATAAGGACCCTGTCGGGATGAACGGTCAAGGCATTCCCCGTCTTGCGGAGTTGTATAAGAAACGAGGAGTGTCAGACGTTGAGTTCCGACTCTATCCAGAAGGTAGACACGAAATGCTAAATGAAGTGAATCGAGATCAAGTCACAGCCGATGTGCTCAACTGGTTAGAGCGCCACCTTCCTTCAGAGGTTTCAACGATAAGTTAAGAGAAAACGCGGTTGTTAGTGAATTTATGAGACGAGAATTGAGACAACATAGAAGCGATGCTCCCGGTATTTGGGAGATCGCTTCTTTGCGGTTTGCGTAACTTATCTCAGCAGACTTCTCAATCTAACAATCTCCAGTTCCTCCGCGCATCTGAACTTTAGTAAATAAACTTCCGCCACCACTTTCGGACTCAGTTGACGCTGTCTTCAGCTCATCGTTCTCCCCCTCCACTTTCGGACTCAGTTGACATTAACTACACATCATTACTCTCCCCGCTACTTCCAGACTCAGTTGACACTAACCACACTTCATTACTCTCCCCGCTACTTCCGGACTCAGTTGACACTAACCACACTTCATTACTCTCCCCGCTACTTCCGGACTCAGATGACGCTATTTGCTGATTTATAGCCTTTCGAGCTAGGTTTCGGACTCCAGTGCACCTATTCCTTCCAAAGAGGTGTATATTAGGTGTTTTTCGTGCCAATAGCGACTATGCGGTCCGTTAGCATCCAAAAAACAGGATATTTCCACGTATAAGGTCCGCTGGGTCCGCCTGCGTCGGGTTACTCACCGCTTCCGGACTCAGATGATGCTATTTGCTATTTTCAGACATTCGAGCTAGGTTTCGGACTCAGCTGTCACTAACTACACATCATCACTTTCCCCCTCCACTTTCGGACTCAGTTGACACTAGCTACATATCATCACCTTCCCCCGCCGCTTTCGGACCCAGATGACGCTATTTACTAATTTATAGCCTTTCGAGCTAGGTTTCGGACTCCAGTGCACCTATTCCTTCCAAAGAGGTGTATATTAGGTGTTTTTCGTGCCAATAGCGACTATGCGGTCCGTTAGCATCCAAAAAGCAGGATATTTCCACGTATAAGGTCCGCTGGGTCCGCCTGCGTCAGGTTACTCACCGCTTTCGGACTCAGATGACGCTAGCTACACATCATCACCATTCCCCCTACTCTCGGACTCAGTTGACACTAACTACACACCATTACTCTCCCGCTACTTCCGGACTCAGTTGACGCTTTTGCTAATTTATAGCCTTTCGCGCTAGGTTTCGGACTCCAGTGCACCTATTCATGCGAAACAGGTTCATATTGGATGTTTTCAAGCCAATAGCGACTATGCGGTCCGTTAGCATCAAAAAACAGGATATTTCCACGTATAAGGTCCGCTGGGTCCGCCTGCGTCATTACTCTCCCCGCTACTTCCGGACTCAGTTGACGCTATTTGCTAATTTATAGCCTTTCGAGCTAGATATCGGACTCCAGTGCAGCTATTCATGTGAAACAGGTTCATATTTGGTGTGTTTCGTGCCAATAGCGACTATGCGGTCCGTTAGCATCCAAAAAACAGGATAATTCCACGTATAAGGTCCGCTGGGTCCGCCTGCGTCGGGTGACTCACCGCTTCCGGACTCAGATGACGCTATTTTCTAATTTATAGCCTTTCGAGCTAGGTTTCGGACTCCAGTGCAGCTATTCATGCGAAACAGGTTCATATTAGGTGTTTTTCGTGCCAATAGCGACTATGCGGTCCGTTAGCACCAAAAAACAGGATATTTCCACGTATAAGGTCCGCTGGGTCCGCCTGCGACGGGTTACTCACCACTTCCGAACTCCGTTGTCGCTATCGCCCAAGACAAAAAAATAGACCGTCCCATAAAGGAACGGTCTATCCTTCCACCCGCCTATTACAAGGGCAGTGTGTAGTACTGAGCGCGTTGACTCTCGTTCTGCTGATACATTACGATTAGTAGCGTGCGCCCTTCTCTAATGGAAGCGGGCTCCGCTACAGCTACAGCCGAGCTTGCTGCTTGCGCAGTCTCTTCTAAACTACTATCCGCTGCTCCCTGTAATGGCGAGTCTGCCGAAGGCAACGCCTCCAGATTAGCCATATCAGCTTCACTATCCTCCAAGCCTTCATCGGCACGCATGCCGCTGATGGAATCCAGCACCGCTTCCAGCGAGAATGGCAATACTTCCAGCACAGTATACTTTTGCAGTTCTCTTTCGTTAAGTCCTGCTTCTGCTAACTGGGCAGAAATTTGACCCGGATTAGCCGCGATATCTTTCAAATAGCTCGACCAATCCGACTTATCCAGCACGAAATCCCACCAGATTTTGCGCGGCTTGTACTTGTGTCCAAGAAAATAGTCCAGCTTCATCAAGCCAGTTATAACATCCATAGACGGCGTCCCGCGATCTATCAGGAAGGACTGCAAGCGGGTAAAGAGATCTTCCAGCTGATGGCCAATCTTTTGCCAGCCTCTCTCCTCCCAATAGTCACCGAACTCCTGAAAGAAATCGAATGGCGAATCAAATACATGACGGATCAAGTACTTGGCCGTATGGTCCATCCGGTGGCTGTTCCAGTATTTCTCCAGCACATCCTCAAGCCGCTTCAAACGGATAATGTCTGAGAAAGGCATCATATGACTGCTAAGGATTTCATAAGGTGCGTGTTCCATATACGTGTACTCATATTTAGACGCCTGTGCCCGCAGCCCCGTTCCCCGCAGCATTTTGAGGAATCCTAGCTGTAGCTCTTCCGGCTCCATAACGAATACATCATTAAACGTTTTACGGAAGGTGCTGTAATCCTCCATAGGTAATCCGGCAATCAAATCCAGATGCTGATCGATATTGCCGCTTGCCTTAATCTTCATTACGGTACGGGACAGCTTTTTGAAATTCTGGCGGCGTTTAACAAGCTCATTCGTCTCATCGTTGGTAGATTGCACCCCAATTTCAAATCTAAAAATACCCGGAGGCGCATTCTTAGATAGGAAATCCAGAACTTCAGGCCGCATGATATCTGCGGTAATTTCGAACTGAAACACGCAGCCTTGATGATTATCGATCAGGAATTGAAACATTTCCATCGCATAGTTGCGGTTGATATTAAAGGTACGATCCAGAAATTTAATGATTTTGGCGCCATTCTGTATTAAATAGAGCAGATCGGATTTCACTCGTTCAATATCATAATAACGTACGCCTACCTCAATACTGGATAAACAGAACTGGCAGTTAAATGGGCACCCGCGGCTTGTCTCAAAATAAACAATACGTTTACTCAAATCTGGAATATCCTCAGGAAAACGATGCGGCGTAGGCAGCGTATTCAGATCGCTTTTGGGACGTGGTGGATTGACAATGATCTCTTCTCCCTTGCGATAAGCGGCTCCATACACAAAGTGAAACTTACGATCATCCCTTAGCTCCTGCAGCAAATGGTGGAACGTCTCTTCCCCATCTCCATTAACTATAAAATCAATACCAGCTTCTCTTTTCATCCAATGAAGCGGCTCATACGAAACTTCCGGTCCTCCGAGAACAATCTTAACTTCAGGCATCACTTGCTTAAGAATACCAATCAGCTTCAGCGTCTCTTCGATGTTCCAGATATAACAGGAGAAACCAATCACATCTGGCCGTTTCTGAAACAAGTCGGACACAATATTCATCACGGGATCTTTGATGGTGTACTCTGCCAAATGAATATCCTTAAATTCATGCTCACTGTACGCTTTTAGCAAGCGGATTGCGAGTGAGGTATGAATATATTTGGCGTTTAACGTGGTCAGGACGATTTTCATGCTACACGACCTTTTCTACATTTCATTTTGAAAAAACTCTAAGAATGCCTTACCGTACTTCCGGTATTTCACTTCCCCAACACCCTTTACCCTCAGCATTTCCGCTTCGGTCTGCGGGCAAACCACACTCATCTCACGCAGCGTGGCATCATTAAAAATAATGTACGACGGCACATGCTCGCGTCCTGCCAATTCACGCCGGATAAGACGCAGCTGCTCAAAGACAGTCTCATTGACGGCTGATGGCGACAGGTCATGCCCCCGGCTACGAACTCTCGTACCAGATGTTGTACCTGTCCGCGAAGGCCGTGCCACACGCTGCATCACCTCACGCTGTCCGCGCAGGACCTCAGCAGCCAGAGGCTGAAGCCGTACTACAGGGTACTGGCCTTCCGACAAGGCAAGATACCCTTCTGAGATGAGCACATTGATACTCTCTGAGATTTCCTTCTCCGTCCGGCTCGACATCGCCCCATGTGTGGGCAGCTTATCGAAGCCGTACTGCATCACCTTTTGATTGCGAGAGCCTTTCAGCACAGATGCCACCAACGCTACACCATAACGCTCCCGCATGCGGTGGATGCAGGAGAAAATCTTTTGCGCATCGACGGTCATATCCACTAGCTCTCGTTCATCCGTACATGAGCTGCAGATACCACATGGCTTGTCCCCATGCTCTTCCCCGAAATAATCCAGCTGGGCACTGCGCAAGCAGCGAGTAGTATAGCAATAATCAATCATTTGCTGAAGCTTGCGATATTCGTTAGCTTTACGGTCAGTATCCTGTGGATTCTGCTCGATCAGGAACTTTTGCGTCATAATATCCTGCGCACTAAACAGCAAAATACATTCACTCGGCTCCCCGTCACGTCCAGCACGACCTGCTTCCTGAACATAAGCTTCCATATTTTTGGGCATATTGTAGTGAATTACGTACCGGACATTGGATTTATCAATCCCCATCCCAAAGGCATTCGTAGCCACCATGACCCGGATATCGTCATAGAGGAACCCTTCCTGGCTATCTGCCCGCTCCTGGTCGTTCATACCCGCATGATAGCGACCTGCCGCTATGCCAGAAGCTTGCAGCCTCTGATACAGATCATCTACTTCTTTGCGGGTTGCCGCATATACAATCCCCGGCTGGTGAGAATGCGTAGCCGCATAATCCATAACGAACTCCCGCTTGTTCTCTCCCCGCAGCACGGACATTGCCAGATTATCTCTTCCTAGCCCCGTCATGAAAATACCCGGCTCGCGTAAGCGCAGCAGCCGGACCATATCCTCTATAACCTCCGGCGTCGCCGTGGCGGTAAATGCTGCCAGGATCGGACGTTTAGGCAGCTCATCTACAAATGGAGATACCGACAGATAACTTGTCCGAAAATCATGTCCCCACTGGGATACACAGTGCGCTTCATCAACAGCCACGCAGGAAATAGACAGCTCAGCCATTTCCAGACGGAACCAGTCCAGCTCAAGTCTTTCGGGCGCAACATAGAGCAGCTTCAAATCGCCCCGCCGGGCAGCCCGAATCCGCTCATTCACTTCTTTTCCGCTTAACGTGCTATTAATAAAGGCTGCCGGAATACCCGCAGTAGTTAACGCATCCACCTGGTCTTTCATCAGCGAGATCAGTGGTGATATCACCAGTGTCAGCCCTGGCAGGAGCAGTGCAGGAACCTGATAACAGATCGATTTCCCGCCACCCGTAGGGAGGATTCCCAGTGTGTCGCGTCCTTCCAGCAAGTTCTGAACAATCTTTTTCTGGCCATCCCGAAAGTCTGGATAACCGTAATATTTTTGCAGCTCAGCCTGCGCCTGTTCAATAGTAGGTGCTTGCATCTTCATATCTCTCATAACTCCTTAGGCGTTTCTATCTTTAGTTTAGCGGTCAATGGTGTAATGAGCAACACTTCTTAACTATCATCACCCTGTTCTTCTTTTGAAATATTTACATAAAAGGTCTTCTTTTAAGCCAAGCTTTAATAAGCGTGATTTCATAGAAAGGTGGAGCGACCGTGCAAAATTGGAAACAAAAATATACCTCCTTTAAACAAAAGCCTGCACGTAACGAGTCCTCTGCCCAGGACAATCGTCCAGTAAAGCCATTGGATTCCAGCCTGAAGAGCAATATAAGCTTCATTCGACAAGTCTTTGGAGAAGACAGCGACCTTATTGTCCGTAACTTCAAGGTATACGGTAGATATGATGCGGCTATTATCTTTTTTTCTTCTGTGGTGGACCAGAATCAAATTCAGAACTATGTTTTAAAGCCATTAATGAATGTTTCCTCCGACCACTCAGAAATTCCAAAAGATCTAAAGGATTTACCTGATTACATCTGGAGTATGACTGTACAAGTCACACAAGGTAACCGCACTAAGGACCTAAATACTCTAGTCTCCGTCTTGTTGGATGGAAATGTAGTTCTAATCATAGATGGAATGGATCAGGCACTTTACTTCAATCTGCGTAAAATTGAGCATCGTAGCATTGAGCAACCTCAAACTGAACAAGTTATACGCGGTTCACGTGATGGGTTTATAGAGAATTTAGAATCCAACATCTCTTTGCTTCGCTATCGACTACAAACGCCGGATTTTCGTGTAGTAACTGCCCCTCTTGGCGTACGGACGCGCTCAAAAGTAGCTGTTTGTTATATCGAAGGAATAGCCGATCCAGGGCTAGTTCAAAAGGTGATGAAGAGATTATCAGCAATTAATGTAGACGGCATCCTTGATGCGGGGTATATCGAGCAATTTATAGAGGATCATCCCCTTTCCCCGTTTCCACAGGTTCAGCCAACTGAACGTCCTGATAAATCTATAGCCTCTTTATTAGAAGGACGAGTCATCATCCTTGTAGATGGCTCACCTTTCTGCCTCATCGTCCCGGCACTTTTCAATCAATTCTTTCAGACGATGGATGACTATACGGAACGTTTTATCGTAGGAAGCCTCCTAAGAATGATCCGCCTGATCGCATTATTATTTTCCCTTTTCTTCCCTGCCTTATATGTATCCATTATCTCTTTCAATCCTGAGCTACTGCCGACAGAGTTCGCCGTAGCAATAACAGGTGCAAGAGCTGGCGTACCCTTTCCAGCCGTATTGGAAGTTCTGATTATGGAAGTCTTCATGGAGGTGCTGCGCGAAGCAACCATTCGCCTACCGCAAATGATTGGCGGGGCTCTTTCTATTGTAGGTGTGCTTGTCATTGGTCAGGCAGCCGTAGCAGCAGGTCTGGCGAGTCCAACTACCGTAGTTGTTGTGGCTATAACGACCATAGGGTCTTTTGCCACACCCGCTTACAATGCCGCAATCTCTTCAAGAATGCTTAGATTTCCATTGATCATATTGGCAGGCTGCTTTGGCCTGTACGGAGTAATGCTGGGCACTATTGTTATTATCAACCACTTATTATTCCTGGAATCTTTTGGCGTTCCCTACATGACCCCCTTTGTCCCTACGATATGGAAGGACCTTAAGGATAGTATCGTTCGGGTACCTTTATGGTGGATGCGAAGCCGCCCAAGCTTTCTTAATACACCTGATCCTGATCTTCTTGCCAAGGATATTCCGAAAATGCATACCGATCTGATTTTTAAGGAGAAAAGTGAAGCTGATGAATAGTAACCGCCCCATAACAACGATCCAAGTCATGGCTGTAATCGTTAGTACGATTATAGGAATAGGAATCTTAAGTATTCCTCGTTATATGGCTGAAGCCGGAGACAGTGGTGCACCGCTCGTGACTGCTTCTGGTGTACCTGTTGCTTTTTTGGGTTGC
Source organism: Paenibacillus sp. FSL H7-0918 (assembly GCF_038007025.1). Lineage (NCBI taxonomy): Bacteria > Bacillati > Bacillota > Bacilli > Caryophanales > Paenibacillaceae > Paenibacillus > Paenibacillus sp. FSL H7-0918. Next base: position 634,759 of record NZ_JBBOWJ010000002.1, read on the forward strand.
TGGTTTACAGCAGCTGTCTGCCGAAAATTCCCGAACGAAACGTTGTTCGTATTCAGCCGCCGCCTTCTCGGAACTGGGCTCGCGGATATTTTCTCCATTTTTATTTCTTTGTTTTTTGCTTTCTCTGCCGGGATCACCATGCGCCAATTCGGAGAAGTATGTATTGCGGTTGTCTTTAAAAAGACACCCATCGAAGCAGTAATTCTCTTAATGCTCCTACTGGTTGCCTTATCAATCCGAAGAAATATTGTGAAATTCACTTATGTTCATGTTTTCTATTTACCTTTTATTCTATTATCTGTTATAGCAATTGCCTTGGTAGCTATGAAAAATGTTGACGTTCTAAACTTGCTACCCCTCACCGGAAATCACACCACCTTTTCAAGCTTTTCCAAAGGAACGATTACGTCCGCTGGCCTTTATCAGGGCACATTTGTCATCATCCTGCTGGTTCCTTTAATGAAAAAACCTCAACAGATCCTTAAAGCAGGCACTGTTGCGCTTTGTATCATTGGATTCATTTATGTAATGATCGTTTGGGTCACTTTAGGCATGTTTGGAGCTCAAGAAACCAAATTACTTTCCTATCCAACCTTAGAAGCAGCTCGCTCCATATCCATCGGCGCAGGACTTTTAGAACGGTTTGATGCTCTTTTTATAATAATTTGGGTGGTTTCTATATTCACTTCCATCTTTACGAACTACTACTTAGCTGCATACTCTCTGCAACAAGTGCTGCGGCACAAGGATCACCGCCTAATATCCAGCTTCTTACTCCCACTTATCATCACTTTTTCACTTTTGCCGAGAAATATATTTCAGGTCTATTCATTTGCTAGCATTACAGCGATAATCGGTTTGATTTTTTTGACCTTCTATCCTCTTTTATTATGGTTAGTCTCTCTAATCCGAAATAAAGGAGCCATTTCTCATGAATAAAAAAATTTACAAGCGTGTAGTTCTTATATTTATTCTCTCACTCATGTCTGGTTTACTCTCAGGGTGCTGGGACCAGCTTGAAATAGAAGACCGTGCATTGGTGCTAGGGTTATCCATTGATTCCGTCCCTCCAGACAGCAAAATAAATGATGATCAAACCACTCATCTTAAAAGCGCAAATATTAGCCTTCCCAAAATCCGTGTGACCGCCCAAATTGCGGTTCCGGGAAGAGTTCCACTCGGACCAGGCAGTGGAGGTGATGGCGGAGGCGTGAATCAAAATCCAGTATGGGTCGTAGAAGTGTACGGGTACACCTTAGATGACGCCATGAACAATTTACAGCAGCAAATTTCTGATCCACGTTATCTAATTCATTTACGAGTGATTATTATTAGTGAGGACATCGCAAAAAAAAGCATGAATGACTTAAATGATTATTTGCGGCGAAATCCAGAAGTTCGTCGCCGGACCTGGCTGCTAGTATCCGAAGGGGAGGCTGCTAAATTTATGAATATTAATCCTCCGCTGCAGCGAGTGCCGACCCTTTACATCCTCTCCACCATGGAAAAAGCAGTAACATCAGGAAAATTCCCCGCTGATTATATAGGTGTATTCTGGTCAGCAGAATCCAAATGGGGCGAAAGTGGTTATCTGCCTTACGTCTCATTACATCAGGAAGACAATATCATGATTAAAGGCCTAGCTTACTTTAGTGGTGGAGTGATGGTCGGATCGACGATTCCGATTGAGATTGGCGCATATATGTCCATGAAGGGCATTAATCCCGGGGGATACTCCGATCTTTTTTATGCTGATGAATTCGGTCCGGTGATGCTCAAGGTCAACGACCGGTTCACGAGGGTGAAGGTTCATTTCAAAGAGGGCAAACCTCACATCACCTATAATCTCACTTTAGAGGCGGCTCTAGATGAGCATTTACGTAGTGATATCCCTATCGATTCCAGCCGTTCTTTAGAAAAGATTGAAGATATTTTTCAAAAGAGAGTGATCGGTATTTTCAACCACCTTATCGAAGAAACTCAACAAGCGCATTCCGATGTCTTTGGCATGGGTGAATATATTCGTGCATATGCTCCCTCCTACTGGAAAGCCAATATTCGTGACAAACATGACTGGGAGCAGCAGTATTCCAATCTCAGTGTTGAAGTTAAGTTGAAAACTCACATCGACAGAGTAGGTCTTAAACAAAATTAAATGACGTTTATGGGAGGCTCTACTATGCTCTATCACCAGCTAACCTACGTAATTGTTGCGCTGCTGATCTCCAGTGTTCTGTTGCTTACTGTGGATACTAAAATATATGCAGTCAATGCTATGCACCGGGAAAAAAAATATGCCCGCGTGTTAGGCTGGGTATATCTCGGTTTATTCCTGCTTCTTGGATTAGCCCAGCTGTTCTATCTATGAGCATTTACAAACCAGCAAGCCTGCCCTCTCCATAGTATTTCTTCACAGCCCATGGTATATTGAGGAGTACAATATTAAAGGACGGAGAATGCATCCATGAACTCAAGAAGAAATCCTAAAGAAACAGCCAAAAGAGGTACTCGTTCTCACAGCAAGCCTACTGGCAAGCTTAACCATAAAACTAAAACAACCGCAGCACCCAAGTCTTTTACTGTAAACGAACCTTCTGAACTGTTGCCCTTCTTACTCACCCACGTCACGGGTCGCGGACGAAATGCGATTAAATCCATCCTATCGCGTGGACAAGTGTCGGTGAATGATAAGGTAGTTACACAGCATAATTTCCAACTGCATCCGGGTCAAAACGTTACTATTGATCAAGAGAAGCCTGTACAAACAGCAGAGATGATCGGACTTAAAATCGTTCATGAGGATGAAGATCTGATCATTGTTCAAAAGGATGCTGGACTGCTATCTATCGCCACTGCGGAAGAAAATGAATTGACGGCTTACCGCCAGCTTATGGAGCATGTCCGTGTTAGCAATCCAAAAAATCGGATTTTTGTCGTACACCGTTTGGACAGAGATACTTCAGGCGTAATGATGTTTGCCAAAAGCGAACGGATTCAGCAGGCATTACAAACTACGTGGAAAGATACTGTGAAGGAACGTTCTTACGTAGCGCTCGTCGAAGGCGCGGTTAAAAGACCTGAAGGCAAGATAAGCTCTTGGCTCAAAGAAACCTCAACCCTTAAAATGTATTCCAGTCCTCATGAAGGCGATGGACTACATGCAATTACACATTATAAGCTTATTCAGGCTAACCGCCATTTTTCCTTGCTAGAGGTTAAGCTCGAAACCGGACGAAAAAATCAGATTCGGGTGCACATGGCAGATATCGGCCACCCTATCGCAGGTGACAAGAAATATGGGGCAGAGACCAAAACGGTAGGAAGACTTGGCCTACATGCTCGAGTGCTCTCTTTTATTCATCCAACCACTGGAGAACTAATGACCTTTGAGAGCCCGATTCCGAAGACGTTCCTGAAATATACTGCGCCTGCGCCTACAAACTAAGAATTGAACGTATACCCACGACTGACGAGCCTTCCCGCTTATGGGAAGCCGTAACTTCTACACAAGATGCCCGGTCCATTTGGTCCTGGGCGTCTTTTTTTAACTTCCTATCACATCATGTTACAATATAAATAAACAAAGAAGGTGCCCTTATTGTTCCATCCTACTGTTTTCGATAATATTAAGATCGCCTTTGAGAACCAGATTTATGACTACGATAATTTAGACGGAATACTGGTGGTTACGGATCGCTCCGACCTTCTGAATATGGCGCTGATGTCCAGAGAGTTCAGTCTCTCCTTCCAATTAACTGCAGGCAGGAAAGTAACCGCCGAAATCCTGCTCACTTCGACCACGAAAGATCTCAGCGATGAAATCATGGAGGTTCCTAATACGGATCCCGGCTGTAATCTTTCACTTCGTTTTTATATGGAAGTCGAAGATATTCCTAACGAATGTCAGGCGATAGACAGTATTCTAAAAGCGATCTGGGGACCTGATTTCCAGCCTGTGCAATCTTTAAGCTTCATATATGGCCAGGAAAGTGAAACTTACAATAACTGCATCGAGCTGCAATTCAAAAGACAACTTACAGAAGAACAAATGGAGGACATTCCAAACCTGCTAAGCCACCTGCTGCAAAGTGCGGAAGAACTGGAATCCTTCACGGTATAATTCCTACTTTTTAACGTTCGAACTATGGGAAAAGAGGTGTGCATGAAATGAAATTCCTGCCTGCTACCAAAAGTAAAAGTTGGTTTCTCTGGATGACCGTTTATGCCATTCTGCTATGGCTTCTCTTCCCTCTGCACCGATTTGTGATGCTGGCCCAAGAAATGGATACCACACTCTTACTGCGCTTTGCTCTTTTTTCCGTAGTAGTGGCAGGCATCGTCAACACTTTAGGCTGGCTCGGAGCACGTCTGCTCTGGGTATTTAGTACGGCGGGAATAATCATAGGCGCGGCATTTATGCTGGGCTACACCTACAAAGAGATGTCCGGTTGGGAGGATCTCGCAGGCTTCCTCGCATTTTCCTTATTTTCATGTGCCGGATTTGCACTGGGTTTATTAGCGGAAGGTATTCGTCTGCTGTATACGCGAGCATCGAAGTCTTGAATGGAAGAGGTGAAACGCTGTTGTCCAATTCTTTTCTAACCAAAAATGCATTGTCCCATTCTTTAAAAGAACTAATGGAGCATACACCGCTCAATAAAATTACTGTTAAACAACTAGTGGACCATTGCGGACTAAACAGACAAACCTTTTATTATCATTTTCAGGATATATTTGATTTGCTAGGTTGGATCTATAAGACTGAGGCTGTCGAAAGCCTCGCCCAGTATCGCAGCTACAGCACTTGGACGGACGGTTTTTATAGAATCTTCTGCTATATTGAGCGGAATAAATCCTTTTGCTGTAACACGCTAAATTCACTAGGCAGAAATCACCTGGATGCATATCTGTACGAGGTGACAAACGATCTCATCATGGGGGTTATAAACGAGCTGTCCTCCGGGATGGAGGTTTGCGAAGAAGACAAGCATTTTATAGCCAATTTCTATACGCTCGCCTTCACAGGCCTAATCATTCAGTGGATGAGAGAAGGCATGAAGGAACAACCGCACCATATGATTGAGAAGCTAAGTGATCTAATTGAAGGAAATTTTCTGAAAGCTTTACACAAATATGAGAACCATCCGTTGTAACCTTTGGTTGCAGCGGTTTTTTTTGTCTAAAAACTAGACAGATCACCCATAATGACAAAAATCCAGACACTCTAAAGAGTTTGATTATACCTTCAAAATAGGAGTTGGTTTACATTAAGAGTGTGATTATTTAAACAACTACTTGGAGGCGACCATTGTGAAAAAAGAGTACGGTAATAGACAGGTTTATTTTGTCGGTGGCGGAATTGCATCCCTAGCGGGCGCTGCTTACCTGGTCAGAGACTGTGATTTTCCGGGACAAAACATTCACATTATTGAAGAGATGAAGATTCTTGGTGGTAGCAATGACGGCGCAGGTGACGCTGAACATGGTTACGTTGTCCGCGGCGGCCGTATGCTCAACGATGAAGCTTATGAAAATCTCTGGGAACTATTAACAACGATTCCTTCTGTCGACCGTCCGGGGTTGTCTGTGCGGGATGAAATTATTGCTTTTGATACCGCTAATCCAACACACTCAAACGCCAGACTAGTAAATAAAGACGGCAAAGTAGAAGATGTATTGTCCATGGGTTTTGATATGGCTGATCGTCTCGCTATGGGCAAGCTGATTATTACACCAGAAGATAAAATGGGGAAAGCGCGTATCAACGACTGGTTCGCCCCTCACTTTTTCACAACAAACTTCTGGTATATGTGGGCTACTACTTTTGCATTCCAACCTTGGCACAGCGCTGTAGAGTTTAAAAGATATATGCTCCGTTTCTTCCATGAATTCCCAAGAATTCAAACACTGGAAGGTGTAACCCGCACTCCTTATAACCAATATGATTCCATCATTCTGCCTTTGCACAAATATCTTGAACCATTTGGTGTCGATTTTACACTGAAATGTACAGTGACTGATCTGCAGTTCAAAAAAGGTGACGGAATTACCGTAACCCAAATGAATGTAGTGCGCGAAGGTGTCAAAGATGTGATTGATGTAAAAGAAGATGATCTTGTGATTATCACAAACGGTTCTATGACCGAAGGCTCCAGCCTTGGTTCTATGACTTCTGCTCCACGCCTTAACGGCAAGGGAAGCTCGTGGAAATTATGGGAAAACATCGCTTCCAAGAAACCAAGTCTTGGCAATCCTTCTTCGTTCGATGATCATGTAGACGGTTCGAAATGGGAGTCCTTTACTGTAACTTTCCATGACTCCAAATTCTTCGATCTGATGGAAAATTTCACACGTAACCGTGCCGGCACAGGCGCTTTGGTCACATTCAAGGATTCGAGCTGGTTTATGTCCGTTGTACTGGCCTACCAACCGCATTTCCGCAATCAACCTGAGCATGTTAAAGTGTTCTGGGGTTACGGACTGTATCCAGACAAAGTTGGGGATTTCGTGAAAAAGAGAATGTGTGATTGTACCGGCGAAGAAATCATGCAAGAATTGATCGGTCATCTTCACTTTGAAGAACATAAGGACGAGATCATGGCTACCGCCAACTGTATTCCTTGCATGATGCCTTATATCACTTCTCAGTTCATGCCTAGACTCAATAGTGACCGACCAAAAGTTGTCCCTGAGGGTTCCACGAACCTGGCCTTTATTGGACAATTCTGTGAAATTCCAGATGACGTTGTATTCACTGAAGAATACTCCGTGAGAGCAGCGAGAATTGCGGTATATACTCTACTTGGTATCGAACGGCCTATCGAACCAATCAACCAATATCAATATGATGTACGTACACTATTCTCAAGCTTTGTTACATCTTTCAGATAAAACAACAATCAGCAGCGAGCGCTTCCGGATAACGGGAGCGCTTGTTTTTGAGTGTGGGAAGCAACAAAAGAACAGTTTTATCGAAACAAAAAAGAGCTGAGGGCTCCCTCAGCTCTTTTGTTTTACTCGAATCTAAACTTTAAATATTGCAAGATCCATCTGCGCAGCCATCATCGGTAGATACTTCAGAATTCCCATTACCAACCACTTGTAACGTTGGTCCTGCTTGTTCCTCCGCCCACACAGTATCCAGTACCTCTGTAAATACAGGACCTGGTTGTGCACCAGATAAAGCATATTTATTGTTGAATACAAAGAAAGGTACACCGGTAATATTAAGACGGCTTCCTTCTTCAATATCGCCATTAACCTCATTCGCAAAAGCATCCGTTTCCAGCATTGCCGCAGCTTCCGCTTGATCCAGACCTACTTCAGCAGCGAGTGAAGCCAGTACACTGCGATCTCCAAGATTTAATGAATCCGTAAAGTAGGCGCGCAGCAGACGTTCGGACATTTCTGCGCCTTTTCCCTTTGTGCTTGCAAAATGACTCAGTCGGTGACTGTCAAAAGTGTTGGTATGCTTCACTGTATCAAAATTAAATTCCAAACCCACATCTTTAGCTTGCTCCGCTAGTTGTGCGTTCATTGCTTTTGCTTTTTCGACGGTCATCCCGTATTTGGTAGCCAACAGCTCATGAATACTCTTGTCTGTACTTACCTCTGCATGTGGATCCAATTGAAAGCTACGGAATACTACCTCTACTTGATCACGGTTCGGAAATTGGCTGAGCGCATTCTCCAACCGTCTTTTGCCAATATAACAAAAAGGACATGCATAATCGGACCAGATATCTATTCTCACGAAAAAACCTCCTAATATTATTGATAATTTGTAGCTGTTATATAAGAGCAATAACTAAATATATGTCGCTTACTATTATATAGTTAAAAACTCAAAATTACAAACTTAACTTTATTAAAATAACATTTATAGACGTGAATGCTAAAGCAAAAAGTAAACGAAAGTGGTATATACGCTCCCCTTCAGGGCAGATAGAATGAAGTTAACACCAGACATTCCGAAGGGAGATCCCCATATGCATGATGTATCTATAGTGATACCTACCCGTAACCGTATAAACGACCTTACAGTGTGCATAGAATCTATAAGCAAGCAGACACAGCTAGAGAATGTCTCCATCGAGCTCTGGATTGTAGATGACGGTGAGATTCCTGTAGAAAGATTAACCTATTATCGTAACATACTGAACAAATTGCCACAGGCTGAGTTTCGATATCATCGTAAGACTAATCCGGGTCTCTGGCTTTCCCGTTATGAGTCACTTGGACTAGTAAATGCTGAAATTGTGCTTCATTTAGACGATGATGCAGAATTAGATGATTCCTTATATATTCGACGATTACTTGATACTTATGCAGCGGACGATTCAATTGTCGGTGTAGGCGGGGTTGCTAAAGGCATGCGCAGCAGCAAACCGGGCCGGCTGTTTGGCATGCTGACCGGACAAATGTCCGGATCCCCGGGCAGATTATCCCCAAGCATGTTTGCAGGCTCCCTATACCTCTGGGGAGAGAAGGAGCAGGTTTTTGAGACAGATTTTTTTCACGGTTGTAATATGTCATTCCGGCGCTCAGCATTACAAGATATGAAACCCTATCCCTGGATGACAAGTTACTCCATTGCCGAGGATATTTACTTGTCCCATTTGGCTAGCCGTTATGGCAAGCTTGTCATTAACCCGGCTATGAAAATCATTCATCATGAGTCGCCGGGTTCTCGGGATAAGGCGGGCGTTGTTGCAAGAGCTACTGCCATCAATCATTATTATCTGCTCAACTTACGTAAAGCACCCCCTATGAATTATGCCGCATTGATCTGGACGTTAACCTGTCTGACAGGCAAAGAAACTCTCAAACGAAATTTTAAAGCTGTTAGCGGTTATGCCAAGGGAATCCTTTTCGTAATGAATCCTCGTAAAAACAAATACCGTGAATACATGCTAGATTAGCTTAATAGTTACCTCTATATCCACAGCGTTGCTCCGAATCAGATTGCGGGGCTTTTTTTTCGTGCAGACGGAGTTGTACCTAAATATGCCATGAAATTAATTTCCATCAACTTCTGATCTAGGGTATGATAGTGATAATGTGTTTTAGAAACTAACTTTATGGATGGTGGAATATGTTCAAGAACAAAAAAACGACGTTGATCCTCGTTGTTATCCTCATCGTCGTCATAGCTGTCGGCGCTTGGCTAATTACTAAAAATAAGGATGACAAAGCGACGGAAACACCGGGTGGCGCAACAGCTTCAGGAAAAGGCGAAGCCAAGTCACTCTCACAGACCTTTTATATCTATGACACGGTCGTGAATATCAAAGTGTTCGGAGAAAATGTAGCCCAAAAAAATATGGATGATATCCAGCAAATGCTGGAGCGAATGGATATGGAGCTTAGCCGTACAAAAGAAGGCGGCGAGGTTTACGCAGTCAATCAAGCAGCAGGAAAAGAAGCGGTTGTCGTTTCGGAAGAGACCTTAGATGTTGTAAAACAATCGGTGCAATATGCAAAAGAAATGGACGGGCTATTCGATCCCACGATTGGTCCGCTGATCGACCTCTGGAACATCGGTAGTGGCGGGGATAAAGTCCCTGATCCAGCAGCTATCGATGCAGCCAAGAGCCTAACCAATTACAGGGACGTTGAAATTGACGAAGCTGCTAAGACCGTGAAGCTACTGAAGGAAAATATGGTACTGGATCTTGGAGGTATCGGCAAAGGGTATGCTGCTGACCGTATCGCTGATTATTTAAAAGAGCAAGGCCTTAACAGTGCAATGATCAACCTCGGCGGCAGCAGTATTATTGCGTTAGGTACGAAACCAAACGGAACGGATTGGAATATTGGTCTGCAAGACCCTGACCAAAGCCGCGGCACACAGCTAGGAACGATTAAAATCGCAGATGAGGTCATCGATGCTTCTGGTGTTTACGAACGTTATTTTATGCAAGACAATGTTCGTTACCACCATATTCTTGATCCACGCACAGGTTACCCTTCTCAGAACGGTCTCAAAAGCTTGACCATTATGAGCCCTAATGCAACAGATGCGGACGCTTTGTCCACTGGGGTGTTCTTGATGGGGATCGAAGAAGGTATGAAATATCTGGAGTCGTTACCTGAAGATGTAGAAGCTTTCTTTATTACCGATGACAACAAAATCTACGCCACACCAGGCATTAAAGAAAGAATGAATCTGACTGACCCTACGTACAGCTTCGCTGATTAAATGAAATAGAGCTTGCCCCCATAAAGCCATTATTGGCTTTGGGAGGCAAGCTCTTTTGTTGTGGATAAAGGTTCTTTGGCGTGGCTGAGGGATATTCATCGCCCAGCAGCCTGATAATCAGGGAATTCCTCCCTAAAAATCACCCGAATATGGCTATAACCGTGCTTATTTAGGTTTTATTAGGGAGGAATTCCCCAATAACCTCAATTTCGCGCTTTAATCGATTAATTTCAGGGAGGTTTTCCCTAATTAATTCCCGATCAAGATTTTTGCAGCACCAAAGGCAACTCGCTAAATTCCTTATAATTCGTGAAAATATAACTAGGCTTATGATCCGTAGCCGGCTGTCTGCCTCTCGGATTATACCAGCAGACCTTCCAGCCAGCCGCAAGCGCTCCTACTACATCGTTAGCCCAGGTATCACCTATATAAAGTGAATGGTCTGGTGAAGTGCCAGACTTCTGATTCACATGCAAAAAGAGTTGCGGATCTGGTTTGGCCAGACCTACAGCGTCAGAAATAAAAATCATCTCCTCGGGGATCATCTGATCCAGACCTAATCCGCGAATCTTTTTCATTTGATGATCTTTGGGTCCATTCGTAATGATGCCTACTTTATGACCAGCAGTAATGAACCTTTCCAATTGCTCCCGGACTCCATCTATCATTTGAATGGTGTACTGACGGCCAATGTAAGCCGCTTGTACCGCCGTGGCTTGATCACGATCGAGCTGTAAACCATACTCTGCAAAAGCAAGCTCCAATCGGCGTACCCTAGTCTCCTCCAGCGGAATTTCTCCACGTAAATACATAGGCCATAATACATCACTATGATGTCTTACTTTATAAAATAACTCCGCAAAGTCCAGACTGCTCTCATCCGGTCTAAGCACTTGACGCACCGCTTCTTTAAAAGGAACCAAATGATCATATAAGGTATCATCAAGGTCAAAAAAGATTGCCAGCTTATTACTTGTATCCACTTTAACGCCCCTTACTCGTCTTTCTCTCTAGCTTTAGAAAAAAAGGTTATAGGTATAAAAATCATCATCCCGAATGTAGCCATGCGCTTCATATAAACGCTGTGCCCCCACATTCGCCGTCATTGTTGTCAGGGACAAGCCCTTCGTATTCGTTGCGAGCGCATGAGCTCTGGCACTTTCCAGCAGCTTGGAGCCGAGCCCATGACCTCGCAGTTCCGTAGTTACATATAGATCATTCAATATCCAGAGACGCTCCATAGAGACCGATGAAAAAGAGGGATAGAGCTGGGTGAAGCCCCACGCTCGTTTCTCCTCGCCTTCTCCCTCCACCGCAATAAAGATTACCGATTCGTTCAGCTTCAATCGATCTGATAAAAAAGCACGTGCACCATCCAGATCAGAGACTGCCCCATAAAATACCCGATACTCATCAAACAATGGGATAAGCCGTTCCAAATCATCATAGATCACACGTTCAATACGATAGTTGTTCATCCTCAACGCTCACTTTCCGGCTTGGGCCGTTTTAACGTTATTGTATATTTCAGCCGTACCGTGCACCATGGAGCGAACGCCAGATCATTTGGACAATTATTCTTATTCTTTGGAATCGTAGAACACATGCCGGGCACTGACTTTACCCTCTTCGATATCCAAAATTCCGATGGAATACAGTTTCTCACGTCGTTTATCCGTTGGCGATCCTGGATTAAAGAGCAGAATCCCATTCTCTTCCCGCAATAAAGGCTGATGCGAATGTCCAAAAAGAATACAATCCACCTTATCGTTCGCAAAAGCAAGCAGCGCATTCCCGTCCGTTCCTTTGCGGGAGTGTGGCGTATGACCATGGACCATTCCGATCCGGACTCCCTCAAGCGTTAGCAGCTTACGCTCCCCGAAACGCTCGATGATCTCTATTCCATCGTTATTCCCAGCAATCCCTTCCACTGGAGCCAATTCAGCCAACAAATCGTAGATTCCCATACTCACCCAATCTCCAAGATGCAGAATCAAGTCTACATTCCGGAATTCAGCAACAAGTGCTTTGGGCAGAGACTTAGCCATTCTTGTCATATGTGTATCTGATACCACGCCTACTTTCATATAACTCAGCTCCTAATCTATCATACTCATCTCATATTCAAATAATTGTACGATTTGCTTAAACGAGAAGCAAGTTCTGTGACTTCTCCCACACAGAAAAGCCGGGTACACCCCACTAACACAGAGCATATCCGGCTGCCATTAAGTAATTCCAAAGAAATCATTTATGCTTACTACCTTCTACAGTATTTAGCATCCCAACTCAGTTCTCTCTATCCTGCCAATTCCATAATCTTACTTCTTCAACATGAATATTACTGACCCATTTTTCTTCCTTTAACTTGAGCAACTCTTTAACCGGACCGGTTACGACAGCTCCATACAGCCTAACTCCGTTCTTCTCCAGATAACTAATGGAGTCATCCAGATCAATAAACGGAATTACCTTGTTGGCGATCGATTTATGCTCCTGCATTAAGTGCAGTGTCTTAAGGAAGTTCGCATTACGAAGTTCACCATCCCCATATGAGTCAACAGATGGAGAAACACTCGTGCGGCTAGTCACCCCTCCAAACCAACCCCACTTTTTCTTTGACTCTTGTGTCACCTTCATATCATCGGCATGCCAGATGGGCGTACTTGGAAATCCTAAGGGATCATTTATTACTGGCTCTTGTGTCCTTGGACCTGTATCTGCTGCGAACCATAAAAGCTCAAGATTTTTATGCTGAAACTTCTTCAATAGCTCATCTGTCGTAAAAAATTGTTCAAAAGACAAATAGGCTTCTCCTACCGTACCTTCAGGGAGCTTTTCTAGTTTTTCCCACTCACTGCTGTCATCCATCCTATTTTCTGCAGACTGGTTCTCAGTGGGATAGATAAAGTAATTACCTGTCCCACTGCGTTCATATGTCCATGAATAACTATATATTCTGGGCCAGCCTAATAGAAACTTCATCGAATAATCTCCAACATTAATCCGCGCATCACCAATTTGTTTTATTATTTCACCCTGCAGATTCATACTAAAAAACGGTCCGGAATCGCTACTCAAATGGACGATTGTATTCGGCTGTGAAACAGCAATTGCGGAAGAAACGACATCACGGTAAGTCTCTCCTCTTTCTCCAGTGCCATAAAATACCGCTGTGATGATACTGCTGACGATCAAAAAAATCAAAAATGCAGAAATCACCGTCAAAGTATTTGATATGCGTGCTTTCCACTTGCCCCGGCGGATGATCTTTTTTTCTTTACCGGGTCTGTTTCTTTTACCCTTTCCGAATTTTATGCTCTTCTCCTCATCTGAAGCCGGCTTTTCTTCACTCATGAGTTCATCCAGATAAGCCTGGTAAGCTTCCATCTTCTCTAGCTCACGTTCAACCTCATCCCTATCCTTATCAGCAAGAGTGCCTTCACCATACCTTCTTAACTTCTCCTTAAACTCTTCACTCATGTTCATTTCTCCTCCGCTCTGCCTCACGCAGCTTCTGTCTGGCCCGAAAGATCAATATCTTATATTGGGACAAGCCCACATCCATAATGTCCGATGCTTCCCGATAACTCAGCCCATGAAAATCATGCAGCAGCAGTGCATTTCTCTGATTGTCCGGTAGCTCACCTACTGCTATCCTCATCTCTTCCCAACGTTCCTGATGAAGCAGTGTGCTTTCTGTGGTATCTGGATGAGCAAGCTTTTTGAAATAATCCTCACTCTGAACTGTACTGCGGCCTTCCTTTCGCTTGTAATCTACGAAGGCGTTATAAGCGACACGGAACAACCATGGCTTAATCTTCTCTTCTTTACAATCCTCCAAATGTAGATAAGCTCGATAAAAGGTTTCTTGCATCAAATCTTCAGCCGCATAATGATCACCACAAAGGGAGCGCAAATAGCGGTAAATATCCATCACATACATCTGATATATTTCATCCAATGACTTTCGCTTCATGCACTCCCCCCTTAACCTAACCACGTATCCCAGCCTGAAAAGTTACAGATAAATTTAGCAACTAGTATGAATATACCAGTAATTCCATGAAAAAAAGCGAAAAAAAGCCTGCTGGCAAGGAGTATCACTCCTGCCAACAGGCTTTTTAATTCACCAAGCTACTCTGCTTACAGAACAACTTCAACTTCTTTGAGCATTTCGCTAACGGATATTAAACCGCCACCGGACAAATACCAGTAGTTAGGATCCAAGTAAATGATTTTACCGTTTTTAAAGGCATTTGTGTTCTTCACTAGATCGTTTTCAACTGCTTTTTTAGCTGAGCCGGCTTCGCCGCCATCACTCTTCACAGCCGCATCTCTGTCCACTACAAACAGATAATCCGGATTCTTATCCGCTACATATTCGTAGGATACGCTTTGTCCGTGAGTGGATACTTCAATTTTATCATCAGCCTGTGCAAATCCGAACACATCATGGATAATCCCAAAACGGGAACCTGCACCGTAAGCACTGATTTTTCCTTCATTCGCAAGAATAACAAGTGCTTTTTTGCCATCAGCTGTTGCCTTCGTATTCATAGCTTTGATGGAATCATTGATAGTCGCAAGCTCAGTTTCTACTTCTGCTTCTTTTCCAAAAATTTGACCCAGCATTTTCACGTTATTCGTAAAAGATTCCATGTAGTTTGCATTATCTACAGCCACATACAGAGTAGGTGCAATTTTGCTGAATTCTTCATAAGAATCCTGTTGTCTGCCGGAAATGATGATCAGGTCCGGAGAAAGACTGTTTATTTTTTCGAAGTCAGGCTCTTTCAAACCCCCAACATTCTCATATTTAGCATCGTTATATTTAGAGAGATAAGCCGGTACATTACTTTGAGGCACTCCAGTCACCTCTACACCCAGTTTATCCAGCGTATCCAGTGTACCGAAGTCAAAAACAACCACTTTTTGCGGATTGCTTTTGATAGTTGTTTCGCCAAGCGCATGCTTGAAAGTAAGCTCTGTCGGTGCTGTAGTTGCTTCCGTTGTTGGTGCAGTAGTAGCCTCCGAATTGCCTGCCGCTGCTGTGTTGTTATTTGAAGTTGCTGCATTATTGGAGCCACAAGCCGCCAAGATTACCGCAAGAAATACTGTCATAATCAGTAAAGATAAGTTCTTCTTCAATGTATTCACCCCTAATTTTTATAGTGAAGCTATTTGAATTATTCGCGTATGCGTTAAGAAGCTGGCGCCTTTCACTTCTTACGTTACGTCATAATAATATCCGCATAGTAATAGTTACCTTTTTAGAAATAGACACCGATTTTTCGGCCTCCTATAGTTTCAATAGGAATGTCCATGTCATATACCTCTTTAAGAACTGCAGAATCTATAATTTCATCCGCTGTACCCGAGGAAGCTACTCTTCCATTTTTAAGCGCAACAATGTAGTCAGAGTAACAAGATGCAAAGTTAATATCGTGGATAACGAGCACAATCGTCTTCCCCTTCTCGTCCACCAAGCGGCGAAGCACCTTCATAATTTGGACGGAATGCTTCATATCAAGGTTGTTGAGCGGTTCATCGAGCAGAATGTACTCTGTATCCTGAGCCATAACCATGGCAATATATGCCCGCTGGCGTTGCCCTCCACTGAGCTGATCAATATATTTATCCTGCATCTCTTGGAGATCCATGTAAGCAATCGCTTCGTCAACGAACGCCCGATCCTCCGGACTCAGCTTCCCCTGTGAATACGGGAATCTCCCAAAAGAAACGAGCTCCTTCACAGTGAGGCGTACGCTAATATGATTGGACTGCTTTAACACCGATATTTTACGAGCAAGCTCATTACTTTTGCAGGTACCGATTTCCTTACCTTCGATCAGCACCTCTCCCGCGTCTTTGGAGATAAGTCTGCTGATCATGGAGAGCAGTGTACTTTTACCCGCACCATTTGGTCCGATAAACGAGGTGATTGCGCCTTTTTTGATGGACAAGGACACATCATCAACGACGGTTACTCCGCCATAACGTTTGGTTAAATTTTTAACTTCTACCACGACTTATTCTCCTTTAACAGCAGATAGACGAAGTAGACGCCGCCTGCAAAATTGATAATCACACTAACCGTAGTATTGAATCCAAAAACACGTTCGACCAGGAACTGCCCGCCGACAAGCGCAACAATGCTCAGCAGAATCGTTCCAGGAATCAGATAGGCATGCTTATAGGTACGGAACAGCTGGTGTCCCACATTAGCTACCAACAAACCTAAGAAAGTGATTGGCCCCACTAGAGCCGTCGAGATCGAAACGTAGATAGATACAATAACTAGCAGCCTTTTGACCACATAGTCATAATTGATGCCCAGATTAATGGCTTCATCTTTTCCAAGCGAAATAACATCCAAATACTTAACAAATCGCAAGAAATACAACGTAGTTAGCGTCAGAACAATGGTAGAGAGAATCAATAGGTCACTGCTGACATTGTTGAAGCTGGCAAACATTTTCCCCTGTAGAATCAGGAATTCGTTCGGATCAATAAGCACTTCCATAAAAGAAGACGCGCTCTGGAACATCGTCCCCATGATTAGCCCTACCAGCAGCAGGAAATAAATATTTTGTCCTTCCCTACGGAACATTAGCTTATACAATACGCCTGAAAACAGGACCATGAGACACGCAGAGAACAAGAAGTTGATGTTTTTATTCATAAAGGTCATATTCGATGAACCTAAGGCATATACACCGAACGTCTGGATTAACATGTACAGGGAATCGAGCCCGAGAATACTTGGTGTCAAAATACGATTGTTCGTGATGCTCTGAAAAACTACGGTAGAGACAGCTATCACAGCTCCGGTAATCAGAATGGCCGCCAGCTTTCTTCCCCGGCTGGGCAGAACGTAGTCCCAATTTCCCAAAGCATGATACGTCATAAACAAGACGATGAGGGCGACAGCACTTATAGATAATATAGTTAGTTTTGTCTTCATCTCTAGTTCGCCTTTCTTCTCATCAGCAAGTAGATAAACAGACCACTACCGATGACGCCTACCGTGAGACTGATTGATATTTCATATGGATAGATAATGAGCCTGCCCAGAATATCGCAGAACAGGAGGAACACCGCTCCGAGAATGGCTGTATGCGCCAGACTTTTTTTGAGGTTATCTCCTATGTACAACGTTACAATGTTAGGTACTACCAGACCCAGAAATGGAATCGTACCTACGGTTAAAATGACAACAGAAGAGATTAACGCTACAATTACCAATCCCACGTTGACAACCGCTTTGTAATTCATGCCAAGATTAACGGAGAAATCCTCGCCCATACCGGCTACCGTAAATTTATTAGCGAAGAGATACGCCAGGATGACAAGTGGAATGCTGATATAAATTAATTCGTATTGGCCTTTGATAATCGTTGAGAAATCTCCAAGCATCCAAGACGAGATATTCTGAATCAAATCATTTTTATACGCAAAAAATGTTGTAATCGAACCTACAATGTTTCCGAACATGAGTCCGACCAGCGGGATAAAAATACTATCCTTGAACTTGATCCGATCCAAGATTCTCATAAAAATAAAGGTGCCCAATAGTGCAAAAACAAAAGCAACCAGCAATTTCTGCATTGGCGTTGCGCCTGTGAATAACATGAGGGATACGAGAATACCAAATTTTGCGGAATCCATCGTTCCGGCCGTAGTCGGGGAGACGAATTTATTGCGTGACAGCTGTTGCATAATTAATCCGGCAATACTCATGCTGACTCCAGCGATAATCAATGCGGCTAACCGGGGAATCCGGCTTACCAGCAAGGTCTGTGCTTGAGATTCCGTAAGATGAAAGAGATCTAATGGGGATATATCTTTAACGCCTATAAACAAAGATATAAATGAAAATACTATTAGAAGTAGGGACAAATATTTTAGTTTCATGAGTTGTTCCTTATCTGTTTAATAGTTTACAAATGCGCTTTTATGATAATGATTTTCATTCGCAATGTTTTAAATTATACCTAAGCCCACTTTGAGGGTCAACCCTTTCATATACTTAAATTTAAAATAATTAAGACTTAGGCTTATCTGCTTAAGTTACCTAAAAAAAGACACCCTAACGGGTGCCTCTTTAATCTCTGCCATATTTTTAGCGCTAAACTATAGGATTTATTTATATTTCTTCCAATCCTGATTACTGTTCTCCAGCAGATGTGCAAAATCATTATCCAACCGCTTCTGCTCAGCCTTCCGCTGATCTTCCACTGCCTTACGGGCAGCTTCTTTACGGTCATTTTCCTCCGCTTTCAACGCATCAGATTGCGCCTTCAGCTTTCCTAGAACATCACTGCTTAGCAGATCTTTTAACGTAGCAGGGCCATCATTCGTAGCGGCTCTTGGTGTGGTAGGCATTTTCTTTTTTTTAGCCACTGTCCATCATCCTTTCTAGTACTGAATTAAATTGGAATTTGTTTAAGTTATTGGTCTTTTCGTTTATAATGTTTACTAAGAGGTGAGCCCTATGAAGTCCAATGATTTATGTCCCCGGCTACAAAAAAGTATGGATATTATCGGCAGGCGTTGGACTGGTTTAATTATCTACCAGCTCCTTCAAGGACCCCAACGTTTCAATGTAATTGAAGCGGCATTACCCATCAGTGGAAGACTGCTCTCCGAACGGCTCAAAGAGCTGGAACAGGAAGGGATCGTTCTTCGAGAAGTGTTCCCAGAGACCCCCGTGCGGATCCAATATTCTTTGACGGATAAAGGTCTTGCTCTGGAATCAGTCATCCGAGACTTACAGAGTTGGTCCAAAGAATGGGTCGATTGTGACACCGATAATCTAAATTCAACTCTCAAAATGTAAGCGTTTTATCTGAGGCATTAGATTTTAAGGCCGACAATGACTAAATCACGCTCTATACCGTCAAGTTCAGCCACACCAGGCAGCATTCCCCATTCTTCAAAACCAAACTTTTTCAGTAAACCAAGGCTTGGATCATTATGTCCAAACACAAAGCCGACTAGATTCTTAATTCCGAGACTAGGGGCTTTCTCAATGGCCTCTGTCAGAAGAATTCTGCCCGCACCACCACCACGGAACTTTTCATTCACGTATACACTGATTTCTGCTGTTGCATTATACGCTGGACGACCATAGAAGGATTGAAAACTGAACCATGCAGCAATTTCATCTCCTTGCTTCAGTACCCATAAGGGACGGTGATGGCTATTATGCTCAAGAAACCATTTCTCCCGATCTGCAACAGTAACGGGTTCCAGATCTGCAGTTACCATCCTCCCAGCAATCGTTGAGTTATAAATATCTACAATAGCTGCTAAGTCTGCAGATGTTGCATCTTCAATTCTGCTGTTCTCCCAATTCATCCCTTAATTCCTCCAAATGTGTTAATTAACTCAGGCCGACCTGCTCCTGGCTCCATTGCCACAGCCGTTCGGCCTCTATTGTATTCTGCGCTCTGGGAGACAGTTGTTTAATCTTTCTTCGATAATAATATTGACCGGTTACCTCTCCAAGATCGGGATCTGTAGCCAAATAAATCGCTGTATCGGCACCTTGTTCAGGTGTTAAGAAAAAGTATGAGAGTAACTTAAGTACCGACTTGCCAAAACCAGTCTCCCGGTTTACACCTATATTCGTCCCCACTGCTCCTGGATGCAGGCAATTCACCGTCACCCTTGTTCCGTGAAGACGCGAAGCCAGCTCCCGCGTGAACAGAATATTGGCTAGCTTGGATCGGGCATAGGCTTTTGCAGGATTAAAACGGCGAGCGAGGGTTGGATCTTCATAATGGAGCGCACCTATCTTGTAAGCACCGGAGGCAACCACAATGATACGACCTTGCTCTGCTGCCTGCAACGACTTAAGTAACAAATTGGTAAGTAGAAAATGCCCCAAATGATTTACGCCAAGATCCATCTCAAAGCCGTCCTTCGTAAGCTGACGCTTAATCGTGACTACCCCGGCGTTATTGATAAGTATGTCTAGCATCGGATATTTCATAGTGAATTCCTCAGCAAAGCTGCGAATGCTCTCAAGTGAAGCCAGATCACACAACATGAGCTCGATATCCTCGGAGTGGCTCTTTTGTTTGGCGGCAGCAAGTGCTTCTTCTCCCCGCTGGCGATTACGGCAAACCATAATAACTTTAGCTCCCTTGCGAGCCAGTTCAACTGTTGTGGCCAGCCCCATACCGGAATTCGCTCCGGTAACAAGTGCGATTGTTCCTCTCATTGCAAGAATCACTCCTCTCTCAACAACCGTACCCGAATAAGCTTCAGCCTAACCTTAGGAGAAGTATATTTAAAGATATGTTACACCAACTAGTAGGGTTAAGAAAAGCTTCATGTCATGATTAGCCAACGATAGTTATAGTTCGTCAGGTGCGTCTGGTCTATTTTTGATCTATAATAGGAATATTGCAGTTCTAATCGTGAAGTTGAAAGGGGAACACCAACTATGAATAATGCTCTGACAAGCCTAGAGCAGCAAATGGCGGGCGAAGGTCTGGATGCCCTGCTCGTAACAGATCCCAAGCATGTCTACTACTTAACCGGCTTCGCCAGCGATCCGCATGAACGTTTTCTGGGTCTGCTGCTGATACGCGGAGAAGAGCCTATGCTCATTCTGCCTGCATTGGATGCAGAAGCGGCTCAAGCAGCTTCTTCGGTCACCAAAATTCTAACTCACACTGACACTGATAATCCCTATAACCTGCTAAAAGATTGTTTCGGCAGCAGTAAGCTAGGTACTCTTGGCATAGAAAAGGAACATTTCTCAGTAGCCCGTTTTGAGCACCTAACCGCTGCTGTTCCAGCTGAACGGTTTAGTGATATTGGTCCATTGCTGCGCAGCATGCGCTCTAAAAAGACCCCGGATGAAGTTAAGCGCATGAAACATGCCGCTGAGCTAGTTGAGGAAGCCTTGCGCCGCGTTCTTACCCACGTAAAAACAGGCGTTACAGAAAACGATCTAGTAGCGGAGCTAGAATATCTAATGAAAAAGGTTGGCGCTTCCGGCCCTTCCTTCGACACTATGGTGCTTTCTGGTCCGAAAACTGCCCTGCCTCACGGTGTTCCGGGCAACCGGGTCATTCAACCCGGCGACTTCCTGATGTTTGATATCGGGGTGTATGCCGATGGTTATGCTTCTGATATTACACGTACCTTTGCTATTGAATCCGTAGACGACAAGCTAGTCACTATCTATAACACTGTGCTGGCTGCCAACGAAGCTGGGATCGCTGCCTCCAATCCTGGAGCACCTTTCGGCTCAGTCGACAAAGCTGCACGTGATGTAATTGAAGAAGCGGGATTCGGAGAATATTTCTTACACCGTGTCGGACACGGACTGGGCATGGATGTTCATGAATATCCATCACTTCACGGACAGAACGATGACATTATCGAAATCGGCAATGTGTTCACCGTTGAGCCAGGAATTTATGTGCCTGGACTAGCGGGTGTACGTATCGAAGATGATCTGATTATTACAGCTGAAGGTGCAGAGACCTTAACAAGCTTCCCTAAGGAACTGACTATTCTTCATTTATAGAAAAGAATTACAAGCCACAGCCAAAAACACAGAGCAGCGATTCCTCCAATAATGAGAGAATCGCCGCTCTGTGTTTTTTTAAATTCAAACCTGTGTTCCCCACATCCCGCGAACCAACTTAGCCTCTTTCACCATCCTGCCGATCAGCTCCGCGACTGTAGGAATATCTTGGATCATTCCTGTCACTTGACCTGCCCAGCCGATGCCCTCTTCTTTGATATCATCATAGATCCAGCGCTTGTTGGCTGCACCACTGATATATTCTTTTAATGCTTCATAGGTCGGAGTCACGCGCTCGATTTCAAGAATTTGATCAATGTAATCACTACGTAACACTCGTGCGGGTGCTCCAATAGAACGTTTGATTACAACCGTATCCGACTCTGAGCTTTCTACTAAAGCTTTTTTATAAGACGCGGCCGCATGAACACATTCCACTGTAGCAACGAAACGAGTGCCCATTTCGATTCCTTCAGCCCCAAGTGCATGAGCAGCCATCCATCCACGGCCATCTCCGATCCCTCCGGAAGCAATCACAGGAATATTAACCGCATCAACCACTTGGGGAACGAGCACCATGGTTCCAACATCGTCACGCCCTAAGTGGCCCCCTCCCTCATGCCCAACAACAATAACCGCAGAAGCCCCTAATTGTTCAGCTTTTTGGGCTTGTCTGCGTGAGGAGACGAGCACGAGTGTTTTAATATCGGTGGGCTGTAACATTTCCAGTATAGGGGCTGGATTCCCTCCAGTGAGGCTCACCACGGGAACCTGCTCTTCGATGGCGACCTGCACCCGATCTTCATAACCAATCCCATGCATGCCGATAGCAAAATTAACACCAAATGGTTTGTCCGTTAGTGTTCGTACCCGACGTATTTCTGCACGTAAGGCCTCCGCATCCGGAAGACTCATTGCTGTGACCTGACCCAGTCCACCGATATTTGAAACCGCAGCCGCAAGGTCTGCATAACCTAAATAAGCAAGTCCTCCTTGAATAATAGGATATTCTATGTGCAATAACTCCGTAATACGGGTGTTCCATTTCATCTTCATCTACACCTTTCCTATCTTTAAGCAAAGCAGAATCACGGCAATTAAAAGGGCAGCTCCCCCTGCCAGATAATCTATTTGCTGAAATTGCAGTCTTTTAAAAGAAGTCCTTCCTTTACCATTCCCATAAGCACGCGCATCAATTGCATAGCTCAGCTGTTCAGCACGTTGAATCGTTGTGAAGAGCAGAGGAATAATGATCGGAATGTACGCATATATCCGTTTAGGCAGTGATAATACTGTGAGATCATAACCTCTAGCCTTTTGTGCGAGAAGGATACGATCAAGCTCCTCCTTGATGGTAGGGATAAAACGGATCGCAATCACTATCATTAAAGAGAACTGCTCTACGGGTACCCCCAATTTGGACAGAGGGGCAAGCAGCTTCTCCAGACCATAAGCTAAGTCTAGCGGTTTAGTAGTTAATGTCAGAATTGAGGCTAACAAGATGAGCAATATAATCCGCCATACAAAACGTAATCCTATCCGCAATCCCTCTTCAGTCACCTCGATAAAAAACCATGACCAGAGAATCGTCCCCTTGGTGAACACGGCATTGTAAACAAAAGTAAATAATAAAATAAATAATACCGGCCGTAGCCCTCGCCAAAAAAAATGCACAGGAACTTTAGACAGTAGTAACAATCCCAATACAAAAAAGGTTGCAAAAACATAACTAAGCCCCGTACCAAGCATCATAAAGCTAAGCATGAGCATCACGATACTTACAAGCTTTGTACGAGGATCTAAACGATGAAAAATCGAATGCGTCTCCACATATTGACCGACTAATACGGAATCAGCCATGCCCTTGCCCCCTCGAATGCCAAATCGGCAAAATCGCTTCGAAGATATCCTGCTCTTTACAGCTGGCAACTTCAATCTTCTGACCAGATAATTCCTCCACTAGCTTCAAGAGCTGTACGGGTTCAGGCAAGGATAGTCCAAGTTCCAGCAGTAATTCTTCCTTTTCCAGAAACAATGTTCTGGTATCATGATGCCCTTTTAACTGACCTTCATGAAAAACCATGACCTCATCTGAGAATTCGGCAACATCACCCATCTGATGCGAAACGAAGAGGATGGTGCGATTGTCTTGTTGCTGCCATTCCTTTAGTAGCCTCAGCAAAGACACTTGGCTAGCTGGATCGAGACCCGCTGTCGGTTCATCCAATATCAGCAGCTTCGGATTTGTCATCAGTACAGAGGCAATAGCTACACGGCGCTTTTCACCACCACTTAGCTGGAATGGATTTAAGGGGAGAATCCCCTCTGGCAAACCCACTTGCGGCAAGATCATTTCAATCGCCTCTGTAATTTGCTGACGTGAAGCACCCTGCTGATTCAGAGCAAAAGCAAGCTCCTTATGCACCGTTGTTTCGAATAGCTGATGCTCCGGATATTGAAAAACGAAACCCAACTCGGGGACAACCTTTAAGCGTCCTTTAGCATCTCTGCTGGCAGGCTGCTGGTTAATCCAATAGTCTCCTTTTACGGTGGGAATCAAGCCCTTCAGCACTTTGACAAAGGTAGACTTTCCTGCACCTGTTGGACCGATAATAGAAATCCATTTGCCTTCAGGAATAGTGCAGTTTATATTTCGCAAAGCCACATGATCGGCATAGTTCACACTTAGATTTTTTAATTGGTAGACCATTGTGATCGAATTATCCCCTTCCAATCGGCTGTTAGCGGTGCTGCTGAATGGAGCAATGTATGTACACGCACTGCGAAGGGCAGTTGTAATTGATAGTCCGCAACAGGCATGGTTTCAAAAAAAGTCAGTGGATCGCCGTCAAACTCAAGTCGTCCTTGGTGCAGGAGCAATACGCGTTCTGCTGCAAGCACTTCCTCCATATGGTGGGTGATATGAATAAGCGTCAGGCCTTGACGATGCAGCTCTTGCATAATAGAAAGAACCTGCTGTCTTCCCTGAGGATCAAGCATTGAGGTAGCCTCGTCAAAAATAATGACTTGCGGGCGCATCGCCAATATAGCTGCGATAGCGACACGTTGCTTTTGACCTCCAGATAGCTGATGTGGCATAGCTTCCAGATAATCCTCCATATGAACGGCCTGTAAGGCATGATCCAATCGGCTGCGCATTTCCTCCCTCGGCACACGGATATTCTCCAAACCAAAAAGCACCTCATCCATAACGGTTGTGGTGATAAATTGATCCTCTGGATTCTGAAAAACAAAACCGATTTGCTGATGAATCTCCGCAAGATCCGTTGGTTTTGCTGTGTCCAAGCTCTTAAATTGTACAGTCCCTTTTCGCGGCAGCAGCAGTCCGTCCATGAGCTTTGCAATAGTGGATTTGCCAGAACCATTCGCCCCGACTATCGCCACAAACTCCCCTGCGTCTATCGTAAAGCTAATATCCTCCAGAAGAGGTTGTCCTTTTTTATAATAAAAACAAACTTGATCGAAGGTAAGCATTTATTCAGTCCCCTTTTGACGGTGCCAAGCAGCAAAAAATGCCTCAATGCTATTCTCGGAAAATGCAGGTGCAGGCTTCTCCCATTTTGTCACTTTTGATCCATTCACGGCAAAGATTTCACCGGTTAAATCCGCGTCGGACTCCCTCAACAATGCAGTCACGAAGGAAGCAATAGCCTCAGCGTCACCTATTCTCCAAAAATCAGGCAAAGGTTCATTACGACTGAAATATTTTTCCTTCAAATGGTCAATTATAGGTCTGGTCATATCTGTTAATGCCGCTGGAGAAATCGCATTGACCCTAATCTGGTCACGTTTCAGCTCTGCTGCGAGCGTCCACATCATGCCCAGTATTCCAGCCTTGGCTGCACTATAATTCACCTGACCTACGGAACCTGCTAGTCCAGCAGCAGAGGTCATCAACAGGATATCCCCACCTGTTTCACGCATATGTGGTAATACTCGTTGAATGCAATAATAAGTGCCATTTAAATGCACATCCAGAACATTCTTCCACTGTTCATCCGTCATACGTTGACATTTCTGATCCTGCACAATTCCCGCGTTAGCTATCAATACCTCGATACGACCGTATCGGGCAATGACCTCATCTACCATGGCAGTGACTGCGACGGAATCGGCTACATTAGCAGCGTACCCTAGCGCCTCTCCGCCTGCCTGGCGGATCTCGCGCACAACCTCATCAATTAAGACTTGTTTCGTACCATTTACAACCACTATATAACCTGACTTGCCAAGTTGCATGGCGATACTACGTCCGATCCCTCTTGTTGCTCCAGTAATTAAGGCCACTTTATTCATCGCTACACCTCTTTCACTGCAAAAGCTCCCGCAGCAATAACATCGCCAGCTTCTGTTGTAAGGATCACTTTCACAAAGCAATCGTCCGCTGCAAAATCAAAAATCACGACACTATCGACCTCTATTGGCTTATGAAATTTCATATCATATTGAGTGATCCACTGTGTAGGGTGCTCAGCAATATACAAAGATTGGGCTAATCCCATAAAATACATCCCATGTGCGATGGGTCGCTCCAAACCAGCCTTGGCTGCGGCCTCTGCATCTAGATGTATAGGCTCCAAATCTTGGGAAGCAGCTGCATATTGCCGGATAGCCTCAGCTGTTATGCACTTTTTTATCATGATCATCACCTACCCGAATTAACACCGTTTCTGCGGTGACTATTAGCTTACCCTCACACCTACAAACCAGCGTATGTGTGTAAAAAGTCAGTTTACCCTGTCTGCCTTCTTTTTGCACCTCGCCCGTTAACGCTAATTCACAATCCAAAATCATCCCCGCCGTAATCGGAGCCTGATATGAAAATTTCTGAGTACCGTGAAGCAAGGGTTCACCGATGATTAACCAAGGAATATCGAAGTCTTGCCAGAAAATAATAGGCATCGTCGCAGGAGCGATCAGCTTTCCATTTATCGTCTGCACGGGTGCTTCAATACTCTGTGCATAGTCCGAAATCCATTCAGCAGTCATATGGATCTGATGTCGGACACTGTTCATTCTATAACCTCCACGAGTGTTGCCAGACCTATCCCACCGCCGATTCCCAGAGTAGCAAGCCCTCGTTGGTAAGGGACATGTTGCATTTCAGCACATAAGCGAGTCATTAACATAGCCCCAGAAGCTCCGTATGGATGGCCTATTGCTAATGCCCCCCCGCCAAGATTGACCTTTTCCTGTGGAATTTGAAGCTCGTTCAGTGATGCCAATACTTGTGAAGCAAAAGCTTCGTTAAACTCTATGATATCTAAATCGGCAACGGTAAGCTTTTGGCGTTTTAACACCTTTTGCACAGCTGGTACAGGCCCCATACCCAAATAGTTCGGATCTACACCCGCAGCTTGCGCATCCACGACCCGCAAAATAGGGGTAAGCTTAAGCTGCTGGCATTTCTCACGAGACATCATTAATAGAAGCGCTGCGCCATCATTAATAGGACAAGCATTTCCAGCAGTGACGGTACCCTTTTCTTCAAAAATTGGCGGCAGCTTTTGCAGCTTGTCCAGACTCGTATTTGCCCGAGGACATTCGTCGGTGCTCACCCACTGCCCCTCTACCTGAAGAGGTACTATCTCCTGCTGAAACCGGTCACTTTGCTGAGCATGAACCGCCTTTTGA
The DNA here is from genome assembly GCF_038007025.1 of Paenibacillus sp. FSL H7-0918. Lineage (NCBI taxonomy): Bacteria > Bacillati > Bacillota > Bacilli > Caryophanales > Paenibacillaceae > Paenibacillus > Paenibacillus sp. FSL H7-0918. Next base: position 662,166 of record NZ_JBBOWJ010000002.1, read on the forward strand.
TGGCTTTTTAAGGCATATTGATCCTGCTCTTCTCGAGAAATCCCGTATTTCCTAGCTACATTCTCTGCAGCAATTCCCATATCCGGATCACCGTAAGAGCTAGGCGTAAAATGTGCACGGGTATACAGCTGTGGAACCCCCATTAACGTCTGTGGTTTAGCCATTTTCCATGGAGCACGGCTCGTACTTTCGACACCACCTGCTAAATAAATCTCACCAGCGCCGCTTTGAATCAGTCTTGCTGCTATATTAATTGCCTCTAGCCCAGATCCGCACTGACGATCCACGGTGACGCCCGGAACCGAAACAGGCAGCCCCGCTTCAAGCGCAGCTACCCGGGCAATATTACCTCCTGGGCCCACAACATTCCCAATAATGACATCATCGATCAGTTCTTTAGGCAAGTTCGTTTCGGCTACAATATGCTGAATAAGCGGCGCCAGTAATGCCTCCGGCTCAAGTGTACTTAATAAGCCACCCATTCTGCCAACCGGTGTACGTTTTGCCATGACAATTACTGCTTCTATCATATCATCGCTCTTTTCACATAGTCTTTCATCGCTTGCCGGGCAATTTTGCCACTGCTTGTATAGATAAATTCATCCAGGGTTAGCAGCTGCTTCGGCGCTTTGTAGCTCGCTAAATACTGGCGGCAATAATTCTTAATTTCTTCGACAGATAAATGCTGTTCTCCGCTCCACTTCACGAGGGCTATCAGCTGTTCTCCCCAGTAATCGTCAGGCACGCCAAGCACCATCACTTCATCTATTTCCGGAAGAAACTCCAGCACCCTCTCTATTTCTTCCGGATAAACGTTCAGCCCTCCGGATATGATTTTATTCTTCAAACGTCCCGCCATATATAAATAACCAGCTTCATCCTGATAAACATAGTCTTCTAAAACAAGCCATCCCTCTCTAAAAGCTGCTGCTGTCTCATTCGGCAATTGATGGTAGCCTAAAAATATCATATCACTACGCACATATAGCTGCCCAATCTCCCCAGGAGGGACTTCCCGGAGCTGGTCATCACGAATGGAAATTTGCACCCCGGGATAAGGTTTGCCTACAGAGGTCGGATTATGCTCGGTCAGAACATCCAAATAACTAATATAGCTCGCTTCTGAAGAACCGTAGGATTCATAAAGCCTAGCTCCACCAAACACTTCCATGCCCCTTTTCTTGGACAACTCCGACCACTTTGCACCTGAGCTAATAATCGCATCAATCTGTATCTGCCCAGGTACAGCCTGCTGCATCATGGATTCGATCATTGTTGGTACGACGAACAGCACCACGCCCGGAATTTGCTGGCACAGCTCTAACACCTGCGTGGCACTAAATTTTTGTGTGATATGAAAGGTTGCTCCACCATATAGACTCTGCATTACGGCGAATAAGGATAGGGAATGCACAAATGGACCTGGTGCCAAAACATCCTTCATAGCGTCCAATTCAAAAGCAATATTCGAGACCTCAAAGCTTTTTAACCATGATAAATGGGTACGCATATAACCTTTGGGCAATCCGGTTGTGCCTGAAGTAAAGCCAATAAATAATAATTCATTCGTCTCATCCAACTCAGCCTCCGGCTTCAGGGCAGCCAGCCACTGATCATAGGAACCTGTTCGTTCATTTGAGAAGGTCAATGTTTGGATCATTTGATCCTTGAAGGTCAGATTCTTTGCGGCTTCCGGCTCGGCAAAAATCATTGTCGGCTGGCACTGCTCTATAATAACCTGCAGTTCATTAGCACTCCATTTGGGATCTAAGGGAATGGGAACACAGCCCGCATAAATCGCCCCCAAAAAAACCTCAACAAATTCAATACGATTCGTAGACAAAATCGCGATTTTGTCATGCCTCAGACCCTTTTGCTGTAAGCCATTCGCGATTCTCCGCATCGTTTTTACTAATGTGGCATAGGTATGACTTGCTTGGTCATGGGTTAAGGCAATGCTGTCGGGCTGCTGTGCTGCATGACGCAGTATAGGAACTACTAGATTCATCCTGATCACACCTGTTCGTAATTTCTGTGACTACCGATTATATACATTCTCTTCAATCGGACTGCCCCGCAAGTCCAGCCCAAACTAAAGGATATGTGATAAGCGCCATCGCCGGCGCTCCTGTTAAACTAACCCGCTAGAATTGCTACGATAGCTTATTTTAGCTTTATATTATTTTTATGTACACATCTTTCATGTAACGATTAAGTCCATCTTACAACGAAAAAACAGCCAGCACGCATCGATTATGATCGGTACGCGCTGGCTGTATTGTTGTTTAGTCCTTCTTTTGAACGGATGATGTTGAACCCTCTTCAGCAAAAGTAAAGGTTCGGGCGATATATAAGATAGGTGTGCTTACTGCGGTTAGTAAGAACTTCGCTAGATAAGTCGTAAGCAAAATTTCAAGCCATACATTCCAGTCATACAAGCCCGCAAACGCAATGGTACAGAAAATAAGTGTATCCACAAAGGAGCTAATCATCGTACTACCGTTGGAACGAATCCACAGCTGACTTGAGGTGCTGTAATATTTACGAATCCAAGAGTACAACCGAACATCTAGGAACTGACTAATGAAGTAAGCAGTAAGACTACCCAAAGCTAGTCGAGGCATCAGCCCAAAAATCGTCTCCAAAGAAGACTGAGCGATATCGGTCTCCTGCGGCTTAAATACTAGTACCATCTGCATAATGACTGTAGTCATAAGCAAGGTGAAGAAACCAAACCAGACCGCTTTACGTGCTTCCGCTCTTCCGTACTTCTCATTAAGTAAATCGCTGGTCATATATAAAGTGACATACATCGTATTTCCGAGTGTCATCACAATATCAAATGGCATAGCAATCGTCTTAGCTACCTGAATGTTAGCAATTACAGTAGCAATACCTACCCAGGCGTACATTCCACTTTTCCCGAACAAGCGGTAACAGAGTAGAAAAAAAGCAAAATTGACAATAACAAATAAAACTCCCCACAGCAAATTAAACATATTACTGAAATTCCTCCTAGTTTTGTTTACGCGGGATGGTTACGAACCGCGGCTTACAATATTAAATTTTCGGAACAAAACATTAATACTCTATCACAATAGCGCTTAACAATCCATAAAAATAATATTTTTATATGAAATTGGTAGTTCCATTTCTTTTTTTTCGCCAATTATCTAAAATAGTCAGCAATAATTCATTTCTTTCAGAAAAAAATGCTCTATAGGACAAAACTTTCACTATTCATCCAGAGGTTAATTCTATAGAATAGTATCAAACACCTTATTCCCGATCCATTTAGTAGAAATATGACATAACTATGGAATATATCTCGGGTCGCCAATTTCCAGCAGTTGGCATGGAGTATCTAGTGAAGACCAAAAAAGAAATGACCTCACCGTCCATAAAAAAAGGAGAGAACGATATGTTTCGTATCAAGCATTCGATCAGTCGCAAATTTACGCGTTTATTATTTGTTGTTCTGTTGCTCACGTCTCTTTTGTTAAGCACCAGCTTCTATTTTATCTCTATCAGTATCTTCAACAGCTATGTTATGCCGCAGATTAACAAAATCCTTACTGCCGCTGCTCAGGACGTATATAAGAATCTCAACGTAATGCACGCCCAGCAAACCCTAAATAAGAACGATCAGTCTGCCACCAATCTCGAGTTCTATTTTCAGGAAAAGAGGAAACAACATGGAGTGGAAACCATTTTTCTGGTCAATCTGAAGGGAAAAGAAGCTGAGATTCTATCCGCAGATCACGATGCAAAATTGCAACGGGCAGAAAGTGTCACCGTATCCTCTGCAATGCAACAAGCCTCTAAAGGAAAAACTGGACTAAGCGATACATATAGCGACGCACATGGTATACATAAAACAGCTTATATCGGTATTCCCGGAAGTACGATGGTTATCGGTGTAAGCAGTGACGTAAGCTTCATTCAAGAAAAAACAGACAGTATTCTATGGACAAGTGCCGGAATCACACTTCTGACGTTGATCATCGGCCTAACTGGTGCATGGTTCATGAGTGTGCGTATAACACGTCCAATCTCAAAACTGGCAGCTTATAGTGCCCGGCTCGCAGAGGGAGATTTCACCGAAGAATTATCAGTTAAAGGAAATGACGAAGTTGCACAGTTGTCCGTAAGCTTCCAAGCGATGACCCAACGCCTGAAAGAAATGATTGGACATGTACTGGTAACCTCTAATACTGTCGTTGCGGATTCCAACTCTTTAAAAGAACGTGTTGAGGTTCTCAATGATATGGCGGAACACTCCAGCTCATCGGTAATAGAAATCGGCAAAGGTAGTACGACTATCGCTAGCAGTGCATCAGATAACTCGAGAGCAATGGAAGAAATCAATTTAGGCATTCAAAGTATTGCCTCAGCAGCGAATGAAGTCACGGAGCAAATCAGTGAGGCTTCCGCTGAAGCAAGTGGCGGTAATGAAATTGCTCAAAGCGCTGTGCTGCAAATGCGCCAGGTTGAACGTGCTTCCCTACAGTCGCTGGATCAATTACAAATCATGAATGAGCGTTCAGTAATGATCGGAGAAGTCGTTCACAGTATTACTGAAATTACGAAACAGATCCAAATGCTGTCGCTGAATGCTTCAATTGAAGCTGCACGCGCAGGAGAGCATGGACGCGGCTTTGCTGTTGTTGCGGGAGAAGTACGCAAGCTGTCTGAACAATCCCGTAACGCAAACGAACAGATCCGTGACTTCCTACTTGGGCTTCAAGAAGATATGAGTCGCTCCGTTACCGAGATGAACCACGTGAATTCTGAGGTTGCCTCTGGAGTCGGCAAAGTAGCAGAAGCAGGTGATGCCTTTAATCACCTCCTGATTCTTATCCAAAGCATCAATCACAGCATCCAATCCGTATCTGCGGCTACACAGCAAATCTCAGCAAGTACAGAAGAAGTCAGTGCTTCCGTCGAAGAAACTGCACAAATTACATCAAGATCGCAAGAAAGTGCGGACACACTCGCTGCTAACTCAGAGCGGCAGCGCGTCGAACTGGAAGGCCATGCAGAAACCGTTAAACATCTGTATGAGCAAGCCAAGAAACTCCAAGAAGCTGTGCAGCAATTTAAGATTTAACGCTTGTAAATTAAAACCCCCGTTCACACGAAAGTGTTGAACGGGGGTTTTTAGTTTGCGATGGCTCGCTTAGACTTGGGGGCATACGCTAGGCTTGCGCGAAGCTCTCGCTTAGAATCGGCGCTTCATGTGCTGCTGGCTTGCGCGATACTCTCGTTTAGACTCGGCACGCCATTTGCCGCTGGCTTGCGGACTCAGATGCCGCTATTACTCGAAAAGCTGCCATTTGGAGACTTTTTCGGACTCGAGAGACGCTATTGCCTCATAATCAACCCAACTCAGCCTATTTCGCTCAAATAGCGCCTCTGGTGTCCGAAAACGCTCCAAATTAACCCTTTTATCACAAATAAGGTCTCCTGAGTCCGGAGCCAAGTTACCTACAGCAAATTACTCAAAGTTCATCCGTGGCGCTACCAACAGCAAATTACTCAAAGTTCCTCCGTGGCACTACCAACAGCAAATTACTCAAAGTTCATCCGTGGATGCTACCTACTGCAAATTACTCAAAGTTCATCCGTCGATGCTACCTACAGTAAATTACTCCAAGTCCCTCCGTGGATGCTACCTACAGCAATAGAATCGGCTACATGCGCTAGCTTGCGCGAAGCTCTCACTTAGACTCAACACACCATTTGCTGCTGGCTTGCGGACTCAGATGCCGCTATTACTCGAAAAACCGCCATTTGGAGGCTTTTTCGGACTCGAGAGACGCTATTGCCTCATAATCAACCCAGACTCAGCCTATTTTGTTCAAATAGCGCCTCTGGTGTCCGAAAAAGCTCCAAAATAACCCTTTTATCGCAAATAAGGCCTCCTGAGTCCGGAGTCAAGTTACTCACCTAGTAAAAACTAGGATACTCAGTGTTTTTCAGCTTTTATGGCTATGTAACCCTCACTCAACCTAGTGCCGCGGTGCCCAGAGGATGACCGAAACACCGATCACACAAATAACAGCTCCGACCCAGTCGTATACGTCTGGTGTCTTCTTGTCTACAAGCCATCCCCATAAGACCGCGAGTACGATAAACACCCCACCGTAAGCCGCATACACTCTGCCGAAGGAAGGGAATTTCTGCAACGTAGGGATAATCCCATACGCTATCAGAATCAAGGACCCCACTAAACCGTACCAAAGTGGCCGTGATTCTCTCAACCATAACCATACTAAATATCCGCCACCGATCTCAGCAAGCCCAGCAATTATAAACAGCAGAATGGCAAATAACATGTCATCCCTCTTCCCTATCTATCTCATAAAAACGCAAAGGTTACTCATAACAAATTGTACTCAAGGTTCACCGTGGAGCTCCTACAGCAAACTAGCTCAAGGTTCATCTGCGGAGTTACTGCAAACTACTCAATGTTCGCCCATAGTGCTACCTACAGCAAACTACTCAAGGCTCATCCGTAGTACCACCTACAGCAAACCAGCTCAAGGTTCATCTGCGGAGTTACTGCAAACTACTCAAGGTTCATCCGTGGAGCTACCTACAGCAAACTACTCAAGGTTCCCCCCGTGGAGCTTACATTAAATTGTGCTGGAGCAGCAATAACACTAGCAGCAGCACAACCTCCAGCAGCTCGTTCAGCGCGCCGTACACGTCGCCGGTGAGCCCGCCGAGCCGGCTGCTGATCCGCCGCGCAGCTGCGGTGCCGCAGGCCAAGGCCGCGACCGGCAGCAGCAGAGCTGCCGCCAGATGCAGCGGCCACGCGGCTAAGCCAGCGCCGAGCGCCAGTGGCGCAGCGGCGGCGGCCAGCGAGAGCAGCGCGGCGACGGCCAGCGCGCGCCGCTCATGCGAGGAAGCTAGGCCGGCGAAGTTCGCGGCCAGCCCCTCGTCTCCACGGGCAATGGGATAACGCACCATTGCCCGCACCATATACCAGCGGCTCCAGACCGCTGGTACCAAGAGCAGCGGCAGCTCGTAGTAGGCGAAGCCTTCGATTAGAGCTGCCAGCAAAGATGCTTTAAACAGCAGGAGCAGCACGCAGGCGAGTACGCCCATCGCACCTACACGGCTGTCCTTCATAATCTCCAGGGCCCGCTCCCGTGGCCGATAGCTGAGCAGACCATCTGCGCTGTCCATCCAGCCATCAAGATGCAACCCGCCAGTGAGGCCAACCCACAGAATCAGAGTGAGCACAGCTGCTGGCCAAGCAGGTAAAAGCAATCCCGTCAGGGCTGCTCCAGCAGCTACACACAGTCCAATTGCTGCGCCTACCATGGGATAGAAGATTACACTCCGGCGCAGCAGTTCAGGAGAGAATCCCGGATCACCTTTTACAGGAAATCGGGATAAGAACTGAAAGGCAGCTACGGCCGCATCCCTACGCTCCCTCATAAACGATACTCCCTGCTCTTCAGCTCAATCGGAATTCCAACAGTTACTAGAAAGACCTGTTCGCATTGCCGAGCGATCAGGGCGTTCATTCGTCCCGCCAGATCACGATACAATCGGCCAAGCGCATACTCCGGAACAATCCCGTCGCCAACCTCATTAGTGACCAGAATAAGCGTCCCTTGAAAAGAACGCACACTGTCTTCAAGTCTTGTTATTTCACTCTCAACAAGCTCTTGTCTATTTTCAAAACCTTCCACGGCCAATAATGCATTGGATAACCATAAGGTCAAACAATCTACGAGCACCGCTTTTTCACCCGATAATCGCTTTAGCAGATCTGGTAAATCATACGGTTCCTCAAGTGTCTCCCAAGCGTAACCACTTTCCATTCGTTGATGCTGATGCAAAGCAATCCGTTCCTTCATTTCGTCGTCAAAGGCCTGTCCGGTTGCTACATAGAAGGCCTGATCTGCCAGTGACTGTATCAGTTTTTCTGCAAAACCACTTTTCCCGCTACGTGCGCCTCCCGTTACAAGAATGCTCATCGTTGACCAGCTCCAGAGATGCCTGCACTTTCAAAGGTTGCCATTTCGCTCAAAATGCGGCAGATCGCCTCGATTAAATGAAGGCATAATACTCCCCCTGTTCCCTCACCCAATCGCAGACCGAGGTTAAGCAGCGGTTCAAGCCCAAGCTGCTCCAGCATTAACTTGTGTCCCCGTTCTCCTGATACATGAGACGCTATCATATAAGCGATGGATTCAGGTGCAAGGGCTTTTGCCACAAGCGCTGCCGCCCCCGAAATAAAACCATCCAAAATGATAGGTGTCCGATTAGCAGCCGCACCAAGAATCAGTCCCGCCAAGCCAGCGATTTCCAGTCCGCCAACTTTAGATAATACATCCAACGGATCTGCTGAATTCGGCTGATTTACCTTTAAGGCGCGTTCCACCACTGCAATTTTATGTAGTAAACGTTCATCATCAATTCCCGTTCCTCGTCCCACAGTTACTTCAGGGGCTATTCCTTTGAGAGCACATAGAATGGCAGCACTAGCCGTAGTATTCCCAATGCCCATTTCGCCTGTTATAAAAATCTCCGTGCCGTTCTTAACCGCTTCCTGCGCGACTCTTATCCCAACAAGAAGAGCATTCATGGCATCCTCACGACTCATCGCAGGTCCCACAGCCATATTATCCGTCCCCCGGCGCACTTTACGATCAATCAGATCGACATGACTAAGATCGCCGTTTATGCCGACATCAACAAACTGTACCTCTGCCCCAGCTTGACGTGCCAATACATTCACAGCCGCTCCACCGCTGAGAAAGTTATGGGCCATCTGTAGCGTGACTTCCTGTGGAAATGCGCTAACCCCTTCGCAGCACACCCCATGATCAGCAGCCATCACAACAACTGTTCGTTTGGTGAAACTAGGCTGCTCCGTACCCGAAATTCCAGCGAGCTTAACGGCCAGAGGTTCCAATTGTCCCAAACTGCCCGGAGGTTTGGTCAGAATGTTCAGCCGATGCTCCGCCTTGAGGATGGACTGATCATCAGCCGGAATGATTTGTTTAATTACGTCTTGAATATCTGAAAGCATATAATTACGACCTCCTATTAAATGTATCCGTATAACCTATTCTATCTCATATTCGCAGAAAAGCCCCCATCTATGATAGAGGGGGACTTCTAGAATTACAACTTCACTTTCATAAAATCATCGATTCTCTCCAGCGCCTCCGTCAATTTTTGTAAGGAAGCGGCATAGGAGCAGCGAATATAACCCTCTCCGCCTGCTCCAAACACATGACCCGGAACCGCAGCGACACCGACCTCCCTGAGCAGCTGCAAAGCGAAGTCTTCTGATTTCATTCCGGTGTGAGCGATGGAAGGAAAGGCATAAAATGCACCCGCAGGTTCATGGCAAGGTAGTCCTATGGATCGAAATCCACTAACCAGCAGCTTTCTCCGCTCATCGAAGCATTGCTTCATGTGTTCCTTATGCTGCATTCCGTTGCGCAATGATTCAATCGCAGCAATTTGACCGAGCACTGGGGCACACATCGCAGTGTATTGATGGATTTTTAGCATCGCAGCAATTAATTCTCGATCGCCACAAGCATAACCCACTCTCCAGCCAGTCATTGCAAAAGCTTTGGAGAAGCCGCTAATCACAATCGTCCTTTCCAGCATCCCGGGAAGAGAGGCGATGCTGACATGCTGACTGTCATACGTAAGCTCGGCATAAATTTCATCTGAAATGACCAGTAGGTTATTCTCTTTTACAATCTGTGCAATAGGCAGCCAATCTTCATAAGTCATTACTGCACCTGTAGGATTAGTCGGAAAATTCACCATAAGAAGCTTGGAACGCGGAGTAATCACCTTCCGTAACGCTTCAGCAGTAAGCTTAAACTCCTGCTCGGCCGATGATTCTACCTCCACCGTAACCCCCCCGTTCAAATGGGTAATCGGCGAATATGCGATATAGCTCGGAGAAGGGACGATAATCTCATCCCCAGGTGTAATGAAAGCTCGTAATGCCAAATCCACAGCCTCGCTGCTTCCCACCGTAACCATAATCTCATCGTTTGGCTCATAGCGAAGCTTGAAACTTGTGTGCAGATAAGAAGCGATCTCCTCTCTAAGCTCCAGTAAACCGGAATTTGGCGTATACATCGTTTCCCCATTATTCAAGGCACGAATACAGGCAGCTCTTACATGCTCCGGTGTAACGAAATCTGGTTCCCCTACACCCAGCGATATAATATCCTGATTCCCCGCACTTAGGTCAAAAAAAGCCCGAATCCCCGAGGGTGCAATCTCCCGCACACGTGGAGCAATCCATTCATTATGCATGGCTGTACACCTCTTCTTTTGCACTCTTTTCCGTTAGGGAAAGGGAGATGATTTCGTCCAGCAGTCCGCTGAAGGTGTAGCCTGCCGCTTGCGCGCTTTTGGGTAAAAGACTGGCCTTCGTCATGCCTGGTAACGTATTCACCTCCAGCACATAAGGAATACCCTCTTTAAGCAGCATATCAACCCGTGCATACACGCTACATTTTAGTGCTTTGTAACAGCTCAAGGCAGCCTCGCGTACCCGCTCATGCACCTCAGCAGGCAGTTCAATGACCCGTTCATCTGCTCCGCCTTCTTCATACTTAGCACTGTAATCGAACCACTCGGCATTTGCTGAGGTAATTCCCAGAATAGGCAGCAGCTCTCCGTTTAGAATAGAACAGGTGATTTCTTGGCCTTGAATGTAGCTTTCAATCAAAATCGACTGATCACAGGCAAAAGCCTTCTGCACTGCGCACAACAGCTCCTCGCTGCTGCTCACTTTTTCCATTCCGATACTCGAGCCGCCTGAACATGGCTTCACCATAACAGGATATCCGAGCCGTTCCACCGCTTCAGCCGAATAATCCTTCATGCTGTCCCAGCATAGCCAATCTGCTGTATTGACGCCTGCGCAGCGCATAAGCTTTTTGGAGAGATCTTTATCCATGCAAATGCTGCTAGACAAAACCCCGCTGCCCGTATACGGAATCCCCATCGTCTCCAGCGTTCCCTGAACCGTACCATCCTCGCCGTAAGCTCCATGAAGTGCAAGCAGTGCGATATCGATCCCTTTTGCCTGCTCAATAAGCTCCTCACGCTTGGTGATCACAATTGGAATAATTTCATATTTATTGGGGTCTAGATTCTTCAATATTTCTCTACCGCTATTCATGGATACCTCATACTCTGAGGATACCCCGCCCATAATTACGCCTACCTTCATCTCAAGCACCTCTTTATCCCATTAGTTGTCGAGCTGTTCTGCCAATAATCTCGATCCCCTTGCGGATATCCTCATCCGTCACTCTGGAGAAACCGATCCGTATCGTATTTTGACCCTTACCATCTGTGAAGAATATATCTCCTGCTGTAAAAATAACCCCTTGCTCATGACAGGCCGCCAACAGCGTCCTTGTATTAAAGCCCTCCGCGAAGGTTACAAAAAGATGCAGGCCACCGTCCCCTGACAGCGCCGTATAAGGGATACAATCCTTGCAGCATTGCAGGGTTAATTCATACTTTCGTTTGTATTCCGCTCTGGCTTTTTTCAAATACTTTTCTAAATGACCACCCAATAAATACTGATACAAAATGGATTGATCCAGCGTCGAGGTATGAATGGTACGGGCGCGCTTGACGCTTTCGAGGGAATTGATCAACTCCTGATCCGCCAGCACCCAACCTACACGTAGTCCCGGAAATAATACCTTGGAGAAGCTGCCGAGATAAATCACGCTGTTGCCGCTGCCTGCTGCTGCGATAAGTGGAGCCACATGTGAGCCCGAATATCGTAATTCCTCGTTAAAACCATCCTCAATCACCGGGACTTGGTAGCGATTCATCAGCTTCATTAGCCGCTGTCTTTTCTCTGGAGACATTACAATTCCGGTCGGATTATGATAAGAAGGGACGAAGTATGCACAGTCAAAAGCTTGCTGTTGCAATGCTTTCTCCAGCTCCGCCAAATCAATCCCATCACGCTCCATCGAAATCCCGGTGATCTCAAAACCGTTCAGCTTCAAATTTTTGATCGCTGTATGATGCGTCGGATTCTCACAAATGACTGAACCATTTTTTTTACTCAGAGCAGACAATACAATATCGAACCCCTCAGTAAAACCATTGGTGATCAGTATATCCTTGCCCCTCATTTCAACGCCCTTGTGCTCCATATACTGCTTCAAATAGTCTATTAAAGGCTTATACCCTTTGGCATAGCCGTAATTTAGCAGAACGTTACCTTCCACCGACATCCGATCCATAAAGGACCGCTTCACATTATCCAGATCAAAAAGACTCTCATCAGGCGCTATGCTGGTGAAGGAGATCGTCCCCTTCTCCGCTCGAATCCCGCGCTTCATGATATCCAGTTCCTCTGCCAGCACCGCGTGATCATTGAGACGTGACTTCCAGTCCATCGTCCAGGAAGAGATCGTTTCACTGCCGGGCGGCGTAGCAGCAACATAACTTCCTTGCCCTTGCACGGCATAAGCAAAGCCATCATCCTCAAGCCCTGCATAAGCAGAGATTACGGAGTTGCGGCTAACCTTAAGCAATGTGCTGAGCTCTCGTGTGGAGGGCAGCTTTTGATTGCCTTGCAGACCGCCTTTTATGATTAAGTGCTTCATATAGTCTTTAATTTGTATATACACCGGCCGTCCGGCTATGAGCTTAAAATCCTTAAACATCTCTCAATCGCCCCCATGACTATCATGGCACAATCACTCGCTTAAAAAAAGAACCACAGCCATGGGATTTTAATCCGGCTGTGGTTCTATAAGAGGAAAAATGCCCAAAAAATCAAGTTACAGATCTATGCTCAATCACAAGCTCCCCTTCTCCAGCAGGGATCTCAAAACCATTTAAAAACCGGGTTAATATGTCCTCAGTAATCGGAAATGCGGCATTGGCGTCAAAACGTTCACTCCGGATAAGCAGTCTCTGACGCAATTCATCCGGCTGAACCTTTAAGTGAATCAGTTCCCACACGCCACCATAACTCTCAATGAGCTGCTTGTAATCGTTCCGTCTCTGACGTTGCCAGAAGCTGAAATCGATAACAACATGATGTTTTGCCTGAAGCAGATTCACCAGCTCCCCCCGCAGCTTTATCTCCGACTCTTCCTTATAGGACTCATAATTGTCCTCTGGATAATCCACCCCGAAACGGCCGTGCGTGGCCCAAATATCTTCATCTATCGAAAGTCTGGCGAATCCCTCTTTCTCCAGCTTTTTAGCAAAGGTTGTTTTACCCGACCCCGCTACACCGCACATCATCACTACGCTGGAAGCAACACTCGTACGCTTTTGCTGAAGCAATTTTTCAATAACCAACTTTTCGCTCAGCATTATAAATGCATCTCCCTTCCAATTGATGGTATACTCATCGTTACAAAATACTTTCTCAAGGGATTGTGATAAAGATATGGTGAAATCAGTCCAGCAGACCTCCTAAAATGAAAAATGAAATAATTTTAGGAGGTCATAATAAATGATTTTTAACCCGATTGTCATTGATAACTGGAGTAGAAAACCCTATTTTGAACATTATTTAAACAATGTCAGATGCACCTACAGCATGACTGTAAATATTGATATCACCCTTCTACTGTCAGAGCTTAAGCATAAGGGAATTAAGCTGTACCCAGCACTAATCCACATGATAACTACGGTGGTGAACCGTCATAGTGAATTCCGCACATGTTTTGATTCTGAAGGTAGATTAGGTTATTGGGATAGCTTGTCCCCTAGTTTTACAATTTTCCATGATGATGATAAGACTTTCTCAAGCATCTGGACTTCGTACGGTGAACAGTTTAATGATTTCTATAACCGTTATCTCGATGATATGAAAATGTACGGAAGCGTGAAACAATTTATCGCTAAAGCAAACGAACCGCCGAACACCTTCCCTATCTCCAGCATTCCGTGGGTCAGCTTCACAAGCTTTAACCTGAACGTGTATAACGAAGGAACCTACCTACTTCCCATCTTTACGATAGGGAAATATTTTCAGCAAGACAAAAAAATACTATTACCCATCTCGGGGCAATTCCACCATGCCGTGTGCGACGGTTACCATGCCAGCATGCTGTATAATGAATTACAATCACGTGCAGATACCTATAAGGAATGGTTACCTATTACCTAATATCTAATTAACCATGTTATTCTGCTGACAGCAAACGATAGTTCAAACATAAAGGGTTCCACCTATTAGGTTTTCCTAATGACGTGGAAACCTTTTTTCATGTAATCATCCTTTTTCCAAAATATGAGCTTTATCAGCTGACCATTGTCCATGCTGCCAGAGTATTTTTAGTACCATTACATTCCCTGGAGAAGGAGCCACTGCACTGTAGAATGTGAGACCAGGAACTAACTGTGCAAGTAAATTCCTGATAACACCCCCATGCGTCACTACCAATACTCTATTCGATGTAACCTCACTTTTTTTCTCCTTGATAGCACAGCATCCAAATGCAGCCACAGCAGCTTGACCTAGGTCCAACAGGAAACTACGCAACCGAGCATCGAATGCTGTCCACGATTCTCCTTCTGGCGGTGTAACCTTTGAAGGATCATCAATCCAACGTCTATATAGAGAGTTATCTTTCAGTTGCTCATAAGTGCAGCCTTCCCAAGCTCCGAAGTTCATTTCACGAAGCCGCTGATCATAAACAGCGTCCTGCTCTAGTGAAGGTGCTACGAAAGCCAAGGTCTCCCGACACCTTAGCAAATCGGAACAGAACACACGCCAAAAACCACCTGATAACTCAGTCTGCATGCAGATCTGCTGCTGAGGTTGGGATAGCCGCTCACTTGCTTCAGGAAGCAATGGAAGATCCGTATGTCCCAGGTAACGATGCTCAACATTCCATTTCGTCTGCCCGTGTCGGATAAGCACTAGCTCAAGCTCTATAGAGGGAATTGCCATACCGACGCTCAGCCTCCAATCCATATCCATGCCACAACCGCGCATAGACCTACAAATATTGAAGAGCAGAGCATCATCATCCGCGAGGTCTGGATGATATCATCCGGTTCCATCGTACGTACCGGATCACCCATATAAGCCCGAAAAGAAGCGACGCCATGATACACATTTTCGCCTCCGAGTCGGATGCCGAGTGCGCCAGCCACAGCTGATTCTGGATAACCGCTGTTAGGGCTTGGATGTAGATGTGCATCCCGCTTCACCATTTGCAGGCATCTGCGCCAATCCAGACGAAGCATCCCTGCACATAGAGCCAAAAGCAATGCCGTAATCCGTGCCGGGATGAAGTTAGCCACATCATCGAGCCGGGCAGAGGCCCAGCCGAGATCACGGTATTTATCGTTCTTATAACCGACCATTGAATCGAGTGTATTGACCGCCCGATAAGCCATAGCAAGCGGTGCACCGCCAATCAGCGCGTAGAAAAGTGGAGAAATAATCGCATCGACGATGTTTTCTGCTACGGTCTCCACCGTTCCACGGACAATTTCCGGGGCGTCTAGCAAAGTCGTATCACGTCCCACGATCATCCCCAACGCCTTGCGGGCAGCAGGGATATCGCCCTTCTGCAATTCCACGTACACCGCCATTCCTGCATCCTTTAGTCCCTTGGAGGCAATCGTGGTTGAAATCAACCAAACCTCGGCTATCCAGACGAGCCACGGTGAGATAGATGACAGCAGCCATAGCAGGATGGCTGTCAGTGCCCAAGCACCGCCCGCCACACATAGCGGAAGTAACACCCCTGCTCTGCACAGGCTTTGCGGGCGGGACCATAAACGACGGATCGCCCGCTCCAGAGCCGTGATTGCTTTGCCCATACCAATTACGGGATGAGGCAGGTTACGCGGATCACCTACGATCCGGTCAATCACATAAGCTGCAAGCAACACCAAAGCGATTGTCACAAGCAATCACCTCTGAACAAGCTTCTACTTCTCCAGCTATCCATTCTCATTAGCCGTCCTTCCTTGCCTGCACCGACAGCAGGCTGCCCGTCACAGCGCTATATACAAGCCGGCCGATAGCGCCTCCAAGATCGGTTGCTGTGCCGGCATATACATGCTCGGCGCTGTATCGCCCGCTTTGGCTCACAGCGAGTACAATAGCATCCGTAGTCGTGCCGGTTGCGATCAGGCCATTCTCGGGATCGGTAATCCCGAGATCTGCCAGCGCAGCAGCTTTGGCTTCGACAGCTGTCTGCACAGCATTGACCATGGCCGCCGGTGTCAGGCGGCCATCAATGCAGAGCATGATGTTAATCGTACCCGGCCGATACACAGCCAGCACATTGCGTTCCACACCTGCGCGCGCAGCATTTCCTGCGGCGGCTGTAACGCAAACAAAAATCCCCGCTGAACCCGTGTCCTCTTCAGCTACCGCTGCATGCTCTAGCGGCACAGCCGTCATCAGACCAGCACAGCCGGATAAAGGATAACCCCAATCGTGCAGCTTATTCTCCATATCCTGGACAGGATCACTACATTCGTAATTGCGATCTACATATAAATTGACGGCTCGCTGCAGCCGGTTCATTCCTCCGCCGTAGAACGCGCTCGATAAACCATCGGCTTCTGCTGGCAGCTCCAGCAGAAGATGCTTATCCTTCCATTGCAGAGCAAGCCCTGGCCAGACGGCCGGACGATACTCCCTGATTCCCCCTGTAAGATTAAATGGAATCTTCACTTCCACCATAGCCGATCCCGCTCCTTTCACCGCTCATTTCTTTCATTAAATACTTACAACCATCCGCGAAAGGATGCCCCGCCAATCGCACTGTCAGCTCGCTCCGCACATAGAGTCATTAAAGACTACATCCACCTGTCACTTAGTCGCTAGAATCTCCGCCATCTGCAGCAAAAGGCGGGCATTATCCTCATGTCCCTTAACGGCAACTCGAATATGCTCAGCTCCTAACCCTGCATACATAGCGCAGCTGCGCACTAGTATACCTACGCGGCCAAGCCTAGTCTGAAACTCAGCCGCGCTCCACGGTGATGGCAAGCCACAGAGCAGAAAGTTGGCTTCTCCCGGTGGGACATCGCAGCCCAGCTGCATAAGACCCTGCCGCAGTTTTTCGCGTTCTGCTGCAATAAGCTCACGCGTGCGCTGTTCATAGTCACGTCCACTTGTAAGGCAGGCTTCCCCTGCCAGCAGCGCCAAGCCGTTCACACTCCAGGTGACCTGCTTTCCGCTCATCGCCTTCGCCAGCTTCGGATGTGAAATCGCAAACCCGAGACGCAAGCCGGGAATCGCATAAAACTTCGTCATCGACCGCACCAGAACCGTATGCGGAAACCGCTCCAGCTCCGGCAGGAGTGTATTTCGCTCTGACTCCGGGATAAAGTCAATAAAAGCTTCATCCACAGCCAAATAAGTCCCGCAGCATTCAGCCTTCTGCGCTAACAAGCGCAGTTCCTCCACAGCATACTGAACGCCATTGGGATTATTCGGCTGTCCGAGAAATAACAGTTCCACCTGTTCCAACAGCCCGGCAATCTCCTCCACTCCAGCGCGAAAATGCTGTTCCCTTGTCCCCTGAACCGATAATACTTCAGCGCCAAATTGTACGGAAAGCTGCCGATACTCAGAGAAACAAGGCTCCACGATGCCAACCTTTTGTGGAGCTATCGCCAGCAGCAGCAAAGCCATAGATTCCGCTGCTCCGTTGCCCACAGTTAACCAGCTATTATCTACGCCAAGATTTTCCGCCAGTAGGCGTTTAAAGCGTCGGTGTCCAGGGTCCGGATATGCCACCACCGTTGACAGTGCTGTTCTGAGCAGCTCCAAAACTTGCGGTGGAGGACCGAGTGGATTGATGTTGGCACTATAGTCGAGAAATGTGCCCCCAGCTTCTCCATAGAGCTCCGCTGCCGTCAACAAATCACCGCCATGCCCATATTTTTCAAGCATAATTACACTCCCTCTATCTACTTTCTCTAGCACGATATGTATGTCATTGCCACCATTATTGCCTCTTTGCCGGAAGAACGTCAATGCTTTCGCAGAAGGAATCAGCTAAATCCCCCGCTTCCCTCAAACCGACATGAATCTCAACAATGTGATCTCTTTTGTTAAAAAACCGCTTTTGGTTTAAAATGAAGGTTGTAATCAATTTTGCTGCGACGGAGGAATTCACTATGCTTTTTATTGATAACACAGGGATTACTGACGCATCCATCAATTTGGCGATTGAGGAATATGCGCTGAAGCACTTGCCGATGGACGAGAGTTACCTGCTTTTTTATATCAACAGCCCATCCATCATCATAGGGAAACATCAGAATACTATCGAAGAAATTAACCAAGAGTATGTAAAAGATAATAATATTCAGGTCGTACGTCGTCTATCCGGCGGTGGAGCTGTTTATCACGATCTTGGAAATTTGAACTTCAGCTTTATTACCAAGGATGACGGCCAATCCTTTCATAACTTTTTGAAATTCACCCAACCGGTCATCGATTACCTGCAAAGCATGGGTGTTAACGCCGAGCTAAGCGGACGGAATGACCTGCAAGTTGGTGAGCAAAAGATTTCCGGTAACGCTCAGTTCTCCACACGCGGACGTATGTTCAGCCATGGTACCTTGATGTTCAATCTTAATTTAGATGATGTACAAGCCTCTCTAAAAGTGAATCCAGAGAAGTTTAAATCAAAGAGCACCAAATCCGTACGCAGCCGTGTAGCGAATATCAAAGAGCTGCTGGGTACAGATATGACGATCGAGGAGTTCCGCGCCGGCCTGCTGCGTTCGATCTTTGGCATGGATTCTTCTGAGGTTCCTCAGTACAAGCTGCAACAAGCCGACTGGGACAAAATTAATGAGATCTCCCAGGAGCACTACCAGAACTGGGACTGGAACTACGGTCTGTCACCAAAAAGCAACGTTAAGCACACGCGCAAATTCCCTGCCGGAATTATTGATATTCGGATGGATATTGAAGATTCCCTCATTAAAGACATCAAAATCTATGGTGACTTCTTCGGAGTCGGTGACGTAGTAGATGTTGAAAATGCACTTCGTGGCAAACGTTATGACGAGGCTGAGGTTAGAGAAGCATTAGCTGATCTCGATTTGAAGCATTATTTCGGTCGTATTGAGCCGGAGGATTTTATCGGATTGGTCTTCCTAGAGGAATAGGATGAATTCACTGGTCATGATTTGAATCAAAAAGAAGACTCCTGCGCATTCGCCAGAAGTCCTCTTTTGCATGAATTATTACTCTTCGCTTTATCCTTTTACAGCAGATCCAACTGTCATTGCCCGTTCTACCTGCTCACTAAAGAACAAATAGACAATAACCATTGGCAGACTCGCCATCGTCATAACCGCCCCCATGCCACCCCAGTCTGTGCTGTATTGGCCTTGGAAGAACAATAGACCCAGCGGCAGTGTTTTCATCCCCTCATCAGAGATCAGAATATAAGCCAGCAAAAATTCATTCCAGTTGTTCAGAAATTGAAAAATGGCTACTGTTGCGACAGCTGGCGTTACAACCGGCACAATAATCTGCAGAAACATCCGGTATACATTCGCGCCGTCCATACAAGCGGATTCCTCCAGCTCCCCAGGAATACCCTTCATAAAGCCGTAGAATACCAGACAAGAGAACGGCAATCCAATGGCGACATAAGGAACAATCAGCCCACCGTAGGTATTAGTCAGATGTAAGTCCCGCACGAGTATAGCAAGTGGAATCATAATTACCTGCAGCGGCATGAACATTCCGATCGTCATATACAATCTGACCCCTTCACGGAATCTCCACCGCAGCCGGGAAATTGCGAATGAGAACATCAGCGATAATATGATAATAAGTAGCGTTGAAATCGTAGAGACTACCAAGCTATTCGTAAAATATCGCGGTATATTGAACTGTGACCAAGCGGCCACATAGTTTTCAATCCGGAAATTAGTCGGAAATCCGAAAGGGTTGGTGACAAAAATCTCATCGTTATTTTTCAGAGAATAAGAAATCATCCATAATAGCGGATAGATGGAAATGATAAAATAAATCCATAAGGGAAGCTGTATGAGCAATGCTCTCACTTTTTTCATAACGTTCCTTTTCCTTTCCGGCGTACTGCCTTATGCTTCATTTCGGTCAAATGTCTTGTTGATAATAATGGTGGCCAGAAGCGACAGAAGGACAAGCACAACCGATACCGCACAGGCATAGCCGTAGTTGCTTTCCAAGAAAGCATAACGATAAATCATAAAGGTAAGCGTATAATTGCTCGTTCCCGGTCCGCCGTTAGTCATAATCAACATTTGTACAAAAGCACCGATTCCTGAAGTAATGGCAATGATCAGACAGAATTTGAACGTCTCCTTCATCATTGGAATCGTCACCTTACGATGCGCCATCCATTTGGAGCAACCGTCAATCGTGGCAGCTTCCATGTACTGCTCAGGGACAGATTTAACCCCCGCATATAAAAGACTGAACTGGTAACCCATGAACTGCCAGGCATTAACAAAGGCAATCGCAATTATGGATGTGGTTGGAGAAGTGAGCCAGTTTTGTTGATAAGGAATATGCAAAATTTCAAAAAGCCTATTGATCAATCCGTTATTCGGATCGTAGATGGCAATCCATAGCTGACAAACAACCGTAACCGACAGAACTACGGGGATAAAATAAGCTGTTTTCAATAACTTACGCCCTTTGATTCGCGGATCGGCACAGGCAAGCGCAAGAATGGTTCCCAATCCGATCTGAAATACAGCGAGCACCAGTGCAAAAATAAGGCCGTTACGAAGGGATGTCAAAAGCAATGGATCATCAAACATCTCTACATAGTTGGACAATCCGTTAAAAGTAGCCGTACTGAGCCCGTCCCACTCGAAAAAGCTACGATAAAAGGATTGAAGCACCGGATAGATAATCACTACGCTATAAATCAACAGAGCGGGAAGCAGAAACAGCATTATGGCTTTCTTATTACCTAAGTATTTATGCATGCGGTAAGATTCCACTCCTTCCTTGCCAAGCTGCTCACCCGATATAAGGGCTCGATCCGGGTGAGCTGCAGGGCATGGACCAATTTTTATTTATTTTATTTCTCTAATTATTTATTTTCTTTGTTCAGCACTCGGTTCATGTTATCCGTGAACTGCTTAGCCGAGAATCCTTCGATCAACATATTTTGTGTATTGTCGTCCAGTGCATTTTTAATTTGAACACTGCTTACCGCATTGGCGTAACCCTTCACGTTTGGCAGCACTTCTTCAGCGATTCTTTTCATCATGGCAGGCACTTCACCGGTCATTTCTTTATCCACTTTAGTCGCTACGATCGGGCTACCCAGCTGTGTATATTTGTATTCGCTATATTTTTGTGCGATAAAACTAGCTACTTTCACTGCGGTCTCAACATTCTTGCTGCTAGGAGAAACGGCAAAGCCACCAGGACCTCCTGCACCGTTAATGTACATTTTGTTGTTCTCATAAGTCGCTTCGTCCTTAGCTGGCCAGTACATCCAATCCACTTTATCCCCAAGCTTCTCAGCACTGCTGTAGATTTCCCACTGACCGTTGACGAACATGCCAGCTTTTCCTTGGTAGAACAAAGATGAAGCTTGATCATAATTGGTATTCGTAGCATTGACGTCGAACAAGCCTGCTTCTTCCAGCTTCTTCATTTGTTCTGCTGCTGTTACATAAGGCGAAGGCAATGTTGTCGTTCCCTTCGTTTCGAGTGGGCCAAACCCTTTCGTCTCCTCACGAGTCACAAGTCCGCTATAAAAAGAAGTAGTGATCCATTTCTCCTTCGCGAAAATTGAGAGCGGTGTATACCCTGCTGTAGAAAGCTTCTTAGCCGCTTCAGCCAGCTGATCGATCGTCTTGATCGGCATCTCGATGCCTACCTCTTTAAAGATATCCTTGTTGTAAAACAACATTTGGAATTCGATTCCCGTATATGGGAATGCGTATACATGACCGTCTGGGGCAATCAGACGGGACTCATTCCCTGTGTTTAGATTCGCTTTGAAATCTTTGGTGGCTTGGTATTCATCAAGCAGCTCGACATTTTTAGATTTGGCGAAGGTTTGCAGTGTAGGCCAGTCTGTTTCATAAATATCCGGCATGTTCCCAGTCGCGGCATATGTTTTCAGCTTCTGGTAGCCATCTTGAACAGCCTCATCCAGTACAATCTCCACCTCCGGCATTTCCTTTTTCAATTCCTCTACGGCATAATCAAATGGCTTTGAAGTATCTTCGTCAAAATGCTGTGCATAAATTTTTATTTGAATTTTCTTATCGGTGTTCCCAGCGGTCGTATTGGAATCTTCAGAGGTTGAACCACCGTTTCCGGCATTGTTACCACCACAGGCTGTAAGTGAGAAAGCTAAGGATAAAACGGTTGCAACCCCCAGTGTTCTGAATAGCTTGTTGCTCATAATGAATCCCCTTTCTGATGCTCTATTTAGTGGAGCTAGTTGAATCCGCTATTTGTTAGCGTTTTCATCGTCCTGTTTCTATTATATTTGAGCCTTGAAGACCCAAAAAGAGCCATATCGGGCACAATCGGTAATAAACAGGACAAAATGAAAGCGGCCTCACCAGAGAGCCGCCACCAAATTTGTTTATTAAATTTCATTATTAACGCCAATATGGCGGGAACGGGCAGCCAGCTGCTCAAATTCAGACGGCGGCATGCCATAGTGTTTTTTAAAGCATTTACTGAAATAATTCGGATCATTATAGCCCACTTTACCGGCGATTTCAGACAGTCTCACATTTCCTCCAGCAAGCAGTTCCTTGGCCTGCTTCATACGAGTATAGGTAATGAAATCAAGTACAGAGATTCCACCTTCTTTTCGAAAAACCTTCCGTAAATAGCTGGTATCTACATACACGCCATTCGCCACCTGGTCAACTGTCAGCTCACAATCGGAATAATGCTCCCGGATGTACTCTTTGGCGGCAATGAATAAATTGTACGACTTAGAGGGGCGGTGCTCACGACCTTGATCAATGACTTTACTGTACAAGCCTTTTATCCAGCTTTCAGTCTCATCCCAGTTATCCATCTCCCGTAGCCGCTGCTCTGACGAACCTGCTGGTTTCCAGAAACTTTCCGGATTGATCCCTCTTTCTCCAGCATAGGCAAGGCAAAGGGATACTATACTCATTAAAAGAGTAAAGGAATAGCTGCCTCCCCCTCTCTGGCGTCGTAGAATCTCAATTAATTTGCTTATGTCCTTCGCCGCTGCATCGCCATCCCCCATCTTTAACGCCATCAGCATGGCATCCTGAATTCCAAGATGAGTGATTTCTTTGGATGGAAAGGAGAACTCCTCTATCCCTTCAGAGGAATTCTGCTCGTCCATTTGGAGTGGAAAGAGCTTACTAGAAGCCGTCCCTTCTGCAATTATTTCTGGCTTACCAGCTTTGCGTGCACCTATTTTATGTGACTGAAGGCGCTGCTTCACCTTGATCATCATCTCGTTAAACTCTTGCTGGTTAAACGGTTTCAATAAATAATCTTGTACACCTAAGCGAATCGCTTTTTGCGCATAATCAAATTCATTGTGCCCTGTTACAAAAACAATCAGCATATCAGGAGCATTGGCCTGTAACCGGGTAACCAGCTCCATACCGTCCATATAGGGCATGCTAATGTCCACTAAAGCCAAATCAGGTTTCGTCCGTTCCGCTTCTTCCAGCGCTTCTCTGCCATTTGACGCTTCACCACAGACACTGAAATCATATTTACTCCAATCCAGCTTGGTCCGCATATAATAACGAAACAGCGGCTCGTCATCTACAACCATCACTTTATACATCTATGCTGCCCCCCTGCGCTTCCGTTCCGGGAATCGTCATTTTCATAACAGTACCCTTTCCCAGTCTACTTTCCACCGATAGGCCATATGGTTCTCCAAAATACAGCTTAATCCGTTCATGAACGCTGTATATACCAATGGATGCCGGTTTTCCTTCTCGTGAGCGGTATTCTACAATCCGGGACACCTGTTCCTCGGACATGCCAACACCGTTATCCTCCACGGTAATGATAACTTCTCTTCCGTGTGTATAAGCCTCTATTGAGATAAGCCCCTGACTACCCTTTGTTTTTAATCCATGGTAGATTGCATTCTCTATGAGTGGCTGTAGGGACAATTTGGGTACCTTGACTCCTTCGAGAGATTTCGGGATATTAATCTCGTAACGTAATACGTCGGGGTTGCGAACCTGCATAATAGCCAAATAATCAGCTGCATTTGATACTTCCTCGGACAGTGGAATAACCTCGTTTCCTTTGCTAAGAACAACCCGATAGAAGTCTGCCAGTGCCTTGGTCGTATCCCGAGCCGCTTCATTAAGCTCCAAATCGTTGAGTACATAAATCGTATCCAGTGTGTTGTACAGAAAATGTGGTTTGATCTGGGCATGAATCAGAGCTAGTTCATATTCACGTTTCCGGACTTGTTCATTCGTAATCGTCCGCATCAGCTCCTGAATACGACCAACCATGGAATTGAATACGGTGGAGATCAGCCCCGTCTCATCCTCTGTAGTCACTGGTGAGGTGACATTCAGATCGCCTTCCCTTACTTTACGCATCGCCTTCGTCACCTGAAGAAGCGGATTTACGATAATCTGTGACAGCTTTCCTGCAAGCAGCAGAGACAGTAACAGGCATCCTATTCCCACGAATATAGTTAACGTTATATTGCGATGAATATCAGCGGTTAACTTTTGCAGCGAAATGGTATTCACAAGCTTCCAATTCAGCTTATCATAATACGTCACTGTGACCAGCTCTCGCCCGCTCCCCCTGCCGATAATTTCCGAGACAGAGCTTCCCGTCTTCCTAAGACTGCCGTTCAGTCTGTCCTCAGGCTTCAGTAGAAGCTTTGATTTATCAGGTGTAGACACGGTCCTTTGCGTTCCGTCTACTATAAAATATTTCTTGTCCGAAGAGGTTTCTCTAGCGGTTTCCAGAAAAGCAGAGAGAGCATCTTCTTTTACGTTCACAAATAATGTACCTATTAGGTTGCCCGTTTTAAGATTGTACACGACTTTACTTAGTGTGAGCACCGGAACTGCCGGATCACTAACCAGATAATCTCTCTGCTCCATGGGAAGCCAACGGTTAACTCCGTAGCTGCCTTTTTCTTTAGCCTTCTCCAGCATATCGCTGGTGAATACCTTCTGCTCGTTAGGATTACCGTAGGCGTAAGAGGAATAAATCTGGCCTTCCGTATCCACAAACACAGCAGAATCGACATCCGGAAAAATAATCAGATCGATAGAAAGCTGGCTCTGCATTAAATTGCGAAACCGCGTCTGCTCCACTGTCGAGGATAACAACGGACGTTCAGCATACATCCGATGGATGTCGGTAGTTATAATGTTAGCACTACTCTCCGTATTTTTTACAATCGTATCTATTTGCTGCATGATGAGCTTGGATTCATCTTTAAAATTGTACTTAGCCTTTTCGATCATCGAACGGCTGAACATCTGCCCTGAGAGCAAGCCTAAAGCAAGCAATGGAAAAATGATCAACGGTATAAAAATAAGGATAATTTTATTACGAATCTGCAATCTTCCAAACCACTTCACTAAGGAATCCCCCCGCATAACAGCCGCCTCCTGTGTGTTCTAGCGGTAATTCATTATGTGCTTCATATCCGTAAATCTCAAGGAGAAAGTATAAATACATATACAACTAGGGCTAGTGTCAGCAGGATAAAAACATTCTCTACAGCTCCACCTTTTTTCGTGCCTGTACTCATTAGCTTTAGACGCAGCTTAAATGGAATGGGCGGCAGGGGCGTAATTCCCCTTTGGGTGAGAGAGTCGGCTAATAGATGAAGCGCATAAGACATGCCACCTGCTATCCATAGACTGCCACCATCCTGTATACCCGATGAAGCAAAATACAATAAAGTGCTCCAGCCTGCAACAGCATATAAGGTATGAGTCAATCCACGATGCGGGACAAGTGATGTAACTACGAGTATACAAGCTACTATGTAGTTCCAAGGGTCATATGCCCCTCCGTATGCAAATACCGCAGTAGCGATTAGTACCATCACCAGATGCCGCAGCTTTCTTCCCGGCAGGAAAGTCACACTCCCCACAAGTAGGGCCAGTACAATATTCCAAGGGCTTTCAACGATTCCTGCAAAATAAAGATAAATCGCTGCTCCTATCAAAGCAACCTGTAGTACCCTGAGCAGAAAGTCAGGAATCGCCTTGCGTACCAGTAACGAATTCGGTTCATCAATGTCTGGCAGGAGCGAGCTTAATGCGGCGACAGCAATAACCGGGATTGTAATCTCATGGGCCATCAAACTCATAACAGATAGGGTAACCCCGGTGCTGATAATTAAATGGGATCTGCCCATCATAGTGAAACCGCTCCTTTCTAAGATGCAAAAACAAGAACAAATGTGCGGTTATCGAAGTATATCAAGACCCGGTTTTTTTGTCTACATAAAACGCTGAAATCGCTTAGTATATAAGCCTTTACGCGATTTCTATCTTGTCCTCCCCATGAATATACGATACAATTTGGACAACTTGACCTTGTCGTCTACATAGAGACGGCAGCTGCTGAAGAAAGGATGACCTAAGTAGTGAAGCGTTCCCGTATAGCCGATTTTAGCCTGCTATTGGTGGCGATGATGTGGGGATGTACCTTTCTGATTGTACAAAATGCTGTCAAGGTGTTGCCACCGCTCGCGTTTAATAGTATCCGCTTTATGGGCGCTGCCCTGTTGCTGGCTCTAATCACAGTTATTTTTTACCGCAAGGATTGGAAACAGCTTAGTTTCCGCATGGTACGCGATTCTCTGCTGCTTGGCCTTTTTTTGTTTATGGGCTATGGCTTTCAGACGATGGGACTTCTATATACAACAACCTCTAATACCGGCTTTATTACCGGGCTATCGGTTGTCCTAGTTCCCTTTCTGTCTCTTGCCCTATTGAAGCATGCGATTTCACGATACACTTGGTTCAGTGCGGCACTCGCCGCAATCGGGCTTTATCTGTTGACCTTCACGGGCTCTGCATTATCCTTGAATAAAGGCGATGCCTTGATTCTTCTGTGTGCCATAGCTTTTGCGTTACAGGTAGCCTATACTGGCGTTTATGCACCTCATTATCCGGCGTTGCCGCTAGCTACTCTGCAGCTTGCTTTCGTTGGGCTGTTCAGTATTGCTGCCTCGCTTATTTTTGAAGGGGCAACACCGCTCGCCCACAGCGGGGAGCTGATTAAGGACCCAGATGTGCTTTGGGCTCTGCTGATCTCCATCGGGCCAACCAGCGCTTTTGCCTTCTGGATTCAAACCGCCTGTCAGAAATATACTACCCCATCACGGGTAGCCATTATTTATGCCACAGAACCGGTATTTGCCGTTCTGACGGGTTTAGCCTTTGGCGGGGAAACACTCGGGTTGTCCGCTCTGCTCGGTTGTGGTTGTATTCTGGGGGCTATGCTTATGGCAGAGCTGAGCCCGGAACCGGGTCAGAATCAACATAAGAAGAGTTATTTTTCCAAATTACATCTATTTAGAAAGAGATAAGGAGAGAGACAAATGTACAAATTGATCGCGATTGATATTGATGACACTCTGATTAATGATGACAAGGAAGTAACACCTGCTACCCAAACTGCGCTTGAAGAGGCTGTTGCCGCAGGTGTTGTTGTAACCCTTGCTACAGGCCGTGCTTACGCTTCCGCTCAAGCCATTGCCCGTCAAACTGGACTAAACGTACCTATCATTACTTACCAGGGTGCACTCGTTAAGAACTTGCTCGATGAAAAAGTACTGTATGAGCGTTACGTCCCGCAAGATGCAGTCCGCAAGCTGTTCACTTACTGCGTGGAGCATAATCTGCATCTGCAAACTTACATTGACGACAAGCTATATGCCCGTGAAGACAACCAAAAGATCAAAGACTATACGGACTTGAATAAAACGCAATATTTTATTGAGCCTGACTGGGAAAAGCTTGTTCCGCAAAAAACACCAAAAATGCTAATTATCGATGATCCTGATTTCTTGGATGAACTGGCTCCAATCCTGCATGAATTGCTTGGCGATTCCGTGCATATTACCAAATCCAAACCACACTTCCTGGAAATCATGCATCATGAAGGAACCAAGGGCATTGCACTTGAATTCCTAGCCAAACATTACGGCTGTGATCTTTCCGAGACCATTGCTGTAGGTGATTCTTGGAACGACCATGAGATGCTGGAAGCTGCCGGACTTGGCGTCGCTATGGAGAATGCTATTCCTGCTCTGAAAGAAATTGCTGATTTCGTGACCTTAAGCAACAATGACGATGGCGTGAAATATGCGATTGATAAATTCATTCTTAATAAAGTGAACTAAACTTCCTTAAGTAAAAGGGTGCAGCAACGCCATATTTTATGACGTTGCTGCACCCTTTTTTATTTCCAAAAACTCAAACTCCTGTAGAAGCTAATTCCACTTTCTCGGGTCCCATTCCACTCTCTTCTTCCTGCTCTAGCTGAGAATAGTACAGATCATTATATCTTCCTTCAGCAGCAAGCAGTACATCATGCGTTCCGCTCTCCACAATTTCACCATTCTCCATCACGAGAATGATATCAGCGTTCTGAATCGTAGATAAACGGTGCGCGATAACAAGTGTAGTTTTGTCTCCCATTAGTTTACGAATGGCCTGCTGCACCAGTTTTTCTGATTCATTGTCAAGTGCAGCAGTAGCTTCATCCAACAGTAGAATAGGAGCGTTTCTCAGAATTGCTCTTGCAATGGAAAGCCGCTGACGTTGTCCCCCGGACAGTCGTGAGCCTTCCTCACCAATATCAGTATCCAGTCCCTCAGGCAATTCCATTACAAAATCATAGGCATTCGCTTTTCGCAAAGCTTCCAGAATTTCTTGCTCATCCGCCTCTGGATTTCCATTCCGGATATTATCACGAATGCTTCCTGTATAAAGACCTGCCTCTTGCGGCACATAGGAAAAATAACTTCTAAGCTTAGCCAGACTCATCTCGTTGATCCGCTGCCCATTGATTATTACTTCGCCTTCATCGGGTTCATACAATCCCAGCAATAGTTTAAAAAGCGTAGATTTACCTCCACCACTCGGTCCCACAACCGCCATCTGTGTTCCTTTTTGAAGCTCTAAGCTAATCTTGTTTATACTTTGTCTCTCTGCTCCCGGATACGAGAAAGAGATCGACGACATAACCATACTCTCAAATTCTGGTTGCTTAGTCTCCACTTCTGGAAGGGTCTCAACCTCCACCGGGCTATCCAACACCTCAAAGATCCGTCCCGCCGCCCCAAGTGATTGCTGCATCGAATTGATCAGTCCCGGCAATGACGAGAACGGCATCACTAAATAATTCATGAGCTGGATGAAAGCAATCATCGCACCGACCTCAAGTGATCCTTTTGCCACAAAATAACCAGCCACGACCAGCGCCAGAAGAAACGTAAAGTTTCCCAAAAAAGAGGAGAATGAGCCAGTAGCTCCCTCAATTCTTCCCCGCTTCAATTCTTCAGAAGTAATATTCTCACTATGCTCCTGATACTGCTTCATTAGTCTGCGTTCAATGCTAAAGGATTTAAACACCATACTACTGCCTAGAATGTCATGTAAAAAGGAAGTAATCTTGCTCATATTAGTCTGAATCTTCACACTGTTCTCACGCATCGCTGAACCGAAGATTTTTCCCGTAAGGAACATCAAAGGCCCCATTGCAAAACAGATCAATGCCAGTAGCCAGTTAATATAGAGCAAATAACCAAATGCCGCGAGGGCTAGTAAAGGGTTACGGATTAGATCAATCATTACCTCGCCTGTAGCATTACCAACAGATTGATTATCATTAGTAAAGCGGGACAATAAATCCCCGGAATGATTACGGTCAAAATAAGACTGAGGAAGAGCTAAGGCATGCCGCATCATATCCAACCGCAGCTCATTTCTGATCTTAGCTGCGATTTTATTTTTGAGATATCGATCGATGAAACCATTAATTGCACTCACTAATAAGTAGATTAATCCGAAAATAACCAGCCCTTTAAAAGCTTTCACATCGAGTCTAACCGCAGCATCCGTAATTACTGAGAGCAGCCAAGCAATCGTTAAATCCAGAACAATCCCAAATAAAGTCGTAAATAATAAAATCGTATATAAGAGCTTGTGCCTTAACATATATGTACTTAATCTTGAAAATACGCCTTTCTGCTTCAAAGAACCAGCCCTCTCACTTAAAATTCTATACCTCTAACCTTAGCGAACACCTTACTGTCATGCCGTTCCCCGTCATACCCAAGACTCGCACTGCGCAGGATCCCTTCCAGGGTAAAACCCGCACGTTCGGCTACCGCGGCACTTTTGGTATTTCGTGCACTACAAAAGATTTCGAGACGATTCGCCCCTAATTCCCGTATGGCAAAAACTTTCTCTGATTCTTCTAATGTGGGTATTACTTGAGCAAAAGCCATCCAAGGTCTCAATTCATCTATACTTTCACGGATAGCCTCATTCATGCTAACTCCATCTCCCCATAAAGGGGCACGAATGAGCAGCCTCTCTGTTTCAAAACTCTCGGGAAAATCAAGCAGGATTGGATCCTTGGAGTCAGCCACTTCGTACTCCTCCTTTGGAGATGATAATTATTCTAAATATGTAAAAATAATACGATATGCTTTTTGATTATATAGTATATATCGGGATCTGAATACTGAATGCAATAGAAATCACAAAAGGAACATCAACAGGCTGAAGTTGCCCGAATGATGTCCCTTTTTGATTTAGTGAATATCTCAACTAAAGCGGACCACTCCATTTATTGGCTTGAAGAGTTCATTAAACATATTCAACAAGGCGGAATATAACAGGTTTAAATAGGATCATGAAAACTTCCTTCCAGCAAAAGGGAGTTTTCTTTTTATCTAAATTTCAGCTGATCTCCAAAGATCCTAAGGGTATTCTCATCCCCGTCTCGGCCAGCGTAACATTTTCCGGTAAAATATATGATTTTCTCATATCCACATCATGCGACATATGGGTATAGATTGCCTTTTGAGGCTTCACAGTTTGCAGCAGCTCCGCTGCTTCCGTCATATCGTATACAGAACGAGTCGATAACTCCGCTGCTTCGTAATAGAAGCTTGTACCTAATACCAGCAAGTCAGCTCCATGCATCAGGCGTGTCTCTTCAGCTCCAAGAGAAATGGAATCTGGACAATACACCCATACATAGCCCTCCTTCTCCAGACGAAAAGCATACGAGTATCCATTCTTGCCATGGTTCACTTTCCAGGTATCAATTGTCCAGCCGTCTAGCTCTATGCCTTCATCACAAGGAATCATCTCGATCTGATTGCGCAGCCATGGATATTGCCGCTCTATT
The DNA here is from genome assembly GCF_038007025.1 of Paenibacillus sp. FSL H7-0918. Lineage (NCBI taxonomy): Bacteria > Bacillati > Bacillota > Bacilli > Caryophanales > Paenibacillaceae > Paenibacillus > Paenibacillus sp. FSL H7-0918. The sequence continues at coordinate 693,562 of NZ_JBBOWJ010000002.1, forward strand.
ATCGGGATCACTTCTGCTGGGGCATAGAGCTGGCCCTTATATCCCATCCAGCGGCAAGAATCCGCCCATTCCGGCAGCCCACCAATATGATCAAAATGAGCGTGTGTCACCAGCAGTCTGCGCATATTCCGTACTCCCTGCGCCTCCATCTGACGCCGCCAGTCAGGCCCACAATCGATCACTAAAAAGTCACTGCCATTATCTATAAGTACAGAAGAGCGCAGGCGAATATTTTTACCCTGTTCCCTTGCCTCTGTACAGGTCTCACAACTGCAATATACCCGAGGAACCCCCATGGCATCCCCTGTACCCAAAAACACCAACGTATCCATCTGCTATCTCTCCTTCAGGTTCTCTTCAACGAAGTAATAAATCTAAATTACCCTCTCTCTATCTTAAAGAGACCCAGCAAAAAAAGCCATCCCCACCACAGATGAACTGCTGGGATGACTCTTTTGTTATACCTCTACCTTATATTCCGGCAAGTACCTGATACCAAATTCCACGCTTGGAATAAAGTGAGCTTCGCACCTCATCCCAGCCTCCTAAATAGTTAATATCAAAGAGGCCCGCCGGATCAGGGTAATCGCTTTTGTGCTCAGCATAGACTTGTTTATCCACGGGACGAAAGCCATATTTTGCAAAGATCTCTTGTGCCTGTGGAGTTATCAAAAAATCAACCAGTGCTTCTGATGCTATGCGTGTCCCATGCTCATCCGCATATTTCTCTACAACAGCCGCCGGATTCTCAATCAGAATTGTATTTTTAGGAATAATGACTTCGTATTTGACTCCCTGAGCAATCCGGGCCAGCAGTTCATTCTCATAGGTGACAATTACATCCCCCACTCCATACTCGAAGGCTGCCATAGAAGCGCGGCCACTCTTATCCAGAGACTCTACATTGGCATGGATGCTTTCCAAAAAAGCTTTGGCTGCTGCTGGATCCTTTGCCCCCTCCTGCTCCTCTGACAGCTTCAGACCAGCCCCATAGATCGCGTTGATATCCCATTGCGCACCACCAGAGGTCTTCGGGTTTGGATATAACACTTTAATCCCTGGCTTGGCTAAGTCCGCAAAATCGCGAATGCCTTTGGGATTTCCTTCGCGGGTACCAAGAGCTACTACTGAACGTGTTACCATGCCTTGTTCACCCTGCTCTTTCCATGTTGGCGCTACGAGTCCAGCCTTAACTAGCTTCTCGACATCACCTTCCATGGCTAGCAGCGTCACATCCGCTTCAAATCCACCTACAATCGCTCTCGCCTGTGTCCCTGAAGCCTCATAAGACTCCTGAAAATTAATATCCTGACCCGTATCTGCCTTCCACTTGGCAGCAAATAACGGCAAAATATCCTGCATCGCATCCTTAGCCACACTGTATGCGCCAATTACCAGCGTAACATCCCCTTGCTTCGAAGGCTCTGCCATCGTCGTAGCTGCCTTCTCATTCCCGCAACCGAATACTGTCAGCGTGAGTATGGCCAGCATTAGGGCAGCAAAACATCCGTGCAGTTGTCTGCTCCTTTTGATATTCATTGCGGCCCACATCCTTCGAGGTAATGATTTTTAATATTTCCTTGAAAGTAGCTCTATGGCTGAAACTTAAAATTCAAGTATCCAACGTTCGGTATTTGCCGTAATTACGCGGAATGTCGGCCGCTGTTGTTCCCAGATTTATTAATTTTATATCCTCAGCGGATTAAATCCGGAAACAAAGGCGGTCGCTCCGCTCCTACAGTTCCAAACTTCCACTTCATTACTTCTGGCCTTCACATCAGTTCCTCTAATCCTAGCGAATCACATTCGCTACTATCAAAAGAAATTGAAAATAATTTTATTTATTTTTAAATAAAAATCGGCATTGGATCTTCTTTCAGGTTGTTCTCCTGGATCCAGCTGCGCTCATCATTAAACAGATAAGCCCGATGTACCAGTACTGAGATTTCCTGACCCGGCTGCAAGGTTTCTTTCTCCAACGAACGGTAGGTGACCAGCTTGTGGCCATTTACTTCAACCTCAACGAGCCATTCGCTGCCGCGGAAATGCAGATGTTTCACAACACCTTTTTCCGTGGCAGAAGCCATCTTGAACTCATGCAGGTTACCCACTTCAATATATTCAGGACGAATCAGCGCTTTGGTAGGCTTGCCGTCCCCCGCACCTGTAAAGCCCTTAACCTCAGAAGCGTTCTCAATCAGCGTAGATTCGCCGATAAATGTTGCCACGAACGGTGTTTTGGGTTCCTTGTAAATATCCCACGGGGTACCCTTTTGTTCCAAACGTCCTTGATTAATGATCATAATTTCATCCGCTACTTCAATCGCTTCATCTTGATCATGGGTTACGAAAATAGAGGTGATACCTACACGCTCAATCAGTTCACGCAGCCAAGCGCGCAGCTCCTGGCGGATCTTCGCATCAATAGCGGCAAAAGGTTCATCTAAAAGCAGCAGCTGTGGTTCAGGCGCAAGCGCACGTGCAAAAGCCACACGCTGACGTTGTCCCCCTGATAGCTGATGCGGATAACGTTTCTCGAACCCTTTTAACCCTGTAAGCTCTACAAGTTCCATAACACGATCGCGGATAGCTGTTTTGTTAGCCTTTTTAACCTTTAAGCCAAAAGCGATATTATCAAATACAGTCATATGTTTGAAGAGTGCATAGTTCTGGAAAACGAAGCCGATCCCACGTTCTTGAGGAGGAAGATTGTTCACCGTCTGACCATGAAAAATAATCTCTCCGGTATCCGGTGACTCCAGTCCCGCCAGCATACGTAGAATTGAGGTTTTCCCGCCTCCACTTGGGCCGAGCAATCCAATCAGGTGACCTTTTGTAATGGTGAAATTGACGTCCTTGACCGCATGAAAATCTCCAAAATGCTTGTTTAACCCCCGCACTTCTACATGCATATTACTGCACTTCCTTTCTTCTCTTGGTCCATTCCATCAACAGCAGCAGACCTGCGGAAAATGCAGCCAGAACTAGCGCTATTCCTCCAGCAGCCGTCACATTAAAATTCTCAACATCCTGATAGACTAAAGTTGTCGCCGTCTGGGTTTTGTTCATAATATTCCCCGAAACCACGAGCACCGCGCCGAACTCTCCAAGTGAACGTGCCACCGTAAGAATGACACCATACACAACCGCCCAACGAATCGAAGGCCAGGTTACCTTCCAAAAAATAGTCCAGCTACGAGCGCCCAATGTCGAAGCCGCTTCCTCCTGCTGTGAACCAATCTCCTGAAGCACCGGCATCACCTCACGCACCATTAAAGGAAAGGTAACAAATAAAGTGGCAATGATCATCCCGGGAATCGCATAAACGATCTTTAGTCCAATCCCCTCAAAAATCGCTCCCAAGGTACTATCGGGACCCAGCAACAGGACAATCATCAATCCTCCGATTACAGGGGATACCGCGTAAGGCAAATCCACAATACTGTTCAATAATCCTTTTAGACGCTTGCCGATCCAGTTCGCCCGAACAAGATACAGAGCCATCATAATACCGAACAATGTATTTAATAACGTAACTACTATCACAACAAGCCCAGTCATCATGAGCGCATGCAGCGCTTCAGGCCTAGTCAGAGCATTCCAGAAACCACCAAATCCTTCACTAAAAGCACCGATAGCCATTTTTCCTAATGGAGCAGCAATGAGCAGAAAAAACACTAAATAAGTAAGAGCAATCCATAATTTCCTCATGAGCGTCTCCCCCGCATCTGCAGCATATTAATCAGCCAAAGAATGAGAAAGGATAAGGTCAAGAGAATAACAGAAACCGCAGCGGCGGAGACCGGATTATCACTTTCAACTTCACCAAAAATAAAAACAGAAGATACAAGCGTACGCCCCGGAATATTACCTGCGACGAGTACCACTGCACCAAATTCCGCAAGTGCTCTTGAAAATGCGAGCATCCCACCACTGATCATCCCAGGCGCCATTGATGGAAGAATAACTTGCCAGAATACCCTTGCCCCCTTGGCACCCATTGTATATGCTGCTTCCTCTTCGGATGGATCCAACTCCTCCAGCAAGGGCTGAACCGCTCGAATCACGAATGGAAACGTCACGAACACCATAGCAATTACGATAGCCGGTTGATGAAAAACAATTTCAAATCCAAGTGCCTCAGCTGCTTTGCCGATAAGGCTCCCTGGTCCAAGCAGCAGTAGAATCATCAAACCTCCGACAGCTGTTGGCAGTGCAAAAGGTAAATCGACCAGACTGTTTAGCAGCGCTTTACCAGCAAATTGATAACGAATAAGGACCCAAGCAATCATAGTTCCTAACAAGACATTAATTAAAGTAGCGATAATCGCCAGCTTTAAGGTTAACAGCACCGACTTCCAAGCAATTGGATCGCTGACGCTTTCCACAAAATTGCCAAAACCAAGAGAAAAAGAGTTGTAATAGACCCCGAGTATGGGCAACACGATCAATACTACAAAATAGAGCAAAATTGTAGTTCGGAAACCCCAAGTCCAGCCTTTGTGTCTAAGCAGCGAATTCAATGATTTTTGCCCTCCCACCTCCGGATAACCGGTCGGTATACTAACCAAAATCTTCATTAATTATTCCTATTTATATACTTGGTTTTATATTATTACTACTTTACCAAATCCTTCTCACCGCCGTCAATTACTTTCAAGTGAATTTGGGTTAAAATATATGTATCAAAGGTACACTAAAAAATGGCACCTCACAGGAAGGGGATTGATTATGTTGCATACTCTGGAGATCACTACTACAAAGCGGGATGAATTACGTGATATTACTCGGGAAGTCATTTCTTATGTGAAAAAAAGTGGAGTTCAAGACGGATTGATTGTAGTTTATTGTCCTCATACCACTGCTGGTATTGCTATTAATGAAAATGCGGATCCTGATGTGAAGCATGATGTTCTGATGCGTTTGGATGAGGTCTACCCTTGGGAGCATCCGAAGTATCGGCATGCGGAAGGCAATACTGCCTCTCATCTTAAATCTATTACTACCGGGCCTTCCCAGACCCTGATCATCCACGAAGGTGAATTAATTCTCGGTCGTTGGCAAGGTATTTATTTCTGTGAGTTCGATGGACCTAGACGCCGGCAATGTTTCTTAAAAATAGTAGAGGGATAATAAACATACAAATGACCGCTTCCGTTATCGCTGCGGAGCGGCCATTTAGACTATAACTAGAGTCTAGTAATACTTTCATCAAGCAGAGAAGCAGTGTTATACCAATGCACAGCTTTAAAGTGAAGATCTATAAAAAAAACAGCATTTTAAAGGCTGCGACATAAAACCTTTATATGAGCTAACGCTGCCTCTTTCACATCGTCAAATGATACTTTATCCTGGATATAATAAGAAATAAATCCGTGTGCAGACAAGAACATTGTTAACGGCACATTCTGCCAGTCCTCAGACACATATCCCTCTTCCTTCATATGACGGCGCACAATACTTGAGAATAAATCAAAACATCGTCCCTGTTCTGCTCTACAATAAGCTAGCAATTCCTCATCGCGAATCATGAACATAATTTCATATTGATAGGGATGATCTATTCCAAATCTAATAAATTCCATAATCAGCTGTTCTACCCTTGTCATTCCTTCTTCAGGCGGTTTATTCATCACTTGACTGAGTAAAGCAGCCACATGATTAAAATCCTCTACAACAATAGCGTAGAACAACTCCGCCTTTTCCTTGAAATGATAATAGAGAGAGCCGTGGCTATATCCCAAATGCTGACCAATACTTCGCATTGAAATTGCCCGATACCCTTTGGTTATAAACAGATGCCTAGCGGCCTCTAGAATCCTTTCCCTCGACAACTCCTGCTCCACTGCTCTCCTTGCCATATACTAATCCCCTTCGCTGTAGTAAATCCGCCGCCCTTCTGTTATCAGGGCTTGCCCTTGGGTTAGATCTGTTATCCATGCCATAAAAGTCTCACCCTCATCATTTCGCGGCAAACATAACAACGTTACTTTGTCGGTGAACAAAGTCTCGCCAGTCTGAATCCCTCTTCCTCGAAGTTCGTTCTCAACCTTGCCCAGCCAAGTGTACTCGATCTCTACGAATACCTCTCGTCTCAGTACACGGGTGATTACTTCTCCTGCTTCAAGCGCAAGCACTGCTCCATCCGTATAAGCTCTAATCAGCCCACCGGCACCCAGCATAATGCCTCCGAAATAACGGGTAACTACGATTGCGACATTTTTAACTCCCTGATTGCGGATTACTTCCAAAATCGGTTTGCCGGCTGTCCCACTCGGCTCCCCGTCGTCCGATTGCCTCTGGATTTCGTCTCTCTCCCCAATCACATAAGCAGAACAGTTATGCGTTGCGTTCCAATGTTTCTTCTTGATGTCCTCGATAAACAACAAAGCTTCTTCTTCATTCTCCACTGGCATAACATGACCAATGAAACGGGATTTACGGATCACAACTTCCTTTGAGCCGGAAGAGCGGACCGTTTGATATTGTTCTAACATAATTATTCCAGTCCTTATTTACATATGATGTCTTCATATAATGTCAGGAGCAGTCCCGGTATTGGATTACCTATGGACTGCTCCTGGTGACTTACATTAGTATGAATGTTCTGTGATTAATAGCTATTGTAAAACCTACTGCAATACTATTCAGTAAGTCTTGCTTCCAGCTCTGCTTTTTCTTTTTCGTAACCTGGTTTGCCAAGCAATGCGAACATGTTTTTCTTGTATGCTTCTACGCCTGGTTGGTCAAATGGGTTAACACCGAGCAAGTATCCGCTGATACCGCAGGCTTTTTCAAAGAAGTACACCAAATATCCAAAGGTATATGGTGTTTGATCAGGAATAGTAACGATAAGGTTAGGTACTTGACCATCTGTATGTGCAAGCATTGTACCTTGGAAAGCTTTCTTATTCACGAAATCCATAGTCTTTCCTGTTAAGAAGTTCAAGCCGTCCAGATCATCCGGATCATTCTCAATCGTAACATGATGAGCTACTTGATCTACTTGGATAACCGTTTCAAAAATGTTGCGGTTACCTTCTTGGATAAATTGACCCATGGAGTGTAGATCTGTGGAGAAATCAACGGAAGAAGGATAAATTCCTTTGAAGTCCTTACCTTCACTTTCGCCAAACAATTGTTTCCACCACTCAGATACAAAGTGTAAGGAAGGCTCATAGTTGACGAGGATTTCAGTTGTTTTACCTTTACGGTATAGAGCGTTACGAACTGCAGCATATTGATAAGCTTGGTTAGTAGCTACATCTGGATTGTTGAACTCATCCGCAGCGGCAGCAGCACCTTGCATCATTTCTTCAATGTTAATGCCAGCTACAGCAATTGGCAGCAAGCCCACAGGTGTCAATACGGAGTAACGTCCGCCAACATCGTCTGGAATGATGAAGGATTCATAACCTTCTTCAGTTGCCAATTTCTTAAGGGCACCTTTTTCCTTGTCTGTAGTAGCGTAAATGCGTTTACGAGCTTCTTCCTTGCCGTATTTCTTCTCCAGAGCAGCACGGAAAATGCGGAAAGCAATCGCTGGCTCAGTAGTAGTTCCAGATTTGGAGATTACGTTCACGGAGAAGTCTTTACCTTCTACTAGATCAAGCAGATGCGTGATGTATGTAGAGCTAATGTTATTACCAGCGAAATAAACTTCTGGAGTTTTGCGTTTATCTTTAGAAAGGTTATTGTAGAAAGAATGCGATAGCGCCTCAATAGCTGCGCGTGCTCCCAGATAAGAACCTCCGATACCAATTACAATCAGTACCTCGGAATCGCTTTGGATCTTCTTAGCAGCTTGTTGAATGCGAGCGAATTCTTCCTTATCATAAGCTGTCGGCAGATCGATCCATCCAAGGTAGTCAGAGCCTACACCAGTTTTGTTATGCAACTGTTCGTGTGCTAGCTTAACTGGGGCGGCAAGGTTGTCGATTTCTTGTTGGTTAAAAAACGAAAGAGCTTTTGTGTAGTCAAAATTAATCTTCTTAGACATCGGTAATGGTAACCTCCTGTTTTATCTCTTTAAATTTAAAACCGTTTGTTACAACTTTATAATTAGGATACTTTAATTTGCCTTGACTGGCAAGGTCTTAGGGCACATAGAGGGCATTAGAACCAAGTTTTCCAAAGTTCCTTGGAAGCGTTTCCTGTATCAAAAGACATAGGTGTGCTGTGGTGCTGGACAAAGTGCCGTGATAGAATAAAGAAAACGGAAGGTGGCTATATAAATGAAACAAATCGGTTTTATCGGACTCGGAACAATGGGTGCGCCTATGGCCTCCAATTTACTACGTGGCGGCTTTCAGGTTACGGTATACAACCGTACGGCAGCCAAGTGTAAACCTCTTGAAGCAGAAGGTGCCCAGACTGCTCTCACGCCCCGCGAAGCGGCTGAGGGTAAGGATGTTATTATTACCATGATCAGCAATGATGATTCGGTTCGTGAAGTGTTTTATGGTCAAGATGGTATACTTGATGCTGTGAAGCCTGGTGGACTAATTATTGATTCCAGCACAATTTCACCCGGACTAGTTCGTGAGATTGCCGCTGCTGTAGAAGCGCGCGGTGGACATTTCCTAGACGCGCCAGTAACTGGAAGCAAACCGGCAGCGATTGAAGGAACCTTAGTGTTCATGGTTGGCGGTAGTGCTGAGGTCATAGAACAACATCGTGATATCTTTGATACTTTGGGTAAGAAGCTGCTACATATGGGTGAGAACGGCAGCGGCGCTGTGGCCAAGCTGGCTCACAATGCTATGGTTGGTATTCATAATGTTGCCCTAGCCGAAGGATTCGCCATTGCTGTTAAATCAGGTGTACCAGCAGACAAGTTCCTGGAACTGGTACAACTTGGTTCTGCGGGCAGCAAACAAGCTGAGCTTAAAGGCCGTAAAATCATAGAAGATGATTTCAGCAATCAATTCTCCCTCGCTCTAATGCTTAAGGATTTGAAGCTCGCCTCTGCCCACAGCGATGCAACAGGCGTTCCTTCTCCTATGCTGGGCTTGGCTAAAAGCATGTTCCAAGCTGGATTCACCCAAGGTTATGGTGAAGAAGATCTCTCTGCCGTAGTGAAATGTTACGAAGAGTGGATCGGCCAAAAGATGGGTGCAAATGTATCCAATAAATAAATCCAAGAGCTCAAAACCTACTTCATAAGAACATTTACGACCGCCTCGCACATGATATTGCGATGCGGTCTTTTCTTTATGGACAATCCCATTGTCGAACCAATTATACGAACGTTTGTTTGTGTATTTATAATACCAAATTAACAGTTGTAGTGCAAGAAAATATTGGTTGCTATGGAGTTACTCAGAACGTTGTGGTGGTGTTGGTGGGATAGTTACTAAGAAGGTCGCGAAGTACTGGTTTGTCGCAAAAGTTACTGTATTATTGATGAAACGGTGGATTGGTGCTGGTGGAGTTACTGATGAGTTGCTAAATAGTCGCTTAAAAGTTACTGAGGGAGTGCTGAATTGTTGGGTAAGTGCTGGAGAAGTTACTGGATGAGTTGTTAGATAATTTCAGAAAAGTTACTGAAGGAGCGCTGAATTGTTGGATAGATACTGGAGAAATTGTTGGATAGTCACTGGGTGAGCTGCTGTTTAGTTGCTGTTTAGTTACTGGAGGAGTCACTGGGTGAGCTGCTGTTTAGTAGCAAATTGGTACCAAGTTGATTGCTTGATGACTACGGTATATCCCGTATTTTCTGGAACCTCTCCCTCGCTCCAAACCTCAAGCTCCTTTAACTAAGTAACCTCTGCGGTACACAGCTATCTCTATCGGACTCAGCTGACCTTATTCGCAGTATAATCTCACATTTGGCATGCTATCGGACTCCATAGTCACTATTGGCATGAAAAACGCCAATTATGAGGCTATTTCCATGGAATAGTTGCACTGGTGTCCGAAAACTTGCTCAAAAGACTATAAATTTGCTAATAGCGTCATCTGGCTCCTTAGCGGTAGGATTGGTGGTGACCGGGTACTACATTGGTGTTGATCTAGTGTTAACGCCATCTGGGTCCGTACGCAGTGGGTTGGCGCTAACCGTGTGCCAAAGTTGGTGATGACACAGCGCCATCGGACTCAGCTGACCTTATTTGCAGCATAATCTCATATTTCGCATGCTATCGGACTCCATAGTCGCTATTGGCATAAAAAGCGCCAATTATGAGGCTATTTCCATGGAATAGTTGCACTGGTGTCCGAAAACCTGCTCAAAAGACTATAAATTTGCTAATAGCGTCATCTGGGTCCGTACGCGGTAGGATTAGTGGTGACCGGGTGCTACAGCAGTAGGATTGGTGGTGACCAGGTGCTACAGCGGTAGGATTGGTGGTGATCCGGTACTAAATTGGTGTTGCTCCAGCGCTAACGCCATCTGGGTCCGTACGCGGTGGGTTGGCGCTAACCAGGTGCCAAGTTGGTGATGACACAGCACCTTCGGACTCAGCTGACCTTATTCGCAGTATAATCCCACATTTGGCATGCTATCGGACTCCATAGTCGCTATTGGCATAAAAAGCGCCAATTATGAGCCTATTTCTATGAAATAGTTGCACTGGAGTCCGAAAACTTGCTCAAAAGGCTATAAATTTGCTAATAGCGTCCTCTGGGTCCGTACGCGGTGGGGATGGTTATGACTCAGTGCTAATTTGGTGATGATCCGATTCAGCCCTAACGTCATTTGAGTCCTTAAGCCTCAAAATAGAATGATGAATACATAATTGAACATCAAGCAATATCACCAACCAACAACACAAAAAGCAGCGATCCTCCAATAACAGGAGAACCGCTGCCTTGCTGACTTTTACGATTTTTAAATTGAATCCGGGTCGTCTCACTCATAGAAAAAAGCTACTTATAGGACAGCCCTTAGAAAAGTCTGTTTTCTATAGAACCGGGTAAGAACAGCAATAATCAGTTACTTCAAATACTTCCAACGCAAATTTAGAGTTGCCAGGAACATTGAACGTTGACGCTCCCTTAATCTCCTGCCATACCTCAGTGCCGGGAAGCAGCACTTTAAGATCGCCGGACAGAATCTCCATAATTTCAGGACCATCTGTACCAAATTCATACACACCCGGCAACATGATGCCCAGTGTCACCTTAGATCCATCTTGCAAAATTACCGTACGGCTGGTTACTTGTCCGCCATAATATACATTGGCTGCTTTTTCGATCGTTGCGTTGTTAAACTGACTCATTACTTGTTCTCCCCCTAATGATTATTCAGTTAATTACAGAAGTGCTTTCACACGGCTAACTACGTTCTCTACAGTAAAGCCGTATTCTTTCATAACTCTATCGCCAGGGGCGGAAGCTCCGAAAGTAGTGATGCCTAGGATATCGCCTTGGTCACCAGTGTAACGTTCCCAGCCGAAGGTTTGTGCCATTTCGATAGCAAGACGAGCTTTGACTCCTGGAAGAATTACGGAATCGCGATATTCTTTGTCTTGTTTTTCGAACAGATCCCAGCTTGGCAAGCTGATTACACGAACATCGATGCCTTCTTCTGCCAAAGCAGCTTGCGCTTTAACTGCCAACTGTACTTCAGAACCAGTTGCGATAAGTTGTGCTTGTGGAGTGCCATTTTTGGAATCAGAGACAACATAACCACCACGTTTGATGTTTTCACGAACGCCATCTACGGTTCCAGCAAGAATTGGCAAGTTTTGACGAGTCAGAACCAAAGCAACCGGATTCTCTTTGTTTTCCATAGCATAAGCCCATGCTGCAGAGGTTTCGTTAGCATCAGCCGGACGAATAACAGTCAGACCTGGGATGATACGCAAGGAAGCCAATTGTTCGATTGGTTCATGCGTAGGACCATCTTCACCAACTGCAATACTGTCATGTGTCAGTACATAGGTTACTGGCAATTTCATGATCGATGCCAAACGAATTGCTGGACGCAGGTAGTCTGTGAATACGAAGAATGTTCCTCCGAATACTTTAAGACCAGTGTGTAGAGCAATACCGTTCATTGCAGCAGCCATACCAAACTCACGTACGCCGAAATAAATGTTGCGGCCATCATAAGATTCTGGTGTGAAAGATGTCAAACCATTCAAATGCGTCATAGTGGAGCTTTCCAAGTCAGCGGAACCACCCACTAGCTGAGGAACGCCAGCAGTCAGACCGTTAAGCGCACTACCGGAAGCGACACGAGTCGATACTGCTTTATCTTCAGTAGTGTAAGTTGGAAGGTTAGCATCCCAGCCTTCTGGAAGATCGCCATTGATTACTGTTTCGAATTGTGCAGCTAGCTCTGGATATGCTTTTTTGTAAGCCGCAAATTTGTCGTCCCAAGCTTTGTTAGCTGCGATTCCGTTTTTCTTCACTTCTGCAAAATGTGCACGAACTTCATCAGGCACATAGAAATCTTCTTCGTATACCCATTTGTAGAAATCTTTGGTCAGCTTAGCTTCTTCTGCTCCAAGTGGGGAACCGTGAGTACCGCCATGGCCGCCTTTACCTTGTTTGTTAGGGCTACCATAACCAATAACTGTCTTCACTTCGATCAAAGTCGGTTTGCTAGTCTCAGCTTGCGCCTCAGCAATAGCTTTTTCAATAGCCGGAAGGTCATTTCCGTCTTCTACGCGCAGAACTTGCCAACCATAAGCATCAAAACGTTGAGCTACATTTTCGGAGAAAGAAAGATTCAATTTACCATCAAGGGAAATATCATTTGAATCATACAATACAACCAATTTTCCGAGTTTCAAATGACCAGCAAGAGAAGCGGACTCAGAAGAGATCCCTTCCATAAGGTCACCATCACCACAAATAGCATAAGTATAGTGGTCAACTACGTTATGTCCTTCTTTGTTGTAGGTTGCGCCCAATTGAGCTTCGGCCATAGCCATACCAACGGCCATGCCAATACCTTGTCCAAGCGGACCTGTAGTTGCATCAACACCAGCTGTGTGACCAACTTCCGGGTGACCAGGAGTCAAGCTACCCCATTGACGGAATTGTTTCAATTCTTCCATAGGAAGATCATAGCCGCTAAGGTGCAGCAAGCTGTACAGAAGCATGGAACCATGTCCAGCGGACAATACAAAACGATCGCGGTTTACCCATGTTGGATGATCAGGGTTATGATTCATTGTTTTTGCAAACAGTTGGTAGCCCATTGGTGCAGAACCCATTGGCATACCTGGATGGCCGGAATTCGCTTTTTCGATAGCATCAATAGCCAACGTACGAATTGTTGTGATCGACAGGTTATCTACTGTTGAGTTTTCTTCCTTCTGGATCGCTTGTTCTTGTTCACTCATTTAATAGTTCCTCCTCTGAAATCTCAAGAATGTCATTTTGACTCTTATTGTATCACTAGTGTGGAAGCAATTCCAATTGTTTTTAAAAACTCTTTGTTTGACAGCTTATGTTTTGCAATATCTACGCATTTATATACGCAAAAGTAACTATGTCATGAGACGGGTTTTTACTTAGCCTATGGTCTAGTTTTCTATTGCGACTAAAGTTTGTTTTACAATGCTCGAATATAAAGTAAGATGGAGTTACACAAGTAAAATTTTCATTCATTATCCAATATCTCCAAGTGGAAAGGAATTCTGAACATGACTTCGAAAAAGGATGTTTATATTGTGCTTACCGGTACAGGTACAGCCTTCAGTGGTTTCATTAAGTGGTTTACAAAAGCTGATCTGAACCATGCTTCGATCGCCTTTGATAGTGAACTACGTGAAGTGTACAGCTTCGGAAGAAAAAAAATGCACAATCCATTCGTCGCGGGTCTGATTCAAGAAAATTTCATTCACCCTTTCTATAGCAGCGCAAATTGCTCTATTTATCAGTTACGTGTCAGTGCCACGGAATACGATGCCATGTACAATCATGTCCAAGGGATGATGAAAAATCAGGAACGTTATAAATACCATCTTTTAGGCCTGATCGGCGTACTTCTAAATGTTAAAATAGATCGAGAGAACGCTTATTTCTGCTCTCATTTTGTTGCTTCCTTATTTGAAAATACCGCAGTTCAGCCTGTGAATAAGCCTTCCTGCTTTGTTACCCCGGAGGATTTCGCTCTTTCACTCTGTTCCCATAAAATATTCAGCGGCAAGTTATCCTATTATGTGCGTAGAGCTCAAAGAGCCTCTGCACGTTCGACGAACATACCTTTACATACCCCTTCCGTTGCGACAAGAATGATGAGAATGAATGAAGAACGGACTGAAGGAGTTATATAAGTTGTTGCTCGTAAAAAAGGGCTATGCGGATCGTATTTCCGCGTAGCCCTTTTTAGATGGAAAAAGGATAAATTCGTAGATGTATCATTACTTCACACGATGGTTCCGAAAATATTCAGACCAATCGCCAGCAATCACAACAGTAACTGTATCAATTTTGGTATTGTACTCATTCTTAGCTGTGAAGGTAAAGGTCACTGGACCATCGGGAAGTTTCACAAATGCCGGATTATAAAATTCGCCTGTCCACAAGGTTTTATCACTGTTCGTTGGATTTAGTTGCGTAGAATAACCTCCCGTCATCGTTACCTCAACAGTATCAGGTAGACCGGTTGCTATCCCTTGCAAAATAAATCGCTCACCTGCCCAAAACACATTATAGCCTCTTGGACTCTCCTCATTACCGCTCTTGTTCAAATTGTAGCCTTTACGGTTGTTATTCCATTCCTCTGTGTGCTGGACCCCACCTTTAATACTCAGTAGATTAACCATGAAATATTTACGCGCTGAGATATTACTCCAGTTATAACCATCAAAAGCTTCCACTTCCACGGCATATTTTTCGTTCTCAACCAATATTCCAGTTGGCACTTGCCACTGTTTGGCACTTGAATTTTGTTCGCCAGATTGAACCTTAACCATCCCTGTCGCCAAGTTGATAATTTGTACCTTATACCGCTGTTGTTCATCTCCATCCTCATCTTGATAATCCCACTTGATGATTGGTGTAAGCGTACTTGCGATCATAGGCTTACTTGAGTCAGTACTTGTTGGGTACGTTATCGTTACGGTCGGTTTACGGTTGGCTACGGTGATACTCAGAGATAGCTCTCGATACAGTCCTAGAGAATCCGTAACGGTTTGTTTCAAGGTAAAGACGCCATTTGAGGTGAATTTCTTCGTAAATTCAGCTTGAGTACTAGCCAATCCTTCCGTCCCGTTAGATGATTTCAAATCATACTTATGGCTGATCGTATCTCCTTTTGGAAGGTCTGGATCCGTCGCTTTGCTCTTGATATTTAGAAGATCCGTGCGATAAATCGGCTCTTTGGCAGCATCTCTGCCTGTATCCGTGATAAGTGTGAATCCGGGCTGCGGCGGATTGTCGATGATAAACGTTTTTTCGTTAGATATTTCTGACCAGGATAATTTGGAATAAGCCCGACCATATACGGTGAAGTATTCAAATCGATTGAATGTATGGTTAGGGAGTTGATACTGCCGCAGCTGACCTGTGGTGTCAAGGTTTTCAACTGTCTTAACTAAGAGTCCGTCTTTCGAAAAAAATTCTAAACGGTACTTCTCCTGCGGATCATTCTCTGGATCTGTATAATTCCATTTAATTAATGGATCTCCTTGTATTTCGGCATCTATAACGGTTGGATTGGTTACGGTTCCCGCCGGGGTTATCAATGTCATTGAGGGCGCTAAATTTTTAGTAACATTCACCTCCAACGTAGCTATATTAGACTTATCACCGATCTGATCGATAACCCAGTGTTCCAATGTATAGATACCGGACTCAGGAAAATTAACATCAATACTAGGAGTTCGAAACCATTGCGTAAGGCCATCACTATCTGTTACTTTCCAGAAGTATTGCAGACTAGCGACGTCGGAGGGATCTCCATCCTCATCAAAAGATGTATATTGTCGGGTATCATATTGGAATACTGCCGATGGACCATTAATAGCAGCTGTTGGAACATGATTTTTAACAGTAAATACCCGTGTTGCATTGGAACTTAAAGCTCCATTACTTGAGGGATTAGGTACGTCTGTTGCCTTAAGGCGCATTTCCCATCCTTCTGATATAGCCTGCTGCGGTGAAATTCCGTTTCCAGCAATAAGATCTCGTATCGTCAAAGATTGGTTGCGGTTACTGCCAGCATAATAATAAGGACTATTGTTGAGTTTAGCGTACCATAAATAAGTAAGCGAATCTCCATCTTCATCAGGATCTGGTGTTAGATTATCCATTGTAATTACAGTGTCTCGATATACTTCAGCTGGCATGTTAAATGCTGCTGCGGGTGGGTGATTAATCACCTGAACATTTTGACGATACCAATCTGACCATAATCCTCGGTTGTCATGTACTTGTAAACTAATTTGATAATTACCAATTCCAAAAGCTGCGATATTAGGTGGCGTTGTAGCTCCACCCCAATGCTCCCAAACTTTGTTCCAACCGTCTTTGATAACCGTCCAGTAATACACATCTAATGGATCATTATCCGGATCAAACGATTTGTCTGTTATGGTAGTAGCTTTACGATAGGAAACAATATTAGGATCAACACTAAATAACGCTACGGGAGGTAGATTACCTGCAGTCCCCACCGTCCTTACACACCAGTCGCTCCAGACCCCCAACCCATTTTCGCCATCGACATCACGTACTCTAAGGCGTATGTCATATTGTCCAGAATTCGGTAATTGAGCTGGCGGTTGACCATCTGTCCATATTTCAGAATCAGTTTTTTTATACTGCCATTGCCAAGCTATAAGTCCCTTATTAACAGCCGTGATGTGGTCCAAATCGTAGGAACTATCTGTTAGCTGAAGAGATCCCCACGCCAGTTTGGCAGCAAACAATGCAATTGGCTTTCGATGAACATGATAGGTCATTGAAGATAAATTATCTCGGCTCCATAAACGATAGACATCGAATCTGTCATCGTTTTTAGGATTATCTCGTGCTTGAAAGGTTGCGTTATAGAGTCCGCTATATGGAAAGGAGGTATACCTTTCTGAACGCCATAACCCACTATCCGAAATGATACCCATCGAATTATCGAAGAAATACGGGTTATGGTCGTATCTATAGCGTTCTTGATATTTAGAATCTCCTTCATAGTCCTTGTATGTGGTTGATAAGTCTATAGGAGTGTTAATCAATATAAAGGATTTATTCCTAAGCCTATAGGATACATTAACGACCAACGATTTCTCATCCTTATAATTATAGGGATCCACAACCTTGATAATGATATTGTGTCGTCCGGGAGGAATTCCGTCTGCCAAAACATCTATTGGGATGGAAAACCATTTATTATTCAGTGCCTGTTGGACATTGACTTGTTTATAGAACACATTAGGAATTTCAGCACTAACGACTAGATCATTATTGTCCACATCTCGAACATATCCTTCGATATTCATACCACTGAATCCTGGCTCATTCAGTAGCTGCTGCTCGCTTGGTGTAGTCACTGTGAGCGTAGGTGCTGAATTTATTTCTAGAGGTATGTTCTCCCAATCATAATATACGTTGTTATGCCAACCATTCATCCATTCGTTAGGTTGGTGTTGCGCATCACTTGCTCTTAGTGCGACTTTAAGAGCTTTTGGAATGCCATACTTCGCTGGATAAGCATAACTTTCATAGAAAGCGGTTGTATTTCTGTCAAGGTTAAACTGAAGACTATCCGAACTTTTCACAGGTGGCATTTCTTCAATTCTCCATGAGGCATCAGTAGCATAATCAGTATTACCACTTCCATCTGTCCTGTACATATAACTGTAGATATTAAGAAATCTAGTACGCTGCGTATCATAGAACCAATTAATATTCCCTGATGTTAAAACTACAGGCGCATCAGGTACATAATCGTAGCGTAGTATTCTTGTTGTTAGATTAAAAGTAATATTGGTTAGGGTCATAGCAGGCATATTCAAATTCAAAAATCCTATATTCCCCATAGTTGGGTCCCAAGAAGATGTTTTGTTAAACCCTTCAAGACGAACATCCATAAAATTGACGATATTTGGGTCACCTGCTGCCTCTACCTTGACACTCCCCGAATAAAATTCAGGGAATGAAAGAAGTAGTAATACAAGGGCCATAAACGTTGAAATTGTTTTTTTTAATTTCCGCATCTTTAATCCTCTCTACCATGACCAATCGACATCTGGTGCCTGATTTTTAACCGTGAAGATCCGTTCGATCACATTTTGTGTAGCTTCTGAATCTATGGATTGCCGATCATCTTGCGTTACAAACTCAGCAATAGTCGGCTGGCCAAACTCTTCAAATACAGTCAGTCGCACTTCGTATTTTCCAACTTCCCTTACCTTAAGATTCAAACGATCTAAATTCTCATTATTAAAAATAATCCATGGTTCTCCTGAAAAATTTCCGTTGTTATCAGAATCGTAGCGGTATTCCCAAAGCCTTCGAGCCACCATATCTTGGTCTGGTGAGTACGACATATCATCTATTGATAGGGTCGCTTGATTACCATCTGCAGGATTGCGATACACTGTTCCAGCCATCGTAAAGTATGCAAAAGGCTTCTGGTCTGGTGCTATATCAAAAGTTGTTTCGTTTCTGGCAGTTAGCCCTAATGTATTCTCCACATAAATGGTTGCTTTATATTTCCCTGGCTTCTTGAATAGCACATCTTTGCTATATACTCCGTTCAGCGATCCGCTATATTTAATATCAGAATTCGTTCCACCTGATACGGCTGTGATGGTGAATTTAGTCTTAGCATCTACTAATGGGTAGTGGGTCGGGCTACTAACGTAACTTTGTATGATAACCTTTCGATTTTGCTTTAATGTACCATCTACCCTGATAGATGCATCTGGTTTTGGCTCAATGACATTAACCTCAGTACTAGTACTTCCAGTCATTTTGTCGTCGTCCATTACAGTCAAAGCAAGTGTTTGTTCCCCCAAATGGTCTTTATCATACCAAAGCGTTCCCCTTGGCAAAGTGCTCAATTCTCCCTTAGCATTAGGCGTATCCCAAAAGTAATCCGTAATATAACCATCGGGGTCATACGACCCTGCTGCACTGGCTACAAACTCTTGTCCTGCTTTTACAGTTTTCGGTGCATTTATAAGAGCTACTGGAGGTTTTAACTCTCTCGGTAGTTCTGACGGTGATGTAGGACCTGGAAACCCTCCTCCCGGAGGATCTGAAGTTGTATACACTCCTGCTTTGACTGTAAAAGATTCTTTTAACAAGTCGAACTTACTTCTTTTGTTCACGACTTCATTCTTAAATCTCACTACTATACTTAGTTCGTACTCTTGACTATAGTTACTTTTACCTGCCACTTTCTCCTTCGGAATTTCAAACTTGAAAGTTTCGTTTGCCGTTAGAGTTTTGATATACACCTTTTTTGTCTGGAGTGAACTGTCATTACCTTTCTCTTTGGCATAAAAAATCCATTCTGAAATATTCGAAATATCTTTATAGGATAGCAGCTCACCCTTCAATGCGATCTTAACCGAAACATTCTTATTATCAAACTTAATTGGGTTTGGATTAGGTTGTTCTAGAATTGCAGAACCTGTGAGTGTAGCTTCATCTGGGAGACCATATTCAAAGCTGACTGTTCCCCCGTAGCTGTAGGTGGTTACTTTAGCGTCTGCCGTGTAATAATATTCTGCGAATGCTAGATATCTTCGTCCTTCTGCCTTTCCAGTTAAACCATCATTATTTTCAGGATCCCATGGGACGCCCTTAGGAATCGAATAGTTTATAATTACTCTTCCATTTTTAAATTTTGGATCTTGGGCATATGAGGGTTTACCGGTGTATTTAGGTTCTATAGTAGATTGAATAATGTCTTGAGATTCAATAATCTCAGTTTTAGATCCGTTATACCATTTTAGATATTCTTTTTCTTGATAGGGACCTGCAGTTACTGAGGTTACAGGTGGATTCTTGGAGGGATATCCATCCTCTGCATGCTTATCATATGTCGACATAATATCTTTTTTTTCACTGTACTCATTAATTTGCCATCTTCTACCGTCTGAGTATAACCAAATTGAATTGTAGATTATCGTCTTATACAGTGCTTCAAAAGAAGCTCTATACCCCTGCACACCTTTAATATATTTTTGATTAGAGACTCCCTTTAACGTAACTTTAATCTTCCCGTTCTCCAAAGATAGGCTTGTTTTTTCGTTAGATCCACTGTATTTTAAAGTACTTGTCTTGACTGATGAACTAGACACTCCACTAGGAAGTTCTAAATAAAAATCTTTAGCTGCATTGTTTGACCCTTGCAAACCAGTGGTAATAGGAACAGTAATCGAGGTCAATTTCGTCTCAGTTGCTTGTACTGAAATAGGTGTCATAAGCTGAATAAGCAATAAAAAACATAGACATGAGATGATTATTTTTTTCATTTTTACTTACTCCGGAGATTTGACTACAAATTTTTCATCAAATCCACCGTCATGGTATAACCGAATAATAAAATAATTAATGTCTTTATCATATAAATAAGCTTGGTAAGTAGTTAATTGCTCTCCTGGCTTAAGGGTATAATAATAATAAGCTTCTTTATTATTTAATTTTTTCACGTTTGCTTTTGGCCAAATTTCATCTATTTGCCCAAATCTCTGCAGAGTTAAAGTCCATTTTTCTTTACGATCATCCAATGTTCTTTTTACTGTTTTTTTACTGTTATTTATAATTGTGATCTTAGTCCAAATGAAATGTTTCGGATTACTAACCATTCCTCCAAATGAGTCATATTTAAATTGTTTCACTAAATTTTGTGCATCTTTTGACTTGAAATCATAAATCATAAACTTCTCCAGCGTATAACTAAGCCCACCCGCCGTAACCGTAACCGGCAACTCTAAATCCTTTTTCAAACCATATTTACTTAAGTTATCCCTCATAATGGGTGCTGGTGTAGCAGCAGGTTTTGCTGTAGCTGATGGTGTAGATGCGGTTACTGGTGTAACCGCTGCTGCGTTAGTAATCACGTTTTGCCCCGATACCATGCTAAGTAACATTGTTGTAGTCAAAGCTGCTCTTAAAATGTTCTTCTTCATCACTGAATCTCTCCCTTTTCTTTAATTGGCTTTTCTTACTTATTGAACTTATACTCCTGAACTGCTGGCACCCTGATGGGCTGTTGTGTTTTGGATCTGAAGATCAGAACCGGGTGTTCCGTCTCTATGACGGCAATAACCGAAGGACCTGCGATGTATTTGGTTATGCCATATTCGCTATCCTCGTATAAAAGTGGAAAATTCACGCCATCGGAATCGTCAATAATATCGAACTTCACAATCTTTACTTGTGTCTTAAAACGACTGCCCCCTTGGGGGGAAAGGCCGCTATCAAGGCCTAGATTGTTCTGCAGGGTTTGCTGAAAAGTATCGTACGCATCTTCGGGATCTATAATCAGACGACCACGAGTCAATTCGGTCTCATCTAATTCCTGTGCGGCATCGTGAACAGCGATATTATTTGCGTCTTTTAACATGCTGCGCAGCTGGTCCCACTCCTGATTCTGGATCTGAAAGAACCAGGAGTAGATAAAGATCAGTAGGACAAATGCCAGCTTAATAATGTAATCCATAAATTACGCTCATCCCTTAGTCAATCGAGATACTCACTCATAATTGATCCATGCCCATAATATCGAGTCGGCTGCGAAACCGTAGAAAAATTATAAGGAAACAGATTTATCCGCGGCGCGGTTACATACACATCAATTCGTTGCTTTCGCTCTTGAACGGTGTCTGTACTGCTAGTAATTTCTATCGAAGCTTCAGAAAATCCAATCGCTTTCAGATTTGAAATTACTTCATTCCGCATAGAAGCTGTAACCATCCCCTCTGTTGCTGCTTTTTGTGTGATATAGGACGTATTAGCTTTGACCTGTAAATCTAGCAGATAATCTATGTAGGTAAAGATAGGCTGCAGGATAATAAACAAGACTAGCCACATGAACAATGCCCGGAGGACAGTCTCCTTCATTAGACACGCCTCCTTCTAATACTGTTCCACTTGCTTAGTATGTGAGATGATATCGTCCTGACTGCTGCCGATCATATGCGTAGCTACCGTGACAAACATCCCCGCAATTACAAAGCCAATGGCCAAAAACATAGCGACGGAAATAGAGTCTTTTTTCATCTGACTTATACCAAAACGTGAGTCATGGACATAGTTAGTGCAGTCTGGCTGGAATCCAGCGGTTGAGTTAGAGATACCCCCGGGATCGTCGGTCTATTATCATCGGCAGCATTAATCACGTCACGCACCAGAGGAATCAAAATAGCAATTACGATGGCCACACACAAAAAACCGATAGCGATAAACAAACCTGTAGAAATAGCGTCTTTTTTCATTGTTAATTTCTCCCTTTTTATTTTAGGTTTTAAAAATAAGGTTGAATATACAATTTTTCACTGGAACATGCCGACTCCATTAAAATTTCCTTTGATTAGCAAAATGTACTGCATCGCCATGGCAACGATCATCAAAAAAGTAGCTATCGATGGAATAACATTAATAATCGTCGATAGATCACCGATGAAAGACCATTTTTTAAAATACTGATCGCTGGAGATTTTGGAGATAATCTTGCCTTGTTCACGCAAATAGTTTGCAGCTTCCGTGTCATCATCCATACCTTCTGTCGCCAGCAAAATGGACCGGATGTCATTAATAAAGTGATGGTTATCCGGAAATTTGGCACAAAACCATTCAATCGCCCCCTCCACACCCTCATCTACTGCCCGTTCTGACAGCTCATACAAATCCTGACGTATATATTGAAAATGTCCCGCTGTACTCCCACAAAAAGCACCAAACTGCACATATCCGCGCTTACGTAGGCGATTATTCTCATAGAGACGAATGAAGGAGATCAACTCGCCATCTTTTTGAATATTCGTCTTTTGGTGAAGCCACGCCAACACCCAACCAAGCGGAAGATAACGCATCGGACTGCTGATTACGAGAATAAGTAGAGCAATTAGAGGGTCATAGAATGAAAAAGGAACAGATCGGATGAAATCGCTGACGACTTGGCTAAATAAATAGATGATTGCCGCTGAATAACGAAATAGCGTAACTTTTCGAGCCGAAATTGATAAACCGCATTCATTCAACAATTGCTGAAATCTATCACTCTGCACGTGTTCACCCAGCGAATTCCACCGTATGCCCAGTCGGACAAGATATCGTTCCTGCTTACTGCTGCTGCTCACAAACACAAGTAATGCGACATACACGATCCCGATCACTGTAATTAGTAGTAATAATCTATCCATAGTTCATCACCTTAGTGGTAGTCCAGTTTGGGCCTGGCAAGAATAGTACTGATCACAAAAGAGATAAAAAGGCCGGAGACGATCACCATCAAAAAGGAAAGACCTACCGTAGTTTCGAACTGCAGTTGAAAATAGATATCGGGCTTCAGCATATACATAAAGGTACCAACCGTAGATACCAGCACCAGAAGATTCCCATATAAGCCAAGGCTGATCGCATCTCTGCTTCCTGCTTTTACAGTTAAAATCGTCTCTCTCTGCTGCTCCATAGAACGATTCAACAGCATTAGCGAGCTTTTTAAATAACGGGTTCCCTCCTTCTCGGCATAGAGCAGATCTGATATAAACTCTAAGGCGAAGGTGGTGCCAATCGCACTGGAGAATCTCCCTGCCTCCTCAACAAGCTCCTTCTCATTACTGTAATTAGAAAATGCGGCACCAAGCAGCTTCAGAGGACTCTTTAGTACATTTTTATCTGTTAGAAAATCCGCTGTACGATCAAGAATCGAATCTACCGACAAATGTGTGAATTTGGTGGAGATTTTGACTACATCGAGGAGATCGTAGCTTCCATGTACCTTCCGCTGTGCATAGATGTATCTCATACGAAAATAAGGAATCGTCGCAGATATTACAGCTATAAAAAGCGGAAATCTCCACGCCCCCTGAATCGGCTGTCCTTCATTAAAAGTAATCCCCTCCAAAAAAGGATTGTTAAAACTCAACTTTCCAGGGAGCTCACTAAGTGTCAGTAGTCCTGATAAGAAAACCGCAATAAACAAAATGGCTGTACGCATAACAAAACGCATAACGCTAATACCCGGTTCATACTTCCGGTGTACGAAATACAGAAGCTTGTCCAGATGGCGGTAGAGCCACAGCCTTTTTTTAACCGAGCTAACTCTTTTTCCAAAAATGCTCATCTTATGTTTAATTCGAAAATCGAATTTCTGGACTACCTGCCGTAAATGCCTTTCGATGAGCAGTTTGGTGAGTAACCACAGTCCCCACACAATCCATAAATGAAGAACAAAACGAAAAATATAAAATAGTAAATCCATATCTGCACCTCCTCACTCATTAAGTACTATCTTAGATTTCAAGCTTTCTTTAAGCGGCTGATCCATTGGTTTTGTTGAAGCAAGTCGTCCCAGCTCTTTTTGGAGAATCCGCGTAGCTTGTGCATTTTTCTTAGTCATTTTCAGCATCAGATTTTTCGTCAGCTTGTCATTATAAGACCAACACATTTCCTCCGGCTCCCAGCGCATAAGATCATTAGCAAACACTGAATTTCTATCCTCTTCGTAAAAGATTTCTGATATTCGCGCCAGCCGCTTCTTCCCGTTCGGGACACTCTCCAAAATAAACACCAGCTCGCATGATTTCAGCGCAGAAATCAAATGCCCCTTTAGACTCCCGCCAATTCTTGTCGACACAGCAAACGCACCTTGATAAGGAATGTCCTCCGAATCCACGGTGTGGAAGGTTCCGGTGATCCCGTCGTATCCTTTTTCCCCACTCCACAAATAAAATTCCCACTCGTTATAACGCATCTCTGTCATATACAAAATATTTGGGTCATGCCGCAGCGACTCTACTCCCACCTCCATCAGTTCCTCATTCGCAGCTTGAATTGGAATAATTCGATGCCCTTTAATTTGATACGGTAAAATGGATTCCGGATGTTTCTCTATCATCACTACTCCCATGCAGGATGAAGAGCCAAGCAGTTGCTCACCAACGATCGTATTGGCAAAGGTTGTTTTTCCTGACCCTACAGCACCCGCAATAATGGTATTGCGAAACGTGGACGATAACGCCCGAATGAACTCAACCGCCTCGGCAGGAATACATTCCGTACCCGCTTGATCCTCCAAATCCAGAAATTCCACAACCTGTCGCCGCAGTGATATCGTAGTAAAACCCTCCCAGACCCTAGGTGATACCCAAATCGCAAGCCGAATAAATCTACCTGGCCAGAGCGGATCATCCATTTTGAACTCCACCGAAGGATTATCCTTGTTCAGCTTTTTATTGGGATCACTTTTTAGCAAGGAACGCTTCAGCTGCTCCACCCGATCCAGTGAAGGCATCTCATACGGGTAAGCTATAAACTCACCTTTATGGTTATAAAAAATTTGCTTCCCAATCATTTGTAATCCGGTTGACTCGCTGTATGCACGATCAGTAAACCAACGATACGCTGGTCCAAAACCCTTCCACTCGTGATACAGGGCCTCTGCCGCCGTTCGGTACGCTTCTGGAACCTTTCCAGTAAAAGGTGTTTTTCGTAAGTACTTCTCAATCTCATTCATAAAAAAGCTAACTGCCTGCGGATCGCCAATTAATGCCTTTGCATTTAGCTCGAAGTAAGCGTCATCCTCACGTTCTAACCCTTCGTTCATCTCGGTTTTCATTTTTTGTAAAAAAGCATAAAAATCTTCCTTGCCCGGTTTGCTAGTGCGCAGCACGCTTTGTTTTAGAGAAAAGAGTGGACGACTCGCGAGAGTTTCAATCATAGAAATATCCCTTTCTTTTTGGCCTCTGGCGCTAATCCCATCGACACCAATAGAGAATGTACCTTATCATCCACATGCTGTAGCTCTTTTTTGCCTAGAGGCAAGCTTTCCTGCAAGGGCTGGTAATACGGTAACTCCAGCAAGATTTCAGTGCCAAATCTAAGGGCCATATTTTTGGACGAAGATATTTCCTCCACATTACTGCGGTTAATGATCAGCTGGAAATCATGCGGACGCAGATCTATATGCCCCGCAAGCTCGAATAGAGGTTCTAATCTGTGTTCATGTTTAGGATGAGTGACAATCATGCGTAACGACGACTTTTGCATACCGACATACCACGCAGCACTCTCGGGAATTGAACCGAAATCAGCAATAACCACATCCGCATTTGCTCCAGCTCTAGCCAAGAAATATTCGATCTCTTCCTCCAGATAATCCTGGACACTCAAGTAGTCGTAATTCCCCGGTAGATACAAATAGCCATCCTGCCTAATCAATTGCTCGAAATCTTCATCATGAATCATCTTCCCTGTAAGCTTGGGGCGCAGTTTGTCTAGACTTATCGTCGCTTTGCGGTCATACCCGGGGTCATATAAATCCAAACCAAGTACAAGAACACGTAGACCTGCCGCAGCAATTCGTCTTGCGAACAGCTTCGCCACACTCGTGCAGCCAATGCCTGGACCTGAGCCAAAAAAGCCAACCAAATTGCTCCGTTCCTCGCCATCCTCTTCCAGGATAAAACGAATCTTCTCTATCACTGCTGACGAGGTAGAACGAGGAGGAATAAAATATAGACCTAAGCTTTCACATAACATATGCACAGCTTGATAGCCGCGAATTCCCTTTTGCAGATATAAATACAGGATCATAGAGCTTGGATATTTGTATCGCAGCTCGCTAAGCGCTTGAACAGATACCTGGTCACTAGTAACCATTAACATATGACCTTCGGTATGCGCCGGATCGGGATACACGTTTTGTGTAACTACATTAAATCCCGCGTTTTTGATATCATTAATCGTTAACTGATCTATGCCCAGACTAAATATTTTCAAGGCAATCTCCCCCTACTCTACCCGTACGATCCACAGTTTTTTGCCCTGCTCCAAAAATTGCCCTAACCGTTGACCCTCACTTTTCTTCAGCTTCAATTCTGGTGTCGCCACCTTGCCAGTAGAAGTGAATCGGTTATTGTTGTTGCCTTTCTCAGAATCCTGTACATCATTATTGTCTTCTGTTCGCACATAGTTCACGGTAACTCCAGATAAAAAGATCTCTTTAGCAGGATCGCTAAGCAAGCTTTGTTTTTTCACCTGTTCCTCGTTTTCTTTTTTAACTGTATTTGAACCAAGCGCCTCTCGCTGCTTCTCTCGCTCACCTTCTACAAGATAAATGTCTACCTTATCCCGGCTTCGCAACGAACCATTGATGGCATAAATAGCCTCCTTCGGAATAGGAAATATACCTTCATCCTGCAAAGGCTCTAAATCACTAACATCCACCAGTGATGCTGTCAAAATACTACCGTTAGTCAGATTTACATTCGTAATTTTGTGCTCCACTTGTGCGATTTCCGTAATTACACCAGAGGGTATATCCTTGGTCTGAACAGAATCCAGATACAAATCACTTGCTTTCAGCTCATAATTTTTAGGTAGAGATTCCCCAGCTCCCACCTTAACTTTGACCACGGTTTGGGAAAGCACGTAGGGCTTGAAATAGAAATCATAACCTAGCAATCCCCCGAATCCAGTAATCAAAATGAGACTTGCGAAAAAATAATTACGTTTTAACAAACGTCCCCGCTGTAACGCCAAACCTTCCACCTCCTTAACTACATGATTTTTGAGAACGACAAAAAGCACCTTGGCATAAATAGCCAAGCTGCTGGTAAAATGCTTTTTTACCTGATAGAGATTTAGTGAACTATTAAATTAAAGGGTTCCGGTGAAAGCCCTCGGGCATAACCGTTGCTTTCACCGGAGAATACCTTTATTTAAATACTACAGTTTTGTTCTGATGGACGAGAATCCGGTCCTCGATATGCCATTTCACCGCACGAGCCAGAACAACACGTTCAATGGTACGCCCAATCCGTTTCAGCTCAATAACATCATCACTGTGGCTTACCCGCTGCACATCCTGTTCAATAATCGGTCCACCATCTAGTTCTTCAGTAACATAGTGAGCGGTTGCCCCGATAATTTTCACCCCACGTTGGTACGCTTGGGCGTATGGATTGCCGCCAATAAAGGCAGGCAGGAAAGAGTGGTGAATATTAATAATCTGATGGCGATAATGCTCAATAAAGGACGGCGAGATAATCTGCATATACCGTGCCAATATAATCACATCGATATCGTCTCCGATGACCGCTAACTGGCGTTTTTCTGCTTCATCCTTAGTATCCGCTGTGACTGGAATATGATGAAATGGAATGCCAAACGACTCGACATAAGATTTCATATCCAAATGGTTACTAACGACGAGGGCAATATCGGCATCGAGATCGCCCGCTTGCCACTGCCAGAGCAGTTCAACAAGACAATGGTCTTCTTTAGAGACGAATATGGCAAGTTTCTTCTTATGACGAACATTAAAAATCTTCCAGTCCATCTTAAAACGCTCCGCCACTCCGCCAAATTGAGAGCGAATCTCTTCCAGACGATCGCCTAATTCAGGTAGGTCAAACTCGACTCTCATAAAGAACATTCCACCATCTGGATCCATCGTATACTGATCCGACTGCACAATATTTGCGCCATGCTGATACAGAAAGTGTGATACAGCCGCCACAATTCCCGGTCCGTCAGGACAGGAAATGAGCATACGTGCCCGGTTGGAATAATGCTCGACACCTGACGAATTGTTTCTTTTTACGTGTAATTCCATGACCCTCTTCCCATCCTCTCATCTACATACGCAATCTGAAGTATAGCTTAAGCGTTCACGAGCACTTAATTGCCTGCTAACCAAGCAATTAAACGATGATTAATAGCTTCCTCGCTTAGTTGCGGGAACAACTGGGCAGCGACAACTTCATCGTACAGACGCTCCAGTGGTTCACGTGGATCAGCTTTTTTAGCTTTGGCATCGTTCTTCAGCAGCTCCCAGACATTAAGTACATATTGACGGGAATCAATCTCCTGCTTGGCAAAAAATTCACGTAATGTTTCAACATCCTGCACGAATTCCGGTCCAAAGCGTTCAGCTACGTTACCACGCAGCAAAGCGATCTCCACCTCATACATCGGACGTTGTGTCTTAGCATCTTTACCAATCCATGGGGTCTCCAGAATGAAAGGCAGACCTTCCAGCTTTTCATGGTGTACGATTTTGTTAATCGTATCAAACCCAATCCAACCCGAGCCAATTGGCGTGTGACGGTCTTTGCGAGCGCCACATGGATTTTTACTGTCATTAATGTGGATTACACCAAGACGGTTCAATCCGATAGTCTCATCAAATTTGTTGAGAACACCGTCCAAATCATTAACGATATCATAACCAGCATCATGAATGTGGCAAGTATCAAGACAGACCGATAGACGTTCGTTATGTTCGACCTTAGCAATAATAGAAGCGATTTCTTCAAAACTGCGGCCGATCTCTGTTCCCTTACCAGCCATAGTTTCTAAAGCGATATGCACTTCCGTTTCGTTCGTGCCTCCAAGCACCTCATTCAGGCCATCTGCAATCCGCTGAATACCATATTCAGCATCTTTATCAGTGAACGCACCTGGATGTAATACAATATGCTTGACCTCAAGTGCATGGGTACGGCGAATTTCCTCTTGCAGGAAATCAACAGCCAGTTGATACGTATTCTCTTTATAGGAAGCGAGATTAATAATGTAAGGTGCATGGACAACAATCTCCTCTACACCATTCTCTTTCATAACCTGCTTCCCTTCGTTGGGATACATGGCATCAATCGGCTTGCGGCGCGTATTCTGCGGCGCTCCTGTATATATCATAAACGAGCTGGAACCATACTCATTTGCTTCATTTGCTGCGGTCAAAAGACCCTTGTCCGAGCAAGACACGTGTGAACCTATTTTCAGCATACTTCTTCCCTCTTTCCTTCACGAATTAACCCCTATTCTACCGTGATCGGAAAAATAAATCTAGACGAGGCCAATATGCCGGGTTCTGCTTCGCAAAACTTTGGAAATAAGCTATACTTTAATATGAGAATAATTCGTGTGAGAATCCTCATTGCCAAAAGGTGGTGTATGCATGTTTATCCAATCAGGACTTGGTTTATTATCCACACCGAGCAATTGGTTTATGAACTCTATCGCTTTCTGGACATTTATGCTGCTTGGTTCCATGTGTATCGGCGGTTTTTTTATGTTCCGCAAATTCCTAAAGGTCCTGCCCAAAGCTGATGGAAAGTCAAAGCTAGACTGGCAAAATTACTGGGTGGAACGTAGCCGCCCGCTCTGGAGTGACGAAACAAAAGCCTTTTTGGACCAGCTTGTTCAGCCTGTACCTGGGCCATTTCGTGATATTGCGAAGCATTCTATTGCTGCCGAGATCGGAAAAATCGCCGTCGAGAGCAATGCAAAAGAAGTTACTCGCGATCACTGCATTAAAGGTTACATAGTTGCCACACCGCGGCGCGATAACCGTTTTCTTGTCAATTTTCTCGAAAAGAATAAAATCGATTACTCTGCTTACCAGCATTTGTTTAAGTAATTTTTAATGAATTGTACGATTTAGAACGGAGGCCCTCCTTTGAAATATGTGATATGTGGCGGCACCGGTTTTATAGGTAGCGAACTAGCAAAATACTGGCTGCAAGCAGGTAATGAAGTTGCTATTGTAGGTCGGAATTTACCAAAAGACGCAACAACAATTCATCCTAAGCTGAGTTACCACACCTGGGACAGTCTAAGTTCTAATCCCGATCCAGTGGAAAATGCAGCTGCCCTAATTAATCTCGCCGGAGCTTCCCTTAGCCAGCGCTGGAGTCCAAGTGGCAAAAAAGCGATTATGCAGTCCCGACTTGCAACCGTTTCCGCAGCAGCTAAGTTAGTAGATCAAATGAAGCAAAAGCCTTCCGCAATCATTCAGGCTTCCGCCGTAGCGATTTACGGTACCTCTTTAGAGGATACTTTTAGTGAATCCTCACCAGCCCAGGTCATGGATTTCCCTTCAGAAGTAGTTAAGACATGGGAAGAGGCTTCAGATGAAACCTACCATGATATCCGCGTGGTCAAGCTGCGTACCGGAGTTGTGCTCGGCAATGAGAGCGGAGCATTCCCCAAAATGAAGCTGCCTTATTTATTAGGTTGTGGCGGCAACATTGGCTCTGGAAAGCAGTGGCTCTCTTGGATCCATCTGACGGATATTGTGCGTCTAATTGATTTCTGTACGCAAAATCCAACGATTAACGGACCTGTTAATGCGACTGCTCCACATCCGGTAACGAACGAAGAGTTCGGCAGAACGATTGGCAAAGTCTACAAACGGCCGCACTGGTTCCCTTTGCCAGCCTTCCTGTTAAAAACAGCAGTCGGGGAATTATCCGAAATCCTACTCAAAGGTCAGCGCGTCCTGCCCGCAGCGGCATTAAATCATGGCTTTGACTTTACCTTCCCTACACTTCAAGTCGCTTTAGAAGATTTGAAAAAACAAAAATTGTAGAGCCACATTCATCGTTAGAACTCACCTTCATGCTGTATGAAATGTGTAGCTTCCTTTTATAATTTTAAATGTGGTCCCCTCTGTTAGTGGATACTCTTTATACGGGACCATGCCTTCACCTTGAAAAAGCGTTCCATTTCTGGAGTCAAGATCCTTCAGAATATATCCGCTGGTGCTTCTAGATATTTCAGCGTGTACTCTAGAGGCTCCTTCTGATCTTTCCACATATTGAGCCACCTCTGCCGATCGGCCGATAATGAAGCTAGTTCGATTTAACTCGATCATTTCCGCCTCTTCACCCTCCTCACCGCTTCTTTGGAGATAAGGAATACTCTGATCCAGCTTTTCGATTTGTCGTCCTTGCTCAGGCGGTTTCTCCTGTGATAATAAAGTTGTTGGCGCTATGGCTTCTTGTGCTTTAACAGAACAATGTTCCTCTGCTAGTGATTCATGACGGGTTGCCGGAACGTTAGCTGCTGAATCTGAGAATTGCGGAGTTACCTTTGGGATTGTTGCTGGAGGACGCGTAGAAGTCACAGGGTTCCTGCCAAAATTCCACTCCAATTCTTTCCGACTCGGATTACAGTTAGTATCTTCAGAATCTTCACTCAGACTATCATCATCTTCTTTACCAAGCTTTAACCTTCCGCTCCAAACCATCCAGCTTAAAACAGCCAATACAATCGTCACAACTCCACAGACGGCAAGCCATAACGGCTTTGGACTATCCAAATATAGAAACTTCCACAGTAGTGCATCGCCTAATAGACACCCTAACACTATATAGGTTCTTGAGCTTGAGGCTTGTGGATTTGTTACCTGCTCATCCTCCAAGCTTAGAGACACGCTCTCCTCCTCTTTTATCTTAAGATTAGGATAGCTGCTGATCCAAGGAATAGCAGTCGGCTGCAGCTCTAATCCCTTATCTTCGTGGTGCTCATATGTTTTTCTTAATGGTGGAGCTGCTGCCTCCTTCACTAGATATTCTTTTACGCCTTCATGAAGCTGTCTTTCAGGTGTAACAGGGTCTCTTTCTGTCAGCAACTCTGATAGAAGAATCTTTAAGCCAGCTGGAGTAAATCCCTCTTCACTGCAATATTGCAATAGTCTTTGCACACCACTGCCAGTAAGCTCTGTGATAGATGCCATTAACACCATGATTAGTGACTTGAGTGACTCACCAAGCTTTGAACCAGACTTATTCTCGTGAATGGGTATGTAGGTCAGGTATACTTTACCGCTCTGTAACGACCCTTCAATAAAAATGTAATCTGCATGCAAAGCATACTGTTCCGCCCGCAGCATATATAACCTGCCATCTTCCATGCCTTGGGCAATTTGCAGCAATAACCCGAAAAACGAGCTCATACTTAGCTTCTCTCCTTTGAGTAGATGACTAAGCATTTTTTTGCGTAAAACAGCGTATTCCATAGTAACCTTCATATCTATTTCTCTAAGTATCAGCCTCAAATGATGAGGAATGTCGGTGTTCATCAGCATGCGCGCCTGAATCAAATTAAGCTTCTCCGCGTGTATTCCTTCGGGTTCACCAAGGATCATATATATACCATCCTGTTGTATAAAATCACGGGTTAATCCGAACAACAAACATCACCTCCCGAACTAAAAGTATAGATAAGCGCATATGGAACCAGGAATTACTGCCAGCATGAAGGGAAATTTCAACAGTTCACTATCGTTATTTTTTAATAGAAACGGGCTCTTCCATAAAATAAATCCAGAAATTCTGCTGATGATCTTACGCGAACGACTGACCGCCTCCCGTCTCTTTAAAACAATTAACCAGCCTATTAAAGCACCAAATAGTACGGAGTACATGACGACTTGCAGCGTAAACAACATCCCTGTCCACGCTCCGATTCCAGCAAAAAGCTTAACATCCCCCGCGCCAACCGCCCCTATTAAATGCATGATCAGAAGGACTGTAAATCCTACAGCAGCTCCCCCGAAAGCCCTCAGCAGTCCATGCCAGCTATTGATCACCCCTTGTGCAAGCAGACCGGTGAGCAAGCCTGACAAGGTGATCCAGTTTGGTATTCTCATCGACTTCAAATCTGTAATCAGTGCCGCTACTAAAAACGGTAGACATCCCCAAAATGTCCACTCTGCCATTTATTACACTCCTTTTTCCACCCTTTCACTTCACTACTGTGAACATAACCTCAACAGATCTACCATCATCCAGTTGTATAACAAACGGCCACGAGCCCGGTGTGGTATTTACACCAATTTTCCATTCCCACTCGATATATCCATCTGCATCCGCTTGTTTCCAGCCTAAATATTTAGCAGTACTGCCCCCGCTCTTATAAAAGACTGACAAGCTGGCAGAAGCATTCGGCGGTATTCTGGCACGAACCTTGCCTTGCTTATTCGCTACAGCCGGGTTCGGCTTTTCTAAGATTTCAATAAATTCATCTGGTTGGCCAGTACCGTTCCCCTCCTTGGCTATGCCTTCTCCCGTATCCCCGATCCAGAGGCGTTCAACAGCACTTGCTTCTAAAACAATACTTTGGTTTAGAAAGGGGACCTTCATCGGCAGCTTATAACTAACCACTAGCCCAAGGTAGGGACGAGTACCCTCTTTTAGCTCCGGCACCATAACATTAGATACATGAATTCGCTCATAATCCAGTAAATCTGATGTCAGGTATGGTTTCAATAAAGGTTTGATCGCAAGATCAAGTACACTTTCACTAGTCTCTGCCTGAAACTTCTGCAACGGTCCCTCACCACTTTCTAAAGCCGACATAACCCACTCATTTAACGGCTTGGGTAAAGACTCAGCATAACTATCGCCCCAATCAGTAAGTGACAAGCGAGGAATAGTCCAATTCAGGCCAGCAGAATGATCACTGTCATCCCCTCCTGAATCATCACTTACTTCGCTGGATGTTCCCCATTTCTGCACCGCCAAAGCCGCAGGATACATATGAGTTGAGATAGACTTTACAGTGTCTGATGCTGTACTTTGCAAAGCTGTCGAATACAAGGTCATCTGTACGATAGAAATCAGGAACAGGACGAATAGTAGGAAGAACGGAAGAACCATCGACGCTTCTACTACCATGCTACCTTCTTCCTTGTCCTCCCCTCTGATTCCATACCCATACCCATCCCCCATCTCCTTACCAACCTCCCGCTAATAAGAATAATCAGCTTTTACTGCCCTCAGATACTTATTCCCTTGTACCTCTCCCGGAAAACCAGCAGTGTAATTCAACATTTTAACTACACCTGGCAGAAACCATAACTGCATTTGGAGCTTAATGTCCGATGATACATAGGTGTTTCTTTCCGCTGGATTTATTCCTGTGTTCAGTTGAATTAGAGCCAGCATCCGCGATAGCTGCACTTCCCCGCCTCCATGCATTATCATGAACAGTCGCAGATGATCACGGTAAGTCAGCTGCGCCGGCATATATTTGGATAAAGGAATCGCATCCTTCTCACAAAGCTGCAACATATCCTGAATGGCATGCTGGATTCCATACAACAGTGCCGCCGCTAGAACAGCCAGTGGATTTCCCAAGGTTGCCTTCTCTATAAATCCTTCCATTGTGCGAATGGACAACCTCATCGCGAATATTTCGGCATAGGCTGCGGCCACATTCCCTGCGGGATTATGAAATCCGTATAAAATGTATTCCAGCTCCTGAGCGCGAGGATCAAGCTGATCTGTGAGCTCACTAGTGTCTTCCAGAGAATTCAGTGCCAGACTAGCTAACTTTGAAACATCAAAATGCTGAAAATAAAGCGCGGAATACTCCGTTTGAAAAAGCCTGTCTCTAGCGCCCCCCATAATGCCACTCATTGCTGCATAAATCCCGTCAATATCCTTCATCGCCGAGCTTCCAGCAGCATAGGGATCTGAGGATACTTCAGATTTATCAGAGGATTGAGACTCCAATCCGTTATTAAATGAAACATTGTCCTCATAAAATTGATGAAGGATTTGATAACGTTCCATCGAGGCTGCCGCTCCGCTACCTAGCATTCTAATTTTGTCCAGCAGTGCTCTAACCTCGCCCAGCTTGGATTTGGCTTCCCACTCTACTTGCTTACGTGCTTTATCCGAGCTGCGATGCTCTTCAAGAAAAGCCAAATCACTAGCGATAACACTTCCCTTCTTACCGTATTTTTTATAATAGTTGTCCACTACATGCGAAGCCCCTAGAACAGAGGAAATCATTTGGTAGGAATCGCCGTTGACTCCCAAAGCTTCATGCAACACTCCTGATAATCCTGTTACCGTCGGTTCAATGGACTCGTACGCACTTTGCTGCATAAATAAACCATTCTCCATACTACTAATGTCAGCCGAAGAGAGGATCAAGGCATCTTCCTGTTCATGCAGCTTTTTAAGTGGCTCAGCGCTTATTTCCCCCGAGTTTCCCGGAATATCCCAGTCCTTAGCAGGATCGTCTGCCAGATTTACGCCACTTATTCGGGAAGCTGCCAAAACATCTCTCATCCGGTCATTCAATTGCTGCGCTTTGTTTAACGCATCCTTCGCTTCCTCCATTGATTGTCCATGTTCTTCATGAAAGGTTGTTAATAAGGATGGGAGCCGCGACAACATCTCTGAAGTTCGGCTCTGATAAAGTGCCAACTGATAAGTGTACTTTGCAGGCTTTTTACTATCACGATATAGATCTTCGTAATATTTCCCAAGATAGTCACTATACTGTGCTGGTATATCCGCGGCTGCTTGCATGCTTCCGAGCAAATGGGCCGAGATAGAATCTCCGGGCGGATTCATAATCCATAGCAGTACTCTTCTTCCACTCTCCGCCGCTTGGCTTCTCCGCTCTAACATTAGATCCAAATTCTCTTCACGTTCATCATATAAAGGTTGCAGCTTACTAAGTAATTCAGTAGCTCTTGAGGCCTCTGCCATTACGCCCGACAGCGGCTTGAATTTACCTGCCAGCTCCAAGGCGAAATCAACCGGAGCCTTATATTTCATCTCTTCCAGTATTTGATGACGAAAAACATCATAACTTCCCAGCGGTCGGCTCCATTCCAAAGAGGAGGATTCCAGTGCAAAGGGTAAGAGATTGAACGTATCCCCCCGCCCACTTTTATGCAAATTTTCATTGAGCACTTTGGACAGCAGCATATCACCATCACTATCACCGAATGCAAATAAACCGTATCTCTCACGCAATTCAACATGATATGAAGACATAACAGAGCGGATACTGGCTCTCGCCAATCGTTCCTCCTGAACGTTGAACGCAGCGATTCGCGCATAATCAATCAGCACAGCAGTAAATAGAAAGACGAAAGCCAGCACCATGATTAGAAAAATTGTAACTGAGCCTTCTGTTTTGCCCTTAGCAGGACAACCCGTAATTATACTTTTCATTAAAACCCCCTCCCTTGAACAGAGATTTTACTTATCCTGAAGCTTGGTCAGCATAGCAGAAGCATCCTTCTTATCCATGTAAACTGCAGATCCACTACCCTCAGAGCCCCCTTTAAATTTAGCTCCAAAATAACGCATCAGGTCGACCGTACGAATAAACTCAACAGGCTCGACAATGATAGACTGGGCTTCAACAGTTGGGTTAGCTTCATCCGATAGAATGCTATCAAGCACAGGCAAGCTCAGTAGACGATTTAACTCGGCCTTTACTCTCCGTCCTGTAAGGCTGTGAGCATAACGCATAGTTCCTGGCATATTGTCCGGAATCATAGTAGACGATTGGCCCAGTTTAAGCACTGGCAATTCACTCTTCTCTGATAATTCACCGGGCAACTCTATTGTCACGCCAGCACTGCCAGCTTCTCCACCAAATAATGAGGCTAACAAGGCATCATCCCCAATTCTCCAATAAAGGGAGTCATACTCACCAGCCATGTAAGAACCAGAGACCTCCTTGTGACTGTTGTCCCAGTTGTAAGCCGCCCGCTCAGTAGCTCCTGAGGCCACTTGCAACAGCATGGACTTCTGATAGCTATACAAGCAAAAAAACAAAAGAAGCATCGTAATAAACATGACGATCGGCAACAGAAGTGACGCTTCAATAGTAAAACTGCCTTGATCACCCTTAAACTTGTTCAATCGAATACTTCCTGACTCTTTTCACCCGCCGTTTTAATTAAGGCTTCTACTACCTCTTGAATTTTGTCCTTAAACAAAAGAACAACTGCAATCAAGACAGCAATAATCAAAATCATCTCCAAAGTTCCTAAACCTTCCTCGTCTTCCCAAAAGCTCTTCATACTGTCCAACATTGTTGATACCATCAGCTTCAGCCTCCTACATTTTTAACATCAAAAATGCTGGCGTTCCCACCAGTACAATTACTATTAAAAAGATAACTACCATCGGAAAAACTAATTTAGAGGATGCTTGCTCTCCGCGCGTCCGGCTAAGTGCCTTTCGTTTATCCCACAACATCCGCGACAGATCACGTAGGGATAGCACAAAATCCGCTCCACCTCTGCGATAATTCAGCAAAACTGTCGTTGTGAATACCGATACCTCCTGTACAGCGCATCTCTTGCTGAAATTTTCAAACGCCTGCTGGAAAGAATATCCGCCCTCCCATTCACTAGTCATAGTCATTAGCTCCTTATACAGAGGATGATTCGTATCCCCCCGGTGGCTTTCCACACAGCGAATAATAGCTCGTTGCACGGTCTCTCCTGCGCCAACCAACAACACAATACTGTTCAGCAGCTCTGGCAATTCGAGCATAATATTCTGCTCCCTAACTCTCACCTTTTTGTGCAGATCACTAACCATAGCGGTTGGTAGAGCAATTGCCAAAAACACACCCAATATCATACCTGCCTGTTCGCCACTAAATGCTGTAGTCAAGCTTCCACCTACAAGCAACAGCCAGCTGTAACTTAGCATCTCACCCATGAACAGCAGGGTCCGCTCTGCGCTATAACGCATCCCATAACTGCGCTGTAGAGAACGCTGAATTCTGAATAACAGTGAGGGAAACCGACTGGCGATACCACTCTTATCAATAAGCAGTAATAACGGTTCGCCTAACTTCCGAAGCCGTAATCCTTCCATAGGAAGACTGCGTAACGCGACATATCTGTTGCCGCATTGAATTCGCAGTAGAACCCAGACTATCAGCAAAATAACAGTAACCACCGCACATAGCCAGCGCATGATTTCACCCCCTTCACAGTGGAATGTCCATTATTTTAGTAGTCCAGAGATAACATAGGAATAAAGCAACAAGCGCTAATGTCGATATGGCTATACCCGCTCCTGTATACATAGGCTCCATATATTCTCCAGCCGTCAAACTCATAAACATCACCATGATCAGCGGAGCTATAAGCAGTGCCTTAGCCTCAAATTTCTTCTGAGCAATACTTACAGCAATATCCTGCTGAATATCCAGCTTCTCACCGATAATCGTTGATGTACGGCGCACCACTTCTACAAGATCACCACCAGTACGCTTACAGACCGAGAACACATCCGCGAATCGCTCGATGTCCTCCATTCCCGCTCTTTCACTAAAGTTCCGCAGCGCTTCTTCCACAGGCTGTCCATATTCCATGCGTGCACAGATAATGTTTAACTCGGAGATCATATCACTGCTTCCCTCCGGGTCGAGCATACGTAAATCCTGAACCGCCTCTCG
Organism: Paenibacillus sp. FSL H7-0918; assembly: GCF_038007025.1. Classification (NCBI taxonomy): domain Bacteria; kingdom Bacillati; phylum Bacillota; class Bacilli; order Caryophanales; family Paenibacillaceae; genus Paenibacillus; species Paenibacillus sp. FSL H7-0918. Next base: position 732,664 of record NZ_JBBOWJ010000002.1, read on the forward strand.
GAATGCATTCTCCACCGAACGCCCAGCTGAAAGGGAGGAAGACAGCGAAAATAACGTCTGCTTAAATTGTAAATTCAGTGCATTTCGACGTCTTTTCAGTAGATAGTTACGCAGCATATGCGGGGCATAAGCTCCGCCAGGCATAAGCAGCAACGACAGCAGCCAATGATGATAAAAAAGATATCCAATTCCATACATCAGCAGTCCACCTGCAGTAAGGGTCAGAATCCTCTGCAGCAAGGTCAATTCGTATACCTTATAATCTGGTAATAACGAAGGACCGTCAGGATCCGCTTCTACAGGCTTTGCAGCAACAAATTTAAACTTAAGCATGACCTCCCCCCCTTCTGGAATTTTGAATCTCTATTGAGCCAATGGATAGGAGTTTACACCAGCCATCCTAAGCTTCGTTGTATGCAACAATGGGTTACCACAGGGAAGCAGCCCCCCTTGCACCCTTCCCTCTCGTTCACCAGCTTCTTGAAATTCATATAAGGGATTCAAGATCACTTCCCCGTCTTTCAACCCCGCAACCTCACTGATCTCCATCACCCGCCTGGAACGATCACGGAGACGTGATAAGTGTACGAAGATATCAATTGCCGATGAAATTTGCTGGCGAACAACAGCTACCGGAAGCTCCGCAGCACTTAGCACCATCGTCTCCAGTCGACTGACCATATCGTGTGCGCTGTTACTATGGCCGGAAGACAAGCTTCCATCGTGTCCGGTGTTCATAGCCTGCAGCATATCGAGACATTCCGCTCCCCGTACCTCCCCCACAACAATCCGGTTAGGGCGCATTCGCAGAGAAGAACGAATCAAATCTCGGATGGAAATCTCCCCTCTACCTTCCGTGTTAGCATTCCTGGTCTCCAGTGAAACAAGGTTCGGCACGGTTACAATCTGCAGTTCAGCGGAATCCTCTATCGTAATGACCCTCTCCTGTGGGGGGATATACTGAGATAATGCATTAAGAAAAGTAGTCTTTCCAGAGCCTGTCCCGCCACTAATAAAAATATTGTATTTAGCAGCCACTAAAATTTGCAGCAACTCTGCGGCTTCCAAGCTTAAAGCTTCACGACGGACTAAATCCTGCATCGTCATCGGTGTTTCAGGAAATTTCCGAATGGTCATCGCCGGGCCTTTCAGAGCTACCGGCGGAAGCACGATATTTACACGCGATCCGTCTTTTAGCCGAGCGTCAACGATAGGAGAAGAATCATTTACAACCCGGTTCACACCGGATACAACCGTCTGGATAATATCCTCCAACCTGCTGCTGGACTCAAATTCCAAATGGAGACGACGAATCTGCCCCTCCTCTTCTACAAAAATCTCAGTATGGCTGTTAATCATAATCTCAGTGATCGCCGGATTATCCACTAAGGGCTGGAGTACATCCAATCCTCGAAAAGAATCGAACAATCTCTTCACGAGCTCATGTTTCTCCTGTGCTGTTAAATAACGCAGATTTTCGCTGTCCAAAATTGTCCTTTCAATATATTGGGTGAGTTCACGATTTCCAACTGCAGAAGTAACATCTAATCCTGCCCGGATGTCACTGCGAAGTGCCTTAAACATTTCCTCATTCATGTAAACCCTTACCAGTGAATACTTGCGGAAGCGACGGTTCTATAATCTGCTTGCACAGCTGTAAGATCTCCTTTTGGAATTGTGGTGAGTTCAGAAAAAGCTCCTCACGGTGCTGCAGCGTCCAAGATGGGATATACGGAAGTACACCTTCAACGGTAATTCCTTCCGGAGGTGCCCACACCTCTAAACCCTCTGCGGCAAAATTCACGGCAAATCTACTTTTGTCCATCACTTGGCTGGGCATACCAGAATTAGGAGCATTGCAATGGGATAGCCATCTCATGGTCTTATGAATGCTTACCTCGTCATTTCTAACTACCCACAATAGAATTCCGCATTTATGTAACACAGCTTTGGCACGTTCTTCTTCAATACTGCCGGTATCTATTATAACTACGTCAAAATTTCTTTCCGCAACCAACAGCGCCAACAAATCTAGCGTATCCTGCGTAGTCATCTGCAGCATTTCTTTTACATTAATAATTGGCCTAAAAGCAGCACTTCGAAGGTGATCATACCTAATCACGTATTGCCCCAAATCAATCGTATCGGCTCCACCCTTATCCCGGCTGGCTTTGATTTCATAAAGGAGCCGCTCTAGTCCAGGCGTATTTCCTGCAGGGGGCCGTAAAAATAATCCACTGCTGTCCACACTTTCAAGATTCAAATAAAAGACCGAAAGCCCCAATTCACCTAGCTGCTTAGCCATATTCATAGCTACTGTGGTTTTGCCCGTGTTCCCGCTTGAGGAGACGATACCGAGCAGCAGCGTTTCATCTAATACAGAGGAACCTCTAGCTCGTTTCACTTCACATAGTTGAATAAATGCTCCCAGCAGAGAAGGCAGTGCCTGATATTTCGCAATCATGATGCCTCCAGCCAGGCTTTTAGAACCCCTGCTAAGATAAGCTCCCTCCTCACTCAAAACTGCCCAAGGCACCTTAGTTCTTCCCTCCACAAGCCAAGCCTCGATAAAAGTAACGTCGCCTACAACAGCATCCGGCATATCCTCTCCCCTCATAAAATCGATAAAAGCATCCAGCCGACTAAAAGCCGTGATTCGCAGCATTTCTCCATACTCACTATGATGAAGATAGTGTAGCAATGGTTCGATATATTGGCTTTCACGCACTGCGAGTACAATCCTTGCCGCCATAAAACCTCTCTCCTTTCGCAAGAAATTCATAAATATTGTCAAAAAAAAGACAGCAAAAAAGCACCGACAATAACCGTGGATACGGTACATTGAACGGTGCTTCCGTTACTATCCCTTTAATTTACAGCTATAGTAGCATATATATAAGAAGGCAGCAATAAGTTTTTTCGCACATCAAGTGGTTTTTAGACTCTCATCGTATCTTCACGCCAATTCTTGATGGCAGACCGGATATCGGCAGGACTAAGCTTTTCCTTCACCGCCCGCTGACATAGTGCCGGAAACTCTTCATCTCCTGCATACCGAAGCGCGATAATCTGAGCTAATTCAAGCTCTGGATTTAATACTTCACCTGTCAATCGGAAATACCGGAACTGCTCCTCTACCCTCACTACTCGATCCTGATTTTTTGTGGCATAAATTCGAATTCGAGTAATCGCAAATAATAGGCATAGAGATAAACCAAATAATAGCAAGGGCACTGTTAGAGCACCATCATCACGTAACACCTGAACGACATAAATTCCCGACCATACAAATATAATCAGCGCTAGCGGCATAGTTACAAAATGATAAGGCCAATCAAAACGCATAAAACCTTTAGGCTTCCCCTTGTTCATCATTCATCTCCATATTTATAAGACTTATATATTGCTTAAAGCTTAGTCTCTCCGGGAATAGCTACGACAAAAGGTTCATTATTCCCCCAGTACAGAGACTGTCCTGAAACTTTAGTAGTTCCATCCGCATTAACCATTCCATAAATAATCTGACTTCCCCAAACACTCGTATAAAAAGAGGCATAGGATGGAGCTAGAACAGGTGCTTTACCATATTCCTTCGCAACTGGGTAACCGAATATCGCGGTAAAATCTTTATTTGTAGCCTCCTTGGACATATCCAGATCAGCTTCCCAAACTACTTTTACAATATTATCCTTGATCTCATAATACTTTACGAAATGTCCATACAATATAAAATAACCATCAGATCTGCCTTCAGGAAAATAATACGTCATAGACAATGCTTCATTATCACCCGTCAATTTGGAGGGTTCTCTTTCTTCAACCGGGAATTGCAGAGCAGCTATGCGGGAAACAACTAAGTCATTACTATTATAATTCTGCACAAGTTTAGCATTGGCCCGTTCCTGAACCCAGACTGTATTCGAAGCAGCATCTACTGTTACTCTCGCTCCAAGAGCCTCCGCAATAAACCGCAGGGGTACCGCTACTCTTCCATCCACTATTTTGGCCGATACATCCAGTTGTACAGCCTCCGAGTTCTTCCAAGCCGTCCGTGAGCCAACCGTAAGCTTAATCTTCATAGAATCTCTAGCAATCGTAGCTTGCTTGGTATTGGCATCCCATTGAATAGAAGTATTCTTGAATCTTTCAAAAGCCTTCAGCGGAACCAGCGTCTTCCCCGACACGATTTGCACACCAACATCCACACTTGAATTGTTCACCATAATGCGAAGCTTGGGGGCAGCTGAGGCCGTACCGATCATACTTAAAGATAACAACATGACTATACAAAGCAGAAGCCCTTTCCGTTTCACTATTCGTTCACCCCTAGTGATAATATGAAAAAACTGTCCCCATTTATAGTTTCATTATAACATTCTCCCAGATTATGGTTTACAAAAATCTCCGTTTGATCTCTGGGGTAGGGAGCATACACTGCTCATCACGTCCGAACCAACGATAGCGGTTCTTAGCTACATACCGATAAAGGGCATTACGCAATGAGCGTGGTACTAAGATGAACACGTATGCGGCAGGCCAAGGAAATCTCAATTTACGGGCAATTCTTAGCACAGCGGCCGACTCTGTATAATACACTCCGTTCTCCAGTAAAATCACCGTGTTTAATTGTCCAGGCTGAAGTCCAGACTCTTTCATTAGCTTTGCCGCAATCTCATTCTGTAAAGGTGCGAATAGAAATTTAGCCTCGGGGTCACGCGGGATAATGAAACGAACTACCCCCTGGCAAAGATGACACACTCCGTCTATCAATACGATGGACTTATCTTTCATAAGGTTCAGTTCCTCGTTCATGGCTCCCCCTCTGTCTTAAAGGCGTAAATTTCTGCTTTTTTGGGTAAACAAAAACGCGGGATAACCTCCCGCGCCATCAAGTGCCGTTCTTTAATTATTCTGCGATTGCTTTCTCAATCCATTGATCCCCGATCATTTGCCCTTCGAAATCAGCAGTGAATGCCTCCATGCATTTGCAGATGAAATCTTTGCGGCAAATTGGACATGGAGTTTTAAGCAGGCGGCTGATGTTCGTCATTTTCCATTCCGGAAACCGATGATAAAACGCGCGGCACTCCGTTCCATCAGCAAGCTTGATAATGAACTCGTACAATCCTTCCTTATCGTTGCTGCTGGCTTTGGTCACATTCGTAATATTCGGTCTGTAAGACATCTTCATCACCCATTATTTAAATTTTTGGTTGTAAATTGCACACGCAGGCACATTCTCAGATACTTAGACATATTAAAGAATTTTAAGGGTGATGTCAACCAAAGACGCCTAACACGGCAGCTATTTATTACTCTTTTATGATTTACGTCTCTATTTAGCCATTATTTCCATAAAATATATACAGATACATTTAATCAACAATCTTTAATTCAACCTCGATATTACCTCTGGTTGCTTTGGAGTAAGGACAGAATTCGTGAGCCTTCTTCGCCAGTTCCTCTGCTTTGTCGTGTTCAATCCCTGGCAGCTTCACATCCATTCTCACAGCAAGTCTAAAGCCTCCATCGCTGTCATCCTTCCCAATGGACACATTACAAGTGACCTCCACGTCATGGAGTTTCACGCCCTCTTTACGGGCGATATTCGCTAGTGCACTCTCGTAACACGCTCCATAACCAGCCGAGAATAGTTGCTCTGGATTGGTACCGGAACCTCCCGGCCCTCCAAGCTCTTTAGGCATGCTTAGATTATGCTTTAACACGCCATCCGAGGATTCAATGGAGCCTTCACGACCGCCATGGACTGTTGTAGTTGCTGTGTATAATGCTTTCATGAGTCATCTTCTCCTTCATCAAGCTGTATTGGTCATGCTCATACTTTATACTTTAAACAACAGGTATGATTTGAAACGATGATGAGGAATGATTCATAATACTTTCTTATTTGGCTCCAGACCATAAATAGTGTACAATTAAATTGTTAAAAACTTAAATTAGCTATGGAGGTGTCATCCATGAGTATTTATGATTTTGAGGTCAACACTCTTAAGGGTGAAGAGGAATCATTGTCAAAGTACAAGGGTAAAGTACTCCTGGTTGTGAATACTGCCAGCAAATGTGGATTTACTCCCCAGTATAAAGGTCTTCAGGAAGTGTACGAGAAATTCAAGGACCGCGGGTTCGAAGTTTTAGGATTTCCAAGCAATCAATTTGCTGGACAAGAGCCTGGCGAAAGTGATGAAATTGCGGAATACTGCGAGATTAATTATGGGGTAACCTTCCCTATGTTCGAGAAGATTGACGTAAAAGGCGATGAAGCACATCCATTATTCAAATACTTATCCAAAGAAGCCCCTGGTGTCTTAGGCTCAAAAAGCGTGAAATGGAACTTTACGAAGTTTCTGGTTGACCAAGATGGCCGTGTTCTAAAACGGTTTGCTCCTAAAACCACTCCACAGCAGATCGAATCCGATATCTCCAAGCTTTTAAAATAATTCATTAGAAAAAGGATACTCACCACATCACACAGCCCCCTGTTGTTATGCGGTAAAGTATCCTTTTTAACTAGAAAGAACGTCATAATATCGCTATATATCAGCACCCTTTAATCTCTTGGAATATTTTATAATATTGTTGAAATATTTTTGCTGGGAGGGACAATCGGTGACTGTTCAACTGCTTGATATACCCGAACTAAATGTTATTGGCTGGGCAAATGTAAACTCATCCGGGGAGCCATACGCGAATCTTTGGGAATATGTTTTTGGCGAGCTGGATATTGATGCAAAATTTGATGCTATACCCACAAAAGTTCAAAGCAGCGGTTGTTATCTCGGTCTATTTCAGAACCGTACATCCGTGCCTAAACTGTGGGAGCATACCGCATGGGATATTGATTTTTTCCTTTGTGTTGAAGTCGAGCAGTTAGATTGTATCCCTGAAGGCCTTGTTCATAAGAAACTTCCTGCGTCTACCTATGCTATATTTACTGCAAAAGGATTCCCTCAGTTGGCTTTTCAACATACCTGGAATTATATACATAATGAATGGCTGCCGGATTCCGGTTATAAGTTCAACCCTGATGGAGTCTTTTACATCCAATACACGGAAAAGTCCGGTCCGGATGATGAAGGATTCGAAGCCAATCTATGCGTGCCGCTTGTAAAGAAGTAGGTTGTGTGATTGAGGATTGAACAAAAAAAGAAGCCTTGCATCGCAAGGCCTCTTTCTTCATTCTGTATGCGGTAGAGAGGACTCGAACCTCCACGGGTATACACCCACTACCCCCTCAAGATAGCGTGTCTGCCATTCCACCACTACCGCGCGGTGTGTTAAACATAGAACATAAATTTGTTTGAGGTCAACATTCATTATTATAAATGTACTTTTCTCAAAAGTAAAGATGCAGATTTTAAGATTCTTCGTCGACCATTTTCTGTTTACGATATTCAGCAAAAGCTATATATTCCTTGATAAAATTCTTTTCTGCTGGAAGTAATTCTTCTACTCGGCTTTCCGATAGCTGAACATCACTCAAATCATAGTCTACGCCGCTCTCTCGTACAGTATCCGGTGTATCTTTGCCGAGAATGAGCCAGTCCAGACTAACATGAAAAAAATCACCGATCTCAATCAGCTTATGTGTTCCTGGAGTAGTCTTCCCCCGCTTCCAATCTCCCATATTACCTGTGCTGATATTTAACTGCTCACAGAATGATTTTTTGGTCAAACCTTTCTGCTTAATCAGGTATTCTATACGTTCGTATATGGTCTGCATCGGTGAATCGCCCTCCATCTAAAAATAAATTACTTATTTACGTAATTACCTATTGCAAAATAACGTAAAAAAGTATATAATTAGTATTGTTATGTATTATCCGATTATATCATATGGCTGGAGTGACGATAAGAGGCGACTCAGGTGACAAGTATCTGTTAGAATACCGTCTGGCCCCCTTTGTTAACTTATCATCCTGAATGATCTCTAGGAGGGAGCGGTGACTTTTGTCAAAATGCTTATCATCTTCCATTATCCATTCACTTGAAGCTTTACCGCACAATGCGGTGGTAATCAACAGTCATGAGATTATCCAGTTCACCAACAGCAGGTGGAAGACCTTTAGTCATGAATATGGTCTTTCTACTAATAAGAAATGGATTGGCGCGTATTACTCAGAGCTCATGCAAGATGTGATTGTCGATCCCGATCAATGGGCCAAGCTTTATGAATCAGTGAAATATATACTCCGCAGAGAGCATCAGGTTTATACTTCCGAATTCTCCATACAAACCGCTAATAAAGGGAAACGAATCTTCCGTTTGGAGATCTACCCATTTCTCTCAGATCCGCACCCAGAAGCCACTTTTATAATTTCACTATATGATGTGGGCCCCTATAAAGAAGAACCTCTTCATCCGGAGATCATAAACCTCCGTTCAACCTTACCATCATCTTTTGAGCTAATCCCAATCTGTGCTTCCTGTAAATGTATTCGTAATCCCAAGGATGAATGGATCACCATTGAACATTTCTTAAAGCATCAGCTTTCTTTGCAATTCACTCATGATATCTGCCCAGACTGCATAAGACAGCTCTATCCCCAGTATGCTGGGGCTTTTAAGAGATGACCTGACGTCACTGAATTTCACTTCTAATCTTATAAAAAAAAGTAAGAAATCCTCTGCGAACAAAGGGTTTCTTACTTTTTATTTGTATGCGGTAGAGAGGACTCGAACCTCCACGGGTATACACCCACTACCCCCTCAAGATAGCGTGTCTGCCATTCCACCACTACCGCATAATATGACCCGTATGGGATTCGAACCCATGTTACCTCCGTGAAAGGGAGGTGTCTTAACCCCTTGACCAACGGGCCATGCTTTACAAGTTATTTTCTTGTCACAACAAAAATGAGTATATCAAACCATAAGAATTTTGACAAGCCTTTTTTTAAAAAAAGTTTAAACTAAAAGAAACGCGCACCAATAAAGGTACGCGCCTCTAATCACAACGCTTATGGATTTACTTTTGCCTCAAAGGTTTGTACCCCATCTACAAACTTTAGCACCACAGCTGCTTTTACCGGGTCATGCGTTTCATTCATTGTGATTTTACCCGTGGCCAGTTGTAAATCCTTTGTCCCCGCCAGTGCATCCTTCAGCTTCTCAGGTTCTGTGGAATCCGCACGTGTAATCGCGTCTGCCACTAGTTTCACAGCATCATATCCAAGCGCAGCCATCCCATCTGGAACAAGATCACCGTTAGCAGCCTTGAAGGCATCTACGAACAATTTCACTTCTGGCGAGCTATCTTCAGGTGAATAGTGATTGGACATAAACGTATTGTTTAGGGCATCCGCTCCGGCAATCTCAGCCAGCTGAGGTGAATCCCAGCCATCCCCGCCCATAAACGGAACGGTGATCCCCATTTCGCGAGCTTGCTTTACGATTTTGCCGACCTCCTCATAATAGCCCGGAAGATAAATAACATCGGGATTAGCTTCTTTAATACGTGTTAATACAGCTTTAAAATCAGAATCTTTTTGTTGATAGGATTCTTCGCTTAAGATAGAGCCTCCGTTCTTAGTAAACGTTGCTTTAAAGAAGGTCTGCAGCCCTTTGGAATAATCGCTTGAAGCATCCGTATAAATAACAGCCGTCTTCGCTTTAAGTGTATCCTTAGCAAAGTTAGCCATTACTTCACCTTGGAAAGGATCAATAAAAGAGGCCCGGAATACCCATTCGTTCAAATCTCCAGTACGTTCATCAACTGTTACTTTGGGATTGGTGGCTGAGGAGCTAACCAGCGGGATGCCTTTTTCTTGAGCAACGGGAACAATCCCGAGTGTATTCGTAGATGTAGTTGCACCTATAATAGCTACAACTTTATTGGTAGTAATTAGCTTTTGCGCTGCGCGTGTCGCCTCTTCCGACTTGGAAGCATTATCCGCTTCAATCAGCTCAAGTTTTTTGCCGAGTATTCCACCTGCGTCATTAATTTCTTTTACCGCCAGCTTTGCCCCTTTGAGTGCAGAATCACCGAAGGAAGCCTGGCCGCCTGTAAGCTCAAGGTCTGCTCCAATCTTGATGGTCCCTCCACCAGCATTCCCACCTTCAGCAGTAGTGTTGTCTGTCTTGTTCCCACAGCCTGCCAGCAATCCACCAGCCAGTAACGCAGTCAGCAATATGGCCCCGATTTTCTTCATCCTCTTCCAGCCTCCCAAAATAAATAATTTATAGGTTCTTTCTGTGATACTGTTGTGAACTAACCGATGAATTAATGTCCCAGATAAGCCATTCTGATCTCTTCCGAATCTGCCAATTCCTTGGCATCTCCCTCAAGCACCACTCTGCCCGTCTCAAGAACGTAAGCCCGATGAGCAATTTTAAGCGCCTGATGGGCATTTTGTTCTACAAGAAGCACTGTTGTTCCAGAGGCATTTACTTCCTGGATGATCCGAAAAATATCCTGAACGAGCAATGGAGCAAGCCCCATCGAGGGTTCATCTAATAATAAAAGCTTGGGATGCCCCATCATCGCGCGCCCCATAGCAAGCATCTGCTGCTCCCCGCCGGATAATGTGCCGGCAAGCTGTTTTTTTCTTTCTAAAAGACGCGGGAAGGTGGAGTAAACCTTGGCAAAATCAGCAGCTAAGCTGCCTGAATCCTGTAAAAAAGCTCCTAGCTCCAGATTTTCTTCCACAGACATATTAGCAAATACACGCCTGCCTTCCGGACAATGAATAAGCCCCTGTTTTACAATAGACTGAACACTCTGATTCGTAATAGATTTATCCATGAAATCTATACTGCCTGTTTTGGGTTTCAGCAGTCCCGAAAGCGTCTTAAGCAACGTGGACTTGCCTGCTCCATTTGCGCCGATTAGAGTTACAATCTCGCCTTTTTTTACATTCATACTTAAATCCTTCAAGGCATGAATAGCCCCATAATATACATTGATCCCCTGTACGCTAAGCATGGTCCACTACGCCTCCTGTCCCAAATAGGCTTCTATGACTTTGGGATGATTCCGTATTTCAACGGGCGTACCTTCAGCAATCAACATTCCGCGATCCAGCACATAAATCCGGTCACACACCCCCATAACCAGGGACATATCGTGCTCGATAAGCAGGATCGTCAGCTCAAACTCTTCACGGATCCAGGCAATAAGATTCATTAGTTCCCGAGTTTCATTCGGGTTCATCCCTGCGGCTGGTTCATCCAATAGCAAAAGCTTAGGTCCTGCTGCAAGCGCGCGCGCAATTTCCAAACGCCTTTGATTTCCATAGCTAAGATTCCCGGCACATTCATCACATTGATCGGCAAGATTAAATATTTTGAGAATATCCATAGCCTTTTGCGTAATTTCGTTTTCTTCTACAAAATGCTTAGGCAGACGAAGCATGGAAGTGAACATCGAATGTCTGGCATGCTGGTGAAATGCGATCTTAACGTTATCCAGCACCGTCATAGAAGTAAATAGACGGATATTCTGAAATGTCCGCGCTGCCCCTTTTCGGTTAATCCGATAAGGCTTCATCCCGCCTACTGCCTGATTGCTGAGGATAATATCGCCACTGGAAGGCGGGTATACGCCTGTCAGCAAGTTAAAAAGGGTTGTTTTTCCCGCGCCATTAGGTCCGATGAGCCCAATCAACTCGCCTTTATTAATATGGAGAGATACCTCGTTAAGCGCCTTAAGCCCGCCAAATGCACGACTTGCTTGTTGAACATCAAGAAGCACTTCCACTGTTGATGCTGTCACTTGGCTTGACCTCCTTTTTAGACCATTTCAAGAAAGAAAAACCCGTGCTGCCAAGCAGTCCTTTAGGCCGAAAAATCATCATCAGAATTAGAATCGCCGAGTAAATAATCATCCGCAGCTCCGGATATTCCTGAAGCACCGTGAAGAGCACCGTCAGTACAATCGCACCCACGATGGCCCCGCTTGTACTTCCTAGCCCACCTAACACTACCATGACTAGAATTTCGAATGATTTCAGAAAATTAAAGCTGCCAGGATTGATGACGTAGAACTTATGAGCAGAGAGACCACCCGCTATTCCCGCAAATAATGCTCCAAGGGAAAAAGCAATGACTTTGTACAAGGTTGTATTAATCCCCATCGCTTCAGCAGCAATTTCATTCTCCCGAATCGCTATACAAGCCCGGCCGTGAGTGGAACGTATAAAGTTATTGATCACAACAATCGTGACCAATGTGAACAGAAACATAATCGTCCAAGTCGTTTGATTAGGGATGCCGCTTAGGCCTGAAGCTCCGCCCACATATTCTGTATTGAGCAGGACAATCCGGATAATCTCACCAAATCCCAGCGTAGCAATCGCCAGATAGTCTCCATTCAGCCGCAAGGTCGGAATCCCGATAAGTACACCGAAAAATGCAGCAACCAGTCCAGCGATCACTAGCGCCAGTACGAATGGCATCTCAAAGTTCAAAGTTAAAATGGAAGAAACATAAGCACCAATAGACATGAATCCAGCATGCCCGATTGAGAATTGCCCCGTTATCCCATTAATCAGATTCAAAGACACCGCCAGCATGACGTTTATACAAATTAGAATTAGCGTAGACTCCATGACATCATCAAATATTCCCGTTGTTAGAAGAACTTGAATGACGATATATAGCATGACAGAAAATACAATGCCTATCCAAAATGACTTGTTTATCTTCTTCATAGGCACCTCCCTACACTTTCTCGCGGACATTTTTACCAAATAGCCCGGATGGTTTAAAGATAAGGATTAGGATGAGTACAGCAAATGCCACACCATCACGCCATGAAGAGTATCCCAGAGAAGAAACCTCTGTCTCAACTGTGCCCAGCAGAAGTCCCCCTACCAGAGCACCAGGAATACTGCCAATGCCACCTAGAACCGCAGCCACAAAAGCTTTAAGACCCGGAAGCACCCCCATCATCGGATCCACTGAATTATAAGTCATTCCGAAAATAACGCCTGCTGCTGCCGCAAGTGCAGATCCTATAGCGAAGGTGGCTGAAATGGTCCGATCTACATTAATCCCCATCAACCGTGCTGCTTCCATATCAAAAGAAACGGCCCGCATCGCTTTACCAATCTTTGTTCGGTGCACAATATACTGAAGGATGATCATCAAAATAACCGTCGTCCCCAAGATCATGATTTGATTGGAGTCCACCTGAATCGAGGAACCAAACAAGTTGTATTGCTGCTTATTAAGAATCTCCGGAAATCCTTTAGCCTGAGGACCAAGCACAAACACACCGCTGTATTCCAGCAAAAAAGAAACGCCAATTGCAGTAATCAACACAGCGATTCGCGAAGCTTTTCGTAGAGGTTTGTATGCTAGCCGTTCGATTGACATCCCCAGCAACGCACTGATCGTCATAGAAATCACCAATGAGATAAGTAAGACCAGTATCGGAGGAAGCCCTGCTGAAGCCAAGTACCTGGCACTGAACAATCCAATAAACGACCCAACCATAAACACATCCCCATGGGCGAAATTGATCAATTTAATAATCCCGTAAACCATGGTGTACCCTAGTGCGATCAGAGCATAGATGCTCCCTACAGAAATCCCGTTAATTAACTGTTGAATGAAATACTCCATCGCCGTCCCCCAATCCCCATATTTATTTTTAAAAACACCTTTCTTTAGCTTACATTCATTTTCATCGTTTTATGTCACTTATATTAACACAGTACTATACATGCGTCAGTAAAATTTGAGGTTTTTACTATAATATTCAATATTTTATGTTATATTACATAACATTTCGAGTTAAACCTTTGGGATGTATAAAGATAGAAAGTGGGTAAAGAGAAGAAAACAGAAGAATTATGGAGATTTTTAAAGTTTGATTTTCAGAGGGGGAGTCTTTGATTTTACCTACAGATTGCATTTAATGATAAATAATATAACATTTGTCTCTTTGGATATGTGTTTTTCGAGTTTATTATGAGTTACTGGTCAAGTTGTATCTCTATTTTTGCGCAAAAAAAAGCTCTGTCCCACACAATAATTCGAGTGAGAGAAAGCTAATTAGGGTGGTCAGTTCCATTCTTTGCACTTCCGTCACGAGTCAATTACTCATCATTTTCTTGTTTAATTCTTTAATCTGCATCATATGATGTAGGTCATGCGATATAAAATCCTTTAAATAGGACTCAAAGGAAAACCTTCCGTCCACATATTTGCCTGAGTATTTTCCCTCCTCAAGACTACTTATACAATCTAATATTAAGTTACGATACTTCACAGTCAATTCTATTAATTCGTCTTTGGTTTTTGTTTTACCATATGTAACAGCATCATTATTAAATTGATCGAAATCAATAAGTTGAAGTGTTATCGCTTTATCGTATGCTATCGGTTCGATCGTCGATTCATAGAAGTATTTATCCCATAACAAAATATGACTAACAACATCATGAATGGTCCATTTTCCTTCAGCGATGGGTGTTTTCCAATCTAAATCAATAATTTCTAGAACAAATCCATTCCATTCCTTAAACTGATTTAGCAAATCTGATCTGTTATTCATTGGCACATCTCCTTTTCTGGTAAACATCAAAATTCTAACAAAATCTCTTTAATTCATTCTTATATAGTTCATAGTTCGCTTCATCGAAACATATAAAAATAACCTTATTTATTTCCGACTTATTATTTATAATATATTTTGAAACTTCATCTATAGCTATGCTACAAGCAAGATCTTTCGGAAAATTATATATTCCTGTACTTATATTAGGTATCGCAATACTTGTTACTTCATTAGATTCAGCTAATATTAATAAATTTTTATAGCAATTCCTTAACTTCTCTTCTTCGTTATTCTTTCCACTATTCCAAACAGGACCAACGGTATGAATAACAAATTCACATTTCAGATTTCCTCCTGTTGTTATTACCGCTTCTCCAACCTCACAACCTCCCCTTTGGTTACGAATTTTCATGCAATCCTCTAATATCGCTTTTCCACCAGCTCTATGGATAGCTCCATCTACTCCGCCTCCACCCATCAAGCTTGTGTTTGCTGCATTGACGATAGCATCAACATCTAATTTAGTTATATCTCCTTGAATCAACTGAATCATTGAGTTATTTATAATTACATCCATCTGAAATTCCCCCCGAAGTATAATGGTTGCGAACAAGCATCAAGTGCTGATTGACATTCAAGCGGCTTAAATCACCCTAGGAAACAGTCGCTAGCATTAGACTCGCGGGGTTGTCCACCTGGCTAACTCTTCTTCAAACCTTTACCTTTATCGAACCAACACCTCGTGGTCCACGGCGTGAACGTATTGTTCGCAGCTATCTAGCTTTTTCGGAGCTACTAATATGTTCTTCAGCATCCAGCTATTTTTTATATATGTAATCGATAAATCCTTGTCGTATCCATTCGCCTTCAAACTTTCTTTCCAGTACTCGATCTTCTTTGTATATTAACTGCAAATCATCAAACATAGAATCCGCCTCATGATAATCATAATAAGAGTGTATTACGAATTCATCGTCTTCCATTTGTTCAAACTGATTATCCCCCAAATCAACTCCATCGCCGACTCTAAAATCCTTTAGGGTTAAAAAATTCACAAATAATAATCCATTAGGTTTTAGAACGCGTTTCATTTCATTTATCGCTTTTTTCACATCTTGTTTTCTCATATGAAAAATAGAGTTATATGAATACACAAAACTCATCGACTCATCACTTAGTGCCAACTGTCTCATGTCGCCTTGTTGTATATTTAGATTCTGTCCTCTTTCAGTTGCGAACTGACTAGCTCTTTTAATTTGTTCGTCATTCATCTCAATACCGTATGTACTGTATCCATAGTTTGCAAACAAACTTAGTGGAGGTGAATCCCCTCCCGCCCCGCAGTCTAATATGTTTTTTTCCATACCACTTTCATTGCATAATGCCAAAAATCTGTACAAGGGGATCTGCTTAAACAGTTCCATGTTGATTCCACTCCTTTGATCATGTAGTTATTGGATTCACTCATAGATCTTTCCCATATAAATTATTTGAGCACATCTCTTCCATGGGTTTTCAGGTTTACTTTATTGAATCCCCGCAGTTCCAAATGTCTCTTTAATAACTTTTTCGTATTCATCCCATTTAAAGCAAAAAGGGCCTATATCAATAGTCTTATTACCGGATTCTAATTTGAAATCTCTCCA
Organism: Paenibacillus sp. FSL H7-0918; assembly: GCF_038007025.1. Classification (NCBI taxonomy): domain Bacteria; kingdom Bacillati; phylum Bacillota; class Bacilli; order Caryophanales; family Paenibacillaceae; genus Paenibacillus; species Paenibacillus sp. FSL H7-0918. The sequence goes on from NZ_JBBOWJ010000002.1 coordinate 748,831, forward strand.
TATAATAAGATCCTCTTCTCTCTCAATAAACACGGATATAAAGCCACATTCTTCATCGCCACACCAGGGACAGACTAATATTGGGTACCTGTAGTACAAATATTCATGCATTTCGTTTAACAAAAAATAATTAATCATTTTCCTTTGATGCTCTTCACTACCCCACCCGAGGGAAGGAACCCTATCATATTTTTTTAACATTTGGTAAAGAGACCTATCATCAATTATTATGTCGGCAAAAATAGTATTTTTATTTCCCTCTTGATCGGGATCAAAACTATCATATCGGCTTGACGGTTTTGTTTGTATTTGATTTATAGTTTTCATGCTCCTCCTTTAAACTCTTCACACTTATCAAATAAACATTCGATCCCTCCACTCCATTCCCCTTCCAAAATATTGAATTCACCGTTCTCAGAATCGCATATAGCAACCAAAAAATAAATTTACACAACAAAAAAAAAAGCTCCCAGAATGGAAGCTCTTCTTATGTAATTCAGAACGGAGAGAGTGGGATTCGAACCCACGCACCGCTTACGCAGTCTAACCCCTTAGCAGAGGGTCCCCTTATAGCCACTTGGGTATCTCTCCATGAAAATGGCTCCCCGAACAGGACTCGAACCTGTGACAACTCGATTAACAGTCGAGTGCTCTACCAACTGAGCTATCAGGGAACATTACAAGTGAACATGAATTAATTTATCATGATTTCAAGGTCTAGTCAAGCGGGCAAAATAATTTTTGTGATCGTTTTCAAATTTATGCTATTATTCGGCCGCTTGCTAGATTTTTTAAAGAGATTTCCATCCCTCTCCGTCTATAGATTACACCATTCTCCATCCTGCGGAAGCTGTACCCGATCCCCCAACGATTCCTTCTCTAAATGAGCTTTTAGCTTATCTCGGGTAACCAAACAATGGTTAATGGCGTCCATGTGCACAGCAATCACTTTAGTAGAAGGAGCATATTCACATAGGTCTACGACATCCTGCTCATTCATTGTAATATGGCATCCGCTTAAAAACTGCGCACCACCAGCATTCACAACGGTCACCTCAGGTTTAAAAGCATCCAATGCCATTTTCACCTTATCACACCAAATCGTATCCCCAGCCACATATAGAACAGGTTCGCCTTCCGCCTGAAACACAAACCCGGATACCTTACCCATAAGTTTACCAGTTACTCCAGTGCCATGCCGTCCATCAGTACGTGTTATAGTTATTCCATTAAACGTCAGAGAACCGCTAATTTCCGTGGTATGCTCAAACCCCTGCTTCGCTAATTTATCTCCATCTCCTTCCTGACATAATAGTGGTAGATCATGCGGCAACAAAGAAATGGCAGCAGCATCCCAATGATCCTGATGAAGATGTGTGACAAGAATTGCATTAGGACTCAGCCATTGTTCTACGGCTCCCGGCAAAGGAACGAGCGGATTGCGGCGATCATTGTCAGTATTAAAAATAGGTGGATTAGCACCCTGTTCACTCAACATAGGATCAATTAAAAATGTACTGCCACCATACTCTAGCCATAGGGTCGCATTGCGGATATGCTGTATTTTCATCGGAAGCCCTTCTTTCTTTCAGATATCTTCTGCTACAATTAATTATAGTTGGACCTTGAAACAGAATACATTGAGATTGGAAAAAGATTGGCCTGTTCTACTTTCACGCAGAAAGGATTTTAGATAATAATGAGTTCTTATTTTATAGATGATGTGGATTTTCGCATCCTGCAGCTTCTAATTGAAGATTCCACGATCAGTCACAAAGATATTGGGCAGCAAGTGCATATGACCGGTCAGGCTGTGGGCGCACGTATTCGCAAAATGCAGGACACCGGAGTGATTGAAGGCTACACGGTACGCTGGAATCCGGATAAGGTTGGGGAGACTATTCATGCCTTTATTACTGTTTTTTTGGGTTCGAATACGGTTCACCCAGCCTTTCAGACATTCGCAAAGCAGCATGATAGTGTAAAAGAAATACATAGGGTCAGCGGAGAAGGCTGCTACTGGATACGTGTTCGTACCGGAAGCCAAGAGGAGTTGAATAGCTTTCTCGACGAACTGCTGAAGTTCGGAAATTACAGAGTCAATCTATCGATGGGAAAGCTAAAATAAGGCTGTATCGGAATCGGATATGAAGCTACTATCGGACCCAGTTGACCTTATACTCAGCATAATCACATATTTGGCATACTATCGGACCCCATTGCCTCTATTGGCACGAAAAACACCAAATATGAGCCTCTTTCGAACGAATAGCATCACTTGAGTCCGAAACCCTGCCCAAAAGGCTAAAAACTTGCCAATAGCGTCATTGGGGTCCGTAAGCCTCAGCCAATGATAGCTCGGCGATGTTGGTGTTGGTGTTTATGCAAGTGAATGGGTTACTCAAAGTCAATGAGCTTTCGCTTGCTCATAAGCTTTTATAGCAGGCCAGCCATCGTCAAAAACGCAGAGCAGCGATTCTCCAATAACCGGAGGATCGCTGCTCTGCTGTCCTTTTACTTATGCCATATTGTAGCTTCTACCGCGGTAGTTAATTCAATAATTCAGCTGCTCTAAGCAACCGTACAAGAATTACGGCGGCTTCTGCACGGCTAGTATCACTGCTAGGTGCAAAGCTGCCTAATGGTTGACCTTTCATAATGCCTTTTGCAGCCAGGTCAGACACTGCTTCTTTAGCCCATGAGGAAATAGTTGAAGCGTCTCTGAAAACATCTGTAGCAACGATTGCTCTAGATCCTTCAGCTTCTAGATTCAGCAGCTTCATTGCTCTGGCTGCCATAACAGCCATTTGCTCCCGTGTAATAGGGGCGTTCGGACGGAAGGTTCCATCCTCATAGCCTTGAACCAGTCCTAAGGCTGCAGCAGCTCTGGCGTCCGCTGCATACCAAGATAAATCGGACACATCACTGAAGGTCTTCGTCGTGTTCGCAGCTACAAGACCTAACGATCGAATCAGCATAGCTGCGAACTCGGCACGACTGACAGATTTCTGAGGTGCAAAGGTATCTGTGGATTGTCCGGTCAAGATCAGTCGGCTGGCAAGTCTCTCAATCTCATTTCTCGCCCAATGTGTGGAAATATCTCCAAAAGTCACAGGGTGCAGCGCAGCGACAAATACACCGCTCGCAATACTGCTCCTAACCGTAACCTTGGTCATCCCATTAACGAGCTCATACAATGCAGGTACATAACGGAAGGAACCCGTCTGTTCATCGTATATAAGGACTACACCTGTCTTCGCATCCAGCGCCTCCTTAAGCATAAATGTACGATCTACATAAGTGGTACCGAACCCGCTTGCTGCTACAGAGGTTTTTCCATCCGTTACCTTTAGAGTGAAATTAGCCGGTGTTCCTTGCACAGTAAAGCCTTGCTGCTTAGCTTTGGCAAGCAGTTGTTCCAATCCTTTTCCGCTTAGCGAATTTACATTGAACTCCAGTGTGCCTGCCGGCATTTGTGCGGCTTTGAGCACACTCTCCACAAGCTCTAACGGGAAGCGGTAGCTCATCCCTCCACTTTCAATAACAAGCACAGCTTTGGGGCTAAGTGCCGCCGCCTTACGTAAAGCATCTGCACTAAACCAGGCTGTGCCGTCACCGTTAGCTGATATCTCGATAACAGCCTGCCCTGCAGTCGCCTTAGCTTTTAGCTGCGCATCATGATTAGCTGCTGGCGTAGGTGCTGGTGTAGCCGTCGGTGTGCCGGGTTGAACAGGGTTCACTGACCCTGTAGGGTCTGTTGGACCAGGAGTACTTGTTGGTTCTGGAGTACTCGTCGGACTAGGAGTACTTGTTGGATCCACAGGATCGATCGGGTCTACAGGATCTATCCCGCCAGGTGATAGCACCTCAATTGTATATCCCCTCTTATCGCTGCCCACAGTTACCGTGAAGTCTGTGATACCCGCTTTAATTCCTTTAAGACTGTCGTTGGTAAATGTAGCAATCTCATTGCTCATAATATTTAGACTAGCTTGTGCGGTAAGATCTCTGCCTTCTTTATCTAGTACCTTAAGCGTAGCTGACTTACCCTGCTCTAATATCACAGGCCCACTCTGTCCATCTGCTAGTTTGATAGAGAACGGTTTAATGGCTGAGGCTATTCCTTGATTTTGTTCTTTAATGCTTAAGTCAGGAGAGGCATTGGTCATTAGGTTCATCCGTTCACCACGAATAATCATGTTGTCGACCAGCAGACTCCCTTTCAGATTTTTCGTAACTTCTATACCGCTTGTACCTGCGCCATCCAATACATTATTCGTCAGCACAACTCTATCAATGGAAGTGAGAGTATCTCCCTCTAGATCACCTTGAGCAATCAACCCCGAATAAGTGCTGTCCAGTGCCGTATTGTTGCGAATGAGTACTTTTCCTTTCAGATCACTCTCACCAGCATAAAGCCATAACGCACCCAGATTTACGCCGTAACCGGAATCGTAGCTGCCAGTTCTAAGCAAGGTATTTCGCTCCACAACCGTTGTTCCTTGGAAGGGCTCGGCGGTGAAACGGGTAGAGACTGCAATCCCGGCTCCATTAGTCACAGTGTCTTTTACCACGTTGTCCTGGACTTTGTTATCTTTCCCCCCAAAGATTACAATGTTATCCGCTAACCAAGGCAAGGATACCGTATTAAAACGTGCCGTGTTATTATAGCTCGGTGTACGTTCCGTACCATTCACATCCGTCAACTTGCCGTCTGTAAACGACCACATTGCGATTCCATCATCCCCTGGATAGCGGATGTCACTTTGTTCCATCATGCTGTTGCCAGTCCCTACGGCAAAGTTAATCCCGTCTGCCATAAGATTGCGGATCCGCAGACCTGCCATGTACAGACCCTTCGTACGCGCCTTTTCACCCATCGGCTGAGTTAACCACAAGCCTGCTTTGGTATGTTCTATCCAAACGTTCTGTATAATCGAACCTTGGCCAAAAGCACCATGGAAAGCGTTGGTGATCGCTTCATCATCCCGTTCGTTAATGCCGCCTTCAATCATCAGATCGTAAACACCAACCTTACCGCCGTGACCATAAAACTTAGCTCCATTCAGAACCGTATACCACATGCCGGCACCACGTATTTCAGCGGTATCCAGATCCAGCAGACCCTCACCGACATTAAAGGTACCCGCCGGGAACCACACACCTTTACCTGTCGCATTCGCTTCGGCAAGGGCTGCCTTGAAGGCTGCGGTATCATCTCCCTCATCATTCGCTGCCGCTCCAAAATCCGTTACGGAAATAAATCCGTCCGGGCGAGCCAACTCAGGGGCAACCTGCTCCATATCCACCAGGTCAATGACGTAAGAAGCTGCGTTGTCTCCTGTTCCCTTCTCTAAGCGAATAGTTGCTCCGGCAGGAGCATCACCAATCAGAGCATGGATTTCGTCAAAGAAGCGGTGTCCACTGCCTTGGCGAGGGTCATTTGACCATGGGTAGCTGCCATATTCCCAAGCATATTTGGATGTCAGCTTAAGCTGCTTCTTAATTCCATCCACATATAGAGTCAAGGTTTCTTCCGCACCAGCCCCATCTGGACTATCAGGAATAGAATATCGAAGAACGATGGAGTTAGCTGATTCTGCAAGCTTGAACTCTAGATAATCTCCCGTATTCTTTAAGGCCACCGCTTGTCGTCCAGAAGCCTCGGAAGCCATGCTGAGATATTTCCGCGACGAACCAATCAACGTTCCGTTTGTTGCCGCATCCTCAGCTTCATAGCTGATATATGGAACCGTTGCTCCACGGTATGTTTTGTTTACGCTGTTTTTTACGGTCAGGCTATCAAGGGTTACTTTACTCCAATCCACGTTGTCACTGCTTAGAGAAACCGTGTTGATGCCTGCACGAAGCTGCAGTTTTACCGCTACAGTCTTCCAAGAGGCAGACTTGCCAAGACTAACCTTGCCCCCTTCGTTTAATCCATTCACCTCTAGTGCCAGATCCGTTGCGGCAGCAGCGGTATTTTTGTATCGAATAACAGCATCGTATTCCCCAGCCTGCTGGGCGTTGACTGCAAACCGTATAACACGTTCCCCTTTGAATGCTTCTCCTCCTGCATAAATTGCATCAGCAGGGATAGGTAAGAAGCTCCAGAGCTCACTATCAGTTCCATTTGCAGCAGAACCAAGCTGAACAGCCGATGTGCTGTGAGAAAGAAGACCTGTTCCGTTCGCACTTAGCAGAACAGCATAACCTAACTTCTCTTCCAGCTTCCATTGGGATCTTTCTGTATCTCCAGCAGCTAACAAGACCACTTGGCCCGATTCATTGAGCGAAAGATAATGTCGTGTCTGAACATTCATAATCCGTTTGCGTCCGTTTATCTCCTGGACCAGCCACTGGGATTGAGCCGCCATATCGGAAGCATCTGCATATAGGACAGCCCCCTCTTTTTCGGCCAATACTTTACCAGCCATGCCTTTCGGTACAATGGTTATGATGTTGGTATCATCTTGAACTGGAGTTGTTGTATTGTTATTGCGCAGTTCTCCAGATGGAGTAGTAAACTCCTGTGGAGCCGCCTCAAGTGTCCATAGTGCCGTACCCTCACTTTCTAGCAAAAGCGCACGTTCAGCATATCCTGTCTTATTGGCAATGTTTATTAATTCATCGTCGTATTCTCCAAAGAGACTACGAATGGTGTAATGTGTATAATCGGAAGCCAAGCTTACTTCCCAGGCGGATGCTCCGTCTACAGCAGGATCTGTACTACTGCTCTCCAAATATGAATAATCACCATTCAGCGTTAAAAAATGACCTGTTGCCCGGTTGGTGATCGTCTGTTTACCCTCCTGCACAGATACATTCCAGTGCGAAAATCCATTGTCTGCTGACGGCTGCCCGTACAGAACAACCCCATGCTCATTTTCGTATAAATACTCTCCGCTGCTTGCATTCTTGAATCTTACAGGGTAATCAGGCAGCGGCGGAGCAATCGCTTCAACCGCTTCAGCAGTAAAATGTGCACTGCTTTTTTCCGCTGTATCTGCAGCTTTACTGATTCGGAGAATTGGGTTGCCGTTATCATCAGGCGCACCATAGATATAGTGACCAGCCCATGAGCTCATAATGGTAGTCACACCGGACGCCTGCATATCAACCTTCCACTTAATGCTGGCCCATACATCGTACACTGTTTGCAAAGTCTGAACGCTAACTTTAGGATCAATCTCATCTACAGCCCCACCTATATGCTCAAGGGAGAGATAACGTCCAGTGCCTTTATTTTTTATCTTCACCGATCCATTGCTGCCCGCTATTTCTTGCAACTGCCAGACAAAGGAATCGTCATTCAAATCAAGTGGACCATAAGTAGCCTGGCCTACTGTTACATCCTCGTTCTCAGCAGCTAGAGGTGCAAGATTTTCGTTAGAGTGTGCAGATTCCAGGTCAGCATAGACAGCTTCAGTAACCGTCTTGGATTCTGGCAATTCCTCTATTGCAGCTGGAGAAGTCAGCAAAGGACCGTCCTTAAGATATTGATCCTCTCCATTTACAGCATCTAGCTGAAAACGGAACAAATCTTGTTTTTTCTCGGTGACCGGAACAAATCTCCACTGCGGACTGCCCCAACCTGGATTGATCACTCCGTACTCAGCATATTTAGTGAGGTTTTGAAGTGAAATATACTTCTCTGGGATTTTATTAGGTTCCTTGTCGAGAACGCTACTGATTACGTAGGTGTTGTTCCCAACATTTTTGCCTGTCCAGATGTATTCTCGTTCCACATGATTTCTGTCTGGAAGCTCTGTGACCTGAAGGTGGCCATTTGGCATATTCATCGTGTTCATGTAATGGCCTGTTTTCTTGTTTTTGAACAGCTTGCGGCCGTTATATTTCTCCACGAGCCACTGATCGGAGCCGTCCTTCTGCATATTTCCATATTTTAAAAGACCATCAACACTCTCATACCAATAAAATGACTTCCAGCCATTCTGAATCCGGTAATAGGGCCCGGTGCCGTCAGTCGGTGTGTTAGGATCTAAAAGCTGCCACTGAGCGCTCAAAGAAGTCGCATCCCCAATCGCACCCGCATGTTTTCCACCCAATGTAGACAAATAAATGCCTGTGCTTTCGAGATTCTGAAGCGTCTGGTAATCATCATAATCATCGGAATCATTAAAAATCCATTGATCCGACGGCTGACTTCCACTAATCTGCAAGGCCTTGGCAGTACCTTCACTATAAGAAACATAATGATCGGTTGCCGCATTACGGATACGCTTATTACCGTCATAATCTTCTATATACCATAGATAGTCAGAGGTGTTAGCGGCATCTGGCGCAATAATTCCATGCTTAAGCTCGCCGTTTGCGGATTCATATAAGAAATCTGTAGCCACTTGTGCATCCGTATAAGTTGCCAGTCGTACAGGCTGTAATTCGGAAATAGGCACGATTCTCCACTGCGCGCTTGGATTAGAGGCTGAACCCGGCCAGCTGTTAGATCGCACATTATTGTCATCGCTGAATTGTGGATTTAGCCATAATGGACTCCCCTCTTCAGTTAAACCACTGTTACGAAGGGTAATGAAGCCCGTCCCATCAGGGCCTGGTGCATGCTCTTGGACCCATTCACTTAGCTTCACGTGATCCATATCGACTTCCTGCGAAAAAACCCCAGCCCAGGTCACTTCATTTTGCTTAATATAATGACCTGTCGCACGGTTGCGAATCATTACTGTTCCGTCATCCGTCCCTGATTCAAGATACCACTGGGCCGCTTCATTGCTGACAGGCTGTTTACCGTAAAGAACATTCCCTTCACTTTCATACATTACCTGACCGGGGCGGAGACGACTCTCTAGCCGTACAGGTGCTGCATTTAGATCTATAAAAGCCCACTGCGGACTCTCAAACGTAACATTGATATCCGAGCTTACTTGCGCATAACCAAGCTGATTCTCCTCGTGGATAACCAACTTCCCCTCTGGCACAGTCGCACTTCGGATGATCATGTATCCATTGCGATTGGAAGTATCAATTAGCCACTGATCCGCAACACTTCCTGAACCTTGGTGTTCTGCCGCCTTAAGTGAATCCTCTTTGCCGTTGTTACCAGCCATTGTAATGTAATGGCCTGTCTTCACATTCTTGATTCGTGACAGCCCGTTCACCGTCTCAACCGTCCAATGCGCTGAAGCATCGGCTGGATTGGTCATGCCATAACGCACGATTCCTGCGGATGTCTCATATAAAAAGTTGTTTTTCCACTTATTCTTGATGAGTACCGTACCTGATGGAATTTGCTCAGCGCCTGTTCCTCCAACCCCTTCTGCTCCCACGGAACCACTACCGGTTCCCATTACAGGCAAGCTTGAAAAAATCAGCAGCAGCGCGAGCAGACCCGCCATTGCGGACCTGATTCGTTTCATACATGTGCCCCCTCTAATTAATATGGACTTCCTTTTCATATTAGTTTGGGAACGCTTACAAAACGATGTGCGATTTTATCCAGAAAAAGGTGTATTTGTACGGATATCCAATCCCTACAACCTTCATGAAGATTGACAAATCGGTTTAACGCGATGATAGTTAGTTTTAGCTACCCGCAAGGAGTAAACAAACGGAGGTACATATGAATTTCAAAATTGATTCGCCAAAAATAGCAGATCCAGACTCTCTTCTTCCTGAGCAAATATATTCACTGCAAACTAAAGACGAATTCAGCTGTTGCAGCATCAGCGATACGGTTATTGATAATCAAGAGGCTAATAAGGTCAGCTTTGATCGCGTGATTTTTAAAAATGTAACGATTACGGAGTGCTCCCTAACTGGGATCGAGCTTATGGACGTGATATTTGATCACTGTGATCTATCTAATGTGGATTTTACGAATGGCATTATTCATCGAACTGAATTTAGAAACTGCAAGCTCATCGGCACAGACTTTACAAGAGGCAGATTCCAGAATGTTCGTGTAGTAGATTGTATCGGGGATTTTGCTACGTTTCGATTCGCTAATCTGAAGCAGGTTGCTTTTGAGAACAGCTCATTAATGAGTTCCGACTACTATCAGTCAAATTTCCAAAAAATCAACTTCAGCGAGTGTAATATGGATCAAGCCACATTGTCAGGATCAAAGCTTAATGGGATCGACCTTAGTGACTGCGAGTTCAGTGGCTTGATCGTGGATATCAAAGATTTAGAAGGATGTATCATTTCGCCTCAGCAAGCTGTTTCTTTTGTCGGATTATTAGGTTTGGTTATAAAATAAATAACTTCAACTTGCCCGAACATTTACCGCAGCGATAACGCTTAGGGTCTACTTTTCGCTTACGCGGATACTCCATGGCACAGGCACTGCATACAAGCTTATATCGATAGGGCAGCGGCTTCCGAGCTTTTGCACCCGGCAGTGTCTGACAGTAGCGGCTTCCGCCGACTTGCGCCAGCAGGCTTTTGAAATCAGCGTCACGATGCATATACCCTCGCTTAGCCAAATGCAAATGATAATGGCAGAGCTCATGCTTTATAATCCGCTCCGTCTCTTCTCTGCCAAACATGGCAAGCTGATGGGGATTAATCTCTATATTATGGCTTTTGGTAAAATATCGGCCACCCGTTGAGGACAACCGGCTGTTAAAGCTGGCCTTATGCCTAAACGGCACGCCAAAGCTGTCCCGTGATACCTGCTCAATCCACAGCTGCAGCTCTTCGTTGCTCATAGTTTCCATAGCGTTCTATCACAAGTCCTTTCCACGGGAAATAAGATCTCTACTTGAATTGTAACTTGTGCATAGGCTAAACTGTCAAGAAGGAAGACAAGTACGGAGGGAGAATGAACAATGCCGAAAATGCGGTATGTAATTTTGCAGCAAAATCAAGAATTACAATTCGTGGAAATGCCTGAGGAATATGCGTACCAACTAAGTGCGCTCAATTTACGCCTGAACAAAGAAATCGACAAGCTGACAGCCGATAATGTTCCGGATCTGCCCTTAGCCATCGCCGAGTGCGATTCGCTGGATCTGTTACGTGAGGATTACTCCCTGGAGTCCGGTCTGGATTATATCAATAGATTGGAACAAGCCTTCGCCTCTGTTCAAGAGCAGAAGAACTACCCACTGATCTCCCTGCTTACTGAGATACGAGCACTACAGGCTCAATTGGAGCAGTGGTACGAAGAGGAAGCAGAAAGCCTACTGTAATCCGCACCTTTAGGCTTATTTCTCCATATTCTAACTTACGTAAGTTGTTAGAGGAGGGATTCGCTTGCCACAGTGGCTCTGCCATCAGCTAATGAAAGCTTATTACAAAAAAGACCGCCGTCAGATCAAGCTGCTGAATGAGTGCTGGTTCTTTTATCGTAATTCTGCGGAATCGAGTAATGAGATGAAGTTATAGCCTCGGATGATTAAAATCTAGGACATATTTAAAGCAGCGGCTACCGTCTTTTAAAAAGACGGTAGCCGTTTTTGTTAAGAAAGGGGACTTATAATTATGATCAGTAGAACAAGACATATACAGCTGTCTCCGGAAAGTGGGACTGAGGAAGAGGACAATTATAATCTCTATGTCATAGTCACATTCCCTGACCGCTCCCGCTGGGCATCGGATTTCTACACCTTCAAGAACATCGAAGCGATCCGACAAGACTACATCCAAAGTGGTGCTTGTCTAAATGGGGCCTACTGGAGTGCACCTAATTATCTAACTGTCGTGGATCATATTGATCGCAAGCGAATTGAAGAAATCGTCGATTTATATATTTCGGAAGGTACATTCGAATACGCCTTTGAATACATAGGACAGGTCACGGAGCGGGATCTGGAGATTATCGATTATCCGGAAGGCTTTTTCAACCCTTTAGAAAAGCTTGAGCACAGGTACGTTATGCGGCAGTTCGCTGCAATTGAGTTTATGCTGGAGAATGCTGCACCAGAAACTATAGCAGTAATAAAAAAGATCATCGCAGAGAAACAATAAGACTCCGCCTTAAGAATCAATCTTTATTAAAACTTAGGAAATACATATTTAACCAAAAAGAACAGAAAACCAAAAAATATAATAATGTAAGCAGCATATTTAATAAAGGTAGATGCGACAACGCTGGAATCCGATTTCCGTTGTACCTCCCTATGCTCCACTTCAACACTTCTATCCTTATAGCCCGGTTCCATCAGCAATCTCTCCTTTCGAATGTTCATCTTTGATAGCCTCCATTAACCCGAGGCTTTCAAGATTGAATCAAAATTCTAGATTGGATTAAAAAAAAGACCGGAATTCTCTTCAGCTTTTCGAGCTGAGAAATTCAGGTCTTCTTTCTACTTACCCTTTAACCGAACCCGCCGCAATTCCCTCAACGATACGGTTACTGAGGAACAGGAATGTAATCAGGATAGGCAAAATACTGATCATAAGCGTTGCCCCGATCGCACCCCAATCCGTCGTATATTGACCAATGAAGTTTTGCACCCCCACGGTCAGCGTCTTGTAAGAATCAGAACTAATAAATGTGTTTACAAAAATAAATTCGTTCCAGTTATAGATCATATTAATAATGGCTGTAGTCGCGATCACCGAGCTTGTCATAGGAAGTATAATTCTAAAAAACATTCTGTTCACGGAACAACCATCAATTACTGCAGCCTCTTCCACTTCGCGTGGCAGTGCGTAATAGAAGCCCAGCAAAATCATAATCGTTATCGGCATGTTAAAAGCGACATAAGACAAAATAAGTGACAAAGGGTGATCCGTTAAGCCAATCTTATTGAATATACTAAATAAAGGAATAAGCGTGGAGTGAACAGGAATCATCATCGCTACCATAAACAATCCCAGTACGAACGAGCTTCCCTTCCATTTCATTCTGGTAACTGCATACGTAACCAAGCTCCCGAAGATAACCGTTAACACCGTAGCCACGATGGTAATCCATACGCTGTTGAAGAAATACACGTTGATGTTCCCTACATTCCAGACCTTCGCGTAATTCTCCCAATGAGGATTCATCGGCAACGATAGAGCAGGAAGGTTGAACACTTCCTGATTATTTTTTAATGAGAAAAACAGCAGCCATACAAGCGGAAACAATTGCAGAGCAGCAACGGCAATCAACACGATATATAGCAATGAGTAGCCTAATTTACGTGTGATCTCCGTGCCAGCGCCGCCTGTCTTTGGCCCGATTTCTAGCCTTCCTGCAGTTCCAGACATCATGAAGCGCCCCTCCTTATGAGTATTGGATCGAATCTTTCGTAGCAGTTAATTTGCGAATGACCCAAGTAATGACGAGACAGATGACGAGCAGGAAGAAACCAATTGCGCTCCCGTAGCCAAAATCATAAGCCCGAAAAGCCTGATGATACATATAAGACGCCATCACTTCACTAGAGCCATTAGGACCTCCATCCGTCATAACAAAGATTAAGTCAAAATACTTCAGAGAACCTACAACGGCCAGAACAATCGTAACTTTAATGACTTCCATTGCGAGTGGAAGCTTAATTTTCCAAGCGATTTGTAAGGCAGAGGCTCCGTCAATCTTTGCTGCCTCTTCCAGAGAGGTCGGGATATTCTTGAGTGCTGCGTAATAGATCAGAATATAGAAACCAGCATATTGCCACAGAATGGGAATAAATAAAGCAAACAAAACTAATGTAGGCTCTGCAAGCCATGCAGGAGGATTAGCAAAACCAATGGATACTAATAAGCTGTTCACAATTCCGTTCGTCGGATGATAAATTCTTAGCCAAAGCTGCGCAATCGCAACGGACGATAGCAGCATCGGAATCAGATATATTTTGCGAAACAAGTTAGCTCCCTTGATCCGGGCGGCTAATACCATAGCAATTGCCAAATAAATAATGAGACTTAGGGTAGAAAACAACGCTAACTGCAGAGAATGCCAAGCACTATTCCAGAAGGTTTGGTCTGTTAGCAAAGCTTTATAGTTATCAAATCCGATAAAAGTCAGAGCACCTATGCCATTCCATTTATTCAGTCCATAATAACCCGTTAGAACAATCGGAATATATACAATAGCCAGAATGAGAAGCAAGGCGGGAAATACATATAACGCGATTATTTTTTTGTTAGACATCACTTTATCCAAAGTGTCCGACTCCTTTCCTTCATAAACCGTTTGAGGAAAGGCTTATCCGGCATCACGCTGCCGGATAAGCTAATTGTCCCCTTCGCCTAGTTGTCGAAGCTTTAGTTGCCTTTAGAGATGGCCGCGTCATGCTCCTCGGAATACTTCTCTGGCGTCACCGCTTTGCCAAAAAGAGCCTGGATCATATTCAGATGCGTTTCTGCTGCATTGGCACGCATTTGAACATCTGCGAATAAAGTGATGCTGCTAGCTTTGTTCATTTCGTTAAACAAATCGATGTAGAGCTGTGGTAGATCCAGTGTGGCGGTGTCCACCTTCGTAGCTGGAATAACGCCTGCTCCAGTTACGGATTGCTCTCCCCATTTGGATACGAAATACTCGACGAATAATTTTGCTTCTTCTTTTACCTCAGAGTTCTCAGCAACAAATAATCCTACACCTGGTCCACCTACCCAGCTGTTAATGTCTCCCTTCCCGCCTTCAACTGTCGGGAATTTGAAGAAACCAACACTATTACGGAATTCCAGTGGAATTTCTTCATTCGTTGTGAAGTTTGGCAGATCCCATGATCCCATCATGTACATTGCCGCCTTGCCATTTACGAACTCTGATTTTGCCTCTTCATTTGATAAACCGTTGAATCCCTTAACAAATGCATTGCTGTCTACAAGTGATTGGACCTCTGATGCCGCCTTTACTAATCCTTCATCCATAAATGAGCCTGATCCACTGATCGCACCTGCAAGTGCCTGTTGGCCTGCGATCCGATCAGCCAGATACATATACCAAAGCGATCCTGTCCAGCGATCCTTATTGCCGAGAGCAATCGGTGCAATGCCCCCATCAGATAGTGTTTTTACAACTTGCTTAAACTGATCGTAGGTTTGTGGAACCTCAAGATTATACTTTTCAAAAATAGCTTTATTGTAGTAGATAGGTGCGATGTTAAACTCAAGTGGAAGCGCATACGTTTTATCGTTAATAGCATAAGCTTCTGTAGTTCCTGCGACGAACTTGTCTTTTAATTCACCATTCAACAAGTCATCTACAGGTGCGAACAGATTTCCTTCAACGTAAGGCTGCAAAAAGCCAGCGGCCCAAGTTACCCCAACGTCTGGCAATTCGTTAGAAGCAGATAATACCTTCAACTTATTTTTGTATTGCTCGTTGTCCAGAACCTCTTGCTTGATCACAACATTGGGATGCTCTGTTTGATATTCTTTAATGATTTGATTAACAATTTTATTTTGTCCGGCAGAAACACCTTCTGGCCATAAATGCATGAAGTTAACGGTGACTTTGTCGCTTCCCCCATTTGCACTACCTTTAGATTCACCTGCATTGTTATCTTTTTGACCACAACCAGCTGTGACAAGAACGAGGCACATCGTTAAGAACAATATTGTCCATTTTTTATTGCGCACGCTTACAACCCCTTTTCTATTGTTGTCTAGCGGCCTTGTAACCGCTTAACTAGATTGTAGCTTGGATCCCATGATGTCGTAAGGTCATAAGGATTGGGACTAATACCACTATTATTGGATTCTTTCCTCCGTGGTCATGACGTTCTGCCGGTATTGCCCTGGACTAACATTTTCGAGTGCACGAAATACCTTCACAAAATATTTGGCTGTTTGATAGCCTACTTGTTCCGCGATTTCAGCAATGGACAGCCGGGTGCTCACCAGTAGTTCTTTGGCTCGTTGTACTCTCCTTCTCGTTACATATTCACTGTAAGTCAGTCCCGTCTGCTCTTTGAAAAGGACGCTGAAATAGCTGGCATTCATGTGTAATTGATCCGCTATATCACGCATGGATATCGATTCGTGAAGATGTTCGTCTAAGTATCGGAGTGCCTCACGCACTTGAGTGCTATACACTTTCTCCTGCTGTACCGTTTCCATAAGCTTGGGATCGATCAGCTTCTCCATTCGTTCGATTCGATAAATATCATCCTTGCGTTTCAATGCTAATTCCACTGCTCGGACCAGCTTCGTTTTGTCGAGTGGCTTCAGTAAATATTCAACTACACCAAACTGCAAGGCTTTCTGTGCATAGTCAAATTCAGGATGGCCGGAGATCACAATAACCACTGGAGGATGAGGCATTTCGTTCAGCTTTTCAACTAATTCTAGCCCTCCAATCTCAGGCATGCGCACATCGGTAATAAGCAGATTAACTTCGTTATTTTGCAGCCATGCCAGTGCCTCAACACCGCTTGCTGCGGTTTCGATGCGATATTGACCGGATGACCAGGCTTCTAATGTTTTACGAACCCCTTCTCTTGTTCTCGGTTCATCATCTACGATGAGTATAGTTTTCACGTGTTTTTCCCCTCTCCAGGTTCATTCGGTATTTCAAAAGAGATGCTAGTTCCATAACCTTCTTCACTTCGTATTTCAAGCCCGTCCGTATTGTCTACGTAACTGAGTTTCAGTCTCCGCTCTATATTAGCAATACCAATCCCAGTCCCTTTGGAAGACCTCATGCTCCCCTTCTCCATGGTGTGATAGATAGACGATATCTTTGCTGCATCCATCCCTGGACCATCGTCAGTTACCGTAACCAATGTATATCCCGGACGACTTGAAGGTCTGACAATTAGCATGACTGTCCCCGGTCCAACCCTTTGCTCTACGCCATGAAGAATCGCATTTTCGACAAGAGGCTGGATTAACAGCTTCGGTAGCGGGACACTTCGGCAAGCTTCATCTGACTCAATCCGCCAGGATAACCTGTCGAGCATACGCATCTCCATAATCTTCAAATATCTTTCGGCATGGTCGAGCTCATCGCCGATAGTCACCCATTCATCATCATCAGTTCGATTGATGACATAACGAAAAAGCCCCGACATATCAACCACAATTTGAGCTAATTCCTCCTCACCTTTTTCATCGAGGGCCCAGTAGAATGCTTCTAATGTGTTAAATAGAAAGTGCGGATTGATTTGAGCCTGAAGTGCCTTTAATTCTGTGCGACTCTGGACGATCTCCTTTTGATAGACGACTTCAATTAGTTCATTCAGAGAGTGAACCATCTGGTTGTAAGTATTATTGAGCTCATTGATCTCCATAGTGGTAGAAGTGACTGAAATCGGTTTCAAGGTTC
Organism: Paenibacillus sp. FSL H7-0918; assembly: GCF_038007025.1. Lineage (NCBI taxonomy): Bacteria > Bacillati > Bacillota > Bacilli > Caryophanales > Paenibacillaceae > Paenibacillus > Paenibacillus sp. FSL H7-0918. Next base: position 766,019 of record NZ_JBBOWJ010000002.1, read on the forward strand.
CGAATCGCGAACCGCGCATCACTTTTATCAAATTCAGTATGGGCCGTGTAATCATCGTGGATAAAATAAAAGTAAAGATGAGAAACAATAAACTGCCAACAACACCAGATACGATGATCGCTGTACGAAGGACAGATATCCCCTCTGTTGTATAGTCAACTGGAGTGAGGATTACTAGCCTCCAACCTGTTGCCTTGGACTGCTTCTGAATTACAATGTAGTCTTCTCCGCCAACCTCAACCTTTTCTCCTCCATGATCCAGTATCTTATTTGCATTGACATTTACGGAAAAATCGGAAGAAATTTGCCGTCCCGCTTCATCAAATAATCTCATTAATTCACGCGTTTCCGCCTGTGAGCTGTCCACCTCATCCGTAAGCTGGAAGTAACTTTTCTCAATTTGAACCATAATATAGCCAGCTTTCGTGAATGAATGATCAATCAGCCTAATATTACGAATCGCAATGACGATATCCGAATTCCGCGGGTCAAGTCCAAACCATACGAGACGTCCTTTGCCCTCGTCCACCCGGCTGATCCATTCTTCGGATACTCGATTGTTCAAGCTGGCGTCATCAACCGAAAGTAATTTCTGATAATCACCTGCATACAGCTCAATGGAACGAATCCCTGTCGCATACGCCTCATATTTACGTACTTCCTGCTGGATGGTTTGACGTTCGGCGAAACTGATCGGCTTTCCTTCAGCCTCTTGAGCGAGCAATCGCTGAATGGAGGCGTTGGTTGCCACTTGCGCCGTCAACGTATTAATCTGCCGGATCAGTACATCCAATTTGCCCGTTGCCTGAACTGCAGTCTGTTCAATGTGCTTCTCCGCACTATTGCGTAATAGAACCGAAACTTGCCCGTACATAAAAAAACCAACCGTGGCGAGTACGATCACCATGACAAACATGAAACCCAGGAAAATTTGATTACGCAATGTGTTTAACTGTCCAAACCTCGTCAATCTTTACACTCCCTTCCGCCTGATAGACTTGATTCCTCATCAAAAAAGATGACCCTTAAATCTTCAGGAATCATCTGCAGCTCTAGTTATTTGTTAATTCAGCCTTTGGATTATATGATATCAGTGATTAGTTTCTGAGCCCATATCCATATCGCGTTTTAATTTATCCAAATCAACCAAAAAAACAATATAGAATATATACTCGTGCCTACCAGAGTTGCACAAAAAAAAACCGTACCTCCGCTGACCCGGGTATACCGGAATAGCAGTGTACGGCTTGTATTTTTAAATGTGGAGATTCTAATTAAAACTACGGTTGGACACCCATGAACCCTGCAATTTACGCAGCATAATAATTTGTCCAGTATGGTAAGAATCGTGTAGGATAAGGCTCATTACCTCTTCCCCTGGCGCATGACCCGAACCGCCCCAATCATACGCGCCTTCTTCCAACGCTTCAATGATTTCTCTAAGAGCAGCATGCACGTCCTTCAGGTCTGCAACGGCTTTCGCCCATGCTTCTTCTCCTTCAGCTGTTACAGTAAAGGTATCATCGTTGCTTTCAGCATCGGGTTGTTTGGGCAACCCTTGTAGCTTTCGCAGCAAACGCACCTTATAATAAGTTAGATGGTTAACCGTTTCCCAGATAGAATTGGCCGCCCCACCCTCTGGCTTCCAGAGAGCCTGTTTGCTATCCACACCTTCCAGCGCATCGCTAAGCGGCGGAGTCCAATCCTCGATATCCATGCAATAATCCCAATTTTGGAGCAAGACCTCACTGATTTTATTTTGCATGTTCAACCTCCTAAAAATTTGTGTAAACATAAACTTCATGGTGTAGCTTCAAAAAGAACTACTTCAAAGCGAACTAATATGTAACGACTTAAACCACAATATAGTGGTTACAAAAGAAATGTAGCATATTTCCAGATTGTATTCAAGTAACTAGCTAAACTTATTTTTAACTGTTACAATGATTTGTAATGAGCGTTGAATCGGAAAGGATGAACAGACCGTGTTGTGGGAGGATTTCATTAACAGCTACTGGCGGGATTGGCGAACAGGAGATAAGAATAAAGATCGGGACAGGCTCGATGAAGAAGAATGGGTTTTTAAATGGCTGAAGGAGTATTCTCTTTTAGAAACACAGATGCCGAACACGATAGAAATGGCGCAGCTTAAAAAGCTTCGCTCACTACTATGGAACTGGGTACAGGCTATTGTGCAAGGAAACACGGTGTATGGAGAAATGCTTGAACAGCTCAATATCTATTTGGACAAGGGTCCTGTTACACGGCGAATTGTGTGGAAAGGCGACGAGCAAGCGGAAATAAAGCTGTTGCCACTTCATAGCGGTTGGGAGCAGGTGATGGCGGAGATTGCGGCGTCTTTTGCCGAGGCATTGCTTGAAAAAGAACCCACAAGATTCCGCATCTGCGAGAATCCCGATTGCCTCTGGGTCTATTATGATGATACACGCAACCGCTCCAAGCGGTACTGCGATGACAAAGCTTGTGGCAACCTTATGAAGGTGCGGCGCTTCCGGGCGCGGAAGAAGGCTGAGTCTGAGGGGGAATAGGCGGTTGTAGCAACGATACTCCGGTTTGTGGTGGCTTGCTACGGCAGATTATGGGCAAGTGGAAAAAGGCTGGCAGAGCTTAATGAACTCGTAAAATAACTGCATTTCATACACTTATTCCGCATCCAAAGGGGATCATCAGGACTTTAATTGTATTCTGTACACTTAAAAACTATAAAATGTGCCCATAAAGTAATAAATCACAAAAATAGATGTACGAAATACAGTTATATCCTTTGGCGGGTTATTTGTGGGATTATAGTTGTACAAAATACAGTTAAAAGCTTCTGCACATCGCTCTCCTTGGCTCTTAATCCCCAACAACCCCAATATCCCTCCACCCGATCATGATCTCTTCAACAATCTCATTCCCAATCTTCACTTCTTTTGTCGCAACAGATTGCCCACCCACTTTGTGGTAGAAATGAATCGCGGGATTTCCTGTTACCACCCAAGTCATGAATGAGCTATAATTTTTCTCCAATAAATTCTGTGCTACGCTTCTTATGAGTTGCCTTCCAAGACCCTTTCCTTGCTGTTCCTTAAGCAAATAGAGTGCATATAGCTCCGCATCATAGAGATCAGAGAGATCTGACCCTCTTCGCGTTCCTCCATTTGCAAAACCAATAATCGTCCCAGCCCCATCTTCGGCCACATACATAACCTCGTCTTTATTGGGGTTTTCAAAATTCCGAATCCAGAGCTTTCTTCTTGCTTCCACTGTGATTTTATCGAGAAACTCGTCCGAAATTAGCCCTCTGTACGTGGTTTTCCAACTCGCAGCGTGGACAAAAGCGATCCCGTCTATATCACTAGCTGTTGCTTCTCTAATCTTCAATTTATTTCCCCCTCAGATTTCCGATAAAAGCTTCAGCTAGTCCAAGATTGACAGTACTTGCTTATGAATAGTAACTATTTAAGGATTCTCTAAAGACATTAATGGGCTCTTTATAATCAATAGGTTTATATATAATAGTGTTCAACCACTTATTCCTCTCAAGCAAGCTGAAATCACTTTGAGCTACCGAATTGTATAGTGTTATTTCATTCATTGTTCCAAGTACACTTTTATTATTTGTACGGGATATAGTGATTTCTCCGGCCTCTAGTAAATACTGATTTATGAGCTGCTTCTTAAAACCCTCCTGCAATAAATACTCCTTAAGTTCTATTCTGAACTTTTCAACCAATTTATCAGCTTGACCACTTCTTATTCCATCCAATAATATACATAACCGGCTTGCATCATGTACAAATAAAATATGTTTTTTTCTGAGTTGCATAATATTCACATGCCAACTAAAAAAGGAGGAGATGTCTTCTACTTCTACTGGAGCTACTTTCATATCTTTTAATAATTTCTGAGTATATCTTAGTACTAACATCGCTGACACGCTCCTTTGTCTTCACCCTGCCTATTAGTCTCAATAGTCCTTCTACCTCAATTTACCCTTGCAGTGCCTTTCGCACGCTTAATATATATTTCGCCTGATCAAGTGGGTTCACGCCCCGGCGGGTGCGCTCAGCAGATACGTCTGGTGGACATTCTTCATAGCCGTCAAAAAAAGAAGTAAACGTGCTGCGCCCCTTCGTGTAGGAGCTTAAGCTGACAGGATAATCAAGTGACGTTGCCAGCGGCAGACGTCCTTCGATAATCATCCGTTCGCCTTGCAGCACGGGAGGCTCGAACGTGCCGCGCATCTGCACGAGGTCGTTCATCACCCGGCCGCCATTCTCCTCAGGAACCACGATGCGAACCTGCAGAATCGGCTCCAGAAGCTTAGTGCCTACCCGAGCGAGTCCGTCCATAATTCCCATCGGAGTCGCCACAGCAAAATCCAGCGGATGGGTATGCCATACATGATGCTGTCCCTCGGTCAAGGTCACTTTAAGGTCGGTAACCTCCCAGCCGTGCAAGCCCTGTTGTAGGGCTTCCGGTACACGGCGTGCGGTTTCGCTCTGGTATTGCGGCAGCAGATCGGAACTCCGCACTATCGAATCATAGACTAAACCACTGCCCGGAGGTCCAGGCTCAATCTGAAAGCGTAGAATCGCCCAGCACGGTTTCGGCATCGTGTAAGCGATAAAACCTTCCCCTGCACGGGCTGGCGTTTCTTTATAAATGACAGAAGGCTGACCGAAGGTCACCTTCAGCGCATATCGCTCCTCCAGAACACTGTTCAGAATCTCCAGCTGAATCGGTCCCATTACTTTGATATGCAGCTCCCGCTCATTCTGCAGCCACTGTGCATCCAAAAGCGGATCTTCATCCGCCAGCTCCTGCAGCGCTCCGATAACCTTATGGTCATCCATATCTGGTTCCCAGAATACACGCACTGTTAGCAGCGGTACAGCCAGCTTCGCCTCCTCCGGAATGGCCCCCGGATGGCCGAGCACATCTCCGATGCGCACCCCGGAAAGACCATAGATAACAGCAATATCTCCCGCTTCAAGCGCTCCGACATCCTCGGTCCGACCACCTTCGACCTTGCGGATCTGGGTCACTTTTCCCTGAATATCCTGCGTATAATTCATCAGCGTATCGCGGTTACGGATCGTCCCTTCATACAGGCGGACAAACGCCATCCGTCCCATACTTTTATCACGTTGAATATTGTATACGATGCCTGACACCGGACCCTCCACATTCCCACCAGCGCGCGGAAAATACTCAACCATCGCATCCAGCAAGGCAGTAATCCCAAGCCCCTTGGCGGCGACGCCATAAACCATCGGAAAAAAGCGACCTGATGAGGAGGCTGTTTTCATATATTTTTTCCATTCAGCCAAATCAATCGGACTACCTGACATATACTTCTCCAACAGCTCTTCGTCCCGTTCAGCTAAAACCTCTAATAATTCTGTTCGCTTGTTAGCATCAGCTTCATTCTCCCATAAATCTCTTGCTCCTATGTACTCCTTCTCTTTGCCGATGGGTTGCTGAACTGGAATAATATCACTAGACAAATAATTCCGCGCCTCTGCCAGCACAGCTTCAGGGTCAGCACCTACACGATCCATTTTGTTCACAAAAATAAGTGTGGGGATTCCCAGCTTGCGCAGCGCGTTCCAGATCATCTCGCTTTGGGCCTGCACACCCTCCACGGCTGAAAGAACAAGCACCGCACAATCCATCACCCGCAAAGACCGCTCAACTTCGGACAGAAAATCGACGTGCCCCGGGGTATCGACCAGATTAATCTGCACACCTTTCCAAGCAAAAGAAGCCAATGCCGCCCGTACGGATATCCCCCGCTGCCGCTCCACATCCATAGAATCCGTCAATGCCGTCCCCGTATCTACGCTGCCAAGCGCTCGAATGCGACCGCTTTCATACAAAATATGCTCCGTTGTTGTTGTCTTCCCGGCGTCCACATGGGCAAATATCCCCACATTAATCCGTTCTGCTCCCTGCTGCTGAATCATCTATAGTTCCCCTATCATGAGCTAGATTTATCTAAATTTATCTGAATTTTTATTATTTACATCCTTATGTTCCATAGTAATATATCCATCCACGTTGTTCCACCCTCCAGTTCAAATGGTTAGATTCAGCTATGCCGGGTATGTAATTACTAATATAAGAAATTTAACGCCGAGGAGGAAATTCATCATGACAGATAAACGTTTACAGGATAAAGTTGCAGTGGTTACAGGTGCTGGTTCCGGTATTGGAAAAGCTACAGCGATACGGTTTGCCCAACAGGGAGCTAAGGTATATATGCTTGACCGCACTCCCGAGGATTCCTATGAAACTAAACGTGAGATTGAATCTATTGGCGGTACAGCAACAGTAATTGAATGCGATGTCTCCAATCCAGGTCTGGTCGAAGAAAGTATTCGTAAGGTTGGGGAGGCGGCCCAGAAGATTGATATTATTTTTGCCAATGCTGGCATTAATGGTACATGGTCTCCCATCGAAACACTAGAAATCGAAGATTGGGACCAGACACTGAATACCAACCTACGCAGCACCTTTGCCACAGTAAAATACGCCATCCCCCACATGAAAGAAAATGGCGGCAGCATCATTATCACCAGCTCCATTAACGGCAACCGAGTATTCTCGAACATTGGCGCTTCCGCTTACTCATCTTCCAAGGCAGGACAAGTTGCTTTTATGAAAATGGCTGCCCTAGAGCTGGCGCAATACGGCATCCGTGTAAATGCCATCTGTCCTGGATCAATCGATACACAAATTGGAGATAATACGTATAAAAGCGATGATCTTCAAGAAGTGAAGATTCCTGTGGAGTTTCCGGAAGGTAATCATCCGCTGGAAAATGCACCGGGTAAGCCTGAGCAGGTTGCCAATCTGGTATTATTTCTCGCATCGGATGAATCTTTTCATGTGACGGGAACTGAAATTTATGTAGATGGTGCCGAATCGCTACTGCGTGGATAATATTTTACTTGAACCGTTATAATATTTTAAATTCTATGCAACATTTTGGTCTAATCTACCATCTAAGAGTATGGAGGTGACGCAAATGAAAAAACCATTATTCATAAATAACGCTAAAAAAATGACTATAGCCTGCGGCATTTTGGCAGCGAGTGTGTCTTTTGGGGCATCCGCTTTTGCTTTTTCAGATTTGAAAGGTGATCCTGCGGAAGCAAAAATCAACTCTTTGCATAAAGAGGGGATTATAAACGGAGTAGACAAAGATAAGTTTGCTCCTAAATCTAAAGTAAGCTTTGCGCAAGGGATACAATTCATCGTTGGGGGTCTGAATCTGACTCCGCAACCAGCGGCAGGTAGTAGTTCTTCCAAAGCCAGTGATTATTTTGATAAAGTGAACGACAAGGCCTGGTATGCTTCGGCTTTCCTGACTGCCAAGCAAAATGGCCTTTCACTCGACCGGACAGTGGATCCTAATGGAACTATCACCCGTGCTCAGTTCGCGCACTTATTGACGCAAGCGTTGCAAAGTAAAGGTAACTTCCCTGTTACGCTGATGTATGTAGACATTAAGGATGGCGATAAACTCTCTACGGAGGTTATAAATAGTCTCCAGATCCTGCTGAATACACATATTGCCACACTCGATAAGAACGGTAGTTTCCGGCCGAATGATGCTATTACCCGCTCTGAAGCAGCCGCTCTGATCTATGATGCAGCCGCTTTTGCTAAACGTGTAATTGTATCTAATGGCAGTCCCACTACTCCAACCTACGAAACAGAGGTTACGTTGACCAAAGCGGGTGAAGGCGTAAATAAAGCCACCCTTACCGTTAATAATCTACCTAACCCCGGGTATGGGCTGGTGATTGAGCGAATCGAATTTGGTAAAGACAATACGGCTGTGATTTACTTTAACGTGACTGCTCCTGAACCAGGGAAAATGTACGCGCAGGTGATCACAAAAGCATCTGTTGCCACTTATCTGCCAGATGGATACAAAGCTATCGCTCAACCTGTAACTGGCTCCGCCTCTTATTCGTCTAGCGCGGCACAATAATATAAATCGAACTTGAGGGTTTTAGAGTTAAGGGTCAGTCGCAGCCGCGGTGAATATTTGGACTTCCAGCTACCGTTTATGACGGCTGAGATACGGAGAAGCTTATGCTTACGAAGATGGCTTTCCCATGGAAATCTTAGCAGCGGTTGCTATCGCTCCTACAGTCCCAAAGTTCCCCTTCGCCTCTCTTCCCTTTCCTCAGGTATCTAAGTTCATTTTTATAAGCAAATAAGGGATGCCTCAAAAGCCATCATAATGGTTGCTGAAGCATCCCTTATTTGTTGTTCCTTCTCCCTTTATCCCAACTCCAAACTCTGATTGATTAGGTAACGAATGCAGCCGCTATCGGACTACATAATTGCTATTGTCTTAAAAAACATCCAATATGGGCCTATTTCTAACGACTAGCTGCACAGGGCCCGAACTGTGCTCCAATCGCAATAAATTTACAAATAACGTCGCTGGGTTCGCAAGCTAACTCAGGCTCAGAAATGCTGATTACTTGGCAGTGATGATTATCAAACTTCGAGCGATTAGGTCATATTCGTGTGCAAAGCTACTTGACGGGGATGAACATCAGACTTCGAGCGATTAGATCATATTTGCACGGACGCAGCTGCTATCGGACCCAGATGACCTTATTCGCAGAAAAATGCCAATTTCACGATACTATCGGACTCCACCGTCGCTATTGGCACAAAAAGCACCATAGATATGCCTTTTTCTAATGAATAGCTGCACTGGTGTCCGAAACTATGCCCTAATCGCTAAAAACACGCGAATAGCGTCATCTGGGTCCGTAATACTCAGCGTATATCAATGGATATGAAAATCCGCTAAAGCAGGTAGCCAAAAACAAAATACAGGTCAGCGATGCTCCAATGTTTGCGGTATGCGAACGTAGCAGATGGGTGTGTAGCAGTTAGGTATGCAGTAACTAGGTGTTCAGTAACTAAGTGTGCAGCAGTTAGGTGTGCAGTAACTAGGTGTGCAACAGATGGATTTGCAGCGGATGGGGTTGCAGTAGCTATCGGACCCAGATGACCTTATTCGCAGTATAATCGCACATTTGGACTACTAAAGGACTCCATCGTCGCTATCGGCACAAAAAGCACCATAGATGTGCCTTTTTGTAATGAATAGCTGCACTGGAGTCCGAAACTGTGCTCTAATCGCTAAAAACACGCGAGTAGCGTCATTTGGGTCCGTAAGGATCATCCTGTATCAACGAATATGAAAATCCGCTGAAGCAGGTACCCAAAAACAAGATACAGATCAGCGATGTTCCAATGTTTGCGGTATGCGAACGTAGCAGATGGGGTGCAACAGTTAGGTGTGTAGCAGTTAGGTATGCAGTAACTAGGTGTGCAGCAGTTAGGTGTGCAGCAACTAGGTGTGCAGCGGATGGGGTTGCAGCGGATGGGGTTGCAGTAGCTATCGGACCCAGATGACCTTATTCGCAGTATAATCGCACATTTGGACTACTAAAGGACTCCATCGTCGCTATCGGCACAAAAAGCACCATAAATGTGCCTTTTTGTAATGAATAGCTGCACTGGAGTCCGAAACTGTGCTCTAATCGCTAAAAACACGCGAATAGCGTCATCTGGGTCCGTAAGGATCAGCGTATACCAACGGACGTGAATAATTAGTTGAAGCAGGCAAACAGCGTCCATAATAGCGCCATCTGTAGTCCGTAAGCTAAGGCGTCCATAATAGCGTCATCTGGGTCGGTAAGCTAAGGCGTCCATAATAGCGTCATCTGAGTCCGTAAGCTAAGGCGTCCATTGATCATGAATAATGCCGACTAATGCATGGTCTTCTCCGATCTTTTCGAAGACTAGGCGCAGGCTGCGCCAATCCATACCCTCGACAGAAGGATCGATACCAGCAATATGATATTCAACGAAATCATATTGCTCCTTAGGATACACTTCGTTTAAGTTATTGATCGTCGTCCCTTGCCCAAGCCCCTTGTTCACAGCAATTTCGGCCTTCTGAATGAAGTCCGCATCATAAACAAACCGCTTGTAGTAATCTGCGAATGTCAGCTCGATTAAATCACCGGAGCCAGCAAATGTTCGCCAGACTCTTTTGGTAGAGTCATTCATTAATCCTTCTACTTCCTCCCGGGTGAATACAAGATCATTTTTTGTATCCACGTATGCATATGGAGAGAAACGTAGCCCTTTATCCCGATGTACCCATGCCGCTAATTGCTTCATATCCTTGTTTTTAATTGACCTTATAACCGTCGTCGCTGCTTCCTCAACTGATGGCGGTAATCCCTCTAGATCCTGCGGCTGCCCCGTACTTGATGTCTCAGTCTCCTGTGGTGATTCCGTAGTAGCCGCTGACTGTGCAGTTGATGTCTGCTCTGGCGTCTGCATTTGTGACTGCTCTGGCTTCTGCTTTTCCGTCTGCTCTTGTGTCTGCACTGGCGTCTGCTTCGGCTCCCTTCCCGCTTCTGGCGTTCCGCTACATGCTGTAAGCCATAACATAGCTGCTATGAGCGCCAGCCCACCGATGTTTTTTGCGAAATACATGAGATCCCCCCTCAGCTTTGATCCTTCACTCTTTAGACTGATTTGAACAAATGAAGGTTGCAAGCTTATACTAAAACTATCAATCATACAACTCTTATGAGAGGGCGGGGTTACCATTCATTTAACAGAAAAACTTAAAAGCCTTCCCCTAACTCCCGGCGTTTATCTCATGAAGGATAATCTCGGTCATATTATATATGTTGGCAAGGCAAAACAGTTAAAACGGAGAGTCCAATCCTATTTTCAAAACTCAAAGTCTCATTCCCCAAAGGTTAAGCAGCTTGTAAGAAATATTAAAGATCTGGAAATCATCCTTACGGATACAGAATTCGAAGCCTTTATGCTGGAATGCCAATTAATTAAAGAGATCAAACCCATGTACAATAAAAAAATGAAAAATCCGCAGGCTTATACCTATATCGTAATAGGAGCGGATGAAAAAATACGTTCGTTAGAGATTACCTATGATCCTGCGGTCAAAGAAGGCACTCAGGTTTTGGGTCCCTATACAAGCAGAAGCACGGTGGAACGGGCAGTGCAAGGCATTAAAGAAAGCTCAAAAATCCTTTGCAGCAACCCTAGCTTTAAAAATTCCCTATGCCTAAACCATTCGCTTGGCCTATGCATTGGGATGTGTGCAGGCGGAGATGCCGCTGTTCAATATAATAAAATTATTGATCAGGTCATTGGCTTACTAAACGGCTCAGATTCCAGCATCCTCGAGGAAATGGAGCAACGGATGGCAGTGGCCGCGGAGCACTATGACTTCGAAACCGCCGCCAAATACAGGGATTATATTGGAGCTGTTAGCTTCCTGATTCACAAAGAGAAGGTCATCGAATTCGCTCAAGAGAATCAGAATATTGCAGTTCTTGAGGCCATGAATGAACAGACGCTTAAACTCATTCTGCTCAAGGGCAACCGTATCCTGTCCCATACCAAGCTACAATATGATCAACCGGATATCACCCACCTGCAAGCGGCAATAAAGTCAGCGATTATGACCACTTTTCACAGTGAACCCAATCAGACCCCGGCAGCGATCGGCCGCCATGAAATTGACGAAGCACAAATAATATACAGCTATTTAAAAAGCAGCTCCTGCAGCTACATCATCATTCAAGAGGATTGGCTTGCAGCTGAGCAACGTTCCAATATAGAGACTTCGGTAAATGAGCTATTGCAGATTTTTTTAAATGCGGTTCCTTCTCATTCCTATAATTAAAAAGATTTCGTAACTGCGGTAAATGTTTGGACTTCCGGCTGATTATATTAAACGGCGGCCTGCCTTTGCAGGCTGCATTTTTCGGTTTTGCTTCTTCAACAATCTTTTATAGCGTTTTTGAGTGTACAGCACCTCACCTGCCTCCATTACCGTTTCCTTCGCCTCATTAACAACCAGCTTAGTTTCCTCCACACATTCCTTCATACGATTGATCTCCGATTTGAATCCCTCAGATCTGTCCTTCGCCTGCTCCAACGTGATCTGAATGTTTCCCTTCATCTCATCTATAGGTTCTTTCAACCCCTCTACTGATTGCTTAACTCCGTCAAGGGATTGCTTCAGGCCATTCACACTATTTTTTAATTCTTTCAATGGATTTCCCACATCTATCTCCTCCTAGTAATAAGCCATTAGTTCAACTGTTACTCTAAACTTACCCAAAGAGTGCACGTCCTTCACTTCTATAATGACAAAAAGGGTTCCAGCTGAAAATAATCAACAAGAAGCCAGTCCCCAATAATGGAGACTGGCTTCTTGTTGTCGTTCTTTGAGGATCACTGCGATCTGTCTACTTTACGCTTCCCGCCTCAACACGCGGCGGACGCATCGTCAAGCTGACCCGGCCCTTCTTCAGGTCAACCCCCATCACCCAGACGGTGACATTGTCTCCTACGGAGACAACGTCCATCGGGTGCTTCACAAAGCTGCCGCTGAGCTGGGAAATATGCACCAGCCCATCGTTTTTGATGCCGATATCGACGAATGCGCCGAAATCGATAACGTTGCGGACGGTTCCCTGCATTTCCATGCCAGGAACCAGGTCCTCGATCTTCAGCACATCGGTGCGGAAGATCGGCAGCGGCAGCTCCTCGCGCGGATCGCGGCCCGGACGCTGCAAGCTCTCCAGGATGTCGCGCAGCGTAGGCACGCCGACATCCAGCTTCACAGCCAGCTCCTCGGCATTTTGCACCTCAAGCTGTGAGGCCACTTCTTTGCTGCCAAGCTTATTCACATCGAGGCTTAGCTCACGGAACAAACGATCCACCACCGGATAGGACTCGGGGTGAATAGGCGTGCGGTCCAAGGTGTTGTCTCCACCCGGAATCCGCAGGAAGCCGATACATTGCTCATAGGACTTGGCACCTAGACGAGGTACCTTTTGCAGCTGCTTCCGAGTCGTGAACTTGCCGTTCTCTTCCCGGAATTTAACGATATTCTTAGCAATTGTTCCATTAACCCCTGCTACATAAGAGAGCAAGGCAGGAGATGCCGTGTTCACATCCACGCCAACATGGTTTACCGCTGATTCCACGACGGCTTTAAGACTCTCCTCCAGATGCTTTTGGGAGACGTCATGCTGGTACTGTCCCACACCAATAGCTTTCGGATCGATTTTCACCAGCTCCGCCAGCGGGTCTTGCACACGACGGGCGATAGAAGCCGCGCTGCGCTCCGCTACATCCAGATCCGGGAATTCCTCCTGCGCCAGCTTGGAAGCCGAATAGACACTCGCTCCCGCTTCATTAACGATCAGGTACGCCAGCTCTGGATTGCCAATCTCGGCAATCACTTCTGCTGTAAACTGCTCCGTTTCACGCGAGCCTGTACCATTGCCGATTACGATGAGCTGAATGCCGTACTTAGCAATCAACTCTTTGAACTTAGCAGCAGCTTCGAGCTTCTTGTTGTTCGGCGGCGTCGGATAGGTCACAGCTACCTCTAGCAGCTTACCTGTATCGTCTACAACAGCCAGCTTACAGCCAGTACGGTATGCAGGGTCAACACCCAGCACACAACGTCCCTTCACTGGCGGTTGCAGCAGAAGGCTACGTAGATTGCCAGAGAAGATCGAAATCGCCTGGTTCTCCCCACGTTCGGTCATCTCTCCACGAACTTCACGCTCTACAGAAGGAGCAATCAAACGTTTGTAGGCATCCTCAGTCACTGCTTCCAGCAGTTCCTTCACCGGGGATGGCCCTTTAATGATCTTCCGTGCGATATAGGCATGAATTTTATCAGTGACGACCTCAATGCCTACCTTTAATATATTTTCACGCTCACCACGGTTAATTGCTAGGATGCGGTGAGGTGGCATTTTGTGTACAGGTTCACGGTAACTATAGTAATTTTCGTATACAGATTCTTGTTCTGCATCCTTTGCTTCAGACACAAGAATACCTTGACTTGCTGTATACTGGCGAACCCAAGAGCGGATCGCAGGATCATCTGCTATGTTCTCGGCAATGATATCCAGTGCGCCTTGCAGCGCTTGGTCTGCGCTCTCTACTCCCTTTTCCACATCAATATATTTCGATGCTTCAGTCTGTGGATCCCCTTGTCTTTGCTGCTCCAAGATCCAGTTAGCAAGCGGCTCAAGTCCTTTTTCCTTCGCAACACTAGCCCGCGTCTTACGCTTTTGCTTGAAGGGACGATACAAGTCCTCTACTTCCTGAAGCTTGACCGCATTGATAATTTGCTCATGAAGCTCCTTGGTCAGCTTGCCCTGCTCCTCAATATTGCGTATAACGTCTTTTTTACGTTCGCCTAGATTGCGAAGATAACCCAACCGTTCTTCAATATCACGAAGCGCATTCTCGTCCAGCTCACCCGTCATTTCCTTCCGATATCTGGCGATGAACGGAATGGTATTTCCCTCATCCAGCAGTCCTACCGTAGTGCGTACCTGTTTCAGACTAATGTTCAATTCCTTGGCAATCGCTACGGTTATCAATTCCTGCTCCCGCTGTGCGTTTGCCTCATCCGTAATGACTTCCGTATTGCTGTTATCTACCGCCATTAGTATCCCTCTTCCCGTACACAATCTGCTTATACATATCTTGATCTCATAATTAAAATAGTATCACAGATTCGGCTCTGCACCAAAGACCAGCCCGAATAGCGCGCTTTGTACTGAACCGCTGTGCGATAAAGCGAGGCATGGTAGAGTCGTCAGAGCCCGGATTCGGCGATTACGCCCGCTGTCCCATTCCCCGTTTTCCGGAACTCAGTGACAATACAAAACACAAAGCCAGAACGAGCGCGGCTGCCCCATATGGGAAGTTAATACTAAGATCAAACAAATAACCTGCGACGATAGGCCCAGCAATATTTCCGAGACTTGTATAAGCTGAGTTCATTCCCGCTACGAAACCTTGCTGCGATTCTCCGGCCATTTTGGAAAGCTGTGTGCCTACTGCTGGACGCAGAATATCCATTGCAAAGAACACAATAAAGGTAACCGTAATAATCGCCCAAAAGCCGCTTACAAACAAGGTCAGCAGAATAAACAATGATGAGACTATAAGACAAGTGGAGATCACCTTGTTCTCCCCGAATTTATTCAAGATCCAGCCAAACGCGGACACCTGCACCACCGCACCTGCGATAGAACCAAAGGTAATTACAAAAGCGATATCCTTAGGCGTAAAGCCAAATTTATGGTCCACGAACAATCCGAACACCGTTTCATAATTAGCCAGCCCAAAAGCCATAACAAATACAATAATTAAGCCGAAAAAATACGGTTCGCGATAAGAACGCATCAGCTGCGTCAAGAAGCTTTCCTGATTATTTTTTGATAACGTCGCTTCCTTACGTTTCTCTTCAGATAGAGACTCAGGCAAAATTAAAACTGTAATTAGAGCTGCAACTCCAGCTGCCCCAGCCGCACAGAAAAAGGGTACCCGCATTCCAAGCTCAGCAAGATAACCGCCAATCCCAGGACCAATAATAAAGCCGGTGGTAATGGCTGCATTAATTAGCCCCATTCCTTTAGCTCTCTCTTCAAAAGAAGTCGTGTCCGCTACATAAGCCATAACTGCCGGCATAATTAAAGCAGCTCCTGCACCACCAAGCAATCTCGAAACGAACAAGAGCCAAGGTACATTGGCCAGACCAAAAATCAGCTCCGATATCGCAAACACGATCAAACCTGCTACAATCACCTTTTTTCTACCGATTCTGTCGGATAATCTGCCGGCAAATGGCGATATTAATAATTGGGCAAGCGAGAAGGAGGCGACCAAGAGCCCGACAGTACTTCCGCTGATCCCAAGCTCATTCATGTAGGTTGGCATTATTGGGACTACTAGCCCAATTCCAGTAAAAGCCAGAAAAATATTAAGCATAACAAGCAGCATAGCGCCTCTGTTTCTAAGTAACAATGACATTGTATTAACCCTCCGTGTGTTTAAAGCCAAAACTTCGAATATTATGCATGTTAAGACCGACCATCCGGTCTAAATAATAGTAAAAAAATAACCCTTCCTATTCCGGTGCCTTTGAGAAGCTTCAGCTTCAAGTTCCTGAATGTAAAGCTTCTTTTCATGCCCCTCGTTATCTTACCCCGTACGGATCCCTTGTAATAATAAATTTACTGCTTCCCGGTAATATTTTTTTATATCCTCCTGGGTCTTCTCATGAATCGAGAATTCAGAAACTCTTCCAATCCCTTCAAGCATGCCACTCACGATGATTACATAGTTCTCTAAGTCGCCCTTTACCAAATATCCCGTTTCAATACCTTCCTTCAAAAGATCACGACAAGCATGTGAGGCTGCTTCATAAAGAAGTGAAAGCCGCTTGCTAATCTCTTCCGGGTGGCATCTGCTTCTGGAGAATTCCTCGAGCGCATGAATCAATGGATTCTGAAAATCATTTGCGTAGTGTTCGGCTAACGCATAAAATCGTTCTTCGATCCCTACAATTTCCTGTTTCTTATCATCCCACGCTTGCAGCCACTCTAACGTATCCACTTCCACTACAAATAGAAAAAGCTCATCCTTGCTCGGAAAATGGTGATACAGACTGCCTTTACTGACATTCGAGGCTACACAAACTTCATTCATAGTTACGGCAGCATAACCCTTTTGTACAAACAACTGCGTGGCCTTGCGCACAATTCTTTTTTTAGTTTCTTCTCCGTCTGAGCGTCCTTTGATTCTAAGCACCTCCTAAACCGACCGTACGGTCTAATAATATCAGATCATTTTCAAAAAGTGAAGACCTAACGATTCTTTATTTACTATACGCAAAAACGCACATTAAAAGACGCCCGGATTCGTACCCGAGCGCCAATCTCATGAGTTATCTATAACCTAGGGTGATTAAAAATCAATCAGACCAAGGCTGATTTGCAGCGATTCATCCACCTTTTTCATCGTTTCATCATCAAGGTGGGTGATCTTGTCAGTTAAGCGTTGTTTGTCAATCGTCCTAACCTGTTCCAGCAAAATAACAGAATCTCTGTCAAAGCCATGAGCAGCTGCGTCAATTTCCACATGTGTAGGTAACTTAGCCTTCTGGATTTGGGCTGTGATTGCAGCCACAATTACCGTCGGGCTAAAGCGATTGCCAATATCGTTCTGGATGACCAGAACTGGCCTTACTCCGCCTTGTTCAGAACCTACAACCGGCGAAAGATCAGCAAAAAAAACATCGCCACGTTTAACGATCAATGTCTACACCCCGCTTACTAAGCGGCCAAGAGTGCTGTCTGCATCTTCCTCCGCGAGGAAAGCCTCGCATGCCATGGTCAAGTTGATCTTAGCCATTTCCATGTAGCCGCGCTGCATGGACTCCCGGATGGAACGTTTCCTCCGTTCGCTCAAGTACAGCTTCATGGCCTGCCTAATCAATTCACTCCGGTTGGAATTCTCCAATTGAACAATTCCGTCCACTTCCTGCAAGAGATGATCGGGCAAGCTGATCATGATTCTTTTGGTGTTCTGCAAATTAGCCACCTTCTCTTCCACCCCCACAAACCTTCTGCCCTTGTGTTCCAGTGTTACAATATACAAGGAATTTTATACAAGGAATATATGCCGCCAGTATATCAAGTATGCTGCATCCCATTATAAACTAGAAATGGTGGTTCGTATAGGCTTTTAGTCACATCTCCTAATACGATACAATTCCTTCTATTTTCTCCCTTGTATAACATCACTGTCAAGAACTTTCAGTTTGTGAGCAGAGCATTTACTAATTTAGGAAGTGTGCCTTCACTTATATAAACGCGGGGCACCCGATGAGCCAACATGCAGATAACCTCGTAGTGAATTGTTCCAAGCTGGAGAGCCAACTCGTCTGCCGTGATCATCACGTCAGCTTGACGGCCGATGAGAACAACTTCTTCGCCTGCTTTAATTTGTTCCGCTTCTGCAGCGAAAGATTTGAGTGATACCATACACTGATCCATGCAGATTGTTCCGACGACAGGAACGCGGCGTCCACGTATTAGCACCTCCGCTTTGCCAGTTAGCATGCGGGAATATCCATCTGCGTACCCCACAGGTAGCGTTGCAATAATCTCCTCGCTCTCTGTGATGTACCTAGTGCCGTAACTGACGCCCCAATCGGCAGGCAGGCTTTTGACATATACAACCTGCGTCTTCAGCGTCAATACCGGACGTAGTTCTACCAGTTGACGGTTCACCTCTGTGGAGGGATAAAATCCGTACAAGCTGATGCCTACACGCACCATGTTGCTGGATAAATAAGGTGAATCAATGGCCGTAGCGCTATTGCCCGTATGTATGATCGGGATCTGAATGTTCTGCTCCCGCAGCGTTTCCGCCACGCTCATGAACCGTCGATGCTGTTCCAGTGTATAGCTTTTGTCTTGTTCGTCTGCCTTGGCAAAATGGGTAAACATACCCTCCAGCTCCGCCTGCGCAACAGACTGCACTTCAGAGATAAATGCAGGTGCGTCAGCTGGTAAAAGACCCAGTCGTCCCATCCCGCTATCAATCTTGATATGCACCTTCAGCCGATGTTCCGGATCTATAGGAAGCTGTCTTATAGCCTCCAGTACCTCCGGTGTGAACAGTGTTACAGTTACATGGTTCTCCCAGGCAACGGCTATTCCTTCTGGGGAAGTGTAGCCAAGCACCAGTATAGGAATCAGTATTCCCGCCTGACGCAGCTCCAATGCTTCATCCAAAAAAGCCACACTAACATAATCTGCTCCGAGTCTTTCCAGCTCCCGTGTCACTTCCACTGCTCCATGGCCGTACGCATTTCCTTTGACGCATCCCATAAACTTTGTCTCTGCCGGCAAGTAGCGGCGAAAGGCTTCGTAATTGGCACGCAAATCATCCAGATTAATTTCGGCTACTGTCGGTCGATAGCTTGCTTGCACTTCAAGTCACCTTCTTACGTTGTAGTAAAACGTCATTGCTGCATTGCATTAATCATTGTCTTAGTACCAATGGTAATGCTACAGAAGGTGGCTGTCAATGTGTGCTGGAGCCCCGGCAAATAAAGAAAAGCGGATACTACGTTGTAGAGGAAAGAATCCCACAAAACGCAGTATCCGCCTACTTTTTATTATTTACCCGATTGTGCCTCCATAGAAGCGGCAATTTGCATCATTTCATTAGCAGGAAGATTGGCACTTGTAATTCGGTACTCTACTCCCTCAGACATCCAAGTCAATGTCTGCTGCTCATCCCCACTCAGAACTCCCCATGTAAAACCAAGGTCTTTCAGGGTTCCAGGCGCCAGTGCTACCGCACGGTCCAGTGGACGGGATTCCATAATAGTGTACTGATAAATCCCATCATATCGGATGAGAACAGCATGGTCTTTGTTCCCCTCCAATTTATGGGAGTCCTTAAACTCTACACCAGCTGGAATATAATCAGGTTCAATGATCCCAAAGTCTCCAAGCTCTGCAGCCACTGGTTGCTCAGCCGGTTCTTGGCCTTCAGGAGCTGTAATTGGATTACCATTCTCATCAACCTCAGCTACTGTGCTCTCTGCGGACTTACCCGAGGCCATGTTCTTTTCCATATCAAAAGAATCCTTGGTGAAATCCGTATCGAATTTGAAGGTGTCAAACTTCACGTTTACAACTACCTTCGCTTCAGAATCCGAGACTTGAACCTGTTTAGGTTCATAAGTCTTTTTATCAAGCCAAATCTTTTGTCGTACAAGGGCATTGCTTTGATAATTCGCGGCTACCTCGAACACATAGTTATCTCCATCTTCCACAAATTGGCGATTATTATCCGAAACTATGCCACGAACCAACGTCTGATACAGATAGACCTGCCCTTGATCATCCGGCCAATCGCTTTGGAAGCGGAAGCTCTTATTCATACTTGGTGTGAGTACGAATACTCCCTCATCATTACGAAGTACGATCTGCGTAATATCCTTCTGAACATTTGCCAAGCTGATCCGGTAGTAGGAAGGATTCTTGTACCATACCTCTACCTTATACTCCTGCGGCTGTTCCCCGGTATACAGGGTCATTGTGCCAGAACCTTGGTACGTTCCCTGCTTACTTTCCAACTTGTCAGCCACATTGTTCAAATCCTTGACTACGGAAGCGGCATCCTTCTTCCCGCACCCCGTCATCACCAGGGCCACGCTCATAATGATCGCGAGTACCCATGTTATCCGGCGCATGACATCATCCCCTTAACCTGTTTTGAATGCATTGATTAGTACATGTCTATGAGGGACTTGGCCGCAATATGCAGACGGGCATGACAAGCGTGCAGCATTGATTTATTTTATGAGCTCCAACAAGCCAAAAAGCCCGCGCACAGCGCTGGCTCTATACTTCATCAGAAGTTGCAATATCATTATGTAGGGTGTTTTACCATTCTCTTCAATTCTCGTTATCACTATGTACTGCTTTATTGTACTGATTAATTAATTCATCTAATCTCATGGACTGTCTGATCACATTTGGATGCGAAAGCCCTCCATGTTGCCTCTCCATCAAATAAAGTTTGTTTCTAGCACCCTCTATTCTCTTTTGGATAATTTCCTGATCATTCATTAACACTACCTCCCTAATGAAATATTCTAGAGGTATATGTCAAATTCTTAATTTTACATTGAAGTGCATTACTAGAATTCAAAAAAAGCGATTCCAGATTTAATCAGGGAACTCTCTTGATTGATATCTTCTATGAAACTATCACTACTAAGCACTGTCAATAACAAAGCAATTTTTCTTTTCATTGATTCTAAGCAGATTCTGGTACTCTTTCTGCGTTTCTAAAGATGCAATATGCCGAAGCTGCTCAAACATTCCGACACACTTAATTATACATGATTCGTTATTAATCCTTACAGAATTCTCTAAACTATCCATTATATATTTTATACTAAGCTCATATTTTCCTCTTCTTATATAATACAATGCTATTTCAGCCATAAAAAAAGTGTATCTGTCTTCGATAATTTGTCGATTATAACATTTAAGATTTCGCTGCTGATCTCTAAAATCTGATATTTCTGGCTCAAACCGCTGAAGAATATCATCCACATTAAAATCATAGTGGTTGGCTGCCTGAAGGATTTTGAACAGGCCTGGAAGAAATTCTTCTTTTCTATCTTCAATATAGGTCACATATTCCGGAAGCATTGCTGCATCACCTTTTAAAATTTTCAGCAAAAAAATATTAGCCTGCGCCCAACCCATACATTGATTCATGAGTTGCAAAGCTTCCTCCGTATCCTCACGAATCCAGCTCATGTCCATGTAAAGGTTGATATAATGCAATGCTCTATCATAATCTCCAAGCTCTCTGTAAACTACTGAACGTAACACATAAGAATATAAAATATATGAAAATAAGGGCATTGCAGGTTCCTTTTGTAGCCCGTTTTTTCTGGCTCGCTCATTATTATAATTATATTGAATGGATGCTTTTTTGCCCAATTCCTTAGTCATTACCATTACCTTATCCCAATGCCTCAAAGCGCTATATGTATTCGCCAGAACCTTCAGTGCGTCAAGCTGATCAACTTCATCAAGCCGATTTACAAAGCCCTCAAACTGCACCGCTGCCCGCAAATTCACATCCTGATCGCCCCCTAGAGCAATCGTAAACAATCTGTATTGGCAAAAAGCCAGCCGCTCTGAATGCTGATACTTCTCACTCTCCGCCACACTCCGGTATAACAACGCTGCAGCTTCATATTTCCCTTGTGCAAAGAAATCTTCTGCTGTATCAAACAACGGGTGTGTATAAGATAGGCTGTCCATCATGATTCCAATCACCCGGCTTATACATTCCAGCTTATCTAGTTCAGCACAGCGATATAGAAAAGGTCGAAGACGTCTCCAATTGGGATTGGAATGTATAAAACACTCCTCCACATACATATCGTAAAAGCAGCCTTCCTCTAATCCCATACCTTTTGTAATCCGATCTAATTGCTGCATGGCTATAGGACGATTCCCATTCATAATGTTGCTAATCGTGCCTGAATTTACTTTAGATACCTCTGCGAATTGATTAATTGTTATTCCATTCTTCTTGAGGTAGTCCGCCAGTTCTGCACGAATGGTCATCTGCTTCATGATCAAAGCCACCTTTCGCCATCATGATTCATATATAGATCAATAGTATTTAAATAATAATATGTCTAATTATTCCAGTGGTCAAATACTTTTTTTGACTCAATTGATTATACATTTATTCAATTAGTGATGTATAAAATACAAATTAGCCGAATGTAAAAAACCACCAGAACACAAGGTGTATTAGACCTTTTCTGGTGGCTTTTCTAATGTTACTTCTATCCATCGTTATTCAATACATGCATTTAAATTCAACTAAGAACTAGGTTTAATCATCATGTCCAGCTTATTTATATAAGGGCCGAGCGCTTCAATTAACTTCTCTTGGTTTTGTATCTCCTCTTTCGAAAGCCGATCCATATGAACACTTCCATCTGCATCAAATACCTTGGCATCATAGCTTTGCAACTCATTTATTAATTGTTCGATCTCCGCAAACTCTTCTTTAGTAAGCCTCTGTTCTGCTTTTTCCAGCAAGCCATCCCAGAAAGTATCACGATCAACGACAGCCGACTTTGCCTTAGGGATCTCCGTTTCATTCATTTTCTCAAAATAAGGTTTAAGCTCAACCTGTAAATCGTTATATGCCTTTTGATCCTTCGCACTTAACTGTTCCAGGTGAAAGACTCCTTCAGCATCGGCCATTTGCAGATTGTAAGCTCCCAATTCCTCTAGTAATGACATCAATTTTGTGAATTCCTCTTCGTTAAAACTTTGCTTCGCGCTCTGCAGTTTGGCTTCAAGCCTGTCATATTGTTGCTGGGTTACTCCAATCGTAGCAGCAGTTGCTTGTGAGCCATACAGGGTATCCGCCAAATAATTATATCCGGCATATGCTCCAGTAGGAATTAATAATGCAGCCGCCAAAATGCTTGCTACAAGCCATTTTTTCATTCGTCTTCCCCCTAACCTAGTCCCGGTCTGATTTAGTATTTGCTCCTTCAGTTCCGGTGGGGCACTTAGATTTCTCGCCTCTTCCTGCAGAACTGTCCGTAACTCTTCATTGAAATTCATGCAGGTCCTCCACCTTTCCCTTAAAAAGAGTATGATTTTCTGGCTTCTGACGAAGCTTATGCAGTGCAGCATGAATACGGGATTTCACCGTACCCAGAGGGATACCCAGTATCGCGGCACTTTCTTCCTGTGAATATTCATTTAAATAGTGCAGAATAATCACCTGCTTCAGCTTAAATGGAAGACGATCAACACTTGCTAGTAGACGGCGGTTAGCTAACCTGTCCACAACATCACTAGTGAAATCAGGTTCCATCCTTAGATCAGTCTGCTCTACTTTTTTGACCATTCGGAGATGCGTCCATCTCTTTCTTCGATAGGCATGAATTTGCCGCATAACCAGCCCCATAAGCCAAGGCCTAAAAGGACGATTGACGTCAAATTGCTCAAGCGACCGGTGCATCTGAATATAAATCTCCTGAACAACATCATCCACATCGGAGGTTTCGCGAACGAGAAAATGAACGGTCTGATACACATCCCGAATCGTTGCTTCATATAGTTCACTGTACGCTTCACGGCTGCCGGCTAGCGTAAGCGCAATGAGCTGAGAATATTCATTTGGATGTTTCATCCCTCTCAATCCCTCCTTCGGTCTTACACTATGTATTGGTAAATAGAGAATAAATCGTTCGATTTATTTTAAAAAAACAACCAGGCAGCGATTTTCCGGTTATTGGAGAATCGCTGCCTGGTGTTTTTACTCTGCAGCGGCTTATTGGAGTAGATGAAGTCGGCGGAAGCTGATCTTCAGCTTTGCTTGAGCAGATTATGGGCGGTGGAAGCTGGTCTTCAGCTTTGCTTGAGCAGATTATGGGCGGTGGAAGCTGATCTTCAGCTTTGCTTGAGCAAATTATGCGCAGGTGGAAGCTGATCTTCCTTTTCACACCCGCTTTGGCCGGACCCTGCCGAAATCTATGAGATAACTGCATTCTGTACACTTATTCCGTATGCAAAAGGGGTTACTCTGATTTTAAGTGTATTCTATACAACTAAAAAGCAGAGAAATCTCCTATAGTGGTGTAAATCGTGAAAATAAGTGTACGAAATACAGCTATTTTCATTGGAAAGATGTTTCGCAGAAATATAGTTGTACGAAGTACAGCTATATTCTCCCAATCGTTGTTTGCATGTGCCCTCAATAAAGCGAAAAAGGGGAGATCCATATGGATCATCCCCTTACCCGTTATACTCGAACAGTAACCACCTATCTTACTAAAAAATCAGTCAGCGGATAGACTCAGCAACTTTGATCAAATCATTCTTGTCCAAGCTAGCTGATGTTACACCGTATAACACTCCATTGGCTTCCCAGTCCAACCCTTTTCCATTAACCAATACAGCATCAACTCCGTTAATCTTCACTTTTTCGATGGTGCCATCCGTCGACATCTCATAAGCCGTTTCGGAATCAGCGTGCCGCTGCTGCATCGAGATGATCTCATCGGTAGCTTCATTAACAAAATATAAATTAATATATTTGCTATTGATCACATCACCATTGCTATCCTTATAAAACTCTGCACGATCAAAGGTATAACCCTCTGGTAAATACGCCGGTAAGCCCACATCAAAAATCGTATATTCGTTTAGCTTGCTAGAATCCCTCTCGATCAGCAATTCCGCTTTCTCTTGATCCCTCTCAGATTGCGTAACCAGTCTGCCGTCTTCAACTCCGACGATTTTTTCCCCGTCAGCATTGTAGATATCACCTGCCTTTTGAGCAGCGTCGAGGGTCACAAGCGCATTTCCTTTACTATCAAAAATCTTCCCCTTAAAGTCATCCGGAATCACGTTGGAATCCGCAGAAAATTCTACTTCATGGGCTACAATATGGCCTAAGTTTATCGTTTGCAATACTTTCATTAACAGCTCCTGCGCAAATGACGGCTGCACAAAAGTTACACTTAATACGCTAACCACTAGCAAAGTTGCCAGCATAACAGCAGGACGTCTTAATCTATGTTTTGTATGCAATCCTTTCTCCTCCTTTTGGCCGGCATACTTTCTCCGTGCCTTATTCAGAATGGCTGTTTTGTCAGAGCCCTCGCTGAGATCTTTATGGGCCAGAACCCTGCCTAGCTCCAGCAGCTCCTTGTACTCCCCAGCACCCTTTAAATCATTTGCCGCTCCATATATACTTTCATCTAAATCTGCTGAGAACTTCTGCTGTATGTCTTTACTGTTCATAGCTGCTCCACGCTCCCTATTTCAGTCTTCAGCTTTTTCATAGTCCGGTAGAGTATCACACCGATATTGCTCTCCGAAATTCCCGTAACCTGGGCAATCTCTCTATTTCTCAGATTAGCACCAAATTTTAGAGCCACAATATTCCGCTCCTTTGAGCTCAATGTATTCAAGGCTTCGTTAAGCCTTCCACTACGTTCTCCCTGGAGGATCAAGTTTTCCGGATCTTTCCTGCTAGAAACCAGTTCCTTGACGGCATCCAGCGAAAAGAAAATTTTCCTTTTAAAACTCCGGTAATGATCATTGACCACGTTTCTGGCAATGGCGAATAACCATACCTCTAAAGGAGCTTTTTCCTGAGAATAGGTCGATAGTTTCGCCAACGTTTTCTCAAAAACGAGGCTTGTCAGATCCTCAGCCGTATGGAGAGAACTAACCCGGTAAGCGATGTAGTTAAATATTCTTTTATAGTAGGTTTCAAAAATCGTTGTGAACAAAACATCTATGTCAGCATTTTCCTGTATATTCTCTTTTACAAAAGGATGAAGCAATGCGCGCTCATGCATCAATCGAACTCTCCTTTCCCACCACATTTTCACTTAGCTAAGTAAATTCATCAGTTAATACGATACATTTCCAATTTCATTACAAGACATAAAAAAAGAAGAGTTCCAGCGCTAATTTCAGTCTTTCTAACCAAGCTACAGTAACCCGGCAACTTGACAAGCTTATTATAGCTTCTATATATTTTAGTAACTAAAGTAAATTGGAGCGAGGCAATGTTATGAGCATAAAGGAAGAGAAACAAAATGCTATCCATAAGGTCATGGAATCTATGGCAAACGTGCAGCAGAAATCCCAGTTTTTCATTGATATGATCACTAAAAAGGAAACCCTGACTCACAATCAGATCATGCTGCTGTTTCAACTCCGGCTTACCGGAAGCTTGAACATTACTGACATCTCTGAACGCTTCGTGGTTACACCCGGAGCCGCTTCTTCCATGTGCGATAAGCTTGAGGAAGCTGGACTTATTGAACGGGTGCGGACTAAAGAAGACCGCAGAGTTGTCAATATTGTCCTTACAGAACAAGGTGATCAGCGTATCCATACAATATTTGAAGCATTTCCTACCCCTGATCTGAATAAAATCTCCGGAACTTTAGAACAAATAAATAAATTGATGGAACAAATGATGCACTAACAGCCTTCATTTTGCTCCTTATCAGCTATACTCTTTTCTATAAACACTGTCTGTCAGGAAACTGACGGCAGTGTTTTTTTAGGTTTAACTCCCAAATTATTATATTGACTATATATTATAATTAATATATATTTTAATCATTAAAATATATTTCAAAGGACGGTACTGTAAATGTCCAATAATAACAATACTTATGAACGTACTGACATGATCGATCCACCCTTGAAGGTAAGAGGTTCGCAGTTTGTTCGAGAGAATATTAATGCGGTCACGGTTGATGTGTTTGGCCACTTAAGTACCAAAGGGAGCGTCTCGACTTCTAAACTCAAAGTATCTGGTGACTGTACAATTGGGGGGAATTGTAAGGCCAATCAGGTAAACAATCTAGGGAGTCTGCGCGTTCAAAATATCCAAGCAGATAATCTCCGCTCTTCTGGATACATGTCCGTAGCAGAAAATGCTGCAGCTGGGACTTTTTATGCTGAAGGTGCTGTGAAGATAAACAGACTAACTGCAGATTCATCGATTGAGATCCGTTTAGGCAATAGAAGCACTGTCGAGGTTATGAGAGCTGGCGGTAACATTATCGTTAAACCCTCTTCCAAGTTGATTAATGCGCTGATGCACCCTTTTCGAAAACTTACCTGCACAACAATTGAAGGAACTAACATAGCGTTATACCGGACGACAGCTGACCTTGTGTGCGGTGAAGAAATCATCGTCGGACCGGGTTGTACCATTGGGGAAATCCGCTATAGCAAAAGTCTTACGGTGGATCTTAAGTCGCAAGTTGACCGAACTGTATTTTTAAACCCATAAAGGAGAGTTTACATGAAAAAAAGCACTCATTTGTCAGGAGCCACTGTGCTCAAAAACATCGCCAAAGGAGCCATCATCTTATTCTGTGTACCAATCCTTAGTGTCTGGGCCGTGGGGAGTGTTGTCTGTGCAATCATTGCACCTATCGGTGGTGTACTAGGTATTGTTGGCATCCAAGGAATAGGACTAAATGCCTTTCCAGATTATGATTTACCGAACATTCTCAGCCTTCCAATCGGTCTCTGCCTCTCCTTACTTTTGTTCATTTCTTTCTATTACACTCGTCGTTTATTGCGTGGATGCCTGCATTTTATTAAAAACTAGCGAACTGTAACAAGCTTGTATTCTCTTTGTTAATAGAAAGTGACCTACAACGCGCTGTTTTATTCTATACTTAAGGGGACTGGACTTTATCCTGGAGGTAATTATGAATAAAATCATCGCTATCGGAGCTATCACGCTCTTTTTGGCCGGATGCGGAGCATCGGCAACCATAGATATGGATACAACAATGGCTATTAACCAAACACAAGCTACTTCAGCACCACTGAAACTAATCGTCGACGGCGAAGCCGTTCTTCCTACTCTCTCCCCTTTTTTCCTAGATGATAAGGTCTATGTACCTGCAAAAGTATTAATGGAATACTACACCTCAGAACAAAAATGGGATAATAACTTAAAGACCTTAACCATCTCTGACGGAAGCAGCAGTTATGTTCTGACGCCGGACAATGAGTATATGCAAGCTGACGGTTATCAAACCTCACTTGAAGGACCAGCTATTTTACGAAACGGTATTTTATATATTCCAGCCGATTCCTTAAACTCTCTGTCTGGTGCCACTGCGCAGCTGAATGCAGCTGGAACTGAAGTATTAATAACATCAGGGGATGTTAGTACTACCGTCAGAACACCCAGCGAACCTCTTGCTATTGCTACAGAAAATGACCAAGTGAAGCTGTATGCTGCCCTTAAAGATGGCGGTACCTATGAGGGATTTGTTGTAGAGGTGAACGGTAACAAGCATACATTTGATTGGGAAGCACCCAGACTCCTAAGTTACCCTCCTGAGATTCATTATGCCGACGTCGATCAGGATGGGCAGGAAGAAATCGTTGTCATTCTGTGGCTCGGAACAGGTACGGGCATGTCCATGCAAGAGCTTCACGTGATTAAGCCTAACCAGTGGGAAGAAGTCACTGTCCCTTCTGCAGATAAAGCTGCCTCCGCATTGGTTACGTCAAAAATTTCTAATGAAAAAGGGGACGCCCTGATTCAAATTCAAGTTAAAGGCTCAACTCCATCCATGGTGACTTTGCGATATCCAGATCGTGCTGAGGATGGCAATCTAGGCGAAGAAGCCGGCATTGGTGCTGTTACTCACTACATAGTGGAAGAGGGCAAGCTGAAGGCGGAAACAAATGTTTATATTGGATTTCTGGAGAGTATTGGCACACTAACTTTTGCCTACAAACCGGGAAAAGATGGAATGGAACCCGACTCTATTCGCTTTGAGGTTCATGAGGAATTAGCTTCTTACGTGGAGGGTGAACAGTTATGATTGATGCCCATATACATTTAGAGCAATATGAACCTGAAGTTGCCGAACAGATACTGAGTGAACTGCCTGACATGGGAGTTAAAGCCCTTATCGCTGTCTCTATGAACTTGGACTCTTGTATACGCACCCAAAGACTTGCAGCCATAAATCCCGGCGTGGTCCGTCCAGCTTATGGCTTTCATCCAGAGCAACCCTTGCCGCAGGATGCTGAGCTGGCTGCTCTACTGAAATGGATCGAGAGTCAATCTAGTGAGGATTATATTGCTGTGGGGGAAATCGGGCTACCTTACTATTCGCGTGCTGAAGCCTTAGAACGTGGCGAAACCTTTGATATGGAGCCCTATATTGAGCTGCTGGATCAGTTGCTTGGGTTAGCTTCCCATCTCAATAAACCTGTGGTGCTGCATGCTGTCTATGAAGATGCGCTTATTGCTTGTGATCTCCTGGAGAAACATAACATACAGCATGCCCACTTCCACTGGTTCAAAGGTCCGGAAGAAGCCATTGCCCGCATGATTAAGAACGGCTACTATATCTCTTTCACCCCGGATATCCTGTATGAGCCAGAGATACAGGCGCTTGCCCGCCGTTATCCCCCAGAGCTAGTCATGGCTGAAACCGATGGTCCTTGGCCGTTCGAAGGACCTTTTGCAGGGAAAGTCACCCATCCGTCTATGATTCGTGAAGTCGCCGCTGCTTGGGGAGCGCTCCATGGTTACACTCCCGGTGAAGCGGAAGAGTTATTGACTGCGAATACTAAGCGATTTTATAGCTTGTAGATAGGTCTATAGCTTGTAGATAGGTCTATAGCTTTGTAGATAGGTCTATAGCTTGTAGATAGATATATAGCTTCATAGAAGATAGAAAAGCCGCTCCTTAGCGAGCCTGCTCTAACGCCAGACCAACATTATGAATAAACACAACTTAGCTTGTGAATCCGTATTTTTCATAGTGGAAGTACTGTTCACAAGCCAACTTACTTAATCCAGATCCCCTTACCAATTTTCGTTTGATTCGGTAATATTTTCGCGTACATATTTTTGCGTATGCATTTACGTGTACGTAGTTACGCGTATGTAGTTACGTGTACTTATACATGCACGTATTTACACAAGCGTATTTACACGTACTTATACCTGTACGCATTTACACAAACGTATTTACACGTACTTATACCTGTACGCATTTACACAAACGTATTTACACGTACTTATACCTGTACGCATTTACACAAACGTATTTACACGTACTTATACCTGTACGCATTTATGCGTGCTTATTTACCTGTACATAGTTACGTGTACGTAGTTTACGCGTACTTATTTATCTGTACGTATTTACGTGTACGTAGTTTACGTGCTTATTTACCTGTACGTAGTTACACGTACCCATTTACATGTATGTATTTCTCATTTCTCGTACGTATTTACGCGTGTGAAGCCGCTATCGGACACCGCTGACCTTATATGCAGCAATTCCCCATTTTTGGGATGAGAACGGACCCCAGAGTCGCTATTGGTATAAAAAATACCCAATAAGGTGTTCTTTTTAAGGAATAACGACGTTGGAGTCCGAAACCATGCTCCAAAGGCTAATAATCTGTGAATAATGTCATCTGGGTCCGTAAGTCTCAGGTTGATGATGCTCGGGCCGCCTGTAGGCAGCCCCCAATAATCATAACCGCTCCACACCCACTAACGTTCCGCCTGCGAACTCCATTTTATAAATATCTGGCTTTGTGGTTTGAAGTAAAAAATTCAGATCATATTTGGCATCAAAATAGTTCATCATAAGCGTCATGACTGCCCCGTGAGTTCCAATAGCAACCTTTTGACCGCTGTGATTACTCAGAATTTCTGCCAGTACACTAACTGAACGCTTCTGACACGCATGAATGGATTCCCCACCAACTGGGACAAAATCCGGATCTTCAAACATTTTTGCCAGTAATGGATACAGTTCCTGATCAGTCATAATCGTACTTCCGTCCGAGAAATGGATCTCCCGCAGGTCTTCAACACTTTGAATCTCTGCTCCTAACTCCTGCGCCAATCCAGAAATCGTATGTATAGCCCGAAGGTATGGACTTGAATAGAAGACTTGAATTCCTTCCAGACGTAATTTTTCCGTTATCTTGCGGGCATCTGCCTCCCCTTTCGCGGTTAGTCCGCGAGTCCTTTCAGTTCCTCCGGGCAGTTTGGGCGACTCACCGTGCCTCACCATATAAATAAAAGTAGCCATCCTTTCCCTCCTTTCCCTCCTTTACCTCTACAAATTCTAATGTTCTAACCAATCTCCTCTACATACTAAAAAAGCCCTTATGGACGAGAAACTGTCCTATCGGGCTAGGTAATATTGTAACTTATAACGTTTCGTGCAGCAGTTGCTTTAGATCACAAAGTAATAACTTATTGAGAGGTCACTTATTAAGGAGATACTTATTGAGAAGTCACTTATTGAGATATCGCTCACTGAGAAGTCACATATTAAGGCGACTATGACTAAGGAGACTATTAATTGCACTATATACAACTATTAAGCGGTAAAAGAGGCCTCCTGAGCAAATAAGTGTACTCCATGCAACTAAAAATCATCTTTCCTAGACTAAAAGGGAGAAAATCAAATAATAACTGCACAAAGTACAACTAAATCCCAGTTCGATCGCTGAAAGGGAATTTAACTGCACATTCTGCAACTAAATGCTAGAAAGTCACGCTAGTTTCTCTCTCCCACTCAAACTTTCTAGTCCGCTAGGGATCGGCTAGAGAGTCACCCAAGATTCTCTCTCCCACTCAAACTTTCTAGTCCCGCAAGCGATCGGCTAGGAAGTCACGCTAGCTAGACTAGCGGGCTACCTCCTAGCTACCCTCCATCACCTCAACCGTCCTAGCCTGCTCCGCAGAGCTATCGCTCTTCTCTTTCTGCGTAGGCCACAGCACGCGCCCGAATGCGATGCCCAGCACACCAATCAGAGCGATTACGATGCCAAAATTCAAAAAGATACGGCTAGGCCCAGCAACCTGCACCATCACTCCGCCAAGGAGTGGCGCGCCGATCATAACACCGCTAAGAATGGTACTCTGAATACCGAACACACGCCCTGTCATGTGCGGGGGTGTTTCTTTTTGCAGACAATAATTGAAGGTGATCATAAACATTCCATTCCCGAGACCCAATAAAAATCCTAGCAGCAATACAGTAAGGATGGAGACTCCCGGCTGAAGCAGGCCCAGCCCTCCGACCGATATACCAATAAGCGCGTAACCCGTACCCAGCTTCCAGCCGTAGCCTGTTCCCCTGTTCAATTTGTTCAGGACCATGATCATGAATACAGCCCCCACGCCTGTTGCCGCAACAAGCCAGCCCAGCATAGATTCCTCAGAAGGTGCAATAATTCTGAATAGACTAGTGAACTGGAAATCGATCATCTGAATGGCCAACGCACCAACTAAACCAAACAGCATGCTGTTTAGAAGCAGTCTGCTGCGCAGCATAAAGCTCCAGCCTTCTTTCCACATCGTGCGTAGAGCAACACGCTCCTCTTGATCCCCCTTACCTTCTGTGCGAACTTGTTCTACATCACTTTTCTTAACTGTAAGTAGGAGCAAATAGGAACAGCCTCTGAGACAAGCATTGATTAATATACACCACTGTGGCGTAAGAACAGACAACGCGAAGCCGCCCAGTAAAGGTCCCGCGATTTTCGAGCCTTGATTCACAAGCCCATTAAGCGAGGTGGCTTGGAGCAGCTGATCTTCTCTAACCATACTACGGGTCATCGACTGCTGAGCAGGCACGTTTAACGTAGAAATGGCAGCACGCAACATCAGTAATGGGAGCAACCACACCATACTGGGTGCAAATAATACGAATACGGTTAACAGTGCCGTAAGCAGATCACACATTCGCATCAGCTTCAGCTTGTTCAGTCGGTCAGCCACTACCCCTGCGAACGAGCCCAGCAAAATCCCCGGCAAAGCTATGGAGACCGGAATCAAAGCCAGCATTAGCGGGCTGGCCTGCCAGCGGTACCCTACGAGTACCTGAATCGCCAAGGCGTCAAACCAATCCCCAAAGGTCGCTGTCGCAAATGCGCTGTACACACGCATATACACCTTGTTCTTAAGCAGGCTCGTGCCTGCTTGTGTTGAAGCATTCATTAAACATTCCTCCAAATTACAATTAAGAACTTATTAGCATGACCTTAATGTAATGGAGAATTGTCAGAGAATTATCAGGGGGCGGTCACAAGGTTCGTAAGCACGGTATCCAAGGATTGTTCTAACCGATGGAACCCCCGCTCTTCCTTCTCTCGTTCAAATAAATTCACATATTTGCGATACAAAGCTGGCTTGGGTGGAAATTGGTTACAATAGTGAACAATTCGGTATAATGCATATATCCGCATCGGCACGAACCCTGACATCTCAAGCACCTGAAGTGCCTCATCCAACAGTTGCTCGGCTTCACGCCAAGACTGGCGCCGCAGAAACCACAAGCCCCTTGCAACTTTATAACTGCCGATCTCACGCAAATAAGGTTTCTCCAGCAAAAGCGCTTCAATGTCTGTTGCCATCCGTTCTATTACGTGATCTTCTGTTCCCATCCACAAGTGTGCAAGCATTTCTGAGGTCGCCGTAATAGGAATGAAACTCTCATACCCCGGCTCTTTGATCACTTCATATGTTAGCTTTAGTCGTTCCAATGCTTTTTCCGGTTGCCCAGCCAGTATGTACAAATCCAGAATATTAAGGATCTCCACTTCTCGATGCTGAGGCGGCAAAAGAATCTTTTTCTCAAGGACTAACTCGCAGAACTCTAGTTTTTTCTTAGGATCACCCAATAGAACATAACAGATTAATAAGGAATAAAACCGTTCCTCTATCCCCACCTCGGTTGTGTTCAGCAGCCAATCCAAATCTCCCTGTACAAAATGAATATAGATCGAATAAAACGGATCCATCGCATACCCCAAAACATCCTGTTGGCGTGCGAGGATTAACATCGAGCGACCTTGGCCATATAGGTGATATTTCTTGAATACTTCCCGCATCGTCTTTTGCATCTCTAAGTCATATGTAGTCGGATTGGCCATAGCAGCTGAGGGCTCCTGCATAGTCAGACTATAACCAAATCCCCGAACAGTCTTAATATCTAAGTCTTGAAGCTTGCCTAGCTTTTTACGAAGCCGATAAATATGATCATCTACCGTTCGCTCTACCGGATATTCAAGCGGCCATACTTTATCCAATAGTTGTTCTCGACTGAATGTACGCCCTCTATTTTTGTACAAGAACTGAAAAAGCGTAAATTCTTTTGGGAATAATTCTATCGTTATCCCTTCTGCGGTCACTTTATATTCACTTTCATTTAATTCCAGCTGCATGATAGAACCTCACTTTCCCCGAACCCGCTCATTGGTTTCATTATAACAGTCCGTCCAAGGCCTACTCCACCTCAAAAAAGAACATACAAAAAGAGCAACCCACAGATTCCTCTGCATGATTGCTCTCTCCTCTTCTAACCCATGCCACTTACCCAGCCATATTGTTAAAAGAATCCTGTTCACTAAATACGGATATGTGATCTACTGTACCGGTCGAGCTTGGAATAATAAATTTCAGCTGGTATTGGTCATTGGCTTGATAGGTGTAAATCTTATCCTCTCCGTTCACTTTGGTATCGTCAGACTTACCGAGTGTTGCCTCAATTTGCTTCAGCGTCAGCTTTTGCAGCGCGGAATCACTTGAACGAACATCGAAGATTAAACTTCCTTTATTAAATCCAAACACGACATGTTTGTCAGTATAGGTTGCATAAATACCTTTTCCCGCTGACTCCTGTTGATCAGGTTTGCCCCAATCCGCTTCGACCTCATCAATGAGTCCGGTATGAGCGGCATATTTTACACCAGGCACCTTCCCTTTTTTGGCAAGCTCGAGTAACTCTTTAAGCTGTTTGTCGCTATTTTGTGAATTTGAGCTGGTTGAATCTTTATCAGTCTCCGTAGGGGAGGAAGTCGCTGCTGGTGCAGTTTCTGGTGCAGTTTCTGGTGCAGTTTCTGGTGCAGTTGCTGCTGGGGTGCTTGCTGGGCTCACTTCCGGCTCAGAGGTTGCTGTTACAGCCGTTTCTGTTGGCGCCGTTGCCTGGGATTCTGAATTCCCCGCCTCATTATTCGAGCTGCATCCAGCAAGCCCAATCATTCCTGTGAGCAGGATAGAGCCTGCTATTAATTTTATCTGTACTGACATGATGTCATCTCCTTAGTGGATTACCTTAAAGTCGACTTGCAAAAAATGAAACTGAACATACAGACGAGGTGAAAATCAAATAGTTGCAGGATAGCGGCAATTCTTCTGGCTAACCCTCTTTTACCCATATCTACAAATATAAATTCTCACACACTCTATTTTTCTACATAAAACCCTTTTTTCCGACACCTAACTCAAGTAAGTTTCTCTTTTAAAATCTCCACATAACTCCATTTAACTATAAACTCGTGAACTCATAAGCTCATAAACTAATGAACCATATGACCTTAGACGTCATTCCCAGCCTCGAAGGTTTCATTGCAGAACGTACAATAGAAAGGAGATAATCCTGCTTAAAAAGCAATCCATTGCATTCTGTGCAATAGATTCCAACAGTAAACCCATATCCGGCGTTCCTGCGTCCTTCTGAGTACACGAACTGTAATCGCGACATTTGTTGAAGAATTTTCCATTCAAACGCAACCTTAATCCTCCAAGCCGCATCTTATTAGTAAAGGGAGGGGAGCTGCATCTGAATATTATAGAGAGAATTGTGGCAAAAGATGAGTCAGCTCTCCGCCTGTTAATGGACGAATATGGAGCTATGCTGCTGCGAACCGCTTCTTTACTGCTTAAAGATAGACAAAGTGCCGAAGAAGCGGTACAAGATACTTTTATTCAAGCCTATACCAAAATGAGTCAGTTACAGGAGCCGGATCGGCTGAAGGCATGGCTGATACGGATAGTGGTCAATCGCTGCCGCATGAGGCAACGGACTTGGAGCTGGCGTAATATTTTCCCGGCGGGAGGGTCAGAGCTGCAAACCAACGGGGATGCTGACTTCACAGCCGGAGCAGAAGAGCTTTTTATGGTGGAATGGCATAATGTCAGGCTCACCGAGTCCATGAGAAATCTTGATTATCTATACCGGGAATGTCTGACTTTATATTACTTTCATGAGATGAGCATCCGGGAAATTTCCGAGCAATTAAATACATCTGAAAATACGATCAAATCCAGACTCGCCAGAGGCCGGACGCTCTTAAAAAAGATTTTGGTGAAGGAGGGACATTTCTTATGAATACAGAACGCGATACGGTCAAAAAGCAGCTGGATGAAGAATTAAAGAACCTCCAGTTCACTGGACACGACCGGGTCATTAAGCAGACTCACCCTCCAACCTTTGGAGCCCGTTTATTGGCGCTGTGGAATAAAGAAATTGAGATCCCTGTCAAACCTATAGGTGCGATCGGTGCCATAATTCTAATCGTTTCGCTGACCCTGCATCAGCCAGAGATTAAACAGCAGCCACAACAAAATACCCCGCAGCGTGTAAACCGAGAACTAATCGAAGCTGGAGGCAATACGTATTGGAAGGATATCTACGAGCAGGCGGTGAAAAAACATGAGAATTAAGATAAAAATCAAACATCTGGTGTTATTCGTGTTGCTCCCTGCCTCCCTGCTTATTCTTCTGTTTAACTTCTTACCTTCACAGAGGCAGATAGATCAGAGCACAGCTATTCAATCTAACATAGCTAGAACTGATCTTCTGCAAAAGCTGGCATCCACAACCGGGAGTAAACGTATGGAGCTAATCCGCACAAACATCCTTGATAAGGATCACAGCTATGATCCCTACAGATATGACGTTAATGTCAGTCCTTCGATGAGCCAGTGGAGTAATGATGAAACCCAGCGTTCCGGTTTATTACCGGAGGACATAGTACCTTTACTTGAGGAATATATCCTTGAGGGGCCTTCGGATAATACACGTATATTTGCGGCTAAGCAGTTAGCTTATGAATATGATGCTCTTGGCCGAAAGGAAGATGGAGATCAAGCGCTAATCACCGCAGCGAAACAGTTAAACAGCAGCTCCTCTGTAGCTAAACAGCTGGAGCTCCTTCGAGCGGAGCGAGCCCTAAATAGTGGCGATATAACAACCGCTGAAACAATTCTTGAACAAACCCCCTTTCCATCCGAGTCTCAGGAAGAGCTAAACGCACAAAAGGCATGGCTTACCGGGCGTTTACTCTTTACAAAAGGCGAAGCGCAGGAAGCACTTACCGTAGTAAACGATGGCTTGGAGAGCTACAAAAAATTCTGGCAGGATATTCATAAACAAATGAACGCTGCCACCAGCAGTTCGAACGAAGGCTCCAGAGACAATACAGGATCAGCAGCAGCACCAGAAGCTGGGACTTCGGATACTGAAAGACAGCTGGAATCGCTTCGAACCGCAATTCAGTCTGCTATAGATATGGGAAATACTTCAACTGCTGTCGTCTCCGGTACCCTTACAAGAAGCAATGGCACCCCAGTTCCGCGGGCAGGTATTTTTCTCCGCGCTGAAAGCGAAGTTAACCATAGCATCACTTCTGCTGAACCCTACCGAATCGTCACAGATACTGAAGGACGTTTCGAATTTCACGGTGTGATTCCGGGCTTTTATCAGTTACAGCTTGGACTTGGCTATGATCAGATCGACGGCTGGACTTGGCCTGTACAATATGACGATTGGATTGAAGTTAAACCAGATGACAGGTTGAATGAGAGCATAGTTCTACAACCTCTGCTTGAGCTGCAGTCTCCCATTAATCAGGAAACCCTAACAGGCAAGACCATAGATTTCAGCTGGAAAGCTGTTGAAGGAGCAGCTTACTATCGTTTAAGCGGTGGCGGGGAGGGGGCCGTGTTGGGCGTACAAATTCGGGATCGTATTGTAGATAACCATATCTCCATTCCTGTAGAAGAACTTTACGATGGCGGCGGTTTTTCCTATGGCAGCAGTGGAGATGGCTGGGAATCTATTGATCCCCTCTCCCTTCTCGGATTTATGAATCCCGAAGTGCGCTTTTCTTGGAATATTGAAGCCTTAGATGCAGATGGACGCCTGATTACCCGCAGTAATGGCTACAGATTGAACGAAGACACCGTCGGCAATATGCCGTTCTTTTATCTCAAGGAAAGAGAGCTTACTACGGCTGACCAACTACTACTGGATAAAAAAACGGATCAGGCACTAGAAATGTACCAAAAAAATATTGCCGATGACCCACAGGATGTTCATGCCCTGCACATGCTAGTAAAGTTGATGCTGGCAAAATCATCCCTCACAAAGGATACAACATTAGAAGATAAGGCGATTCCTTTACTCGAAAAGCTAATACAACTACAGCCTTCTACTAATTACGCCTTCACATTATCGCAGTACTATTTTGACCATGCGGACTGGAAGTCGTATAACGAATATTATTCCTACTACAACGAACTAAACCGACCTAATACTAACGGTTATGTACTTTCTATTAACGCCACAGCACTCATGCAACAAGGGAAGCTGGAAGAAGCTCGTAAACAATTCGCGATCGCCCTAAAGTATGATGATAGCCATCGTTTTATTGGCAGCTTTTTGGCGGCAGAATTATACGCTGGTGAATCACTCTCTTCGGTAATGACACTTGCTGAGCGTTATCCTGAACTCAGCTTTGGTCATAGTGGGTATCGCTGGCCACGAATGATTAAACAACTGTTAGCGGAACAAAAGAATCAACCTAAAGTCTTTGACCAAGAGTTAAAAGAGAAGCTTGAATGGTACGTGAACGGTCAGACGGATGTGCTGAAGCAATGGATTGCAAGTGCCAAACCCTCTGCTCTGAAGACCTTTATGCAGGAGGTTTTAGAGGTACGCTAATTCATTAAAATAAACAAAAATCCGGTCCCGCTCGACAAATTCGAGCATGGACCGGATTTTTAATTACGCGTAGTCTTTTATTTAGATTTAGCTTCCATCATATAATTCTGGAAATCCGTGATACTTGGGTTAGACATATAGTGGCCACCCTCTACTTCAATCGTTTGGCCTGTGATGAATTTGGATTCATCCGATGCCAGGAACAAAACCGTATTGCCGATATCATCAGCTTCACCGTGATAAGGAAGCGCGTTGAATTTTTGGAAAATATCCAATACCGCTGGCGGCATATTTCTTGCAGCGGCAGGTGTTAGGATCAGCCCTGGTGCCACCCCGTTACAACGGATTTTGTCTTTACCATATTGTGTAGCGATGTAACGAGTAAGGTTCACAACAGCTGCCTTAGAGGAGCCATAAGCAGTACGCAATGAATCCCCTGCGAATGCTGACATCGAAGCTGTGTTAATGATCGAGCCTCCGCCCGCTTTAATCATATGAGGAATAGCAAACCGGCTGCCTAACAGAACACTTTTGGTATTTACGTTCATCAGGCGATCCCACTCTTCCAAATCTATATTGACCACATCAAGGTCTTTTTGCAGATTAGTTAGACCTACATTATTAAACAATATTGTGATGGTGCCATACTGAGCAACTGTGAAGTCAACAGCTTCCTTGATCGAATCCGCTTGGGAGGCATCTAAGAAAAGACCTTCAGCTTCTCCGCCTTCATTTTTAATCTTAGATGCTGCTTCTTTGGCTGCTTCCACATTAAAATCGGCAATAACAACCTTTGCTCCTTCTCTAGCTAATAGAGTGGCAGCTGATAAGCCAATACCTGAAGCGCCTCCAGTTACTAATGCAACTTTACCTTGAACTCTTCCCATGTTCATACCCCTTTATAATGTTATTGTGCTTCTAAGATGACTTGGTTTATGTTTCAGAGCTATCAAAGCTCGTTAACAACTTCTCATAGATTTTCAAGAATTGCTGCAGTTCCTCCTCATTGAGCTTTTGGAACATTTCAGCTCTTAGCTCCTGTCCCTTAAGCTGTGCTTCCTTCAAAACGTCTTTTCCTTTGTCCGTGATAGATAGAAGTACATTCCGTCGATCATCTTCGTTATATTTTCGCTCGGCCATCTCCTGCTTAATTAGTCGATTAGCAATGTTAGTCATTGCTCCCGGCGTATATCCTAGTCTCTTAGCCAAAATAGTCTGCTTCAAGGGGCCTTTTTTATTCAATTCGCCCAAGACTAGAACTGGAGATATCCCAATATTGTGATCAAATGCGTTCATCCATCGGACAATAACTTCATTCGTAAATAATTCAACTGCATGTATTAGCTTAAAAATATCTGGATTTTCCAAGAGGTTCTCCTTTGGCATTCATGATGATCGGCTGCTTATAGAAGTATTTTAACACTAAAATATTTAATAGTAAAATATCTAATATTAAAAAAAAGAATGCTTGGTGAAAAGCATTCTTCAAATTGCGGATTTCTCAACAACATAAGTGCCAGCCAGCAAATCGTGAATCGCACGTTTACGGCGATGTAATCCAACCAACAAGTAATCCACCAGCATGATTGGACCCAGGACTTGAGTGAGGTCAAAAGCCAAATCCGACCATAAGGATAATTTGGCGGAAATAACGGTAAAGTCATAGCTGCTGACCACAATTACCATTGAAAGAATCATACTAATCATTCGGAAAACATTTCGAATCAGAGCTTCCTTCACTGTAGGGTAATTCCCTTGCTCATTGACAATTTTTATTTTTAAAATCAGCTTCCCTGGAGTTCCGCCAAATCTAACGATCATAAAGATATCAAATGCGATAAACAAAATGTACTCCAGGATAATAGGTATCTCCGAGTGTAATGAAACAGCTAATGAATTGAGTATCAAGTATACGATAACCCCAGGTATTCCAATGACCAAGAAATCAAGAATGGAAGCCAGCACTCTTTTCCAAAAGCCTATAAAATTCTCCTGATCCAAATGCTCGGGTAGAATGTTATCCATGTAAGCACTCCTCTCTCTATCATTTACTTTGTCGCTCAATCCCTATTTAACAATCCCTTCCTCAGATGCTCTTGGATAATGGACTCCAGCTCTTTGTTATTTTTCACAATTACCCGTTTATCAGACAGAGTATCCGTTAACTCTATAATCCTATGTGCGGCCTCATGATCATATCCACTGTTCCATTCAAAAATCATCACATACAGATTCTTAAATGACTGCTTGTAATTCGCTTGCTCTAAACCCAGTCTTGTTTTTATAAACCTTGTAAACACTCTCAAATCCCTGATCACTTTATTAGGATTCAAAATAACGATTAAGTCAGCAGCTTTAAAACTCTCTTGTCCCCATTTGTAATGTGCGCCTTCCAGAATCCATGAGGGTTTATCAAGGATTTCCTCCAACTGAGCATCCCTTGCTTCAACTGAAAAGCGCAAATTCTCGGCACTTCTGTCCCATACCAAGTTGTCAGTCTCGTAATACTCTACACCGTATTTTCTAGATAACTCCCGGGCGATATAGGATTTGCCGCTGCCGCAAGCTCCAATGATTCTAATCTTCATAAGCTCAGCCTAGCCCTATCGGCAGGATTATTAGTCCTATAGAAATTACGGTGATTATTCTTGTGGTGAGGAGCGTTAGCTTTTTATTTTTCTCTGATTTATACCAGCCCTTAAACTGAAAATGATTCCGGTACAGCATAAAAAATAACAATAAATTCCCGAGTCCCATACTCCAGTTATACACGGGCTGACCAAATATCAATTGATAAATCAATCTTTCTGCCCAACCCAAAACTAACAAAGTCAGCACAAGCAATATACACAAGCGAAGTAATTCCAATATAAAAGAGCCCAATTTCAGCAATTCTGCAATCATCCTCTCAAGGTTTCTTTATCGCTAAAAAAATCCACATTCCTCCAAATTATACACCTTACACCTTACGACTCCTACCTAAAAACACAACCTGCCCAAGATAAATTTATCCTGAGCAAGGTTGTGTTTTTTATCAGCTTAGGAGGATGCGGGTTTCCCCTCGCCCCTTAGTTCCTGTATTTGTCGCTGCAAATTAACGATTTCCGCCACTAGCGCTGCATTCTTCGCCTCAGAATCCACACTGCTACTCTGAATCAGCTGATTCAGACGCAGCTGCAGGAGGGCAAGGTCATCCTCCCGAGCCTGTTCTATACCAGTAAGCAGACGGGTTCTGTCTTTTGCGAAGTATTCAGCATACGTTCCTTGAAAAAACTTTGGTGCCTGAGACGGCTCTAATATCACCAAGCGATTAGCCACTTTAGAGTGAAGATAACGGTCATGCGAGACCATTACTAACCCGCCGGGATACACCATAAGTGCCTCTTCTACTCGTTCCCTAGTATCAATGTCCAGATAATTAGTGGGTTCATCTAAAACCAATAAATTCGCTTTTCCAAAATACAACTTGAGAAAAGCCACACGGCATTTCTCTCCCAAACTCAAATCCCCAATCCGTTTAAATACATCGTCCCGCGTAAATAAAAAGCAACCCAGAATTGTCCGCGCCTCCGTCTGGGTCATTCCCGGCAGTTCAAGCAGGCTATCCAGAATCGTAGAGTTCATTTCTAAGTTATCTAGCTCTTGTGCAAAATAACCGATTGTCGTCCGTGGATGCAGCCGCACTTCACCTTTTGTAGGCTTATTGATCCCTGCAATCAATTTCAGCAGCGTAGACTTTCCAACACCATTAGGACCCAGAATAGACAGTCGGTCTCCCCGGTTTAGCGACAAACTGAAATCCCTAAGAAAAGGCGCACTCCCCTGATAGGCAAACTCTATCTCACGGAGTGTCAGTAAAGAATCTGCCAGAAACTCTTCGCTTACCAGCTTCATCTTCAGCTTGCCAGTCTCATGGGGCAATTCTACACGGTTCTTATTTAACCGTTCCAGCGCAGCTTCCTTGGCATGGAAACGAGACACATTTTTCTTGGATTTCGAACGCAGAAAATCATTTTGTCCGGCAGCACGATGCGCTTGCTGGAACCATTCTGCATACCGCCTAATGCTCTCCAGCAGCTTCTCCTTTTCTTGCTCCTGCTTTTTATATTGTCCCTCCAATGTTCTCAGCTCTATAGTCTTCTGCTCCCGGTACTGTGTATATCCACCCGAATAACGCCGGCATCCCTCCGGACTAAGCTCCAGCACAGACGTCGCAGTTCGATCAATAAATGTACGATCATGTGATACATAAAACACGGTTCCAGGGTAGTTGCACACCCAATGCTCCAACCACTCCATCGATTCTCCATCTATGTGATTGGTCGGTTCATCCAGAATCAATAGCTTGGGCTGCCGGGCTAATAA
Organism: Paenibacillus sp. FSL H7-0918; assembly: GCF_038007025.1. Lineage (NCBI taxonomy): Bacteria > Bacillati > Bacillota > Bacilli > Caryophanales > Paenibacillaceae > Paenibacillus > Paenibacillus sp. FSL H7-0918. Next base: position 809,223 of record NZ_JBBOWJ010000002.1, read on the forward strand.
TGCTGCTAATTGCACCCGTGTCTTTTGCCCTCCACTAAGTGAGGTGTATGGCAAATCCCAGACTGCATGTTCAAGCTTGAGCTGCTTTAGACTTTTTTCCGCTTTGACCTCCCAGCCATATCCATCAAGCTGCAAGTAACGATCGTACACCTCTGCATATTCAGCCAATTCAGCTTCGTTATCAGCTTTCTGCTCCTGCAGTCTCTGACTGAGGGCTTCCAGCTGGCGTTTTAATTCAGGCAGCTGTGCTGACCCTGAAAGAACGTAGTCCAATGCGGTTACTTCCCCCGGTACCTCAAGCTGTTGATCGAGCACACCCCATTCTTCAGATGGCAAACCATGATAGATACTTCCCTCTTCAAAAGTAAGGCGACCGATCAGCCCCTTAAGCAGTGTGGTTTTGCCAATCCCGTTTCGTCCGAATAAAAGCACGCGCTCTCCTTCTACTATCTCAAAGGATACCTCCTTAAATAAAGGGATCCCATTCCATTCCTTACGTAAATTCTTCACTTTAATTATAGTCATCTTTCATTCCTCCGATTTCATTGCAAATAAAAAACCGCAGCCAACGGTCTGCGGTCGAATAGCGTATGAAGGGGGAATGTGCCCAGACATGGATAGACTACGGCCGTGTTCACCTGCTGGATGCAGAGTAAACCAACACAATAGATAGAACTATCCATATAAAAGCATCGTAAGACCCCCGACCGACACACGTATCCCTGACCGTTATCACCCTGCGCGGGTGCTCCGTGACTTGTGCATATGCACTTCACAAACTTTATGGTCTGTTTCAGGAAACGTGTTAGTTATTCATCAGTCGGTGGCCCTCCGTAATTGTCCGTATTTTAGAATAAGTACAGTATATAACAATTTAAATCAGAAATAAAAGGCCAAGAACAATTATAACTTAATCTTTACCACCTGAGTCTGCGCATTCCACTGCACCTGAACAGCAAATAAATCAGGCAGGATACTCAGCGGAATTAGTAATCGGTTATTTTCATTGCGTGACGGTAAAATCGTAATGGATTTCCCATTCACAATAGCCTTATTGGATAATGGCTTATGTGTCACCGTACGATTGCCGATCGTAATTATCAGTGCTCCTGTCCCCGCTTCACTCTGCAAAGTACCACCCAGTAAGGCCACGGATTCTCTCAGCGGAACAAACACACGGGAATTTTCCAATATAAAAGGATCCTTCAGCTTTGTTGTCGTCCCATTGATCTCAAAAGTCCCCGCAAACTTATTACTTCCCACAGAGTACCCGTTTTTAGTTGCAATATTCTCCATAGCCAGTGTGCTCGTTGTAATGATAACTCGAGTATTCTTGGCTACTTTTGGATACAGCCAATGAATATCATCATTATGCATTCGAATACAACCGGCGCTAACATACTTCCCTATCGATGACTCATTATTATTGCCGTGAATCGCATACGTCGTGCCATAGGTCCCGTTCACTTCCAGCCCCAGCCAGCGGTCGCCAAGCGGATTGGCCGGGTCCCCACCGGGAATTTTCTCTTTGTAGTAGGGTCTGTTTTTTACCTTAACCACCATTTTGAAGCTACCTTCTGGCGTCAGTTCCTTCGACTTTCCTGTGGCAACCGGAAAAGTCTTCACCAGCTTGCCGTCACTGAAATACGCGAGTTTGTTTGTTTTTTTGTTCACGATGATCAGATCTGAGCCAGCAGCTTCCACCCTTCCAACTCCTGTAAAGCAAGCAGCGAACAAAAGTCCAAATACAAGCATCAGTTTAATGTTCCGCTGTAAAAAAGTTTGAAACCGGCCTCCCGAAAAGCATAAATTCATCTTGCTCCACCTCCGTTATATAAAGACGAAATCATTTCAAATATGTTGCGTACCAGCCTGTACCTATTCTTTTCAACTCGTCCACTCCCGCTTGACGCAGAGATTGCAATACTGTAACCAGTGAATGCACGACAAAAAGCCGATCTTTAGATACGCAAAGATCAGCATGCGCATAAGCGCATAAGTTGCGGACTCCAGAGCCCCTATTTGCAACTATTGCGCTGTTTTGGGATGTTTTCAGACTCCAGCGCAGTTATTTGCTCAAAACACCTCGAATTCCTTGCTCTTCACGACCAATAACGTCTCTCGGGTCCGAAACTCGCCCCATAAACCCTAAAACACGCGAATAGCTGCATCTGAGTCCTTAGCACAGTTTTGCCTTGTTCTTTCCTATGTCTCTATCATTTCTGCCCTATGTCTCATACATTTCTGCGTCTGCTCATTTGCCCGTTACCGTTAGCACAGTTACCTACCACATCTCCACCACATCTCCACTATATCTCCACTACAACTCCACCAAATCTCCACTACAACTCCACCACATCTCCACCACGCTCCTGACGCTCCAGCCCTAAACTAACTGCGCTGCACATTTGCCCGTATCCCATTCTCCCGAAGCTGAACGCACCAGCCCCCAAACTAACTACGATTTACCGTTGAAAATAGCTAGCGCATCAGCGCATAAGTCGCGGACTCCAGAGACCCTATTTGCAGCAAATTCGCTGTTTTGAGATGCTATCGGACTCCAGCGCAGTTATTTGCTCAAATACCCTCGAATTCCTTGCTCTTCACGACCAATAACGTCTCTCGGGTCCGAAACTCGCTCCAAAAACCCTAAAACACGCGAATAGCTGCATCTAAGTCCGTTAGCACAGTTACCTACCACATCTCTACCACATCTCCACCACGCTCCTGACGCTCCAGCCCCAAACTAACTGCGCTGCACATTTGCCCGTATCCCATTATCCCGAAGCTCAACTCACCAGCCTCCAAACTAACTACGATTTTACCGTCGAAGATCAGCTAGCGCATAAGCGCATAAGTCGCGGACTCCAGAGACCCTATTTGCAACAAATCCGCTGTTTTGAGATGCTATCGGACTCCAGCGCAGTTATTTGCTCAAACACCTCGAATTTCTTGCTTTTCAGGAACAATAAGGTCTCTCGGGTCCGAAACTTGCTCAAAAAGGTCTAAAAGTCGCGAATAGCTGCATCTGAGTCCGTTAGCAAACTAGTTCATTTTTGATTGGTAGTTAGTTAGTTTCTAGTTCGTTTCTTATTAGCTCCTACTCGTCCCTACCTCCTCCCTATCTCTTTGCCAGCTCGTTTTTACTCCCTTCCGCTCTTCCGCTCTTCCACTCTCCCCCCCCATCCCCACTACACGCAAAAAAAGCCTTGATTCTCTAAATAGAGAATCAAGGCTTTCTAATTCGACCTTACACCCACCACATACCCTGAGGCTGGTCATGAATAAGAATGGATTGCAAATTGGTTACTGCACGTTGGAAGCCTTCGTCAACCGTCATAAGAGGGTCTTCATGCTCGATGCTCACCACATAATCATAACCGTAAGTGCGCAGCGCGCTCATGATATCTGACCACTCAGATATGCTGTGACCGCAACCAACGGAGCGGAAGGTCCATGCGCGGGTCTGCACATCGCCATAAGGTTGCATATCGGTCAGACCATACATATTGATGTTGTCCTGATCCAAGTAAGTATCCTTGGCATGGAAATGGTGAATCGCGCCAGCTTTACCGAGAATCTTGATAGCACCTACAGGATCAATACCTTGCCACCACAGATGGCTCGGATCCAGATTGGCTCCGATAGCATCGCAGGTTGCTTCTCTAAGCTTCAAAATCGTATAAGGGGTATGGCACAGAAAGCCGCCATGCAGCTCGATGCCGATCTTAACGCCATGCTCCTCGGCCAGCTTGCCGATTTCCTTCCAGTAAGGGATCAGCTTATGTTCCCACTGCCAGGTTTTGATGTCGCTGTACACGGTAGGCCAAGGTGTGACTGGCCAGTTCGGTGCTTTTGCCTCATCGCTGTCCCCAGCCGTTCCCGAAAAAGTGTTCACGACCTTAACACCCATGAGTGAAGCCAGCTTGATCGATTTACGGAGAATTTCATCCCCGGCGCGGGCTTCTTCTTTATCTGGTGAAATCGGGTTATTATGGCAACTGAAGGCACTGATCATAATGCCACGTTTCGTGAACTTTTCCAAATATTCTTGACGTGCTGACTCGCTGGCAAGCAGCTCATCTGTCGGACAGTGAGCATTACCGGGATTACCGCCCGAGCCGATCTCTACCGCATTCAAACCTGCGGCGGCGATTTTATCTAACATCTCGTCAAGACTCAAGCTTCCAAATACAGGATCAAATACGCCTAATTTCATTTATACGACCACCTTTTCTTTGATAGGCTCTAAGGCTTCAGAATGTCCGTAAACCGGATAGTCACGTTTCGTTGGTGCACACCAGTTCACGCCATTGATGATAACTTTTTGAATATCCTTGTTGTAATAGGTTGGATAAGATTCATGACCAGGCTGGAAATAAAAGATCTTCCCGCTGCCTCTACGGTAGGTCGATCCGCTTGGGAAGACGTTGCCGCCTTCGAACCAGCCGACAAATACAAGACTCTCTGGTGCTGGCACATCAAAATGCGCACCGTACATTTCCTCTTGCTCCAAGTCGATGTATTCACCAATGCCCTCAGCAATCGGGTGACTTGGGTCCATGACCCACAGACGCTCCTTCTCCTCAGCTTCACGCCATTTCAGATCGCAGCTGGTGCCCATTAATTTCATAAAGATTTTGGACATATGGCCCGAATGAAGCACTACAAGTCCCATACCTTGCAGCACTCGCGCATGTACACGATTTACAATCTCATCACTTACTTCATGATGGGCGATATGTCCCCACCAGATCAGTACATCCGTGTTATCCAATACCTCTTGCGTCAGTCCGTGCTCTGGTTCATCCAGCGTAGCTGTCTGAGTGTCCAGTCCTGCCTCTTGCAGAAAACTTGCCAGTTGTCCATGAATACCTTGCGGATAGACCTTAAGAATTCTTTCTTCCTGACGTTCATGACGGAATTCATTCCATACGGTTACTCTTGTCACTTGCGACACGCTCCTAGTTCATATTTATCTATGACCATCGAATTTGCTTGATTATTCAAAAAACACAGGCATACCAGTTTCAGAGGATTTATAAATAGCCTCCAAGATGCGAGTCACAACCAACGCCTGCTCCGGCTTCACTACAGGCTCGGTGTCATTTACAATGCTGTCAATCCACTGAGCTGCCTCTATCACCGCAGGATCATCTCCTGCACCATCATAAAAGTCGACGCCACCGGCATCCAGACCGATATACTTTTCAAAGGTTTTACCGTAGGCTTCTCCGTTAATGCGCAGACCCTTCTCCATATCTGCTCCGCCTTCAGTCCCACAAAGTACCGTTTTGGCCTCACCGACATCGAGTGTATTCAGTGCCCAGCTTGCTTCTAAGACGATGGTAGCCCCATTCTCCATAGTGATGAATCCAATGGCGGAATCCTCCACTGTAAACTTCTCAGGATCCCACGGGCCCCAAGCATTTGCAGCATTTTTACGACCGGACAGCTTATGATAAGCGTTGCCCACGACATATTTAGGTTTGTAATTATCCATCATCCACAGGGTCAAATCGAGCGCATGAGTGCCGATATCAATCAACGGACCGCCGCCTTGCGCTTCTTCATCCAAAAACACACCCCAAGTTGGGACCGCGCGACGACGGATAGCCTTAGCTCTGGCGTAATAGATCTCACCAAGCTCATTATTCTCACATACCGCATGCAGATAAGCTGAATCTGGTCTGAAACGGTTCTGATAACCGATGGTCAGCTTTTTCCCAGTTCGCTCTGAGGCCTCGATCATCGCTTGTGCTTCTGCCGTGGTTTTAGCCATCGGCTTCTCACACATTACGTGTTTGCCTGCTTCCATAGCCGCAATGGAAATCTCCGCATGGGAAATGTTCGGCGTACATACATGAATCACATCTATACTTGCATCGTTAAGAAGCTCTTTATAATCTGTGTAAACTACGGACTGCTCATCTCCAAACTCCGCTTTTGCCTTCTCGGCACGTTCAGCGACGATATCACAAAAAGCAACCATTCGCGCACCTTCTACTTTTTTTAACGCGGGCATGTGCTTGCCGTTCGCAATACCTCCGCAGCCGATAATTCCTACTGTTAAAGTCATTCTGGTCTAACCTCCACTTATTCCTGTTTTGATATCTCTATCATACAAAGCTGAGGAAGGGCTTTCTTCCTGCAATCTTGCTGTATTATTCCCGAATATTGTCTTGTGGTATTTCAGCGGTGATATTCCCGTTGCTTCCTTGAAAAAATGATGGAAGGTCTTCACGCTGCCAAACCCGGCTGCCTCCGCCACGGCAGACATCGGCAGATCTTCATTGATCAAGATCCATTTGGCTTTGTTAAGCCGGTATTCGTTTAAGAACGCGATAAAGGTCATGCCCGTGTTTTTCTTGAACAATTTGGTAAAATAATAAGGACTAAAACCCATATAATTAGCTACCTCATTCAGCGTAATAGCCTCCTGGTAATGCTGCTCCACATAGATAAAAATCCGCTCTAGTCTCTCCAGTGTTTCTCTGGATTGATTCAGTGTATCTTCCGAGAACTTAGGCTGTTTCTTGATCGGACTCTTCGGTACCTCCCGTAGAATAACGGTCAGCAGTTCAAACAATCTAGCCTTGATTAGAAAAACATATCCTTCTCTTCGCTGTACATCTTCCTCGTAAATACTCTCAATCAGCCCTTTGACCTTCGCGGCAGTTGCCACGGGCCATCTAGAACTGGAATACTCCATAAGCGTAAAGACCTCACGAAGTGAGTAGTCATTACCGTTCAAAGCGGCTACTTCTTGAAACAAATTCAGGTCAAATTGAATCACTACCCGTTCACTCTCAGGTGAAGAGAGAAAATAATGCACATCCCCACCATTGATAAACTGGACTTCGCCCTGCTCCATGTGAATAGGGGTATCGTTAATTCCCAGATTCAGGCTTCCTTTGGTAACATAGATAATTTCAATTTCTTTATGCCAATGCGGATAACACAACGTATCACCATTGCAGAGTAAACTGCGGTAAGGAAAGTGCTTATCCACATCCGGAATCTCGAGATAAATATTCATAAATGCAACTCCTTATCCGAGTAAATCATTATAACCAGGGCTTGCATGCCATATTTTAAAATTTTACGTAAGCGTTTACTCTCTAAATGTTAGACCTCCAATATTCTTTTGTCAATTCCGATATTTCTAAGTAAATTTTTGGTATATTCATTGGTTTCATTCCTATTTAAAGATTACTGCTCTTGCGTAGTTTTGATCATTTTTTTATTTTTTAGGTACAGTTGACAAAAGCGCCTACCAGCATTTATATTCGGGGTAAGCGTTTACGTTCTCTTCTTTCATAACTTACTCTCATCAGCGTAAGCGTTTAATTCAAGGATAACCGTAGTTTAAGGAGCTCATAGGAATGAACCCAACGATTAAAGATGTTGCACAGAAAGCGAACGTTTCCATTGCCACAGTCTCTCGCGTGCTAAACAATTTAAGTGGGTATTCGGACAAAACGAAACAAAAGGTAAATGAGGCGATCAAAGAAATTGGTTATCAACCCAATGCGATTGCCCGGGGTCTAATCAATAAGCGTACACAAACCATTGGTGTTATGTTCCCTAGTGTTTCTGGTGCTTTCTCTTCCGATCTGCTCAAAGGTATTGAAGAATTGGCCAATGACCGGAACTACAGTGTGATGGTATGCAATACCGATCAGGACGGTAAAAGAACGTTGAAGTACTTACAGCTCCTGAGAGAGAAACAGGTTGATGGCATTATTTTTTCTAGTGAAGTCCTTAAGAAAGAATATTACGATGTGCTCGAAACCATGAGGATCCCCGTTGTATTGGTCTCTTCCCAAACAGAATTCGCCAAGGTCCCTTATGTGAAAGTAGATGATTATCGAGCAGCTTTTGACGCTATCCTCTACTTAATTTCAAAAGGTCACCGCAAAATAGCCATGATTAGTGGAAACCCTAGCGATCTTATCGCTGGTGCGCCAAGAGCAGAAGGTTATAAGCATGCGCTTGAAGCAAATGGTATTCCTTTTGACAGCCGCTATCTTGCTTACGGAGATTTTTTGTATGAGAGCGGAAGTATAGCTATGGAGACTCTTTTGGAGCAAGCGCCTGATGTGACTGCCGTTTTTGCTGCTAGTGATGAAATGGCGATTGGTGCCCTCTCCACCGTTATCAAAAATGGTCTAAGCGTGCCCGAGGATATCTCCATTATGGGATATGACGATCTTGGATTAGCCAAAATGGTTATTCCGCCTTTAACAACAGTACGCCAACCGCTGTACGATATTGGAAAGATCGCCGTGGAGAAGCTCATTCAGATGATTGAAACAGGCGAGTCTGTCAACAGCCAGATTGTCGATCACACAATTGTGGAAAGACAAACGGTAAGATCGCTTACCTAAGTCTTTTTATCAATATTACGTAAACGTTTACTGTTCACTTTATTGCATACCCGTCGCTTAGAAGAACACGAACATCATTTAAGTTTGCCGTCAACGTAAACGTTTACTCTTATCAAATTCACCATAATACCAACACATTATTAGGAGGATTTATCATGAAAAAAACAATTAAACCCGTAATGGTTAGTCTACTGGCTATGTCCGTGCTTAGCGCCTGCGGTAGCAATAGTGGTAACAATGCGGCTGACAACACATCTAGCGGCGGGAACTCCTCCGGTGACAAGGTAAAAATCGAGTTTTTCCAAAATAAGACCGAAGCCAAAGCCACCTTCGACAAGCTGGTTGCGAAATTTAATGAAGCCAATCCGAACATCGTAGTCACTCAAGTGAACCCACCGGATGCCGAAACAGTGCTGAAGACTCGTGCAGCTAAAAAAGATATCCCTGACGTGGTCGGTATCGGTGCCACTGACACCTACAAAACATTATCCGGAAGTGGTCTGTTTGAAGACTTCTCAAGTGATCCACTTGCTGAAAATATCCAGCCTGCTTATGTTCAAATGCTGAAAGACCTGACAGGTTCGAGCGAGCTGAATGGTCTTCCATTCTCTTCGAACGCAAGTGGTGTCATTTACAATAAAGCGATGTTCACTGAAGCCGGCGTTACCGTGCCAACCACTTGGGATGAGTTCATTGCCGTCGCTCAAAAGTTCAAGGACAGCGGTAAAAATGCTTTTTACCTGACCCTTAAGGATTCCTGGACAACCCTTACGCCGTTCAACTCCCTCTCTACAATCATTAAAGGCAATGATTTCTTCAAGCAACGTACTGAAGGTACTGTGACTTTCGCAGACAGCTTCACCGAAATTGCTGAAAAGCTGCTTAAGCTGACGGAATTCGGTCAAAAAGATATTTTTGGAAAAGGCTACAATGACGGCAACACAGCTTTCGCTAAAGGTGAATCTGCAATGTATCTGCAAGGGGTATGGGCGATCCCAGAAATCGTGAAGGCTAATCCATCCATTGAGCTTGGTGTATTCCCTTTCCCAGCGACAAATGATGCTGCTAACAATAAGGTCATTTCTGGCGTAGACACATTGTTGACTATCTCTAAGAGCACTAAACATAAAGAAGAAGCTAAAAAATTCGTTGAATTCCTGCTCCAGCCTGAGAATGTCAGCCTCTACATTAACGAGCAAAAAGCATTCCCAGCTGTGCAAGGTGTAACTCAAGATGATCCAACAATGGACGGCTTCAAAGCAGCATTTACCTCAGGTAACTTGGCCGACTTTGCGGACCACTACATCCCAAGTGCAATGAAAGTGGATACCATCAATCAAGCCTTCCTGCAAAAGAAAGATGTTGATGCGTACCTGAAACAGCTTGATAAAGAATGGGATAAGGTAGCTGACCGGAAATAACGAGACCTGACAAATAAGAGCCGAGAAAGAGAACGGGACTCCCCCTTCTCTTTCTCTTTTCCAAGGAGGATTACATGATGGCCAAACGCCGAGTCGCCTTTTATCTAATGACTATACCGGCATTGCTTCTTTTCTTTGCCTTTCACACCTTTCCTGCACTGCAGGGTATTTATTATTCGTTCACTAACTGGGACGGCTTCAGTGACAGCTTTGATTACGTAGGATTTAAGAACTTCATTAACATTTTTCAAGACGAAAATGTGCTGAATTCATATGTGTTCACTTTTAAATATGCCATCTTAACAACTATTCTCATCAACATCATCAGTTTGTTGATTGCGCTTGGGCTTAACGCCAAGATTAAAGCCAAAAACTTTTTCCGCGGTGTATATTTCCTGCCAAATATCCTCAGCGTGCTGATTGTCGGCTTTATTTTCAACTATTTGTTCGCAAATGTATTCCCTATCTGGGGCGAGAAGCTTGGCAGCGAATTCCTTTCGCAGAACATTCTCGGCAACTCCGATTGGGCCTGGATCGGTATCGTCATTGTAGCCGTTTGGCAGGGAATTGCTTATAACACGATTCTCTATCTGGCAGGTCTACAGACGATTCCGCAAGATCTTTACGAAGCCTCCAATCTGGACGGCGCTAGCCGCTGGAGAGAATTCTGGAGCATTACTTTTCCAATGCTTGCTTCCTTCTTCACGATCAACATGGTGCTGGCGATGAAGGGCGGCTTAATGGTATTCGACCAAATCGTAGCCTTGACAGGTGGGGGACCTGGACGTTCAACACAATCCATTGCCCACTTAATCTATACAGGCGGCTTCCAAGGCGGAGAATTTGCCTATCAATCGGCGAACGCCGTGATTTATTTTATCGTGATCGTTGTGATCTCCGCCCTTCAGCTTAAATTTCTGCAGAAACGGGAGATGGACTTATGATCAAAAAATCAAGCAACTGGCCTGCAACGATTCTTATCGCGCTAGGCTCACTACTGATCCTTTTTCCGCTGTACATGACTATTGCTATCGCGCTAAAAAATCCCGAGGAAATGGCTCAATCCATCTTTTCACTGCCGACTGGCCTGCATTTTGAGAACTTCGCCAATGCCATTAAGGCAACCAATTTCTTCAACGCCTTAGGAAATAGCGCCACGATCACAATAACATCAGTAGTGTTCATCTTGCTTACCAACTCCATGGTAGCCTACGCGATTGCCCGCAATATGAACCGAAAATTCTTCAAAGCGCTCTACTTTTATTTTATCAGCGCAATGTTTATTCCTTTCCAGATTATTATGCTGCCTGTGGTCAAAGTGACAACGGATCTGCATATGAACAACATTCTGGGTCTTATTATTCTATACATTGTTTATGGCTTGGCTTTTAACGTGTTTGTATACACTGGCTATATCCGCTCTATTCCTTATGAGCTAGAGGAAGCTGCCACAGTAGATGGTGCAACGACATTCGGAACGTTCTGGAAGATTATTTTCCCACTTCTTGCTCCGGTCAGTGCAACAATTGGTATCCTCTCCTGTCTGTCGACTTGGAATGACTTTATGCTGCCGTTGATTCTGCTAGGTGATCAGGATTCATACACACTTCCGCTTGTACAGTATGTCTTCCAAGGTCAATTCAGCACAGATTTCAACTTAGCCTTTGCTTCGTATCTGCTTGCTTTATCCCCGATGCTCGTGGTTTATTTGTTCGCGCAAAAATGGATTATCAGTGGACTAACATCAGGGTCCATTAAATAACTAAGATTTATATAGAGAGATAGGAGAGTTATACATGGATAAGAAATGGTGGAAAGAAAGCGTAGTTTATCAAATCTACCCCCGCAGCTTCAAAGACAGTAACGGGGACGGCATCGGTGATCTGCAGGGCATTATCTCGAAACTCGATTATTTAAATCAGCTTGGCGTCGACGTAGTCTGGTTATGCCCGGTATACGAGTCGCCAAACGACGATAACGGCTATGATATCAGTAACTATCAAAGTATTATGGATGATTTCGGAACACTCTCTGATTGGGAGGAACTGCTAGCTGGACTTCACAGCCGCGGCATGAAGCTGATTATGGATCTTGTGGTCAACCACTCCTCTGATGAGCACGCTTGGTTCGTGGAGTCCCGCAAATCGCAGGATAATCCTTATCGTGATTATTATATCTGGCGGCCGGGCCAGGACGGACAGAAGCCTAACGACTGGGGTTCCTTCTTCAGCGGTTCGGCTTGGGAATTCGATGAGAAGTCGGAGGAATATTACCTCCATCTCTTCTCGAGAAAGCAACCCGACCTGAATTGGGATAATCCTAAGCTGCGCCAGGAAGTCTACGATATGATGACCTGGTGGCTGGACAAGGGCATTGACGGATTCCGTATGGATGTAATCAACTTGATCTCCAAAGTACCGGAATTACCTAGCGTTGCCCCAGAAAATAACGGAGAACAGCCTACGTACCACTTCGGAGGAGACTATTTCGTTAACGGACCACGCGTACATGAGTATATGCAGGAAATGAACCGTGAGGTCCTGTCCAAGTACGATATCATGACAGTGGGCGAAGCCGTTAATGTCACTCCCGAGGAGGCTTCGTTGTACGTTTCCGAGGATCGCAACGAGCTGAACATGGTATTCCATTTCGAGCTTATGGACGTCGATTCCGGACCTGGAGGCAAATGGAATGTGCAGCCTTGGAAGCTGGCGGACATCAAGTCCATCATTTCCAAATGGCAAATCGCGCTGGACGGTAAAGGTTGGAACAGTCTGTATATGAACAACCACGATCAGCCGCGTATGTTATCCCGCTTCGGAGATGATAAGTTATATCCGAAAGAGTCTGCCAAGATGCTGGCAACACTGCTGCACACGCTCCAAGGCACACCTTACATCTATCAAGGCGAAGAAATCGGCATGACGAATGTACAGTTTGATTCCATCAACGATTACAAAGACATTGAAATCTTGAATATGTATAAAGAATACTTGGCTGCCGGACATTCGGAAGAAGCAATCATGAACTCCATTTACATTAAAGGCCGGGACAATGGCCGTACGCCGATGCAATGGAACGCCGAGCCGCAGGCAGGCTTCACGACGGGCTCTCCTTGGCTAGCCGTAAATCCTAATTACAAGGAAATTAATGTGGAGCAGGCGCTGGCTGATCCTGATTCTATTTTTTACTATTATAAGAGACTTATTGAGCTGCGCAAGCAGCATGAAATTATCGTATACGGAAATTATACAATTCTGGCTGAGGAGAATGAACAGGTATATGCTTATCTGCGTACTCTTGGAGAAGAACAGCTACTGGTTGTATTGAATTTCTTCGGAGAGCCTGCGACCTTCGAACTTCCTTCTACTGTGAAGTTCCAAGCGAAGGCATTGCTTATTGCCAATTACGAAGTAAATCCAGAAGAAGAACTAAACACAATTCAGCTTCGTCCTTATGAAGCTCGTGTGTATAAGCTTAAATAAACTAGACCCCCTACATGAAACAATAAAAAGGAGCCTCACGGCTCCTTTTTACTTTCCTCCAACAGCTACCGGATTGACCTGTACCTGTCCCGCGTTCAATTTCTCAATAATCGCCAGTAAGAAGGTTTCGGCTAGGCTGTTCTTTTTAATCGCTCTGGCGGCTTCTTCCAAAGTAAACCATTCAGCATGATCAACCTCAGTACTCACCTGGCTCAAGTCCTCCGAATCTGCAACACCTATAAAATTCAGCATTAGCGTATTGGATGGTGCGAAGTACAAGCTGCGCATATATTCATAAGCGACAATATCAAGTCCTACCTCTTCTTTTACCTCACGTACGAGAGTCGTTTCCGCATCTTCACCTTTGTTCACGTATCCTGCGAGTAATATGTAGTCTGGCCGATTATATTGCTGAATTAATAAAATCTTGTTTTTCTCCCTGTTTAATACTGCTGTACTAATCGCCGTGCTGAAAATAGGGAATCGGAACATTTCACACGCATTACAATAAGGTACCTGCCCTTCCCCTTCATTTTCTTTCATTACTAACTCTGTCCCACATTCCAGGCAATACTTCAAACTGATCGCTTCCTTCTATTCTAAGTTAGCCTAATTCTACTCCAATTGAGGTGGAATCCGGTGATACGTAGCTTGTTCAAACCCGTATGCTAAGGCTATGAGCGTAGGCTCGCTATAAGCTTTTCCGGAAAAAACAACACCAAAAGGTCCCCTGGTCGAATCCCCATCCGCATCAATAATGCCTTGAGATACATATCCCGCCGGAACGGTAACTAATGGATAACCTAAGCGTGCCGCAATATACATGCCATCTACATCACCAGGCAGCAATAACGCGTCTAAACTATATTGCTCCAACACATAATCTATTCCTTGCTCAAGCGCTAATTCCTTGTATTCTTGTCTCTTCTCTTGATAGGCCTCTTCAGTTAATGTTACTTCTTCTGATCTTGTCAGGGTGTCTTGCCCATATTGCAAGGCAATCTCAGCATGTCTTTCATTATAGGCTATCAATTCTTGCAAAGAGTGAATCGGAACGGAATCATCTACTTGTGCTAAATACTGGTTGAGCCCTTTTTTAAATTCATAACAAATCACATCATTATTCCAATTCTGTTGTTCAACATGTACTGTGACAGGATCTATAAGGGTAGCCCCTTCATTCTTCAAGGTCAAGATAGCTGCTTCCATAATTGCAAGCCTCTCAGCGTCTAAATGCTTATAATAATGCCGTGGAATACCTATTCTTGCTTGTCGTATAAAGCTTTTATCTAAACTTGAAGTATAGTCTGTATAAGCGTATTTTTCGCTTGAAAATGTTGCTGAATCGTTGTCGTCCACTCCGGTTAACGCCCCTAAAATAATTGCCGCATCTGTAACCGTTCTAGCTATAGGCCCAGGGGTATCCTGGCTTACTGAAATGGGAATGACTCCAGAACGGCTCACTAATCCCACCGTAGGTTTGATTCCGACAAGAGCATGTTGGCTGGCTGGACCGACAATAGATCCTGCGGTTTCCGTTCCGATCGCTGCTGCTGCCAGATTCGCTGCTACGGCTGCCGCAGGCCCGGAGCTGGAACCACTGACAAATACCGTCCCAGGTCCATACGGATTCAGTACAAGCCCTCCCCGCGAGCTATATCCCGCAGGCATTGTACTAGACATAAAATTAGACCACTCCGACATATTCGCCTTCCCAAGTAAAATAGCCCCCGCCAATCGAAGCTTGGCCGCTACAAATGAATCTTTTGCCGCAATTGATCCAGCTAAAGCTACAGAACCGGCACTCGTATGCATCTTATCCGCGGTGTCTATATTATCCTTCAATACAATAGGAATACCGTGCAGGCTCCCGCGGCTCCCTTTTTCTGCTCGTTCTTTATCGAGTGCTCGCGCGATTTGTATAACCTCTGGATTTATTTCTAAAATAGAGTTTATGTCTATATCGTATTTATGGATCCGCTCCAAATATACTTGAACTATATCCTCTGAGGTAATTAAACCTGCTTCCAGAGCCTCTTGCATTTTAATTATATCCGTCTCAATAATCCATTCCTGAAGTTTATTCTTCATACGAATAACTCCTTCCAAAAAAATAAAATTGCCTCTAGTATAAACCTACCACAAAATTTCACCTCAATAATATGGAGAGTTTAACTATAGTTATATTCAGCTATTTGACTCCCTCGGCTACAGATGATAGGGTATTTTCGAAGTTAAATTTTTCCGGGAGGGAACACCCATGACGGAAGTAAAGCTTAGTATTGGATACGACGAATTCGAAGAAGGTCAAAGAATTGGCGAAGCAATTGAGAAGTTAAGCAGCAGCCCTGAAGGTGCGTCGCTGACCAGCCTAATTATCGGTGATTGGGGGCAAGCCTACGAGAATAGCTCGGAAGAGGTTGTAGAGGCACTGGTTACGCATAGCGCCAGCTTCCCTGCTTTACGCAAGCTTTTTATTGGTGAGATGGGCTATGAGGAATGCGAGATTTCATGGATTACCCAAAGCGATCTATCACCGCTGCTCCCTGCTTTTCCAGAATTACAATCACTCACGATTCAAGGCGGGAATGAGCTGAGCTTCTCAGAGCTAAAGCATGACAAGCTGGAGGAACTGATAATTATTAGCGGCGGCTTAAGTAAAGCCGTACTTGAAAATATTGCAGCCAGCCAATTGCCGAATTTACGTAAGCTGGAACTATATCTTGGCGTAGATAACTACGGCTTTGACGGAAGCCTCGCAGATATTCTACCTCTTATAGAAGTAGGAAAGTTCCCTAAACTTACCTATCTGGGATTAAAAAATAGCGAAATACAAGATGAAATCGCCGGTGCAGTAGCAAATGCGCCTATCTTAGATCAGCTGGATACGCTAGATCTATCTCTGGGTACCCTCAGCGACGAAGGTGCTGAATTGCTTCTTGCCAGCGAGAGAATCAAGGGACTAAAAGCATTGAATCTAAGCCATCATTTTATGTCCGACGAGATGATCAGCCGGTGGCAGCAGAGTGGATTACCTGTCGATGTCAGCGACAAACAGGAAAGCGATGATGAGGAAGACTGGCGTTATCCTTCCATCACAGAGTGAGCCCCCTATGCGGCCGATGATCGTTATCGGTATTCCTGGGGATAAACGGACTAGCGGCATTCAGCAAGCACGTTCCGATCTCGGAATGCCACCTGCCATCATTTTATCGTACGCTGAATTTCTGCAAGGCCAATCGTTAGGTGATCTGCTGGAAGTGCAGAAGCAGCAGTTATCCAGTCAGCCGGCTGTTTATAACGGAATAGATCTCAGTGCGGCTCCCCCGCTGCTGAGATTGGAATCGCCTGGCAGCAGCTTTGAAGTAGAACGTGCCTTAATCGCTCTTGGCGCACCTGATACCGTTGATGTTGACGATTCGCTGCATCCCTACGCTGAAAGACCTGATCCGCGCCCACTCCGTGTGAAGGTAGCCCATCAATTGAAGGAGATGCAGGGTGTCCTGCATCATCCTTCACAATGGTTCCGCGGTTATTGCCGCATGCTGGCTAGACTGCAGCGCGAAGCCAAAGAGGTTTGTCCAGGCTCGCTATGGTTAAATGACCCCGCTGATATTGCGGCCATGACCGATAAACGGCGGGCACAACAGATTCTGAGTGGGGCAGGCATCACTATTCCTCGTCCATTAGGCGAGGAACAGCAGCCTACCGACTATGCCTCTCTCCGTGAGATGATGATCTCCCGGCGAATGCACCGGGTATTCATTAAGCTAGCCTTCGGCTCTGCCGCTTCCGGGGTGATTGCCTATCAGCTCCATCCCATTACAGGTGCCGAAATCGCCTTAACTACAGTGGGGGTCGAGAATTACATCACCCGACCGCCCATTTACTATAATTCCGGTAAACTGCGGCGATACACAGATACCGCCACGATCTCCGGCATTATTAACTGGATTTATCGGCATGGTGGTTATGCCGAGCAATGGATCCCTAAGATCGGCCATAACGGCAAAGCCTTCGATATCCGCCAGCTCGTGGTTCTCCGCGAGGCCTGTCATGCAATTGCTCGTGTAAGTTCCACCCCAATTACGAATCTGCATTTACGCAGCCAGCGGATGTCTCCTTCAGAAGCCGGTTTATCAGAATTCATACAGGAGCAGGTACGAAATACCGCGTTGCAAGCGCTGGCGGCATTTCCCCGTTCTGGAGTTGCCGGGATAGACGTGCTGATATCTGGAGGATCGCAGCAGTGTTTTGTCGCCGATGTTAATCCTTTTGGCGATTTGCTGTACGATGTAAAATACCGTGGCTGCAGCACCTACGAGTGGGAAATGAAGGTATTGACCGCCAGAGACTATATTACTCATCCCTCAACACCGCTTATAAAGGAAGGATCCTCTTAATGGATATGAACACTATCGTTGGCACCCATGACATTCTAATGATCACGCTTGATACCCTTCGATACGATGCAGCTACTATGGAGGAAGCGAACTGCCCGAACCTGTGCGGAACGGGATCCTGGGAGAAAAGACATACTCCCGGCAGCTTTACTTATGCGGCCCATCACGCTTTTTTCGGCGGCTTCTTGCCTACTCCAGCTACAACGGATAAGACTGAGCATATCCGTATGTTCCATTCCCGAAATACCGGAATGAAGACGCATCCTCATACATGGCTGTTCGATACACCGGATATCGTGTCAGGACTTGCTGCCGAGGGCTATCGCACGGTTTGTATTGGAGGTGTTATTTTTTTCACCAAAAAAAATCCACTCGCTCGTGTGTTGCCAAGCTATTTCCAGCAAAGCTACTGGCGGATGACCTTCGGTGTGACCAATCCGCGTTCCACAGAGCATCAGGTGAACCATGCCTTGAAGCTGCTAAAGGATACTCCTAGCGAGCAAAGATTGTTTATGTTCCTCAACGTCTCTGCCATTCACGGACCAAATCATTATTTTGTACCTGGTGCTAAAAAAGACTCCGTAGACAGCCAGCGCGCCGCTCTTCGTTATGTGGACGGTGAACTGGGCCGGTTGTTCGATGCGTTCCGGGAACGCGGCAATCCTGTCTTCTGCCTGGCTTTTTCAGATCATGGAACCGCTTATGGGGAAGATGGCTATCAGGGGCATCGCCTTGCCCACGAGACGGTATGGAACGTCCCTTATCGGGAGTTTATTTTATAATATTTATAACAAGGAAAGGATGGAGAACTGATATGACGTTATCGTCCTTCTCTTTAGAAGAGCTTCACAAGTGGAAAGACAGCATTACTGCTCACCCTTACCGTTCTTATCTGTATTCCTATCCACACAAAACGGCTTACAGGGATTTGCAGCCTCCGATGCCGCTAGAAACACTCTGGCGTGATGAGCCTGCGGAATCTTTCTTTCTATATATGCATATTCCGTTTTGTGGCGCACGCTGCGGATTCTGCAACCTATTTACCCTGCCTGATAAACGCGCAAATGTTCATGCCACATACGTGGATGCCCTGGAACGCCAAGCAAAGCAATGGGCGGAATTCACCAGACATAAACCTTATGCGCGTTTTGCGATCGGCGGTGGAACTCCCACCCTGCTGGCAGCAGATCAGCTCCGCCGCTTGTTCCACATTGCCGTTGATACGATGGGACTGGACACAAATACAGCCTCCATCTCAGTGGAAACTTCACCGGAGACGATTACCGAAGAGAAACTGAATATTCTAAAAGAGTATACGGTGGATCGGGTCAGCATGGGCATCCAAAGTTTTGTCGCTGCTGAATCGGCGGCCATCTATCGCCCACAAAATCCGGATGAGGTATATCGGGCACTAGAGCTGCTGGGGAAATATGATTTTCCCATACTGAATTTAGATCTGATCTACGGGCTTCCGGGGCAGACGGTCGACTCTTGGCTATATTCGCTCAATCAAGCGATCAGCTTTGAGCCAGAGGAAATTTTCATCTATCCGCTCTACACCCGTGAGCATACGATTGTGAAGCCAGGTGATATCCAGCGTCAGGACGATATTCGCCTAGATTGCTACAAAGCCGCTGGGCAGCTGCTTAGAGCGAGAGGATATCGCCAATACTCCATGCGTCGTTTCGCCAAGGAAGACGCAGGAACAGCTAAACCCATTCTCGATTATAGCTGCCAAGAAGAAGGAATGGTCGGATTGGGCTGCGGAGCAAGATCCTACACCCGCCATGTGCATTACGCTTCCCGTTATGGGGTAAGCCGTAAAGCAACCGAAAGCATTATTGCTGATTACGTTGCGACGGATCGTTACGATACTGCGGATTACGGGATTGTGCTGAGTTTTGAAGAACAGAAACGCCGCTTTATTCTGAAGGCGATTCTACATAGCGAAGGGCTGAAGCTTGAAGATTACAGCCAGCGTTTCGGTCAATCGCTCTGGAGCGATTATCCTGAGCTGTCCAACCTGCTTCATTCCGGTCTTGGGCAGGAGGAAGATGGCATCCTGCGCCTTACCACCGAAGGGATGGGTTACTCTGATTCGATTGGGGATTGGTTTATTTCTGGGGAGATCCGAGAGCAGATGGAAAGGTTCGTATTGCCATGAATGCGGTCCTCTACTACCGCGGTTCCCTCACGTCCTGCAACTATGATTGCCCCTATTGTCCTTTTGGCAAAACAAGAGACAGCGCAGCTACGCTCGCCAAGGACCGCCAGGGGCTGGAAGCCTTTGTAGCGTGGGCCTCTGAGCAAGGTGCGGCAGGTCATCGGCTTTCTATATTTTTTAATCCCTATGGCGAAGGGCTGATTCATCGCTGGTACAAAGAAGCAATGATTGCCCTCTCCAATATGGACCATGTTGAGAAGGTAGCGATTCAGACCAACCTTTCTGCCAACCTGGATTTCGTCTCCCAGATGAATCGTAAAAAAGTGGCCTTTTGGGCCACCTACCACCCCGGACAAGTGCGGGAGGATAAATTTCTGGCGCAATGTTTGACTTTATATGAGAACGACGTTCCATTTAGTGTGGGAAGCGTTGGAATACGCAGCGCTTTTTCAGCTATAGCTTCACTTCGTTCTGCGTTACCAGAGAACGTGTACTTATGGGTCAATGCTTACAAAGATAAACCTGATTATTATACAGCTGAGGATTTTGTCTTCCTTAGCGAGATTGATCCACATTTTTCTGTGAATGCTATGGATTATGAAAGCCTTGGCCAAGCCTGCAATGCAGGAAAAGATGTTTTTTACGTACAGGGCGCTGGGCTTGTGAAACGCTGCTATAAGGACAGAGGGGTCATAGGCAATCTTTACCGTGATGGGCTAGAGGGTCTCTCTGCGGTTAGAAGCTGCCGAATGAAGGTATGCGATTGTTATATCGGTTATATTCATATGCCCGAGCTGAAGCTGCGGAGCATCTATGAAGCTGGACTTTTGGAACGAATCCCGTATGGCGCTATGAATAACTGATTTAAAATTCCAGACAGGGTTTCTTTACTCTCTGTGGAATATGACAAGTAGCCCCCATCTATAGGGGCATAGCAAACACTAAAGTTGGAGGGACAATAACTTATGAACAACATCATTAATTTTGCGCATCGTGGAGCGTCGGCAGTGTGTCCAGAAAATACTATGGCAGCATTTCGCAAAGGTCTTGAGCTGGGTGCAACCGGAATAGAAACTGATGTACAAATGACCAAGGATGGCGGCCTAGTCCTCATTCATGATGAAACTCTAAACCGCACAACAAGCGGAACCGGCTATGTGAAGGATCATACACTCGCAGAACTGCTGGAAGTGGACGCAGGCTCATGGTTCGGACCTGAATTCAAAGATGAGCGCCTTCCATTGCTGGAAGATTTATTAGATCTGCTGCAAGGTAGAGATACCATACTAAATATCGAGCTTAAAAATGGCACTTTTTTATATCCGGGTATGGAGGAAAAAGTGATCGCGGCCGTACGGGATTTCAAGATGAGCGATCGCGTCATTTTTTCGAGCTTCAACCATTATTCACTAGCTTACTGTCAGTCGCTGGCACCGGAGATCAGAACAGGAATTCTGTACGGGGAAGGCTTGTATCGTCCTTGGGATTATGCAGCTACACTTGGAGCGACTGCGTTGCATGCGTATCATTTTGCAGTACTGCCTGAATTCGTCGAAGAAGCGGCGAAGCATGGCGTTGTCTACCATCCCTGGACCGTTAACGATCCCGAGCGGATGAAATATTTAATTGAAGCTGGTGTATCAGGCATTATTACCGATCATCCAGACCTACTCGCTGGACTTCTGGCTGACAAGGGAGTGTGATGGTGTGAAAAAAGTCTGGCTGCTCGGATTCGGCTTTTTCAGCATCAGCATTACATGGAGTCTGTATAACGCATTTGTACCTTTTTTCCTCGAAAAATATGTACATAGCGTGGCCCTAATCAGCTTCATGATGACGATTGATAATTACTTCGCCTTATTCTTGCAGCCTTGGATCGGCAATCGGAGTGACCGCACGACCTCGCGTTTTGGACGCAGAATGCCTTATCTTATGATCGGTATGCCCTTCGCTGCCGTGCTGACTATGCTGATTCCGTTTCATACCGGACTATTTACACTGCTTTTATTTATGATGCTGATGAATCTAGCCATGAGTTTATACCGTTCCCCTACCGTCGCTCTCATGCCCGACATAACACCTGAAGAGCAGCGTACAAAGGCTAACGGATTAATTAATTTCATGGGTGGATTCGGATCAATTCTGGCTTTCGGCGTGGGTTCGATCCTCTATAAATCAAATCCTGCGCTGCCATTTCTCGTTGCTGGACTGATTACCCTGTTATGTCTGTTTATCGTATCGCGCTTCATCAAAGAAAAACGGGATGGTGTGAATATAAGCCCTACGCTTCTATCCGATACAGCGGGGAGCCCTTCTGCGACGATAGTTAAGCCTTCCAGAGTCTCCTTTCGCGGCCAGCTGGATCGTACTACAGTCTTTCTACTGGCAGCGATTTTCTTCTGGTTTGTAGCTTATCAAGGGGTCGAAACCTTGTTTACATTGTATGGCAAAAACCATCTGGGCCTCAGTGAACAAGCAGCCTCCTTCTCCCTTACCTTCTTCTCCCTTGCCTTTGTGCTGTTCGCTATTCCGAGCGGTTGGCTGGGTGGGCGATTCGGGAAAAAGAAGATCATTATCGTCGGCGTATGTGGCCTGATGACGGTCTTTGCGCTTGTTGGGTTTGCACAGGACCTGCTGGTGCTTCGAGCGTTACTCCTGACAGGAGGAATCTTCTGGGCTTGTATCAACATCAACTCTTATCCTTATGTTGTTGCAACGGGAACTGAGGAGAGTATCGGTACTCGAACAGGGATGTATTATTTGGTCTCTTCACTGGCAGCGATCAGCTCGCCACCTTTGCTGGGGCTAATGATTGATATTTTTGATTACTCCATCCTGTTCTATGTAGCAGCGATTAGTATGGCCGTTGCCCTGCTCTGCCTCTTCTTGATGAAGGGACGCAAGCAAGTCCCCCACAAGTTTCACACACCGGGAGCCTAAAAAAAAGCGTCAGCCTTAGACATCTATTTATGTCCAGAGCTGACGCTTATATTTTACACTTAACAAACTAATTTTTATAAACTGAATAACGACCTGTACCCAGCTGTTTGGCGGTGTACATCGCTGTATCTGCTTCGTGCAGCAGCCTGAAATGATCCACCTTGCCATGACTAATGCTGATGCCTATGCTCGCAGATACAAAGAGGTTGTGCTCTCCCAGCTGATAATGTCTGGTCGTCTTCTCCAGAATCTGCACCGCTAACTGCTCCGCTTCCTTCTGATTGCAGCCTTTAGCTACAATCACAAATTCATCACCGCCTATGCGGAAAATATGGCGTTTTCTTTTGCTGGAGAATTGACTTAACCTTCCTCCCACCTCTTGCAGCAGTAAGTCACCCACATGATGTCCTAAGCTGTCATTGATCGATTTGAAACGGTTCAAATCCATAAACAATACGGCTAGTTGCTCATTTACTTTGCAGCGATCCCAAAAGTGATCCATTCCATTCTTGTTTAAGAGCCCCGTCAAGCCATCCTTATAGGCAAGTTCCTTAAGCTGCTCTCTTTCCGCCAAAACAAGGTTCAGCCGTGTAAGCAAAAACATTAAAACAGCTATCGTAAGCGCGTATATCAATAACGGAGTGAAAATCCCCCCATTGACCTCTATAGTTTCTTCTAAGGTTTTTTTGCCTAGCTGATGCATTGCCCACAATCCAACGACGATAGTTATAATGGAAAGGCCCGTATAAACCGCTCTTTGTTTTGGTTCCTTACTAGCAACATCCCGGTAAAATCTCAATACTAAATAACCTACAACCCCTGCGATGATAATGGACATTAACGTTTGTAAATAAATCTGAACCTCTACCACCTTTAATTCGCACATCCTTCTGAACTACAAATAATTAGCTTACTGTACTGCGATACCAATATATAAAAAAGCTCTGAACATTATCTGAACACTTACTCTTTCTCCAAATGCCGCGCACAATTATATAACTCGCAGTTCCAGGAGCCATCCGATTCGGATTTTGTTATTCGCGTAATTGACGTATTGTTCAATAATACTGTGCCGTCCAGTTCTGGAAGTAGTCTTCTAAGGCTACTGCGTAAAATTGCACCATGGCTAACGATCAGAATATGACTGCCTGAATGTCTCGCCGCAATTTCTTCAATCACTTCGCTGCCTCTGAGCTCGCTGGCTTCTGGAGTTTCCAAACCCAAATCTAACGTCTTCCAATCGGTTCCCCATCGTTCAATCCGCTCTTGCTGCGTAGTTCCTTCAATAAGTCCCGCATACATCTCTCGAATGCCCGACGCTAAACCCGTGATCTCAAGGCCTAATCTTTCTGCAATAACCTCTGCCGTTTGCCGCGCTCTGAGTAAATCACTTGAATATATGTAATCCCATTGTTCTGTGCTAAGACGTTCAGCCAGTAGTTGTGCCTGTTGCAGGCCTTCAGCATCCAATGAATTATCTGTATGCCCTTGCACTCTGCCTTCTTTATTCCACGCGGTACTTCCATGGCGAATTAAACCTATCGTAGTCATAAAAATCTCCTTTTAGCTATTGAGTCTAGTGGCAATTGTGATGCTGGTTATTGTGGTGGTTATTGTGCTGGTTATTGTGCTAATCTCAGTGCAATTTCAGTGCTAATATAAATAATATAATCTATATTCTATCAGATTCACCCTATGAACATTTAAAAATAAAGGTTATCCAAGTTTTTGAACATGAGGTATAATAAACCTTGTCGTTTTTTACAACAGCTACAAGATAAGGAGTAATTGTTTATGATGAAAAAGCTAGGGTCCACTCTGTTTCTTACCTTCTTACTGCTCGTTCCACTTGTCGCCACTTGCCCATCCACTGTTGGTGCAACACCAGTTCCTAAAAACACCGTCTATGTGGACAAGAATAACCATTCATACATACCACTGCGTCTCTTAAATAGCTTCACTGGTATACAGTCTGTATGGAATCCTAACGAAAAACGTATAAGCATTACGAATGCAGACACCACCATAACGCTTACATTAGGTCAAACCGCTGCGCTCGTCAATGAAAAGTCGGTTACGCTAACTGATCTTGCTTTCAGTGATAATGGCACGGTATATATCCCGTTGTCTTTTATCAGCACAACGCTTGGCATTCAATTAACCTGGGATAAGGAAGCCTCTTCATTAACCCTTAAGAGTAATGATATTGCAACCACTGTTCCTGTACAGTCCGGCGCACTAATCAAAGCAGATTCTTCACCAGTTGTCAGCGCTAGTAAAACCTTCAAAGTTGGCGGCAGATCCTTCAAAGCCCAGACGGTTACAGTGTCCCTGCTGCATCCTAAGGTGAAACTTGATGTCGTACTGGCTGGAAATACGGTCGGAAAAGTAGAGGACCTAAGCAGTCTGGCTAAACGTAATAATGCCGTAGTTGCGATTAACGGAACATTTTTTGATGCCTATACAAAAGGAGCATACAAAGCTCCATACGGGTACATTGTCAGCGGCGGAAAAATGCTTAAAAATAGCTCCGGGGATCGCCGGACGATTTTTACCTATGACAGTAACCATCTGGCGTCACTGATTCCTGGGCTGGAATTCACAAGCCGCTTCGCTTCCGGCTCCATGGAAGGAGCTCTTCAAGCCGGCCCGCGTCTTCTTGTGAACGGCAAGGTATCCCTAAATGTCGCGGCAGAAGGCTTCAAAGATCCAAAAATCTTAACCGGCGGCGGAGCACGCAGCGCGCTCGGATTAACACGCGACCATAAGCTCATTCTACTGACCACTGGTGGAGCCACCATCCCACAGCTGGCAGAAATGATGAAGCAAGCTGGAGCGTATCAAGCCATGAATCTGGATGGTGGTGCATCCAGCGGGCTCTACTACAACGGCAAATATCTTACGTCCCCTGGGCGTCAGATCAGCAATGCAATTGTAGTCAAATATCAATAAAATCTCTGGGCCAGACGGCTAGTTGCGAGTGCTGAGCTTTGTGATTTGACTCAGCTACTGCTCGACTATGGCTACTAAGAATATATGATTCTATTGTACAAAGTGCAATCAGAGGCAGTTTGCAGCGCATAATTGCTCTGGCGGTATGATTGCTGTGCGACGTATGAGATTACTGTGCAGCGTATGATTGCCGAGCTCAAACCCAAAAATCCCCTTGATGACTTACCCATCAAGGGGATTTTTCATAGTACGTTGCCAGTTTAGGTACTGCTGACAGATCCAATATCGGGGGCAGCCGGTGCAACTTAATCTGTGTGACCTGAATATTCCCACACCTGTAACCAAACTTCTGTAGTAAAGCCCAATTCCTCATAGAAAGGCTGCATAGAACCTACGTAAACTTTACTAGCTCCGAGTTGTTTTAAACGGTTAAATCCTTCGTGTAGAACCGCCCGTCCCAGTCCCAGCTTTCGATAGTTAATGGATGTGCCTACAGGCTCCAGAGCACCAATTCTATTGCTGCTGTCCCAAAAAATATTACAAAAGGAAACCACTTCGCCCGTGTCATTCACAACGCTAAGATCGAGCTGCGGATTATAGCTTGGAGCGTTACTCATATTCCCATAATGCAGCAGCGTGAGCTCTGCCTCCGCCGTTTCTGCATAGTCGAAGGCCATGATATGTCCGAGCGCTTTTGCAGTAACCTCGATCTCATCTCCGCTGCATATTCTAAAGCCAGAGGGGAGCTCCACAGGGAATTCCTCATCCAATCGCAAGGAGTTTACGCTTTCCTTACCACCCGTTTGATGATACCCCCTCTTACGAGCAACCTCCGCCGCAGAAGTCATATTCTCCGGTATTGGCACATACAGCTCTACGTAACCACCGTTCTCTTCCTCAGCTTTTTGTTCAGCAAAAGCGAACATTTCTTCAAGTAATTTTTCCGGAGGATTCATCTCAGCACACTGAAAATAGAACCCATCGTCCCTGCACACTACAGCTGCAAGCTCTCCATTCTCATACTCCCATAAGCCCACTTTTTGTTCCCACTGCTCCAGCGTTCCACTTCTCGTCTCCTGAAAAAAAATAACAAATTCCCAGCGGTCTATAAGCCAGGTATTTGGAGTCTTTAGCTTACTGTAACTTTGTATAAGAAAATGACGTACCTTTAGCAGATCTTCAGAACGGTAGCTTCTAAAATTAATGTTCATTTTCCACGCCCCTCTCTTTAATTTCATATTAAGGGGGATGCAAAATGAAGCATATATCATAATTAGTTATTATTATTTTATACTACCTAATATGATCCGTACGTTCACAAAACAAACATTTCTCGAGTGGAAATTATGAGCTCCACGCATCCGTTAACTGCATTTAGTGCAACTATTCCTCAGAAAGTTACTTAAAAAGATAGTTAGTTGTATTTCGTGCAGTTAAATTTCTGGTTTTCCTTTAATTCCACTAGATTCACCCTTTTTAGTTGTACGAAGTGCAATTAGAGAAAGCTTTGGAGTGCGCGATCTTCTTCCGGAGGAAATAGTCACTGATCAAGCTTTCTCAAGCGATAATTATGAGCTCCACGCATCCGTTAACTGTATTTAGTGCAACTATTCCTCAGAATGCTCCTTCAAAAGTTAGTTTAGTTGTATTTCGTGCAGTTAAATTTCCGGTTTTCCTTTAATTCCACTAGATTCACCCTTTTTAGTTGTACGAAGTGCAATTAAATGGCTTCTAGGGACGATCTACGCAGAAATAAGTGTACAAAGTGCAATTAGAGAAAGTTTTGGAGTGGGCGGTCTTCTTCCGGAGGAAATAGTCACTGATCAAGCTTTTTCAAGCGATAATTATGAGCTCCACGCATCCGTTAACTGCATTTAGTGCAACTATTTCCTCAGAATGTTACTTAAAAAAATAGTTAGTTGTATTTCGTGCAGTTAAATTTCTGGTTTTCCTTTAATTGCACCCAGTTTACCCTTTTTAGTTGCACAGAGTGCAATTAAATGGCTTCTAGGGACTATCTATGCAGAAATAAGTGTACAAAGTGCAATTAGAGTAAGTTTTGGAGTGGGCGTTCTTCTTCGGGAGGAAATAGTCACTGATCAACTATTTCCAAGCGATAATTATGAGCTCCACGCATCCGTTAACTGCATTTAGTGCAACTATTCCTCAGAATGCTCCTTCAAAAGTTAGTTTAGTTGTATTTCGTGCAGTTAAATTTCCGGTTTTCCTTTAATTGCACCGAATTCACCCTTTTTAGCTGCACGAAGTGCAACTAAACGGCTTCTAGGGTCTATCTACGCAGAAATAAGTGTACAAAGTGCAATTAAGTCTGAATAAGCTGCTTGAGCTAAATCTGGATTGCTTAGATCTAAATGAGTTAGATTTTAGATCAGTTAGATTTGGATCGATTAGCGGTAGATCAGCTAGAGCTAGATCAGCTAGAGCTAGGCCAGCTAGGCTAGACCAGCTAGACTAGGCCAGCTAGAGCTAGATCAGCTAGGCTTAGATCAGCCAAATTCCCCTTCGGTAAGTCTAGCTAGATTCTTACGTTGACCACGAATAAGAGTACTCTTTTTGCATAATTTTCCTTGTACATGTTACTGTATAACTGAACAAAGGAGTGAAAATATGGAGACGATTCTAATCATAGAGGACGATGCCAAGCTGGCAAGCTTGCTGAGCACGTACCTATCGAAATATGGGTTCCATACAATTATTGTAGAGGATTTCAACAGGGTGCTGGAGACTTTTAATGAAAGCTCGGCTGACCTTATCTTACTGGACGTCAATCTGCCTAAATACGATGGGTTCTACTGGTGCCGCCAGATTCGTTCCCTCTCACTCTGCCCGATTCTGTTCATTTCTGCACGGGATAGTGGAATGGATCAGGTGATGGCGCTTGAGAATGGCGGGGACGATTATATCACTAAGCCTTTTCACTATGAGGTTGTACTTGCCAAAATCCGCAGCCACATACGTAGAGCATATGGTTCATACTCACAGACTCAAGAAGAGCATAAACTCCAATCTGGAGGTTTAATCCTCTATCCTGAACGATATATGATCCAATACGACGGGCACACGAGTGAGCTAACCCAGAAGGAAGCGGTTCTACTGGAAGCTTTACTGCTTAAGGAAGGACGAGTGGTTAACCGGGAGCGTCTGCTCGATCTCATGTGGAAGGATCAGCATTTCATAGATGACAATACATTAAATGTCTACATAACCCGTGTCCGCAAAAAGCTCAAGGATCTCGGTCTTGGCGACATTGTGGAAACCGTAAGAGGCGCTGGCTATCGGCTTAATGTTTCTAAGGATACGCCATGAGGCTTTTTTGGAGAGACCAGATCTCACTGATCCTATTCTATCTGCTTCAGATGCTGCTTATCCCTTTGCTGTATTGGCTGTCTGGTGAGAACAGACCGATCTCTATCATGCTTTATGGAATCGCCTTGAGTACCGTAGTTCTACTGCTATATCTAGGCTACCGATACGTTCAGCACCGGAGATTGTATGCAGCATTAAGCGAACCTATGGACATGCTCCAAAAACATCTTGTTTCCTTAGGAGACACTCCTCTTTCAGAAGCTATCCATGAGTTATTGCAGCTGATTGACCGCCAGTATCAGGAGCAAGTGAATGCGCATGCGCGCCAGATGGATCAGCATATCGTATTCATGAATCGCTGGGTTCATCAAATGAAGACCCCGCTCTCTGTAATTCAGCTTACGCTAAAGGATCTTGAAGAGGAGGCTGCCGCAAGTATTCAGGAGGAACTGGAACGTCTGCGCAGAGGGCTGGAGATGGTTATCTACACTTCAAGACTTGACCGATTTGAAAATGATTTTCAAGTTGAACCGTTACTTCTGCGCAAAACCGTTAGTGAGGCGGTAGCCGAAAATCGCAGACTATTCATACGCCGGGGTATAAAAGTAGATGTACAGGTGGATGCCAATCTCGCGGTATATAGCGATGCTAAATGGTTAATGTTTATGCTGGCCCAAATCTTAACCAATGCCGTAAACTATACCTCCGGTACTGGCAAGACCGTTACCCTCTCAGCTCAGCGTGTAGGCACCGACACGATTCTGGATATTACCGATCAAGGGATCGGCATTTCTCCTGAGGATCTGAAGCGGGTCTTTAATCCCTACTTTACGGGTGACCGCGGACGACATTATCATGAATCGACGGGGATGGGACTGTATCTCGTCCGGGAGATTTGCAACAGGCTCGAACACAAGGTGGATATTCAGTCCCGGCTCGGGGAAGGAACCCGCGTGCGACTTATTTTTAGCAACAGTGATCATCTACAGAAATAATATTGAGGGGACTTCATCGTCATTATTCATGGCTTTGAAGCCTCCTTCTTCTTTATAGGCTACTTATCTCTCAACCCATTCCCCACAAGGAGAATGGCGAACATAACCTTAACGTCTCTGTAAGGAAACCTTAAGGTAAATCCATAGCAGCTAATCTCTCGATCTTATAAATTATATACATAACCCGTTCCCCGAATAAGGCGGATGAAATCATTTTTGTATTGGAAGGAATGAATGATATGAACGTATTGGAAGTCAAAGGACTTCATAAGGTATACCCTGGCAAAATAGTGACCCAAGCCCTCACCGATATTCATCTTAATATTGAAAAAGGTGAATTTGTCGGAATTATGGGACCGTCTGGTAGCGGTAAAACAACACTGCTCAATATGGTATCCACAATCGACCAGCCGTCCTCTGGCGAAGTGAATATCAATGGCAGCAACCCTTATCTTTTGAATAAAAAAGAGCTCGCTCACTTTCGCCGAAAACAGCTAGGCTTTGTGTTTCAGGACTTCAACCTGCTTGAGACATTAACCGTCGCCGAAAATATTGTGCTGCCCCTGACTTTGGATAACCGTAAGCTCTCACAGATGGAAATCTTGCTTCAAAGAGTCGCTGAACGCTTAAACATTACCGATATTCTGAGCAAACGCACTTATGAAATTTCAGGGGGACAACGTCAGCGGACCGCAATTGCCCGGGCGATCATCACCTCTCCTTCGATTATTTTGGCCGATGAGCCTACGGGTGCGCTTGACTCCAATTCTTCGCGGATGGTGATGGAATCGCTGGAGGATATTAACCACAAAGAAGGCACCACGCTAATGCTCGTAACACATGATCCACTGGCAGCGAGCTACTGCAACCGAATTGTTTTTATAAAAGACGGCAAACTAGCAGCCGAAATTCACCGGGGAGATAACCGTCAGGCCTTCTTCCAAAAGATTATCGACACACTTTCGTTCTGGGGAGGGAATAGTCATGAACTTTCCTCAATTCGCGTTTAATAATGTACGCCGTAATTCGCGCGCTTATTTTGCTTTTTTCTTAAGCAGTGCTTTTATGGTCATGATCTTTTTCTCTTATTCAGTCTTTATTTATCACCCTAGTATTACCAACATCGCGCTGGGTGCGAATTCAGCCTCCGGCATGCAAATTGCTTCTTACATTGTGTTTATCTTTGCGTTCTTTTTCGTACTATATTCGATTAGTGCGTTTCTGAAAATGCGTAATCTGGAGTTCGGCATACTGATGATTTTAGGCGCACGCCCTGGCCAGATCAACAAGCTGATTCTTATAGAAAACATGCTGATCGGACTGCTCTCTATAGTAACAGGTGTGTCTTTCGGCATGCTTTTATCCAAGTTATTCTTGCTGCTAAGCACGACAATTATGGGCATGGAGCCACTACCCTTTTATTGGCCAATGAAGGCGTTAATGATTACTTCTATCTCTTTCATTTCATTATTTCTGGTCATTTCGGTCTTCACATTATTGTTCATTCGTAAACATCAAGTTCTTGAACTGCTTAAGGGAAATGTTAAACCTAAAAAAGAACCCCGTGTCTCCTTGTTGTTCTCGCTCTTTGGGCTTCTACTGTTGACCGTCGGCGCTCTCGCGATTCGGAAGCAATTGTCCCCGTCCTCACTGTTAGTCGCCGCTGTCACAGGTATCGCTGGAACCTACTTTTTCTACTCTCAGTTATCTGTATTGGGCATTCGCCTACTAAAACTAAGACGCAAACGGTTGTGGCGCGGAACCAATCTGCTGTGGATTTCCGAGATGAGTTATAAGATTAAAGACAATGCAAGAATGCTGTTCCTTGTAACTGTGGTTACCTCGCTTGCCTGTATGGCTTCGGGAATTCTTTTATCGATTAATCAAGCGAACTCAGACCTCTATAAAAAATCCCCATTCGCTGTGAGTTATACGATTTATGATCCGAAGGATGAAGCACCAGATTTAGAGCCCATTCACACTAAATTAAAGAATGCTAAAGTCGAGTATACAGAGAATAAAGTAGATCTAATCTCTGCTTCCATTCAAGGAATCGATAAGGAAATAATACTTGGAATTGATCTGATCTCCCGCTCACAGTTCAATCAACTGGGCTTACAGATGGATGTGTCCGAGGTTGGACCCTTGTCTGAAAAAGAATCTGTATTGCTGCTGAACCCACATATGGATTCACAGAATTATGCTGCTAATCGAGCGATTCATTTGAAGGTTCAAAAAGATGAGGAACTGATGTTAAAAGAATTACGAACACCAAAGGTGCATCCAGTAGATCCAATGGCCACCTCACTTCTAATCGTAGATGACAACTTATATCATAAGATTTCAAATTCAGCAGAGAAGTACACGAGACCTTATGTGAGATATCTATACAAAATCCCTGCATGGGACGGTCCTACACCTAATGACAGCTCAGCTGAAGCTGTTGTCACCAGAGACCTTATCCAATGGAATAAAGCCGCTAACAAGGCTAACCATCAATACAGCTCTATACTGGGATCGCGAGCAGACAGCTATCTATCGACCAAACAGGGAGCCGCCATGCTTAGCTTTATAGGAATTTTTATCGCACTGATCTTCTCGCTATCATCCGCCAGCTTTCTCTTTTTCAAGCTTCATACTGAGCTCAACACAGATAAGCAAATGTATAATGCTTTGTCCAAAATCGGTTTAAGTACTAAAGAAATGTCAGCTTCTGCTACCAAACAGATTTCTGTGCTTTTCTATATTCCGATTATTATTGCCACCATTCAGACCCTTGTCGTGATACGCCCGATACTGAAACAGATTAATATCACAAATGTAACTGTGCCCGTGCTTACTACATCTGCTGTATTTCTGGTTGTGCAAACTATCTATTTCCTTATTGCGAGATCACGGTACATTCATAGTCTCAAGAAAATAATGGTGTAACACCATGTTGAAAAGAATCGTAACCCTGGATGTACTTCGCGGCTTGGAACTTATGGCAGCACCAAAAGGTTCTCTAGCTGATCAATAGGCAATTTGCTATAGTTAGTAAACTATTACTAATTAATGAGGCAAGGAGGTTCCTGATTTATGTCCAAGGCTGATCACATGTTATCCATTCTCTGGATGCTCAAGCAACGGGGAAGAACCGCCGGGGAACTAGCAGAAGCGCTAGAGATCAGTGTCCGCTCTGTCTATCGTTACATCGACGCGTTATGCATCAGTGGCGTACCCATTATCGCGGATAGTGGACCTGGTGGTGGCTATAGCCTTCCGGAGCATTTTTCCGAGGTCCCGTTATTCTTTGACTCCGACGAACAACGTTCCCTCCTGCAAGCCGCCTCCTTTGCGCGGGGAACTGGATATCCTTATGTAGAAGCTCTAGATCAAGCAATCGCCAAACTGAAACGGTACAGCAATGCGCAGCAATTAGAACAGATGGAGCGTCATGAGAGCGGGATAGAAACCATCCACTCCCCTGCTGCGCCGCTTCCCCACCTACTGCAAGAGCTTGAATTAGCGACGGCGAACGGACATACCCTCCAGATGGAATATCGGAAGGGAAACGGGGAGACGATTTCTTCCCGCGCTATTGATCCTTATGGACTTGTCCTGTGGAAAGGGCAATGGTACACCGTTGCTTATTGCCATCAGAGGCAAGAAATTCGGTCTTTCCGAGTCGATAGAATAACTGAACTGCACCGCACAGAAGCTCTGTTTGCCCGTCCTGCTGACTTCTCTGCACGTGATTTTTTGTTAAAAAGCTTGCTGCCCACACCAAATACTCCAGAGAAACTCATAGCAGTAGTCATCGCCGCCGATGAAGGAATCCTGAACGATCTATGCAGTCATTGGCTGTTTGGACATGCGCTGGTGCAGCGCATTGACGGACAAGCCCGTTTTCAAGTCGATGAGACCTCCTTACTGACTTATGCGCCTTACTTCTTGTTGCCT
Organism: Paenibacillus sp. FSL H7-0918; assembly: GCF_038007025.1. NCBI lineage: Bacteria > Bacillati > Bacillota > Bacilli > Caryophanales > Paenibacillaceae > Paenibacillus > Paenibacillus sp. FSL H7-0918. Next base: position 843,242 of record NZ_JBBOWJ010000002.1, read on the forward strand.
TATGGATCAACACTACGAATCCTAGAGCCTTTAGCTCTGAAACAAAAGCTGTCCGCTATAGCTACCGATCTGGCAGCTTATTATAAAACTTAAAATGATTATTTTAGGATCACTGACCGTAGTTGTCAGTGATCCTTTTGTATAGTGTAAATAAGTCTAAGGGAATAAATGATTGTACAAACCAAGGAGGAATAAGGAATGAAAGAACTTCACTATGAATTTTATATTGGCGGAACACCTGAGCAGGTATGGGAGACTTTGATCTCTCCCGAAGGTACTAAACAGATTTACTACGGGAGCGTAATCCAATCCACTTTTAAAGAAGGTGAATTGCTGGAATATGTTGGTCCCGGTGCAGATGGCGATGAAACGATACATGTATATGGGACTCTGCTGGAGTTCACTCCACAAAAAGCGTTTCGTTTCACGCATAAGGTCGGCCCCTCCTATCATAAGGGTACAGAAAGATATGAATCGCGTATATCTTGGCTGCTTGAAGCGGTGGGTGGAACTACTAAGCTTACGCTTATCCACGATGAATGGCATCCTGATGATCCTTCATATGCTGGCAGTATCAACGCCTGGTGGCAGGTTCTGAGTAATATTAAAACCTTGGTCGAGACCGGACGTACACTTGATTTTGGCAGCTGGTCGTAATTTTAATGTTAATTAAGAATTAAGCTCAACCCTGCGGAAAAGAGCGTACAAGCCCTCTTTCGTCAGGGGCTTTTTTTGCTTAATTTTATTTTGCCTAAGGGAAACATTCTTGTTGCAGGGACAAAGTTGTTGCCATATACTAATGTTGTGCCAGACTACAAGAAATGTTCTAATACACAAAATAAAAACCGTAGGCGGTAAAAATATAAATGAAAGAAGGGATCTCATGACTGGAACAACTATTCCTTTATCAGAGGCTGCAAAGGGTAGCACGCTGCGCATCAGCGACATTGAAGTTCAAGGTGTGCTTAGAAGAAGATTACTGGACCTCGGGTTCGTAGTCGGGAATATCGTAGAGGTGTTGCGGCGTAGTCCATTAGGAGATCCTATAGCTTTTCGGGTAAGCAATACGACCATTGCACTGCGTAGAGAAGAAAGCTCTTTAATATTCGGAGAATTAATTGGAGGTGTAGAAGCATGAGTCAGTTCACCGTCGCTTTTGCAGGCAATCCTAACACCGGAAAAAGCACACTATTCAACCTGCTAACCGGCATGCGACAGCATACTGGAAACTGGGCAGGTAAAACCGTCATTACTGCCGAAGGCGAATTCAAACACAATAACCATTCATACCTCGCGGTAGATTTACCAGGAACGTACTCCCTATACTCAAATTCCGCGGATGAAGAAGCGGCTAGAGATTATATTATTTTTGAACAGCCAGACGTGACACTTGTAGTGCTTGACGCTACTTCGCTGGAACGTAATCTCAATCTTGCCTTGCAAGTACTGGAGATTACCGGACGGGCGGTTGTCTGCATCAACCTCATTGATGAAGCACGTAAGCTGGGCATCGACATCAACCTGAAGAGTATTTCCAAACGTCTCGGCGTACCCGTCGTTGCGATATCGGCGCGCAATAAAATAGGGATCGATGCCTTATTGGATCAAGTGGAGCGAATGGCTACAGGCTCATTCACAGCGCAGCCGCTGCGGATTAGTTACAACGAAGAGATCGAACGGGGAATTGCCGAGCTTACACCATTGGTAGAGCAAACCATCGGTACCAAATATCCCGCTCGCTGGATTGCACTGCGCTTATTGGACGGTGATGACAGCCTGCTTACTTCACTTAAAGAGCATATGAAAAGCAAGGATTTACCCGAAGCAAAGGAGGTCATCGGCCATGGAGTCACTGCCTATCACTAAGGGATCTGACGCTCTAGATTCCCTATTGTCCACCGCAAAAAAGCTCGCTGACGGCGGAGCCATTCGGGATGAGATTGTCAGTGGTATATATGGCGTATCCGCAGGCATCTGCGGAGATGCAGTTACTTATCGGGATAAGAAGAAACTGAACAGCACTTATAAGCTGGATAATATCGTGACCTCCAAAATTTGGGGTTTTCCCATCATGCTCGCCATTCTCGGTGTCGTATTCTGGATTACGATTGCCGGGGCTAACTACCCTTCTAGCTGGCTCGCTTCCTTCTTTGGCTTCATCGAAGGATATCTGACAGCGGGATTTGAGGCTCTCCATGCCCCAGCTTGGCTGCACGGCGTGCTTGTGCTTGGCTTGTATCGAGGCACCTCATGGGTAATCAGTGTCATGCTGCCACCGATGATGATCTTTTTCCCCGTATTCGCTCTGCTTGAGAATTTCGGGTATCTGCCACGCGTTGCGTTTAACATGGACCGACTGTTCAAAAAATCAGGTGGTCATGGCAAGCAAGCTTTAACCATGTCCATGGGCTTCGGCTGTAATGCGGCCGCTATCCTCTCCACACGAATCATCGAATCGCCGCGTGAACGAATGCTGGCTATACTGACCAACAATTTTGTCCCTTGCAACGGCCGCTGGCCCACGCTGATTTTATTGTCTTCCTTATTTATGGCAGGAGCCGCTACGACAGGGGCGCTTCGTACATTCACCACTGCCTCCGTCCTAATGGGAATGGTTCTAATCGGCATCATTGTTACCTTAACCGTTTCCTGGGTCATGTCCAAAACTGCGCTGCGTGGGGTTCCCACACATTACACATTGGAGCTTCCTCCCTACCGCCGTCCACAAATCTGGAAGACCATACTTATTTCCTCCAAAGATAAGTCCCTTAACGTACTTACTCGGGCTATCGTCGTTGCTGCCCCTGCCGGGATTATCACTTGGATTCTAGGCAATCTGTTTATTGGCGGCGATTCTGTACTGAATCATATGGCTGCATTCTTTGATCCGTTCGCACATTTGCTTGGCATGGATGGCTTTATCATCATGGCCTTTATTCTTGGACTTCCTGCGAATGAAATCGTATTGCCTATCCTGCTTATGGGCTATATGTCCTCAGGCGCTATGGTTGATATCGACAGCTTAGGCAGTATCAAAGATGTCTTTCTCTCACATGGCTGGACCTGGCTGACCGCACTCAACATGATGCTGTTCTCCCTGCTCCACTATCCTTGTGGTACGACACTCGTGAACATTTACAAGGAAACAAAAAGCATGAAGTGGGCCGTTCTCTCAGCAGTCATTCCGCTGGGTATCGCCATCGGAGTAACCTTTGCTGTCGCTCAGCTTGCCCGGTTATTTGGGTGGGTGTGACGAGGGTGAGGTAGGCTTGCGATCTAAACTCAAGTGACATCACAACTGACTTCAACTGATTTCAACTTACATCGCAAAAATTCATCATTAACTCACTAAATTCACCTTAATCACATCACCCAAATTAACCTTGCTACACGGAATTCACCTTACTTTACCTTACAATCTAAAGTGCAACTTGCTTCACAAAATTCTGCCCTCCTTGAACTGATGTTTAAGGAGATTCTCCCTCAAATTCGAACTTTATAGGCGCGCGTTAAACTTTTTGCGGAATTTCTCCCTGATAATCGATCTTTATAAGCACACGTTGAACTTTTTGCGGAATTTCTCCCTAATAATCGAACTTTATAAGCACATATTGAACTTTTTGCGGAATTTCTCCCTAATAATTAGCCGATTATAGGCAAAAAAGGCAATTTCCGCAGAATTTTAGGGAGCAATTCCCCAATTATCGCTAATAATGAGTAAAACACGATAAAATCAGGGAGGATTTCCCTAATTATTGATTCTAGATGGTTCCGAGCTACACTTGAGCACCAGCACCAGCACTAGACCTGCATCGCCCTTCCACACATACCAACTCTAGACCTACGCCGCCCTTCAGCACACACCAGCATTAGCATCAGTACCTTTTCGCCCACCAACATACTCCACCACTGGTCCACCAACACAGCCCAACACCAGTTACTCAAGGTCTTCTCAAACAAATAAGCGGTCGCTCGGATGTTTATCCCGAGCGACCGCTTATTTTATCACAACCCCTTATATATTCTTACGTCCTAACTTGATCCCACCATTACATTACATGACGTGACTCTACAGTTAGAGTCATTTTTTGCGCGTTCCATCATTTCTACGACGGTATAGAACAGCCCCAGCTATAGCCACTAGAACGATAATTATTCCACTAATCCCCACATTAACAAGTGGAAAGGAATCACTGTCCCCAGCCGGGTTCCCCGTTTGATCAGGCTCATTACTCCCAGCTCCTGACTCCGGTGAATTATTCGGAGTTACCTCCGGAGAAGCGGTAGGCGTTGTAGGCGAAATACCCGGTCCCAGCTCTTTTAGATCCACTGAGTCAGCGGTTAGCCGCTTAGTTCGACTGCATAAACTAGCCTCCAGATTACCAGAGTCTCCGCCGTCTCTAGCATAAGCATAGACAATGTAACTTTCCCCTTCCACAAATTCAAAGCCGCAGCTTGCAGAAGATAAAGCCGTAGTTAATGTAACTTGATTCCCCTTGACCCCTTTCCAGCTGGAATCCACCTCAAAGGTTACCTTTACTGGATCAGCAGAAGAAATTATGTTCCCCTGTGACGGCTCCTTCATATCCACTACTTTCCCGACAAAAACAGCTGTACTTTTCTCAAGAGCTTCCAGTGGCTCCGCAGGCATAACACAGGAACAGGCGTAAGTGACCGAGGGCCGTACCGTCAGCAAAGCCGTAAATATTAATAGGACACCTAGAAATATCATCATTGGACTTCGGAAATTGATCTTTCGGAAATTGATCTTTCGGAAATTGATCTTTCGGAAATTGATCTTTCGGAAATTGATCTTTCGCACTTTGATAACCCCCTTCTTTACCTTACAGACGGAGCAAATGTGGAAAGTGTTACAGGAATTCCCAAACAAGTGATACAAGTTTATCCGGTAGCAACTCCTCTAATCCTCTTCTTTAATTACCCTAATCTTCTTTAACTCCTCATATCCTCTTCTTTAATTCCTCTAATCTTCTTTAACTCCTCATATCCTCTTCTTTAATCCCCCATACCTGCTGTACCACTCACAGACTGTGCGCGATCCCAATCAAACGCTGTATTCCTTCGCGCAGCACCCCTTCGCTTGCAAAGGAATAACTTAGGCGAAGCCTTGACTTCATTTCCCCCAGTGGATCAAATAACTCCCCAGGAACAAAAGCGATCGACTGCGCCATACTTGAAGCAAACAGGCGATCCATCGTAAGATGCTCCGGTAGTTTCACCCATAGATTTAGTCCGCCTTGCGGAGTCGTCCATTCCCAGCCAGTCCCCGCCAGCTCCTCTTCTACAATTTCCTTATGCACTTGAAGTGCAATGCGCAGCTTACCGAGATGCTGTTGCAAGCGTGGGGAGGTGTAGTAATGTAGAAATATTTTTTGATTCAGCAGCGGAGTGCCATTGTCCGCGAGTGATTTGGCCGTGATCAGACGCTCCATAAATGGATATCGGCAGGCCACCGCACAGATTCGTAAGCCAGGGGCTACATATTTACTGAAGCTGCTGATATAGATCACCCACCCCTCCGTATCATAAGCAAAAAAGGGCGGCGGCGGCTCCTCATCAAAATACATATCGCGGAACGGGTCATCCTCCACCAGTAAACAGCGATAACGTTCGGCCAGTTCTACCAACAGCTTGCGCTGTTGCACAGGCACCGTGTATCCAGTTGGATTGTGATGCGTTGGATTAATGTAGAACATACGCGGTTTATGCTTTTTCATCAAAGCTTCTACTTCCTCCAGATCATATCCCTCCGGAGTGATCTCAACCGGAACCAACCGTGCCCCCTCCCGGCGAAAAATATCCATAGCAACACTATAAGTAGGCCGCTCCACAAGCACCGTATCCAGAGGACCAAGCACAATCCGGGCAATCAGATTGATCGCCTGCTGCGCACCCGAGGTAATAAGCAGCTCTTCCGAAGTTAACTGCAGCCGATGTTGCTTCCGAAAGTGGTGGCTTAACGTCTCACGCAGCTCGTTATCCCCCTGGACCGAGGCATACGTTCCCATTACCTTGGGATATAGATCGAACACTTTTTTGACATAGTCAGATAGAAAAAGATTCGGCAGCAGCCCCGGATCAATCAGCGCCTGCGAGAACTGATACTTAACTGGCACTCTCTGAATATCAGACAGCGGATTAGTGAGCGCATAAGCCGATACTGCGGCTCCTACTTCAATAGCAGGAAGCGAGATTATGGGTGCCACGTAATATCCTGATTTATCTTTTACATAAACCTTTCCATCCTCCGTCAACCGTCTGTACGCTTTGAATACGGTCAGTCGATGTACCTTAAGCTCCTCCGCCAGCAGCCGTATAGAAGGAAGCTTATCATGTGCGACCCACTCCCCTCGCTCCATGCGATTTAATAGAAATTCATAGACCTGCCGAAACAAAGGATGATTATGCTCCGCTCCCACAACCTTTTTCATCTGGCTACAACTCCTCTCCGAACAACCTTGTAATCATATTGTACACGATTTCCGAATTAATCTGTTCTACACAAGGCAATCTGTTCTGTCCTCTCCCCTATATGATTAACAAAATGCCAGCTTATAAATTCTTATATTTTATAAAGCACACAAAAGGGGACTTTCAAAATGATCTTATTTGCTTATGCACTTGTATGTCTGATCTTCGGCACGACCTTTCTAGCTATCAAAATCGGCGTAGATGCCGGTGCGCCTCCTTTCTTTTCAGCGGGCTTAAGATTTTTTGTCGCAGGCGCTGTTCTATTCCTATGGATGGTCTGGAAACGAAAAGCCAGCTTCTCCTTGCTGTTGCGCAAAGAAATGTTGTTCACCGGGTCTGCTCTAACCTTCGGCACCTTCGCGGGTCTCTACTGGGCTGAACAATATGTTTCTTCAGGGCTTGCAGCTGTACTCTCTGCCACTGGTCCGATCATGATCCTGCTGCTCCAAACCTCTATTCTTCGGCAAAAAGCACCCGCCATCTCCCTATATGGCTGCATCATCGGCTTCACTGGCGTACTGCTGCTGGTTCTCCCCAATCTCGCCGTTGATATTTCACCACTGTGGCTCATCGGTTGCGCCGTAGTCCTAATTGGAGAGTGTTGCTATGCTGTAGGTGCGATTTACTCCAAAAAAGTAATTAACAGTATGCCTGAGGTCTCACCGATTGCGCTGAATGCGGCTCAAATGATGTATGGCGGTGCGTTGTTATTCATTCTTTCTTTTGCCACGGAAAAAGTACATCCTGCATTTCTCTTCTCATTCGAGACAGCAGGTTCACTGCTCTATCTCACAGTTATCGGCTCCATGGTCGGCCATACCTTGTTCTACTGGCTCGTAGCTAAGACCAACCCAGTGTTTCCTTCTACCTGGCTTTATATTTCTCCACCGATTGCCGTGGGTGTAGGCTTTTTCTTTTACAAGGAGTCCGTATCTTGGATTACAATTCTTGGAGTGTTCACCATCATTGCCGGAACGATCCTAGTGAATGCTGATGCTTTAAAGCAATTACTGCAAAAAAAGAAGATCAACACTGTTGCGTTAAAAAAATCAAATATATGACGTACTATATATTGCATTTATGACCACTATTGCGTATTATATAAACAAGTTAAATTAAACACAGCTAAATATGACTCATATATGAAAGGAGGATTCGCTTAACGGCGCTTCTTTTCTAAAGAGGAATGCCTTTTTTATCGGAAGTGGAGGGAATTGTGATCGAACTGACATCACGTCAAATAGAGATTATCGATATCGTTAACAAAAGAGCTCCGATTACCGGCGAACAGATTGCCGAAAGTTTGAACCTTACCCGGCCTACAATTCGCTCGGATCTGTCTGTTTTGGTTATGCTCAAATATATCGACGCCAAGCCGAAGGTCGGGTACTTCCCAGGATTGAAATCATCCAGTCGTCAGGGAAGCGGTTATCTGCTGCAGGAAACGATGGTCAAAGAAATTCAAAGTGTACCTATAGTTATCCGTGAGACCACAACTATTCAAGATGCCGTAGTTACGCTTTTTCTACAGGATGTAGGCACTCTTATTATCTGTGACGAAGAGGGTAAACTCACGGGCGTTGCTTCACGTAAGGATTTCCTAAAGGTAACCTTGGGCAACCCCAGTGCAGTCTCCATGCCCGTAAGCATGGTTATGACGCGCCAGCCCAAAGTGGTCACAACTTCACCGGATGAGCCGGTGCTTGAAGCTGCACATAAGATGATTTTTCACGAGGTAGACAGTTTGCCGGTGGTTGTTCCCAGCGCCGCTGAAGACGGCGGTACAAAACTGGATGTGGTAGGACGTTTAACAAAAACCTCCATCATCAAACTTCTCCTCGAACTTGAAGCCAAAGGATAACAGGAGGAACCCATGAGCATCGAGCAATCTTCCAACTTAATAACGATATGCTCGGATTCTATAGGAGATACGGCAGAGGCTGTCGTGCAGGCCGTTATTCACCAATTTCAGAATCAGCAGGTCACCATTAAAAGATACGGCAATATTAGGCATGAAGACGAGCTACGCAAGCTTATGGAAGAAGCAGCTCAGCATAAAGGTTTTGTCGCCTATACATTAGTGCAGCCAGAATTAAGAGAAATGATCCGCGAGGAAGCGGTACGTCTTGATTTACGGATCGTTGATATCATGGGCCCTATGATGCAGGCCTTCATTGATACCTTCGACGATGCTCCTCAGCAGCGGCCAGGTCTTCTACACCAGCTCGACGAGAATTATTTCCGCCGCATAGAAGCTATAGAATTCACCGTCGCCTGTGATGACGGCCGTGATCTGGGCGCCATGCTCAAAGCCGATATCGTTCTGCTGGGCATGTCCCGTACTTCAAAAACACCGCTTAGCATCTTTTTGGCCCATAGAGGAAAAAAAGTCGTTAACTATCCGATTATCCCGGAGATTGGTCCTCCGCAAGAACTATTAAGCTTGCCGCCGAACCGGCTTATCGGATTAACCATGAAACCCGAGTACATGCTGAAGGTCCGCTCTGAGCGGCTTAAGGTTCTCGGATTACCGACAGGTTCCCAATATGCAAGTCTGGCGCGGATCACCGAAGAGATGGAATACGCCGCTTCATTGTTCAACAAGCTGGGCTGTCCTGTAATTGATATTACTGACAAGGCTATAGAAGAAACCGCTGGTATTATTATGGGTTATATCTAAATTTCAGTTTACAAAATATATAGAATGCACTGGAGGGAATTAGAATGGAGCGCGAACTGGCCCTTGAGATTGTACGGGTAACTGAACTAGGTGCTTTATCCTCGGCTCGTTGGATTGGGCGGGGCGATAAAAATGCGGCAGATGATGCAGCCACGACTGCGATCCGTTCCATGTTCGATTCTGTGTCCATCGACGGAACTGTTGTGATAGGTGAAGGAGAGATGGATGATGCTCCAATGCTCTATATTGGTGAGAAAGTCGGGAACCAAAAAGGTCCTGCTGTCGATGTAGCCGTCGATCCTCTCGAAGGAACTGAGGTTGTTGCCTGCGGCCTGCATAATGCGCAATCTGTTATTGCTATAGCAGATAAAGGCAGCCTGCTGCATGCCCCGGACATTTATATGGAAAAGTTAGCCTGCGGGCCTGAACTTGCCGGTAAGCTTAGACTCGAGGACCCTGTAGAGATCACTCTGCAAAAAGCCTGCCATTACACTGGCAAATCTCTCTCCGAGTTAACCGTAATGGTGCTGGATCGCAAACGGCATGAGCAGCTGATTAATAGCCTGCGTGAAGCCGGGGTACGAATTAAGCTGCTTGGTCACGGAGATGTCGCTGGCGCTATTGCGGCTGCACTGCCAGACAGCGATGTCGATTTATATATGGGTTCCGGTGGAGCACCCGAAGGTGTTCTTGCTGCCGCTGCACTGAAATGCCTTGGTGGTGAAATGCAGGGCAGATTGCTCCCGGATGGACCAGTAGAGCTACAGCGCTGTGTACGCATGGGAATTGCCAATCCAACGCGAGTGCTATACATGGAAGACATGGTTGGCACGGGCGACGTGCTCTTTGCCGCCACGGGTGTAACGTCAGGTGAGTTCCTGAACGGCGTCCGTTTCATCGGTAAAGAACGCGCGGAGACACATTCGGTAATTATGCGGGCACAGAGCGGGACGATCCGCTATATCCGCAGCATTCATTTCCTGCCAGGAAAAGAAATACCGACTGCGCTAACCGTTAGGCAAAATGCTGTCTCTCTATAAAACCACAAAAAACAGGCTATCTCACTAGCAGTATCCTTTGCTAGTGAGATAGCCTGTTTTGTTTTTTTACACTGAATGCTAATTGCTTCTTATTTATTTCCAATACGTTCACTCGCTAATGGATCTATATTAGCAACTTTCTCAAAGCGTTCTGCGTTCAGGCTGTTATACTTTGCCAAGATTTGTTTCACTTCTTGCTCCTTCTGCTCGCCTTCCACATCCGCCATTACTAGAATATGACCTTCATCCACGTAATTATCGTAGCTCTCTGCTTCCTCTTCAGGGATGCCAAGGCCAATAAGTCCGCCGACTAACCCGCCACTGCCTGCGCCTATCGCCGCTCCGGCTAGTGTTGCCGCAAGAGGTCCGGCTGCAATAATAGGTCCAATACCAGGAATAGCCAAAGCACCAATTCCCATCAGCAGCCCCGTTACTCCACCCAGCAGGCCACCAGTAGCTGCACCTGTAGCCATACCCTCCGGGGCCACGGTTCCTGACTCGTCTCTAAGAGTTTCCTCATCCGCTTTATTTCTCGCGATAATCGAAATATCCTCTGTCCTACAGCCCTGACGCTTCAACTCCTCAATAGCTCGCGAAGCTTCGTATTCGGCAGCAAAGACACCCACTATTCTCTTATTCATCTCCATTACCTCCTATTGATGTAGTTAGCTCATACGTTCAGCTTCATAGCTTACTTAACCAAACTGGACAGGGATAAACTACGATCTTTGAATTGTCTGCAATTCCGAGTTAATATTCCTTCTAAAATATGCTGTATAATAAAAGTAAGCGGGTACAACTACCTTGATTAAATCTATAGAAGAAAGAGAAGGAATCATCCATGGCGATATTTAACTATAATTCTGAGCGTCCCTTCCGAGGCAATCCCGACCTGCATCTCCATTACTGGGGGCGGGAGCAGTGTCTTCCCGGACATTTTTTTGGACCTGGGGTCCGTGACGTATATAAAATACATTTTATCCATGCAGGAACAGGTGAAGTTACTGTGGGTGAACAGACCCATTATCTTAGGCCAGGACAAGCTTTTCTCACCTATCCGCATATCGTAACTGCCTACACAGCAGACATAGCAAATCCATGGGCCTATTCTTGGGTAGCTTTTACCGGGGAGCAGGTTGATTATATTTTGGCCAAAACCGCCTTGTCACCTGAGCACCCGATCTTTCCAATGGATGAACAGCTTATGCCGAATTTATACGAGCTCCTGACACAAGCAGCTGAAGCTTCGGACAGTCTGGATCTACCTCTAAAAGCAATTATGTATGAGTTCTTTTCTCTGTTACTTCGAGCGGTGCCAGCAGTTCCAGATGTACTTCCTTTACCACGTCAAAAGAGTATTTACGTCGAGCAATGCCTGCACTTTTTGCATACACATTATTGTGAAAATATTTCGGTTGAGATGATGTCCTCTTCGCTCAAGCTGGATCGCAAATATTTATCCTCCTTGTTCAAACGGACAATAGGTATGCCACCACAGCAGTATTTATTAAATTTCCGCATCGCTAAGGCGTGCGAGCTGCTGACAGAGACCCTATGCACGATTGGTGAAATCTCACGTTCTGTGGGCTATCAGGACCCCTTACTCTTTTCGCGGATGTTCAAGAAGGTGAAAGGTTGTTCGCCAAAAGAATACCGTAGCCGTCATCTCGAAAATGACATTGTACTATAAACTTCTTCCTTGCTGACATACGTTTGTCCGCGATCTTTCGCTACAATAAGGACGTAACGTACTAAGTAATAAGTGTTTAGAGGAGGAATAAATCATGTATAACGCAAGCGCTACCAGATATGACAATATGAAATATAATCGCACCGGAAAGAGCGGTCTACTCCTGCCAGCGATCTCGCTTGGTCTATGGCATAACTTTGGCGGCAACGACTTATTTGAGAATGGCCGCGCCATGGTAAGAAGAGCTTTTGATCTTGGAATCACTCATTTTGACCTTGCCAATAATTACGGTCCACCTGCAGGCTCCGCCGAAGAAAGTTTTGGCCAAATTCTTAAAAAGGATCTGACCCCTTATCGTGATGAGATGGTTATCTCTACTAAAGCTGGTTATTATATGTGGGCTGGTCCTTATGGTGAATGGGGCTCCAAAAAATATCTCGTCTCCAGCCTAGATCAAAGCTTAAAACGTATGGGACTGGATTATGTTGATATTTTTTATCACCACCGCCCAGATCCAAATACACCACTGGAAGAAACCATGGCTGCGCTGGACCTCGTGGTACGCCAAGGTAAAGCGTTGTATGTCGGGATTTCGAATTACGGACCTGAACAAACACGCGAAGCGGCACAAATTCTGCGTCGACTTGGCACGCCATGCCTGATTCATCAGCCAAACTATTCCATGATGTCCCGCTGGATTGAAGATGGCTTGCAGGATGTATTGTCTGAAGAAGGCATCGGCTCCATTGTGTTCTCCCCGCTACAAGGTGGCATACTGACCGATCGCTATCTAAACGGAATCGCTCCTGATTCCCGTGCCGCTGGTCCAAGTGTATTCCTGTCTGAGAATGCCATTACCGAAGAGGCGATCGGCAAGGTTCGCAAACTGAACGAGATTGCTGCTGCACGTGGACAAAAAATGTCTCAGCTAGCGTTATCTTGGGTACTCCGTGGAGACAAAGTAACTTCTGCATTGATCGGCGCAAGTAAGGTAAGCCAGATTGAAGATGCCGTCGCTTCCTTAAATGCCCCAGAGCTTAGCGCTGAAGAACTAGAGCAAATTGAGGCAATTCTGCGGGGATAAAGCTTAGTTATAACAAGACAAAGACCAATGAGGTCAGGCAGCTTAAAGCTGCTCTGGCATTTCATTGGTCTTCTTTTTTATAGATTAGAGTTCTATTTGCTCACCCAAATATCTGCGTGATGTACACCATGATCAATAATCCAAAAATAAACGAATACGTCGAAGGCCGCTCATAACCATGGCCATGACTCTCCGGAATCAGCTCCTTGTAAACGATAAAGAGCATAGCCCCGGCTGCAAAAGCTAGACCATAACCCACAACATTATGCAGGTAACTAGCAGTAAAATACCCGATCACCGCAGATACCATCTCCATCAAGCCGGTAAGTGTAACGATTCCTAAGGCTTTTAGCTTGCTAGTTCGCGAATTCATCAGAAAGACCGCAAGAATCAAACCTTCCGGCATATTCTGTGCGCCAATGGCAATCGCCACGGTAGGACCTAAACTGGCCTGTTCGCTGGCATAACTGAAACCTGTACTGAGGCCTTCTGGTATGTTGTGGATGAACAGCGCAATCATAACAAGCAGCGCTTTTGAATCCATATTGGTATAACCGGGCTTATTCTCCACATCGATATGTGGGATGTTATTTTCAATTAAATCAAGCAGCAGCACTCCGGTAATCAAGCCCAAGGTTAAAGCGATAATCCCCGATTCTTTGATCGATTGCGGCATGAGTCCAAACGTGGAGGCGGACACCATAATCCCCGCAGTGAAGGCTACGAGGATATCTTTCCACTTCTCGGATAACCTCTTCACGAACAGGATCGGAAATGCTCCAAGAACGGTAGCCATTGCCGATACAAAGCTGCCAATAAGCGCAGATTCCAAACCTTCAACTCCTTTGGTACAAGTCGGATAGACCAACATATGTTTCAGAAAAAATAATTATTACTTTCTCATACATTTTCGAATGGTCCAATATAGTATGGATCATATCATAAAAGACCTCCCCTAGGTTCGGTTCATACCCTAAGGAGGTCTTTGTCTTACATATCATTATGCAACTCGGTTACACCAGCTTCTTCCGGATCTTGCCGGAAATCAAATCAATAATTGTGATCATCGCAATGATACCTAGCAGTATAATCCCCACGCGGTCCCAATTCCGTGAACTGAGCGCGAAGATTAACGGTGTGCCGATCCCCCCTGCTCCAATCACACCTAGAATCGTAGCCGAACGAACGTTAATTTCGAATCTATATAAGGTATAGGATAAGAATCCCGGCAGCACCTGCGGCAACACCGCAAACCACAATACCTGCATGCGGCTGGCACCAGAAGAAATTAAAGCTTCGAGTGGACCGTTGTCGATATTCTCAATCTCATCCGCGAACAATTTGCCGAGCATGCCCACCGAATGTAGTCCCAGAGCCAGCACACCTGCAAAAGAACCCGGTCCAACAGCCTTGATAAATAACAAAGCCATAATAATCTCAGGGAAGGTTCGTATAAAGCTCAACATCAGCTTGCCGGAACCTGAAATTACCTTTCCCTTGCTCATGTTAACTGCAGCCCAAAATGCAAAAGGAATACATAAAAAGGTCGAGATAAAAGTGCCTAGGATTGAAATAGCTAACGTCTCGAGCAATCCCCGCAGGAGATCCTCCCCATCTGGTAAATAAACGAAGGCCCAGTCAGGTGAGAATATCCCGGCAAAAATTGCTTTAGTAATGATCCCGGCGGTTTCTTTGAATCCATTAAACGGCACTCCCGAAAAAGCCCAAATATATAACGCGGCTAGGGCTACATAAATCAGCCAACGAAAACGATTTTTACGGGGTTTAGGGACAAGGGTATTCCATGATTTACTCATATTAATTTCTCCCGCAGCTTAGTGCTTACATAATCAATAATCAGTACTACTGCTAATGTGAACAAGATGATGGTGCAAGTCTTATCGTATTCCAAAAAGCCTAGGGTAACTTCATAATAGTGGCCGATCCCACCCGCTCCTACCAGACCTAAAACCGCCGCAGCACGAACATTAATCTCGAAGGCATATAGGACATAAGACATAAAATGAGCCTGTACCTGTGGAATGACTCCGAACATAATGCGTTGAATCTTATTAGCCCCCACTGAAGTCATTGCTTCCAAAGGTCCTTGATCAATCGTCTCCATCGTTTCATAGGTAAGCTTAGCGATCAGCCCCAACGAAAATATCGTCAATGCAAATATCCCAGGAAGCGCACCGAGGCCGAAAATAGCCACAAAGATAGAAGCCAACAGCAGATCGGGAATCGTACGGATCAGGTTCAGCAGCATACGGACCGGATAATGAAGCCAACGGCTTTGCGTAATATTGCTTGCACACAACAGCGCAACCGGAACCGCAAGAATGGCACCAAACGTTGTGCCAACCAGCGCCATCCGGATCGTCTCCAGCATCGCATCTATAATGTTGTCAAAATACCCCCAGTTCGGGGGAAACATTTCCTTAAGCAAATCAAGCATATTCGGCAGACCGG
Organism: Paenibacillus sp. FSL H7-0918; assembly: GCF_038007025.1. Lineage (NCBI taxonomy): Bacteria > Bacillati > Bacillota > Bacilli > Caryophanales > Paenibacillaceae > Paenibacillus > Paenibacillus sp. FSL H7-0918. The sequence goes on from NZ_JBBOWJ010000002.1 coordinate 858,700, forward strand.
AGATCAGCTCCCCGAAGGATGAATCGGTTAAGACAGCACTTCTCCACAGTAATACTACTAATATAATGGCTGTGAAATAATGTTTTATCTTCCTTGGCGGTTTGGGATGTAGCTTCTCTGCATTCACACTCATCTCACACGCCTCCGAGTACAGGCTCACCTAACAACTCATCCTGATGAATCGGTCTGCCGTAAATCTCAGCAAACCTCTCATCGGTTGCCTCTGATACAGGACCATCGAAGACAACCTCTCCTGCCCGGAGCCCGATAATCCGGGTAGCGTATTCTCTAGCCAGATCAATAAAATGCAAATTCACAATGGTTGTAATCCCGAGTTCCATATTAATCTTCTTTAGATCATCCATAACCTGCTTGGTTGTGAGCGGATCTAGTGAAGCTACAGGTTCATCTGCGAGGATAATCTGTGCCTCCTGCGCAAGAACACGGGCAATAGCTACACGTTGCTGCTGACCTCCAGATAGCTGATCTGCACGTGTATAGGCCTTCTCGGCGATATTTACCCGATCAAGGGATTCGAAGGCTAAATCGATATCCTTTTGTGGGAATCTGCCAAGTATCGTCCGCAGTGTGGAATGATAGCCCACCCGTCCTGCCAAAACATTACGAAGCACCGTCGTACGTTTCACTAAGTTGAAGCTTTGAAAGATCATTCCGATATTCCTACGGATCATTCGTAGCCGGCTTCCTTTTGCATTCGTGATGGACTGCCCGTTAATAAGAATATTACCTTCGGAAATATCATGAAGCCGGTTAATGGAACGCAGCAAGGTCGACTTCCCTGCTCCCGAAAGACCAACAATAGCTACAAATTCTCCGGCTGGAATGGTCAGGTTAATGTTGTTTAATCCTTTGGTTCCGTTTAGATACGTTTTGGATACATTACGAAGCTCTATCATGAAATCATCCCTTTATGTGTTTTCGTATATTCGTATAAAAGAGATAGCCAGATCCGGGGGGGAATCCGGAGCTGGCTATCCTTAATGCCTGTTATACACCAACATCGTTGTATCCTTGAACGGCCTGTTCTACTCTGTTTTTACTTTACTGTTGTATTCGCGAACAATGTCAAAGTTGCTGTCTTGTGATTTCACATAACCTTCATGAGAGTAAATGTCTTTGATAATCTCATGGCCTTCTGTGTCAGCTGCGATATCAATGAATGCCTGCTGGATTTTTTCTATCCATTCTTTATTCATATCTGAACGGACCGAAATCGTATCGTTAGGAATTTTATCAGTAAAGGCGAGAACTTGAGTATCTTCAAATACTTTTGGATAATCCTTAACGACCGTGTTCCGGGCATCTTGGAAAATAGCTGCTGCATCTACGTCACCATTCAGCACAGCAAGCACGCCTTGATCATGACCTTTAACCGTAATGGCTTGTACATCCTTCAACGGATCAAGTCCTGCATCCATTAGTGTTGCAGCCGGCCATACAAAACCTGCTGAGGATGTAACGTTTTGATAGGCAATTTTTTTACCTTTCAAATCGGCAACCGATTTGATCGCAGAATCCTTCTTGACGATAATCATAGATTTATAGAAATCCGCTAATTCATCTGTTGGACCACCGGTTTCATCATTTACACCAAAACGTTGAGCCTGAAGAATAACCTCAGCTGCTCCTTTTTCTTTAGCTAACACGTAAGCAGTTGGAGGAAGGAAACCTACATCCACTTTTTTAGAGGCCATAGCTTCGATAACGGTGTTGTAATCAGTAGAGACACTTACTTCTACAGGAATACCGAGCTTGTCACCCAGTAATTTTTCAAGAGGTTTCGCTTTAGCTTCGAGCGTATCTGCATTTTGAGAAGGAACAAATTGTACAGTAAGCTTCTCTGGAACATAACCCTCTGCTACAGGAGCTGCCGTTTCCTTCGGTGCATTTGCCCCGTCCGTCGATCCTTGGTTTGCATTATTTGTAGTGTTGTTAGCGCCACAACCACTAAGCAATGTAATAGACATCATTAGCGGCAATACGAATTTACTGATTTTTCTCAAACGAAAGACCTCCACTGTTTTCTATTTTTATTTTTGAGTACTTCTAAACTATAGATGTGTTTTATTAAATCAATAGCAACCAAGCATCAAATATATGTAAAATTTATTCCAATCTCTTAAAGTTACCAAATTATCTGCTAGAATGAGGTCTGAACTTATTATCAGGAGGGGCTACCTATGAATAAAGAGAATTCAATAACCTGTGAAATCCTCGTAACAAGTGATCTACATGGACATTTTGGGCCCGTCGATTACCGCACGGGGGAGAAACGACCAGCAGGCTTAGCAACAATTGCTACCCTCATTAAACAAGAAAGATCCCATACTCCTGAGCTGATCCTTATAGATAACGGTGATCTTATTCAAGGCACACCGTTAACTTATTATGCAGCTACACATTATAGTAATGAGCTGAATCCGGGCATAGCTGCACTAAATGAATTGAAATATGACGCTGCAATTATTGGCAACCATGAATTCAATTTTGGCAAAACTCTGCTGAATAAAGCCGTTCAGGATTCCTGCTTTCCTTGGTTATCAGCTGGAATTATAGATAACACGACAAATCAACCCGCCTTTGGTAAACCCTATATCATCAAATGGGTAGATAAAATCAAAGTAGCCGTTCTAGGGGTTACGACGCATTACATCCCCCACTGGGAGAACCCTAGCCATATTGAAGGGCTTCAATTTGAGGATTCGCTAGAGACTGTAAAACATTGGTGTGCCATTATACGGGCAGAAGAGCAGCCTGATCTGCTCGTTGTAGCTTACCACGGCGGATTCGAACGCGATCTAAGCAGTGGAGAACCTGTAGAAAGACTAACGGGGGAGAATCAAGCCTACGCCATGTGTACAGAGGTAGAGGGCATAGATGTGCTAATTACCGGACATCAGCACCGCTCCATAGCTGGGGAGTTGAACGGTGTTACAATCATACAACCTGGTTGTAATGGACTTTCCCTCGGTAAAATTTCGGTTATTTTCCAAAAAGAAAATACACACTGGAAGATTCAGCGTAAACATGCCGAGCTCCTTAACGTTAATGAGACAACAGCTGCAGATGAAATAATCCTAGAGCTGAGCAGTACTCTTGAATCAGAAACACAAACTTGGCTGGATGAGAGAATAGGAACGGTTATCGGGGACCTGTCTATTTCCAGTGCTGATGAATGCCGCTTAGCTGACCACCCTTTTATAGAATTTATGAATAAGGTACAAATGGAGGCTACTGGCATAGATATTTCTACAGCAGCCTTACTCAGTAACGATTGCAAGGGTTTCAGCGAAACCATCACACGCAGAGACATTTTATCGAACTTCATTTATCCCAACACCTTAACCGTCCTAAGACTGACAGGACAAGATATTAGAGAGGCCTTAGAACAAACCGCTAACTATTTCCAACAAGACGAGAACGGAATAATAATCGTTAACCCCGCCTACATCGAGCCTAAACCGCAGCATTACAATTATGATATGTGGGAAGGAATACAATACGAGCTTGATACCGCTAGACCTGTAGGCGAAAGAGTCCTCCATCTGCTGTACCAAGGTCAGCCTATAGAGGACTCTAAAGAATATGAGGTTGTTATGAACAATTATAGAGCCAGCGGTGGCGGAGATTATGAGATGTATAAGGGTAAACCGATTGTTCAAGAAATTATGATCGACATATCTGAAATTGTCACGGACTACATTGAAAAGCATGGCCAAATTGAAGCTACCTGTGACCATAATTGGAGAGTTGTTTAGGCTTTAGCGATGAACACCCCAATGTCGCTCTCTATTAACTTCAATGCACTTCTCCAGAAGTCGACGGAGTGAACATCTAGATCCATTGTTTTTGCTACATCAACAATATTATGTTTGCTGGTATCCCTAAGGAACTGGCGATACTTAGGGGCGAACTCTTCGCCCCTCTTTAAATATTCCGCGTACAGTCCTTTAGAGAATAACAAACCAAAGGAATACGGGAAATTCAAAAATTCATTACTAGCCATAAAATATCCAGCTTTGTTCATCCACATGTACGGATGGATTGTACCCGGGTCAATGCCCTCACCATAGGCTTCCACCATACAGGCAATCATCAATTCATTTAGCTCTTGAACAGACAGCGGGCCTAATGCTCTTCTCTCATATAATTTGATCTCAAATAAATAACGGGCATAAAAGTCTACAAGATAATAACCGGCATCAGAAATACTTCTCTCCAGAATAAGCAGAGCTTCCTTCTCCGTTGAATTTGTAATTATGGCATGGTTCACTATCGTCTCACAAAAAATCGAAGCCGTTTCAGCAATCGGAATCGGGTAATCCGTATTCAGCATCGTTTCATTAGCCAGACAGGAGCTATGATAGGCATGGCCGAGCTCATGGGCAAGGATACTAATATCTATGGCATTTCCGGTGAACTGGGTCATAATTCTGCTCTCGCCAATCGGAAAAATATCAATGCAAAGTCCATACCCCCCTTTGCCTGATCTAGGTTCTGCATCAATCCATTGCTGATCAAAAGCCTTCTGAGCAAAACAAGCCAGTTCCTCACTAAAGGTTGCGAAGCTCGAGAAGATTGTATCTTTGGCGTTAGCGTATGTAATTTTCCCGTTTTCTACACCGACTGGTGCAAAAATATCGTAAAAAGGCAGCTTTGCCGGATGTCCCAGCAGCTCGGCTTTCTTTTGATAATAGGTATGAAAGGCTGGCAGGCTCTCCCGAAGAGCAGTGAGCATAGCGGCTAAAGTCTCACTGTCCATTCTCGAAGCGATTAACACTTTTTCCAGAGAAGATTGATAACCCCGCATGCCATAAATCGTCAGCGCCTCACCACTAATGCCATTTAAGCTGGCTGCGCAGACCTCAGCAATACGACTACAGGCTTCTGCCTCCGCTTCATAAGCAGCTTTTCTTAAGCTGGTATTATTCTCATAAGCCATACTTCTTAGCTCCGCAAGTGTCACTTGTCTAGTTTCCCCATCTACCACTAGATCTGCAAGTGCACTTGAAGTCCTCTCCATATACAGTCTGCTCCATGCTTTGGATCCTGTACTCTGCATTTTGGCTATGGCCATTTCAAGTTCTTCGCTTAACTCATAGCGGGATTGTAACAGGAGTTCTCGCAAATAAAATTGATGCTCCATTAGATAAGGTGAGCTAACGATAAGCTCATCCATATGATCACAAGTGCTAAACCAGCGCTTAAAAGCCACAACTACCCCGATGATTTCTGAATTGGCCTCCTCAATATCATCAGCAAGATTCATGGCTTCCTCGGAGCCACGATCTGCGCTGAGTGTTAACTCTGCATAAGCTAACAAGCATACATATATGCTTTTATAATCATTATAAATTCTTAAAAAGCCCTCCACAGACATGGCTGTAACGTCTTTTACTTTCAAATGGTTCTCAGCCCACCGCTTTAAATCTTGTATATGCTGGCCCAGTAGCTTGCGATCCCTTTTTAACTGCTCCGATTCAAAGGAAGGATATAAACTATCTAAGTTCCATGTCATATTCATTCGCAAATCTCACCCCCTTCGATTCCTATTCTTCTAAGCATAATCCATACCACCAGAAAAGTGCATCGACATAATGTACTTCTTCTCTTCATACACAAAAAAAGGACCCTGCCAACGTCCGGCAGGGTCAAAGTCTATATTATAAGGGGGTTATGTGATTACTATAACCCTCTTAGCTTAAAATAATATGAATAGTAGATAAAGATTGGCTTAATCTCCGAACCCTATTGACTTAAGGTTGATGGATTCACTCTAGCCTTGTTAATCTGAATTCCCACATACACGATAAGGAACAACACCATAAACCCAGCCGAATAACGATACATTATCCCATAATCAGTTGCTGCCGAGATTGCCCCCAGAATAATGGCTCCGCTGGCTACACCCAAATCCGTTGAGTTATAGAACATACTGTTGGCCATACCATATTGTGCTGGAGTTGAGGTGCGAAGCATCCAAGCCTGGATCGTTGGCTGAATAGCGCCGAAGCCAAGTCCATATAGCAGTGCAGAAACGATGAGCATTGGCATAGAGGTCGTATAAGAAAGCACAGTTAAGCTTGCAACGACGCAAACCGCCGCCGGGATTAGGACAGAAGCTGGTCCTCTTTTATCAAATAATCTGCCGGAGATAGGTCTTATAATGATGATCGTAACCGCATTAAATAAAAAGAACAAACCCACTTGCTCCAGATGAACTGATTCGCCGAATAAAGCGATAAAGCTTAGCAATCCCCCGTAGGTAATTGCCAACATGACATTTAGAATGGCAGGCAATACTAACTTTGTATTAAACGGAACCTTGAGAGGTTTGGTGGATTCGCTTTGAGTTGGGGTAGGCTTTTTTTTCGGTTGCGCTGGAAGTGAACGAGAAAATAAAAGTACTGGAAAAGCAAGAAGTAAAGTTACCATACCGATCATAGCCAGTGTTCCAAAACCTGATTGTTTCATCACATTCAAGCCAATCATTGGACCGATCGACATCGCCAGGCTGGTGGATAAACCGAAATAACCTATCCCTTCACCCATTCTTTTGCTTGGAATAATCTGTGAAACAATCGTTGGGATAATCGTGCTGGCAATCCCGAATCCAATCCCATAGCCCACACGCATCAGCAGCAGTGATCCGATAGAATCTGCTACAACATAAAGGCCGGTAATAGCGGCGGCAATTGCTAAGCCAATATATAATAATACATTGCGACTAACCTTCCTCATCAGAAAAGCGGTCATAAAACGTGAAGCGATCGCAGTTAATGCAAAGACGCTGGTAACGAGGCTGACCATAATATCTCCGGCCTGAAATTCGCTTTTTACGTAAGACGGAAATGAAGATAACAACATCTGTAAATTCATAAATAAAAATAAAGCACTAATCGTTAAAGCAATAAAAGATTTGGTCCATAATTTCGTACGTAGTTCTTGTTGTTCTAACATAACTTGCCTTCCTACTCTCCATCTGTTATTTGATCTACATGATTGTTTATTCTTAGCAGCAATTCCATGAGCAACTCATATTCCTTACTAGAAATACAGTTCATAATCTCTTCTGTCACCTTATCTTCAATAGGAACGGTTTCCTTCACCAGAGACCTTCCTTTTTCCGTAATATAGACTTTAAAAGAACGCCGATCGTTCTCACCGGTTCTTTTGTAAATCAGTCCCTTTCCTTCCAAATGATCCAGAATTCGCGTTGTAGTTGGCTTATCCTTACCAGAGCGCTTAGCAATGTCCTTCTGAATCAAACCTTCCGTTCTGTCAATATGAAAAAGGACTGACCATTGCTCTGGTGTTATATCATGTTCTTTCAGCCCACTTTGAAATAACATGCTTAATTTACGATAAGTCGTGCCCATCATAAATCCTAACGTAAGCTCGGATTGGTTATGCTTTGTCGTCATGATCGTATCCCTTCTCAATTAACACTGTTTTAATAGTTGCTTAAACAATTATATTCCTAACAACTAATTTTGTAAAGGTGAAGCAAAGCTATAAACTAACTATTATAAAGTTGCTTGACAAAGCACACTATGTGCGGTATTATTATCTCATCTTAAAGATACTTAACTTAAAGACAACCAGAGTTTACTACTCTTGAGATAAATAATTTTTAAAGGTTGTGTACTTCATGGGATTTCTAGACAAACTATTTGGTAGAACAAAAATTGAGGAGGAACAAACAATGTCAAAATTAAACATCGGTATTATTCTCGGAAGTACTCGTCAAGGTCGTTTAAGCCCGCAAGTAGGAGAATGGGTTAAAAAGATTGCGGATGCACGCGGGGATGCTAATTATGAGATCATAGATATTGCAGATTTCAAGCTTCCACTATTGGGTGAGGCTGATGCAACTGAACAAGCAACAGCATGGAACACTAAACTCGCTACACTAGACGGTTTCGTATTTATCGTACAAGAATATAACCACAGTATTTCTGCATCACTGAAAAATGCGCTCGATTATGCCCGTGAAGCTTGGAATAATAAAGCAGCAGGTATCGTAAGTTATGGTTCCGTAGGGGGCGCTCGTGCAGCTGAACATCTACGCGGAATCTTGGGAGAACTATCTGTAGCAGACGTTCGTGTACACCCTGCATTGTCACTGTTCACTGATTTCGAGAACGGAACTGTGTTTAAACCAGCGGATCTGCATCTTACCAATCTTAATGGGATGCTGGATCAAGTCTTGGCTTGGAGTGGCGCATTGAAAACTCTACGTTAAGATAGCGCCTTACCCCTCTGTTATGTTATGAAGTACACCCTTTAGAATAGACATTTGATAAACCTTTGGTTTGTCCGGTCGATTCTAGAGGGTGTATTTTTTATGTGTGACGAAATGGGCACCCTGTGTAGAATCTAATCTGGTATAATCGGCGGGGATTTTAATCTACAGCAAGGAGCAATGATTATGTGGTTTATGTTTGCATTATTAACAGCCTTCGCTTGGGGAGGGGCCGACTTATTTTATAAAAAGGGGACCGATAGTCAGGATCGGTATAGCCATATTAAGATTATCATTATCGTGGGGATAGTCATGGGTATTCACGCAACAGCTTATATGCTCATTCAAGGATTAACCTTTGATCCTATGGACTTAATCCGATATTTCCCTGTGTCTGCACTCTATATCCTGTCGATGGCAGTTGGCTATATTGGACTTAGATATATTGAGTTATCCATTGCCTCCCCCGTACAAAATTCATCAGGCGCTGTAACGACGATATTATTATTTATCTTTTTCACCCATGAGCTAGGGGCGCTTGAAATCGTTGGTGTTGCCGTTATCACCTTGGGCATTATCGGGATCGCCATCTTGGAAAAGAGAGCAGAACACCAAGCGCTTCAAAACAGCACCACACAGATTGATAAAAAATATCAGATTGGCGTGGTCGCCATCATTTTTCCAATCCTATACTGCCTAATCGATGGACTTGGCACCTTTGCCGATGCTATTTATTTGGATGAACTCAGCCTGATTAGCGAAAAAGCAGCTCTGCTCGCGTATGAATACACCTTCTTTATATGTGCCATCTTGTCTTTTACATACCTGAAATTTTTTAAAAAGGTAAAGTTCAACCTATTTAAAGAACGGGATAAGGGCTTCGCAGCCATTCTGGAAACGACCGGACAATTCTTCTACGTATTTGCTATGTCCAGCAACGCGATTATCGCGGCACCACTTATTGCTTCATACAGCATTTTTTCCGTAATATTATCGCGAATCTTCCTCAAAGAAAAACTAAGCAAGGCACAATATGCCGTTATTATCGTTGTGATTCTAGGGATTGCTTTGTTGGGGGTTGCGGACGAGCTGTAGCTTCGGTACACAAAAAGACCTGCTAAGTAGGCTTCATTGCTTACTAGCAGGTCTATTCTATAGTTGCTTATTCCGGCCTATCTATTGTAAAAATCTCTCCAAGGGTTGCGTAATTATTTCCCGCCAAACGGCTCACAGCGTTTAGAACTCTCGGGTCAATATGCCCCTCCTGATAGATCGATTCATCGATATGGAATTGAACAATTTCGCCAATAAACAAATCACTCCCAGGTTCTTCGCCCCCTAGAGGAATTGCTTGAACAAGCTTGCACTCCATCCGCACCTTCGCTTCCAAAACGCCAGGTACAGCTACACTTGTACTTTGAATCGGTGTAAGATTCGCCAATTCAATTTCACTTTCAGAAGCAGGTAATGTGGCTGCAGTCTGATTGATCTTCGCAACATTCTCCTCATCTACAATATGCACAACAAACTGTTGATTATCGTAAATATTACGGGCTGTATCTTTTAAACGCCCTGCTGGTCTTTGAATTGCCAATGAAACCATTGGAGGATTGGACGAAACGATATTAAAATAGCTAAAAGGTGCACCATTTAAGAGACCCTCTTCTGATTGTGTTGTGACAAAGGCTATAGGTCTAGGAATAATAGTGCCAATTAATAATTTGTAATTTTCCCGCTCACTGTTGTGCTTTGGATCAATTGAAATCAATTTCCTCAGCCCCTTCTTCACTCTTTCACAAAGTCGATCGTACTTCTAACGGTATCAATAGGACGGACTAACTTCTCAATTTGCTCACGTTTAGGTTCCAAGAAAGGTGGCAATGAAAGCTTCTCGCCAACGGTTTCATATTCCTCATCTCCCATAAATCCTGGCCCGTCAGTGGCAAGCTCAAACAATATTTGTGGTGCAACACGTGTATACAACGACTCGAAGAAGTGACGATCTACATATCCTGAAGTTTGGAATCCAAAGCCTTCAAAACGCTCTGTCCACTCGTCCAGCATCGCACGATCCTCTACACGAAAAGCAGCATGGTGAACAGTCCCAAAACCTTGGCGTGAATTCGGTAAGAACTCATTATGCTCTACAATAATTTGTGCACCGTTTCCGCCTTCGCCAACTTCAAATAAATGATACGTCTCTTCCTGAGCAATTTCTTTAAACAACATTACTTTCTCCAATACTTCTTTGAAATAGTTGAAGTCAGCAATTCGTACAAAGATCGGTCCCAAGCCAGTTATTGCATACTCCAAAGGGATAGGCCCTTTTTGCCACGGTGTACCTGATACGACACCTTTATTCAATTCATCTGAAATAAGTTGATACTGTTGATCATCGAAATCTACGAAGGATAATGTCTTTTTGCCGAATTGCTCTTTAATGCCGGTATGCTTCACTGCAAGCCGATCAAAACGCTTAACCCAGTAGTCTAATGAAGCATCTGTTGGTACCCGGAAGGATGTTTTCGCAATCTCGTTAGTTCCATGAACCCCTTTAGGGATGTTAGGAAAATCAAAGAAGGTCATATCTGTTCCGGCGCTGCCCTTATCATCTGCAAAAAACAAATGATACGTCTGAATATCATCTTGATTAACTGTTTTCTTCACTAGACGCATACCTAACACGTAAGTAAAAAACTCGTAATTTTTCTCTGCACTGCTTGTGATGGCTGTAACGTGGTGAATCCCTTTTAAGTTTCTCATTGTTATACACTCCTAATGTTTAGTTGATTTTGACTCGTAATATAATTCCCAAGAACAAAAAGGTTTAGTTTAATTATCTTAATGTTAAGATATCACTTAAAAAAAAAGATCTTTTTCTACTGTACAAGCTCTTTGGTGGATAACATCGAGTTTTATTATCTTCACTTTAAATATCTTTAACTTAAGATAAGTTTAGCACTGAATCTGTAGGAAGTCAACGCTTTGAAGCTTTCCATATAAAAAAGGCTCCACACAAGTTCAATGAACTCGTATGAAGCCGGGATATTTTATATCATCTCATTAGGTTAAGTTATGATGCTGAGTGATGACCGCTGCTTGGCTTTGATGATCCATCTTATAACATATCAACGTAATCACACAGGCCAATATCGCCAGGATGGCAGCAGCTACAGGAAGAGAGATTAATCCTCCATGCCCGGCAACCACTCCACCGATCGCGGACCCGCCTGCAATTCCCAGGTTTGAGGCTACTGGATTCAATGAGGCAGCAAGATCCTTCGTTTTTGGTGAGAACTGCTTAGCTAAGTCAATCAAATAGAGCTGCGCAGGGGCGCTCACAATACTCGACATCATGGCTAGAGCCATTAGCACAATCATTCCTAGAATGGAAACAGATGCGGTCATACTAAAGATAACATAGACCACAGCTTGGATAAGGAACACGAATCTCAGCTTACTAACCGCATTCCCGGTCGCAACCTTGCCACCAATCCAGTTGCTGACAATCGTGGCAATTCCGTATACAAACAGCACACCGCTAACTGAGCTTTTAGGAACGTTCATGACTTGCTCCAGTATAGGTGTAATGTAAGTGTACATCACAAATACGGCTCCCACTGCCGTAACCGGAATGAGAAATGCAAGAATAATGCGGCCGTTTGTGAGCAATCCGATCTGATCCTTGAGTGAGCTAGGCACAGGTTTCGGTAATTGGCGTGGAATATAGATATAATTTAGGACTATGGCAACTCCAGCTAATATCCCATTCAGAACAAACGCTGCTGGCCAATTAAAAAACTGCCCGACGAAAGTACCGATCGGCACACCAAAAACATTCGCAATAGCAAAACCACTCAAAATTGTAGCAATCGCTTTGCCTCTCTTCTCCTGATCAACCGCTTCATTCGCTACCGTAATAGCTACAGAAAGAACAAAGCCACATAGTATGGCAGTAACTATTCTAGTCACCAGCAGCATACTGTAAGTTCCAGTTACAGCACTCCACAAATTTAGCAGTAAAATCAATACAAGTGATACAAGAATCGTAATCCGTTTCGGAACACGGCTGCACAAGGACATCATAATTGGTGTGCCAATGGCATAAGAAATCGCGAAGCCAGATACCAATCCCCCGGCTGTCGCAAGCGTAACTCCGAGGCTTGAGGATATTTCAGAGAGTAAACCAACAATAATATACTCCGTCGTACCCAGAATAAAAGCCATAAAAGTAAACGAGAAAATCAATGCGTTCTGACGTGTTGTTTTCATGGTGCTCTCCATCCTGTTTATCTCTATTTTTATATGAACATACCTTACTCATAATACTCATTTAGACTATATTGAGCAATCCTATTTTTCATAAAAAAGAAGCTTCCCACAAGTTCAAAGAACTCATGAGAAGCTTCTAGTTTAAGCCGGTGGCAAAATAATTAAGGTAATGACTTGTTCCTCGGAATAAGATCTGGCTGTTCCAGGTCCATCCGCATCTGCTTTGAACTTAATGAGATAGGTCCCGGGTGCCGGCATCACTTTATTATGAAGTTCAAAAGCGATATCCGAAACACCTATGTTACTTCCTGTGAAAGTTAACGTATGCCCATTATTGCTAATTTGATCACTCGTCGGATGTGTCCATCCACTAATGGTATAATAGTCGTTTGTGGTAAAGGTAATGCCTTCCAGCGTTACCTGAATTTCAGCATTCGTAAAGCTTTCTCCGGAGAAAAAGTCGAAGCGAATGCGCGATTGTGTAGAACCCGTTATCAGTTGTTTTGTTTTTGAACCGCCACCTCCGTCAAAGCCATATATAGAGCTAGTAACCGTAGGTGTGGTCAGAATACCATTAACAAGCTCAATCGTAACCGCATGTACAGCATTCTTCGCTGATTCATTATTAGATGAATCCTTAGCGGTAATCACGAAACGATACGTTCCTACGGTCAGATCCCCAATATTGGCCGCACTCACAGCTCCGTCTGCTTCGCTGGTGCCTAATGCGATGGCTGTTCCTAACTCGTCAGTATCTACTTCACCGTTCTCATTCGCATCCGTCCACAGGTAGGCTTGTACCGCTGCTCCTTGCTCGCCAATGGCTCCCGCTAACCCGCGAAGCTGATCTTGTGTCCCGTTGTAGTTGTCGATCGCTTCGAACTTAGTTGCGTCCACTACTGGTGCACTCGTATCCGGAACTTCGTTTTTGCTTAAGGTCACCGTAACGGCATGGGCAGCATTCTTCGCCGATTCATTATTGGATGAATCCTTAGCGGTAATCACGAAACGATACGTTCCTGCGTTCAGATCCCCAATATTGGCCGCACTCACAGATCCATCTGCTTCGCTAGTGCCTAAAGCGAGGGCTGTTCCTAATTCGTCGGCATCTACTTCACCGTTCTCATTCGCATCCGTCCACAGGTAGGCTTGTACCGCTGCTCCTTGCTCGCCGATGGCTCCCGCTAACCCGCGAAGCTGATCTTGTGTCCCGTTGTAGTTGTCGATCGCTTCGAACTTAGTTGCGTCCACTACTGGTGCACTCGTATCCGGAACTTCGTTTTTGCTTAAGGTCACCGTAACGGCATGGGCAGCATTCTTCGCCGATTCATTATTGGATGAATCCTTAGCGGTAATCACGAAACGATACGTTCCTGCGTTCAGATCCCCAATATTGGCCGCACTCACAGATCCATCTGCTTCGCTAGTGCCTAAAGCGAGGGCTGTTCCTAATTCGTCGGCATCTACTTCACCGTTCTCATTCGCATCCGTCCACAGGTAGGCTTGTACCGCTGCTCCTTGCTCGCCGATGGCTCCCGCTAACCCGCGAAGCTGATCTTGTGTCCCGTTGTAGTTGTCGATCGCTTCGAACTTAGTTGCGTCCACTACTGGTGCACTCGTATCCGGAACTTCGTTTTTGCTTAAGGTCACCGTAACCGCATGGGCAGCGTTCTTCGCTGATTCATTATTGGATGAATCCTTAGCGGTAATCACGAAACGATACGTTCCTGCGTTCAGATCCCCAATATTGGCCGCACTCACAGATCCATCTGCTGCACTAGTGCCTAATGCGAGGGCTGTTCCTAATTCGTCGGGATCTACTTCACCGTTCTCATTCGCATCCGTCCACAGGTAGGCTTGTACCGCTGCTCCTTGCTCGCCAATGGCTCCCGCTAACCCTCGAAGCTGATCTTGTGTCCCGTTGTAGTTGTCGATCGCCTCGAACTTAGTTGCGTCCACTACTGGTGCACTCGTATCCGGAACTTCGTTCTTGCTTAAGGTCACCGTAACCGCATGGGCAGCGTTCTTCGCTGATTCATTATTGGATGAATCCTTAGCGGTAATCACGAAACGATACGTTCCTGCGTTCAGATCCCCAATATTGGCCGCATTCACAGATCCGTCTGCTTCGCTAGTGCCTAAAGCGATGGCTGTTCCTAATTCGTCGGCATCTACTTCACCGTTCTCATTCGCATCCGTCCACAGGTAGGCTTGTACCGCTGCTCCTTGCTCCCCGATGGCTCCCGCTAACCCGCGAAGCTGATCTTGTGTCCCGTTGTAGTTGTCGATCGCCTCGAACTTGGTACTTTCAACCATAGGTGCATTTGTATCTGAATTGCTGCTATGCTCACTTTGCGAAGAGGAAGATCCTCCAACAACAGGAGTAGGCACTGTTACCGGTTCTTTACTCGGTTGAGCAGTTGGGGTGGAGGCGGGCTGCTCAGTGTTTCCGTTCTCCTTAAACTTCAGAAACTTAGAGGCTACTAGAGCTACGGCCTGACGATCTACTTTGGCATCAGGATTAAAAAAATTATTATATCCGGTAATCAATCCATATTCCACAGCAGCAGCTATAAAATCTTTGGAATAATCAGCAATTTGGCTACTATCAGCAAATTGCAAAGTTCCAGCTTTACCCGTAGGATTGACCCCCAATGCTCTCACGAACATGACGACCATATCCTGACGTGATAAATTTTGCCCCGTACCGAAAAGATTACTGCCTGTACCCTTAATCAATCCGGCTTTGACAGCTGCCTCTACATAGCTGTATGCGTAGTTGCTTGTGGGAACGTCCAGAAAGGTTGGCAGTGCAGGAGGGTTTGAAACATCCAGCTTTAATGTCTTTGCTAAAATAATTGCAAAATCCTGCCTTGTAATATTCGACGTAGGATAGAACTTACTCTCTCCGACACCAGTCACTATCCCCTGATCGAATAGCTCAACAATCGCTTTCTTTGCATATGAGCCATCAATATCAATAAAGGAAGCCGCTGCCGATCCTTTGGTCGGCATAATGATAGGGCTTGATAATACAGCAGCAGCCAATATAGAGCTTATCCATTGCTTTTTGTTCACTTGCTTATCCCCCTGTTCTTTGGATGCGTTATGTCGTTTGTCTATAATCGATTCGTTAACACGATTCGACTTTATATTACAAACTTTTCATCTACAGGATTATAACAAGTATCAATAAACAGATTATAAACAAATAGCCATGGACGAACATTCTCATATCATTGATTCTGTGCATCAAACGAGAAAAAATGATACTATGTATGATGGGTATAGGACTTTGCTATCCTTATATCGTTTTTATATATTACAACAAGAGGAGATAATATGAGTAACGAACAAAACTTTTGGCTTGATTTACCGAAGCCGTTTTTTATATTAGCACCCATGGAAGATGTCACAGATGTTGTATTTCGTCACGTCGTTAGTGAAGCCGCAAAACCCGACGTATTTTTCACAGAATTCACAAATACAGAAAGCTATTGTCACCCTGTAGGAAAAGACAGCGTACGTGGTCGATTAACGTTCACAGAAGATGAGCAACCGATTGTCGCTCATATTTGGGGTGATAAACCCGTATTTTTTGAACAGATGAGCATTGATATGAAAAAACTTGGTTTTCGTGGTATCGATTTAAACATGGGGTGCCCAGCACAAAACGTCGCATCGAATGGAAAAGGTGCTGGATTAATAAAACATCCTGAAGTTGCAGCAGAAATTATTCAAGCAGCAAAAGCAGGTGGATTGCCAGTTAGTGTTAAAACAAGATTAGGATACTCTGATATTGACGAGTGGCGCGATTGGCTAGGACATATATTGAAACAAGATATTGCGAACCTTTCCATTCACCTTCGTACAAAAAAAGAGATGAGTAAAGTAGAGGCACACTGGGAACTAATCCCTGAAATAAAAAAATTACGCGATGAAATTGCTCCAAATACGTTGTTAACTATTAATGGAGATATTCCTGACCGCGCAACAGGATTAAAATTAGTAGAACAATACGGCGTTGATGGAGTCATGATTGGCCGCGGCATTTTCACCAATCCATTTGCCTTTGAAAAAGAACCTAAAGAACACAGCGCGAAGGATTTTCTCAATTTACTTCTTTTACAGTTGGATCTTCACGATAAATATTCAAATGAACTCGAGCCACGTTTATTTAAACCACTTCTTCGCTTTTTCAAAATCTATGTTCGTGGATTTAGAGGCGCAGGCGAACTAAGAAATCAATTAATGGATACAAGATCAACTGATGAAGTACGTCGTTTAGTAAAAACTGTTTTAGAGCAAGAATTAGATTAAATTATACCCACAAAAAAAATGAGAGACCTCTCAAAAGTTCAATGAACTTATGAAAGGTCTCTCATTTTTGTACTATGTGGTCAAATGGTGTTTCCTCTCAAGGAAACTCATCATCGAATTGCTTCGATAATGATTTCCTTACATCATGCCGCCCATTCCACCCATGCCGCCCATATCTGGCATGCCGCCGCCTTTTTCAGGCTCAGGCTTGTCAGCGATAACTGCTTCAGTAGTCAAGAACATAGCAGCTACGGATGCAGCATTTTGAAGCGCGGAACGAGTTACTTTAGCAGGGTCAACGATACCCGCTTCGAACATGTTCACCCATTCACCAGTAGCAGCGTTGTAGCCGATACCTACTTCTTCTTTTTTCAAGCGGTCCACAATTACGGAACCTTCTTGACCAGCGTTAGCTGCGATGGTGCGAATTGGCTCTTCCAACGCGCGAAGCACGATGTTAACGCCAGTTTTCTCGTCGCCAGTTACGTCTACAGCAGCAACAGCGTTATATACGTTCACAAGAGCTGTACCCCCACCGGATACGATACCTTCTTCAACCGCTGCGCGAGTTGCGTTCAGGGCATCTTCGATGCGAAGTTTGCGCTCTTTAAGTTCAGTTTCAGTTGCAGCGCCAACTTTGACAACGGCTACGCCACCAGCCAATTTAGCCAGACGCTCTTGCAATTTCTCTTTGTCGAACTCGGAAGTTGTTTCTTCCAGTTGAGCACGGATTTGGCTTACGCGTGCATTGATGTCCGCTTTGTCGCCGCTTCCGTCTACGATTGTTGTGTTTTCTTTAGTTACGCGTACTTGACGTGCGTTACCCAGTTGTTCAATGGAAGTGCTCTTCAGATCAAGACCGAGCTTTTCAGTGATCACTTGGCCACCAGTCAGGGCAGCGATATCTTGCAGCATAGCTTCACGACGGTCGCCAAAGCCAGGAGCTTTAACAGCAACAGCGTTGAATGTTCCACGCAGTTTGTTCACGATCAGCATAGCTTGTGCTTCGCCTTCGATATCTTCAGCGATAATAACAAGCGGTCTAGCTTGTTGAACGATTTTTTCAAGCAATGGAAGAATTTCTTGAGTGCTGCTGATTTTTTTATCAGTGATCAAGATGTATGGATTCTCCAAAACAGCTTCCATTTTGTCTGTATCAGTAATCATGTATGGGGAAATGTAACCACGGTCGAATTGCATACCTTCTACTACTTCAAGCTCAGTAGCGAATCCACGGGATTCTTCAACAGTGATAACACCGTCTTTACCTACTTTTTCCATAGCTTCAGCGATCAATTGACCTACTTCATCGTCAGCAGCAGAGATAGCAGCTACTTGAGCGATAGCTTGGGAATCTTCGATAGGCTTAGCGATTTTTTGCAATTCTTCAACAGCTGCACGAACCGCTTTGTCGATACCTTTACGGATAACCATTGGGTTAGCACCAGCAGTTACGTTCTTCAGACC
Source organism: Paenibacillus sp. FSL H7-0918 (assembly GCF_038007025.1). Taxonomy (NCBI): domain Bacteria; kingdom Bacillati; phylum Bacillota; class Bacilli; order Caryophanales; family Paenibacillaceae; genus Paenibacillus; species Paenibacillus sp. FSL H7-0918. Next base: position 877,025 of record NZ_JBBOWJ010000002.1, read on the forward strand.
TTCGCGGATCATAGCTTGAGCCAGAACCGTTGCAGTTGTAGTACCGTCACCGGCTACATCATTAGTCTTAGTAGCAACTTCTTTAACCAGTTGAGCACCCATGTTCTCGAATGCATCTTCAAGTTCGATTTCTTTAGCGATCGTTACACCATCGTTAGTGATGAGTGGGCTACCAAATTTCTTCTCAAGCACCACGTTGCGGCCTTTTGGTCCAAGTGTAACTTTTACCGCGTTTGCCAGAGCATCTACACCACGAAGCATAGAACGGCGAGCTTCTTCACTGAATTTAATTTCTTTAGCCATTGTGTAATTACCTCCTAGAATTTTTTGTATATCATATTACTTTAAGTAGTTTAGATTTAGCTTATGATCGACTCTTGCTTAGTCAAGAATCGCGTGAATGTCGCTTTCTTTCATAATCAAATATTCTTTACCTTCATATTTGATTTCTGTTCCTGCATATTTTGAGAAAAGAACACGGTCGCCTTCTTTAACTTCAAGTGCTACACGTACTCCATCTTTCAAAGCTCCGCTGCCTACTGCAATAATAGTTCCTTCTTGTGGCTTTTCTTTCGAGGAGTCCGGAAGCACAATCCCGAATGAAGTTGTTTCCTCCTGCTCGCTCGGTAGCACCAATACGCGTTCACCTAATGGTTTGATCATGAAAAAATAGCCTCCTTTAAAATTATGTTATTTTGCTTCAAAACATAGTTTAGAACTTACCGGTCAAACTTAGAATGCTGTGATGTTCTTGAAAAATATCAATGGAACCCTGCTAATCTCCAGCCCATCTCCTATTTTTCAAGAGCGTTAGCACTCAACAGCGTGCAGTGCTAACAACAATTTTTATGATACTCAACTTGAGCCCGGATTTCAAGTCTTTTTACACAAATTCGTATTAGTTTTCGCAAAAAAATACGTTTCAATGCTTGTCCAAGCACACACTCTATTACATTGTATCCACGGGTTTTGAAAATATGCGTAGGATTCCAGCGCTTTCCTCTCACCCCTTATAGATATGAAGGTTGCTAGAATGGTTAGACCTTTGCATCTAATGATCCTGATCGATAACAATTACTTACTAAGTTTATTCAATCCAACTAATGAAATCAACTTATAGCAAAAAAGCTGCCACATTCGTAGAAAATCTACTTAGCGGCAGCCTCTCTCCTCACTCCTGCTTCTGAACATACCGTTCATCCCGTGCCGCGTCCGCAGCAAGTTGCTTGCGATAGACAAATGCAGATAAAAATACACTGAACTCATACAAAATGAGCAGTGGAATCGTCACCAGAAAGTCTGAGATAAAATCCGGGGGCGTGATAACTACAGCAATAAAAACAAGCGTGAAATAGGCGTACCGACGCATTTTACGCAAGCGTAGCGGGTTGAGTACTCTTAGTTTGGTCAGAAACATCACCAGCAATGGAAGTTCAAACAGCAATGCCAGCGGCAATACCAGGCTGAACATGAAGTTAAAATACTGTGCAATCCCGTAGGTCTCTTCCAGTCCCATGCTTCTGGTAATTGAGATCGTGAACGAAAGTGCCATTGGAAAAACAATATAATAAGCAAAAGAAAGACCGATAAGGAAAAGAACAAACACATAGGGAACATAACGAAGTGTCGCATTTCGCTCCTCTGGCCGCAGGCCCGGACTGATAAATGCCCACAGCTGGTAGGCAATAAACGGGACAGAAATCACTAGCGAAACGGCCATCGCGATCTTCATGTACATCCCAATGCCATCCCAGAATGAGAATGCATGCAGAACAAAACCTTGCGCCAGGTCCGTGCTAATCAAATAATCGTAAATAGGCTTTGCACAAAATAATCCGCCTATTAATCCAAGGACAAATACGATTAACACATAAATAATCCGTTTGCGTAGCTCGGTGAGATGATCCACCACCGACATTTCTTCCGATTTCAGAGACATCCAGACACCATCCCATGACAAGAGTAAAAAAGATAACACTAACTTTCTTCAAAGCAGTGTCCGTTGCTGCGGAAAGCAAAGAAAAAGGGGCGTCTCCTCAAGTCTAGTAGACTCCTGAGAATGCCCCATTGAAAGATCTTCTATTATTCCGGCAGGCGTTTGTCCTGAGGAATATCTGCAGCGACCGTTTGCGGGGCCGTCGGCACAGGAGCTTCGCTCTTCTTCACCGGTTCATTATCCCCGATGATTTCACGCGCGCCTTCCTTAAATTCACGGAAGGTTCGTCCAACTGCACGGCCTAGCTCTGGCAGTTTATTTGGGCCAAAGAGCAGAAGTGCCAGTATGACCAACAAAATAATACCAGGAGTACCAATTCCACTAAACATTATTATTCCTCCTTGTCCACCTGTCCGTTCATGGTATCGTTTACTTTAATTTAATAATACCATAACTTATGTCACAGTTACATCCACTTTCTTCTATAAATAGATTATCATTGTGACGTGACAAGAAGATGACAAAGGGTTATTGGCGGTATTGGCCAGTTACCATGAGCAGTGCTTCCGGTAATTGATCCATAATAGCTGCCAGATTCTCATGAACACCCTTCGGCGTTCCAGGTAAATTGACAATCAACGTGCGACCGCGAATGCCGCATATCCCACGAAAAAGCATAGCTGCACGGTTTTTTTGCATCACTGTGCTTCGCATAGCTTCTGAGAGCCCAGGCACTTCCCGTTCTACCACTCGCCGAGTAGCATCCGGGGTCACATCACGAATCGCCAGATCTGTGCCTCCGGTGGTCAGTACCAAATCTGCCTGAAAATAGTCCGTCAGTTCAATCAAGGCTGCGATAATCTCATCTTGTTCATCGGGAACGATTCGATATTCAATGATCTCGCCACCTAGTTCCTCTTCCACCAGCTCCCGAATAACCTGGGCGCTCGTGTCTTCCCGTTCGCCCCTGGCCCCTTTATCACTGGCCGTTAGGATTGCTGTCTTCCACGCCATAGGTTTGTCCTTCCTCTCTATATGTATAGTTGGCTGTACAGTTCAGCCTGCTCGCCTCAGCGCTTCGAACAAAAGCAGCTGATACTTATTCGAGCGCATAATCTCCGTTCTTGCCCCCGCTCTTAGATACCAGAAGCGTCGGTCCGATAATCATATCCTTCTGAATAGCCTTACACATGTCGTACACCGTTAGTGCTGAGGCAGAAACAGCGGTTAAGGCTTCCATCTCTACTCCGGTTTTTCCTGTAGTACGGACTGTTGCTTCTATATAAAGTTCATCTTCGCTGTTATCGGAGAAGCTGATATCAATACCGGTAAGTGGCAGCGGGTGGCACATCGGAATCCAGTCTGACGTCTTCTTAGCCGCCATAATCCCGGCGATCTGTGCAACAGCAAGGACATCACCTTTGCTGATCTTGCCACTCTTAATGGCGCTCAGCGTTCCAGCAGCCATCTTGATCATACTCCGCGCGACAGCTGTCCGCTTCGTAATCTCCTTCTCACTCACATCCACCATACGAGCTCTTCCCTGCTCGTTGAAATGGGTCAATTCCATGGCTCACTCTCCTTTTCGGCAGTGCACTATACCATTTTCAGTAATCAGCATGTCCATTAAAGCATCATGCTCATCCATCGGCACCCTTGGAACCAACTGCATGCCGTAAGCTAACCCGATCCATATCGGGGGCTGTGCGCTAACGTACCCGGCTTTCTCCCAAGACGCACGTAACCGGTCATAGTATCCTCGACCGTAGCCAAGCCTGCCGCCTTGAAGATCAAATGCTAGCCCTGGTACGAACACAACAGCAGGTAGCTTAATCTCTTCAATCTCTAATAAATCTCTGCTGGAGACAATAGGTTCTTGGATACCATAAGCCCCCGGCTCTAAATCGCTCCATGCATTCACCGCGTGGACACTCATTTCACCGCTTGCTGGAATTACACGCGGCAACAGCACCTTACGCTGATCTTTCCACGCCTGTGTGATAAGTGGGCGGGTATCAAGCTCTGAACGAAAAGACACATAGGCCATTAGTGAAGTTATACCCTTCAACTCCAGCCACTCAAATGCATAGTGGCAGACTTCAGATGATAGTTTACTTCTCTGGTCCGAAGACAGCTCGTTTCGGGCGATGGTCTTCTCCGTTCGTAATTGTTGCTTTACTTTGGAGATCTCCGACTCCTTGCTGGACATTGTCGGCCTCCCCCTCTTATTCATCCCTAGCTTATCCTTGTTTGTAAATCCAGTTTACCACTCTTCTCCCCGGTTCGCCAAGGTGGATAGAACTGTGTTATCGGACTAGGTCGTTATTCCCTCCTTACATTAGATCGAACCCTCGCTTGGGAAACGCTTTTCATGTAAACTATAGAATAAGTTGTTCATACGGCTGAGGGATAAATACCAAGGCGAAATATGCAAGGGTGGAGGTTTCATCGTTATGCTTCTTCAAGCGACAGGAATTACTAAATCATATGGTATACAGAACGTACTGGATGGCATAAGCCTACAGGTAAATGAAAAGGAACGTGTCGGGCTAGTGGGTGTGAATGGTGCCGGCAAATCAACTTTTCTACAAATTCTGGCCGGTGAGATGTCTTATGACAGCGGTCAAATTCATAAATCAAAAGAAACAACAATCGGATATTTAGCTCAGAATAGCGGACTGCAATCTGACAAAACCATTCATGAAGAAATGATGGCGGTCTTCGCTCCGCTGATCGAAGCCGAAACTGAGCTGAGAGAGTTAGAAGTAAGTATTGCTGATCCTAAGCTCGCGGAAGACCCCAAGCGGTACGAAGAACTGCTTGAACGATATGCGCGGCGATCGGATTGGTTCAAGGACCACGGCGGCTATGAAATGAATACACGGATTCGCAGTGTCCTACACGGCATGGGCTTCAGTGATTTCCCACCAGATACACCCATTTCTACCCTTAGTGGAGGCCAAAAGACCCGGCTCGCGCTGGCCCGTATTTTGCTTCAGGCTCCAGATCTTCTGATGCTGGATGAGCCTACTAACCATCTGGATATCGAAACGTTAACGTGGCTGGAGGATTACCTCCGCAGCTATGCTGGCGGGATTCTGGTTGTATCCCATGACCGTTATTTCCTAGACCGTCTCGTGACCACTATTGTAGAGATCGAGCGGCACCAGTCCCGGCGTTATACGGGTAACTACAGTCGTTATGTAGATTTGAAGGCTGCCGAATATGAAGCACGGATGAAGCAATATGAGAAGCAACAGGATGAAATTTCTCGAATGGAGGATTTCGTTCAGAAAAATATTGTCCGGGCTTCCACCACAAAACGTGCGCAGAGCAGACGCAAAGCGCTTGAGAAGATGGATCGTCTAGATCGTCCAATGGGCGATCTGAAGAAGGCTAGCTTCTCCTTTGAGCCAGACTTCATGTCTGGAAAAGAGGTGCTTCAAGTGCGCAATGTTGCGGTTGCCTTTAATGAAGGTTCACCTTTATTCAAGGACGCTTCTTTTGAGCTTCGTCGCGGGGAGACTGCTGCCCTGATCGGTCCCAATGGTATCGGTAAATCCACACTGCTGCAGTGTATGACCGGAACCCGTGAGCCTTCTGCTGGAACGGTGAATTGGGGCACTAAAGTAAAAATTGCTTATTATGATCAGGAACAGACCCGCCTTAATCCACAAAATACGGTTATGGAAGAACTGTGGAGTGAATATCCAATGATCGAGGAAGCCAGAATTCGTACGATCCTTGGTAATTTCCTTTTTAGCGGAGAGGATGTTCTTAAGAAGATTTCCGCACTTAGCGGCGGCGAAAAAGCTCGGGTTTCCTTATCTAAACTAATGCTCCGCGGTGCAAATATGCTAATTCTCGATGAACCTACCAACCATTTGGATCTGGTCAGCCGTGAAGTTCTGGAATCTGCTTTAATTGATTTCGAAGGCACCCTGCTGTTCATCTCCCATGACCGTTATTTTTTGAACAAAATGGCGGAACGGGTACTGGAGCTACATCCCGAAGGGATCGACCAATACCTCGGCAACTACGATGACTATGTCGAGAAGAAACGAGAATTAGAAGAGATTGCAAAAGATGCCGCTGAACTAGCTACTAAAAACGTCAATAAGGACACTGCTGTACCTGAAAAAAGCGCTGTAACCTCTTTTGAAGCAGACAAGCAGGCTAAGCGTGAAGAGCGTAACCGCAAACGGCGTATCGCAGAGCTTGAGGAGAACATCGCCTCACTTGAAGAATCAATCGTATTTATAGAGCATGAAATGACTAAACCTGAAGTTTATCAGGATTATTTAGCACTTCAAGGTTATGAAGAGGACCTGAAGAACAAAAAATCTCAGCTGACAGATTTCTTTAGCGAATGGGAAATCCTTGCTGACGAATAATGTAAATCCTCCTTATAAATATTTTTTCATCGTTCTAGATTTGTTCATAAATAGTTATCCACAGCTCTATACACAGGTTTCGTGTATAACTCCCTACTTCAAAAGACCCTTCGGGGTCTTTTTTATGCGTTAAATCGGTATTTTCAAGGAAAAGGAATTATTATCCACTGATCTATCCACATTATCCACAATTCTCACAGTGTTTCATTGCCAACAAAATTGTTTATTAGAGCATTTTAAAAAAAGCCGTTATTGCTGATTTTACGCACTTTTTACACAACTCAGGCAGAATATGTGGATAACGTTGTCCACAACTTGACAAAAGACGTAACCCCATTTTACAAGACTGATTTTCTGCTAAAAAAGAACCCGCTATCTCCTAAACTGACAGCGGGCACGTCGTATTTTAGACAATCTGTGTAGAGAGCAGGGCGGCATTACAGGCTGCGATATAAGCGATGCCTGCCGCCATAATTATATCTTGGTGAGTGGCCGTGCCTCTGAATTTAAGGCCCTCCCACTCCACCATCACCGCTGCTTCTGCTTGCGCATTCTCTCCGCTTCCAAGCGAATGAAGCTCGAGTCCTGCAAAGTCTATCTCCTCAGCGATCCCTTGCCCAATAGCGGCGATAATCGCTTCAAGCGGGCCTTCGCCAGTGCTGGTATGTGACGTTTCCCGGCCAGTCTGCAGATGGCGTACCGTAACTGCAGCTACACGGCGCTGGGCACTGCCCGCCAATACCTGAACCTCACCCAGCTCATAGACCTGAGCTTGTTGTCCAGTTGTACTGCTTACCATTTGCAGCAGCTGGTCATCACTGACGACCTTTTGACGGTCAGCGGTCTCTTTAAAGGACTCATAAAGTGCATCCAGCTCCGCAGGCTCCAGCGTTATTCCATACTTCGCAGCCCGATCCTTCAGCGCATGTCTGCCAGAATGTTTGCCCAGAATGATCATGCTGCGGGGGATGCCCAGCCGTTCGGGATCCATAATCTCATAGGTACTACGATCCTTGAGCAGGCCATCCTGATGAATCCCGGACTCATGCTGGAAGGCATTTCTTCCGACGACCGGCTTGTTATAGGCGATTGGGAAATGCATCGCTCCACTAATCAGCCGGGAAGTATCATACAGTTTATCCAGCACGATACCTGTTTCTGCACCGATTGCATCGCCGCGGGTTTCAAGCGCCATAACAAGCTCTTCCAGTGCGCAGTTCCCTGTGCGCTCGCCTACACCGTTCACGGTGACTTCTATCTGAGTCGCCCCTCCATCAATCGCTGCCAGACTGTTAGCTACAGCCAGCCCCAAGTCATTATGACAGTGGGCACTATAGCTGACCTTGCCACCACCTCTTGCTCCCTGCCGCACTCTCCGGAACATCTCGCCATATTCATGTGGCAATGCGTATCCTACTGTATCCGGCAGGTTAATAATGGAGGCCCCTTCCTCTATAACTGCCTCAACCATTTCAATCAGATCATCAATCCCTGTCCGCGCAGCGTCCATGGCCGTGAATTCAACTACATCACAGAATTGTCGCGCATAAGCCGTCATCTCACGCGCTTTAGCTACGACTTCAGCTCTGCTCATACGCAGTTGATGCTGCAAATGAATATCAGAAGAGGAGATAAACAAGTGAATCCGCCGACGTTCAGCATCTTGAGTGGCCCGGACTGCAGCATCGATGTCCCCTTTTACGGCCCGTGCGAAACCACAAATCTCCACGTTGCGCACCTTGCGCGAAATCGTCTGCACCGCTGCAAAATCTCCAGGACTCGATACCGGGAACCCCGGCTCCATTACATCAACACCCAGATCAGCTAGCTTATAAGCCAGCAATATTTTTTGCTCAGGAGTCAGACTAGCCCCAGGGGCCTGCTCACCGTCACGCAGGGTCGTATCGAAAATTTGAATACGTTTCTTAACTGGAATAATCATCTGAATTCCTCCTAGTTTTGTTTTCATGTAATTGGATGCCTTATCTCTATCCTATGCTTCAGCGCAGAACCACACGTCGACTTGCGGTTCTGCTCATTTCCCACCCACTGCTGCCGGCAGCTGTAACAAATGAATCTCTGCACAATGTGCAGAGTGTTCACTTTTGGCGTCTTATGTAGCGTTGAGTCCATTCCCCGGACTTCTTCTACAAGAACGCAAAAACCCGCCGTCTCTAATAAAGAGACGGCGGGTTACCCCTCCGCGGTACCACTCTTTTTGACGCATCGGCTGTCACTAATAACAAGCCTCAAAGCTGCGTCCAGCTCTTCTTCCCGGTTCAAGCTGGCATGCCAGCTTAAATCCGGAAAGGTCCGATAACGAGGACAGCCGTAGGCAGCGTACTCTTGTTCCGCCGCTCCGCTCCCGGGCGAGCTTCAAGAAATCCGGTGACTGCGTCGCACCAACCCGCAGCTCTCTGTTCACCGTCAAACTCTACTACTCCCGTTCTTAGCGTGTATTATATAAATTACTCACCACTCTAAATCCATACAAAAAAGCCTGCCATCTCATTCAAGAGACGACAGGCTGTTAACCTTCGCGGTACCACTCTTGTTGATGCTCTGTATCGGCTAAGTTCCTGCCGATTCCAATTGAACATCCACTCTACGGTCCAGTATGTTAGGTACTAGACCACCCTATCACGGAGGTTACCCGTAAACGGTGTACAAACGTTCCGGCGACAATTGCCAGTAATGCTTCCACCGCTCCGCTCCCAGACGAGTTCAGGACTCCTTCGACTGCGTTGCACCCACCCGCAGTTCTCTTATCCCAGAGTATCCTTACTACTTCCGCTCATCGCGTTTGCTTGTTTAATTGAACTGATTATACTCGTTAGCTCCAAATGATGTCAATAGGCAGATACAGACCATTGTTCCAGTGAGAATCCAGGGTCAGCTACCATATCCAGCGGTATTCCACCGTCATGCTGCCACTTCACGTATGCAGCCGCTCCAATCATCGCCGCATTATCCGTGCAATACACCGGTGGAGGAATAATAAGTTCAATGCCCTCCGTTTCACAGCGCGAAATTAATGCCGAGCGGAGTCCACCATTAGCAGCGACCCCCCCACAGAGCAATAACTGTCTGGAGTTAGTGGCTTTAACGGCGCGTACCGCCTTTTCCACCAGCACTTCAACTACGGATTCTTGGAACCCCCGGGCGATGCCTGCGACATTGGGTTCAAGACCTTTCATTTTGCTCTGATTTACCACATTCAGCACCGCCGATTTTAGACCGCTGAAGCTGAAATCATAAGAGTTCGGCTCCAGCCATACCCGCGGCAAAGCAACAACTTCCGTCGCTTCGCGTGCCAGGCGATCTACATGGGGTCCGCCGGGATAAGGGAACCCTAGCGCCCGAGCCACTTTATCATATGCTTCACCTACAGCATCATCACGCGTGCGGCCGATAATTCGAAACTCACCCTCACGCTCCATATGAACCAGTTCAGTATGTCCACCTGACACCACTAGTGTCATACATGGATACTGCAACTCTGCAACCAGGCGGTTAGCATAGATGTGGCCTGCAATATGATGCGTGCCAATTAACGGCTTGCCCCATGCAAGAGCAAGGCTTTTAGCTGCTACTACCCCGACCAGTAAAGCTCCCACCAAACCCGGGCCTTGAGTCACCGCTACCGCAGTCAATTGTTCGGGTGTAACGCCTGCCTTGGCGAGCGCTTCCTCGATTACGAGCGTAATTACCTCCACATGTTTACGGGAAGCCACTTCTGGCACCACGCCCCCAAAAGCACGATGTGTCTCTATTTGACTCGAGATGATGTTGGATAACACTTCTGATCCGTTTTTGACCACGGCCACCGAGGTTTCATCACAACTGGTCTCTATAGCAAGTATTAGTACAGGTTGAGCTGCGCCCGTTTCTGTCTTCATTTCAAGTCCACGCTTCCTTCCAAATAGCCATGCTCCTTATACTCCGGTAGATCCGCCCACATAATGAGTGCATCCTCGCGATTATCGGAATAATATCCTTTGCGCGTACCGGCAGAACGAAAGCCTTTTTTACGATATAAATTCTGAGCTACCTCATTGGATACCCGCACCTCAAGCGTAATGGATTTCATGCCTACGTAAGAGGCAGTATTCATTAACTCCTCCAACAGGCGCTCCCCCCATTTACGTCCACGATAAGCTTCGAGTAAGGCAATATTCGTCACATGCGCCTCATCCACGATAGCCCACATTCCAGCATAGCCAATTATATGACCTGCCAGCTCCATAACCATGTATTTAGCAAAATGATTATGCGTCAGCTCATTCCGGAAAGCTTCCTCCGTCCACGGCATGGTAAAGGCTTCGCGCTCAATAATAAGAATGTCCGGAATATCCTCCAGCTTCATCAGACGAAAAACAAGGTCAGCCTCTTGTGCTCTCAATGATTCCACTTCCGTCATCGTTTTAAGCCTCCTTTACTACTTAACCGCAGATTGGCCTCCGCTTCCGAAATCTGAGTATAGTTAGGGATCAAGCTATGAATATCATCATTCTCTACTTGCAGCCGGGCTTCACTAAGGAAGCCTGTCCAGCGGCCCTCCAGCTCATATGGAACAGCTACAGAAGTGCCGAGTTCCGCCAGCGGATGTAGTGATTCTTCGCTGCCATGTACAGCGGTTTCTCCAACAAACCATAGAATAGCTGGTTTAGTTCCTTCAGCTGAAGCCTGTTGTAAACGTTCTGCCAAGTACTCCACCCAGTCGGCCATCAACCGGATGGCATCAGGTTCAAGGCGGCTAAGAGAACTATTCCCATCCGCTGCGAATAATCCTGTGTAAACCTGTCCCCGACGCGCATCCATCAGTGGAATGATCCAATCTGGACCGTAGCCACTGTTCGCAGTGGCTTGTCCTGACTCTGCTGTCGTCTTATTCTTAAGGGCTGTTTCATACCCACCCCATGCCACAGCATGCAGGCTCGAAATACCAACTACCGGGACATTCCATGCCCAAGCCAGTGTTTTGGCAGCGGTAACCGCGATCCGTGTTCCCGTATAAGATCCCGGGCCCACACCAACCGCAATCCCGCCCAGATTAGCAACGGTTGTTCCCGAAGCTTGCAGCGCCTGCTCTATAATCGGCAGCAAATGCACCGAATGATTCCGTTCACCGGAAGCATTAATTTCATGCAATAATTCTCCATTCTCGGTCACTGCAACCCCCAATACGGCAGTTGATGTATCCAGCGCTAAAAGCCGCTTGCGCGGCTCTGTATTCTCGTTCGTCATTTTTATTAACCCCACTTCTGGATCAGCTCCCGGCAAAGCTCACCATAAGGCTCCCCGATTCCGGTCACCGTAATGATTCGTTCCTCCGGTCCAACTGTTTCCATGTATATATGCATATGCCGCGGCGGCATTAACTCCGTAATAATACTGCTCCATTCTACCAAACAAACACCCTGACCATAGAAATACTCATCCAATCCAAGCTCATCTGCTTCCTGAAGTGAAATCCGATATACATCCATGTGATATAACGGCAGACGACCTTCGTACTCTTTAATAATAGTAAAAGTAGGACTGTTTACGATCCCTTTCACTCCAAGATGGCGAGCGTAACCTTGCGAGAAGGCCGTTTTTCCTGCGCCTAGATCACCGTCCAAACCGATAACCATGCCTGCCGTTGAAGCAGCAGCTATTGCACTTGCCAGTTGCTCCGTATCCTGCAGATTGTAAGAACGGTAAGTGAACACCGTTTCGACTGTTTTGTCCAACTACAACTACCACCTTTTAAAATATACCTGTCGAAAACCATTACATTCAATTATATCGGTATGGTGCATCCACCGCAACAACTGTCCCTGCCCATTGTTTAAGCTGAAGGAGATACAGTCCTCTTCTTCACTTGCGTGGTCAAGCTGGATTTCGATACCGATCGCTGCGAGAAAAGGCTATGTAGTATCATTCCAAGGATAATGACTAAGATTCCTCCCCATGACAATAAAGAAGGTGAAGGCGAAGACAGGATCAACATTTCACTTAATAATGCGAATAATACCTCTAGGGTTTGGGTGGCTTCGACTGCCGCTAATCCGCTCATGCTGCTCCTACCATATCTGTAGCTTGAAAGAATAATACTGTGGCAATAACTCCTGAACACAGCGCAACAATAATGGACTGTCCTGCCTGATCCAATATATTGGTTTAAATCTTACACCGTCAACCTTGACGTCAGTTATGCTCCAAATCAAAAAAGAGACCTTTACGCAAACTTAAGCATAAAAAGTCTCTTTTTTTTAAACTATAATTCAGCTTTAACGTACGCTCTAAGTAGACCTTTGTTAGTGCTCTTGCTCTTCGAGTCGTTCAACACCCACAGTGTGCGTATTGGTTGGTCGAGAGCCAACTTGTACCGTAGCCATTCCGTTCTCTTCATCCACATGTTCAATCCATACAGGCTCCCCATCCAAATGTACACTTACAGTTTCTTTAGAAGCATAAATATCCTGTGCCCGTTTGACGTCCACAACTGTTCTCCTCCTTTATCTTTCCTAAAGTTTACGATTCTAAGGGTGACGTATCTTCGAGGGTTCGTTCCGCATCTAGCTTTTCCGAATCGGAAACCTGACTGGCCTCCGTGGACGCAATAATGCTCTCCCAATCCACAACTGTGGCCGGAATATCCTGCTCGCTCAGCGCATCGCTCCATTCGTTATCTCTTGGTTCCATACCTTAGATTCTCCTCCTCAACTTCACAGGTCCGAGTTTATTTTTTCCCAAGCTTCTCAAAAAATGCACCCGGCTAGAAAAGCCTTTCCTGCCTCATACTAACCCAAAGCAAATCAACTTAGATCAGGAGGTGTTTCTCATGCATACCGTTTGGAAAGGAGCCATCAGCTTCGGGCTTGTGCATGTTCCGGTTAAAATGTTCTCCGCTACGGAAGACAAGGACATTTCTCTGCGTTATATCCATAAGGAGTGTGGCAGCCCGCTGTCGTATGTACGCAAATGCCCGGTGTGTGACAAAGAGGTAGCTTGGGAAGAGATCGGTAAAGGATATGAGTATGAAAAAGGGAAGTTTGTGCTCTTCGACAAAGAGGAATTGGATCAACTATCCGACGAGACCAGTAAAAGCATCTCCATTCTCGACTTTGTAGACCTGACGGAAATCGATCCGATTTATTTTCAAAAAACCTATTATTTATCCCCGGATCAGGCAGGCTCAAATGCTTATCGACTTCTTATGGAGGCCATGAAGCAGACAGGTAAAATTGGTATCGCCAAAATTTCAATCCGCTCAAAAAGCAGTCTGGCAGCGATCCGTGTGCTTGAGGATTGCCTTGCGATTGAGACCATTTTTTATCCTGATGAGGTGCGGCCGATCTCGCAAGTGCCTGGTCTGCCCGAAGCAGGGACAGTGAACGATAAAGAGCTGGAAATGGCTAAGCTGCTGATCTCACAGCTATCCACTCCTTTTGATCCGGCAAAATATACCGATGATTATCGCCAGCGTATGCTTGATCTGATCTCACATAAAATTGCAGGCGAGGAATTTCATATCGCTCCTGCTAAACAGGAAAGCAATGTGATTGATCTAATGGCTGCCTTGCAGGCTAGTATTCAAGCTGTGCAGCATATTCCTTCAGACCCTGGTCCTTCATTAACAGGCAACACAAAAACCAAAACTAAAGCGGCTCCTGCTGCCAAAAGAAAAACAGCCAAGACCAAAACAACCGCCGCGGAACCTGCGGAGCAGCAAAACGAGGTCTCCGGGCCGACTCCAGTCATCACGCCAAAACCGAAACGCCGCAGCACGAAAAGCAAAACAACCGTATCTTAGGAGGCTCTGCGGATGAAGCTTCAGCCCATTATTCCTTTTGAACCTATACTGGCTGGGCAGCTTCCAGCAGGTGACCAGTGGATCGCACAAATTAAATGGGACGGCGTACGGATGTTGTCCTATTACGATGGAAGCACTACTCAGCTTATTAACAGACGTGGCAATTACCGTACCACGCAATATCCAGAACTTATTGATGTATCTGCTTACTGCAAGGCTGACTCCGTGATTCTTGATGGTGAGATTATCGCGCTCAAGGACGGCAAACCCTCATTTCATGAGGTGATGCGGAGGGACAGTTTGAAAAATGGTTCCACGATTTCCGTCGTTAGGCATCAGGTTCCTGTCATTTATATGATATTTGATATTCTGTTTTATAATGGCCAATCGACGATGGATCAACCATTATTCTTGCGGCAGCAGCTGTTAAGTGACATTCTGCTGCCGCATCCCCATGTTCAAGCTGTGCCAAGTTATACCGATCCTACAGAACTGTTCGCCGCCACTCAGAACCAGGGCTTGGAAGGAATCGTCTGCAAGGACATCAACAGCACTTATGCTCCGGGCGGAAAAGATAAACGTTGGCAGAAACGCAAAATCAGTTCTGATATTACAGCTGTAGCCGGGGGTGTGACGTTCCGTGACGGTATCGTCAACGCACTGCTTCTTGGTCTTTATGATGATAAAGGAAATTTGCATTATATCGGACATGCCGGTCCGGGAAAATTGACTGTGCAGGATAAACGCGACTTAACTGCGGAGGCACACCGCCTTAAGCTGGATCGGATGCCCTTTGCAGATGTTCCACAACGAGGTAAGGATGCTTTTTGGATAAAGCCGGAGCTCGTCTTCAAAGTTCATTTTCTGGAATGGAACACCTCGGGCACTCTGCGTCAGCCTGTTACTCAAGCTAAAGTGAATCTTCCCCCGGAGGCATGCACAATGGAGCAAAAAGGATAAAAGAACGTCCTCCCAATCTGAAATGGGAGGACGTTTCTTATTGTGCTGTAAAACTTGTTACAAGGGCCTCAAGCTCTGCCTTTGTCTGCGCAGTATTTTTTGTACTCGTAAGTGTATAATCGACACTTCCATCAGCACTGGACCATACCAGCTGGACTTTAAGATCACCGTGATGAGGCCCAAAAACTGTGTAAATCGCCTCAACCCCGTTGAGGGTCAAGCTCTCATCCTGATCCCCAGGCAGCTGGGCCAAAGTCACCCCTTCCGGTAGCGTGTATGCAGGTGCAGATCTTAAATTCAACCTCTCTCCATTTCGTAGATAGGTGATAGAGGTTTCTGTATTGCTCCACTTCAAGCTTTGCGAAATCACCTTTTTACCACCAGCTTGGGCTTTAGCTTTTAACTGATCCCTAAGGGTTTTATACTCTGAGCTAAAAAACATTGGAATCACCGGATTTAAAACGACATCCTGTAACTTATAATCCTCTGGTAGAGAAGTAGGTATCAGGAGTGACTTCCCGCTTAATGAAAGTAACTTCTGCGCCGCTTCGTTTATAGAACTGAATCTATATGGCATATAGCTTATACTCAAGGTTTCATGTGGATTAGATTTCTTATCATTTACATACAGGATCTTAAGTTCGCCTGCTTGTAAGGGAACTGTATTTTCTTTGGCAATCAAAGCTTCAATCGTTGAAGATATGGGCGTATTCTGCTCAACGGGTGCTGTAGCTTTACTTTTATTATTACTCCCCGCAGGCACTGCGCCTGCTGTTCCACTCACCGCACTTATCAATACTAATAAGCTTAAGGCTGTAATCGCCGCGCTTTTCTTAATCATCATTATAATATCCTCCTTTAGCCCCTTGGTTATTTGATCATGGTTTTAGCTACCGCCAGCATTTCATTTGTCGTCAGCGTACTGGCCCGATTGTCTGAAAGGGTATATTGTATCGTGCCTGAGTTATCCAGCCATACTAGCTTTGTGTTAAAGCTTGCGTCTTTAGCGGAATCAGTTGTAAGTACTACTTTCCTGCCGTTGACCGTTAATTCTTTCTTAGATTCCGAGGCTCTTACAAAAGGTACCGCTCCTTCCGGAAGTTTGGCGGGCGGCGACCCAGTTACAATGCTAAAATTGGCTTTTCCTTTGGCATACAGCTGCATAGACAAATTCGTCTGGTTCCAGCTGATGATTTTACTAAACAACTGTTTATTAGAATTACCAGCAACCGCTGCTGCCTTCAATTCCTGCTCTAGTTGCAAATACAGCTCTGAATCATTAGCTACAGCCGGTGGATAGATGATGGCTCTCGCCAGAGTGAAGCCTTTAGGAAGATTTCCGGGCTGCGGAATAGACGGACCCCTTAGCGCTTTAAACTTCGCAGCAAAGGATTTATAGTCCTTAAAAACAAACCCTTTGCCAGAGAAGCTGATCGCATCCTGTGGATTGGAGACTTTATCCCGTACG
This sequence comes from Paenibacillus sp. FSL H7-0918, assembly GCF_038007025.1. Classification (NCBI taxonomy): domain Bacteria; kingdom Bacillati; phylum Bacillota; class Bacilli; order Caryophanales; family Paenibacillaceae; genus Paenibacillus; species Paenibacillus sp. FSL H7-0918. The sequence goes on from NZ_JBBOWJ010000002.1 coordinate 893,584, forward strand.
TAGTAGGCCAAAAGCGTACCTTCCTTCACTCCAGCTACGAGTGCCTGCAATTCCTTTTGGGTCTTCTGATCGGTTTGTGAGGCAACCTGCGCTCCTGATGCCGCCGCAATTGTAAGAGACAAGCCGGGTACATCCACACCCCCGGCCACTCCTGTTCCCAGCAAGATTGCTGCAGAGAACGCGATAACTGTTTTTTTGAAATCATAATGGAGCTTCAATTTCTAACATCCTCTCCTTCAATAAGGTAAATGTATTTTCACCCCTGTTTTTTAACTACACTTCTATAACAATCCAACATTAGAAAAAGGGACATTTTCTCACAAAAAAGAGGCTGTCCCAAAAGCCATGAAATAGTTGCTTGGGAAAGCCTCTTTTTTGTTCTTAACATTACAAGTGACGCATCAAGTGACGCTCCTAATGATGCAATAAGTGAAGTACTTATAGAACAATTGAGGAATTTCTCCCTAAACCTCAGATATTTCTGTTCATTGGACCTATAATTAGGGAAAACTTCCCTGAAATTCAGCCAATTCGGCAACGAATAAAGCAATTCTCCTGATTATTAGGGAGGAATTCCCTGATTTCGTTCATTTAGAGCAAATAGCGGCTATTTTCAGGGAGTTTTTCCCTAATTAGTTTAAAGCATTCTATACATTGCACAAACACAGAACGTATCGCCCATAGTCCACCGTCACATATACCACTAATTCCACAAATCATCTACTGCAAGCCGCACGAAAATCATACATAGCACATCGCACATCGCCCACCGCCCCAACCATTAACATAGAACTCTACGCGTGGCATATCGTCACATGGCACAGTAAAATCCATTATTCCCCTATTCCATAAAAAAGCTGCCTCCCAAGTAGAATTCACTACTTTTGAGACAGCTTCTCCTAATGTACAGTTAGAACAGTAGCTAGTGAATAAAACTGGTGGCAATCTTTTGCCATTGCTCACGAGTCAGTTTACTCTCCTGCTTGTCGCTTAGAGAAAAAACCATCTGGGTGACTTCATCATACCAATACAATCGATTCTGAGAAGACCAGGCATTCTTCCCTTTTCCAGTACCCGCCGCGATAAATATTGCCTCTTTACCTGTACCTGTCACAGACCATTTTTCAGCAGTCTGGCCTTCCAAGATAGACACTTGCATGTTATAACCCTTAAAAACACTCTGCCTTAAGGATAGTGTAATTCTTTGATCTCCGTTGTGGTAGGTAACCTCAGCATTATCTATGGAATTTGCAGCTATCTTCTCCATAAACAAGTTTTGTCCAGTTTTATCGGTTGTAGCCTTTTTTTGAAATTGTTCAAGGATTTCTTCATATTCTGTGTCTAGCGACTTGTATAGGGGAGCTGCATTAAAAGTTCCTTGCTCGAATTCATAACCATCAGCTAACGAGGAAGGCAACCCTGGCCAGAAATCGCCAACCGTTTTTAATTCTTTTACGAAGTCTTGATATTTCGAATACACCGGCGAAATAAAAGCAAACTGCAATTGATTTCCATAGCCTAACCCTAACTCCAGCTTATTTAATTCAGCATCCTTCACATAATAAGCAGCCATTTCCCCAGTGTTTAAACGAGCAAGCACTTGCTCTTTATAAGTCATAGATAAGCTCTGATACTTTTCTATCGCAGGCGAGGTTGTCGGATCAGGCGTATTATTATGCACCGTCTTCACAACAGCCTTCCCTCCGCTGTTCACTAGTGTAATAATACCACCTTGGGGTTTTGAGATATCAATTGTAACCTGGCTACCTTGTTCCGATAAATCTCCATCAGCAGATAGCTGAAAAGCACCCAACCCGATAATCCCCAGCAATACAGCCGCGGAGACTCCAGTGAGCACTCTTTTTCTAAACCTAGACGGGTGTTGGGGCATCTCTTTTTGCTTCTGCATAATAGGATCTTCCGGTTCTGGAAACGGATTCAGCTCGATAACGATGTTCGTCCTTTCACCGTCAATCCTATTCTGTTGTTCATGAATTGCTCTTACCCGCTTCATAACAGCTGCTTTTACATCCAGCTCTTCGCAGCTCCCTACCGCATCCATTTTCTTGATCATTTTCTCTTCAACAAAGCCTCGTTGCCGCACCATTCCGTTCCCCCTTTCTGAGCATTCAGCATTTTGCCAAGCTTCGTAATCGTTCGCCTGTATTTTTTCTTCACAGCATCAGTATTCTTATCCAGAATCTCCGCAATCTCCGGGAAGCTCTGTTCCTCAAAGATTCTAAGTACTAACAGGTTTCGCTCCTCTGTCTTCAGCTTCTCGAGGGCAAAAGTCAGATGTTCGTTAAATATGTAACGGTCCATCAACTGTTCCGGGCTTTCTGCAGGCGGATCTGGTTGAAAAAGCGCCATAAACTTTATTTGGCTTTGACGTTTGCGGATCAGACTGAGGCAATGATGGTAGGCAATTTTATATAGCCATGAAGAGAAGCTCGCGATAGGGCGGTATGTGCCTATATGCTGATATGCCTTTACCAGAATTTCCTGTACTGCATCCTCCGCTTCAGTACGGCTCCCAAGCAGCCGACAGCAATAGCGGTAAATCGGCTTTTGAAAAGCCTCGACGATCAAGGCATAGGAATCTACCTCGCCTGCCTGTACCCGAACAACAGTGTGCTCGATCCCGTCCAAAATCAGCAAACTCCCCTTTCTCATTAACGTATATCCTTATAAGTCTTATGATCATCCAAAAGGGACACTATGGGAATATTTTTTTCATGAAAAGGAGCAGACTGACACATAATACCTTCATTCCTATCACAGAAAGGAGTTTCCCCGATGCCGGCAGCGATCAAAGGTACAATTACCATAGACGGAGAAGAAATCATCATCACTAACCCAGAGAAGCTGCTGTGGCCCGAATGTGGCATTACCAAACGGATTTATCTGCAAAAGCTCGCTGCACTCTCTCCCTATCTGCTGCGTTATTGCCGAGACCGGCTGCTTACCGTCATTCGTTATCCGCACGGCATCTCTGGAATGTCCTTTTATCAAAAAAATGCACCTGATCCGCTTCCGGCCTTTGTCCAAACCGCTGTGCACGAGAATATTAACTATATCAAGCTGCAAGGTTTACCTGAGCTGATTTGGCTGGGAAATCTCGCCGCTTTGGAATTCCACCCTTCCCTGCATTATGTAGGCAGCGAGCTGCCCTGTGAGTGGATGATTGATCTTGATCCGTCACTTGAAATCGAACCTCGCATCATGGAAGCAACTGCGATCGTTGGAGGGGTCTTAACCTCCCTTGGCCTCTCCTCTGTACCCAAAACCTCCGGTGCTACCGGGGTGCAAATCATCGTCCCTATCGAGACTGGCGTTACTTTTGATGGATTGCGGAAAATCGGGCATTTTGTGGGTCGTTATGTCACCGAAAAGCATCCCAACCTGTTCACCCTGGAACGTCTAAAAAAGAATCGCGGAGATAAAATTTATTTTGACTACCTTCAGCATTATAGCGGCAAAACATTAGCTGCACCTTACACACCACGCGCAAGACCATTTGCTACAGTTTCTACACCCTTGCTCTGGGAGGAGGTTCAGCAAAATGTATCTCCCTCTAATTTTCATCTGCTCAATATCGAGGAACGCCTTCTGCGTATGGGAGATCTTTTAGAGAAAGTGCCCCCACAGCCCGTTGAACAGCTCATTGCTAAGCTCCCATAAAGGAGCAATCCCATAGAAAAAAGACCCTAAAAACAGCAATAAGCCCGCAGCATCAACTACATGCTACGAGCTTATTTGGCGTCCCACTCAAGGACAGAAGGTATACTATATAAGAATACGGCAGGCCGAGCTTTGTTCACCGTATTTATTGCTTTTTTATCCGTAAAAATACCTTCTTTCAGTTAATGATACTTAAGAGCTACGCTAGTGGATGGATTTCTTCTTGAAGCGGCCACCTTTAACATCATGGATGTTACCTATTGCGATGAATGCATCAGAATCCCAATCTTCAACAATGGTTTTAAGCTTAGCTTCTTCCAGACGGGTGATAACTACAAAGATCACTTTCTTGTTCTCACCGGAAAATCCGCCTTCTCCATCTAAATAAGTAACACCACGTCCAAGACGCTCAGTCAGAGCTTCCCCGATATCGCGGAATTTATCACTGATAATCCATACTGATTTCGATTGATCCAGACCCTCAAGGGTGATGTCAATAACCTTAAATGCAATATAATAAGCAATCAGGGAGAACATCGCGTTATTCCAACCGAACACAAATCCAGCTCCGGACAAGATGAACAGGTTGAAGAACATAACTACTTCACCTACAGAGAAGGGAAGCTTCTTGGCTACCAAAATCGCAACAATTTCTGTACCGTCTAGAGATCCCCCGAAACGTACAACCAATCCAACACCTACACCTAGAATGATACCGCCAAACACGGCAGCAAGCATCGGTTCAACTGTAAAGGCCTCTACATGATGCAGCATTGAAGTGCCGATAGACATAAGTAAAATCGCATATAAGGTAGATAAGGCAAATGTCTTACCGATTTGCTTATAACCGATTAACAGGAACGGAAGGTTGAGCAGTGTCAATAATATACCCAGAGGAATGTCAAATAAATGTGATAAAATAATGGAGATACCGGTAATCCCGCCATCAATCATTTGATTAGGTACTAGGAATATCTCAAGTGCAACAGCCATCATGGCGGCCCCTACGGATAACATGATCATACGCTGCGCGAACTTAGCCATTTTATGGGCACCGGTCTTCTGCAGTTTGTTCTGCTCCTCTTTGGTAAACATTTGTGGACTCACATTCATAGAACTCCCCCTACAATTTAACAGTATAGTTTTGAAACATTCGGAAGTATAACTACAATCTATACTTTCTTACATTTCTTCTTATACAATTATTATATCACAAAATATGCTCTAATAATGAATGGAACACGTACTATCCTTCGAAAAATTCAGATTTAGTCCTCTTTCCGGTCATAACAGCGGTGATAACAACTGACATAGCCCTTCACCGAGTTTGACAATTCTCCCTCTCTCCTTAAATTTTACAGGATCAATGAATTCACTGTTCTTTTGATCCTTTTCAAAACCCGCGACTAGCTCTGCTATCGTCTCAGGATGCAGCAAAACCGCTGTCATTTCGAAATTAGAATAGAAGCTGCGCATATCCAGATTCGCACTTCCCACCGTACCCAGCAGATCATCCACAATCATGACTTTAGCATGCATAAATCCTTTGGTGTAGCGATAGAACTTCACGCCTGCATCTTGTAAATTCTCCAGATAAGACAAAGAAGCATGATAAACAAGCTTATTATCAGGCTTTGCCGGAATGATGATTCTAACATCCACTCCACGAAGGACTGCACTCTTCAAAGCACGACAAATCGCAGGGTCCGGAATAAAATACGGTGAAGTAATCCAGATCCGTTCCCTAGCAGAGCAAAAAGCGGCAAAATACATCTCCTGAGAAGCATCAATCGCAGCATCCGGTCCACTTCCTACAATCTGCACGGCCTCTTGCTCCTTGCAAGAGTGCTCAGGGAACAAACGAGGATGACTCATACCTTCACCAGAGGCCAGTCTCCAATCCTTCAGGAAGACATACTGAATATAATAAACAGAATCTCCTTCTAAACGCAGATGGGTATCGCGCCAGTAACCCATCTTGGCGTCCTTTCCTAAGTAATCATCACCGATATTCATTCCCCCCGTAAAACCAATCAATCCGTCCACCACTAGGATCTTCCGATGATTGCGGAAATTAAACCGACGATCCAGTAAAGAACTAATCGGAGGTAAAAAAAAGTGGAACTCCACCCCGGCATTTCTCAGGGTTCGAATAAACCTACGGCTTAATCGATGACTGCCCAGTCCATCACAAAGCAAACGCACCTTTACTCCCTGCCGCGCCTTTCGAATCATAACGTCCTGAAACTGTTCTCCGATCTCATCATCACGATAAATATAAAATTGCATGTGGATATGTTCTTTTGCCTCTTCCATGGCTTCCAGCATAGCGTCGTAAGCTTCTCTTGCAGTTGACAGCACTCTGCTTTTGTTATGGCCTGTAATAGGCCCTTCCGAGAGCTTTGCAAGCAAAACCAATAAACCCTCGTTATTCTCAAACTGAGCGTTTCCAGTATCCGACGCTTGTTTTACTACCTTAATCTTACCAGTGACATACGAACGGATTTCCCGGAAGAGTGAAGTACATCTTTTGTTCAATTTTCTATTCTGTCTGTAGTCACGACCTAGAAAATAATAGAATGCCAGACCGAGCGGTGGACAACAGAAGGAAATAAACAACCATGCTATAGCCCTTTGCGGGCGTCGGTACTCCAGAAATACAATCAATGCAATCTGTATGATAAAAAGAATTAGAATTATCGCGAAAATCTTCAATTCTCTACCCCCTCAATTAATAAAAACAGATGCAATAGACTCTCTGCGATGACTCTAGTACAGGTTTTGCCGTAACTCTCCTTCTTTATTCAAACAAACCGTTGTCATGTTCCTGAAAGATATGGAATACATAGAGTAGTAGGACAATTCGGATGAGCCTAATGGAAGAAAAATCGTTAGCCTCAGGTATCGCAAGCGGCTGCCATAAGCCGCAGAAAGGAGAAGCCATGAAGAGTCAGCCAGATCATAAACGGATTACGCTGCTTGTCGTAAGGGATGCCGGACGTCCAGTCAAACAGCTCCACATCTCCAAACCGCTAGCGTTCGCCTTACCGGCAGCAGCAGCCCTGTCTATCTCCAGTCTGGTCACCTCTATGCATTTCCATGCCTCTCAGTCCATCTCACAGCTAGAAGCCGAGGCAGCCGCACTATCGCTAACCAATCTCCGCATGGAAATGAAGGTCGCCGACAAGGATAAAGATTTAACACAGCTTCGTAGCCAGGTCAGCGAACTTTCGGAAGAGGCAGATAACATTAAAGACAAGCTGAAGAGTGTAAATGCACTGGAACAGGAGCTGCAAGCATTGATTAACAAAAGCAAAGGTGCTGCTGCCGCTACAGACACGAATGAATCTCAACCGGAGAAATCCGCAACAGAAAAATCAAAAGCTGGATCGGCCACTTCAAATTCAACATTAGGTTTATCGAACCGTCTTTCTTCTCCTGTTCCTAAAGAGACTTCCTTTAAGCAGAGTACAGAAGAGAACTCATCTTCCACTTCTCTATCCGCCATAAGTTTCCGCTTTGGGGCCATCACCGCAGCCCTTCCAAAAACACTCACCCCGCAGGTTGGTGGAGAATACATCGCGGTGTATCAGAACGACGCTACGAGCTTGGTGGAAGAAACTAAGGATGACTTTGAGGAGATTCACGGGATGCTTGATGAAATGGTGGAAAGTATCACACAGACGATCACACAGGCAGAGCATGAGAATAACGTACAGGCAAATCTGCAAGCTCAAAAGGCCCGTGCAGAAAAGGCTAAACTTAACGCTGTACCGCTCTGGCCTACCGAGTCCAAAGTCATTTCTTCAAGCTTCGGTTACCGCTCAGATCCATTCAAAGGTTTGTCTGCGTTCCATTCCGGTGTCGATATTGCTGGGAACATCGGTGATCCTGTATATGCTGCCTTAGATGGCGAGGTTATTACTGCGGAACAAATGGGCGCACGCGGAAAATACATCGTGATTAAGCATTCAAATGGATTGGAAACCTGGTACATGCATTTGAACGGAATGATCGTATCTGCGGGAGACAAGGTTAGCAAAGGGCAGAAAATCGGCTTGCTTGGAAGCACTGGCCGAAGCACAGGTCCTCATCTTCATTTTCAGGTTGTGAAGCAGAATAAAACAGTCAACCCTTTGGCGTATGTCAAACCCTAAAGGGTTGCATTTAATTTCAAAATAGGAGGAATTTATAAATGTGGAACAAACGGCAGCAGCGTGTCCCCTTTAAATCTACCGATTCCCTAATTGGGCATGGAGGAACACTGGAGGGTAAGGTGCAATGTGATACAAACCTGCGGATTGAGGGTACCTTTAGCGGTGAGATTATTTGCAGTGGTGTCGTGACTGTAGGAGAAGAAGGAACAGTGCGCTCCAGTATTAAAGCGGAAGAAATCGTGATTGCCGGCAAAGTATACGGGGATGTTACGGCTGATCGCAGACTCATTATGACCGGAACCGGAGAATTGCATGGCAATATTTCAGCAGGAGCACTTAGCATTATGGAAGGCAGCCTCCTGAATGGCTCCATTGCCATGCAAGAACAGCCCACCTCTGAAAAAGCAGGTGAGCCCAAAAGTAATATGAAAAAGGACAAGGCAGCCAAGCGCTCCTCCAAAGCTCAAGGAACACTTGAAGCCGGCTAGACTTATTTCTATGAAGCAACGTCCCTTTTACGGAAGACAATCCAGGAAATGGCCAGGAATAGGATATAGTACACCGCTAATACAGCTATGGAGAAGCCAAGTGTTGAGCCCCCCGGACCCGTATCCGACAATAGGTAACCTCTTAGATCCATATGTGTGAAGATTAAGTATTGGGCCCATTCAAACCGTTCTGGACTAAAAATAACCGTAAAAATACTCTTGGCAAACATAATAAATAAGGATAATCCAATAGCCAGCCCACTTGCGCGGAATACGCTAGATACCATGAAAGCCAGAGCAGCAGTCAGGAAAAGCTCAATGTAACGACATAGGAGATCTAGGAAGGAATATTCCGCTGGACTCCAAGCCGTAATGGATGACATCGTATCTCCCGAAGATGAGGAGAAGATTAACGAAGCACCAAACCCAAAAGCAATCAATACTGCGGTGCTAAGCAAACTGAATAACACCATGGAAATATATTTCGAGAGCAGGATCTTGGAGCGACTCCACGGGCGAATCAGCAGCAGCTTAATGGTTCCCCAGGTAAATTCGCCCGCTACGGAGTCAGAAGCCACTACAACGGTAAAGATTGTATTCAAGAAGAACGCAATACTCACCGTCATCTGAAAGTTGTCCCAAAGCCCCATAAGCGATGAATCGCCTTCGCTTGTGAAATAAATAAGCGCAGGAAGCAGCACGCTCATCACTGCAAGAATAAGCAGCATAATCCATGTGCGGACACGGCTGTATATTTTGATATTCTCATTATGTATGAGAGCTGTAAACTCACCCAATTCCTTCACCTCCTGTAACCTCTAAGAATTGATCCTCCAGCGTACGGGCAAGGGTTCTGATGTTATACACCTTAATCCCACCTGCCACTAGCTTGGCATTTAATTCTGCAATCTCCTCACGCTCTGCCTCAAGCACAAGTCCCCCACTCTTAAATACTCCACGTCCAATGAGGGCTAACGCAGCCTCAGCATTATCAACCTCGAACAAGGTTTCTCCCAGAGGCATTACAGTATTGCCTACCCCTTTCAGCTGCTTCACATCCACCAGTCGTCCATTTTGGATAATCGCAACGCTGTCACACATGAGCTCCATCTCGGAAAGTAAATGACTGGAGACGAATACAGTTGTTCCTTCTTCCTGACATAAACGGCGTAAATAGTCTCGGAGCTCGCGTATCCCTTGTGGGTCCAGCCCGTTGGTTGGCTCATCTAGAATCAGCAGCTTGGGTCTGTGCAGCAGTGCTTGAGCCACTCCCAGCCTCTGACGCATACCTAGCGAATAGGTCTTAACTTTGTCATGAATTCTTTGACCTAGTCCGACTAGCTCGACAACCTCATCTATCCGTTGCTTTGTTACCCCTGGCACCATCCGTGCATATTGGCGCAGATTCTGATAACCGGTGAGGAACTTGTACATCTCTGGATTTTCTACAATGGCCCCTATATTTGCGATAGCCTCTTCAAAATGGTTTTTAATACTACGGCCACAGATCAAGATGTCTCCACGACTAATGGAAATCAATCCTACCATCATCCGTATTGTAGTAGTCTTACCTGCTCCGTTGGGTCCCAAAAAACCGAAGATTTGTCCAGGCGGGATGTCCAGCGTTAAATCGCTCACCAGCGTTTTCGAGCCGATTTTTTTGGTGACTCCCTGCAGGCGGGCAACAGGCTCCATCAATATTTCTGTATTCGACATAGTCTCACTTCCTTTCATCTATAACCTAGTTTACCACATATACCCTTTTTTCCGAAAATCACTAGAGGATAAGAGTCTGCCAGTTAAAAAAGGAACCTGACTTCTCCGGTATTAGGAAGAGTCAGGTCCCCTTATTCATTTAGTTCCTATTTCATTCAAGTACAACAGTTTAACCGCCAACACGGGCAAGCTCGCGCATATTTGCTTCAAATGCAGCCATCAACGCAGCTTCTCCGGTCAATCCGGTTTGTTCTACCTTGCGAATTTGCTCCATCATCCGTTTGTAATCCTTCGGAATGACACGAACGAAGTTCGGCAAGCTATCTGCCCATTGATTCAGTACCCGTGCGCCAGCCGCACTACCTGTAAGCTCGGTATGGCGGATAATCAGCTCACGCAGCTCTTCGATCTCCTCAGACTCTTCCACTCTCTCGAGTAGTACCATTTCGAGATTGCAGCGGCCGATGAAGGTTCTATCTGGGTCGTAGACATAAGCGATGCCGCCTGACATCCCTGCCGCAAAGTTACGGCCAGTTTCACCAAGGACAACCACTCGGCCTCCAGTCATGTATTCACAGCCGTGGTCACCCACGCCTTCTACAACAACCTTCGCTCCGGAGTTACGGACGGCAAAACGTTCACCAGCGATACCGTTAATATAAGCTTCTCCACCTGTTGCACCGTAGAATGCAGTATTTCCGATAATGATATTGTCCTCAGCAGCAAAGGTAGCTTTCGGAGATGGCTTGATAATAATCTTACCACCCGACAATCCTTTACCTACATAGTCATTGGAATCTCCTTCCACCGTAAGCGTGATTCCCTTAGGCACGAATGCACCCAAGCTTTGACCAGCAGAACCGGTGAAATGAAGCCGAATCGTATCATCCGGCAAACCTGCGGCCCCATACTTGCGGGTCAGCTCGCTGCCAAGGATAGTTCCGACGGCACGATTAACGTTCGTGATTGGCAGTGATGCCTCAACAGCCGTACCTGATTCCAGTGCAGGTGCTGCCAGGTCGAGCAGCTGCGAAACATCCAGTGTCTCTTCCAGACCATGATTCTGGTATTTACTGCGGAAGCGTGTGCTTCCTTCCGGTAATTCCGGTGTATGCAGCAGGCTGCTCAAATCTATGCCTTTCTTCTTCCAATGCTTCGACGCCTGAGTTGCGTCTAGACAATCGGTACGGCCTACCATCTCTTCAATTGTACGGAAGCCGAGACTTGCCATAATTTCACGTAGATCCTGTGCCACGAAGGTCATAAAGTTAACTACATGCTGCGGATCACCGGTAAAATTCTTACGAAGATCCGGATTCTGTGTAGCTACACCAACCGGACAAGTATCCATTTGGCAGACACGCATCATTATACAGCCAACAGATACTAGCGGAGCAGTGGCAAAACCATACTCTTCGGCCCCAAGCAATACAGCTACAGCCAAATCGCGGCCGCTTAGCATTTTACCATCTGTTTCCAGAACTACACGGTCACGCAGATTGTTGAGCATCAATGTCTGATGGGTTTCAGCCAAGCCAAGCTCCCACGGAAGACCCGCATGACGAATGGAGTTCATCGGCGATGCCCCTGTACCTCCATCATAGCCACTAACCAAGATAATATCAGCGCGCCCTTTGGCTACACCCGCAGCAATCGTACCCACTCCAACTTCCGATACGAGCTTAACATTAATGTTTGCACGTGGATTTGCATTTTTCAGATCATAGATCAGCTCTGCCAAATCCTCGATAGAGTAAATATCATGATGCGGTGGAGGTGAGATCAGACCCACACCTGCTGTTGAGCCACGTACTTCAGCGACCCAAGGATAAACTTTACGTCCCGGAAGCTGTCCACCTTCCCCTGGTTTAGCGCCCTGAGCCATTTTAATCTGGATCTCATCAGCGTTAACTAGGTAGTTCGAGGTAACACCAAAACGTCCAGAAGCTACTTGTTTAATCGCACTGCGACGTGAATCACCATTGCTATCCGGAATATAGCGGGCTGGATCTTCGCCGCCTTCACCTGTATTACTCTTGCCACCGATCCGGTTCATCGCAATGGCCAATGTCTCATGTGCTTCCTTACTAATGGAACCAAAGGACATTGCACCCGTCTTAAAACGTTTCATAATGGACGATGCAGATTCTACTTCTTCCAGTGGAATCGGTTCATAGGCTGACTTGAATTGCAACAAGGAACGAAGCGTCAATTGCTTCTCGCTTTCTCCTTGAACAAGGGCAGCATATTTCTTGTACATATCATAATTCCCGCTACGCACAGAGTGCTGAAGCAGATGAATCGTCTGTGGATTGAATAGATGCTCTTCCCCATCATTACGCCATTGATAATCGCCACCGGAGTCAAGCACCTTATCATTTCCGTCTTTTTCTGTAAAAGCACGGTTATGATGGATAAGCGCCTCAGTTGCCACTTCCTCCAGGCCAATCCCCCCAATGCGGGAAGGTGTCCAAGTAAAGTAACGATCCACGAACTCAGAGTTCAGACCCACAGCTTCAAAAATCTGCGCACCGCGGTAAGATTGAATCGTCGAAATTCCCATTTTGGAAAGAATCTTAACTACGCTCTTAGTCGCAGCTTTAATATAGTTCTTCACTGCTTTTTCATGCGAGATTCCCCGCAATAAGCCTTGGCCGATCATGTCATCCAAGCTTTCAAAAGCCAGATAAGGATTTACTGCACTCACACCATAACCGAGCAGCAGCGCATAATGATGGACTTCACGTGGTTCACCGGATTCCAGCAAAATACTAACTTTCGTCCGTGTTCCTTGGCGGATCAAATGGTGATGCAGACTCGATACCGCAAGCAGAGCTGGAATCGCAGCATTCTCACTGTCCACACCGCGGTCAGTCAGAATCAGAATGTTATGCCCTTTAGCCATAACACGGTCAGCAGCCTCGTTCATGCGCTCAAGCGCGATGCGTAATCCTTCTGCCCCAAGCTCAGCCGGGAAAAGAATTGGAATAGACATCGATTTGAAGCCTGCACGGCGAACATGGCGAATCTTAGCAAAATCTTCGTTCGAAAGAATTGGCGTTTGCAGCGAGATCTGGCGGCAGCTTTCCGGTTCCGGTTTAAGCAAATTACGCTCTGGTCCAATCGTAGTCGTTGTGGATGTAACCAGCTCTTCACGAATGGCATCGATGGGTGGATTCGTTACCTGAGCAAACATTTGTTTGAAATAGTTATAGAGACGTTGCGGGCGGTCCGAAAATACGGCGAGCGGAGCATCATAACCCATGGAACCGACAGCTTCAGCACCAGTAGATGCCATTGGCTCAAGCACCTTGCGCAAGTCTTCAAAAGTATAGCCGAAAGCCTGCTGTAGCTGTTGTACATTGTCATGCTTAGGATTTGGCAGTTCAGGTGCATCCGGAAGCTCATCAAGACTGATCAAATGCTCATCCAGCCACTGGCGATAAGGCTTCTCAGAGGCGATAGCCGATTTAACTTCCTCATCGGAGATAATGCGGCCTTCCTTCGTATCCACGAGCAGCATGCGTCCAGGTTTCAGGCGGTCTTTATATAAGATGTCCTCTGCTGGAATGTCCAGTACACCGGCTTCTGAGGATAAAATAATCATATCGTCTTTCGTTACATAATAACGAGCAGGACGCAGGCCATTACGGTCCAGAATAGCGCCGATTTGTATCCCATCGGTAAAGCCCATTGCAGCAGGCCCGTCCCACGGCTCCATTAGAGTACTGTGGTATTCATAAAATGCTTTTTTATCAGCATCCATACTATCATGATTGCTCCATGGTTCAGGAACCATCATCATGGCTACCTGTGGCAGGGAGCGTCCGCTCAAATAGAGAAACTCAAAGGTGTTATCGAACATTGCAGTGTCCGATCCATCCGGGTTAATAACAGGCTTGATCTTGTTCAGATCTTCACCAAACACTTCGCTCTTAAACAATGACTGGCGCGCATGCATCCAGTTCACATTACCACGCAAGGTGTTGATCTCACCGTTGTGGATCATAAAGCGGTAGGGATGCGCACGTTCCCAGCTTGGGAAGGTGTTCGTGCTGAAACGGGAGTGAACTAACGCGATCGCTGATTCCAGCTCTTCGTTCTGCAAATCCAGGTAGAATTGTCCGACTTGTTCTGTAGTCAGCATGCCTTTGTATACAATCTTACGGCACGACAAGCTTGGAATATAGAAGGATTCATCCTCTTCTGCACCACCGTAACGAATGGCAAGCTCTGCACGTTTGCGGATTACATAAAGCTTACGTTCAAAAGACAACTCATTCGTGACCGAAGCCGAGCGGCCGATAAATACTTGACGCACAAAAGGCTTAGCAGCTTTCGCTGTCTTGCCAAGCATTTCATCATAGGTAGGCACATCACGATAGCCGAGTACTATTTGACCTTCTTCAGCAATAATATTGCTTAAGAGAGCTTCATGCTGCGCCCGAACTTCTTCGTTATGAGATAAAAAGATCATGCCCACGCCATAATGGCCTTGTTCCGGCAAAGCAAAGCCTAGCTTCTGAGCTTCGCTTGCAAAGAAACGGTGCGGAATTTGAAGCATGATACCTGCTCCGTCACCAGAGTTGGGTTCGCTACCTTGGCCTCCCCGATGCTCCATATTAAAGAGCATTGTCAAAGCATTACTTACGATATTGTGAGACGGTGTGCCTTTAATATGAGCTACAAATCCCATGCCGCAAGCATCTTTTTCGAACTGGGGATCATACAGGCCCTGTTTTACGGGCAGTTCAGTGTGTTTCATCGAACGCAACCTTTCTATTATAAAGTATGCAATGTGTTAGGAAAATTTTTCACATGAAAATCTTAATAATTATTCAATCCAGATTAGTGCTATTATTTTATCACCGAGGTATCATCAGCGCAATTTAAACTTTTTTATGATGCTGATTAACAATTGTTTTTGCATCACAGCTTTAGCGAGTAAAAGTTTAAAAAAACTTCATGTTGCATAATTATACATAAATAACGCATAAGTGCATATGCAATGAAAGCGTTACAAGATTTTTCACTCCTTCTAATATGTTTGCAAGAAAAAGGGTTTTTATGATTTTAAATCAAAAAAAGCGTCTCCCAGAGGAGACGCTTTTTTATACTTTTTTTTCAAAAAATTTATCAGTTTATACAGTCAAAACTTGTTCACTATTCACTCCAACTTCATTCTCACGGCTACGTGTCATGAAGTAAGCGAAGGTAAGAGCAAGGAATCCAAGACCAAAGATTGCCAGGATACCTACATCTCCCCACATTGCACTGAAATCACCTGTAGAAATTACTGCTTTGAGACCACTAACTGTGTAAGTCATTGGAAGCAGTGGATTAAAGAATTTCATCCAGTCAGGGATCAATTCAAGTGGGAATGTTCCGGCACTAGTTGTTAATTGGAAAATCAGAATAACGATAACAACGAAACGTCCCGGTTGATCCATCCAAGTAACAATCGCTTGAACTACCCATGTGTAAACTAAGCTTGTTAAGAATGTAAATACGAAGAATAGCGGTTTACTTTGTACTTCCAGTCCAAGTCCGTACAATACAACCACAGCAGCCAGCATAGACTGGATGAAGCTCATGATTGTGAAGGTAAGCGTACGGCTGATGAAACGGTTCATACGGCTAGCACCAAGGACAGCCGAATCACGCATTGGAATAACAATTGTTGAAATCAAAGCACCTACAAACAATCCAAGGGATAGGAAGTAAGGAGCAAAACCTGTACCATAGTTCGGAACATGATTCACAACTTTATCCTCAACCACAACTGGTTGTGCGAACATTTCCATCATTGCATCTGTTTTGTTCACGCTGCCTGTTTTTTCAGCAGCATCGCCAAGCTTAGTTGCCAGTTCTGTTGATCCAGATTTCAGATCATCCATACCATCTTTCAGCTCGCCTGCGCCATCAGCCAGTTTTTTCGAACCATCTGCTACCGCACTGATACCGGAACCTAGTTCGCCTACACCGCTAAGCAGTTTTGAGGTACCATCACCAAGTGCTTTACCGCCTTCAGCCAGCTTGCTGCCTCCAGCTGCAGCTTCTTTAAGCTTCGCACCAAATTGTTGCATTCCTGCATTCAGCTTATCGCCACCAGCTACAAGTGCAGATGCGCCTTGTGCCAGTTTTTGTTGTCCTGTCAACAGCTGTGTGCTACCAGCATTTAATTGCTTAGCTCCATCATGCAACTGAGTTACACCAGCAGCTAACTGCTGTGACCCCGAGTGCAGTTGAGTTGCACCTTGTGCCAGTTGCTCTTGCCCACTGTGGAGTGCAGTAGCACCCTGTGCCAGCTGCTCTTGGCTTTGTTGCAGTTGCTCACTGCCTTGTGCCACGGCTGCACTAGCTGCCAGCAGCTTCTGTACCGCTGGATTTTGTGCCAGCTCAGGACTAGCCTGTGCCAATTGCTCCAATCCTTGAGCTACCGCTTTAGCACCCTCAGTTACCTTCGTGCTGCCTGCGGCGGAAGCTTGCAAACCCGCTTCCAGTTTCGCGCTGCCATCTACGGAAGAAGTTAAGCCCGCTTCCAGCTTCGCGCTGCCATCAACTAAAGATTGTGTTCCTGCTTGTAGTTTAGAAGTA
This sequence comes from Paenibacillus sp. FSL H7-0918, assembly GCF_038007025.1. Classification (NCBI taxonomy): domain Bacteria; kingdom Bacillati; phylum Bacillota; class Bacilli; order Caryophanales; family Paenibacillaceae; genus Paenibacillus; species Paenibacillus sp. FSL H7-0918. The sequence goes on from NZ_JBBOWJ010000002.1 coordinate 910,223, forward strand.
CCATCCACAGCAGACTGTGTTCCCGCCTGAAGCTGTGTAGCACCTGTTACAGCTTGTTTCAAGCCGTCACTAAGCTGTTTACTGCCGGCAGAACTTTGGGCAACACCGTCTTGAAGTTGCGTATGTGCAGTAGACAATTGTTGCAATCCGCTTGCCAACGTGGTTGATCCTGTTTTAAGCGCCGTAGCACCTGCATTCAAATCAGTCACGCCTTGTGTAAGGGGTTCTACACCATTTTGAAGTTTACCTGTACCATCTGTCAGTACAAGTAGATTATCTTTCAGCTTCAAGGCTCCGTCATCTAGCTTACCAGCGCCATCAGCGATCTTGGAAGCACCATCTCCGGCTTCGCCCAATCCATCAGATACTTCTGTAATCTGATTGAATACAGACTCCACATAAGCTTCTGTTACTTTAGCAGATACTTTATTTTTAATTTCTGCTACAGCCGTACCACCGATCTGACCAGCCAAGAAGTTATAACCTTCATTTGGCTCATAAATAATTTTTGCCGGCTGTGGTTCATCATCCATAAGAGTAGTAGCTTTGGCAGAAAAGTCTTCCGGAACAATGATCGACATATAATAAGTATTGTCCTTCATTCCTGCTTCCGCTTCTTCAAGGGAAACGAAGTTCCACTGGAAGCCGTCGGTTACCTTCAACTCTTCTATAAGATCATTACCGGCTTGTAGTTGCTTGCCTTCATAATTAGCGCCGACATCCTGGTTGACCACAGCAACCGGAAGTTCATTCATCTTGCCATACGGATCCCAGAATGCCTTCAGGAAGAATCCGCTGTACATCACCGGAATAAATAGGATAGCAATCATTGGAATCAGCACCTTCGGATTTCTAAGGGCTGCGCCAAGATCCTTGGTAAATACGGATAATGATTTCATTCTGGTTCTCTCCTTATGAGCTTATGCTCTCTTTAAAATGCTTTGTTTGCGAAATATTACGTAACACTAAGTGACTGTTTTCCCCATTCGGTCAATTCAGGGTATAAAAAAATGCCTTGCGGCTCTTCTTCAATGCCTAATCATCTTGAGAATTGTTAAGGGAAAGCGAATCGAGTGATGCTGAGAACGCCATCCCTATCCTGAATCAACCCTTACTGTGCCAATCCTTCGGCGAGAAACAAATGAAAATACATCTTGATCTGTTCCTTGTCCAAGGGAGTATGTGTTTTATTCAGTTCAGCAGTCAATACAATATATAATCTGAACATGACTACCGAGACGATTTTGGGATCGCAAGGTTTGATTTCTCCCTGTTGGAGCGCTTGTTGCACCTCCCGTTCTAAATATTCTAAAACTACGTTCTCGATCTTCTCGAGTCCTTCTCCAGCCTGCGGCGTACCGAATTCGCGATTCTCCTGGGAAAGTTTTATGAATAGCTCCTGCTCACTTCGAAACTCAAGCAGAGCATCCAGCACACGATGCAAGTTATCAAAGAAAGGTCTGTCTCGCCTGATCTCCCGTTCAGCTATCGTCTTCATTTCCATCATCATATCGCGCAGGATCTCGTCAAACAATTGCTCTTTGTTTGTAAAAAAGGTGTAGATGGTTCCCTTACCGACATTTGCAATCTTAGCAACCTGATCCATTGTAGTTGCCTTATAGCCAAATAATGAAAAAGATTTCGCTGCGGCCTGAAGCACCTGCTGTCTTCGATCCACCACTGCCACCTGTGCACACTTCCTTTCTCCAGAAAATATCGTTCCCGCTGACTTCTGACCACTTTACTAATCCGGTCAATTGGTCATTCACTACTTTATCATGTTGTTTTCTAGTTTGCAATACTTTGGGCGAACCTTTTATTTTTTTATTTATTGCAGGGTTTTAACTTTCTATTTACGTCTTACTTGTATAATGTGAGTATAGTATAGATTTCCTAGTATAATTAGAAGAAGGAAAGCATTTCTATAGAAAAGGAAAGTAGCAGGTGAACTTATGCGAAAGAAAAGAGTACTGCTGTTTTCGGAAGGCTTCGGTACGGGCCACACAGGAGCAGCCTATGCTCTGGCCGAAGGAATAAAGCTGCTGAATCCGGATGTCCAGTGCCGAGTCATCGAGCTGGGGAAATTTCTTAACCCGACGGTCGCCCCTTGGATTCTTTCCGCTTACCGCAAAACAGTTAGCAGCCAGCCTAAGCTGGTCGGCATGATGTATAAGACACAATATCATAAATCATTGAACCCGTTGACTAAAATGGCGCTTCACCGGATTTTTTATACACATGCTTCACAGGTGATCGAACAGCTAAAGCCTGATTTGATTATCTGCACTCATCCCATTCCGGCTGCGGTCATTTCCAGACTAAAGCGTCGTGGATTAAATGTGCCTCTGTATACATTAATTACAGATTATGATGCACATGGGAGCTGGGTAAATTCCGAGGTCAATCGTTATCTCGTATCTACCCCACGCGTCAAATCCATTCTGACAGGCCGTGGGATCGCTCCAGAGCTAGTAACCGTCACTGGCATCCCAGTGCATCCAAAGTTCTGGGAACGCTCCAACAAGACGCTGCTGCGCAAGGAACTGGGATTGGCTGATATCCCAACCGTACTCATTATGGGTGGAGGCTGGGGGTTAATGTTCGGCAAAGAGATTATGCATTCCCTCACCGCCAGAATGGATGATATTCAGCTCGTCTTCTGTATGGGCAGCAATGAGAAGCTAATCGCCAAAATGAAGTCCAATCCACTGCTTAATCATCCCAATGTTAAAATTCTGGGATATAGCAGTGAAATCAATAAATTGATGGATGCCTCAGACCTGCTGATCACGAAGCCTGGAGGGATGACCTGCACAGAAGGTCAGGCCAAAGGAATTCCGATGCTTTTCTATAAAGCTATTCCAGGTCAGGAAGAGAAAAACTGCCAATATTTCGTAGAGCTTGGGCTGGCAGAGGTGCTCGACTCGGAAGTAGTGAACAAATGGTTCACTATGATGCTTCGTGAATATTCAGTTCTGGAAGAGCAACGCAGACGACGTCTCGCTCCAGATAAACATCAACCGCAAAGCTGTGCGACTACTGTTCTGAAGATGTTAGGTAACCCCGTAAGCGAGGCAACTGAAATCAGAGGCTCTAGAGCGCAAGCACGTAATGAAGAACCTGTATGTATTACACCTTAAAGAATAAGCAGGTAGTCAGGGAATTTCCCCCGGCTACCTGCTTTTTTTAATATAAATCGGATTGGTTTAAATTTCTACACTCTCACCAGCTTTAAGCGGGAAACCTTCCACTCCCTCTTGATGCAGGCGATCGCAGAAATCAGCTCCATCCTGAGCAATATCCGGAAATGTATTGTAATGTAGCGGGATCACCTTATCCGCCCGCAGCCAGCGTGCGGCCAGCAAGGCGTCATCCGGTCCCATGGTTAGCATATCGCCTATAGGCAGAGCTGCCAGGGCAATCGCGTTCCTTTCTCCAATGAGGCGCAGATCGCTGAATAGCGCGGTATCCCCCGCATGGAAAATCGTCTTGCCCTCAATCGTCAACAAAATCCCCGCGGGTTGTCCAGCATAAATCCAAGAGTCGCCCTCCTGAATGGATGAGGAATGAAATGCCTGCGTAAATTTCACAGTCATCCCGGCATAGGTATGACTACCACCTATATTCATGTGCTTTACTTGTGCACCTTTCATCCGGCAATATTCGGCAAGCTCAAACACCGCAAAGATCGGACAATCATTCTGCTTGGCAATTTCGACAGCATCTCCAAAATGGTCAGAGTGGCCGTGAGTAAGCAGAACGGCATCAACTGAAATATTGGCAGGTGAAATACCGGAGTTCGGATTGCCTGACAAAAAAGGGTCAATAATAACCTTCACGTTCTCCGTCTCTACCAGCAGAGCTGAATGTCCATAATAAGTGATTTTCATGGTTATCTTCCACCTCCAGATTCATATAGTTTAGTTTACCCTATATAGCGCTGAGGTTCACAGATCCACCAAATTTATTTATAAAAAGTATGATTGCCAATGGTTTTAACATAAGTCTGTGTATGATGTACGGTCAGATCCTGTGCAAGTTTTAGCGACAAGAAAAAGTAAGTATTGTCGGGAACTTCCTTTACTCCGGAGAGTGCAGCATTCACCGCTTTTATACTATCATCGTTAGGCTTCACACGGTTAAGACGCCCGTTAGCTACAGGGCTGAACTGGCTCTTCTGATAAATAACCTTATATATCGTGTCGGGGAAATTGGCTGACCGCAGCCTATTCAGAACAACGTTGGCAACTGCCACCTTGCCCTTGTACGGTTCACCTTCCGCCTCTGCCATTACAATTTTTTGTAGCAGAAGCAGTTCTTCTTCGGATACAGCGTAGCGCCGGGTTGCTTTACTTTGCTGCTCCTGGCTTAATAGCTCTGTCCGAGAGAAGTACAATGTTGTGAGGGGATGTTTCTGAGAAGCCGAGACTGTCTTCGCTGTCGCCTGACTACTCTTTGTTGCTGTTTCCGCCAATTGCGACGCTTTTTGCGCAGCTGGCTTGGATTGTACTACATCAGCCTTCACCCGAATAATGGAAACGTTCGATGTGTTTTTTGTGTTTTTTTGTTTTAATTTTTTTACACTAAGCCATTCCACACCCTTCGCCGGTTTCCAAGCGGAACTTAAAAGACTGAATGTGTTATTAAGCTTATTGGCTTGTGTAACTTCTGTAATGCCCCTCGTAATGCTACTCGTTATACTAGACTTCGATTCATCTTGCAAAAGAGAAAGTACGGATGCACGGCTAGTGGATTGCAACTTATCCATCTGCACCCTGTCCATCTTCCCTTCCGCAACTTGTTCGGGTTGCAATAAGCTTATGGCAGAGAAACACACTAGTATAACGCCAACGAGCAACGCAATATAGCGGTTTTGTTTAAAAATTAACATGATATTCCTCCTATTTCACGGCACATTCCTATTGTATGTAACCGAAAACGGAAGCTTTGAAAACTTTATTATCGATTTTAAACTGTAAACTTTTCAATAATTTCATACATAGGAATGGCATACATTCTGGTAGCATACAACACAAAACTATCAATCGTCCAGTCTCTCTGATAGTTTTTTAGGTTCCAATCATCATCCAATTTCAGTAAATTTTCCAGCAATTTATCATCATATGAATTTTTTCCCCGGTACTTTCGAGCCACGGTAAGATGCGGTTTATAGGCCCTGGATTCGCCTGAAAAACCTAGTGGAAACGTCGCTGAATGCACTCTGGCAGCTAATTGATTTAATGCCTCTATTTCGCCGGAAACCCCTATCCACAGGACTCTTGGGGAAGCTGGAAGACCAAATGTGTCCCATTTGTCCAAAGAGAGATTGAAGGGTCTGCCTTGCCCCGCAGTCTGCCTCAAGGATTTCACTAAATCTGGAATTTTGGCCTTTGGGGTATCTCCTAAAAATTGCAGGGTAATATGATAATCTTGCGGATTTGTCCATTTAGCAAAATCAAAATTTTCAGATAGCTTTGAACATGCCTGCGCCACTATTTCTTGCAGCTCAGAAGGTAATTTCACAGCTAAAAAAAGCCGTTCTAATTCGTTCTCTGATGCTTTAGCATCCATGGTCAATTTCACCTTCTCCAATAGATTTGGTATTCTTAACCTATAACATGATCCATATCCATTAAACCACAAAGTAGGAGGAACACATCATGACTAAGTCTATAGTATGTCTACAACCACTTACATCTCAGCAGCAGGAAAGGATCAAAGCGGCTGCCCCAGGCTATACATTTACACAAGGAGACGCAAAAAATCCGGATTTGCAGCTGCTTGCAGAAGCAGAAATTGTAATTGGCTGGGCAAAAGGTATTTCGGATACACTCCTTCGCCCCGAGTCCTCCCTTCGCTGGGTTCAGTCCTGGTCTGCTGGTATTGAGAAGCTTCCTCTCGATCGTCTTAAGCAACAAGGAATCCTGCTCACCAGTGGGAGCGGGGTTCATGCCGAACCTATTTCTGCGGTAATCTTCGGGTTCATACTTCTCTTCACCCGTAATTTGCATACAGCTGTACGCAATCAGCAGAACCGGATTTGGAAATCTGATGGCAGTGAAAGCGAGCTGTTCGGTAAAACAGCCGTAATAGCTGGAACTGGAGCGATCGGCAGTGAAACCGCCAGAATTGCTAAAGCCTTCCGGATGAAGACTATCGGTGTCAGCCGTTCCGGTAAGCCAGTCGCAGACTTTGATCAAATCTATACAACAGATCGTTTATCCGAAGCTGTAAGTCAAGGCGATTTCATCATCAATACCCTTCCTATTACCGATGAGACCAAGCATTTATTTAATGCCACCAGCTTCTCCGCGTTTAAAGAAGGCTCCTATTACATTAACATTGGCCGGGGCGCAACTACCGATACAGAGGCGCTGATCGATGCATTGAATCGCGGACAACTCCGTGGTGCTGGGTTGGATGTTTTTGAGACCGAACCCCTTCCGCAGGATCATCCGCTTTGGTCTATGGAGCAGGTTATTATCACTCCACACTCCGCTGGAATTACAGATCAATACGCTGACCGGATCGTTAATATTTTTACCGAAAATGTGAAGTCTTACTTATCATCAGGCACACCTTCTCTAAATCTTGTTGATTATGACCGGCAATATTAATAATAAGCTTTACAAAACAGGAACATCTGTTCTATAATAAAAAAATCCAAAGTTATCCATAAAGAGAGGGTTAGTGCAATGAAGGTCACGGTCACAGAATTTAACGAACAATGGAGTCTAATGTTCAACGAAGAAGCTCAGAAGATTAAAGATATCTTTGCTGATGCCCTCGTTGATATTCACCACATTGGCAGCACTTCTGTTTCCGGACTCAAAGCGAAACCAATCATAGATATAATGCCAGTAGTACGAAATATCGAAGCTGTAGATGAGTTCAACCAGCAAATGACAGCACTTGGTTATGAATGTATGGGTGAGTTCGGTATCAGTGGCAGAAGATATTTCAGAAAAGGCGGAAATAGCAGAACCCATCATGTTCATGTCTTCCAAATGGATAATAAGATAGATATCGGTCGTCATCTGGCTGTAAGAGACTACCTTCGATCATATCCGGAGGCGGTTAAACAGTACGGAGATTTAAAAGATACTCTTGCCAAACAATTCCCAGAGGATATTGGAGCTTATATAGACGGGAAAGAAGAATTTGTGGTTAATCTTGAAAAAACTGCATATGAGTGGTATTTAAATCAATAATCCTTATAAAAATAGCCCCTGCTGTTCATTTAGATGATCTAAATGAACAGCAGGGACTACTTGTCTAAGAGCCTCTAATCCAAATCATAAATCGAGCCGACTTTCAGTCCGTACAGCTCATTATATATTTTCTCTGCAAAAGCATCAGTCATCCCTGCGATATAATCAATCACCATATGCTCCCAAGTCCAAATCGGCTTTGCCTGCTTCTGATCTTTCTCAAAGCGCTGCAGCCAATCCGATGGAATAATGGCTTTAGAGGTCTGTGGATCCAGAAATGCTCCCCATAGTCGGCGCAAAATCCACTCACTACGTTTCTGCAGCCGCTGCACACGCAAATCACGGATCATAGTGACCCATGCGAAGCTTTTCAACACACTGACGGTCCGCAGCATATCTTCATCTTCTTTTCCTTCCTTTATAAAGGTGACCTTCTTCCAGTCTCCATCTTGGATCACTCCCAAGCTTGCGACAAAGGTACTTACCCAATAAGCCTTAACTTCACGTCGAGTGCGGGAATAGTCGTTTTCACAGGTTGGCATTTTTTCCTTCCAAACCCGAAGAAATGAACTGAGCACTTCCTCGACCTTCGCGCGAATGCCTTCCTCTTCCCAGCCCTTCCAGAAGAAATCCTCGAGCGTGGTGATTTTCTCCACGATTAACCGTTGGATATAAGAATCATGCATAAAGTGTTCATGCACTTCAATCTTTCCGGCTTTAATCCCATCCTCCAGATCATGTGCAGAATAAGCGATATCGTCACAAAGGTCCATAAGCTGAGCCTCCAACGTTTTCTTACCTGCTGGTATTCCCCACTCTTTGCGGATCTCCGAAATATATCCCCATTCGTGCAGGTACATCCCCTTCTTCAGCGAGGTGCCGGGAAAAGGATACTTATTTATGCCTAGCAGCACAGCATCCGACAGATTTAGGCCATCAATATTTTCACGCTTCTCCAGAAACATAATCAGCCGATAATTGTGGGCATTGCCTTCGAAATGCTCATAACGTTGCTTCATCTGCTCATGGATCAGCAGCCGATCCACACCCGTTGCGCCTGATTGCAGCGCAGCTTCGTTAGTTTTCTTCTCAATAAGCTGTTCCAAAATATTATCCAGCACTTCTTCCCCTTTATGTCCAAAGGGAGGATGGCCAAAATCATGAGCGATAGCTGCGCATTCCACTACCTCTGGATCGATAACAAGCCCCGGATTCTCCGCTTTAGTGGTTTCCACTTCTGGATACGATCGCAGCAGACTTTTCGCCGCCTCACGGGCAATCTGCGCAACTTCAAGTGAGTGAGTCAGACGTGTACGGTAATAATCACCCGTCCCTGCTCCGAATACTTGTGATTTACCTTGTAGCCTACGAAAAGTAGGCGAATGAATCAGGCGTGAATAATCACGCTCATAAGCAGCTCTCGACGTTTCAAGGCGGGTAATCTCCGGATATTGCCGGTGTTCTCTTTTTTCAATAAGTGTCATATTCCCACCCCTAACCAAATGTCTGTATATAGTACTTCATTATAAGGCATTTTCATAACTATTTTCACATCAAAATACAAAAGCTAATTTAATTATAAACGGGCATGTCGATAACTATGTAATCATCAGAAGCCAAAATGAATCTCATAACCTGTACATGAAGGTATAGTAGAAAGAAGAAAGAGCACGAAAAAAGACTGGTTGTCTTTACAAAACTTAAACTATGAATATACCGACCCCCAAAAGGAGCACTCTAAAATAAAAAAAACAGGTGAAATGATGAAAACTCGCAGCAAAATTATGATGATCACCCTTACACTCTTTTTATGCTTCACGAACTCTGCTCTAGGCAGTCCAAGCAAAAACCGCGACTACTACGAAAAAAGAGGAGACATGATTTGGGAAGTACATACTAACCAAAAAGTGATTGCATTGACGTTCGATGACGGTCCTGACCCTACTGAAACCGATCAAATCTTAAAGGTATTGAATCAATACCACGCGAAATGCACCTTTTTTGCGATAGGAAAAAGAATTGCAGCCTATCCAGAGGTAGCGAAACGTGTGATTGCTGAGGGGCATGAATTAGCTAACCATACCTACAATCACGTTTATTTTAAAAGACCTATTAATGAAGCCCAATTTGAGCAGGAGCTAAAATTGACCGAAGAAGAGATTATAAAAGTCTCCGGTAAACATAGTTCACTGTTCAGACCACCAGGCGGCATGTATGACGAGACCTTAGTAGATCTGTCTAACAATATGGGCTTGAAGCCAATATTATGGTCCTGGCATCAAGATACACGTGACTGGAATCGCCCAGGGGTATACAGTATTTCGAACAAGGTCATTCGAAATGCACGAAATGGAGACATCGTTCTGTTTCATGATCATGTGCACGGGCAGTCACAAACTAGAGAAGCGCTTAAAATTATTTTGCCCGAATTAGAAAAGAAAGGCTTTCGATTTGTCACTGTCTCTGAGTTGATCAAATTATCCAGTACACAGCAGGCTGGGAAACAACAATAGCCTAATTGCACAGGACTTCAAAATAGGGTAGTCTTGTCCTAATATGAAGTTCTGGAGGCTTTTGTGATGTCCGATAATACATCCTATACGACAGAGGAAATTGCCCGCTTATTAAAAATATCAAAATTAAAAGTATATGATCTAATTAAAAAAGGGGAGCTCCCCTCCTACCGTGTAGGAAAACAAATGCGCGTGGATCAATCCGATTTAGAAGCCTACAAACAAAATACACGGAGTGGGGTGTCTACCGCTAACCCTACTACTATAATGGGCCAGACTCCACCAGCAATCCCCTTGGCCTTTTCCGGTACAAATCCAGCTCAAATGCCAGCACAATCTCCTCACCTTAAAGCTGTAGGACACAGCTTGGTGATTACAGGTCAGGATATGTCACTGGATATTCTAGCTACCTATTTAGAACGGGCTCTGCCTACTGAACGTCCTCTTCGTTCTTATGCCGGAAGTCTAGACAGCCTGATTGCCATGTATAAAGGGGAATCGGACATTGTCAGCACACATTTACTCGACGGGGATACTGGAGAATACAACCTACCCTATATCCGTAAAATACTCGTCGGATGTTCTTATGTTGTAGTTCGCCTGCTAACCCGAAGTGCTGGTTTATACGTACAAAAAGGGAATCCCAGAGGTATTCAGGAATGGTCTCACTTAGAGCAGGATGGACTCACGCTGATCAATAGAGAACGAGGCTCAGGTGCACGCGTATTATTGGATGAACAGCTTCGATTGCATGGCATTCCAGCAGCCAGCCTATCAGGCTATATGAACGAGGAGAACAGCCATTTGGCAGTTGCCGGTAAAGTGGCCCGGAGAGAAGCTGATGTAGCCATCGGCACCGAGAAAGCCGCCAAGATTGTCGACGGCGTTGATTTTATTCCTATGATTCAGGAGTGCTACGACCTGGTGATGATAAAAAAACCGGAGCATGAGCAATGGATCGCTGCCGTGATTGATATTTTGCGTTCACCAGCCTTCCAGAGTGAGCTTGGATCCATTCACGGATATGATCTCACGGAAACTGGGACGATTATTTATGAGACTTAATGGTCGCAGACAGAAGAAGGAAGCAATCTGCAGAAGCGTTTAACTGTATTTCGTACAACTATATTACTTCGAACAACTAGCAAATTAGATATAACTGTATTTGGTACACCTATTTCTTTTGATTTACTACCTCATAGGTGATTTTTCGCGTTTTAGTTGTATAGAATACAATTAAAGTTAGAACGTTCCCTTATGCAGACCGAATAACTGTATAGAATGCAGTTAACTCACAGACTCCATCAAAATTTGGCGGCGCTAAAAGCTGCATCAAAGTCGCCGGGTTTCCACTTGCTCAGCATCTGCTCAAGCCGCCCGCTTCAAACCCAAAACACCAGACAGCAACTCTCCCATAACCGGAGAATCGCTGTCTGGTGTTTTTTAAGAACGCCGATTCACAAACATCAGCATAGCGGCTGAAATAACAATAATTGAGCATACCCACATCCACGCGAGCGTCATATTGCCTCCATCTACCGCAACATAGATCGCTGTGGGTAAGGTTTGCGTACGGCCCGGAATATTGCCAGCTACCATGATGGTAGCGCCAAACTCCCCAAGACCGCGGGCAAAGCCAAGAACATAACCGGCTGCCAGCGACCGGCCCGCAAGCGGCAGCGTGACATAGCGCAGTACCTGCAGTTCACTTGCCCCTTGTGCCCGCGCTGCATCTTCAAGATCTGCTTCTATCCCTTCGAAACCCGCCTTCACTGTGCGATATACGAGTGGAAAAGCTACAACTACAGCAGCGATAACAGCTGCCCCCCATGTGAACAGGATCGTCTGCTCCGTCATCTGTTCATACCATCTGCCGATCCAGCTTCGTCGGCCTAAAATAACTAAAAGCACAAATCCTACGACCGTCGGCGGCAAAACGAGCGGAAGCAGCATTATAGTCTCTACCAAGCTGTGGCCAGGAAACTTCCGGCCTGCCATGGCCTTCGCAGCAGCTGTGGCCAAAATGAATACAATAATGCTGGTAATCACAGATATTTTTACGGAAAGCCATACCGGGGCGAAGAAATCAGTCCAGTTTATTTCCAACCTTATTCCACCCGCTTCTACTCGTAATTTCTATTTAAGGAAGCAGGAAGCCATAACTTACAAAGATATCATTAGCTTCCTTGCTCTGAAGGTAACTATACAACTCCTTAGCTGCCTTTTGATTCTTCGAGCTCTTCACGATGCCTGCCGGATAATTAATGGCTTTGTGTACATGTGGACCGACCGTCAAAGCGATTTTAGTTTTCTTTGAAGTAAGCGCATCTGTCTTATAGACAAAACCGGCATCGGCATTTCCTGTTTCTACATAAGAGAGAACCTGACGCACATCCTTGGCGAATACGAGTTTACTTTGCAGCGGATCCCATACCTTTTTCGCTGCCAGCGATTGCTGCGCATATTGACCCGCCGGCACAGATTCAGGCTGTCCCACTGCCACCTTCTTAAAAGCTTTATCCGTAAGCTGAGTAATCGTAGTTAATTTGACCTTTGAATCTGAGGGTACAACTACAACCAATTGATTCTTAAGCAGAACCTTATGATCGGAGATAAGTCCACCTTCCACCAGTGCATTCATCTGTTTATCACCTGCAGAGAAGAACAGGTCCGCCGGGGCCCCTTGCTCAATCTGCTTTTGCAGAGTGCCGGATGCTGCATAATTAAAAACCAAATCAATATCGGGATGTTTCTTTTCATAAAGGAGAGCAATCTTATCCAGGCTGTCTTGCAAACTAGCCGCTGCGGAAACAATAATTTCGGTCTTCTTGGTGGCTGCTTGCACCTCTACACCTGAACCTGCAGATAAATTCACAACCAGAAGGATTGCCAATATCCCCATCACGGAGAGTGCCCATTTCTTAAACATTTCCATTCCTCCCAATTTCGTATGTATATATTTAGATGCTATTCTAGCATACAGTTTTTCGTTTTTCTATAAGTACAGTTGTGTTTGTATATGTTTAGTTATATATTGTTATAATTAGACAATATACAACGATGATTTTGGCTTTTTGCACACAAAAAAGATGCCTCTGACACCCCTAAATAGGGCTGCAAAGACACCTAACACGAATGATATTAATTCTTCACGTTAAAGCCCAGTACATTCAACATAATGGATAATCCACTCCCCCAGGAACCTCACCCGGATTAATATATTCATTTTTAAGAATCAAATGAATCTTGAGAATACTTTTCTTCTATATAAAATTGAACAAAGGTCAAATTCGAGGATAAAAATAACCCTATAAATTATAATTATGTTATTTAATGTATGATGATATTATAAAAAGACTCACCAAACAAGAGAAATATTCTATAATTTTTGATTTGTAACAATATATGTAAACGAATATTTCATTTGAAGGTGAGAATCCATCTTATTTATATTGTGATATCCATTTCTCCAACTGCTGCCTGAGCACTTCACGATAATATAACGGCTCTATGATTTCAGCATCCTCTTCGAATCTCTTAATCCAGCGGACAAACGCAATATCTTGTTCCAACGCGACTTTAAAATAACAACACCGAGCTTGACGGTCTACTTTATTCGGCTTATAGGGCAGATCCTCTCTCTTAAGCCCTTCCATGATTCGCTCCGAAAATTTCACTTTAAACTCTACCTGCAAACTGTCGCGGTCAAGTGACCATTTTTGCTTCATAAAAGCTTGCAAATCAAATGATTCCTTTGAGAAGCAGCGGTTTAGTGGCTTCACGTTTGAAAAATCGTTGATATGATATGTACGAATAACACCCTGATGATGGCAAAATCCAATGAGATGATAACGATTTTCCAGTGGGACTAAACAATAAGGATCGATGGTTATTTCTTTCTCCTCCACTGCATTCTCACAATAATTCGCTTGAATACTCCTCTGCTTTAATAAAGCCTCCAATATAGGTGTTAAAAAAGATTGATGCTCCATCTGTGCACCGCTTCTTTCCAACCAGCTTGTACCTGCTTCTCTTCTTGCACGTTCTATCGTTTCTTCCCGCTCCGCCTTTCGCTTGTATTCAGCTGCAACTACTTTTTCATAAGCGCCTTCAAAATCGATAGGCAGAACGGGTTTAATATCTTCCATAATATAGCGTAGTTGCGAAAACGCAGACGCCTCTTCTTCCGACCAATCCAAAGGATAAAGTGCAAAATTGCCAATAAAAGCATAGCCTTTTCCATGTCCAAGGTGGGTTATAGGAATATGCATGGCGCTAAGCGCGTCCATATCCCGGTATATCGTTCTCTCGCTGTTGCCGCAGCGTTCCGCCAATTCACGGGCTAATATCCCTGGCTTGGCTTGAACAAGTGTAATAATGCGCATCAGTCGGATTAATCGGTCTGTCATATTCAGTTCCCCTTGATTTATGGTTAAATAGACCCATTATTTTATGAAAAAAAGTAATAGTGTGATAGAACTTTTTTACTATGTTACCACATTTTATATTACAATTCTTCTGATTATTTTCCGCCGAACCCGCTGACAAAACAAATTTATGTATAGGTCTTTTTTCGTCAATATGCATCTTCTAGTTGTATGTCCTATATCAATTTCCAGTAGCAGTTTTCCCCCGCTTCTGATACTCGAATCCAATCTGTTTATACAACATTTCGGCCTCTTTAAGTAGTAAAGGATCTCCAGAACGCACGGCTAGTAATAGTAATTTATCTGCGTGACGGCAAAGCTTTTCATGAGCTTGACTATGTTGTCCTTCATTTTGCAACGTGGTTGCCTCCTCAATCGTTTCAGCTGTTTTTAACAATTCCAGATGTTTCTCTACGTGAAAGCAGCAGGTTTCACTCAGAACCTGAGTATGATGCGTGTATTCTAGCTCAAGAACCTTTACTGGAAGCTCTTGAACACGCTCTACGGTTGGCTTTTTATATTTCCACTGTAAGGAAAGAGCTTCATATCTACCTGCAATAGTAGTAGAGATATTGAATTCCAAAGCAATAAACTTTCGTTGCCCCGTTTTTATTTTGCCAAGCTTAAGAAGTAGCGATCTGCCTTCACCGACTTCAAACTCACACCCATACGAACGCTTAAAAGTTACATGGGGTTCAAGCCAAACCCGCAGCTCAATTTCACGCGCAACCACTTTATAACTGCTGGGTCGGCTGTGCTCTGCAGGTATACTCCCTTTCCATTCGACAAGCAAAATAACCTTACGATTGCCGCCTGCAAAAATACGATTTTGACTCCATGTGAATACGGGATGAATACTTTCTATCATTATTTCCACCTCTTTCTTTTTTTGGGTCTTCTATTAATGTACCAATAATGGCGGACAACTCCATGTCATGGAATGTATGTTCGGTTCTATATTATCGACAAAAAAAGAGTCATTCTACATGCTTAGTAGACTGACTCTTGTAAAAACAACTCCTTTTGTCTTTTTATGACGAAAATTTTATGTTTTTTTCTCATCGACTCCCTAATTTAGTCTGCATTCGCTCTCGCTTGAAAAATAGTCCCAGTGCCCATTTGGCACACAACAGAGAAAATATAAAAAACAGTGTAGCCCAAAATATAGCGGGTATGGGAGTCATTCTTGCCAGATTGCTGGCATCTCCTGCACTGGACGGTGATACAGCAGCCGCGTATACCAGAAATAAACTTCCCATTACAGACTCCTCCAAGGTTAAAAAGGCCAATAACAAATAATAATATTTGCTGGCCTTCTTCCAAACCACCAGCATTAGAATATTTAGCGCAATAAATCCGCCCAACCACATCATGCCAAAGCTTCCTCGCACGTATAGCAGGAGCATAATCAACGCCACACCCGTAGCTAAGATAAGGCCCCAATCATGGCGTCCCTTACTGTATAAATAGAAGAGCAGAAGTGCAAATAAGGAGGCTAGCAAATAACCCGAGAGGGAAACTAATATTGCCTTGCCCCCTTCTTGAATGGCTGAATAGGTTACACCGCTATGATCTGCGTATAATTCAATCCTCAGCACACTACCCGACAGTAGTAAGGTCATCAGAGCATGACCAAATTCATGAATCATCGTGTCTAAATTCCGAAACAAAGATGAAAATGGGATCAATCTAGTCAAAAAAGCAGATCCGATCAGAAGCAATATTGTTTTAAGCCATTTGTTCAATCGACAGCAGCCCCTTTCGTCCAAAGTATACGATAAATAGTACCTCTTCTCAATCGAGATAATCACGGACTGATCGTGTTTAATAATGAGTAAACGAAAACCTTAAGGAGGTAAAAATCACTTTCATTATAAGCATTACCAGTCCCATGGCGTACGCTGTCAGAAGCTGTCAAGCTGTGTTAAAATAAAAGAACTACAAGCCTAAATTGGGTGGTGATTATATAGATGAAGCAACATAAATCCCGAGCATATCTACAGCTGTTATATTCGCTCCTGTTCTTGCTGACGCTTACTGTATGCCTGCCAGCTCCTGTAGCAAAAGCTAATATATTCAGTGATATCTATAATGGAGTTAAAAATTTCTCCGAGCTGCCAAACGAAGTGAATGAATTAAAGGAAGGTTTTCAGCAAACCGCTGAAGAGCTTCAGCAGGCAAAGGATAAGCTCGCGAATACCACGCAGGAGATAGAAGCTTACCGGATACAGAACGAAAGCCTACAAGAGCAAAATCGCCAACTAACGCAGATGGTTGATGAATTAAAAAATGACCGGACGGCACGTGAAGAATATTATCATAAAATCAAAGTGACTATTTTTACAGGGATTGGACTAATCCTAGGTTATTTTATACTGATCCGTTTTATTCGTTTCAGCATGCTTTACCGTTCGCGAAAAGGCGACCGTCTGCGTTAGTCTTACGTATTCATTGAAGATCACAGTTACAGCATGAGGGAGATGAACTATGAACATCGATATCCAAGATGAAAGCGACAGTGGAAGCGGACAAGCCGTAGCCTTCTCCCTTGAGGAGAAGGAAGAGGTTCATGTACTCCATCCACAACAAATTATCGCTTATCAAGGTCCTTCCTCAGGACGAGCGGACAGATTTATGGATGTGAAGGGCATATACCGCAAGCGAAAGTTGATTCGTTCCGATATGGCAGGTCCTTGCCATTTCGTCGCCGCCCTTCCACCAGGCTATCGCATAAAAATCCTGCAGCTCGATGGCAAAAGCGATCTGCTGTACGACTTTAAGCATCTCTTCTTCTACAGTATAGGTATTTCACTGGAGACCCGAGTGCTAAGCATGAAGAATGTGCTCGTTACACGGGACATTGTAAAAGTGAAATTCTCGGGCAATGGCATGATTGGCATACTGACGGAGGGTACGGTCTGTGAAGCTGTACTGCACCCGACCAACCCCCTTTATGTCGATGCAGGCAGCATTATTGCCTACCCTGAGAATGCCAAGCTGGAGCTCACCGTTTACGGCAACCATTTGGCTAGCCAGCATATGAGCTATCACTGGAAGATGACAGGTCACGGGCCTGTGCTGTTTCAGGCAGGACGTCAGAACCGCCGATTCGAAAGAGATAACAACGATGATGGAATTGTTAAACGATTTCTACGCGAGGTAGTTCCCTTCGGGGGTGTGTTTATTAAATAGTTGTGTTCAGCAGTAAAACAACAAAACAAAGAGCGCCATGCGTATCCTATACGCAGGCGCTCTTTGTGGTTCTATCCTTTATAAGAATGTTGTCTTAGGCGATAAAAGCATTCAACATCCAAGCATGTTTCTCAATGCTGCTTCTAATACCAATCAGCAGATCCGCAGTGGGTTGATCAGCCAGTTCTTCTGCAGTAGCAATCGCAGCTTGCAGTTCTTTAGAAACAGTTGTAAAGTCTCTAACCAGCTCCATTACCATACCCTTGGCATCTTCGCCGCCACGAGCTTCCTGTAAATCGGAAAGCTCCAGATATTGTTTCATAGAGGAGGCAGGTTGTCCACCAATAGCAAGCAGGCGCTCAGCCAAATCATCTGCATAACCAGCAGCTTCATTGTAGAGTTCTTCAAACTTCTCATGCAGCGTGAAGAATTGGGATCCGCTAACATACCAGTGATAATGATGAAGCTTTACCCCAAGCAGGAACCAGTTCGCGGTCTGGCGGTTCAAAGCAGCGTGCAGTTCAGTTTGGCTCTTTAGTTGTGTAGTCATTAATAAAACCTCCTATGGTTAATTTATTATATTGTATTTAGACTCGTTCTAAATCTATATACAATTTAACACATCCTTTTGCTTTTTGCAACCACTCTGAAGATTTGCATGTTGCCGATTCTAGCATAACTTTTGTTATAACGCCTATTATCTCTGTCACACTCTGGATAACGTCCTCTTTCTAGACTTAAATCAAAGATATATTTTCCTCCGCCGTCTTCCCTTTCTGACTCCGGAAAAAAGCCCTCATCTCATCGCGTTTGCTCTTTGGACTTAAGACATATACAGTATCCCCTGGCTTAATGACGGTACTGCCATGGGGGGTGACAATGCTTTTATTCCGGATAATAGCAGTAAATAAGATATCATCTGGCAGTCCGATATCGGAGATTTTCTGCCCGGCA
This sequence comes from Paenibacillus sp. FSL H7-0918, assembly GCF_038007025.1. Lineage (NCBI taxonomy): Bacteria > Bacillati > Bacillota > Bacilli > Caryophanales > Paenibacillaceae > Paenibacillus > Paenibacillus sp. FSL H7-0918. The sequence continues at coordinate 928,520 of NZ_JBBOWJ010000002.1, forward strand.
ATGGGCATGTAAGGTTCAATTCCTATGTGGTTGAACTCGGAATCCGTCTTGCCAAGGGCGACCAGCTCCATCAGGGATGGCTGTGCTGAATCCTCTTGCCCCACCAGCTTCAACCGGGAAGCCAGCGGTGAAATGCTTGTTCCTTGAATCACTGCTGAGGTCAGCACGACGAAGAATACCACATTGAAGAACAGTCGGCCGTGGGGAAGATTAGCTAGCAGCGGATAGGTTGCCAGCACAATTGGAACGGCTCCGCGCAGGCCGGCCCAAGAAATTAGTGTTTTTTCACGAATAGAGAATCTGGAAAAGAGCAAGCTTATAAACACTCCTATTGGCCTTGCCACAACCATCAGAATGACGGACAGCAATATACCTTGCCAAGCCACCTCTGCCAGCTCCTGTGGAAATACCAGTAGACCCAGCAATATAAACATAAATATTTGCATCATCCAAGCAAAGCCATGACTAAAATTCATAATGGTTCGATGATACATCAGCTCGGAATTGCCAAGGGTAAGACCCATTACATAGACAGCCAGCAAGCCGCTGCTATGAACGAGTGCAGATAAGCCGTAGGTTAGGACAGCAAATCCAATTGCCAATACCGGGTAAAGTCCCGTAGAATCCAGGTTAATTCGATTGATAAGATATACTGCGACTTTACCAAGTACAATCCCTATCACCAAACCAACTGCCATCTCCCATATAAAGGACAGCACAAGTCCCCATATCGCCATATCCGGATGCTGAATCCATTCGATCAGCGATACTGTCAAAAATACCGCCATAGGATCGTTGCTGCCTGATTCCGCTTCGAGTGTCGAGGTCAGTCGTTTGTCAATATTCTTACCGCCTAATACCGAAAAGACCGCAGCCGCATCAGTCGAACCCACGATAGCTCCGAACAAAAAACTTTCTGCCCATGACACCTCAAGAATCAGCTTAGCGAACACCCCAACGATAGCTGTCGTTAACAATACGCCTACCGTGGATAAGGATAATGCCGGCCGAATAATAGGCTTGATATCCTTAATACTGGTCTGCATCCCACCTTCGAACAAGATAACAACCAGCGCAAAAATCCCAGCCATTTGTGTTAAGGAAGCATTGTTAAAAAAGATAAATTGACTCAGTACCATCCCCGCAGCAAGGAAAAGCACTAGAGCTGGCATTCCAAATTTAGTGGAGAATTTGGTGGAAAACACACCTACAAGTAAGAGAGCTGCCAGCAATAATATGATATTATCTGCAAGTTGGGTCACCGTTTATTCACTTCCCTTTCGCTTCTAGCTTAAAATATAAGCTTCCTTATTTATGTACGTTATTACCCTTATCCACCTCCTTTTGAGACATTGAATAATATAAGCAGGATTGAAGATTTCATCCGCTGGGGCTTATACTTAAAATAATTCCTTTCTACCCTACTCGTATTTACATATAAGGAGGCTGACTGTATATGCAATTGAGATTAATAACACCTGCGGAGCTGGAGCAAGCCGCTCTTCTAGCCCATTCCATCTTTCGTAAAGCTGGCGACACTTCTATGAAAGAGCTGTTTCCGCTGATTTTTAGCCCTGGTTACACTCACTCTTATGCAGCCGTTGCCGAGGACGGTAACATCGCTGCTTTTATGGGATTAGTGCCCTCCACGATCCGCACTGGAGAAGCTCTCCTGAACGTGTTCTCCATCGGCGCGGTTTGCACAGATCCTGCTTATCGCGGACAGGGACTAGCCGGTCAGCTTCTACAGCTATGCCAGACCCATGCTGCGAATGCCGGCGCATCGCTTATCTTTGTCTCGGGTGACCGCTCGCTGTATACCCGAGCGGGATGCGTACCGTTCGGCGGTACGCAATTTGCCGAGCTGAACGCAAGCTCGGCTCACGCACTTGCTGCCGCAGCAGGGGAAGAATGGACGCTGCGGCCCATGCAGCCGGGCGACTTCTTCGCCGTCAACCGGCTGCTGAATGAACGCGAAGCCGGACAGGTGTACAGTCCGGGTGAGCTGGCGCTGCTGCTGGGTGCCGAGGCTTACGCGGGTGTGCTGGGCTTGTCCCAGCGCACACTCGTAGCCGTGCGGGACGGCAGCATCGAGGGGTTCGCCGCGATGGCTGTGCCCGCGGCGGATGTGCCGGCGCCGAGCCCAGCGACGGCGGTGGAATGGGCCGGCCAGCCGCAAGCGGTAGCGGCGTTGCTGGCCAAGGCGGCTCTGTGCAGCGGCGTTGGCACGCTGCAAGTGCCTGTGCCGTGGCAGGAGCGCAGCCTGCTCGCGCTTCTGCGGGACGCCGGCGCCTCCTTAAGCGCCGGCGCGAACAGCGGGACGGTCTGCATCGCAGACCGGGAAGCGCTTTTGCGGCAGACGGAAGTATGCCGCAAGCGTAGCCTCGACTTGTCGTCTGTGGACGACAAGGAGCTGATCTCGCTGCTGTTTGATCCAGCGAGCCCGCTTCGCACCTCTGATTCCTTGGAGGAATCAGAGGCAATTCCTTTACCTTATATGTCAGGCCTCCATTTTATTTAAAGCACAAAAATAACCTCAGCGGGAGAAGGATCCCGCTGAGGTTATTTAGTATGCTCTATTAACAGTTATATAAATTCAAATAATTGCTTATTCTCTGGAGTACACCTGTAGCTCTTGAATAGACCAATAATTCCCGCCGGCTCCGTTCTGTACAATTTTGACATACCTCGTCTTCACTTTAGAAAAGGATATCTTAGTAAGCTCTTTCGTACCTTTTCCAGACGTGAGTTTTTTCCAGTTTTGAGCATCGTCAGAAATATAGACTACATAGTCTCTTGGATAATCAAACGGTGATAACGTGCTATCCAAATCTATTCTTTCAATTTCATGTGCTTCACCCAGATCAATCTGAAAATACTCTCCGGATACCTGATGTTTTCCCGTATCCCAGCGCGTGCGCCGATCCCCATCGATAGCCAGACTAGGAGCTGATGCTGCCGTATTCACATTTGAGGATACCTTCCATTTAGTACGATCCAGAGGAACCAGTCCGGTGGCTGTAATCTGAACTTTATCGGACAGTAAATTAGAGCCGGATACCCTTACCGCGTAGGTATATAACGTCCCTTCACGTAAATTATGATCCGTATATTCTGTAAGCTTCACATCGGTGGCCACCACCTTCATTTCCCCGCCGCTACCTTCAGCGCGAAGCAGCTCATAGCTTGCTCCTGGTGCCTCCAACCAATTTAATTTTACAGCTAAACCTTTTGTTGCTGCGGCTTTGAATCCTTTAGGTGCCGACGGCTTTACTTCAGAGGAAGGCTGCAAAATATACTGCACAGCCTCTCCTGGAGCAAGGGTCTCCGTAAAGGTTAACGTAGGAGTAGCCTTTTTACCTGTTACATAACTTCTTGCTTTTTCATACGTATCCCCGTTTCCAAAACGTTCCCCTTCATACACCCCGTTTTTCGGCATAGTCACATTTACACTCACAGTTTGTGGAGTAGATTCAAAGTTAACGAAATTAACCAGCACCTTATTTGAGGTCGCTCCGCTTCCCGCAAGAGGCTTCAATGTAGAAGTATCCACGGCCCGAACATATACCAGCTTGTCGGCTAACACATCTTTGTTGGCAATTTGATAAGTTAGCGGAGCTCCATGTGTAGCATAGGCAAGACTGAGCCTTCTCATGATGCTGACACGTGAATCCTCATTTTCTTTTGTATAATAAATCTCTGTGGTCGCCGGATCATGCTCTTCTAAATTAAACCCGTATTTGAATAAACTGAAATCCTTAAAAAAAGCAGCATGCTGCACAAACATATCCGCATAACCAATATGTGCACGCATGATCCGGTCGAATACAGCCGCTGTCCGCTCCGTTGCCCCGTATTGATAGGCATCCACATGACTGTCCGAGGTACCAAATTCAGTGGTCAGCATTTTTTTGCCGAGTCCATTGTCTGCACCAGTGAAGGTCTTCAAATTCTCAGTAAAGCTTCCTCCATTACTAAAAATATAAGAGTCGCCGTAGGAATGTCCATTGGTCAAATCCGTAACCTTCTCCAGCTCCATACGTTGCTCTGGATCACGTTCCCAGCCATCCGGATCTCCACATTCCTTCCCAGTTCCCTTCTGATTACCGCAAGAATCCTCACTGTAGCTCGGCCAATATGCCCAGCCCGGAGCAACAGTTTGTAAATGGGGCGCGATTTGCTTGCCCTTTTTATTCAGCCAGTCCGCAATCGCCAGGTTCACTGCCTTAGAACGATTGAATAATCCCGGCTCATTATCTACCTCATAATATTGAAAATAGGGGCTATATTGCTCAAAATAATCTGTCAGCTTTTTCTCCGCGTCAGCAGGCAACGATCCATCTGCCTTAAGCTTAATATCACCAGTATGCAAATACAAAGCAACCGCCTGCATGTTGTAATCCTGTAATACCTTGTAATATTCCATCATATCCGAGCAGGATCTCCCGACATCACTGGCACAGCTAGTACGCATCACATTCCCGCTATAAGCCATCCCTAGCCATTTGATAACATAAGGCAAGTGCGTAACTGCACCTTCATCGAAATAAAATTGTTTATTATTCACTACTGTTCCCGTCAGTGTATAGCTGCCATGGATAGGCTCAGAAATTGGAGCGTTAAGAGATTCTAAACGGAGATTATCCCAAGTCCACCAGGAATATTCGTCTTCTTTGTCACTGCAATATAAACAGCGAAACGTTTGCAGCTTCAATTCATTCGTTCCTATCTTCAATTGCTCCTTGGGAATATATAATTCATAGGTCTTTTGAAAGTTATATTCGCTTTCTGTGCCAGCAACGCCCGCAATTTGAATGATCCCCGACAATTGATGATTGGAGAACACACTCATTTGCGGCACGGATTTATAAGCATCCAGAATACCTACGCTAAATAAGACCCCATTCTCCGGGATCTTATTTAGCTGATAGGTGATCGTTAATTCCGGCTGGGTCTTTCCATTCAAGCCTGCAGGCAAGCTCTGAAGAGCCGATGATTTGAGCACCGAAGAAGTAACATTAAATTCCTTCTTGCTGCCAGAAGTGCCACTCGCAGCGAATTCAGCTGCTGAGCCATCATGTTGTCCCAGATTCCAGATCACAGTACCATCCGGTATTTCTGCTGCAGCATCAGTTCCTGCAGATAGTCTTGGTATATTGGCACCTACCTTATAATCGTTTGTCCTATTCGTTCCGAAGACAGAGACAGACAACAGAAACAAGACGGTTAATGCGGCGAATTTTAGTAATAACAGTAATGGTTTGTTTGCAGATATCTTATTTTTTCTATTAGATATTCTCCTCGTTATTCCCATCCATAGGTCCTCTCTTTCTTCCGGAATGTCTTACCCTATCATTTCATTAGATTAAGGAAGGAACAATGCCCCTTGTGGAATTACCTGCTGCTTCTGGCGGGAACTCTCCCATAGCAAACGAAGATTGGCATCTCCTTCATTCTCATAATATTCAATTTGGATATCATAAAGCGTTCCGGCTGTGAGTGGGATACTTCCTTTATGAAGGGTTGCACTTTGATTTTTCCAATTGTCGATGATCAGCTTTCCGTCAATCCAGACACGGACTCCATCATCAGAGGATGCCGAAATCGTATATTTTTCACTGAATTTGGGTTTGAGTTTCCCTTTCCAGCGTACAGAAAAGTGATCTTCATTTATCTCTGAGGCAGGAGACCCGCCATGCCAATTAAAATCAATCTTACGGTCATTGCGGATAAGTACCGCTTCTCCCTCTAAATCAGTATTGTTATAGTATTCTCCAGTTAAACCCGTTAGGGTTACCGGAGTTACGGGTGCTATCGAAGGACCTCCTGTTGTGAGAACATAGTCCTCTCTTGATACTATAAACGAGTCTTTCATAAAGCTTTTAATTGACTGTAGCGTATTATTTTCTGTCAGTAATTTTCCCCAGGTCATCATATAGACCCATTTATTTTGTTTCTCAGTTAATACATCCGGGTTCGGCAGTTGCCCACTCTCCCCGATTCCGATAGGTTTACCCTCGGCCAATGCGAGCAGATCCTCATAGTAGGACTGTTTATAATCGTTATTGTAGATATCCGCAGCCAGAACATCGAGTTTATCCCCACCGGGATAATATGCAGCATATGGATCTGACCATTCATTCGGCGCATTCGGATTCCACACCCACAGTAGATTATTTAGCTTGTGTGTGTTTACAAAACGATCATAGACAATACTCCACAGCTCTGAAAAATTGTCCTTTTTCCCCCACCAAAACCAACCACCATTCATTTCATGGTAAGGTCGCCATAAGACCGGAACTCCGGCATCACGCAGCTGACCCAAATATCCAGCAACCTCGTCTAGATCTGAGATTAGCCTCTTATACTGAGCTGTCCCAGGTGTAACATAAGCATTAAATTTCTCTTGACTGAGACTTCTGTTTACATTGGACCACTCTGGAGAGGTTCCCGGTAAGCTCTGATGGAAGGTCATCGCTACAATGCCACCCTCTTGATGCCATTCAATTGCACTGTCTATAACAGCTTGCCGCTGTTCTGCGATCGTCTCTTCGGATTGATTATTAATCGCCCCTAATTCATAACCATGTAGAACAGCATTTTGTCCCGAAGTATTCTTCAGCTTATGAACCAGTTCATCTGGACTTTCTAGATAATCATGCTGGCCGGACAAGAGCCCTTTGCCACGTAGATTTACCAAATTACTCAGCAGTTGCTTGGCTTCTTCAGAAGCCGAAGGATTACTTGGTATAGCCGGAGGTAGGGAGGAAGAAACACTCATAGCCTTCGGAAGACTTTTAACCTCTCCCCAAGGCAGCAAGGAAAAAATAATAAACACCGGTAACATAGTAAACAACAATCTGTTTTTCTTATAATATTTACGCAAATAAATCCTCCTTTCGGTAGCTGTACTGCCTCCACAGGTGTTAAAAACATACCTGTTATCGGACAATCGTCTTCTGACCTAATGAGGACTATAGCTTAGTAGCTCTGCAATAACGCAGAGCCACTAAGGATCGACCTTTAATTTTCATCAATCAGGAGACATCCGGAAGAAAAAGTGCACTTGCTGGAACTGTCTCTTTAGCTTGACTAGCACTTTCCCACATCAAGCGGACTCTCGCATCGCCTTCATTCTCGTAATACTCCACCTTGATATCATATAGCTGGCCAGCCTTCAGCGTTATAATGCCCTTACGCTCAGTACCACTTTGCTTAGTCCAACTATCAATCACGGATTCCCCATTCACCCAGACACGGATACCATCATCTGAGGTAGTGTAAAATGTATATTGCTCATTATATAATGACTTAATTTTACCGCTCCAACGTATGGAGAACCGATCAATCCCGAGGGCGGCATCCGGCGAGCCTTGCCGCCAATTGAAATCGATTATTGCATCAGTTCTGTTAAGAGCTGCTGCTCCCGACAATTGCATGTTGTTGTAATACTCTCCTGCAAGCCCCTTCGCGAGAGGAATTGCTGCCTCCCCCTCTTCTTCGGAAGGTGCCGGCGCTGGTGCGGCGCTAGGTGTCGGTGCCAGACCAGTATTTAATTTATCTCTGGTCAGGGTATAGTTGCTATTCATAAATGTTTTGATTGTGTCTGCACTGTTATTCTCGTAAAGCATTTTTCCCCAGCTCATCATATACGTCCATTTACTTTGCGATTGCTGAAGCTTCTCCAGATTAGGCATTTCACCATTTTCCCCGATCGCAATCGGTTTGCCTGCGGCTAGACTCAATAAGCTGTCATAGTATTTTTGCTGGTAATCATTTTCGTATATATCTGCTGCCAGAATATCTACTTTATCAGCACCTGGATAAGTTAGCGCATAAGGATCTGACCAAACATTGGGAGCATTCGGACTCCATACCCATAACAAATTATTTAATTTATGAACGTTAACAAAACGGTCATACATAATATTCCATAGTTTAGAAAAGTTATTTTTCTTCCCCCACCAGAACCAGTTCCCGTTCATTTCATGATAGGGTCTCCAAAGCACCGGAACGTTGGCATCGCGCAAGCTTTTTAAAGAGACGGCCACCTTATCAAGCTCAGCGATCAGATTGTTATATTGCTTGGTACCCGGTGTAACGTAACTATCGAACTCACTCTGGCTAAGTGTTTTTTTCACATTATCCCAGTCATAAGAGGTGCCCGGCAGGTTAGCATGAAAAGTCATAGCTACGATCCCGCCCGCTTTATTCCAGTTGATGGCGCTGTTCACCACATTTTGACGTTGCCAAGCCATCGTTGCTTCGGACTGGCCACTGATCGCACCCATTTCATAACCGTGAAGAGCCGCATATTGTCCGCTGGTTCCCTTCAGCATATTGTTAATTTCATCTGGACTTTCTAAATAGTCATGTTGACCGGCAATAATACCTTTTCCTGAGATCGAGTAAAAATAGTTAAGCAGCTTTACGGCTTCAGGTGAGGCACCTGGGGTAACTGGCGTTCCAGAATTTGAAGCAGCTATGACAACAGACGGCGAAATTCCAACAGCAAGCGGAAGTGCAGTCAGAAACAGGACGAGTGACAGAAATGCACCAAACAATCGATACGTACGGTAAGCTTTCAAAATAATCTCCCTTTCGGTAGCCAGGCTGCCACTCTTTCGAAGGCCCTATAGCTTTGCGTCCCTACCTTTCGATAGGTTTGCCTTTTCAATTTAAGAGAAATAATCTCTCTTACCGTAAGTATCGACGACAATTAATGATATATTTAGTGTTTTTATGACTTTTTTTGATAATTGAGTCAATTTACCTGTTTCAAGAAATTTTGAATTGGTTAAATAGATAGGTTAGACCTATGAAATGAATTGTTGTAGTTCTATATCATTCCAGTCTAAAGTAATACGTATGTTATCTTCTTCTACTAATTCAGACCCCGTCTGTACCTCTATAAACTCAACATCCGTCAAAGCAAGGATCGCGTGCTTCGTTCCTTCCGGTATACGTACCACGTCCCCAGCCTTCACATTATGTTTTTTCTCATTCAGCACAATACTTGCTTCGCCGCTGACGATTGTCCAAATTTCACTACGCTTGCGATGTAATTGATAGCTGATATTATTCCCCTCGGATATAAAAATCCGTTTGGTCAGCACTTCATTGCCTTCATCATATTTCACATAATCAATAACTTTGTAATGACCCCAACGGCGTTCCTCGTACATCGGTCTTTGTTCAAAGGTCTTCAGCACTTCTTTAATCCGTGGGCTCTCAGCTTTATGGGTAACTAGAATCCCATCCGGGCTAGCCGCAATGATCAGATCCTTCGCACCAATTACCGTAATCGGAATGTCCAGCTCATTAATCAAGCAAGTCCCCTCAGAATCCGCCGTCACAAAACCTTTTCCTACATGCTTGCTGCTCATTTCCTCTGTCAGCGTATTCCACGTTCCAAGATCCTTCCAGAATCCATCATACGGCTGCACCACAATATGTTCTTCTTTCTCCACCACTTCATAATCAAAGCTGATGGAAGACAATAGCTTATACTGCTTCTGCAATTCTTCATATCCTAAAGGCAACCCTTTACGCTGCAAAATATCTAACAAGTACCCTAAGCGGAAGGCAAACACTCCGCAATTCCACAAGGCATTTTGCTCGATGAGCTGTTCTGCTTGTATGCGGTCAGGTTTCTCTTGAAAGTGACTCACCTTCATAAAACCATTTTCCCCCGCCTCTTCGGTGGTAGGAATAATATATCCGTATTTCTCTGAGGCATGTTCAGGAACAACACCCATTAGAGCCAGATTTGCTCCACTTTCCAGCATGGTCCCCTCAAGCATAGCTATGGTATCGAAAAAAGATGCTTCTACATAAGGGTCAACAGGCAATATTGCTACCGTCTCCGCTGGAGAAACACCTGCCACTGAATAAAGATAGGTAGCTGTTAAGGCGATAGCCGGAAAAGTATCCCGACGCTCCGGTTCAACGATAATCGGCACATGACTTCCCAGTTGGCTTTGTATCATTTCTACTTGGCCACGGCCGGTGGCCAGATAAGATGATTCTGCCATCCCTGCTTCCTCCAGCTGTCTCCAGACACGTTGTACCATGGATTCTGGTTCACCTTGAGGGCTTTCAAGTACCTTTAGAAATTGCTTTGAACGTGAGTCGTTGGACAACGGCCATAACCGTTTACCTGAACCGCCTGATAGAAGTACCATTTTCATAGAATGAACCCTCCTTGAATTATGGAAATCGAGCATATTTGAATTGTAATCAAAACGTCAGCTTCCGCTTAGCCTTATTTCGAGCGGATGCACTAAAAAAATTTGTTAGGTAGAAACCACTCCAAGGGATTTTGGACTTCCGATCGCTGTTATCCTCAGATTTCCTGATTGAACCGCTTCTCGCGGTAGAAATCCGAGGATGCATATGCTTTCGAAGCTAGCTTTCCTACGGAAATCTTTCGGGCGAACACTCCGTTTCTACAGTTCCAAATTCCCTTTCCGTTCTTAACCTAACCAACTTCTTCTTAATACTTGATCCGTGCGTACCGGGCTGTACCAGCCGGAAGCAGGCACGTTTTTCTAAAGATTTGCTTCTGCTCTGGGGGAGGCAGCTGCAACTGCAACAACTGTAAGAACAACTGCAACTACAAGAGCAAGACTAGTTGCCACCACAGAGACAATGACAACTACAACTACAAATGCTACTGCTACTGCGGTATATAATCAGAGTACCTAACTTTATAAATTGCTTAGAACCTTAAAATAAGGGAACGAAGTGGCGGAGGGGAATTTGGGAACTGTAAGAGCGATAGCGTCCGCCTTTGTCTGCGGATTTCTACCGCTATCAGCGGTTAAAATCAGGAAATCTGCAGACAACAGCGGCTGGAAGTCCAAACATTCTCTGGAGTCACGGCTCATCCCTAAATAGAAAAATCACAAGTTCAATCAATATAACTTAGATTAAACCGCTCCAGCCACACTAGCAGAATAACCGCTCAATCCACCCATCTGCGGGCGGCCGACAGAATGATAAACGAGTCCGGTACCCTCAATTTGCTCCTTGGAATACACATTGCGTCCATCGATCAGCACCCCATTGCGCATGCTTTTCGCCAGCTGATGCAGATCAATATCCTTGAGTAGGCTCCAATCGGTCAAGAGGCATACGGCATCGCTGCCCTCAGCCGCTTCCTCAGGCAGATTGCACCAGCGAAGCTGCGGATGATCATATTGCTGCCTGAAATTTGTAGCTGCGATTGGATCATATAGTTTGACTGTTGCCCCTTCAGCCACCAGTGCCTCAACAATCTCTCTGGCGGGAGCTTCGCGGACATCATCAGTATTAGGCTTAAAGGCAAGCCCCCATATCCCAATCGTCGAACCGCGCAGGCTGCCAAGTGATTCATGCAGCTTGGAGATGATCATAAACCGTTGTCCCTTGTTCACTTCGACTACAGATTTCAATAATTTGAATTCGTAATCGACGTTGCCCGCAATTTGAATGAGCGCATTAGTGTCTTTCGGGAAACAGGAGCCTCCATAACCGATACCAGCCTGCAGGAAGGATGACCCGATTCTTTGGTCCATACCCATTCCTTGTGCTACCTCGGTTACATCAGCTCCCACTTTTTCACAAATATTGGCGATCTCATTAATAAAGGAAATCTTCGTGGCCAAAAATGCATTCGAAGCATATTTGATCATTTCAGCACTGCGTATATCTGTTACAAATACATTTTCTGTGAAACCCTTATGAAGCTCGCGCATTGTTGGTTCCAGCTCTGGATTATCAAGGCCAATGATAATTCTATCAGGATGGAGGGTATCGCGAATCGCTGACCCTTCACGTAAAAACTCAGGTGCAGACACGATATCAAAAGAATGTTGGGTATACTTAGAGATCATTTGAGAGATTTTTTCATTTGTTCCTACTGGAACTGTAGATTTAGTCATTATAATTTTGTGCCCTTCCATCGCTTTGGCGATTTCAGCGGCTGCACCCTCAATGTAGGTTAAGTCTGCTTCACCGTTAGGCAATGATGGCGTACCTACAGCAAGAATGATAATATCTGAACGGCGCACCGACGCTTGAAGATCTGCAGAAAAAGATAACCGTTCCTCACGAAGATTCAGTTCAATCAGTTCCTCGATTCCCGGCTCATAGATGGGCGATTCCATCTGTTTCAGCTTCTTAATCTTTTCCTCGTCCTTATCCACACAGATGACATGATGTCCGCCCAGTGCAAAGCACACGCCAGATACAAGACCCACATACCCAGTACCGATTACTGTCAGCTTCATATTATCATCCTCCTTTTAGAAAATTGACGTACGCCTGCTCAACATACTGCTTGAACTTAACCATAAACGCCTGCTCATCGAATTTACGTGCATGCTCCATAATTTGATCGATATCCCAAGCGTAGGACTCTACCTCATAAATAGCCTTAAGTAGATCCTCCACTTCTTGATGCTGAAAGAACACACCATTTACATAAGGAATAATAGTATCTAGTGCCCCACCTGCTTGATAAGCAATTACCGGTCTTCCTGCAGCGTTCGCTTCCAGCGGTGTAATTCCAAAGTCCTCTTCTCCTGGAAAAATAAATGCTCTACACTGTGCCATCATTCCAGTTACTTGTTCATCTTCTAGCCGGCCCAGAAACGATACATTATCCTTAGCCATGCCTTCGAGACGCTTGCGATCCGGTCCATCTCCTACGATATAAAGCTTAAGACCGTTACGATTGAAAGCCTCTACTGCCAGATCAATCCGCTTGTAGGAAACAAGCCGGGAGACAATTAAATAGTAGTCACCAATGGTAGAAGAGCTTGTAAACCGGGCTGTATTAATCGGTGGAAATATGACATCTGCATCCCGGTGATAATAATTCTGAATTCTCGTCTTCACTACTGAAGAATTGGCTACGAACTGATTCACATTTTTGGAAGTCCGTTGGTCCCACGTTTTGAGCTGCTGCATGTATACCTTAAGCATTTTTTTGAACAGCCCGGAATTCGACTGACGTTCCATGTAGGTGTCATAATCCCATGCGAAGCGCATAGGCGTATGGCAGTAACAAAGATGAAACGTATGTTTAGGAACTTGAATACTTTTCATAAAAGCACTGCTGGAACTCAGGACGATATCGAAACCGCGAAAGTCCAAATCACGGATGGCCATTGGATAAAGTGGCAGCACCCCTTTAAAATTGGTCTTTACCCCCGGAATCTTTTGCAGCCAGGAGGCACGGATATCCGCATCTTTGAGATTGTCAGTAAGGCGGCTTCCGTTAAAAACCGTTGTGTAGATTGGAGCCTCGGGATACATGTGATGAAAGACTTCCACCACTCTTTCCGCGCCGCCCATTTGGATTAAGTAATCGTGCGCTATCGCAATTTTCATGTGAATCATCCTCAAAGTTTTATGGAGCATCATCTTCAGAATTACCGCGTCATATCATCTGTCAGGTGCCCGCCAACAAACCTTTATAGTAGTCAACGATGTCCTTGACCGTATTCTCGATAACAAAATGCTCTTTCACTCGTTTCATCCCATTGTCCGCCATCCGCCGTCTTTCCTCTGGGTGATCCAGCATCCATTTAATGGAGTCTGCCAGTATCGCCGCGTCACCAGGCTCTATCAGTAGCCCTGTCTCACCTTGAACTACAATTTCTACCGGCCCGCCTTCATTGGAGGCGATCACCGGCAATCCCGCTGCCATTCCTTCAACGATAACTTGGCCAAAAGGCTCAGGAGTTACCGAAGTGTGAATCAGTAAATCAGCAGTATTCATAAGGCCTTGGATATCATCCACATGCCCTAGCATGCTTACATTAGTAAGCTCGTCGTTTTTTATCTTTTGCAGCAATTCCTGCTTATAAGCCTCTTCTCCAAACAGAGCGTCTCCGGCCAGCCAGAATTTCACACGAGGTTCGTTCTTAAAGCTTTTTGCGGCTTCCAGCACAATATGCTGACCTTTCCAATGCGCCAATCGACCAACTAGCAGTACGTTAAAATCCTTCTGGTCCCGCATACCGATTCCATTACCAATCGCTTTAGCAAAAGCGGAGTATACGACCAGCGTTTTTTTCGAACGCGGCAACTCCAAAGCATTCAGCGTAGAATGTGAATTTGCGATGACTCCATTGGGGAGCAGACGCGACAGCAAACGAATGCCTTTGGCAACGATTGGCTTTAAATAAGGAGCTCCAATATGATCCCGGATGTGCCAGATCAATGGAACGCCCGCTATTTTTGCAGCGATGGCTCCGTATAATGCAGATTTCAGGGAATTGGTGTGCACGCAATCTACCTTCTCCGCTTTTAAAAGCGGCGCAAGCTTGCGGCCATAAGCCAACAGCTTGAAGGCTGCAGCAGGTGCTCCCAAGTTAACTGCATTTCTACCACGACTTCTGATGCTCTCATCCAGCGGAATAATACGGACATCCATCCCTTTTTCTCGTAGCCGTTCAGCCAGGGCACCATCCTCAGCCAGGATTACCAGGGGATCGATCTGTTCTCCAATATGGGTAAGGATGTTAAACAGGGCAACTTCTCCACCACTCCATTTAGCAGTGTGATCTATATAGGCCACTCTAAGCATTACGTGGTCACCTCCTCTCCTAAGGCTTGTAGGAACACGGATTCTACTTGATCCGTAACATGCTCCCAGGTGTATCTCTCCAGTACATGCTCCCTACATTCATCCCGGCTCGGAAGCAGCTTTCGATTGCTAAGCATATGGATCATGCCTTCAGCCATGTGGTCGCTACTTGAACTCTTAAATAGCAGCTCCGGCCGGAAGCCTTGCAAAATTTCCTTATTGCCGCCAATCGGTGTAGCCATCACTGGCAATCCTGAAGATAAGGCTTCAACGGTAATCAAACCAAAGCCCTCCAATGCCTGTGAGGGAACCACGAACATGTCCGCTGCCTGATAATAAGAGGCCAGTTCATGATCAGGAATGTAGCCTAGCAGCCTTACCTTGTTGCTTAAGCCATAGTCGGCGATCTTTTCTTCCAGTTCCCCCCGCAACGGCCCTTTACCACCAATCAGCAGAATTGCATTCGGGAATCGCTCCGCAACTTGCTTCCAGGCTTCAAGCAGCTGGAGTAGTCCCATCCGATTGACCAACCGCCGGACAGTCAGCACGGTTGTTGCTCCCTCAGGTAAATTCAAGGTTCGGCGAATCGCCAATCGATTCGTAGCGGGGATAAAACGTTCCACATTAGCTGCGCCTGGAATCACAATAATTTTGTGTAGTGGCACTCCGTGCAGCTTATGGAGAATATCGCGGAACGTCTCACTAAGCACGATGAACTTATCCGCAAGCTTATAGGCTCTATGTTCAATGGATTTGGCGATGGTTGTTTTGACCCGGTGCTTAATGCCTTGGCCTTCGATTTTCATTTCTTCATTCCATGGGCCATGAAAAGTCATCACTACAGGAATCCCACGTTTCTTTGCTTCCAGGGCTGGACCAATACCATAAGGAGCAAAGTGAGTGTATAAAATATCTATACGGCCACTGCCCTCTCCCATCAGATCGGCCGCCTTACGCTGGAAAGCATCCTTACGTTTCCAGATCCCATCTTTTGGATCTCCGGCATTGTGAATAATCAATTCCTCAGGGGTAGCAGGCGTCTCTTGACTGCAAATCAGCGCATGCACCCGATTACGTGAGGAGAGTTGCTCGCAAACGGATTTG
Source organism: Paenibacillus sp. FSL H7-0918 (assembly GCF_038007025.1). NCBI lineage: Bacteria > Bacillati > Bacillota > Bacilli > Caryophanales > Paenibacillaceae > Paenibacillus > Paenibacillus sp. FSL H7-0918. The sequence continues at coordinate 944,202 of NZ_JBBOWJ010000002.1, forward strand.
AAATACGTGTTAAGCCCACCCGGCTGTAGCGACGGCCAGCTAAGGCCTGTCGTCATAATGTTCAATCCGTCACTGTACGGCATAGCTTCTCTCTCCTTTATTCTCCTTCTCGGTCTGACTCGTCTTCGCATTGTGCTGAGTCAGCTTTCCCGATCTAATTAATTCGTAATGCTTGAAGCCGACCATGAATTCATACATGACCCAGAATACGGATACTCCGAAACCTGACATTCCCTTCTTGAACAACCCGTGTAAGAAATACTTTTGCAGGAAACGGGCTGGTGGTCTTAACAGCAGATGACTGACCCGAAATCGTTTGCCCTTGGCATACGCACTTTCAGCTTCCAAGTCAGTGTACTTATTGAAACGTGCCACATGATCGTTAATACTGCGGTAACCATAATGCCAGAGGGTTCCTGTCAAACGTATGGTTCGCTCTTCAGAGACCTCGGGCATCTCGTGCACCAAGCTATTTCGAATGCCATACGCTTTGCGGTTGTAAAGGCGCACTAGATATTCGCCACGATCCAGCCATCTGCCCATAAAATCACCGATCCGGTAGATAGAATAGGCAACCGATTGATCCATAAGCCCCGGTTTCAGTTCAAGAATACTCGTGGCCAACTCGTCGCTGACCACTTCGTCAGTATCAATAAGGAAGACCCAATCATGAACCGCGCGTTCTACTCCGAACTCCCTCTGTTTCGCATATCCGGGCCAAGGGTTGACGTATACACGACAATTCAAGCTTTCAGAAAGCTGTACTGTCCCGTCTTTGCTGCCTCCGTCAATCACAACCACCTCGTCGGCGAATAACCTGCAGGATTGTATGGCCTTAGATATTCGAACTTCGTCATCCTGAGCGATGATGACAGCCGATATTGGATAATTGCCTTGGCCGCCTACCACGCTTTTTACTGAATCCATGAAGGTTTCCTCCTTTATCTTTCGCATTATCCATTCATATCCATAGGTTTCTTGCGAATGTAAGAATTCATCGTCGTCTTCATCCACTGAATGTCCTCCCGGGTAATGAGCAGCCGCGGAAGTTTAACTTTTAAGGTGTACTTTATATTGAGAACAATGAAGAAAAATCGCAGGATTGCTGATGACAACATCGCTATCCCTGCTCCGAGTAAGCCAAATTTAGGGATGAGCAGGAACAACATTGGGATAACCAAAAGTAAGCCGAAACCTTGAAGCATCGAAACCACTTTTGGCTTGCCTAACGCCATAAATGCCTGCGCCAGAATGATCGTCCCTCCGCTAATGGTCACTTCAAGGAGCAATAAGCGAAACACGGTTAATGCCGCATTGAAGTCTTTGCCGTACATCAACGGAATTACTAAAGGGGCTAAGAGCATCAGGAATACTCCGCCAAGCATGGTGAAGGTCGTACTTATTCGGAAGGCTTTGAATGTTAACTCAACTGCCTGTTCTTTGGACAGCTCAGAAGCCTTAGGAAACAACACGATCGTAATTGAGCTTGAGAAAAAATTAACCATTCGTGATAGACTCACAGCCACTACATACAGCCCCAAATCAGCAGGTCTTAACAAACCGGCAATTACGATCTGATCGATATAGGTAGAGAAATTGCCAAGCAAGTCATTGCCGTAGGAACCAAGCCCGTAAGTAAACAATCTTTTTAAATTCTGATAGGCCCCTCTCATCTTCACCTTATAGGTACGAAGCAAGGAAATCGTCATTCCGATAAACAGCGGAGCTCCCGGAAGAAGATAGGCAACTGCAGTTGTAAATGGATTCATCTGATCCAGCGCGATCAATATCCCGATCATCGTCAGTGTAAGCAACGGCACTAGATAGCGAATCCAATTAAACCTCTTGTATTCGCCTCTGAATTGAAAAGCTGCATTGTTAATTTGAGAGATCACTATAATCGGACACAGAATCATAGACCACTGAGCAAAGGTCACGACCTCCGGACTGAAGGATTTCAGCCAATAAGGCAAGACCACGATACCTATAATCATCGCTATGACTCCAAAAATGGTACCGAGCAGCAATGCCATACGATAAAGCACTCCGGCATCCTCCGGATTTTTCTTAGCGTTATAGATGAGAGCTGAAGGAATGCCAAAGCTCATGCTAAACGCCAGAAACTGTGACCAGTTAATCATTGCCGTCTGTTCCCCACGACCTGTCGGTCCAAGATAACGTGCGGTCAGTACACCAGTTAACATGTTAATCAATAGGATCATGACACTGACAAACATAGTTTTTACGGCTGCCGAGCTGTTGTCCTTGCTCTTGGCGAACAGTCTAAAAGATGACCAGATTGTTCTAGCGGGGAGAGATTTTGCATTCAACTGCTGCATACGGTGTTCCCTTCCTTCTACTTTGAGTAATCTCCCTTGCGCTGAGGCCAAGACCGATCAGCATCCAGATTAAGTATCCCTTGAGTCCGGGAAACCCATTATCTGAAACTAGACTGACAATCGCACCGGTCCAAGTAGCTAACGCAAGTCGGGCGTAGGGCTGCAATTGGTCCCTGCTGATTACTCTAGCGAATATCTGTTTGACAACTGCGCCTAAAGCTCCGAAGAAGAAAACAGCACCCAGAACACCAAAGGTAAGCAGTAAAGCGATAACTCCGTTATCCATAATTCCGTACTCTCCAAGCTCGCCGTCATTACCAAGCTTAGTCCCTTGGCCTACACTACCAATTCCCTGACCTACTGGATTGGCGGCAACCATCGGCAGCATGTTTTGCCATAAGCTTAGCCGTTCATTATAAGAGTGATCTTCTTGAACAGAAGAAAGTGTCTCTACCCGAGCAACCAGTCCTTCGGCACCAGGCAACTTCGGCACAACCCAGAACAACGCAGCAGCCACAAAAACTAATTGGATCAAGGTTTTCCACTTTCCCTTAGAAGGAGAGGTTCCAATATACATGAGCAGCATCACCAGGAGTATCAGCCATGCCGCACGTACCAAAGTAGTCAGCAGGCAGATTACAACTAGCAGAACGCCGATCCAGCGCAATGTTCCCCGCCATTTTTTCTCCAGTATCATCGGAACTAAAGCAAACGCTAAGAAGGTTGCAGCCGGTCCGGGCGAATTCAGCGTAGAGAACACTCGGATTTCCAATGGATATGGATTTCCGATGGACATCATATCCGCATGTTTCATCCAGAACACATCCCAAGGTGGCACCGTCAAATACTGAACAATCCCGTAAATGGCAACTAGGACTGCAATATTGGCAAAAGCGGTAAGCAGTCGATCGATATCCTTCGGCTTGAACTTCGTGACGGCAAAGTACGGCAATAACAGCAGTGGCACAATATAATTCGCTAAGTCATAAACTGAGCCCATGCCATTCTTAGCCAAACCGATTAAAGCACCATAACCCAGCGCAACTGCGAACATTAACATGATCCGCGTGGAGGCTTTTTGAATATTATGAATCTCCTTCAGCAGCGGAATGATCAAGGTTACACCGGTTAACAAGGGAGCTAAGCTCAGCAAGGATACAGAGTGATACACTCCTTCTGACCAGTCAGCAATGCGGCGCAGCTCTGGAGCTACGGCCCAGATTAGCAAGGTATAAGCAACCAGCATTTTCGGTCTAAGTATGGCTAACAAGAAAGCTGGGAATAGGATGGCTGAGAGAATGGCTCCCTGCAGACTGTTCGATGAACTCAGCATCGCACTGGAGAAGCCGATGATCAGCGGAAGAGAGACACCTACAGCAGCAGTCCCCCCTATTAATCCAACTGTCTTGATGAACCTAAGTGATGGGGGCGTAAATACACTCATTCCAAGCCTCCTTCCTTCACCTTATCCCGCTTACGCAGTTCCTTAAGTAATAAAAGTAGAAATTGTGCATCGTCCACAAGATATCTTTTCCAGAGCCGGCCTGGCTCCTGGCTAAGCCGCCAGAACCATTCGAACCCTGTTTTTTGCATGAAGCTAGGCGCTCGTTTCACTGAGCCTGACAGAAAATCAAAGGTCGCTCCCACTCCGATCGATATCGGAGCTTGATAAGAGGTATAGTGGCGGTAAATCCACTTTTCCTGCTTAGGTGCTCCTACACCAACAAACACGATATCTGGCTGGCACTCTGTCAGCATTTCTATAATGCGTTCATTCTCCTCCTCATTGTGCTCGAATCCATAGGATGGAGAATAACAGCCAACCACATTTATTCCGGGATGTGCTGTTTTCAAATTCATCGCTGCCCGTTCCGCCACGCCTTCAGCTGAGCCTAAGAAGAACAGCCGGTACTTCCTTTGCTCAAAGGCGTTGCCCAATCGATTAAATAGATCCGCGCCGGATACCTTCTGCTTAAGCGGCTTGCCTAGCATTTTGGATGCCCAGATCAGTGGCATTCCGTCAGCAACAACTGCGCCTGCCTTCGAATATACCGTTTGAAATTCTTTATCCTTACGAAGCTTGATCACATGATCTACATTGCAAGTGAGGATATAAGACTGATTCCTCTCCTGAATGGTTTTATCAATGTAATCAAGCAAATCCATGAAATCATAGTTATCAAAATTGACATCGAACATATTCACTTGACTCATCGTATCACTTCTTTTTGTGGGGAATCGGTTGGCTGTGAAGATCGATACAGGCAGTTCAGGTACCAACAGAACGGAATAATAAATTGGACCGTCGACAGCGTGTTATCGGAGAATGAGTAGATTAAAAACGCTGCAAGAAATAACAGATAATAAGGTTTGATCGGCGGAGCCAATGCTCTGTACACCAGAATAAATACAGCCAATAAAGAGAACATCAACAGAATAGCGCCAATATATCCCCCATCGAAGTAAAAGCGGATATACTCGTTGTGCGGAACTACAAAACCCTTATACAATGTTCCATCATTTGCTACCGTCACTGCTCCAAGCCCTCTACCAGACCAAGGAGAGTCCGCAGCCTTGTTTAAGAAATACTCCCATGCCTCTGACCTTCCTGATAAATCAACAGCCGTATCTGTCTGTCTCTCAAAGGAACGTTTCTCAAAATTATCGAGCTGCCAGAAAACGGCGACCATAATCAGGAAAAATGCACCCATCAACGGAATTAGCAGATAGGTTCTGCCCTTCAAATATTGGCGGAGAATATCATAGAAGTAATAGAGAACGGTAAGTCCAAGTGCCAATATAGGCCCTCTTGTTCCTGTTCCAATCAAGATAAAGAAATTTAGAACTAACATGATATAGAAAAAGCGTGCTTGCTGCGGATTCCGCTTCACCTCTATAAATGGAATCGCTACTCCCATAAAGGCCAGCATCGCTAAATGCGCAGGAATATTAGCCCCCTGAATCCGTACAGCGCCTGTATACTCGATGTTGAGAAAATTATGAACATGCGCAAGCTGCAGCAACAAACCAACCACTACACTAACAAGGGGAAGCATACAGATAATTTTGATTTGCAGCTCGGCTACATTCTTTTTCCAGTTGATTAATAAAAATACGAATGGAATGGATAGACCGATAAAAGCTTTAACTGCAATGGATGAGGTCATTTCCGGCAGCCAGATCGAAGACCCAAAGGTAATCACCAGCAGCGCTACCATTGCCCACAAGGGGTGACTCAGACGAAACCGCAAGCCATTGACCAGAATACAAGGAACAAGCAGCATCACGATAACCAATTTATAAAGGGACAGTATCTCCATTCCGAACATGCTGCCATCATATAAAAAGTTAATCGATATTGCCGTCGTGATTAGAACGAAATAACTGATCAGTTCAGGCCGTGAAATCGAGATTCCCAGCAAAATAATCAGAAGCACGGCAGCTATCGCAATCATCGGCTGGTAGATGACCGCCGTTCCAAAGAACAGGGCCGACATGAGATAGAGCATCCCGTATGGCAAAACATTTAATTTGGAGCCCCACTCAAAATTTGTCATGTTAATCCCTCACCCCGCTGCGGAATGCCTCTCCCGATTGAGAATCATATGAAGCGTTCCACGAATACTCTCCAGCCTGCATTTATTCAAAAGCCTTCTTCCTTTACTTCTTGAGAGGATAGAATCAGCCAGGATATACACGAGCTTAGCGGCTGTCTTTCCCACTAGAAGCAGCTTGCCTTTTAGTCCTTCGCTTTTCATAGCGTTAGAGATGCCTTGGCTATAATAGCGCCTCATAATCCAGTCTTCCGTCAAACGGGCCGCCGGCACGAAATGGTCAACCGCCATTTCCGGATGGTAGAGGATGGAATGCCCTTCTTTTTGAATCTGTCCGAATAACCAGGTCTCTTCACCAGAGAGCAGAGAATCACCCTTTCTTCCGAGATCTAGGGGAAAAAGACTGATGTCGAATACGAGCTTCCGCATCGCCATATTGGCCCCACAAGGATGAAGTTGCTTGGGATATTCCTTAATCCGGCTACCTAAATCAACAATCGTGTACGGAAGCTCAAAGGGTTTAATCAACCAGTCCGGACGTTTACTTTCAAATATCGGAGCGATTTTGCCTCCCATAGCCATGACCTCCGGTTTACTCTCGAAAGTACTGACAATCGTTGTTATCCAACGCTGGCAAGGTATGGCATCATCATCGAGAAAGGCAATCAGCGGCGATTTGGAAGCCAGAATTCCTGTATTTCTAGCCGCTGAAAGCCCCTGCATCGGCTCCATCATGTAGCGGATATCCACATCAGCTCCATGCTTTCCTATAAACTTTTTGACGCAAGCTTCAGTATCATCCTTGGAACAATTATCCACAACAATGATCTCCGCCTGCTCTAAGTGATCCAGCTTTAAAAGTGACTGAAGCGTCTTGATCAATAAAGGTGCTCTGTTGTAGGTACAGATGATAATGGAAAGCTTAGGAACGTCTCCGTATTCACGCATCGGCATTCACCTAATTTCCACATTATTAATAAGCATCTTTTGAACCGAGTAACATCAGTCCGGTTTTAGCAATGATTTTTAGATCCAGCATGGTGCTCCGAATATGGATGTAGGTTAAGTCCAGCTGTACCATTTCGTCGAAGCCGACACTGTTTCGGGCATTTACTTGCCAATATCCGGTACAACCTGGAGTAACCGTCAAACGCTGTTTGTCATAATCCGTATACTGAGCCACCTCTTCTGGCAGCGGAGGACGAGGACCGACCAGACTCATTTGACCTATCAGCACATTCCACAGCTGAGGTAGCTCATCGATGCTCGTCTTGCGCAGGAATCTCCCTATTTGTGTGATCCGCGGATCGTTCTTAATCTTGAACATGGCACCGCTCACTTCGTTATAGGCCATCAGGTTTTCTTTTAACTCCTCAGCGTTACTGACCATGGATCTGAACTTATACATCGGGAATTGCTTTTCATTCTTCCCAACCCGGTTTTGCCGAAAGAACACCTTTCCTTTCGGATCCTCCAGCTTGATCAGAATCGCCACGACAACAAATAATGGCATTAACACGAGAAGACCAAGAGCGGAAAAAAAGATATCGATCATCCGTTTCATTATCAAATAGGACTCTGCTTCTTTCCTTCTCTCATCGGTATGCAGCATGTAAAGTTTCGGCAGGACCGCCTCGTAGTCTTCCGGCAGTTTTTGCATGCTCATCCTCCTCATCTAAAATTTTGCGAACTCAACTTAACTACTCAAGCTGGTTTGTCCCATTTTATTCAGCCATTCCGCCATTGCATCCATCACCGGATAGCGCAAATCTTCGCTTTGCAGTGCAAATTCAAGTGTTGTCAAAATATATCCAAGCCGCTCGCCGACATCATATCTTGTTCCGTCAAAATTATAGGCATATACCCGTTCGCTCTGATTCAGCTTCTGAATGGCATCTGTCAACTGGATCTCTCCGCCAGCGCCTTCTTCCATCAAATCGAGATACTTAAAGATCTTCGGCGTAAACACATACCGGCCCATGATCGCAAGATTGGAAGGTGCCGTACCTAGTGGCGGCTTCTCTACAAAATTGTTAACCCGATACAATTTACCGTCCTGCAAATCCGGTTCAATAATACCGTAACGATTCGTGAATTCATCAGGAATCTCTTGAACTCCGATAACCGAGTTTTGTGTTTCTTCATATTGATCGATCAGCTGCTTAAGGCAAGGTACGGCTCCTGTGACGATATCATCGCCTAACATGACACCAAATGGCTCATCTCCGATAAACCGTCTTGCACACCATACGGCATGCCCCAGACCCTTCGGTTCTTTCTGGCGGATATAGTGAATTTCTACCTTAGCTGAACGTTGAACCTCTTTAAGCAGATCCAGCTTTCCATCTTCCAGAAGCCTAGACTCCAGCTCAAACGCATTGTCAAAATGATCCTCAATGGCTCTTTTACCTTTACCAGTAACAATGATGATATCTTCAATACCGGAAGCAATAGCCTCCTCAACAATGTATTGAATGGTTGGTTTATTGATAATCGGAAGCATTTCTTTAGGCATGGCTTTCGTTGCAGGAAGAAAGCGCGTACCTAGTCCTGCCGCGGGTATGATTACTTTTTTTACCTTTTTCATCGCACTTTACCTCCTAAAAGTTTTGTGAGCATTAGCTTCAATGATTTGACTTCGTACAAAACTCACTTCGAAAGCATAAACTTAAGTTTTGTGAGCATTAGCTTCAATGATTTGACTTCGTACAAAACTCACTTCGAAAGCATAAACTTAAGTTTTGTGAGCATTAGCTTCAATAATTTGACTTCAAGCAAAACTTCCTTCGAAAGCATAAACATTTACTTCGCCTGGTTCATGGCAATTCCGATTAGATTAGAGCCGGTCTGTTCAAGCAGCGTCTTCGCTTTGCGAATCGATTCCCGTTTGGACTTTCCGTATCTGGCCACCAGAATCACGCCGTCCGCTTGAGGTGCCAATATACGAGCATCACTGAAATCGACTGCCGAAGGAGAATCCAGCAGGATCAGATCGTAGTTTTCTTTTAGTTCCTCAAGCAAAGCGGTCATTTTGGGGTTCCCCAGCAAATCCGGCGGACTAACATGAGTTTTTCCTGCCGGGATGACTGAAAGATTGGCTAAGTTTCCGAGGACTGCGATGTTATCTGCTTCCTCTTGCCCACTTAAATAAGCCGCAAGCCCGTCACTCCCCTCTACTCCAAACACGGTATGAAGACCGGGATGTCTCAGATTGCAGTCAACCACCGCTACCTTCTTGCCGTCCTGGACGAAAGAAACCGCGAGATTCGACAAGATTGTCGTCTTGCCTGCCCCAGCTTCTGCTGATGTAAAGAGCAGCACTTTTCCTCCGCCGCCCTGCGCTAGTTCAAGCTGACGTATATATGTGCGCAGTGATCGGAACGATTCGGAGATATGCGAGGATGGATTAACGTCTGTAACCAGACTCTTATTTAGCCGCAACATAAGCACCCTCCTTCACTCTGGTGTCGCCTGCCGCCTTGCCCAAATCACGTTTGCGAATGGTTGCGATCGAAGCAATTACCGGTAGACCAAGGTCATATTCCGCTTCCTTTTCAGACCTTAATGTGCCGTTAAGTGTTTCCATCAGCAAAATAATTCCTAAGGCAGCCATAAGGGATACAACAAAGCTAATGATGAGATTCATCGCAAACCCGCCGTTCGAGGGCCCTGGAACATCAGTCGGATCGGCCGGTGTCAGCAAGGTAACATTGTCTACCCTCATCAGCGACGGCAATTCACGAATGAATGTCTGCGATACCGCATTTACGATCCCGGCAGCTTTGGTGTAGCTTTCATCCTGAACATTGAGGTTGATCACCTGACTCTTCTCTGAAGTTTTAATCTCAAGCTTCTGACTTAGTTCATCGGCCGTGAGACCAAACTCCGGGTGATTTTCTATTACGCTTTTCATGATGGTTGGTGATTTCATAATTTCCTTGTAACTCTCAATTAAATTCAGGCTAAAGCTCAAATCGTTAAGATTGTTGCTCTCGGGAGCTTTGGCAATGTTGTTGACAAGTAGCTGTCCGGAAGCGGAATAGACGGGTTCAACGAAGTTTTTGCTAACATAGTAAGTCGTAGCACAGGAGATCAAAACGAACACCATGATGAGCCAAAACCTTTTTTTAATCAGGTTAATGTAATCCAGAATCGTCTTTTCCACAGTAACCCTCCTTCCGCTAAAATTACATTCTGAAAGCATTCATGAAAGTTTCAGTTGTTGCTTTAATTCTATCAATCCACACCATTCGCCACATGGCTCATACCATCACTTTCCTCTTCACTTTGGAGTAAGACGTTATACCTCTTAAGAGGGGGATTAGGTATACTTTAGTGCCATATATAGGGCTAATTTAAGTTTTAACGCACAAAAAAACACGGACAACCTGTCCGTGTTCATGTACAATGCTTACGAATTATTTCAATTTTCACTCGTATGACATTTCATATTTGGTTAATCCGACAGCATTTGCATAAAGCGCTGCCTGTGTACGATCAGCCACCTGTAATTTAGCTAAAATCTGACTGACATGCTTTTTCACCGTAAATTCGCTAATGAAAAGACGTGAAGCAATTTCTCTGTTGCATGCGCCCTGCCCCAGCTCGATCAGGACTTCCTTTTCTTTGGGTGTCAATTCATCCGTTGGGCTGCTTCCACTCATGCGCATTTTATCTTCCATCAGACCAGGATCGTAATACTTTCTTCCCTTATGCACCAATTGGATAGCAAACAGTAACTCCTCAGGCAACGCCTCTTTCAGTACATATCCATCTACCAGTACTTCTTCAGCCTTCAGGAAATCCTCTCTGCTCGCAGATGACGTCAACAAAATGAACTTACTAACGATACCACGAGCACGTGCTGTCTTAATGACATCCAATCCCGATTCATCTGCTAGCTTAAGATCAATCAATACGAGATCAGGCTGCGTCTCCTCAATCACAAGAAGCGCTTCTTGGCCATTCGTTGCCTCACCTGCAAACTGCACATTCGGCTGCATTGAAATGACAGATGCCAGTCCTCTTCTAACTAAAGGATGATCATCTACAATGACGATTTTCACAGAAACGACCTCCCGCCTAAAGTTTATGCATTCTTTAATTCAGCTACACCGACAGGAATCGAAATCATAATTCTTGTTCCTGTGCTCTCATTACTGGACAACTGAAAGTCGCCACCGAGCGACTGGGTCAAATATTGCATATTCTTCATGCCAAGTCCGCTTACACTATCTTCAGATTCAATCCATAACAAATCAGTATCAAAACCAACACCATTATCACAAATCAATAATCGAATCCAAGTCGGCTTTAGAGACAGTTCTACATCCACTCGACTGGCAGCACCATGCCTGATGGCATTACCAGTGGCTTCGGAGATAATCCGAAAAAGCGCTTTGTGGTAAGGATAAGGGAGACTGAAATCATCGCCCGTTATTTTTAAATCAATATCAACATCATTTAACCTGGATAAGCTCTTCAAATGTGATCTTACCATGCCCAACCAAGTAGGACCGCCACTCTTCTTGGAGCTAAGACTGTAGATCGTGATCCGCAGTTCTTTAGCAACCTTTGTAGCAGAGTCATGAATAAGCTCAATTTGTTCTTCTAGCTCATGATCTGACATTCTCTTCCACGATTCCTTCAGCGAATGCGTCGCATACACAATACCAAAAAGGCTCTGCGATACACTGTCGTGCATTTCATCCGCAATCCGGTTCTGTTCGTTCGTGATGATCAACCGGTTCTCGATCACACCAAGCTCATGTCTTTCAAGAATATTCGCACTTAGCTCAGATAAGAATATCAATTGTTGAATATACCATCTGCGGCCTTCCAGCCCCTCTGTAGACTCCAGCTTGAGTCCAATCATCCCTACAAAACGGGTGCTCATCCGTACAGGCATCAGCAGGAAATCTCCTAATCCCGGCAGATTTCTAAAAATAGGCTCTCGCTGCAATCTCCATTCATGCTCATGTTTTCCCAGTTCTGAGAATAGGAACTGTTCCTCTTCCTGCTGCCAGCCGGTCTGCCTGCTCTGCGGAGCTGGTTCTCCGCTTTTCTTGGCGAACCAAAACAAAGCCTTATCCAGCTTCGTTAGCTTAACAACATAATCGGTGATCACTTGACCGATATTCATGAAATCATGTTGGCTTGAGGTTTCCACGATATGGTACAGGGATTTGATATGCTCCATCGTCTCTTTCGTGCGAGCATTCGATTCTTCACGTTGCCGCTTCATCCGATTAACGATCTGCATTATTATAACCGTAAGTACCAGTGTTAGAAACAGATTCCCATTTATAAATACAATTTCCAGAAAATTTCTGTTCGCAGAATTGATAAAAAAATAACAGAGCACCGCAAAAATACTGATGTAGCTTAAGAGCAACGACCATCCAAAATAAATGGACAATGAGCCTGCAGCAATCAATACAGGATTTAGCACATAAAGCCTAAAAGAGCTTTCGTACCCACCCGTAAACAAGGTCAATGCGATAATTCCCACCATCTCTATACTAACAGCCAGGACGAGAGTCTTCGGCCTGCTGCGTAGCCTTCGATAACAAAATGAGAACGTTTGTGCAAACATAACAAGTATAGCAATAATAAGTGATTTATAAATTATGGAAGGTCCCGTCTGATCTAGAAGATACATGAGTGATGTGAGGGACAATGAAAAATACCTGTAATACGCAATCAGTTTGTCTTCTGCAGTTGGTTTGATTTTCATCCCACCACCCTATTCTCCAGTTTTTTGGAAAATGCAAGATTGTACTGTGCTCGATAAAAGCATCATACATGAGAAAAATCACAATAACAAGTTGACATTTCCCATGTTTGCGCTTCCATTTGAAAAATAGTTACAAAAAATTTATTATTTTTTTAGTAGGTTTTATCACTAAAATTTGGAATTTTATCCACTATAGTTAATAAGAACTAACGTATTTATGTAATATTAATCCATAATTTTCAACATATCTTATAAAACGACAACAATTATACAAATTATAACAATTGCTGTTGGGACTCTAGTAGGATGATGTCGATTTAAATGTTATTCCGGCAAAGCTGGGGTGCGATCCCCATATATTTTTTAAATAAACGAGAAAAATAGAACGGATCATTATAATGAAGCATACTAGAAATTTCCTTAATTTGTAATGATGTGTTGAAAAGCAACTTTTTGGCTTCCGCCATTTTTAGACGGTGAATATATTCATGAAGCGGGTATCCACTGCTGCGCCGAACAAGACGACGAAGCGTAGACATCGAAACATGATGTTTTGCCGCTATTTGTTCTAGGTCCATTTCACCATAAATGCATAAGTTCAGGTCTTCCCGAATCTGACGCATATAATCAGCCTGAGAATTCCAACTTTTTTCTTCTATTATAAAAGAACACTCCAGCAGCATTCTTTCGAGCAATAATGCTGCCCGATCCGCATCTACAGGTTCTCCGCTCTCCATCCGTTCCAGCACTTCTTCAAATAAGGTAGTAAGACCTACTATAGATTGGGCTTGAAAAACATTTCCCCCGGCTATGAGGCCCGATTCCAGCCATTCGGATACACGCGTGCCATTAAAGTTAATATAATACTCATCCCAGCTGCCTCCCGGTGGTGGACCAAAGTTATAACTGTAACCTGGGCGGAAAAAGTATAAGCTGCCTTCACGCACCTGCTGCTCTTTTCCCCCAATCTCCATGTAGGAGCCACTACCTGACACTATGTAAACAATGGCCCAGTGCTCAAAAACTACACCTGAACGGAATAACGTTCTTCCTGGCAGATGTCCTGCCTGTCCCACCCTTATATTCTTGAGCTTCAGCTTGGAGGATTCAACCTTGGGATCAATAATTCTTATTGGATATGGACTGATCATATAATCCATGTGCTTGGACATTATAGGCATTCCTCCCCTTGTTTAGTAGTGATAAGGTTATTGTGAAGATGATCATATTCTACATGAATAAGAGGTGTCCACGCTATGCTTAATCATTCTACACTACTGCTTTTCCCTAATCCGCGTGAAATCACATTGTCACAAGGCTCCTTCCATTTCCCAACAAGCGGAAGCATCGTGCTTCCTAATATGGAAGAACAATCTGCCATGCCAGCTGCACGAAAACTACAGGAAGTAATTGCACAAGCATTGAATCTGCAGCTGACTTTATCCATTGGCTTACGTCCAACCGTTGTATCTGTCTGTAACTTTAACTATGTGCCATTATTGTCTGCACAGGCCTATGAGATTGTTGTCGAACAGAAGGGTATCGTTGTCTCCTATAGCTCTCCTGTAGGCGCTTTCTACGCAGCAGCAACCCTGAAACAAATCATAGAACAAAGTGGAAAATCTATACCTCAGCTGCATATTCGCGATGAACCTGATTTTGGAGCCAGAGGCCTGCTCATAGATATCAGCCGCAATAAAATCCCGAAGCAAGAAACCTTGTACCGGATCATTGACCTTATGGCTGATTTGAAGATGAATGAACTTCAGCTATATATAGAAGGTGCTCCGTTCGCTTATGAATCCTTCCCTCAAGTCTGGGAGCTTGAAACCCCAATTACCGGAGAGGAAATCCTGCTTCTGGATGCCTATTGCAAAGCACGTTATATAGAGCTTGTTCCCAATCAGAACAGCTTTGGGCATATGGAGGGCTGGCTCTCTCGTCCAGAATTCAACGCTTTAGCTGAAATTCCCGAAGGCTTTATGCTTCCGAAGAATTTGTATGCGCCGGACGTTTATCCAGAAGGCTTATTTATGCACCCTGGTACTTTTGATACCGAAGATCCTGCTGTACTACCTCTGCTAGACAAAATGTTTGACGATCTGCTGCCTTACTTTAGCTCCAATCAATTTAATGTAGGCTGCGATGAGACCTATGAACTCGGTCTTGGTAAAAATAAAGCTCTGGCAGAAACTCAAGGCAAAGGTCAACTCTATTTATCATTCCTGCAAAAGATTTATGAATTGGTTACAAAACGTGGCAAAACGATGCAATTCTGGGGCGATATCATTATCCAGCATCCCGAACTGATTCCTCAGCTTCCTAAGGATATTATTGCTATGGAATGGGGTTATAGCGCGGAGCATCCCTTCGAGTCCGATACGCTCAAATTCCGTGAAGCAGGTATTCCTTTTTATGTCTGCCCAGGCACCAGCTCATGGAACTCCATTACAGGACGCACGGACAATATGTTAGCCAATCTGCGCAGTGCAGCTATTCATGGCAAAAACAACGGCGCTATCGGTTATCTCATTACCGATTGGGGAGATTTTGGACACTGGCAGCATCTGCCGGTCAGCTATGCCGGCTTCGCCTACGGCGCAGCCCTATCCTGGAGTGTAGATCATAATCTGGAAGCAGATACTGCACAGTATTTAAATAGATTTATTTTTGCAGATCGTTCTGAGGGAATTGGCCAGCTGCTCCTGGATCTCGGCAATTACTATCAGCTTGAATCCAGTATCAACCGTTCGAATGATGCAGAAATGTCCCTGCTGCTGCGTACCCATCTGGACAATTTCCTAATCATAGAGAAGCTTACTGAGGAACACTTCAATCATCTCGAAGAATATCTGCTCTCCATTGAGGCGCGGCTATCGGGGCTAGATCTTCAATGCGAGGATGCTGCTCTTGTGCTGAAAGAATTGAGTAATGGCATCCATTTCGTGAAGCATGCTGTGCAGCTTGGCAGAATCAAGCTACAGTTGACATCAGCACCAGATTCGCTTGATCCTGCGCTGATTACGAAGCAAATCAATGATCTTGATATACTCCTTCACCAATATCGTCTCTTGTGGACGGAACGCAACCGGCTCGGCGGCTTGGAGCAAAGTATCTCGAAACTTCAACGCCTGCGTAGTCAATATGAAGCATTAAAATCAGAGCTCTCCGCATCCGTAAGTTCCTAATCCCTCTTATTAAGATTCTCTATATAGCTGCTGTTGGGTAATCGAACGTTGAACTAACGTTTTCGGTTCGCCCAGCGCAGCTCTTCATATTGATTCTCAAGCATCTCCCGCTCACGTTGCTCGTGTTGTTCCCTGCCAATTCCCTCCTGCTTGCTTTCCTCATCCTCATAGATTCGCCATAGGTCAGAGAACAGATAGTCTTTGATTTCTACCACTTTTCCCTGCAGGATTCCGTTTATCCAAAAAAGTCCTGTGGAGGTACGCATAACCATGCGGCCATCCGGTGTTTCCGCCTTTTGACCCATTCGAATCGCCATAAGCATTTGGCCGAAAGTATACCATTCCATATTTGCTAATACCTCCTAAATTTTAGTTGTAATGGAATAAAGAGAAAGCTATAATCAGGGCAAAAGAACCATTTTCGTAAAAATTTTATAGGAGGGTTGTTATGGATTGGCTAAATGACTACGAAGATGAACTACGCTTGGTATTCCAAGAAAGCAGACGGATTATTTCCGAATTTCCAGAACCTCTAAATCAACAAGGTATGTCCTATCTTGAGCATTTTAACGTATTTAACGCTGAAAGCCACAAAAACTACATATGTTATCTTTTACCCTTTTGGCTGCAGAAGGGATGCGGAATCTCTGCAGAGGTTACTCGCCAGATGTCGATGGGCAACGTCTTTTTTATGTTGTATTTCTTCATACAGGATGACCTGATGGACAGCCAAGAATCCTCCGCATACGAAAAATTGCCCTTGGCAAATTTGCTTTATGTCGAATTTTTAAATATCTACCGGATACTATTTCCGGAGCCATCCGCTTTCTGGATCTTATTTAATCGTTATATCATGGAGTGGGCAGATAGTGTTAGCAACGAAAATACCAGTGACTATTTTCTTAATGATCGGGTCAAAATTGCCTATAAAGCCAGTCCGCTCAAGCTATCCAGCACTGCTGCCCTTCTGATGTCTGGAAAGAGTGATTTAGTGCCGCAAGCTGAAGAGCTTATCCATTCGGTTTTGCTTACACTGCAAATGCTGGATGACTATGAGGACTGGAAAGAAGATTTATCCGCGGGCAACTATAATTGTCTTCTCTCCCTAACTCGCAAACATCTGCCAAACAGCAGTGCAGCTAAACTCACTACGCAAGAGGTCGAATTTTATCTATTCACTGCAAATGGTCTACATACCTATACGCAATTAGCACACGACACACATAACAAAGTTACAGCTTCCGACCTTGATACCCCTCATCTTATCGCGTTCCATTCCATGCTAGTAAGTAACTTACAGCAGATCTCTGATTCCATCGAAGCGGACAAGCAGCTCTTGCTAAACGGAGGATTATATCATTGGTTGTCAAAAAATGTCCATTAATTCTATTATTTTGTAATAAAAAGAATAGTATTAGTAGTTTTGCTATGTTATATTATTAAAGGTAAATATATACAATTTGGGAAGGGTGATTATTATGTCAGAAGCAATTCTTAGAAATCAAGTCATTCAAAAGGCATGGGAAGATCCAAGTTTCAAGAAAAGACTACTCTCAGACCCAAAAGCGGCTCTCCAAGAAGCACTAGGCGTAATTATTCCCGACAGCGTTACCTTGAAAGCCGTTGAAGAAGGCTCCAACGAATTCTATCTTGTAATTCCACCAAGTCCTACTTCCGATGTATTGAAGGCAACCGCAGCACCACGCGGTTCGTGGTAAGACAACAAGATTAACCCCCTAAGGAGTGAGAATCATCCGGAGCTTCTGCCAATGGCAGTATGGTGATGGATTCGGTTCCCACTCCTTTTTTGCTTGTAAATTTCACTTTACCTTGCATAGCTTCGATGATACGGAAAGTGACCATTAATCCAAGACCAGTCCCTTTATTCTTTTTAGTGAAATAAGGCTCTCCCAATCGGTGCAGGACATCCGCGTCCATCCCTTCCCCGTTGTCTTTGATATGAATGATTACGTTCTCCTCTTCCGCATACACCGACATATAGATAAACCCTTCGTCACGGAAAGATTCAATGCTATTTTTGATAATGTTGATGAAGGCTTGCTTAAACTTTGAGGAATTCCCCTTCACCCATAATTCGCCCGATACATCGAGAATCATTTTTCCTCCATTTAAATGACAAAGCGGCTGCATAATACTCTCAATATGCTTAAATTCATTATACAAATTCAGACTGGAAATCGTCTCAAATTCCGGTTTTGCGAAGGTTAAGAAATCCGTAATGATCCCGGAAGCACGATCCAGCTCACTAAGGGCCATCGACATAAATATTTCCTCTTCACCAACGGATTTCTCGCTAAGCAGCTGAAGGAACCCCCTAGTTACCTGGAGTGGATTCCGCACTTCATGAGCAACAGATGCAGCAAGCTCGCTAATAATTTCCATTTTTTCTGAACGCTGCAATTCGTTGTTAAAACGCTCTAATTCTTTAGAATAGTTAACAACCTGTTGATGGCTATAGGCTAGTCTTCGCTCCAGAATTACGATCAAGGAGATTATGAAGGCAACAATGCCCCACTTCCACAAGAATAAATCATAGTTCCCCTTATGAATGTAATACCACAGTAACTCTGACACTACAGTAAATGCAGCCGTTCCAAAGCCAATGGCAAAAATGATAGCGTCCCTATTCCCTTTAAGCGAAAATATAATCACACATACGATCAGCAAGATGAACTGAAGGATGAGGATGAACCCGATAATAGTGGTAGATACAAAATAATAAAACTCAATATAGCTATTATTCGATAGAAAATTGATCAAAAGACATAGCAAACAAAATGAGGAGTAAATGACTTGAAATTGACGAAAACGACGGACGATCGCATATTTTCCACTGCCAAATATTTTTTCAAATAAAAGAGTAAGCGCCGGTAAAAGTGAGAATAAAGCCAAATCAAGAAATACATTACTAATCGCGCCTAAATCGCTGTAAAAGGTATAAATAAAAGGAGAATAGGTTATCGAGAGAATTCCGGTTGAACCTATTACAACGGCTAGTGAAGCCACACTGGAAAAATAGTCCCTATTAATGTAGAGAGAGCTTATAAATAGAACGATAGCCACAAGAAAAAAAGCACAGCCCAAAATCACATCGCTGAGTCCATTTTTAATATAATCATTGATTAACAGGTTGTGTTCACCGATCACTACTTCATTTTTAATTCCGATTCTATCCTGCAGCGTTTCAGTCCAAATGTATAATGTTTTCCCACTATCGCTTTGACTCAAAGGCAACAACAAAGAATAGTTATCCTTAATATAATTACGATCTTCCTCGAAGATCAAACGGTCGTTCACATACACCTTCACATGAAGAGCATATAAAGTATCAATGTAGATTGAAGGGGAGATATAACTAAAGTTAGGTATGGAAATACGAGTCCAAGAAGTGGATACGCCTGATGGCAGATGTGGGATTTCCTTCGTAGCATTCACATTTATCCAATACTGCTGGTCATTATTCTGTGGAACCTCTATGCCGCTGTTTTCGGTTCCATCACCCCATCTCATCTGCCAACTGGTAATTTCTTGGGATGGATATGGGGTCGCTGCTGATACAACAATTGAACTATATCCTATCAGAAGGAGAGTAAGGGCTATTGCTATATGTAGGACTTTAATCATCAAGCGCATATATGCACCTCAGAAATAAGTATCAGAAACAATATTCTGTCTGTACTACTTCGCTCAGCCCCTCGCTCTTTCCTTCTAAAAAACGGAATTATCATAAATTACTTCTAAATTCTTCTAAGTTCTGGTATTTTTACTATAATTTCAGTCCCTTCCCCTTTCTCACTGCGAAACTCAGTGCATCCCTCCATCGCCTCAATAATCCGAAAGGTTACCATCAGTCCAAGCCCCGTTCCTTTGGTCTTATTGGAGTAATAAGGTTCCCCTAACCGAGCCAGCTCATTCCGGTTCATCCCTTCCCCATTATCATGAACACTGATTATTATATGTTTTCCAGCCTTCCAGGCTGTGACTTTAATCAGCCCATTGTCCTTTAAAGCTTCGATGCTATTTTTGAGAATGTTGATAAACGCTTGCTTGAACTTGGCAGATGATCCAGTAACGTAAAGTCCTGGCTGCAGATTAAGTTCAATGACGCCCCCTTGCAGATTCGCTAACGGAGAAAGAATACCCGTCACATGCCTCAACTCTTCAGACACATCAAGCTGCTCTACGGTTTCAAGTCCTGGTTTAGCGAAGGTTAGGAAGTCTGTAATAATGAGCGTAGCTCGATCCAGTTCTGTCACTGCCATTTGCAGATATTCCCGCTCCTTTTGATCTGAACGCTCCCCAAGAATCTGCAGAAACCCCCGGGTAACCTGCAATGGATTCCGTACTTCATGGGCAACCGAAGCTGCCAGCTCACTAATAATCTCCATCTTCTCCGAGCGCTGCAAATCATTATTGAACTTCTCAAGCTGATGGGAATATTCAATAAGCTGTTCATGGTTTCGAGTAAACCTTCTTCCCAGAATGACGATTAAGGCAATTACGAAAATCACCATTCCCCATTTCCACCAATATAATTGATAGGATTGCCCCGATGCATAGAACATGACCAGTTCACTAAGAGACATGAAAGCAAATATTGAGAACCCTGAAGTAAAAATAACAGCATCTACATTGCCACGGTTCGCGTGTATAAACGCTAAGCTGATCAAAAGTATAATTTGTACAATCATAAGGATACCTAGCACACTCGTAGTCATCAATCTATAAAAGTCATCTACCTGATAGGACAAAAGAATATTAATAACCATTAGGGAAAAACAAAATACAGAATAGACAATTTGAAACTTACGGAATCGTGTAACGATTCTCTTTTTCCCTGGACCAAATATTTTCTCAAAATAAAATGTAAAGGATGGCAAAAGCGTATATAAAGCTACATCAAAGAAAACAAGTACGATCTCTCCATAATCGCCGAGGATTGTCGGCAGGAACGATGAATACGTTACCACTAAGACGCCAATGGATAAAATAATCAGCACCAATAGATATCCGCCTGAAAAATAGCCTTTTCTCATGAATAGCGAGCAGATCAGCAGTACAATCGCAATAAAAATAAGCGTCGTTCCAATGATCAGATCCATTAAGCCCTGCTTTACATAAACAGATAACAGCTCATCGTATTGGCCTACTCTTATTTCGCCGTGAATCCCTAAGTCTTTGCTGCCACCATGGGTCCATAAATATAGCTGTTGTCCTCCAACACTTTTGGACAGAGGAATGAAAACCTTACTGCCATTGAAATTAAAATCTTTTCCGGAATCATATATTAATTCGTTATTTAAATAAGCCTTAACATTATTTCCATATACTTTATCTATGAATAACGCAGATTTATCACTAATTTGTGGTAAAGTAAACCGCAGCCAGGCTGAGGTTGCTCCACTTGGAGTCTCTGGGCTTTTCCCATGAGGCATAACACGAGTCCATTCTTCATCAAGAGCTGCCACAGCTTCTTCAATATGATCTATTTCTATACGTTCAAATTTAATCTCCCAATTGGGCAGCGTAGAGTCTGATGATTCAGCACTCACTATCGCCGTACCAAAAGGAACCATAGCGGTCAGCAGTAGAATTAATAAAAAAGCAGCCGCTATATTGAGCTTTGGCAACTTCATCGTAGCACCTCAGTAATTCATTAGTTGTTTAAACGTTCATATATGCTTCTTAATTTCGACAAGCTTCGCACTATCCCTGCCTATTCTTGTAAATTTTCTCGAAAAAGAACGTTTTTCATCAGCTTTTGCTTTCACCCATTTTTTACTAATCCAATATAGACATACCCATTTATTGGATCAGCGATTCGATCATGGTCAAACGGGTAAAGATAAACATAGGAAGTTCAAATTTTATCATAAAAAAGGAGTGAACGGCTATGGATAGTTCACCAAATAAAACTGAAGCTGACTTTGAATATGAACGTTATATACAAGCTGATATGGATGAAGAGGATATTGTTGATGATGACGCAGATCCTGTCTTGGTTGGCGATAAATACTTGGCAGCAGATATTGGTTTAAACTCACCTAAGGATGTAATCGAAAGAGATGAGCTGGTGGAATCCGATGCATATCTAGCCGCTGAAACCGCAGGATTAACCCTAGATGATACGGATTATACTAAGGATGAGGAACTCTTGGAGATGGAAGAAGAAGATCAGCCGCTGGAGGATGTTCCAGATGCGGACGATGTATATCCAAATTCCATTATTGACCCTGCCTCCCCGCCAGTGGATGTTATGCCGGGAACAGACGTTTTGAACGGTTCGCAGGGAGAATAGCAGCTTAATATGAATAAAGCCGCCGGGCTGTGAGCCCGGCGGCTTTATGTTATTTCTAAATAACGACATGCTCATTGAGGTAGCAGTTAGCCCTGCATCGTTGTTGGCTGTTCTGCGGGACGAGCAGCGGCGATTTGTGCTTCCAGCTTGCGGGTCTTAACCAATATCGCTGCTACCAGCAGCATCACTCCATTGATTACAAACACCCAACGAATTGGAATAAACGCGCCCAATAAGCCGCCGATAATCGGTCCAGCCATCGTCGCAAGCTGAGATGCCGCCTGATTCAGGCCAAAGGCCCGTCCACGGAATCCCGGCTCAATTACTTGTACAATCATGGCATTGACTGACGGCAGCACACCTGCATAGAACAAGCCGTATGCAAAGCGAAGGATAGCGAACTCTACATAGCCCGAAACAAAAAACTGTAGAATATTACCGATCCCGCCCCCGATCAGACCAATAAATAAGATCATCCCAAAGCCTTTTCGGCTGCCGAGTCTGCCCCACTGCGGAGCCATCAGCACCGTAGCAATCCCCACAGCAGAGAATACGATTCCCGAGCTTAGCGAGGCACTATTTTTGGAGATCCCCATGTCCAGTAGATAAATTGGGATTAACGGTTCCAGAATCATAACGGAGAAGGTACTGATTCCCGCCAGCGAGAGCAAAGTAATAAAAGCTCGGTTACTTCTCGCTTCCCTGATATCATCACTTACATGTGACCTTGGAGCCGAACGGTCGAAGTTCTCCTCTTTTGCAAAAAAAGTAGCAATGAGCGCTGAGATAAGTACAATACCCGCTGAGAATAAAAAAGCAATCCGGTTGCTGGTATAATAGCTCACTACACCGCCAATTAATGGTCCAATAATACTACCTGTCGCTCCGGCTGTAGACATAATACTTAAAGCGTACCCCGTCTTATGCTCAGGTGTATTGGTGGCTACCATTGCAATAGCTGCTGGAACAAAACCGGCAAGCAGTCCTTGCAGCACACGCACAATCAAAAAAACATAAGGATCATGTACAAAATAATTAATAAGGTATAAAGCTGCCAGACTAAAACCCGAGCGAATAAGCATCGGTTTCCGACCATACTTGTCGGCTAGCGAACCCCAATAGGGAGAGATT
The DNA here is from genome assembly GCF_038007025.1 of Paenibacillus sp. FSL H7-0918. Lineage (NCBI taxonomy): Bacteria > Bacillati > Bacillota > Bacilli > Caryophanales > Paenibacillaceae > Paenibacillus > Paenibacillus sp. FSL H7-0918. Next base: position 967,469 of record NZ_JBBOWJ010000002.1, read on the forward strand.
AAAGCGCTGGCAAGAAAGGTTATTCCAAAACTAACCCCTGACCAAATCTCCAAATGATTTGAAACCCCAAGTTCGTCGCTCAAAAAAATGGAAAGGAAGGGAATCGAGATCGAATAAGCTGTACTACAAAAGAAAACCCCTACCCAAAGCACGATCAAATTCCGCTTCCACGAAAAGAGCATCCTATGCACATCCTTTCTCGATGTTCTCTTTGGAAACATCCTACCATTGTAAACTTCTTTTTAAGATGTGCCAATCCCAGAAGTCATAACTGACCTTTGCATGTAATAGGACAAAGGAGGTATTATGGGAAGTACCTACGAGATTATTCAATAAAAAGGAGAGATTATTTAGTGAAGTCTACACGAACAAAATCCGCTATTCTTCTGATCATGTTATGCCTGGTCATGGTTATTGCGGCAGGTTGCGGTAACAAGCCAAACAATAACAATGCAAGCAGTAATAATGGAAGCAGCGGATCAGCACCTGGGGAAGGTGCAGCCCCAGCTGAAGGCGTTCCTTCAGCTACGGCAAGTCATCCCTTAGTAACCATTGAAATGGAAGACGGGGATATCATCCAAGCTGAGCTATACCCTGAGGTTGCCCCTAACACCGTAAACAATTTCATCTCACTTATTCAAAAAGGATTTTATGATAACACTATATTCCATAGAGTAATTCCTAACTTCATGATTCAAGGCGGCGACCCTGATGGTACAGGTATGGGAGGCCCGGGTTACAGTATCGCCGGAGAATTCTCTGGCAACGGGTTCACCAATAACCTTCTGCATACAGAAGGTGTTCTATCCATGGCAAGATCACAGGCTCCTGACTCTGCCGGTTCCCAGTTCTTTATTATGGATGCAGCTTACCCTAGTCTAGATGGAAGCTACGCCGCTTTTGGTAAAGTAACTGAAGGTATCGAAGCTGTAAAAAGAATTGTGAGCCTGCCTCGTGACGGTTCTGATCGTCCAGATGAGCCACCAGTCATGAAAAAGGTGACGGTCGACACCTTCGGCGTCACTTACCCAGAACCGCAAAAGGTTCAGTAATTAGGAATAAGCAGAAACCACGTTACCGTCCTCGAAAGAGAATAAACGTTTCTTGTAGAAATAAAAGAACATAAAAAACTCGGCAGTCCCTCCGAAGTTGTAATCGGATGGAAATTGCCGAGTTTTTTTTACAGCTTATCCCCGCAGCGATCTTCTGCTAAGTGCATGTTGACCATTACGCAGGAAGGTGCTGCGGCTATTTCTTAATAGCGCTATCCGGTCCTCTGCAAGCTGGTTCGCGGCGGCATAAGTAGGTATTCCGTTCAAACGGGAAATTTCCATTACGCGGGTAATATTGTCGTAAATCTTCGCCACCTGCTTAAAGGCACGTTCCTTATTATAGCCGTTCAGCTCGTCCGCAATATTAATGACGCCACCTGCATTAATCACGTAATCTGGAGCATATACAATCCCCATCTCATGAAGTGCATCACCATGCGAGGAATCCTTCAGCTGATTATTAGCAGCTCCTGCAATCACTTTCGCCTTGATTACCCGTAAGGATTCATCGTTAATTGTCGCTCCAAGAGCGCAAGGAGCATAAATATCACAATCTACACTGATGATATCGCCTGGATCTACAGCCTTGGCGCCATAGGCCTCTACTGCACGTTGAACGGCTGGTTTATGGATGTCCGTTACGATAAGCTGTGCTCCTTCTTCATGAAGATGTTTGCACAGTGTAAAGGCCACGTTCCCCACGCCTTGAACAGCTACTGTCTTCCCTTCAAGCGAATCACTGCCAAAGGCGGCTTTAGCGGCTGCCTTCATTCCTTGGTAAACACCGTAAGCCGTTGCTGGTGACGGATTGCCCGAAGAACCGTACGTAGGTGAGGTGCCAGTAACATAATCTGTCTCTTGATAAATAATGTTCATGTCCTCTTCCGTAGTCCCTACATCTTCAGCAGTTATGTACCGTCCATTTAAACCTTGTATGTATCTTCCGAAAGCACGGAACATGGCTTCATTTTTATCCTTCTTGGGATCTCCAATGATTACTGTTTTCCCACCACCCAAATTCAGGCCGGATACTGCATTTTTATAGGTCATCCCTTTTGCTAATCGAAGCGCATCAACAATAGCTTCCTCTTCCGTAGCATAGGTCCACATCCGTGTTCCACCCAGTGCTGGTCCTAGTGTCGTGTCATGAATCGCGATGATCGCCTTTAATCCCGATGCCTTATCCTGACAAAATAATAATTCCTCGTAGTCGTCCCGTTCCAATGCTGCAAACAATTCCATTTCCAATATCCCCTATCCCTTTGTCATATTCCTCATGCTGGTTCAAAGTTCATGCAATTGGAAGAGGATCAGTTGGATCCCCTCCCAAAATATTGTAGCAGAATACGCCGTAAAACAAAAAGAACTCATGTCACCATCTTAACTACTGATGGGGCATGAGCTCTTTTTATCCAATCTACTCTCATAGACAGGATTTCTATTGTACAAAATACAACGCAACTGTCAAAATGCTTTACAGTTTAGCAATCGTCTCTGTAAGTACCGGTACGATTTGTGATTTACGGGATACTACACCTTTAAGAAGGGCTTTATTGTCATCAAGCTTCACGTTGTACGCCTGTTCTACTGCACCTGCAACACGGCCCAGAGCCAGACCCACCGAATCGTTGTTGAGGATATCTGTAACTACGAACAGGAACAGATCCAATTCTTTTTCAGCAATAATGGAAGTCAGTGCAGTTTCTAGTTCAGCCTGCTTGGAGAGTACATCATTAACGTCGACCGCGTTCACTTGGGCGATTTCTACTTTGTATTCACCCATTTTGAATTCCTTAGCATCCAAGGAGATCAGTTGAGCGATACTCTTGTCGCTAAGGTCAGCACCAGCCTTCAGCATATCAAGGCCGTAGCTTTCTGCATTTACACCAGCGATTTCAGCCAATTCGCGTGCTGCAGCTACATCTTCAGCGGTGCAGGTTGGAGATTTAAACAGCAAGGAATCAGAAATGATTGCAGACAACATCAATCCGGCGATGTCTTTAGGGATAGCTACACCGTTTTCTTTATACATTTTGTTAAGAATAGTAGCAGTACAGCCTACTGGCTCAGCACGGTAGTATAACGGATGTGCAGTCTCAAAATTAGCGATCCGGTGATGGTCGATAACTTCAATTACACGCACTCGATCAATGTCATTCGCACTTTGTTGGCGTTCATTATGGTCAACAAGAATAACCTGATTAGCTTCTCCAGCTACGTTCTCTACCAGACGAGGAGCCTCTACTCCGAAATGATCAAGCGCAAATTGCGTTTCACCACTAACGTCTCCCAGACGAACTGGCTCAGCATCCCAGCCTAATTCTTTTTTGAGTGCTGCATAAGCAATTGCCGAACAAATAGTATCCGTGTCCGGATTTTTGTGTCCAAAGACCAATGTTTTTTCCATTTCCAATCTCCTTACTATGTTTTAGTGAGATTAATATACCATACATTGATAGCGGCTTCCAGATTGTGCGTGCTGAAAAAATGGTTTAGCCTCTCCCACCTACGGTTGTTCACGTCTGGTCTTTGGAAGCGGATCTGGTTTGGACTCACCATGCAGCGGTTCATTATCGGAGAAAAGATCAGGATTCTCTTTTAGCATCAGGCTTAAAATATCCGTCGTTTCTACTGTTCCACACACTCTAACTAGTGCATCCCCGAAGTTCCCCTTACGCATGGCACCGCCTTCCTCAAGCTCGCGTTCCACTTTCCAAAAATGCTCCGACCAAGAGAGACCACAATGTCTGCGAGAAGGCACCATGATTTCATCGCCACCCGGCGTCACCGTATATAATTCCTCATGACTATCCGTCATTCTGCCCGGAATATCCACCCACTCTTCAATACCGTGAATGAACGTATTCCGCCGCAGATCGACGCCTAGCAGTACTATTTCCGCCTTCCGATCAAGCAGCTTGCCCCACACTGAACCACGGGCGCATGGCGTATCCCAACGTTCATCCCCTGCAGTAAACGCCTCAGCATCAACACCCAAAGCCGCTACAGAGTGAGTCGGATGCCAAGAGCGGACAACACCTGGACGTTTTCTGAACAGCTCCGGTAATATCCCTACACAAGATGGGGAATCTTGAACAAAGAAGCGCGGATTATCCGCATTAATATAAGCCCATGTATGCGTTGGCAAAACAAGCAGCCCATCCTTCATATATTCACTGAGTGCATCCAGCACCGTGTTCGCGCCTCCTTCTACTTCGCCAACACTTTTTAACGAGGAATGAACTAGAATGGTCCCCCGTGGATCAATCCCTAACTCCTGTAATTGTTTCATCAAGCTTGTTGTTGTGTGCACTATACTCTCTCCTTATGTATGAATTAAATTTCATGAAACATTAATATCCACTTGCAAAAGTTTCTTATTACTATTAAAATTATAGTAACTTAATAATATTCACCAAAGATTCTATCGATATATTAAAAATAAATTAAAATAATCCACAAACCCAAAGCATTTACACGGAGGTAACTACCATGAGTTCAACGTTAAAAGGACTTCACCATGTCTCAGCTATTACAGGCAAAGCACAGGAGAACTTTAAGTTCTATACAGAGGTACTCGGACTGCGTCTCATTAAAAAAACAGTAAATCAGGATGATATTTCAGTGTACCATTTATTCTATGGAGATGAGAAGGGGAATCCCGGAACCGAATTAACCTTTTTCGAGCTTCCGATGGCAGGCCGCAACCGAGAGGGCAATAACAGCATCTCCGCGCTCTCCCTTCGAGTGCCAAGCGATGCCGCACTTACCTACTGGGAGCAACGCTTCACCGAGCTTAACGTGGAGCATGGGACGATACAGGAACTTGGTGGACGCCAGACTTTATCCTTCCGCGATCACGAGAGCCAACGTTTCATTCTCGTATCCGACGAAAATGATAACGGTGTTGCCGGCGGTACTCCTTGGGCTAAAAGCCCAGTACCTGCCCAATATGGCATTGTAGGCTTAGGACCGGCACATCTCACAGTAGAAAGTGCAGAACATACAGCGGTAGTGCTGGAGCAGTTGCTCGGCTTCCGCCGTATAGGAACCTACCCTTCAACAGTTGCCGGCCAGCCAGATGTGCTCGTATTCGAGACTGGTGAAGGCGGATCAGGTGCTGAGGTTCATCTGGAGGAACGCAATGATCTGGAGCAAGAGCATTTGGGACGTGGCGGGGTACATCACGTCGCATTCCGCGTAGATAATGAAGACGAATTGAAGCAATGGATCGAACACATCCGCCAGGCACAGCTTCCTAATTCCGGTTTCGTCGACCGCTTCTACTTCCGTTCCCTCTATTTCCGCGAGCCTAACGGCATCCTTTTTGAGTTGGCTACAGACGGACCAGGCTTTGCTACAGATGAGCCTATGGAAAGTTTAGGTGAATCCCTTGCGCTGCCGCCATTTCTGGAATCGAAACGCCAGCAAATCGAGGCGTATCTGAAGCCGCTGGATACTCGGCAATAAACCTCTTCAGGTTACTAAATAAAAGGTGTGAGCCGCTTATGCGCTCACACCTTATTTTTTTATTGAAGGTTAGTAGCTTTCCCTACAATATCTAGTAGCTCCGACAGGTTTCGGATTTCGTATTTTGGCTGAACGCCGGACTCATTAATCTTACCTAGCGGGTTAAACCAGCAGGTATCAATCCCATAATTAATTCCGCCTTGAATATCAGAGGTTAAGGAGTCACCCACAATCAATACTTTTTCCTTATCTTCAATCCCCAATTTGGCAAAAGCATAATCAAAAATCCCCGTCTCTGGCTTCTGACATCCTGCCTCCTCTGAGATAATGATCTGCTCAAATGTATCACTCAGCAGCGAGCCTTGGATTCTGGAAGTTTGCACATCCTTGATTCCATTCGTGATAATCGCCAGGCGGCAATCTGCAAGCTCTCCGCATAGCTCGATTGCTCCCTGCATCAGAAAGGTTCCTTCGCCTAAGAAACGTAGATAGGCCTCACTGAATGTTTCAGGATCAAGCTCAAGCGCATGTGCAGCAAACAACCGATTGAACCGCTCTACCCGCAGCGCCGCAGATGAAATCCTTCCTTGTTCTAGATCCCTCCACAATGCGTGGTTAATCTCTTGATAACTGGCAGCATAATCTGCTGCACCTGTGGGCATCCCAAAGTGTAGAAAGGCATTAGACAACGCGTGACTTTCTGCCATTCCATAATCAAACAACGTATCGTCGGCATCAAATAAAATAACATCGTATTTCATAAATATCCCCCAAAGGCTTTTCTCAACAAGGTACTACAGCGTTGCTGGCAAGTCAACTTCACACCCCTCACGACAAAATTTTACTTTTTTAAGGTAGATTTAATCGATCTGTGGTATTTTAAAAAGAAAACGGTGGTGAGCGTCATTTTATACGTTTTATCATTTCTAATGTCATTTCTTATCGTCTACTTTCTAATTCCGCCGCTCGGCAAGCTTGCTTTTCGGCTTGATTTTGTGGACAAGCCTCGGCAGGACGTTGAGCGTAAAATTCATAGAGAGCCCATTCCGCTAACGGCCAGCTACGCCATATTCATCGGATTTTTTATCACTTATCTGGTGTTCGCGCGTGATTTCTCCATGGAGACTGTCGCATTATTTGTAGGTGGCGTACTGTTGCTGACCATAGGCACGGTGGATGATTGGTACAAAACGAAAGGCAAAGATTTCCCAGCTCTGCCCAAGTTAATTGTACAAGTTAGCGCAGCGATCCTGGTTTATGTTTCTGGCAATGCCTTTACCGGATTCTACAATCCATTCTCAGGCGATTATATCGTTTTGCCTGTCATTCTATCGTTTCTGCTGACGATTATCTGGATCTTCGGTGTAACCACAGTTATTAATTTCTCGGATGGCATGGACGGTCTGGCTGGTGCCTTGACGGCCATTTCGGCGATTACGTTATTTGTTGTCGCACTGGCAAAGGGGCAATCCTCATCTGCCATTATGGCTATTTCACTGATTGGCGTTACGCTTGCTTATCTGCGCTACAATAAGCCGCCCGCCAAAATCTTTATGGGCGACGCCGGGGCAACCTTTCTCGGCTTCATCCTAGCGGTAATTGCACTCGACGGAGCGTTCAAGCAAGCCACCGTCCTGTCGCTGTTCATTCCGATTCTGGCGCTGGGCGTACCGATCTTCGACAACATTTTTGTCGTAGTCAAACGTTTCATCCAAGGCAAGTCCATTTATCAAGCCGATGCCACCCAGGCTCATTACCGCCTGCTTCGGGCAGGCCTGAACCAGAAGCAGGTCGTTGCCGTGCTTTGCCTGATTAGTGTTTGCCTATCCTTATCCTCTATCATTCTGCTGCTGATTGAGACCTAATGTATTAGGGACTAAGGGCATGTCTCATATACTGAGACTGCCCTTTGAAGTTATAAAAGGAGCAAGATTCCGATATGGAATCTGGCTCCTTTTGTGTTTGAGGGTAGCGAGAGATAGCTAAGATGCGAGAGTTTGCCAGAGCTTGCGGGATCTGCGGGATCTGCGGGATCTGCGGGATCTGCGGGATCTGCGGGATCTGCGGGATCTGCGGGATCTGCGGGATCTGCGGGATCTGCGGGATCTGCGGGATCTACGGATTTACGTAGATCCATGGCCAATTCTCCAGCTTTTACTCTTACGGACTCAGGCGCCGTTATTCGTGGATTTTCGGCCATTCAGTGGTGTTTTCGGACTCCAGAGACGCTATCTACTCAAAATGGACTCATAATCAGTCAATTTCCACCCAATAGCTGCATCGGAGTCCGATAGCGCACAAATTAGAGTGATTTGTTACTTTTAGCGACTCCTGTGTCCTTTAGCTACATTTGCAGCGTTACTGCTCAGTCTTTCTAACCTACACTCTGCTGCTAGGGGGAAGAGTTACGATCTACGGGGTCTGCGGGATCTACAGAGATCTACAGAGATCCACAGAGATCTACAGCGAACTCTCCAGCCTTTATCCTTACGGACTCAGGCGCCGTTATTCGTGGATTTTCGGCCATTTAGTCGTGTTTTCGGACTCCAGAGACGCTATCTACTCGAAATTGACTCATAATCAGTCAATTTCCACCCAATAGCTGCATTGGTGTCCGATAGCGCACAAATTAGAGTGACTTGTTACTTTTAGCGACTCCTGTGTCCTTTAGCTCCATTTGCAGCGTTACTGCTCAGTCTTTCTATCCTACATTCTGCCGCTGGTTAAAACAGTTGCAATCTACGGGATCTGCGGGATCTGCGGGATCTGCAGGATCTGCGGGATCTGCGGGATCTGCGGGATCTGCAGGATCTGCGGGATCTGCGGGATCTGCGGGATCTACAGATATCCACAGAGATCCACAGCGATCCACAGTGATTCATAGCGAACTCTCCAGCCTTTATCCTTACGGACTCAGGCGCCGTTATTTGTGGATTTTCGGCCATTCATTGGTGTTTTCGGACTCCAAAGACACTATCACACCAAATCGGACGCATTTTCAGTCTATTTCCACCCAATAGCTGCATCGGAGTCCGATAGCGCACAAATAAGAGTGAATTGTTACTTTTAGCGACTCCTGTGTCCTTTAGCACCCTAACTCCAAATACATCAATCACCCATCGTTCTCTTGCGTAAACTCGGCTAATCTGCGATAAATCCCAACGATCTCTTCCATCGGCATTCTAACTAATCCGCTAGAAGAGGGTGCAACAAATTCACGAACGCCATCTACCTTTGGAGGCACGTCCCCTTGAAATCCCCAGTTAGCTTTTGTTCTGCGGCTAAACTCTGTATACACACCCTTACCTACAAAACAGGCGACTTGAGGCCGATATTTCTCCAGCTTGGAGCGAAGCATTTCCCGACCCTCCTGGTATTCTTCACGAGTAATATCGTCGATTCCCCGTGTGGGACGGGCAACAATATTTGTAAACCCATAGCCCAGCTTAAGCAAGTCCCCATCCTCAGACGCATCATACAACCGGGGAGTAAGTCCAGACTGATGTAATATTCTCCAGAAATTATTCCGCGGATTCGCGTAATGATGTCCTACCTCGCCAGAACGGATACTAGGATTGAACCCAATAAATACAATCTGTAATCCGTGATCTAAGTGATCTGGAATTTCATCCATGTTATTATGCCTCCTAACCAAACGTCGATCTAGTTCAACTTACGGGGTATACACCTTAAGACAGGACGGCGGTATATGACCTGCCAACCATACCTTATTACCCGCATTATAAAAGGTTACACCCATTTGACCCGCTCTAATCGTATCAACGGTTAACAATATCAATTTCCCTCTGCGACTTCCGGCTAAACTGGCAAAATGAGTCCCCTCAGACAAATGAACATACTGCCGTCCCATCGATTGGAGCCCCTCCTCCAAAATCACAGAAAGCACACCAGAATGAGTTCCGTGAAAAAGTATAGCAGGCGGAGTCCCCGGCTCATAAGTGATTTTTGTGTGGCTATGCCCGTACCGGGCTTTGATCCGGTCATCAACGATTTCCAATCGTTGCTTGTCGCAACCTGCAACCACTTGCCGAATATCTCCCACAGTCACCTCTGACCATCTAGGAGTGCTTACAATAACAAACAGTAAATCATCCAACCTACAGGAACCATCCTCTGGATCCAAAATAAGACCATATTGCTCCGGGGTATGCCGAAGCAGCTTAGTCATAAATTTACTTAACGACACTTCCGCTGTATTGCTTAACATTATATTTACACCTCAATTTTTCCTATTTATATTATTCTACAGTAAAGGATCTCTTCGAAGCAGATTCCAGAGGCATTACAGCAATCACACATCCATGTATTACCTCTTACTATACAAAAAAGACCATGGACTCTATCGTCCATGGTCGGGCTTCACCTAAATACAAAACTCCTTACCAGTTAATACAGCGATGTTATTTTACCGGAAATGAATATACTGGTTCAGAGGCTGACCTGAAAGTTCCATTTCATCCTTATCGTATCTCCAAAAGCATAATCCAACTATCCAGTTTATGTAAACCAGTAGTCTTTTAACTGTAATCTTTTACTTACCTTATTCTAAACTAATTCTTAACTTATTTCAGCAATGCCTTCAATTCAGGCGTCATATCCGATTCTTTTAACATTACGAAATCGCTATAACCCTCTTTGTACATCAACTTCACAATGTAGTTGCCATTCTCAACACCATAATGGAAATGATGGTCCAAAATATCTGTTAATAATGTCTTATCCTTCGTAACAGCCGTACGATTCTTTTCGCGTGCAAGCGCTACTCTTTGTTCAGGACTAGTAGGGTTCTTAGGTGTTTGCTCGTCCATATAATCATCTTTTATAATCTCTGCCGATTGGATATCTTCAGCTGTTATTTGTATTTTATCGGCATAACCTTTTTCATTCATCCACTTTTCAAGCTCATGGAAAGAAGATTTCCATGGATAATTATAACCATAACTTGAAGAAACTTGATTGCTGTCCTCTTTTGCCTTTACCTCTGTTTGGATATTAGCCACATCAGGTATTCCATCCTTATCTATCTGTACTTCGTAGGACATATTCGAAATTTCGCGTTTGATAATCTCCTTTAGCTCTGAAATTTCCCCGGGATCAGAAATGGCTACTTTTTTATTCCTGTTAGTAACCCACATAAAATCCAGGTCTTTGTCTAAGAGAGCTAAATTATACTTTTCATACTTGTAAGCTTCGGTATCCTTAACCGCCTTGAGCTCTGATTCAAACCCCTTATTAGGGATCCAGTATTCCCTCACTAGCTTGTGACCATTCTCCAATTGATAAGCCAGAGTAAAATATTCATAAACGTATTGTTGTGAGGTAAGTTCTGGACGTACCGCAACTACCGCTTGATGGAGTTTACGGACAGCTTCTATATAATCTTTATCATCGGAAAAAGGGTTCTGCCCCATGTAGGCTGTAGTGTACAAATCATCCGTTGGGGCATACAACCGGTAGTTAGCTCCCATATATACACCGCTAATCTTATCACCGGAAGGCACTCTAGCTTCATACCCCGTAACACTTGATACCGGGATATACAGAAGTAACCCTATCATTACCGCATAAACTGCAAACTCAGCTACCATTTTACGCGTCATAATCTGCCATGTTTTCCGAACAATCATTTCTGCGGCAACATAACCAATAATGGCTCCGATGGCATATCCACCAATCACCCAGCCCATTTGCTGTTGCTTCATTTGCGCAAAATAATTACCGGCAATAAGCATGGCACATAACATAACCCCTGCTTTAAACAGTGGGTTGAAATATCCAAAGGCAATAGCCTGACCCGCTTTTTCCGTATTACGTTTACGGTATAACAGGTACGACAACCCGATAAATAGAAGTGCCAATACCCCATAAATCCATAATTCTGTATTGGTGAAGGGTTTGCCGGTAAAATAATACACGATATGAACAAAAGGAGACCATATCTGCGAAATAGAATCACGCAAGTTAGAGTTTGCATTTGCATATCCATAAAGATACATAGCTAAATGGCTGTGGATTAATGAGATCAGTACAGCAGGAAGAATAAGCAAAATATAAATGATAATTCCCTGAAGAATAGATTGGCCCGTACATATTCCCACAAAAACACTAAAGCAAAAGAGGAACAAAGTCAGAATACTAACTGTAATACACCATTGCCAAATATCTGCGCCTTGAAAAATATAAAAATTACCACTCCACGGCTTAACAACGGCAACCACCCCAGCAGTTAACCAAACAGGCAGCAATAGTAAGGTAAGTCCACTCGTCAGATGAGCTGTAAATATATGCTCTCTGCGTAAAGGCAGGCTATGCCAAAGATCTGCGGGTGATTTCGCCTGAAGGTATCGGAATAAGAATAGTCCTGCGGCAACTGGGATCGTAATGATAAACAAGGCTTGCACACTACCAGCTATGCGAAATAAATGATCAACTTCCTGCGGTTTTGCATCCGGATTGCTGCTCATGAAGAGCTGTAATGGAAGTGCAAATAATAAGCCGAGTGCATATATAATCCCTATCCAGCCATGCTGGCGGAAGTTCTGGCGAAAAATACTGCTATTAAAGTAGTAATGGCTGCGCATCATATCCGACATCCCCCATTTCATAAATAAAGATCTCTTCTAACGTTAATGGAAGCAAATCGAATACGTATGGCTCGTACACCTGAAAAGCCGCTTTGATCCGTTCACGATCCCCTTTTACAATATATAGGTTCACACTTCCCCGGCGCTCTTGATGCAGAACTTGTAGCTTGGCAGCTAACGGAATCTCATGCCGTTCATCCCGAAACGCCACTTGAATCTTATGTGTATCCGCCTTAAGATCATCCAGATCCTTCTCAATCAACATCTTCCCACCATGCATAATCCCGACATGATCGCACAGATCTTCAATCTCACGAAGGTTATGGGAAGATATGATTACCGTCAGCTCGCGTTCAGCAACCTCCTGAAATAGCAGGTTTTTGATCTGACGCCGCATCACCGGATCTAATCCGTCAATCGGTTCATCCATAATCAGCACATCCGGCATACAGCTTAAACATAACCAGAATGACGCTTGCCGCTGCATCCCTTTGGAGAAACGACTGAGCTTGCGCTTTTTATCGAGCTGAAATACGGTTCCCAAATCTTCAAAACGCTTCTGATTCCAGCTCGGATAAATCGAGCGATAGAATGCCGCCATTTGCAGCATGGTGGATTGTGGGAAAAAGTAAGGAGCATCCGGCATAAAAATAACCCGTTGCTTAGTCGTCGTGTGTTCGAAAACCGCTTCACCATCCACCCGCACGGTCCCCTTATCTGGAGAGTAGATGCCCGCCAATGTTTTGAGCAGCGTTGTTTTGCCCGCGCCATTAGAGCCGAGCAGCCCATAAATTGTTCCTTTATGTACCGTTAAAGAGATATCGTCGACTGCCTTCTCGCCTTGAAATAACTTGCTGACTCCCCGAATCTCAATCATCACTCTTCCCTCCTTCTCTTTGCTTCTCCACTTGTTGGTACAAAGAACTAATCTCAGCTGCGGTGAACCCAAGGTATACCGCCTCCGCCATCAGCCTCAGCAACTCGTTCCGGACTTCCGCTTTTTTGATCGCATTTTGTTCTTTTTTCATCGGGGCTACAAAACTTCCTTTCCCCTGTAATGAATAGATATACCCCTCACGTTCCAATTCACGGTAAGCCTTCTGAATCGTATTGGGATTCACGGTTAGCTGCTGGGATAACGTCCTTACAGAAGGTAGCTGTTCATCCGTCTGCAAAATACCATGCAGAATCATCTCCTTGACCTTATCGGTCAGCTGCTCATAAATCGGCTTCCGACTACGAACGTCCAGTTCGAACATAACCTTCCTCCTTCCACTATCTTGCATTAAATCCATTATGATGTGTACTAACTGTACTACTATTATTAATACAGTTTTATTTATATGTCAACAAAAACATCCCCAAGATTTTCCTTCGGGATTTATCTATTCCTTGCTATTAATCAAAATTACGTCCGATCGCGCCGAGCCAATCTCGTCCACAGTAGTTTTAGGACCCTGATGACGCTGATTCCTGCTTTTAAGCTCACCTGAGTCCGATTGCGCCGATCCAACCTCACCCCCGTGGCTTTCGGACTCAGATGACGCTATTCGTACATTATCCGCCTTTTGAGCGAAGTTTCGGACTCCAGTGCAGCTATTGCCCAAAAAGACGCTCATTTCGGGCGCTTTTTACACCAATAGCGACTTTGGAGTCCGTTACAACTCCAAAAGCCGCTGATTTCCGCTTATAAGGTCATCTGAGTCCGATCGCGCCGAGCCTCCTCATCCCCCGTAGCTTTCGGACTCAGATGCCACTATTCGCACATTTTTCGCCTATTGAGCGGACTCCACTGCAGCTATAGTCTAGAGAGACGCTCTTTTGGGGCGTTTTTCATGCCAATAGCGACTTTGGGGTCCGTTACCATTCCAAATGTCGCTGATTCCAGCTTTTAAGCTCACCTGAGTCCGATCGCGCCGAGCCCCCTTATCCCCGCTAGCTTTCGGACCCAGATGCCACTATTCGCACATTTTTCGCCTATTGAGCGAAGTTCCGGACTCCACTGCAGCTATAGTCTAGAGAGACGCTCTTTTGGGCGTTTTTCATGCCAATAGCGGCTTTGGGGTCCGTTACAACTCCAAATGACGCTGTTTCCCGCTTTTAAGATCATCTGAGTCCGATCGCGCCAAGCCGACCTTGTCTCACGGGGCTTTCGGACTCAAACGCTGCTGTTTCCTGCTTTTAAGCTCATCTGAGTCCGATCGTGCCGAGCCATCCTCATCCCCCGTAGCTTTCGGACTCAGATACCGCTATTCGTACATTATCCGCCTTTTGGGCGAAGTTTCGGACTCCAGTGCAGCTATTGCCTAGAAAGGCGCTCATTTTGGGCGTTTTTCACACCAATAGCGGCTTTGGGTTCCGTTACCACTCCAAACGCCGCTGTTTCCCGCTTTTAAGGTCATCTGAGTCCGACAGCGCCGTGCCATCCTCATCCCCCGTAGCTTTCGGACCCAGATGACGCTATTCGCACATTTTTCGCCTATTGAGCGAAGTTCCGGACTCCAGTGCGGCTATTGCCTAAAAAGACGCACATTTCCGGGCATCCGCTACAATAAACCTCCTAAATAAACGCAAAAAAAGAGACGCCCCTAAGCCATTTTGGCTTTAGAGACGTCCCTTTGAGTATTAGTGACTGTAATTAAGCATACCAGCCCCATACGAAGATGAAGAGCGTACCGAATATCGTAACTAGACCAACGAATAAGGCATAGGCGATATTGATGTAAAGTTCTTTCTTGGTATCTGCTGATTCACCAATATGCATGAACAGGAAGAGCTGCAAGGAAGCCTGAATGAGGGCTGTAACAAGCAGGATAGCCATGTTCGCAGTGTTGGATAGATCAAGGTAGATTACAGCAAGTGCAGCCACAGAAAGGACAAGAGAGGCTAAGAAACCCATCACATGGCGAATTGGAAACAATTGCTTCATCATGCTACATCAGTCCTTTCAGATAGACGAAGCTGAAAATAAAGATCCAGACAACGTCCAAGAAATGCCAGTACAGCGAGAAGATAAAGGATTTATTGGCCGTAGCCGGATTAATACCTTGACGCTTCAACTGGATTAGAATAGCCGCACCCCACAGGAACCCGAACGATACGTGAGCTCCATGTGTTCCCAGCAGTACAAAGAGACTGGATAGGAAACCACTGGTTTGAAGTGTAGCCCCTTCGTGAACATAAGTGACAAACTCCGTGATTTCAATACCAAGGAAGCCGAGACCCATTAGAAGGGTTAGTCCGAAAAAGACCATCATGGCTTTTTGGTAACCATGCCGCATGGCATGAACTGCAAGACCAATCGTGAACGAACTTGTCAGCAGCAGCAATGTTTCGATCATTACTGGACCAATTTCGAAAAGATCCGGCCCGCTAGGGCCGCTGGCAAAACGGTCTACCATTACAAAATAAACAGTGAACAACGTAGCGAACAGTGCAATCTCCGCTCCTAGAAAAACCCAGAAGCCAAAGATTTTATTACTATTCTCTTCTGTTGAGTATTCAAGCGGCTTAGACGCATCTATTTTCATACTGTCTCACCCCGCAATTTCTTTTCAGTAGCAATAACTTCTTCTGCTGGGATGTAGAATCCGTGATCCCGATCAAAGGACATAGCAGCTAGAACAATGAGGATACCTACTCCAGAGAGGATCGCTGGAATCCAAAGACTGAAGACCAGAGAGAACCCTGCAATGAAGAAGATAACACCCAGAATAAATGGTTTTCCTGTGTTGCTAGGCATATGAATCTTAGTAATCTTATCTTCAAAAAGCGGTACTTTATCTTGTTTAGCAGACCAGTAAGCATCGCGTGTTTTTACATTTGGAACCACTGCGAAGTTGTAAGCTGGAATCGGGCTTTTCGTTGCCCACTCCAAAGTACGTGCATCCCACGGATCTCCATCAGTATCTCTTGGTTCGTAACGAGTACTCCAGTAAATGTTATAAACCAGGATTACAAATCCAATAGCAAGACCGATCGCACCTACGAATGAGACCATACTCAGCGGGCCAAATCCGGTATCCGCAGAATAGGTGTATTGTCGACGGGTCATGCCCTTAAGTCCGAGAATAAACAGCGGGAAGAACGATACGTTAAAGGAAATGATAATCCACCAGAAGGCATGCTTGCCAAGACGTTCATTCAGACGGAAACCGAATACTTTAGGGAACCAGTAATGGAACCCTGCGATAACGGCGAAGACCGCACCCGGAATAAGAACGTAGTGGAAATGGGCAACCAGGAACATCGTATTATGGTACTGGTAATCGGCACTGGCCATAGCCAGCATGACACCTGTTACCCCACCAATCGTAAAGATCGGAATAAAGGCCAGGGTGTATAGCATAGGTGTCGTAAAGGTTATTCGCCCTTTTCGTAAGGTGAATAGCCAGTTAAATATTTTCACACCTGTTGGTACGGCAATGGCCATGGTTGTAATCGAGAAGAAGCTGTTAACCATAGCACCTTGACCCATTGTATAGAAATGGTGAGCCCATACTAGGAAGGACAAGAGGGAAATGATCAACATACTGAATACCATGGATGTATATCCATACAGGTTCTTTTTAGAGAAGGTGGCGATAATTTCACTATAAATACCGAATGCCGGTAAGACAACGATATATACTTCAGGGTGACCCCATACCCAGAACAGGTTGGCCCATAACATATCCATACCGCCATTGGCCATCGTAAAGAATTGAGAGCCGAACAACCGGTCGAACATCATCAACGCGAGTGCAACCGTAAGCACAGGGAATGCGAATACGATAATTACGTTGGTGATCAATACGGACCAAGTAAACATCGGCATTTTCATCAACTTCATGCCTGGTGCACGCATTTTCAGAATCGTTACAATAAAGTTAACGCCTGTGAGGAGCGTACCAATACCTGAAATTTGTAGTGCGAGCGAGTAATAGTTATTACCCACCGTTGGACTGAACTCTAAACTTGCTAGCGGGAAATATGCGGACCAACCAGCATCTGGCGATCCCCCGATAACAAACGAAATGTTAAGCAGCATAGCTCCAAAGAAGAAGAGCCAGAAGCTGACAGCATTCAGACGCGGGAAGGCAACGTCTCTAGCACCGATTTGCAGCGGAACGATAACATTCATCAGACCGATAATAAACGGCATGGCCATAAAAAGGATCATAATCAAGCCGTGTGTTGTAAATACCTCGTTGTAATGCTGTGCGTCAAGAAATTTCATGTCCGGGGCTGCTGTTTGCAGCTTCATCATAATAGCGTCAACGCCGCCGCGGAAAAGCATAAGCAATGCAGCGAGGATATACATAATCCCAATACGTTTGTGGTCAACAGTAGTCAACCATTCGCGCCATAAATATCCCCATTTTTTAAAATAGGTCAGG
Organism: Paenibacillus sp. FSL H7-0918; assembly: GCF_038007025.1. Lineage (NCBI taxonomy): Bacteria > Bacillati > Bacillota > Bacilli > Caryophanales > Paenibacillaceae > Paenibacillus > Paenibacillus sp. FSL H7-0918. The sequence continues at coordinate 984,974 of NZ_JBBOWJ010000002.1, forward strand.
CCGACGATAATCCCGATTGTAGCCAGAACAATACTTGCCATAGCTCCGTATATCAGGGGTTCGCCGTGGACCTTAAATTTATCCCAATCCATTAGGAATCGCTCCTTTCAAGTTGTTCAATTAACATTGACTAGTGTCCGTCATGTGTTGTGCTCTCTTCTAATGGAGAACTAGGTGTCGGCTCATCCAGTTCTGGATTAGGCTCGGTGTTGAATTCCGTCTCGCTGGATGGTGCTGGAGTCGGGTGAATTTCTTTATTATCCTGATGCTCCATACTTCCGTTATCCGTATCCATTTCAGTGCCACCATTACTCATATGGTCACCATGGCTTCCCGGAGGCGGGCTAAAGGATAAGTGAGTATTCGTATACGTTTTACGTCCGACATGTTCCATTTCCAAAAGACCTTTAAATTCATCTTCCGTCAGTGGACCCGCCGTTTCTTTAACGTCTTTCACCCATTCCTGATAGTCCTTATCTGTCATCGCAAGTGTTTCAAACTCCATGTGGGCAAAACCCTTACCATTAAAGTTCGCATTTCTTCCGACATAAGAACCTACAGTATCAGCTGAAAGATGCAAGGTTGTGATCATGTCGCTCATCGCGTATTTTTGTCCTCCCAATTGTGGGATCCAAAGACTTGAGATCGTACCGAAAGAATACAGTCTGAACTCTACAGCGCGGTGAACTGGAATGTTAACGTAGTTTACTGTTTCGATACCTTCTTCTGGGTAGCTGAAATGCCATTTCCAGTTAGAGGAGGAAGCATAAATTACAAGCGGTTTCTGATCTTTATAATCCGCTGCAACATTTTCTACATCTACTGTTGTTTTGACGGTGACTACGGAGAGGAATGCCACGATAATAATCGGAATGGTAATCCAGATAGCCTCCAGCCATTTGTTTCCTTCCTCGTGAGGAGGAATATAATCTTCGTTGCTTTTTTTAGCACGGTATTTCAAAAGCACAAAGACATATAAGATGTAGACAACTGCCAGAACGCCGAGCATCATAACAATGGAGAGAATGATCGTGTCAGATAAAGTTCTTGCAGCCGGCCCCTTCGGATTCAGAACAGCGATTGAACTGCATCCTGGCAAGAGTAAAATTAGGCTGAGAAATAAAGCGTATAACGGTCCCTTTTTGTTCATGCTTAAGCTCCTTCCTTCAATACTTCTTTTATTAACCCTCAACATTAACCTTAATATATAGTAAGAATTTATGGGGAAGAAAGCAAAAGACTTATTTTTCCATTTAGCCTAAAAAAGACCTTAATAATGGCGAACAAGTTAAATATGTGTGATCAATTTGTTACAAGTTTCTAATAGTATGATAAAGATCACTGTAACGGCGCTGTTTATGGGTTGAAAAATTCCGTTCAAACTTTGTTCAATAGTTTACTAAAGTTGCTAATTTAGACACATCTATTCTGCGCAAAACAGGGTGATTTTAACCATTTTTTGTTGATGCGCCAGTATTTAGCCGGAGTCGCGTGCTTTTTATGATTGTGGTTGAAATCACAGTTAACTTCTAAAAGGTAACAAATTATTCTGCTGGGGGTTACAATCTCTCAAATTTCATTCTATCAATGTATGTTAAGGTAATAGACAAATATACATAGATAGGAGATTTTTGACGATGTCTTTAAAGAAAGTATGGCTATTATTAATCGTATTATTCATTGGTTCCGGATCAATACGAGCGATAGATTCAGTGAATGCAGCAGGTGCAGGCTCCCTTAGGTTAGGTGTGAACGATAAGTTAACAACTATTGAAGCAGTTTCGGTAAAAGATACCTATTACGTTCCTCTACGTGATCTATCACAGGAACTTAAGTTAACGCTAACTGGAGTGAGCGATGGGATAAAAGTTACAGGTCAGAACAGATCAATCAAACTGCTGAATGATCATGCAACAGCTACTCTAGGCGATGGAAAGACCATATCCATGAGTACATTTTTGAAAAACGGAAAAACAATGGTTCCACTGAAATTGACCTCTTATCTTGGTTTTGGAATTTCTTTTAAAGCAGATCAATATTTATTGCGTGTAAAAGATGGCTCGGCTACATTAGATGATGCAACATTTGTAAGTAAGTTTAAAAAGGAATTGAAGCCAAGCGCAACTCCTGGAACTTCTACGCCAACTGTTGGGAAGCAAGGTAAGACCGTATACCTCACCTTTGATGATGGGCCAACGGCTACAACTTCTACATTGCTTGATATTTTGGCAAAATATGATGCGAAGGCAACTTTTTTCATGATCGGACCGAATATGAACCAGCATACTGCGCAAGTGAAACGGATTGCGAATGAAGGGCATGCTCTCGCATTGCATGGAATGACGCACCGGAAAGAGAAGTTTTATGCTTCACCTGCGGCTGCGCTGGGAGAGATGGATAACGATAACGCCATTTTGAAAAAGATTACAGGTCAAAGCACTACACTGATTCGTCCTCCTTATGGAAGCAAGCCTTATTTCACAAAGGCCTTTAGAGATAAAGTGCTGGCTCAAGGTTATCATCTATGGGATTGGAACGTGGACTCAGAGGATTGGAAATACAAGGATGCTAGTACGACGATCTATAATTCGGTAATGAATCAGGTTCATAAGCTGCAGAAATCGCAGACCAATCCAGTGATTCTGATGCATGATCAAAAAGCTACACTTAAAGTACTTCCGCGTATCTTAGAGTCATTGAAAAAAGAAGGCTATACATTCCACGTCATTAGCTCAGATCTGAAACCTCTGAATTTCTGGAAGGATACACGCTGAGTTTTTTTGAAAAAATCAAGAGGGAATCCCAACAGCTGTGAACTAGCTGTTGGGATTCCCTCTTTTTTCAGGTCTTGAACTAAACACTAATTTTTGTTTAATCCGATCACATTCATGCTCCCGAGTTTTTCTATCGGACCCAGATGACCTTAATTGCTGGATTTGCCTCTATTTCGGGTGCTATCGGACCACATAGCCGCTATTGATGCAAAAAACACCCGTTATCAGTATTTTCCACACCAATAGCTGCACTGGTGTCCGAAACTTCGCTCCAATGGCGATAAATGGGCAAATAGCGGCTACTGAGTCCTAAACTTCGCTCCAATGGCGACAAATATGCGAATAGCGGCTACTGTGTAGTCCGAAACTCCACTCCCAAGCCACAAAATGAGCGAAGGGCGCCTGCTGTGTCCGCCAAACCAGTTGGGATGAGTATGAACTCACGCTATCGGACCCACATGACCTTAATTGCTGGATTTAGCTATATTTCGGATGCTATCAGACCTCATAGCCGCTATTGGCGCAAAAAACACCAGTTATAAGCGTTTTCCACACCAATAGCTGCACTGGGGTCCGAAACTTCGCTCCAATGGAGATAAATATAGAAATAGCGGCGGCTGTGTCCTAAACTCCACTCTCAAGCCACTAAATGAGCGAATGGCATCTGCTGTGTCCGCCAAACCAGTGGGGATGAGTAAGAGCCCATGCTATCGGACCCAGATGACCTTAATTGCTGGATTTGCCTCTGTTTCGGGTGTTATCGGACCACATAGCCGCTATTGGTACAAAAAACACCAGTTATCAGTGTTTTCCACACCAATAGCTGCACTGGAGTCCGAAACTTCGCTCCAATGGCGATAGATATGTAAATAGCGGCGGCTGAGTCCGATAGCCTTTGGGGATGATCATGAGCCCATGCATCGGATTCAGATGACATTAAACTGGGGAATATCAAGTAGATAGTGTGTTTAAAAAACTAGAGAACAGCCGGGGACAATAGGGTTACGGGGTACGGGGTACGGGGTACGGGGTACGGGGTACGGGTTACGGGTTACAGGTTACGAGGTATGAGCATACCGATCATCTCCAAGGTTTTTATTGTTTCCACGCCTCCGTCTTACCACTAGTGTCGCTGGAGATCACATAGCATATGTTTGCCCGCAACCTGCTGGGACCAGCCTACGTCTATACGCTCCTGAGCTACTGCTACTGAGATCAACTTACATCTCTCCCCCCTTGACCTGCTGAGACCAACTTACATCTCTCCCCCCTGACCTACTGAGACCAGCTTACATCCCTCCCCCTTGACCAACTGAGATCAGTTGGCTCGCACTTGCTCCCAATCTGCTATAACCACAAACAGCAGAGCAGCGATCTCCGTTACTGGAGAACCGCTGCTCTGCTGTTTTAATATTATTATGAAGTCTATAGTTTGAAGCTGGACAATGTCTTTTGCAGATCTTCTGCGAGCACCGCTAAATACTGAGCTGAAGCCGACATTTCCTCCATTGCGGATAGTTGCTCCTGACTCGCTGCACTTGTGTCCTGAACACCTTCTGCACCTTTACTAGATATAACGTTGACCTGTTCCATAGCTGCTGCCACACCTTGTGATTCCATGGCGACATGAGCAACCGCTTCTCTAATCTCCCCTGTCTGTAAGGTAGCTTCTTTAATGGAAGTCTGAATCTCATGAAAAGCTTGAGATACCAGATGACTTTGAACTACGCCATTGGTGACTAGCTCAGTACCCAAAGCCATGGATTCTACTGCGCTTTCGGTTTGCTTTTGGATATGTGTAATAATATCTGTAACCCGCAAAGAACTATTTCTAGTTGCTTCCGCCAGATTACGAATTTCTCCAGCAACTACAGCAAATCCCCGTCCATGCTCACCAGCCCGTGCTGCTTCTATAGAAGCATTGAGCGCAAGCAGATTCGTCTGTGTAGCAATACCGTTAATCGTTGTAATAATTGTATTAATCTCTTGTGACAATGTCCCTAGATTAGAAACAATCTCCTGACTCTGAGTTACACTGAGGTCAATTTCCTTCATCTGCACAATGATTTGGTCTACAGCCTCTACTCCACGATCCGATGAACCGGAAACTACTCCCATTAGATCCGACATTTCATAGCTGCTGCCCTCTACGGCTGCAATATCATTGGTCATTGCTTTTATAGAACGTGTTGTACTGTTAATGCTCTCTGTCTGCTCATCAAATCCCGCAGCAATCTCTCCAGAAGATACAGCGATCATTTGTGAAGCCAATGAGGTCTGCTCAGCACTAGCGCTCATCTCTTCCGATGAAGCTGACAGCAGTTCTGCACTCTCTGCAATGCCTTGCATCATCTTCCGCAAGCCCTGCAGCATATTGTTAAATGAACTGTTAATTTGGCCGATCTCATCCTTGGCGGTGTACGTTGCTACCACGGTCAAATCTCCATCTTCTGCCCGCTTCATTAGTCCTTGCAGTTCTTTAAGCGGTTTTGTTATCAGTCGAATGATTGCAATACTAATCACGATACAAATCACCCAAGCGAACGTAATCATTAAGGTATTGTTTACCCGCATGCTTTTAGCGGTTGCCATGGAACCTGAATTGTGTTCATCAGCATCTTTAAGCAAAGAATCACTAATTCCTTTAAGCAGGTTGATCATTTTTTCACGGGATTCGTTAAATTCGCCTGAAAATACTTTATAGGCCTCTTGATTATGATTACTATCAGCAATCTTTATAATGTTATCCCGCTGTGCACGATAATCTGGCAAAAAGGACTCATACTCTTTGATTTTACTTACAATAGCAAGATCATTATACTGAATCGCTTTCACCTTGTTCATAAGTTCATTATTATCTTGAACCTTCACTTGGATACTCTCAGAAAGTTCTTTGTTTTTGCTGGCATCAACGCTAATCAAACGCTCCAAAAGATAGGATTCAATAGCCCTATTATTCGTACGCATCTGCCCTACGTAAGAAACAGGCAATAAATTTTCATTATATGTCTCATTTGTCTTTTCGGCCATTTTGTTCATTGTGATGATGCCTATGCCCCCTACAGCATTCACCATAATTACTGCGAATACCAAAAGCAGCCCTATTTTGTATTTCACTTTCAAATTTTTCATCTACACTCCGCCTTCACATTATCTTATGATCTATCTATTTTTATCGGTCGGAAGGGCTAAGAGTTTGATGATTTTTAAAATATTGTGTCGAATAAAAGTATATATTGTCATAAAACGACTTTCCTCAAATAAAAAAGGGCGGGCACCCGATCCGCTATTACTCCGAATCCATGTGTGCCCGCCTAATCAAACTTCCTCTTCCTTATTCTCCAGAGGTATAGTACCAGTACAAAGTATCACCGTTCTGCAAAATATAACTGTCTGCACTGATGCTTGGATCCGCATCCCGGTTCGTTTTATACTTCCATCCGCTGCTTGGGCCTCCATCAAATTCAGCCAACCCGTCAATAGATTTCACGTAGATGCTTCCAGCGTTGCCGGATGATACTACCTTAGTCCCTAATTGACTGACTAGTAAGCTATAAGCCGTTTCGCCCTCTTTTAGAGCTACTGTTGTACTGGCTAGGATGGTTCCTTTCCGGCTATCTCCAATCACTGAGAGGGTAGCGGTAGCTTTTGCTGGAGCAATAACAGACGATCCGACAGTCAGAGACTGAGTATAACGCGCTACGCTCGGTACGCTATCTTTAGCATAACCGGTAACAGTTATTGTATAGCTATTTGCTGGGAGACCCCCATCAACAACAGCCACACCTTGTTCATTCGTGATTACCTTCTTATCACCAACCGAAACCTGCACACCTGCAGCTGGTGAGGTAACCGGATCAGAAGTTAAGCTTTCCTGATTCCACACCCACTTTTTCTGTGAAACCTTTACAGTAAAAGCTTCATTAGCTTTTGGCTGTGATGGGGTAAGCACCACAGCATCTACAACCTGTGTATTTTCTCCTGCATAATAGACAAGTACACGATCGGATTCCTGTAGTTCGAACGCATCCATACCCACACTTGGATATATCCACTCCCCGCCGCGTGATACCACGAAGCTCCACCATCCGTCGTAAGTACCTTGCGAAACTCCATGGATACCTGATACAAAGTTGCCATAAGACGATTTGGTGATATCTACTTTAAAATCATCGGTAGACCCTAGTTGTTGCAACGCTTCAAGGGCATTGGAGGCTTTCAAAGTCCCCTCACTAATCAACCCTTCCGGGCCTTCAACGGTTAGCGAAGCTGTTACATTCTTAGAAATCACTTTTAGAGCTTTTGTATATTTAGCAATCGTTGGGGCTTTGCCTTCACGGTAGCCAGTTACAGTCAGTGTATAGTCACCTGCGGGCATATTTCCTGAGAATACGGCCTCACCTTTAGCATTCGTCGTTACCGTCTGAGCTCCAATTTGGACCTGAACACCCGCAGCTTTTGCAGTTACAGGAGAGGAAGTGTTCGTAGCAGCGTCCCATTTCCACGTCTTACTAGTTACAGTGACGGTAAAGGAATCGCCCTCTTTAAGATTTGCTTTGGAAAGCGTAACGGAATCCACAAGCTTAGTGTCATCTCCGGCATAATAAACCAGTACCTGATCTGAATCTTTAAGTACAAAATCACTCATGCCTACATCGGGATTAATCCATTTTCCGTCACGTGATACAACATACATCCATCCGTCATAACCACCAAAGCTTCCAGCAGCAATACTTCCGATGCCAGTCACATAACTGCCCGAAGGATTCGTGATCGGCAAGTTCGTTTGAAGCGCCAGCTTCTCTAACGCTCCAAGTGCGTTGCCAGCATAGGCGTACCCTTGTGCCAACGTGGCCTGTGGTCCCTCAATCGTTACTGGAGCGTAGATGAGTGAGCTCTGAATGGAGGATTTGGAAAAATCGTATAGCTTACTGTTGCTTCCTTTATATAGCAAATTATAGGCAACCAGCGCCTGAAGCCCTTGCTCTGTCGCCAGAATATTACTGCTTCCACCACGGCTATGGGTGAAGCTACCATCAGCTAGACGATAGCTAAGCAGGTTCTCCATTAGATCCACTTTGTTTTTGGTGTATTCTAATCCACTAGGATCAACTCCGAAGGAGGTGAGTCCAAGGATTGCTTGTGCGCTACTTTCAGCACTGTCACCGTAACCCCCATGGCTATCTTGAGCTGCAGATAACCAAGCTACGGCTTGTAGCCCTGCTAAGTAGGCTTCGGGATTATTTTTATGTGCCGCCAGAGCCGTCAAGGTTATCGCTGTCATATCAGGCTCACTTGCGCCTGAGGTTAGTGCAAAGCCCCCATCCGGATTCTGTTTGGAGAGAATCTCCGTAAGGAGCTTATCCGCCGTCCATTTCGCGTCACTTGGGATATTATATTTACCAGAATCCAGCGCAAGTAAAGCATATACCGGATTATTAAGCGTCTGTTCACTGAGCTTGCTATTATTATAAATTTTCTCAATCAGATTATAGCCAGGAGTCGTTCCGTTACCAGCAAAGCTAGTAGGATCTGCACCAATCGCTCTCACTGCGAGCACGATTCGAGCATAATCGGTTACATTGGTGAAATCGCCAGCTGCATCCTTTACTTTTTTCTCAAGCTCTGAAAGGTAACTAGCCGGCAGCTTGTACCCTGCTTGCGCTAATCCAATGGCTTGCCAATCCGATTGCACGCCACCTTTCAAGAGATATTCTGCAGCCGCATAAGTCGCATCCGCAACATTAATCCGCTCCGCGGCAGTTGCCTCCAGACCGGCGCCAGCGCCCGCTTCTGCAAATATTTGTCCCGCCGGAGCAAGAGATGTTCCTAGAATTGAAATGACCATGAATAAGGCCAGCCCAAGTGCTACAAACTTGGAAGACATGATTTTCTTCATTGTTTAACCTCTTTCTGTATAAGAATGGGTACTGCCGGGAATAAGACGCATAACATAAAGACCGCCCCTTTGGAGGGCGGTCAGGGAAGATTACAAATTGAGGCTGCGGCGCTTGCTTCCTGCCAACAGTCCATCTGTATATGTTCCACATTCTTACCCCACGAAGAATAGAAACGCTCACGAAAAAGGCAGGTCTCCTGGCTAATGCTTCATCGCTGTTCTTCACCTTCCCACCCTACCTTCGGGGCAGTGGCTTATAGAAGAAACGCTCCGCACATACAGTGGCGGGACCGCGCCGGACTCTTGCACCGGACTTCCCTTTTAAGCAGACGACTAGATTGATTTAGTCTGCACCTTTTCCAGTATGTAGTATCTTATTTTGACATCCATAATCATATCTATTAATACATAGCATGTCTATAGAAAAGCTTAGTATGGGCAGCAAAAAAATGAACAGCAATACGCCACCTTCCGGTGGGTATTGCTGTTCAGAAAGCTTGTTATTCTGCTGTTCCTTCCGGACTTGCAGTCGGGGAGGGTTCAGCACTTGAATCAGAAGCTGGTGGAATATTAGGATCGGGATCTACGATCAATGTAAATCTTCCGGCTTTGATCATACTTTTCTCTAGAATTGTCGCTCCAGGCTCCAATGTAACCTCAACCTGATAGGAAGGTTGTTCACCTTCAGTCACAGCTGTTGCGGAAGGCAACCCAGTGCTGTCCTCAGTATTAGAGGAAGGCGTAGGAGACGGAGATGCATCAGCTACAGCATTAGTAGCATCTGCACCTTCTGCTGTTCCTCCAGTAGTGCCAGCGGCATCTGACTCGTCAGCAGCGTTTCCCTCATCCGTCCCATCCGTTGACGGCACTGGACAAGTCCCATTTGTAGCAGCGACCTTAAAGCTTTTATCTATCTCTGTAGACGAAGACATTAAACTAATCTCAGTCGGTTGAAACTGCACACAGTCATCTGCACTTGCGAAGGTGAACACCAATATGCTGCTCCCCTTATCTCCTTCGACGCTCTGATCCTTCAAGTATACTGAAGCTGGAGGCAGTATATTGCCTGCACTCTGAACAGGGGTCGGCTCAGGGCTTGTCCCCGGCAGAGCCGTCTTCGTATCATCCGGACGCAGCATACTGAATACGATAATTGCAATAATCACCAGAATACCCGTAATGGAGCCGGAGATTAAGAGTCGAAATCGGCTGCGGCTGATCCAGCGCGCCAGCGGGGAAGCCAGTTGGGAGCGGGCTTCATTGTACACATTTTGCAGAGCAGGCCGAGCTGCCGCGACATAGTTCTTTCGGAATTCCCGATTCTTGAACGCTTCACGATCACTGCTCAGGAAATACTTCAGAATCGCCTTACGGTAACCCGGTTGCAGCTTTTTATTCGAAACCGTAAATAAAGGATTGCCTTGCGACCAAGCAAAAAACCGATAGATGATTTCTTTGTCGGAACCGGCTTTACGCTTTAACAGCTCCAGAAGCGCATCGTAATCCAGCGGACCCCCTTCACGCTGAGTTGTATAGTAAAAGGCTAGCGGAAGCCGTTCAAAGGGTTCCAGAACACGCGCCTCTTTTAGCAAACGACGACCCAGTAGCTGCACATCGTCTAGTTCCTGCGGAGACAATCCTGTAAAAATCTCCTCATTCGGCTTCTCTTCACCAAACCAGCGGTAAGCGGCACGCAGCGCATTCTCTTTCTGCTTGCTAATCCTATCCAGTGGCGGCTGCCAATCGACAACATTACCATACCGTAAAAAAACTACCTCCAGAAGCTCCTCCTGCGTCATATCAGAAAGCGATAAGCGGTTCAGTAAGAATCTATCTGCTGAAGCAGCAAGATCCTGCATTAGGGAGAGTGCCTTAGGAGCAACTCCTGTTCCTTTGCGGCGATCTTTTTCTGCCTTATCTACAATTTCATGAATTTCCGCCACAGAAGCCACTGGATCATGCTCCAGCTGGAGCTTTTCTAGCAAATAATCCTTCACAGCATTTTGAGCAAAAGACTGCTCTAACGCCACTGGCAGGAACCGCCCCCAATGGAGCACAAAGCTCAGAATATCCGCAGATCTGGACGCCGCAGCTAGTCTTGATTCCATATAAGGCTCAAGTAGCTGCTTACGGAAATAAGTTTCAGACATCACGCGCTGGAAGTAAGCTGCACTTAACTCATCATTACTCTCAATGATCCTGTAAGCAGCACTCAAAATATCCTTGCGGCCCGCTTCCACACTATGAAGCATCCCATTGATGAAATAATCCACGATTCTGACCCTGTAATTGTGATCTTTAAGTACAAAATACTCTTTAAAGCATTCCATAATCGCCGGATCTGGCACATTTCTTTGCCGAATCAGATCAAATTCCCGGTCAAACCGTTCTAAGAAAATATCATTCAAGCGGATTCTAGAATGAATTGCACCGTCTGGTTTAAGGTAAGAAAGCAAACCACTTAGCACCGCACTCTTGTTTTCCGTATATAAATGCTCGTTGCCTTGCTCAATCTCATAAAATATAGCCAGCTCATTATAGAAAGAAAGGGATAGCTTGTGCTCAGGACTCTCTCCACGTAGAATCTGATCGGCGAAGCTTACGAAGTCGTTAATATCTCCTGGATTCAGCAGTAATAGCTTCCACACCAAATCAGCATAAGGCTGGCGGGTCTCGCCAAAATCGACATTCCCCATCCGTCCGGAAGCCAAATCAAAGGTATAATCCTTCTCAATACTGCGATCACCGGGACGAAGTGAACCTTTTTCCACAAAGCTAAGATGTATATATTTACGGCTTTGCGGTTCATTCGCATACGTAATCACGCCTAATCTACGGCGGAATTCATACGGCAGCACGCTATACAGAATTTCTGTAAGCTCCACCGCCCGCGCGGACAACTCGGTGATAGGTACGTTTAGAGCCACGTAGATTTTTTTCTTACCCGCTACAGAGAGCATTACGGCTTGCAATAACGCCTTGAATATCCCTTCATCAATCCCTAACAGACGTAAGCCTGCGATTGGATCCGGGCTGCGGTCTGTGCGAACAACTGGAATAGAGGGCAGCTCCGGCAAGGTTCCACCAAGCTCTCCCGTATGACGCTCTGCAAAATCAGCATGCAGCCAGTCTCCATAGCTCTGCACAATTTCTTCGGAACGTGAAGCAGGAACTACATAGTTATGTGCAAAAAAAGCGCTTCGTTGGCCTGTGAAATCGGCCGCTTGATAACGACTAAGCCCAATAACTGTATCCCCGTTCTCAGCATGAAATAGGTGCAGCGCACCAGGATATGCAGCCTCATCCTTCTCTCCACGTGCGGTTAACTCCGCAGGAGCATCGTAGAGGCAGAAGGGATGAAGGATTTTTTTCACAAAATTATTGTCTAAACTATCTGATTTCGCTACCGTATCGAAGCCTTCTGTGGAACGAAACACTCCGCGACGTTCGCGGGTGTACATCTGTTGGGCGATTGTTGACCCTGAGAAAACATTCACGGGCCGTCGCTCCCCTCAATATACTTCAGCTTATGCAGCAGCCAAATAAAAGGCTCGTCTACACGAATCGGGCTTACTACACCCTCAATCTTTTGATTCACAGGATTGCTGCCCAATGCAGATACTGCAAAATAACCCGTATTCGCGAAATAAACATCCATCGTATCTTTAAAGGGTCTGTCCACCTTACCAATAAATCTGCGAATTTCCCCGTCGATATTATGGAACTCGTCCATGTTTAATGTTTTGCGGTGAACATAGTTATTGAACACATTGCTGTTGGACTTGATGTAATCGCCATCCTCATCCTTCAGCGAATGCAGCATATCACTTTTGGCAAGCACAACCGCTGTTGGAATGTCTGTCTTACTCTTTTCCTGATAGGCAATAAAATCACCGAACATCGTCAGCACCACATCGCGCGGCTCGTCATATTGTGAGACCCATTCTCCCGGGCGGTCACCGATGTTAATATGAATCTTTTCACGGATAGAACGGATTTGCAGCGGATCGACCATAAACAAAATACCCGCAGAGTTCTTGATATGCTGACCATGAAGTCCAAGATAATCCTGATCCACCATACCCTCACCTGCTACATCAAAGAATACAAGTGTCAGTGGCGGTTTATTTTCATCCTTAAAGACAAATTGAAAGATAAAAGGCTCCTGCATTTTTTCCTTCTGTGTAGAAGCCAGCAGATCCCCACGCTCAAAAAGCGGTTCCTCATACAATGTACGGAACTTACGGCTAATCTCTGCATTAAGCGGCATACAAGCGGCATCAAAATGACCTGCTGTAGTATGCTGCAATGTGTGGATCAGCGAGGTCATATACACCGATTTCCCGACTTGGGATGCCCCGATAATCGAGATGATGTTACTTGGCACCTTCCCGGCAGTCACCGGCAGCTCATTATGGCAGGACGGGCAAAGCCGTCTGCGCGTAAGCACACCGTAACGATCCGTAAGCCCAGTTAACACATGATCCGTGTAATGATGATATTCTTCCGGAATATCCGCCGGGTTGATAATCGCTTCTATGTCATCTACCGTATCAAGCCCAAAGCGCTCACGGTATTTGTTCAAGGCGTCATCCTCACCCAATGCGTAATTTTCATCGTCCTCCCGGCTGTGCATAGCCCGAAAGACGACATCCTCCGGAGAGAACTTGGTGAAGCAATACGGACACACTATATCGTAAAAAAGCGGCCGCGGCTCCGGCTGATTCTTTTTCATAAAACGGCTAAAAAAAGACATCTACTCATCCTCCCAAAAGTTGTATCTACGTACTTGCTATGAACGCCACTGCTCATTACCCGCTTGTACGTGTAGACCGAGTCTCACTCCGGTACCAATTCGTAATAAAGCCCATATTTCTTGCCATCGGTGAAAAAGATGCGTACAAAATCATCCTTACCGATTTCAATCGGCGGAAGTACATTGCGTCCAGGAGCGAAATCCTGGACGAAGGGAAAGAGAATACCATCCTCTTTCCCTGCAGGATGCCCTCCACGTTTCTTGACATAACAGAGGACATCCCGTGCCACGGGCACTTCTGCCGTAATCGCCATATGTACGGTCTTTTGTTTTCCGAATAAGGCTTTTTTTTGTTGAATGGAATAATAGATCCGGGCTTTGCCTGCACTGACCATCACCCGGTTCACACCATCATTTTGCCTCACCAGGGCAGTCTCACCGTTCTCAGCAAGGCGAGCAAATATCGTATAGGATATCAGGCCGATCTCATCCAATCGATCACGATAACCATTGTTAGATTTGTATTCCTCACGAGTGTAGAGCTTCATCCCGATCGGCGGATCATCTCCGGTTCCCATGTCAGCCGCTTCTGCGGAGGTTTTGTGGATGTACACCGCCTGCACGCCGTCCGGCCAGCGCCATCTCAGCGTACAGAATCGGTCATCCACTTGGGATGTCACATCCGTTATTCCCGGAGCGGAAGCATTAACCTCGGCGTACCTCATTACTGTAAACCCCTTTCCGCTACACTAGAATCCTTTGCTGTTCCGGCTTCTGCGCCGACCCGGAAAGTTATCCGATGCTGGTGCAGGCGCTGCGTTATTGTTTCTTCTATTTCGATAAATACGTCCTTCTCCTACCGGAATGACGCCTGTAAATAATGCAATAATAGCAGCTAATATAAGAACAGCCAGAAGACGAATAAGACTATCTGTAAAGGAGTCACCGCTAAGTCCAAATTCCAGAATCAGTCCTGCGAACAAGCCTGATATTACGCCGCCAATCCCAAAGCTTTTAGCCAAATGACGGTTATCAAACATAATTCCCAGACCTAATCCAAGCGCAGCTCCCATCAACATCAGTGACAAAATACGAACCGCAGCATAATAAGGACTGTCTGCCGTTGAATCACTGCGCTCAGTTAGCAGCGTCCGATCTCCCAGACGGTCATAGATCTGCTGGAACACATCGCCCAGTAGGGCTGAATCCTTGACATCATAATAGTGTCCGCCTGTCACTCTCGCAATATCCTGCAACAGCTGAGTGCCTGCTGGATCATTCAAGCCCAGACCAATGGTATTCACGGCAATGCCGCGCTCTACATAAGCCTGCAACTCTCTTGTGGTATCGAAATTACTCACTCCGTCAGACAACAAGATGACCATGGCTCCTTGGTCTTTTTTGCCGTCACTGTCAATCTCCTTGAGTGCCTCCGAGACCGCACCGCTAATATTCGTACCGCCTTCGGTTGGCTGCAGATTATCGATTGCAGTCAGCACCTTCTCACGATTCTCCGAATTTGAAAGTGGCGTTAAAGGTTGGACAACTACAGCTTCGTTGTTAAAGGTCACCACGGCTACCTTATTGTCAGTGTCCATTTTTGTAATTAACGCTTTTGCTGCGGAATACCGGCTATTATCGGGATCACTCTGTGTCATACTGCCTGAGTCATCGATAGCCATTACTACATTCTTAACTGGTCTGGCTCCGCCAAAATTCAGCTCATAAACAAACTCCGTTAAGGCTCCAACACCAAGTGCAAGAACAATCATCAGAGGCAGCAGCTTCCACGATAACCCCAGATAGCGCTGCTTCCATGAAGCTCCGTTCAGTCGTGGCGAGATCATCTCTGCAAGCAGGCAGCCTACACCGACTCCCAGCGCCACAATGGCAAAATAAATACCCACAAGCAGGATGGAAGGCAGATCGTTATACCAGCTTAGCAGCCATTCGCCAAAAAGAAAGGCGACCCCGCCGCCGATCAGACTGAAGAAGAGCAGCAGCAGATTGATTTTTCTCTGCATCGTTATACTTCCTTTCCGGGTAAAATCTGAATTGTACTCTTATCCTTTAAACATTCCGGGGGTTATGCTGCCTGATAAACGGGCTACCCGGATGTGTTATCATCCCCCAGATTGCACTTTGTGCAATAGAATGGAATAGGAGAAACATCTATTTCTATTCTATTGCATAGTGTGCAGTGGAAATAAGGAGAAATGTCCCTATCCCGGAACTCTAATTAAGCGTTATATCCGATGACTCTATTGCACAAAGGCAATAAAGGGACTCAAAGTGAGGGTACCTATCTATTACGCCATCAGCGCATCTCAGGAAGCTGATCTTCACTCAGCCCATGGAGCTGATAGCCATTCTGAGCATAAGTCTCATAATAGACCTTACCGTTGCGATAATAGAGCAGGTCTTCTAAATGAAAGCCGCCCATCAGGTTTAGCTTCTCCACTCCGCTCCTCCGCTGCTCATGCACGAATCCTAACCGGTAAATCCGGGTTGTCTCATCCACTCCAAAGGCGTAGCGTAGGAATTCTGATGAGCTGTCTCCGAAGAAATATTTCTCCTCATGACGATGCTCTTGCGTGTATTCGAATAGCCGAACATTAATGGCCGCGCCCTCTTCCAAATTATGATACAAGCGCTTGAACAGCTCTTCCCTCGATAGAACCTGACGATTCTCATAGGCTGCCGCAACATTTGCACGCCGCAGAAGCTCTTCCTCAAAAGATAAATTGAAAGGTTCTGCTGTCAGCAGCTCCCGGCGGCAAATATCAATCAAACGCTCAATCACAGCTTCTTTCCCTTGTTCTAAGAGCTTGGAGATACTGCCCATGTACTTCTCACTGAAGAATATTCCAGGTCCACGCCGGGTTTCGATATCCTTCATCACTTCTTCTGTGACTACGCGGTAGTATTCCATTACGTTCTGGCCCGTTGTTTCGTTTGTTCGCCCAATGCTGTCCATAACAGTAATACGCAATTCTTCCTCCAAAGTCTCCATAGCTTTCACACGGGCCATACTTTCCATATGAAGCTGCTCAAGTGCAGATTCCAAACGACTGCATAGGGCAAGCTCACTTTCTAGGCCCAATAGTTCATATTTTCTTCCATATACGGCTGAGAATAAATAATGAATGAAGTTACGTACTGTTCTTTTATCAAAAAGCGGCACACGCTGGAACGGCTGGCGCTCCACGCTTTCTGCGTAAAGGTCCTCAAGCTCCTCCTGCATGGAGAGAATCGCGGAACGCAGGCCTGCCATATGCTGACGTAAAAGATGGAGCACACTTCCGGCTTCATCACGATCTGCCGTCCACTCCGCAAGCTGATAAAAGCTTACCGCTGGCGTAGATGTTTCCTGCGCCGCCAGCATAGTGCGCCATTGGCGTAATGGATTCATTCCCTCTACTCTCCGGTTTGACTCTGCCACAAAGTTATTGCGGAAATAAGCTTCGCCCCCGTCACCGAACAACTGCCGTTCAGCTTCACGAAGTGACAGCTGCTTCAGTTCATTATAGGTAGGGCGTCCGTGACTCATTAACCCCGTCATTTCATTTAGGCCGTCTTTCTCCGGAAGTAGGTGTACCGCGTGTTCCCGCAAGCTGTCAGGGTCCAGCCCTAACAACGCCTGCCGTTCACGTATAGTCCACGAACTGCCCTCACGCATATCGGAGACAAGCCGCCGGAACGCATGATACAGCACCGCCAAAGCAATTTGAACATTAGGTCTTCTTACCCCGGAAAAGCCAGCAGAGGCGTAGCCTTGTCTTCCAGTGCTGCCCCTGATGCCGCTTTTGAAGGTCATATTGTTATATCCGCCATGACCAGTAGCCTGATCAGAAGCCGGGCGGACCCGATTTTTGAGCAGACTAATATGAGAAATAATCTCGTAGTTGTCATCCATACCGTGTGCAGACATCATACCGCGCTCATTCTTATCGGAGAGCAGATACACAAGGTCAAATAATGCGGAAGGACCATGGGCAACTGGAATCGACAGACCGTCTTCCGTCACAAGTAACGGCGCATTAAACTTATAGTCCGTAGCTTGCATTCTGTCCAATTCACGCAGAAAAGCCAGCCCTACTGAGCTGGAATATCCAAAATTATCCCCTTGCTCCCGCTCATTGATCAGAGCGTAGAGATCTGTCTGTACGGACTTAAAGGACTGGCCGAGTACAGCACGAGCCAGCAGTGTAATTTCCGGCAGCAATACATTAAGCGGATCATCAACCCGCGTAATGATAGAGAGATGGATGACGTCAAAAGATGAATATAGACGTCCATAATCCGCTATACTGTTGCTCAGCCGCCGGATAACTTTATTCATTTCAGCAAGATAACGTGTATCCTCATGAAACTTGCGGTAAAGTTCATGACGCACAGTGCGTGGATCTGACCCTGCCGTTTCCGGCAAGGCCATGGCCAGCACCCGGTCTTTTCCTCCCGCAACAGATCCACTTATACTTCCGTCTATTCCCTCTTTTGCTGCACCTGACACAGCATTTAATGCCATAACACCGCCGGCGTTATCCCATTTTCGTTCGCAGCTATCCAGCACCGGACCGATGGCCGGAGCAACCTTGTCGCCTACGAACAGAAACAGGGCAGGGTAATGGATGCTGCTGCGTCCATCCCCTTTGCTGCGCTGTGCCTCTTCCTGTACCGCATATTGTTCACCATAAGATAATGCCTGTGTTTTGATCATAGGCCTATTTCAACTTTCTGCGGATACTGCCGAGCTTGCTAGTCATGCTCTTGTAGAATCCGTACATCTCATCGCCGCTCTCATACTCTACCCGTTCGTACTCCAAGCTGTCGCGTGCTTCCAGGAATGATACATACAGTCCTTCCAGCTTATAGAGCAGCGGGGTAACGTCTTCAGCGGCAGTCATTTCACCTGCACGACGTGCGGCCTTACGCAGCAGTATGCTGCGGCTCTTCTCATCCAGCTCCCGGAAGTGCCGATACACGGCATACTCTACGTAGCTGCGCTCTTTCATCAAATTAGCAAACGGCTCCCAAGCGTCCTCTTCTTCATCACGGTCATAAACGTAGAGTGCGCCTTTTTTGATAATGCTGTCTGTATACAAAGCTTCAATGAACTGATCCATCCACTTATCTTCGTCCAGATATTGATGAAGCACACCTTCAAGCTCAGCGGCTTTGGCAGTCAGTTCAGCATATTTAGCCAGCTCCACACGAACACGTGAAATCAGCTGCGGTGAACGAATGAGATTCTCCTGCGCCATGTCCTTGTTGATGCTGCCAAAGATATCTTTAAGGCCTTCCCGCTCCAAGCCCTTCTCACGCAGGCTCTTCAGCTCATCAACCGCCTTCTTCACTTCACCGAGATTTGGGCGTGTGGATTGCAGCTGCATATCGAAACCGTTCAAAATGGCGTCCAGATCAAAAGGTTTGGTAAACACAACAGAATATCTGTTACTTGTGTTCTCATCTACACCTTTTTCAATAATGACTCCACTTGCCAGCGCTTTTGCAAAGTCTGCACGCACTCTAGCGTTATAATCACGTACACGAGAATTGACGTAAGTGTCGCCCCATGATTTTTCTGGAATCGGAGAAGGCAGGTACGTCCAGTTGTTCTTATCCGTCATCACGAGATGGCGGCCGATCCCTTCCTTGTCGAGAATGGTCCGCTCATAGTTCTCTTCAAACACCCGCAGCGGCGTGTATACGAAAAGTGGCACACCGTTACGTGTATTAAGCCAGAAAATACGGTTTTTCACTTGGCTTTCCTTGATCGTAAATTGCGATTTGCCAAGCGCATTATTCTGATAATTACGAATCCCTTTTAGGATACCCGGCGCTTTTACAGGCACGGAAACGAAACCCCATGATGGAAAATGTAAGCTGCCTGAGCTATTGCTAAGGTGGAAGGTAGGCACAGCCTCTTCGTCCAATTTACCGGCAATAATCCGCTCAACGAATTTATCCAGCGGCTCTTCATGGCCGAATTTCATCACAAGGAAATCCTCCATCGAACGGGTAATCAGATCCCCAAACTTATCGCTAAGGAATTCCGAAATTGAGCGAACGATATCAATCTCCTGCTCTTTAACCCAACGTCCGGAATGCTTCAGCATTTCACGGGTGAAGTCACGAATCAGGTCGTCGCCGTCCTTCTGATCCATAATCTTGGAGATGGTCGCCGAAATATCCGGCACGTTCACAATGTTCCAATAATAAGTTTTGTTTCCTTTATAGTCTGCCTGCTCTTCGCCATTGATAAGGATGTCCCCGTTCTTGGCAAAAATCGAGCTAAGCGCACTAAGAATCTCTGTAAACACACCGTAAATCCGGCTGTTCTCATCGTTTAATAGCTCATATAAGTCCTCGTAAAATTGAATCATTTGTTCAGTGCGTTCTACATCGGCGTGCAGCCAATACTCATTGATTTTAGCCTCAATATAGGCATTTTTCTTCTTCTCTTTGGAGACAAAAGCACTGCGGGCATCGCTCAGCTTCTCATCCGCACTGTCCTGCGCCGTCTCAATATCACGTGGCAAACGCAACAAGCTTTCACGTAAAGCCTCAATATAAGACTGAATCAGCTTCAAAATACAGAAGCCCTTCTCGGTATACAGCAGGCGGGAAACGTAGAACGGTCCTTGCTCTGGGTGCAGGAAGATGCGCTCCAGCTCTTCACTGAAACGTCCCACAATTTCGCCAGGCAGCTGCTTTTTCGATTTGATATATTCTTCACGGGCACGAGCCAGGAAGTTCTGCTCCAGCTCTGTATCCATGCTTACCACTTGATTCTTAACAACATTGGCATGGCTCAAGCGTTCGCTGTTCTCGTAGCCTGGCAACGGCTCAGGCACACGGGATTCAAACGTCTTAATCATACTGTCGAGATCAATCCCAAGCTTACGTGCGAATTTCTCTACATCCTCTTGACCTGGCGCCTGCTGGAACATTTTTTCCATTTTATCAAACAAGCGGAAAGCCAGGTAAGTCGTCATTTCCTCAATCGGAAGCACAGCGGACGAGGCACCGATAATGTTGTATTCATAGTTAGCTGGGTAGGTCTTGTTCATCTGCGCAATGTTGGTGCGGATATTGCTGATATAATCATGGATGGCGAATTCTTCACCAGACTGTTTTTCTTCACTCGCCATAAAGTTCGTGATGTTCTCCGCCGTTACGTTCATACAGTAATCGTACGCATTCTCCAGCAGCTTACCCTCGGTATTCGTTGCAGAGATCAAATGACATAGATTAAATGGAGGCAGCGGTGAATTTACCGTCAAAATATTACCGTATTGCTGCTGGAACCGCTCACCACGACTGTCCACATTCATCCAGTAATCCAGCTCTTTTAGCGCTGCATAACCGTTCTTGCGAATATATTCACGCGTGTGCTCGCTTAGACTTTTATTAGACAAATTCACGTCAGGTGTAAAGAGGTACCCCAGTGTGTTCACACGGTCAATACCAGCTGATCCATAGTCACGTTCAATAATACCGCGCACGATATAGGCAATATCCAAGAAAGCCCCACTGCCTGTACCGCCCGACAGACCTGTCAGGAGAAAGACCATCAGCTTTTTGTTAGTGCCTACGGATAACGTCTTGATCTTCTTATCAATCGCGCCTACAACCTGATTAATCTTGGTGAACAAAAGCAGACGTCCAGCCTGCCGCACACCAGCAGCACCATTCATACCATCTGTAATACTCAGCTCAGGTGACAGCCAATCCGTAATATAGGAATCGAGGATACTGCGGTTCTGCAACAATCCGCCGATTTCGGCATTCGCCAACAGTACAAATTCATTTTGCGGGTCCAGCCCAATGCCTTTGTATTTTTTTCCACGATCCTGTTCATTCGTCTCAAAAGCTAGAAATTCCACATTATCCGGCTTGTCCCGTTTCTTCTTGGATATCGGATCCTCCGGCAGCTTAAAGCGGCGGTTAATCTGATATTTAAGACGCAGCAGAGCATCAATGCCCGTGCCGCCTAGTCCAATGATCAGGATCGGATTATCAATCGTATCCACCCTGATCTTATCGCTGACAATCCCGCCGCCTAGTGATACATCCAATTGCTGTATATGCTCTCTTACTACTGGTTTCATATGCTTATCCTCCTAAAAGTTTTGCGGAAGCTGTACTTCAGATATCTTGCAGCAAAACTGTTTCTGCGGCATACATTGCCATTGCCTACTATACTAAATATTCCAGATAAATCGTCTTATCTACCGTCTGTAGAGATACTGAAACGCGGTCCCCACTCTTCAGTTCAAGACCACGCGAAGCATCCGCAGCACGTCCGGATCTCTCCACAGTAACACCTTCTCCGCTGCGTAACAGCAATCGGTCATTCTTAGCCGGTGTGAAAATAACAGTTTCGCTCTCCTTCAGTTCAGGCGCCAATTGCAGCAGCTGATGAAGGGTGAACTTGCCCTTGAAGCCTGCAAGCTTCTTATATTGTGGGTAGGTCTTCTCACCCGTATTGCTGTCTTTAACCTCTACTACCAGCTGTCCAACAAAACCACGTGCCGATTTCTTATTCAGCACATACCATGCTGCACCCGCTGCCAGCACTAAAAGAATGCCCCCTATAATGTAATACAGGGTTTTGGATGAGGCTTCCTTCAGGGGTTCTTCGTTGCCAGTCCCTGTAGAAGGTGCTGTTGTTGCTGCTCCGCCTGTCTTCGCGCTGATCTGGACAGGTGCACTTTCCCGATAAAAGCTGCTTTCCTCTGCCCGTACCTTCAACTCGTAGTTATGGCTTTCTTTTACCTCAAAGGTACCCTTGAAGACAGCTCCGGAGTTATCCAGTTCGATTTCTTGCACATCACCTGTATCAATATCTGTAGCAAGCAGTACCGCCTTCATATCTTGATACAAATTACTGAGTGTTACCTGAGTACCGTTGCTGAACAGATGCGAGGTGATGTCGATTTTATCACCCTTTTTATAGGTTGCTGATGGCAGCGCATCGATCTTAAGCTCCAGGTCATAGTTAAAGACTAGATTAATATCAATCTTATCCTTTGGCACACCTTTAACCTGAAGTTTCCAATCTCCTTCCTGCGGTGACAGTAGCTTAATCAAGCTATAAGTAGAAGACTTGGACAGCAGGACATTGTTTGAGGGGATCGCAACTTCTTTACCTGACGGGTCCGTTAATTTCGCTGTCACAGGCTGTGAAGACATAATTGAGATATTGGCTTCCAAAACACTGCCGTTAGGCACGTTGACGGTCACGTCCTGATAATCGCCATTTGCAGTAATCGACTGCACAGGCACTACCTTCAGCTTCAAATGGCTGGCAAAAATCTCACTCAGGATTTGCGGCAGATCGTCTGCTGAGTCCGTCGAAAATGCTTTACCACCCGTCTCGTTGGACAGGTCGGCGAGGCTTTGTTTATTCAGCTTGCCATCTGCATTAAGTCCAATGGTATAGATGGGATAGCCATTTTTTTTGGCAACCTCTACGGCCGCCTTCAGCTCTTTATCTGATTCACTTTGCGTCCGGCCTGTCGCTTTGTTGAAATCGTTATTGCCGTCAGCGAGCATTACAATGATAGGCTCATGGGAAGGGTCACTTCCATTCTGCAGAACCTTTACAGCTTCCTCTACGCCAATAGCGATATCGGTGTAAGCTCCTCGGTCCAAACCATCAATAAAATCCTTCAAATCCTGCTTATCGCTCTCCGAGCTAATTTGCAGCAGGGCCTTTTCCCGTTGCACCTTGTCGGTATAGGCAACAATACCTACTTTATCACCTTGGGTGGATAACATATCTATGAACATTTTCATCGCTTCGTTGGCGATTTTGTTCTTGTCACTAGTCTTCATGGAGTTGCTGACATCAATAAGAAGCACAGCGTCAATGTGGGATTGCGCCGACGTTGCCGCATAGGCCTTAACAGCTGCAAAAGGCGAGGCAGCTAGACAAAGAGTCAGGAGCAATGCCGGAAAGATACGTAGAAAGAGAGTCTTGGTTGTTCTAATACTTTGATATTTACGAAGCATAAATAGGGCTCCTCTTGTGTTATATTAGGCACATATGACAGGTTCAGCACTATCGCTAAAATCTGTAAATAGCATGCCATTATGATATAATTAAACCTTGTAAACTTCAACTTTAGGACCGCCGGACCCAGTGCATTGATGCATAGAAGATTATCATTCTAAAAGCCATCTGGACTGCAGAGCGTCCATGAGAAAGGATTGTTCCATGATTTCATACGTCATTCTTGGGATTACGTTCCTAATTGCCGTAATTCAGATTTCCATTTATGCCGCACATCAGCGCAAACCACTGACACGTGATGATATTAACGATCGACTGCTAGCCGCTTTGAACGGAGGCGATAAAGGCCGTGAATAAGAAAAGACCCGTTACCTTCCGGCCTTTCAAGGCCCCGCGTTACGCTTATGACAAGCTGCGCATCTGTCGCCACTGCGGGCGGTATACCGCTCTTGGCGAAGACCGCTGTAGCAAATGTGGCAGAGCCTCACTTATTGCTGTAGAGCAGCACGCAGCATCACTAGCCAGACGGAAGATGCATACCCGCCTACTATTCATCTTACTGCTCACACTAGCCTCTGTCTATTTTGGAAATAGCATCCAACAAATGATATTGTGTGGTGCCGGGGGTCTTGTGCTTGCTGGACTATTGTACTATACGCAGCGAAAAGTAAGGCAGAACGAGAATCTTCGTTCTCTCAATGAGCTGCTTGGTCGTGGGATCGGCATCATCAAGGAAGGGCTGGAGGTCAACCGTCAGGAAGCTGTCTCCGTACTCCGTGAGGATGATGTTCTTGCCTATGAGAAGCTGCGGGAGCTCTCCATCCTGCTTCGCGGCGACCGGATCGCGCGGCAGCGAGTGGCTTTGCTGCATGGATTTTTACTCCGCAAGGATATGGATCTAGAACTGGAGCAGCTTCTTCTAAAAGACTTCGAACCACTGCTAGCCGAATATATCGGCGAGATCGCTAAAGTCCGTCCCGATCTCATTAAGGATCGTACACTACGCTACGTGAAGAACTATGAAGTGGAGATTCGCCAGATGGCTAACGGCTTAACCATCCTTACGAGCGTTGCAGGAGCGGCGGTAAGAATGAAGCGTTATGCCCTGCTCTACTCCAATATGATTGGCCGATACGTGCAAGATCTGCCCAAGGACCGTTTCTTGCGGTTGTCCAAACTCATTGCTGCGAATCCCCATGAACCTTGGAACGGCTTAGACCTCAGGGTAGCTGACATTCGTGAAGCCAAATATCGCTGGGACCCGGAGGTCCAATAGACCTGAAAGCTAAGATGAACCAATATAAAGCAAACATCCTTATTGATGACAACCAACCGTTTCTCAAAGAAATATAAGGATGATGTATACCGTAAAACTTATACTTTCTTAGGCTTTCTTATATTTTGAAAAAAGAGGCTACTCTATATGACGTTCAAACAATTAATAACCCTGCGAAACTTTATGATCATTTTGTGTATATGCATGCTTGTGCTGCTTGGACAGAAGGTTTTTCTCATCGCAGATAAAATACAAATCACCAAAGAAGCCGACCGTCTCTACGCTGCCGGGGATCTGATTAATGCAGAGGATCAGTACCGTCAAGCAGCGGCCAACTATTCCATTGATTACCAGGAAGAAAGAGTCGCAAAACGTCTGGATGAATTAGCTCCAATCACAGACATCCGCAAAGTTCTGAATGATTTGGTAGCCTCTACTAAGGAGGAAGCAGCGACTAAGGATTTTGCCGGATTTATGAAAAGCTATCAAGCTCTGCTCAGTTTAAAAGCTACATATATGAAGCCAGGCGGTCCCTATGAATCCTATTATCGCCAGTTATCGTCGGCCTCAGGCATTTCAGACCAGTTCACCTCTTATTTCCGTCAGTTTAAGGAGCAGTTCCTTGCCGAGCTTGCCCAGAACCAGAGCGGAGGGGTGAGTAATGAAGAGAACTTCAAATGGAATCTTTTGCAGATTCCTGATGCTTATTATGGAAGTGCAGCTTCCAAAGAGGATTTACTAGCCTCAAAGTTTAAAAGCCATGACACAGCTATATTAAAATCCTTAGCAGGAGCAGGAAACTTTACCGGCATGCTGGAAAGCACCCTGTCCCTGATGAGTGCTTATAGCCAGCATAATTACGAAGCTCCTTGGGTACTTCAACAAGCAGAAAGCAGCGGGAAGATCATCCTGAACAAAGATCTTGAAGGTGACAATATCACAGCTTTTGCTGGGCATGCTGTAGCTTATCGTAATTTTGCAGGATCGGCAGGCATCACGTCATCCAAGGTGCTGACTTTGATCGATACTAGTAAGGCTAAGCTACTAAAAAACGCCAAACGTCTGACAACTAAAGGTCAATATGCTGAAGCGATACAATTATACGGAGATCTTGCCCCGCTAGAAGATACTTCGACAAACATTGCCGCTACTAGGCTGGCTTGGAATATCGCAGAGCCTGTTCGCCTCCTTCCTGGCGGTGAAGAGCAAGACAAATACAACAACGTCATCTCCCGCAAAGGACTATTGGGCACAAAAGTGATCGTTGCCGGGACGGATAATAGTGGCGTGCTCTATTATGCCGCGATGAATAACGACGACAATGTGGTCACATTAACCGGAAACAGCTTGCCACGCTTTGAGAGTCTGCGCAGTCTTACTTTTAATGAACAGTTGGCAACCTCTTCAGGTGTACCTGTAGTTTTAGCCCAATCTGAGGTTGAAGGTGGACGCACCCTTTTCACAGCATATGAGATGAAATCGAATGGTATTTCGCAGTTATTTTCTTTAGCTGGTGATAGTTATGAACTGCAGCCGGATGACTCTATTCTCGTGCCTAATGCGGATCTTGGAGACGGTGTTGACGGGCAAAATGCGCTTTACCGTAAAGTAGACGGCAGCTATCAATTCGCGGAGATTGTTCAGGAGTATGCTGTAATCTCAGCTGCGGATCTTACCACTCATCCTTTTGAAAAGGTCTCTTTTCATTGTGAGATCATCGTAGATAACTTCGGCAATAGTCTTGCTTACTCGGATGGGATTTATATTTTGCTCCAAGGAGAAGTGGGTTCCGTTACAGGTAACGCGTTAGTTAGTGGCCAATATCAGAATGGCTATGAGCTCGTTGGAACAGACATGGGCGAGCAATATGTGCCTGTGTTTATAGTGGAATCCGTGGGTAGCATGAGCTTTGGGCGGTAGGAATTTGGGATACAGGATACGGGATACGGCATACGGGATATGGCATACGGGATACGGCATGCGGGATACGGCATACGGGATACAGGATAAGGCATACGGCATACGGGATAACCTTGTCTTTGTGTCGGCTCGACGATCCTGTAAGCTCCACCACTTATAGCAACTAGCGTTGGACAGCGCTTCGATGGTTAATAGGTACGTAATGCCATGAAGATCACATAGCTCGTTAATCATTCGTAATTATCCTGTAGTCTAAGTCTCGTTAATTTACCTATTGTGGATGTTTTTAACAAACCATTGAACTTTCAAGTAATCTGCTCTAGACGCTTTCACACCATTGGTTACGCATCATCCCTTATGTGATCTACGTTTGATGTAACATCTTCAAGCAAATTTGCCATTGTTAGCAGTACCTGTTGCTAGACAAAAAGACACTAACCGGGGGTTGGTGTCTTTTTGTCCATGTACTAGCAGTCTATGGATAGATGAAAAAAATCAAAAAGTAACCTGTTACGGGATAATGTCGTATTGCATTAAGCACGGTGACTTTTACTCAGCTACTCAATTGGCACTTTTAATTTCTAAAGCACTTCTATATAGGTCCCACAAACACTCCAAGGAAATAAAATTGTGAACCGTAGTAACAGATATCTTAACCATTTTTTTGATGAAATCAAATTCAAAGGTTTAAATCGGTGTTCTCGTTTACATAGAGCTCGCTGGGTTCAATTCGATGTTGGTGAGTATGCAACAGCTCTGGCAAACGCCCCATCCGCTCAGCCAAACGGGATAGCTTTTGCTCATGAAAATTAGATAATCCCGTATGAATCCGGTCTTGGAAAGGCTCAAGCCATCTTGTTTCCAGGCTGTCAGAACCGAAATAAACCCCGAGCAGAGAGCCTGCTGTTGCTCCAAAACTATCCGTATCGTTGCCTTGCATCACCTGCTTGCATATCCCGTCACCGACATTGTCTGCAAATCGAAATGTATTAATTAAGGTACCTATTTCCTGATAAACCTGACAGTGACTATAATTTGCATACTTATGGTTAATGCTCTGATAAGCTTCCAGCCAGTTATCTGCATTCGCTACCCTCTGCAGGCAATCCTGAGTAATCTCATAGAATCGGCTCCTTCCAGGTACGAATTGCAGTGCAGTACTTATTATTTTAATAGGATCGCGCAGCACTTGCGCAACTGCAATCGCAGCGGCGATGAACATCGTGGCGTAGATCCCCGTCCGGCGATGTGTAAAACTTGCATCACGCCAAGCTAGCTCAGCGGCACGAGCGGGTTGACCGGGGCAGGCATAACCGTAAGCATCTGCGCGAATCGCTGCTCCGCATAGTTCTGTATCTTGCACCATGAAGTCGGGCCAAGCCTCTATTTCAGAATGATTGAATAGTTCTCTATCATGCTCCAAATAGCTAATCCCCGATCGAAGCAAGATGGTCCTCTCCGGCCCCCAAGTAGTACTTATCGGAAGATGATTTATCCATAAATCTCTTAAATTTCTTTTCGTAAAACCATCGCCAAATTGTTCTAACGCCATCATTCCCATTAATGTGTAATTGATATCATCATCAGGTGCCACATAACGAATTCGCCCCCGCGTCGTCTCAAACCAAGACCAATGTCGACGATCCAAAGCATGGAGAACTTCATCAGAAATGTAATCATTCAGTGGCCATTCCCCTACAGAAGTTAAAGCTTTACGCAATTCCGACAAGCTGGGGTTTACCTCAATCGGTTTGCCTAGCATTGAACCACAGACTGAAGCGAGGAATCCCGCCTCCACACGCTTGGAGCTATCCTTAAGATTCAAGATGCCGACCTGGCCTAAAGGTCGTGCCGGATCGCATTCCTGCCATATCTCTTGTAAATCGTTTGGTTCATAGTAAGGCCAATTGTCCCTCATTGGAATGGCCACCAAGCTATGAGCGAATTCCAGATAGGCATCATAGCTTGCGGGAAGCTGTTCCAGCTTGGCTAAATAACCCGAGGTTTGATGCCCCTGTGCAAATTTATTGCGTAAAATCCCCTCTAATTGACGTTTAAGAAATGCGAGTGATGGCAGCATGCTGTATCTCCTTTGTCCGTTTATTAATCTACGTAAAATAACTTCTACATGAGAATGTAAACGATGATTGATGGAAAAGCAGCCCATCCCATCGCCTTCATTATAAGTTTAAATAAACGAGCATGCGATGATAGAAATAACAGTAAAAGCAATAAGTTTAATAGACTATTAAATAGGGTAAGACACTCTAAAAAACCCTCCAATGGGATGCCAAATGAATCGTCACCCTTATGTCCTTCATTTTTTTGATTACGGGATTACAGGATTACGGATTAAGGAATTACTTGTCGCGTTCAATTAGCTTAATACTTTGCCTAATGAGATCGAATGTAATGGTTTATAGCATACACTGTATCCACCTAGTGAACATTTATAATGGTAGTCAAGCAACTATAGCGACTTGGGTGTACATATACGAAGCAGACAACTTTGAACGACTTGGATGTACATCCCTATTCGAAGTAGACAACTTTTAATGACTTAAGTAAGCAACCCTATGGTTTGTGCCTTCCTTCTACTGACCATAAGTATGGGAAATCCTCTCCCTCTCTGGTCAGTTTTTTTGTCCAAGAGGTGTGGGTAGCCCGTCTATACTCTTAGTGTTTTTCTCTTGTCTATATTCTTTCAGGCCTGCCTCGCCCTTTTGGATAGACCAACGCTGCAACGTATCCCGCTCACCCGCATAACTCATGAATGGGACTGAAAATCCGCAGGAAGTCTGTACTTTATGAACATCTATCAAAATGATCTGTCTAGCTCCAGGCAGAGATGTAAACAAAGGGGACAGTGTTTCCCATTCTCCTGATTCAGGCAAAATCACAGCCCCTGTTCCATACAGTCTTAAAATATTAGGCGGCCCCTCAAACGCACAAAACATAACCGTCACTCTTCCATTTTCCAGCAGATGCGCGCTCGTCTCATTACCGCTGCCAGTCATGTCTAGATAGGCCACCTGATTAGGAGACAATATCCGAAAACAATCATGTCCTTTCGGCGAAAGGTTAACATGCCCATCTTCTGAAAGCGGCGCTGACCCTACGAAAAATAGGTGCTGCCGAAGAATAAACTCTTCATGTACAGGTAGTATAGCGGTAAATTGTTTTCCCATTTGGCATTCTCCATTTCTGTATATTTGTGTGTTGGCTAATTGGTCACTCTACTCAACTCTATCGGATCCGCCGACTCAATGAGTTCCATGAACTACATGAACTACATGAACTACATGAACTACAACAGCTTCACCAATCATCTCAGTTCCATCAACCACATTTGCTTAACTAACTAGCTTTGCCGACTACATTAACTTCTATAGTTACATTAGCTCTATCAACTCCGTTAGTTTCACCAACTGGATCAGTTCCAAAAGTGCATTAACTCCATTAACAATACCCACTCCAATAGCTCCTCCATCAAACTAACTTTGACTAGGTCCAAGCGGCGTTTGCCGCTAATGTAGAGCACTTTTGCCTCTCTTTCTTGCTACTTTGGCTTGGTGCGGCTAATGTAGAGCACTTTTGCCTCTCTTTCTTGCTACTTTGGCTCGGTGGAGCAAATGTAAGGCATTTTTGCCTTTGTTTCTTGCTACTTTGGCTTGGGACGGCTAAGGTAGAGCACTTTTGCCTCTCTTTCTTGCTACTTTGGGATCGATACCGCTAATGTAGGGCACTTTTGCTCTTATTTCTGACTAATTCGACGTTATGCAGCTGATGTAGAGTATTTTTACCGTACATCCCCGCCACTTCTGCCCAATCCAGCAAATCTACGGGATTTTTACCGTTCATTCTCGCCACTTCTGCCCAATCCAGCAAATCTACGGGATTTTTACCGTACATCCCCGCCATTTCTGCCCAATCCAGCAAATCTACGGGATTTTTACCGTATATTTTTCCGCAGACACATTAGTTAAGTATATATACTCTAGGGCTTTTCTTATGTCTCCCCCCGTCTGCCTAAATGCAAGCCTCAGCAAAGATTAACAACACATCCCGAGAATTTTAAGCTGTTTAAATTCTCTTCCACCGTCAAGTAACCCTTCTCCCCGGTACCTGGCCGTCAGCAAAAATAGGGACTACCTCTCGGCAGCCCCCTTTCTCTCGCAAGCTGCTTGATACTACTGTCAGAAGCAACTCCCTTAAATCCCTTTTTCCCTATAAAATACTTCCCTTTAAACACTTCCCTATAACACTTTTCCCTAAAAAATCTCCCGCTTAAGCACTTAACCCACTAAGCACACAAAACCATCCTTCCCCTATCTATTCAATCGCAATATAAATCTCAACCTGCGTGTCAGCAGGGTCAAAATTCCGTGAATCATAAATCTCAAAATCCCCCGTGTAAGTTCTTACCTCCCCAGACTCCTTAAAGTACGCCCAAATCTCCTCCCACGCTTGCGCGACTACTTCAAATACCGGACCTTTTTTCGTCTTAAAAACCATGTATTTGCTCTCCGGTACAGCCGCATAGGTGAACTGGTTTTCCACTAGTTCGCTTTCCTCTAGCTCGTTTTCCTCTAGCTTGCTTTCCTCTAGTTCGCTTTCATCTGGTTCGTTTTCCTCTAGCTCGCCTTCCTCTAGCTGCCTTCCCTCTATATGTCTCTCCTCAGCTACTTCATGCCCGATCACAACGGTATACGCTCCGCTCGCATCACTCTCATAATCCGTATACAAAGCATAGATATACTCAGGATTTACCGTAGCTATCTGCCCCGCAATATTACTCTGAAAATAAGTTTCCCACAACTGCGACAAACCTCCATCAGGTCCCATTTCTGCTTCATTAGTTGTGTGTATGCTAACCCCCGCCAAGATCATTTTCGCTTTCTCTACAAAATAAGTATTCATCCATTCTCCCTCATTTCCTGTGCTTGAACTTAGTATACACAGGCAAAGTGGACATCTGTCTGTCCAGTTCGAATAGATTGATTTCATTCTGGGTTATAAAGACACCATTAGGGCAATTAATAGTATGGAACTACACTCGAAGGGAATGACTACAGCATGCCAAAAATCAAATTAGCTGTCATCTACTACAGTGCCACAGGAACTAACTACCAGCTAGCACAATGGGCCGCGGAAAGCGCAGAAAAAGCAGGAGCTGAGGTAAAACTGCTGAAGGTGCAGGAACTCGTCCCCGAGGACAAAATTCAAGCAAATCCAGCCATGAAAGCCCTAGCTGAGAAAACAAAAGATATCCCAGTTGCCACACCCGACGATATAGTCGAAGCGGATGCGATTATTTTCAGTTCCCCAACCCGTTACGGTAACATTGCTTCCCAGATGAAGCAGTTCATTGATACAACCGGTGGCATTTGGGGCAAAGGACTAACAGTAAACAAAGTCGTCAGCGCCATGAGCTCAGCACAGAACCCGCATGGTGGACAAGAAGCTACGATTTTGGCACTCTATACGTCGATGTATCACTGGGGAGCCATTGTTGCAGCACCCGGTTATACCGATCCAGTCACATTTGGTGCGGGAGGCAACCCTTACGGAACAAGTGTCAGTGTAGATGGAGACGGTAAAATGATCGAAGATCAGGATCGGATCCGTGACGCTGTTTTTCATCAAGCGAAGCGTACCGTTGAAGTGGCCGGCTGGGTCCAGGCAGGCAAAAACGCCAATAATCAGAACTAGCGCAGCTTAGTTAATATAACAACACCCCTCGGAGCTACTTGTGTAGCACTGCACCGAGGGGTGTTTAATTTATATTTTAATTACTCTCCAGGGTATTTAAGTCCCCACTGTGCACGCACTTGATCCAGCAGTTTCAGAATCGCTAACGATTCATCCAATGTCATCACCGGACTCTCTGTAAGCCCTGCCTGAAGACAACGTCCTACTTCCTCCGCTTCAAAACAATATCCAATAGAAGCACGGTCGTCCACAAAGCTCTCTACCTTCTCATCTCCTATATAAAGCGCAGCCGATTTCGGGTTCACTAATGTACCCTCTACAATAATACGGCCTTCTGTGCCAAACACATGCGCTTCCTCCAACATGTTAAGACGAATACCACCGTTCAACGAAGCGGTTTTCCCGTTACCATATGACAACAGCATCGAGAAATGCTCGTCCACTCCAGTCTCACCTATGTGCACTGTGCTGGAAATAGACTCAGGATGAGGTCCAAACACCATGGAGGCAAAAGAAACCGGATAAATCCCCACATCCAGCAGCGCACCCCCGCCCAGCTGCGGATTCAGCAATCTGCCTTCCGGATTCCAGTCGGTACGAAACCCTAGGTCTGCCTTCACCAAACGAACATCACCGATTCTACCCTCAGCAATCCATTCTCTAACCTTCACAATCGCCGGGATGTAGCGACTCCACATTGCCTCCATCAGGAATAGCTTATGTGCTCTAGCATAGGCCACAACTTCTTCCAATTCACCGCTGTTTACGGTAAAAGGTTTCTCACACAGGACAGCTTTGCCTGCACGCAGCGCCATTAAAGCATTTTCTTTGTGAAAAGGATGCGGCGTTCCAATATATACCGCGTCTACATTCGGGTCATTCAGCAATTCCTCATAGGTTGCATAGGCATGCGGAATCCCATGATTTTTAGCAAATTCATCGGCACTTTCCTGAGATCTTGACCCAACGGCATAAGCCACACCATTACTGGCATGCGCCAAATCAGTAACAAATTGATGAGCAATCCAGCCTGTGCTAATAATTCCCCATCTCACCTTGTAAGCGTTGTCCATTTTCATTTGCATGTTCCTCCTAATCCTTCTGCTAAGTCTCTTTAATTCTATCAGACCATTCTAATGAATGTATAGGAACTGATGCCAGCAAACACCACCGTCACCACCAAAATAGCAATATTCCAGATCTTGCTCAAGGCCGCTGAGTGCTCGTTAGAGCTTTGAATAAACGCTTTTTGCAAAAGGAACTGTAAAAGCTTCATGATTATGAATCCCAAACAACCCAGCCCGCTTTGCAAAATAACCTCCAGACTAGCTTTACTTACAAATCGATCAGCCATGTTCCCATCATAATGAATCGGCACGGTATCCGGCATTTTGGAATAAAGGAATAAATAAATAGCTACAGGAATCAAGGCCACCACACTGCTTAAGATCATCGTCAGTTTGGTTTTGAACAACGTTTTACCCTCCTTGTGCGGAAAAATAATCTCCCCGTTATTCTCCTTCCACTTCAATCAGATATATCCCCTTCTTAAATCCACCGCGACGTTTAGCTTTCTCTGCACGTTGCTTCTCCAGCTCCACGCTATTGCTCCCGTGTGTCTCCGCCAGAGCCTGAATTACTTCCAGCATATCGGCAAGCTCCTCCAGAGCTTCTTCATCACTTGCTGCCTGTAAATATTCCTTCGACTCTTCTTGCAATTTTTTGCGTAGTTCAGTTATGTATTCTTTGGACTCTAATATCCTTGTGTTAAAATCTTTACCTTGAGAAGCTATCAAATCGGGGATGCCGTCACGCACTAGCTTTTCATATACAGGCATTTAAGCTCTTCCTTTCTTCTATATTATATTATATCTCCCTTCAATCCGGCTTTGATTCCATCACTAGACGTTCTACAAAAGGAAGATCTGCCGGAGCAAACATGAACTGATCCAGTTCAGCCGGAAGCACCCACCTATGTTCGTCGTGATCCACCAGATCAATTACACCTCCCTGATACCGCGCTTTCCAAGCAATCAATTGGATCTTTATCTCTCCATAGTGATGCTCGTTCATGCCAAAGCTCTCATAGGGAAGGATTGTGATCCCCATCTCTTCCTGAAGCTCTCTTTGCAGACACTCTGCGATGCTCTCATCCTGCTCTATTTTGCCACCAGGAAATTCCCACAGACCTGCCTGCGATTTACCTTGCCGCCGCCGGGCAATAAGAATCTGCCCTTCTTCATTATGTATAATTGCTGCCGCCACCTTGATCACAAAGAACACCTCCACTATTGCTAGTTATTCGACAGATACTACTATTAAAACATACAATTCATTCCAAACCAAAGAGACTCTCCCAAACGCCAACACGGCCTGGGAAAATCTCTTCAGTACAGTCTCTCTATAAATTTCACAGCAGCGTTATCCTTACGAAAGAGCTACTATTTTGTCAGCACAAGCTCCAAACGAACCTCAAGATTATTTTCTGTATCCAGTACAACGGTGTGGGGATTGCTTAGACCAAAGTCAGAAAAGGCCACTGTTGTCGTTCCCGACAGCATCAACTGTCCCCCGCTATACGCCGCTTGCGACTGAAAGGTGACGTCCTTTTCTACTCCTTTTACGGTAAGCGTCCCCTGCATTTCAACAGGCACAGTTGCTCCTTCAGTCCATTCTGCCGGCAGCTCCGAAAATGACTTCACTACAAACGTGGATTGTGGAAATTCCGTAACGGATAGAAAATCCTCTCCTTTTACATGCTCGTCCCGTTGGCTATTGCCAGAATCCAGAGCGCTCATATCCACTGTCCCTTCCCCGGCCATCGAAGTAGAATCCTCTATATTTACCTTCCAGGTACCCTGAACTTTGTTGTCTACGAAGTTTACTGTTTCTTTAGAGGTCGTCACTGACCAATAGACTTTAGAGGTTTCCGCAAGGGTCCAATCCCCGTTTAATTGTTCGGCTGTGACCGCCACCCCTGCTGATGCTCCAGTGTTATTTGTTGTCTCTCCAGCATCTGCTGTGGTTGCTTGATTTGGAATCACGGACTCGATCTCTACATTATTGCCCAGCGATTTATCCAGTAATGTATAACCTGTGACTACTCCTACGATAATAACTCCTGCAGCGATCAAGGCTATTCTTTTTCTCTTCATCCTGTTCCCTCCAATATTCATAATTTCTGTATGCTTTCAAGCTCGTCCCTCATTCTAACAAAGCAATATGTCGGGAAGAAGTCAGAGCAGAACGGGCTATGATGTGTTAAACTTGTCGTAAATTTTATGGACTGGAGGTACTCCAATTTGACGAAATCCATTCTTGTTGTAGAAGATGAAGAAGCCATCTCTAGGGTCCTCAGTGCTTATCTGAAAAAAGCAGGCTTTCAAGTCACCCGTGTAGCCGATGGACGCGCTGCGCTGGAGTCTTTTGCTATATCTCCTCCTTCATTAGTATTACTAGACATCATGCTGCCAAACATGGACGGCTTTGAACTGCTTAAGCTCATCCGTGAAAAAAGCAGCTGCCCTGTGATCATGCTAACGGCAAGAGATGGGATCAATGACCGGCTAGCCGGCCTCGACGGTGGTGCGGATGATTATATGTCTAAACCTTTTATTCCCGAGGAGGTGGTAGCACGCGTGAACGCTGTCTTACGCCGTCCCTCGCAGTGGTCTGATGGCAGCCGTAAACGGCATTATGGCAGTTTGTTTATCGACTTCACAGCACGTGCTGTCTTTTTAAATGGGGCTGAGCTGAGTCTTAGTCCTCGGGATATGTCAGTGCTGTTATTTCTCGCTGAAAGACCTAATCAGATTTGTACGCGTGAGCAATTAATAGAATTTGTATGGGAAATGGATTATGAAGGAAGCGACCGGGCGGTAGATTTGTCGATCAAAAGACTACGCCAAGCGTTGTCGCACTGGCCTACTAGTGAGGGGGAAATCCGTACCCTAAGGGGGACGGGATATCAATTATGGACAACTTAAAGAGAAACAACGCCAAACGTACCTCTATCCTTTCTTACTGGACGATACGTTATCTGCTCATTATTAGTGTAGGCCTGCTCCTCACAGCTTTAGCTACATTATGGTGGATCCGTCAGGAGGCTATGAGCAATCGTCTGCAGACTGCGGGGCTTTTGGCACAGGAGATTGCAGATCGCAGCTTAAATATGGAAGGCTCCATTGAAATCAGCCATAATCTCGAAAAACTGATCGAAGACCGGAAGCGGTTTTTCAAGTTAACCATAGAGATGTGCGTGATCATTACTGATCAACAAGGTCAAATGCTATTCTCCCTGCCACCTCTAACTGACAAGGAAATGAGATATAAGCTAAATGATAGCCTGAACGACTCCCGCAGTCCTGAGTTTAAGGCTGCTGTGGCTCCCATAAATTCGGATGACAAAACACTGGGACAGGTTATTGTCCTGCAATCCAAAAAATCGCTGCGGCATATTCCACAGGAGGAGATCATATTTTTCTCCATACTGCTGCTGTTTCTAATCATCTTAAGTTGGCTAACCATTTACCTCTTATCTCGTAAACTGGCAAAACCCATTCAGAAGGTAGTCGAGGCTGCGGCTCAAATCAGCCATGGCCGTTATGATATCGTTCTAGATAAGGATGCTAAAGAGCGGGAAATTCATGAGCTGATGATGTCTTTTGAAGAGATGGCAGGCAAATTACAGCAATTTGAGCAGTCTCGAGCCGTAATGCTGGCCGGAGTCTCCCATGAGCTGAAAACACCCGTAACTTCTATTAAAGGCTTGGTGCATGCTGTACGCGAAGGGGTCGTTGAAGGTGATGAAGCTGCGGAATTTCTGGATATTGCCCTGCTGGAGGCTGGACGGTTGCAGCGAATGGTAGCCGACCTTCTGGATTACAATGCCCTGACTGCAGGAATGGTTTCTGTTCGTCACGACCGACTGGATGCCGTACCACTACTATCAGAAATCGTATATCAATGGAAACTGACACAGGCGGAAGATGTTGCTGAACCCGTGCTTCATATGCCGATTAATCCCTTATTTTTGCGTGGGGACTCCCTTCGTATCCAGCAGATTATCGTCAATCTACTTAATAACAGCGTACAAGCCAAAGCTCCGGATCGAAAGGTGCAGCTTACGATAGACCTGCTGGAGCAGCAAGGTCATGGCTTTGCCGAAATCCGTGTTCAAGATAACGGGCTTGGCATCTCATCCAATCATAGTGAGCATGTCTTCGAAGCCTTCTTCCGGGGCAGCGATAAGCAGAGCACACTGCGTGGTCTGGGACTCGGCCTAACCTTCAGCCGTCTGCTGGCCGAATCTATGAACGGAAGCCTCGTGCTTGAGGAGCACTCAGACAAAGGCTGCACCTTCGTGCTGTCTCTGCCGCTTGATGATTAAAAAATAGTCTACGATCCAGCGACATGGTATAATCATGTGCACAATCACACCGAAAACCGGAGGCTGTATATGCTTACTTTTGAACAAAAATTAGCGATTCTCGACTCTTATCCCCAGCTGGAACGCAAAAATGTATCCCTTGGGCGCGTGAACTATCACTACGAGGAAAGCCAGCATGATAAGAAAACCGTGGCTTTTCACCTGCATCCAAATGGTAATGGCTATGTGTTCGCAGGCTTACTGCGGGGCTACGAGACAGATGATAAGGGCTTCGTGAATATTCGCGACTACTCGGAATCCGAGCTGCGCAGTTTGCTGGATGCCTCCATCACCTCACTGTCTATTTACATTCCTGATGCTCCTGTAGCCAGCAAAAGAAAGAAAAAGGCTGCGGCAACTGCCGATACACTCTGGACTAATGATGAGGGCCAAACCCTAACCCTAAAGCTTGAGGATGATTTATGGTATGTCTATGCCGACCTCAATCTGGAGATGGCGTTTGAAACGCTTGAGGAAGCTAAAGAATATTTAGCGGAAGAGGGATTTACAGCAGCGCAGGAGTAATTGTCAGACTTTAATCTACACACTCACAACAAAAGAGGTGTCTGAGCAGCCATTTATTTTGGCCGTTCGGACACCTCTTTTCTAATAAAACGATCCTTAATATACAGGTTCCGTATATATGTAACTATAAATACCCAAATCGAGCTCGGAAACCACTTCATAATCTAGTTGGAATTCTATAGTCTTATTTGATAGACCTCCTACAAAATAACCGCCCTCCACAACCAACCTATCCTTCCCTCCAACTGGGGCGACCAAGATCAGCTGTTCAGCTTTATTGGCTGGGATCACAAAGTTTTGCAGCCCACCCGTCTGATCTTGAATATATTTACGGACAGATACGAGGTTACTGCCTAATTCCGAGAGGCCGGAATTGTCGTTCCGCCATACATCAAGCGCATCTTGTTGGGATTGGTTGGAACTGACACATGCCTGATTAACTGAAAATTCAGGGATTTTATATATATTCCCGCCAATATTATCGATAACTACTTTATGGGTTACTTCCGTACAATTTTCAATTTTCAGAGTCGGCATGGGGTCCTTTTCCTTTGAGAATGTCTTTATGATTTTTTGATCACCAGACTTAAAATTTATTGAGATGTCTTTATTATCCATGTTAGAAAATTCGAGCAAGCTATACAACTGATTATTTTTAATTCCGTAGTGCTTTACGTTTATAACAAACCTGTTTCTCTCATCTGATAACGATTTTGATTGCTCTTGGCTTCCTACTGAAATTGTTCTGTTGACCGGGGCAATAATCTTCTCCTCGGCAACTGGTGAGGTTATGTAAATAGATTTTGTACCTTCATCCCAAGTGACACTACTACCCAACACTTCGCTAATAAATCTTAAAGGGACGAGTGTATTATTTTGAAAATTGATACCTTTTAAGACTTGCTCATGCTCTTTGGCGTTTACAATTACTCTTCCTTCCTTGACCAGATAAAAAATGTTAATATCCCCTTTAACCGCTGAGACCGACTTCGTATGATTATCCCATTTAATAGTTGCGCCTAAAGCTTCAAAGATCGCCCGCATAGGTACGTATGTAACTCCATCTTTCAGTATAGGACTTACATTAAAATGTAATTGCTTACCGTCCAAATAACATTTGAGATCACTGTCTTCCGCAAAGGCTTGACTTGAAGATAAAACAGCAAAACTTATCATCACCACAAAAAAAGTGATAATTTTTGAAGCAAAGTTGTGGTTTTTCATGTTCTTAATTTAGCTCCTAATCTAGAAAAATAAAAAAATTACAATGCACACCTGAATATATCAAATGGCCAATCAAAATGTAAGTCTAAAAAGAAAACTACCAACGACACCCAAATTATGGTTAGATGAAGGAGAAGCCATATCCTAGAGGGAAAGAAGCGTGAACGCATATGAGTTTTGAAATCGTAGAGGCCACCATACCGGACATCCAAGCCGCATTAGAAGCCGGAGAAATTACGTCAAAACAACTAGTTCTCATGTATTATGAACGCATTGCTGATCACGACAAAAACGGCCTGACGATTAACTCTGTACTGGAGATTAATCCTGATGCGTTGTTTATCGCAGAATCTCTGGATGTGGAACGGGCAATTAATGGCCCACGCGGCCCCCTGCACGGGATACCTGTGTTATTGAAAGATAATATCAATACTGGGGACAAAATGCATACAAGTGCGGGTTCGCTGGCTTTGGCGAATTCTTTTGCCGGGGAAGATGCGTTTATAGTTACCAAGCTGCGTGAAGCCGGCGCCATTATTATGGGTAAAGCCAATATGACCGAATTCGCCAATTTTATGACGAACGGCATGCCCTCCGGTTACAGCTCCCGCGGCGGGCAAGTCCTTAACCCCTACAATATTTCTACGCCAACCGGCGGCTCTAGTGCGGGTTCAGCAGTAGCTGTCGCTTGTAATTTCTGTACGGTCTCTGTTGGCACAGAAACTTCGGGATCGATTCTTAATCCCGGTAATTTGGGCTCCATCATCGGCATTAAGCCAACCGTGGGGCTGCTCAGCCGTTCAGGAATCCTGCCGCTCTCCAATACACAAGACACCGCAGGCCCTATGGCTAGAACCGTTCATGATGCCGTGTTACTGCTAAACGCCATGCTGGGCAAGGATCAACGCGATGCAGCTATGGGAACAAATACAGGTAGAATCCACGAGGATTATACTGTATTCCTTGATCCGAATGGTTTGCAGGGCGCTCGAATTGGGATACCACGTGATTATTATTTTGAGGAGCTCACAGATGAGCAGCTTGCTTTGTTCAACGCTTCCGTCGACAGGATGAGAGAGCTTGGAGCGACCATCATTGATCCTGCGGATATTAAGACCGCCCGGGAAATTAGTTACTCTTCGGTGGTATTAAACGAATTCAAAACAGCACTGAATGCTTATTTGTCTCATTTGGGCCCCGGAGCACCTATGCGAACCTTGAAGGATATTATTGATTTTAATCATGCACACCCTGTGGAGACTTTGAGATTTGGTCAAGCTACATTAATAGATGCGGAATATACCTCCTCCGGCACACAAAGCGAAGCTCAATATTTACGCCATCGTGCGACTGACCTGAAGCTGTGCAAGGAAGAAGGGATCGATGCCACTATGAAAGAATACAATCTGGATGCCCTGCTGTTCCCTGCCGATTTTGGCGCCAGAATTACTTCCAGAGCAGGATATCCGTCCATCGTCGTTCCTTCTGGATACACTTCGGCCGGCGCTCCCTTTGGTGTAACCTTCTCAGCAAAAGCTTATCAGGAGCCTACGCTTATCAAGCTAGCCTATGCCTATGAGGAGCATTACAAAGTGCGAAAAGCACCTTCGCTAAAAAGCTTCATTTGATTAAACCTATTCCTGGAGTGGAACAATACCTAAATGCCTGTTTCCCTCATGGGACAGACTCCATGTACGCACTTCATAGCTACGAATGCCAGACAGCACGTAAGGATCTTTTTCGGCAAGGAGAACGGCTTCTTCGCGTGAGTTCGCTCTTACAATAACCATACCGCCAGGACAATCACTAAAGGGACCACACAGCACTAATTGTCCTTTACGGTCCAGCTCTTGTAAATGCTTAACATGACCACGAATAATCTCCATGTCTCTACGGTCTTGATTCGTCGGGCTAAGCAAAATAACATAACAAATATCTGCTTGATTGACCTCACTCATCCTATTCTCCGCCTCTCGTTCAAATAGAAACTAAAGCCCGTAACGGTGATTTCCCAATGCCGATTCGGGCTTTTTTATTTCGCGATGTCTTCGTTCGTAGCTTTATTCATAATCTCGCTGATTTTCTTCATCGGCAATATTTTGAATCTCATCAGAATGAATAAGAAACAGCTCGTAGTCCCCCTCTGCATGCAGCTTCAGCGCTCGTTCTTTAAAAAACTTCGGGCTGCCTTCCGCCGCATCCTCATCATAAAAGAGCAATATCC
Source organism: Paenibacillus sp. FSL H7-0918 (assembly GCF_038007025.1). Classification (NCBI taxonomy): domain Bacteria; kingdom Bacillati; phylum Bacillota; class Bacilli; order Caryophanales; family Paenibacillaceae; genus Paenibacillus; species Paenibacillus sp. FSL H7-0918. The sequence continues at coordinate 1,026,733 of NZ_JBBOWJ010000002.1, forward strand.
CGTCACTTTTGCGGAACAACAAGTCATCTCTGGCCCTGAACTGCCAGCTGCCGTCATAAGGGGCATTACTGACCGCCCTGCAAAAGTCCGCACCCGCAATAATACGTCGGTATTCCTCCTGCTTCTCTTCCTTCCACTTCTCTTCCTGTCCAGTATGCGCCGTAATGATCCCCAATTTCAATTCAGGATATTGAGTCTTGAGTTCACATACCACCTCACAAGCCCAAAGATCGACACCATACTGGCCGGGGGTAATAATCCATTCGACGCCTTCTTCAATTAGCGGCTTTAATCTGTTAGACAGCGCCTTTTTGATATAAGGAATTCCCGGATGCTTATTGTCAAAAATACCGAGCTCATGCGCACGGTAGCCTGTTACGAGTAAATTCTTCATGTACTGCCTCTTTCCTGAACGTTGGTTATCTCTTACCATGACTTACCTTTGTAGAGTTTTATCCCACTTATATGATTATTATATAGCATTTACATGATCTATTTCTTTAGGCAAACTTTCAGCTGATCTTAAGCAACCTTTCAGAACCGTCTGATATATTTCTCCTAATCAATCTAAAACTATTAAGGAGAGAAAATAAATGAAGAAATTAATAACGATTATGATCTCAGGAAGTCTACTCGCTTCTCTACTATTGGCTGGCTGCAGCACCAATTCGGAGTCCGAAGGAACAGCTGTTACTAATAACCAAGCGAGCACAACACCCGCAGATAACACTGAGGCACAGCAATCTCAAGGAAACGGCAATCAACAAAACGGCAGACCCGGCATGTCCATGAACTTCGGCAAGATTAAGAGTATTAGCGACAACACAATTACAATCTATACGTCAGAAATGCCTTCCCCGCCCGCACAAGGCACTGGAGATACGGCTGGAGCCGATATGCAGAACGGCCAGGCTGGTACTCCACCGGAAAGACCCGAAGGTGATCAAGGCTCAGAAAACGGTACACCTCCAGAGGGGGGAATACCGGAAGGCGGAGCCCCTGACGGCGGTGGACAAGGTGGTGGACCACAGGGCGGCGGGATGCAGCAAACCTTCTCCGAGGAAACCACAGATATTACAATTGATGCTGATACCAAAATTGTAACGGTTACCTTCGACAATGGCACGCGTCAGGAGAACACGATCAGCTTAGCTGACCTGAAAGCTGATGACATTATCCAATATACACTTAAATCAGATTCCACTGTGGCGGAGAGCATTACCTTAAGCAGCGGAAACCCAATGGGGATGGCTGAAGGCAAAAAGAGCAGCGACTGAACTACCAAAAAATAACAGAAAAAAATCCCCACCTACGATCAGCTTCAAAAAGCGTTTTGTAGTGGGGATTTCAAATTTATATAGGTTAGACGAGACTCAACTATTTTTTGTCCGACAAAATCAATACTCCACGACCCGGTACAACTGCTGAACCACTGATTACATTACCTGTCAGTAGATCAGTACGCTCAGCTGCCCCAATATCCGCGCTTAAATCCCCGGCAGTGTGGTTCAGTAAGAACAAGTAAGATACGCCATCCTTCACACGTTGAACAGATTCGATACCTTCCGGTGCAGTTACCAGCGGCTGAATGTTCTTTTCGGCACATAGATTCGCAAAGAATCCTTGTAGGAATCCAGCTTCTGGGCTAGTCGCCACATAATAAGCTTTACCTTCGCCAAATTTATTCACAGTCAATGCAGGCATTCCTTTATAGAAATCAGAACCGTACTCTGCCAAAACTTCTGCCCCTTCGGCATGGATCAGATCGCAGAGCAGATCACATTTATAAGAACCACTCAAGCTACCCCACGTTTTATCCAGCACGAGTTCATTGCTCATACCTGGCAGTAATGCATCGATTTCCTCTGCCCAAATTCCAAGCACTTTACGCAATTCGCCTGGATAACCTCCAACCGTCACGAGGTCGTTCTCATTAACAATACCGCTGAAATAAGTTGTAATGAATGTGCCGCCCGCTTTTACAAAAGCTTCAACCTTCTCTGCAAAACCTGGCTTGACCATGTACATTACGGGTGCGATAACAATTTCATACTTGGACAGGTTCTCTTCGACCCCGATCATGTCGGCTTCGATATTTTGCTGATACAGCGCATCATAATATTTGTGGACTTCATTCACGTAATCCAAGGCAACCGACGGACCGCTTGAGAGATCAAGCGCCCAACGATTTTCCCAATCGTAGATGATCCCTACCTTAGCTGCACTGCGCGCATCCAGTAGTTGATCTCCAAGCTGCTCGAGCTCTTTACCCAGCTCAGCACATTCACGGAATACCCGTGTGTGTTCATGACCCACATGCTCAATTACCGCTCCATGATACTTTTCACAAGCCCCTATCGAACGACGCAGTTGGAAGAACAACACAGTATCTGCACCACGCGCTACAGCCTGGTAACTCCATAGACGCATAACGCCTGGACGTTTCAAAGAGTTGTACGGTTGCCAGTTCTGCTGGCTCGGTGTTTGCTCCATCAGCATGAACGGTTGGCCATTTTTTAATCCACGCATAAGATCATGTGTCATTGCTGTAAAGCTGACCGGTGTGTCCAGTGAAGGATAGTTGTCCCAAGAAATTACATCCATATGCTTGGCCCACTCAAAATAATCCAGCTCCGGATAAAAGCCCATCAGGTTCGTTGTAACAGGTACGTTGGTGCTGTGTTCTTTGATCGCTTCGTATTCGATTTTGTAACATTCGAGCAAGCTATAAGACATAAAACGGCGATAGTCCAACGAGATTCCTTGGAAGTTAGTACGGTTACCGTTCCATTCTTCACTCAGCTCATTTGGCACCACAATTTCTTCCCAATCATAAAACGTATGTCCCCAAAAGCGTGTATTCCAAGCCTTGTTCAAAGCATCCAGCGAACCATAACGCTCCTTCAACCAGACACGGAAGGCAGCAGCGGACTGTTCGGAATAATCATAGCCACCATATTCATTAGAAATATGCCAAGCTACCAGTGCCGGATGATCCTTGTAGCGTTCTGCCAGCTTACCAGCCAGCTTCGCTGCATACTTGCGGTAAACTGAACTGTTCGGATTGGAGTTATGACGTCCGCCGAACTTACGTTTTCTGCCCTGCACATCGACACGGGTCACTTCAGGATAACGATGAGCCATCCAAGCTGGATGTGCTCCTGTTCCTGTAGCTAGACATACATAAGTTCCATTTTTATATAGTCTATCCATTAATTCATCCAATGAGGAGAAATCATAAGTATCTTCGGAAGGTTGGATTAAAGCCCAGGAAAACACATTAATTGTGGCAACATCAATTCCCGCCAGCTTGAACATCCGTTCATCCTCAGCCCATACTGGCGCATCCCATTGCTCCGGATTGTAGTCTCCACCGTACCAAATTTTAGGTAATTTATCGTTAATCACACTTCGCACACCCTTTATAGTATAATTATATATCTATTGTAAATGGTTAAGGTTGCCCTTTAAATATAAAATAATATCTCATACATATAAGAATATAGAACTAACAGGAGAGGATAACATTGTCCGAAATCATGCATCGCAGGATCGTATTCGTCCATGAAGGTGGACAGCACTTGCCAATCACTTTAGACAGTATGGGGCACAATCATGATCAGGAAAAAGTATCCCGCCCCGATGGTTATGACACGTATCATTGGCTTCAAACCTCAGAAGGTGAAGGGATCATCCATTTTGACAATAAAACCTTTTCCCTGCCCGAAGGCAGCGGCGTATTACTACTTCCTTATACACCCCATCGTTATGAGGCTTCCACTAAAAACTGGGGTACCTATTATCTAACGTTTGGTGGCGATTCGGCACACTCTATTTTGGAGACCCTTGGGATGAATAGTAATTCTTTTTACCGTTGGGAAAATGAAGCGCCTCTCCCCAATTTGCTGAAGGAAATGCTGGATCGTCATGATGCCTATCAGGATATGTTTGGTCTCGGCGCCTCAACAGATGCTTATCGTTTTTTGCTTACTTTGAGTAAATATGGCCAGCTTCAAAATAATACGGCGATTTCCCGCAATGTAGATAAGCTGCAGCCACTGCTAAAATGGATGGACAGCCATTATGGCGATCCTGATCTTGGACTGAACGATCTAGCCGATGAACTAGGCGTATCTGGGCGCTATCTTAACAACCTATTCGTCCAAACTTTCGGACTCTCGCCTTATGCCTATTTCGTACGTTTACGCATCCGGAAAAGCAAAGAAATGCTCGTAAGCCAACCCGATCTTACGGTAAAAGCTATCTCCCAGCTAGTCGGCTTCCGCGATGTCAGCCATTATGTAGCCACATTTCGCAAGCAATCCGGGACTACGCCGGAGCAATTTAGACGCCTGCATTAAACATGCCCCGCCTGCTGTGGAGAAATTGCTCGCTGGGAATATGCGGCTAGAACGTAGTAAGAGTATGGTATGCGCTACTATTGTGTAGAATTGGGGGGTACGGTGAAGTCGGTGCGGTACGGTACGGTGGCTGGGTGCATTTGGCTGCGAGTGTACGGCACCTGTGAGATGGATCGTGCAGATCTGCACATGGTGGAGTCCTTGTGAAAATCTGCTATGTTGGGGTGCAGCTCTCTTCAGTCAGTATGAGTAAGTCAGACGAAATAATTGCACTTTGTACACTTAAAATAGCCTGCACGGCAGAAATTATCCATATAAGTGTATTCTGTGCAACTATATTCTCGGAATATGGCCTTGCAGCGGGATAAGCCAATTTTCAGCTGCACAAAGTGCAACTAAAACCAATTAAATACTCCAACACTTCAAATAAGTGTACGAAGTGCAACTATTTTCTGTTGTGCTTCTGTTGAAGTTTCTGCATGCCCTACTCCACTCATTTTTTACTCCACACTTCCACTTACTTCACTATTCCTACTCCACACATCCCTCACTCCATCTTCACCAACCTTCACTTCACCCTACTCCACACATCCCTCACTCCATCTTCACCAACCTCACTTCACCCTACTCCACACATCCCCCACTCCATCTTCACCAACCTTCACTTCACCCTACTCCACACATTTCCCACTCCACTTTCCCCTCTCCTGCCACACTCCCAAACCCACTCCAAAATCTCTTTACTCAAAACCACTCAAATCTCCAGCACCTCAACACCATACGGCTCGAGCTGGAGCTCTCCCGATCGAATCTTATTATCCAGCAGGCTGCTGTATTCTCGTGGCAACGGAACGATCACCGACTCGCGGCTCAGATTAAGCAGGAACAAGAAGCTTCCCTGATCTCCAGTCCGCACGGAGGCATGTACTCCGTTTGGCAATCCTTCATAGTATAACAACCCTTTTTCCTTAGCCAGGTTCTCCAATAGAACTGACCAGTATTGCTCTTCCGCATGGGTTCCAAAGTAATAAACCTGACCTTTGCCGAAGGAATTAACAGTAACAGCGGGTGTGCCGCGATAGAAATCATCACCATACCAGGCAATTGGCTGGGCCACTACAGGTCGGAGGATGTCGCACCACTGCGTACATTCATATGGGTTACCCTCCGCATCCACGATGACATGTGTTTCAACGCCAATCGGATCATACTCCAGCACTTCAACGCCGGTACAATAGCTCAGCTGCCCAGGCAGCGGTTGCATGACTGCGATGTTGTTTATATTTTTGACGCCACTACGGTTGGTGATCAGCAAGGTCCCGCCAGCGAGGGCAAAATCCTCCAGATTACGTACGATCTCCTCATCCAGCAAATATAAATTCGGAGCGATTACTACTTTGTATCCATCAAGCGGTTGTCTGAGGTCGATAACATCGCAGCCCATGCCAAGCTTGGTCACCGCCCGGTGAATCTGCTTAATGTTCTCATAATAATCAAAGCCCTCTGCCTGCGGCTGAATATCCAGCGCAGCCTTCTCTTCATGAGAATGGAGGATAGCCACTTCGTTTTTCAGCATCGTTCCTTGGAGCTTGCCGCTCAGCCCATTAACCTCATGACATAGCTGCGTGAACTCCGCTAATCTGCGTCCGGGAACATTGCTGTGATCAATCAGCCCGTGCCAGAATTGTTCTGCTCCTGAAGTTGCACTTCTCCAGCGAAAATGAACAACAGTATCCGCACCTCTAGCAATCGCCTGCCATGCATAGGCACGAATCAGTCCCGGATAAGGGGTTCGCCACATCGGCATCCAACAACCCGGAGATCCACTCAGCTGCTCCATGATCCAGAAGTTTTGGCGTTTGATGCCACGGGTTACGTCCAATGAAAGTGCTCCGCTATAAGGCGTTGTCTCTTGTTTGGTTGGCGAAGTATTCGGATAATAATCAAACGCAGCCACGTCCAGATCTGCACCCACTGCGTACATATCGAGACGCTGCGGATAGCTGTGAAAGTTATGGGTTATGAAATGCTCTGGACAAATCATACGCAAAATATTGATCTGCGCTGTCTGAAACGCTACCACCGAATCCCACTGAAACCGCTGAAAGTCCAGCAGAAAAGATGGATTCTGATGAGGTGATCCGCCCAACGGCACGGTAAGCTCATTCCAATCGCTGTACTCCCCGCTCCAAACAACGGTTCCCCATTCTGCATTGACCTCAGCCAGTGTTCCGTATTTAGCTTGTACCCATGCTCGAAAAGCAGTATTACAAGCGTCACAATGACAATCCAACATGCCAAATTCATTATCAGTCTGCCAGCCTATGACGGCCGGGTGTTCACTGTAACGTTCGGCAAGACGCAGAATAATACGGCTGCCATACTCACGCAGCGATGTGCTGTTATAGCAGCGGTGTCCACGTACCCCCGGGTGAAAAATCTCTCCATTAGCAAACACCGGAAGCACATCCGGAAATTTCGTCGTTAACCATCTTGGCGGTGTAGCTGTTGGCGTACCCATCACAACCTGCAGATCATATTGATGAAAAAGGTCCAGCGCACGGTCCAGCCACTCAAACTGGTAATTCCCCTCAGTTGGCTCCAGTCGGCTCCATGCGAACTCAGCAACCCGGACTACTTTAACACCTGTTTCTTTCATCAACTTGATATCTGGTTCCCACATGGATTCATCCCAATGCTCCGGGTAATAGTCCACACCCATCTGAACATGATCATATCGTTTCATTGGCGCTTCTCCCCATCCCTTGATAATCAGCCCTGTTTCCCAAAAAAAGCGCTCCCCGTCTCAAATTGATGAGGTATACGGAGAGCGCTTCTGTTAACCACTAATATCCATTAAATCTTCTCTATAATGTGCTTTACTTATTTTTTAAGCTTGTCCCATGCAGCTTGCATACCAGTCATCCAACCGTTAACGTCAACCTTGTCAGCAATGAACTGTTGAATCACGCTGGCAAATTCTTGCGTTACACCATCAGGGAATTTAGAGGATTGCAGGCCATAAACTTTGTTTTCTTTTACATAGTTCCATACGTCTGCTCCAAGCATACCGATGTCTTCAGGTGTTGCTTCGATTGTGGACAAAGCAGGGATGAATTTCCATTTTTTAACGATGTACTCTTTACCCATATCGGAAGTTACCAACCAGTTCAAGAACGTTTTTGCTTCTTCTTTAGAACCGGATTCTTTGTTGACTACAAGGTTCGCAGGGATACCAACAGTCATTTTGTCATTCTTCTCAGCATCTTCATTGATTGGCATAGGGAACATGCCAATGTTCATATCAGGAGTGATGTTATCAACAAGAGTTTGTGCCCAGTTACCTTCTTGCATCATTGCAGTTTCGCCTTTTGCGAACATTGCCAGGTGAGTGTTAGCATCTGTGGTCAAAGGATTCTTTTGTCCGTATTGTAAAGTCAGTTTGAGATACTTGCTCCACTCTTCAAACGTTTTATTGCCTACAATTGTACCAGTTCCTTCATTCAAACCTTTGATGAATTCATCTACATTATCTTGTTGTGCAAAGGCTACGCTGATCCCTTGGTTACCTAGCAGCCACCATTCCTGATATGCATTACCAAAAGGAGTTACATCGATAGCTTGCAGCTTTTTGGCTGCTTCTTCAAGCTGTGACAATGTTTTTGGAGTTTCAGTGATTCCCGCTTTAGCGAACAAGTCCTTGTTATACACAATACCGATACCCTCAAGGTTCATTGCCATACCGTATACTTTGCCATCTTTAGTCATAGGCTCTGCAGCCATAGGAATCAGATCTTTTACCCAAGGTTGGTCGGACAGATCTTCCATCTTGTCTCCCCAAAGTTCCATTTCTGCATATCCACCATTGGAGAAAATATCAGGCGCATCGCCGGAAGCGAATTTAGTTTTCAATGCTGCTGCGTAGTCCGCACCACCACCAACTGTTTGGATATCCAGCTTGATGTTAGGGTATTCTTTTTCGAATTCAACCTTAAGCTCATTGAGGCCTTCTACGATTTCAGTTTTGAATTGGAAGATCTTAACGGTCTTCACTTCACCTGAATTTGTGCCAGCGCTTCCATTTTGTGAGTTACTAGAAGCGTTATTATTACCACCACATGCCGTTAGAGCTAAACTCATTGCCATTACTGCTGATAGAGCAACTGCGGAGTGTTTCTTCTTCATTATATATTCCCCCTTAAAATAGTGGACTGCTTAAAAAATATTTGGAACGGAGGGCTCGGTGTTAACCTTTCACCGAGCCAGCCGCTATTCCCTCAACAATGTAACGTTGCATAAACAGGTAGAAAATTATAATTGGTGCGACCCCGATTACGAGAGCCGGAAGTGCCATATCCCATTGTTTGGTGTATTGACCAAAGAAGGAGAAAGTCGCTAGTGGAATGGTCCGAAGCTCTGGTGCCTGAAGAATCAAGGATGGCAACAGATAGTCATTCCATATTCCAAGTGCGTTTAGCACGATTGTTGTCATCACCATTGGCTTCAGCAAAGGAAGCACAATACGGAAGAACACGGTAATAGGATTACATCCATCTACTGTAGCCGCCTCTTCAATTTCAAGAGGAACGGACTTGATAAAGCCGTGGAACAGGAAGATCGCCATCGGAACACTGATTCCTAGATTCGTGATAATCAAACCAAGGAAAGAGTTATTTACTCCAATAACATTTACGACCTTCAGAATTGGAATCATGATCGTTTGGAACGGAACTACCATTGCTGCTACAAAGATAAGCAGCAAGAACTGATTGAATTTCGTATTCGCCCGAACCATACGATAAGATGCCATCGCACTGAACAGAGAGATTAGAATAACACTGATCACTGTGATAATAACCGAGTTTCGGAATGCTTCACCGAAACGGGCTAATTTCCAGGCGGTTGAATAGTTCGACCACATAAATACTTTTGGCCAGCTTGCCGCATCACTCAGAATTTCACCGAAGGATTTCACCGAGTTTGCGAGCAAGAAATAGAATGGAGAGAGAAAGAGCAGCGCCAGAAGGATCATTATCACTTCCGTACCAATATTCCATCTCTTTTTTTCCGTAGGTTTCATTACGCTTCAACCTCCTTGCTCTTCGTGATACGGACCTGAATCAGAGTAATGATGGCTACAATTACAAAGAACAGCAGCGCTTTTGCAGTACCCAGCCCGTAACGATTGTTCAGGAAGGCTTCATTGTAAATATTCATAGCAACGGATTCCGTCGATTTGAACGGTCCACCCTTCGTCAAGGACAAGTTAAGGTCAAACATTTTGAATGACCAGGAAATGGCCAAGAATAATCCGATAGTTACAGCAGGCATAATTAGCGGAACTACGATATTGCGTAGCACCTGCCAACGGGATGCACCATCAATATCAGCCGCTTCTAGTACTTCTTTAGATACGTTACTCAACGAGGCAATGTAGATAACCATTAGATAACCGGAAGACTGCCAAACAAAGACCATTACAATCGCCCAGAATCCTGTTGTGGCATCACCGAGCCAAGGAAGATTAAAGAAGGACCATCCTGTGAGGTCGCCCATAGTGGCGAACCCTTTGATGAAGATAAATTGCCAGATGAAACCAAGCAACAATCCCCCGATAACGTTCGGCATAAAGAAAATAGTCCGAAGCATGTTACGTGTCTTTAAAGGTTTAGTTAACAGATAAGCTAAGAAGAAGCCTACCACGTTAGTCAAAATCACACCTAACACCGTAAATCTTACCGTGAACCAAAAGGAAGACCAGAAGTCAGGGTCATTTGAGAAAATAGTGGAAAAGTTTTGAAATCCGACCCAACTTACATTACCGGATACACCGTTCCAATCTGTGAAAGAGTAATACATCCCCATCAAAAATGGGATAATCGTTATTAAGGTAAAAAACAAAACTGCCGGACCAACGAAAAAAAGCTGTTGACCTAACTGGGACAACTTAGTGCCGCGCATTTATTGCCCCCCCCTTTCTTTTGCTCACTTACTTGTTTATGCTTTATACACATATTATCTGTTTTTTTCAGGGTACCTCACACCTACTAAAGTGATCTTTCAGGTGTAAAATATTGATCGGATGTGACAAATTTCGATGAAATGGAACACGATTCGCACAAAATTGATCGTTTTTATCCTACTGCCAACGTTAATCTGTATTATGGCCACCATGTTTATTAGCTATCACTATAGCACTCAATCCCTAAGAACAAGGGCAGTAGATGAGAATACGAACCTCCTCTTTCAAGGCAATAGAAACATCGAAAGTCTGATTCAGGAGATCAATCGTCTTTCCCTTATCGTCTATTCAGATTCAGATTTCTACAGACTGCTCGAAGCGGGATACGAGGATATGGCAGCAAATACACGAATTTATTCTTCTCTAAATTACATTTCTTCATCCATGCCAGATATATCCCAGGTGTATCTTTACGGTGTAAAGGATAGAAAAGCCACTTTGCTCACCCAAAATACACCCAAACGTTGGCAGGGTATCCCCCCTTATGCTGACTCAGAGATCACTAGCAGTTCTCCTGTGTTTATACAAAGTACACATATAAGTCACAGCTATGGTCTAACCTCACCTATCCCGCAACTCATACCGGAGCCTGTGTTTACATTGCATAGACGAATTGAAAGGATTCCCACTACCACCCCACTCGGCTTCCTGTCGATCGATGTTAAGCTAACGGCTCTTACCGACATCGTCAGCCAGTTATATGATCAGAAGCAGGAGAACATTTGGCTGCTGGATGGCGATGGCAGGATTGTATACGGAAGCAATAGTGAGGAATACGGCAAGCGCCTACACGCTTCTTGGTACAACAAGCAAATCGCCACGAATCAAAGCTCGCAAGGGTATTTTGAAGAGGAAGATGCTGTGTTTATTTACCAAAGAATCGAAACCCAAGGTTTAAATTGGACCCTCGTGAAGCAGATTCCTACGTCCTATCTTTTCCGGGAAGCTAACGAGGCGGCAGCGATCAATATATTCCTCCTTGTTCTACTTTTGATTACAATTGCCACGTTAACGACCCTGATCTCTTTTCGAATCACGGCTCCTATCAAGCAGTTGACTCGTTACATGAATCAGGTGCAGACCGGTAATCTTGATGTTGAAATTCAACCTATGGGCAAAGATGAGATTGGCGTGGTTACCGAGCGATTCCGCAGTATGATGGACACGATCAACAACCTGATTTTAAGAGAGTACAAGCTGGAATTGTCCAATAAGACCAATGAACTGCGGGCACTGCAGGCACAAATCAACCCGCATTTTCTGAATAACACGTTACAGATCATTGGCACGCTGGCCTTAGAGCTTAAAGTGCCCCAAATTTACTCACTTCTTTCAGCTCTAGCCAAAATGATGCGCTACAGCATGTACAATGAGGAGAAGATCGTAACTGTTAAGGATGAGCTGGATCATGTCAAAGCCTACATTGAACTGCAAAAGGAACGTTTTGAAAATAAGTTCAGTTTCCGCTACGATATGGAGGAATCACTTTTAGAGACGTTTATGCCGAAAATGATTTTACAGCCTATTGTAGAAAATTATTTCAAACACGGCTTTAATCTTTCCCGCAGTGACGGATTCATTGAAATCACCGCAGCAAGAGTGGATGACAACCGGATGGAAATCTGTATCCAAAATAACGGAAATGCGATCCCTTCAGCGAAGTTAGATCTTTTAAAGCAGAAGCTACAGCATCCTACTAGAACAGATATAGATTTATTAAGAAATACAGAGCAAACCAAGGAAGCTACAGGATCAGGTATTGGTCTGCCGAACGTTCTGGCTCGACTCAAGTTTGTGTGCGGAGATAGTGCCACTTTAACTGTGGATAACCTTAGAGCAGGCGGAGTAGTAGTGAAATTGGAAATTGAAATTATAGCGGAGCGTGAAAAGATATGAAGGCGTTGATTGTTGATGACGAGGCAAGAGTTAGAAAGGCAGTCAGACTGCTTGTCGACTGGGACGCCCATCAAATAGATGAAATTCTGGAAGCCGGAAATGGAAATGAAGCCATCGAGATCATCCGGCAGGCTAAACCAGCATTAGTCATTATGGATATGATGATGGAATCAGGTAATGGGATAGAGTTAATGACCTGGGTGAACGAATTCGCCGGCAACACTAAGTTTATTGTAGTCAGCGGACATAATGATTTTGAGTTCGTACGGCAGACTGTGCGGCATGGGGGTATTGATTATATCCTGAAACCTATCGAAGCCGAGGCAATCAATGTAGCGGTAGCTAAAGCAGTTGCAGCCTGGCGCTCAGAAGAAGACGACCGAAGCGAACGGCAGAAACAGAGTATTCAGCTTAATGAGTTCAAGCCCATTTATGGGGAAAAGCTATTATCTGCACTAATTGATGATCCGATCAATTCTGATTTATCTTTGCGGAGGTTATGCAGTGATGGTATCATTCCGGAAAACATCCATTCCGCTCGGTTAATATTGGTGCAGACAGATGCGGGTAACAATCCGTTGATTAAACGTTTTGGCGGAGACACCGAGCTAATGAACTACGCTATCGTCAATATTTGTAATGAATTTTTGCACAGTCCGCATAAGGGTGTTGCTTTTCGTTATTGGGGAGGTCCTCCGGAGATTGCGATTATTCTGTGGGATATTCAAACCTCTGTGGTCGAGCTAATAGGCAGAATCAATCATGGCATCTACTCTACCTTGCAGGTCCGAATGCATTTTGGAATCAGCAGCATCGGCAACTTACCTAAGCAGTTACCTTATCAGCGTGCAGAGGTGGCAGAGGCCTTACAACGCCGAAACTTATTAATTCATGAGGATTACTGCCATTTCTCCTCTTCCTCCGAAGAGTTCAGAGATCGTAAAGAGATCGCCAAAGCAGAGGTTCGCGGTAATGTATCAACAACGAACTTTGCTGACGTCAAGGAAGATTGGAAAATGGCAGTCATCAGCGGAAGTCCAGAGATATTATCAACAGCTGCGCAGCACTGGGTAGATGAGCTTAGCCGAGGTGGGGTTGTGACACCAGAAATCCTAAACTCATGGAAAAATGATGCTCTACTATTTCGTTCCCAGCTAGTACGGGAAATGTTAGGCCCTGAAGCTGAAGGCGCACTGGCCGAGCTTGAACAGGCCGACCAGCTTCACCCAGCTCCTTATACGAACGGTTACTCGTTCTCCTTATTCGCTTGGCGTGACTGGTCGTATACCCTAATGCAGGAGCTGGCCGAAGTAATCGCCCTGAAACAAGCTAAAGAACGTAATCCGATGCATGATATCGTCAAATACATCGAGCTTAATTACGCTTCCGACCTGTCCTTACAGGAAGTGGCCGGAAAGTTTTTTGTTAGCCGTGAATATATTTCTCGCCGATTCAAACAGGAATACGGGATTAACTTCTCCGACTTTATTGTTAATATTCGAATAGATAAAGCTAAACTACTATTGCAGAATCCTCGTCTGAAGCTGGCCCAAATCTCCGAAATGGTCGGTTTTCATGATGTTAAATATTTCAGCAAAGTGTTTAAGAAGCAGGTTGGATCTTCACCTAAGGACTACCGGGACACATTTAAGAGTTGATCAATACCAGTTTAAAAAGGCGTCCGCAACCGTCTTACCGGCTATGCCGTTCGGATGCGGGTCGTCTTGTCCACTCATATATTCCGGTCTGATCCGGTGATCGTCTGGTGCAGGCAACGATAATAGGCTTGCTATATCAAACACACGGTCTACTCCAGCGGGTGGGTTAGTCAGGATTTCATGATTCACTCTACGCCAAGTCTCTTCTCTTGCCTCCTGAAAATTAAACGGCGGCACCGTACTTAGAATAATACTAGCATCAGCATTTGCTGTTTTGATCTTAGCAATAATAGTTGTCAGATCACCAAGTAACTCATCTGCAGAGCGGCAGCCAATATCAATATCATTTACGCCGAGGACAATCATCAGTTCATCACTCTGTTTAGCTTTGTGAAGCCAAGGGCCATCCGCAGCTACATCATACGCTCTAGCCCAGCCTGAGCCGAGATTCCATACACCAATCTCTGCACCAAGACCATCCGCAATTCTCGCTGCCCAATATTCGTATCCGTCCTTTAATGTCCGCACACCTTGAGTAATCGAATCTCCCAAAAATACTAGCTTCTTATTCACAGCTTTCTTATATCCGATATAGCTTGGCAGTACCAAAAGCTTGTCAGATTCTGTAAACCCATCGGCTGACTCCTGTGCAGCCAGATTTCCGGGCGCATCATAAGCGGTTGCCAGCATCCCTTCTACGTTGAAAGGAATGGATTTACCCGCAGTAGTTGTCTTAATCGTCCATGTAAACGCTAAGTAATGGCCATCAGGTAGGTTGATGCTTGTCTCATCACTCCAGAAGCATTCACCGGCCGCTACTGACTTGGAGACATTGCCTTCAAAAGTGACAGCATGTTGTGTATGCTCAATAATAGCTCCGTTTGGCTCAGTGCCCCCATCCGCGATAAATGCCGATTCGATCACCCAACTGCCCCCAGGTTCACTGCCCGAAGCTTCAAGCCCTTGGTCCCAGGTGGAATCCACCGCATTGCTATGCCAAAATTTCAGCTGCACCGGGCCGTTTTCCCGTAAACGAATATAAGTCCGGAAGGTATGTGTAAAAGGTTCTTGCCTATTCATAATAAAATTAGCGGCGGTTGAAAGAACCGTAGCAGAGGTATAGTCCGTCTGATTCAAAACTCCACTTCCCTTAATTAAATTAGTATTCATAACGTTTCCCCCGTTATTAGTTAAGATTGTAACACTAAAACCTCTCCTATAAACCAGGGAACGGATCGTTCACCCAGTCTACAAGAGAGGTTATGGCTATATCAATATGCTTTAAGAAATCATCTTATTTCAGTGTAATGGTAAACGATACAGATTTTGCACCTGCGTTTACTTTCACTGTAGTCTCATCCACTTGCTCTGCACCTTCTACGGAAGCGATAGCTCCCAGATCTTTAAGGGAAAGCGAGAATTCTTTACCGCTGCCTTCTGCAGTAACTGTTACGCTGTTGCCTTTGCGGGCAGCCTTCACAGTCAATTCAGGAGCACCTTTAAGATCACGTACGGTTGCAGAAGTAGTAGTACCTTCTTCAAGTGAATATAGGCCAAATTTCACGCCATCCGCAAAGTCATAATCCGGTTTGTTGTCGATGCTGCCGATTGCCAGCAAGGAGTTCTGACGAACGAACAGTGGCAGGCTGAAGAAATCATATTTCTCTTTGCGCCATGATCCGCCTTGTACAGTTTCACCAGATAACAGGTGAGTCCAGCGACCTGCTGGCAGATAGTATTTCACTTCGCCGTTTTCTTGGAAAATAGGCGCTACGAGCAAGGAATCACCCAGCATGTATTGGCGATCGAGCACTTCGCATGTTGGATCTTCCGGGAATTCCATAACCATCGCCCGCATAGAAGCCCAGCCATGCTCTGCAGCCTGCCCAGCCACATCATACAGGTAAGGCATCAAGCTGCATTTAAGCTTCGTGAAGAAGCGGGTAACATCACAAGCTTCATCATCGTACGCCCAAGGCACACGGTACGAAGTGCTGCCGTGCAGACGGCTGTGGCTGGACAACAGTCCAAAAGCTAACCAGCGTTTAAATACATGTGCCGGAGCAGTGTTCTCGAAACCACCGATATCGTGACTCCAGAAACCGAAACCGGACAAGCCCAGAGACAAACCGCCGCGAAGGCTTTCTGCCATGGATTCATAATCTGCGTAGCAATCTCCGCCCCAGTGAACTGGGAATTGTTGGCCGCCAGCAGTTGCAGAACGTGCGAACAATGCTGCCTCATTCTTACCAAGCTTCTCTTCCAATACTTCAAATACAACTTTGTTGTACAGTTGAGTGTAGTAGTTGTGCATTTTCATCGGATCAGATCCGTCGAAATAAACTACATCTGTAGGAATCCGCTCACCGAAGTCTGTCTTGAAGCTGTCTACGCCCATATCTACCAAATCACGCAGGTAGCCGGCATACCATTCACAAGCCGCAGGGTTAGTGAAATCCACCAGTCCCATACCCGCTTGCCACAGGTCACATTGATAAACATCGCCGTTAGGCTTTTTGATCAGGTAGCCGTTTTTCTTGCCTTCTTCAAACAAGCGTGAACGTTGACCAATATAAGAGTTGATCCATACGCAGATCTTCAGGCCTTTTTCCTTCAGGCGTTTCAGCATGCCCTCTGGATCTGGGAATACACGTTTATCCCATTCAAAATCAGTCCATTGATACTCACGCATCCAGAAGCAGTCAAAGTGGAATACATGCAGCGGCAGATCACGTTCTGCCATACCTTCTACGAAGGAATTTACAGTCTCTTCATCATAGTTGGTAGTGAACGAAGTTGTCAGCCACAAGCCAAAAGTCCATGCTGGTGGAAGCGCTGGTTTACCAGTAAGAGCAGTATAGTTGCTAATAACGTCTTTAATGGTAGGTCCATCAATCACAAAGTATTCCAAGCTTTCTCCAGCTACGCTGAATTGGGCTTTTTTCACTTTTTCTGAAGCGATTTCATAGGAAACCAATTCCGGATGATTCACGAATACGCCATAACCTTTGCTTGATACGTAGAAAGGAATGTTTTTGTAAGCTTGCTCAGAGCTAGTGCCGCCGTCTTTGTTCCAGATATCAACGGTTTGTCCATTTTTCACGAAAGCGGTAAAACGTTCGCCCAGACCATATACGAATTCGCCTACGCCGAGATCCAGCTCATCACGCATGTACGTGTTACCGTCTTGGTCGGTGATGTAAGCCATGGATTTAAAGCCACTGCCTGTAATACGTTCTTCGCCGCGATAGAAATCCACCGCCCATTGTTCGCCTTTGCGAATCACTACACGAAGTCCGCCGCTGATCAGCACGGTTTCGAGATCCGTTTCTTCAATCTTCACATGATCGCCAGTACCTTTAGTCAGTTCGAAAACCGGACCACGTTCCTGTACACCATCATGATGAATAATTTTAATGCCTACCACGCCTGGAAGCGGGGAATGGAATTTTACAGTAAGCAGGGTTGAATTCAGCGTTGCTGCGCGCCCTGTGATTGGAGTCGTTTGTGTAATTGCTGTTAATCCTTCGGGAGTCTTTTCTACAACATAATTTTGAACTGCGCCGTTAATCGTGATACCTTCACGAACCAGCCAGAGACCATCAGTAAATTTCATTGTGTACTTGCCACCTTTCAATTTGGTGTTTATAGTTGCATTATACCGATAAAAAATGAACAAAACTAATACTATATAGCTCATTTATAACACTATTTTGATGTTTTTCTAAGAAAAGAGGCCTTTATATGGACCGTACAACTCAGAGTTTGCTAAAAGAAAACAGAGTTCATGGAGATAGTATGTTTCCACTCGCAGCTTATTGGATAGAACTTCCATCCGGAACGCATGTACTCGATACACATTGGCATGAAGAAGCGGAGTTCTTTATGCTGCTAGAAGGAGAAATTCTGTTCCAATTAGACACAGAATATTTTCCACTCCGCGCGGGCGAAGCGGTATTTATCGAATCTGGCGATATACACGCCGCCTATGTGCTGAACGAAGACACCCCCTGCAAATTCTGTGCGCTTGTATTTCTGCCTGATCTTTTGGCTAGCGCCCAGTACGATACGATCCAGCAAAACGCGATTTTGCCACTGCAAGAGAAACGCCAGAGCTTTCCGAGACATATTACACCCGATGTCCCTTGGCAGCAGGAGCTGCTTCATCATCTGGAGCAAATGATGGAGGCATACGCTAATAAAATGCCCGGATTTGAGACCTTTATGAAAGGAACTTTGCTAATCATGCTTTCCAAGATTACCGCAGAGGGCCGATTTGAGAACCGCAGCCAATCGGATGATGCTGATACCACCAAAATTAACCGCCTTAAAAAGGTGATCCTTTATATCCAAGATAACTATCAGGAACCGATACGTACCCGTGATCTATCAGAGCTTATTCCCATGAGCGAGGGACAATTCTGCCGCTTCTTCAAAATGATGACTCGTAAAACGCCAGTCGATTACATCAACTCATACCGGATTCGCCAGGCTGCCGATCTGCTGCAACAAAGTGAAAGAAAAATATCCGACATCGCATTCGAGGTCGGATTTGATAATGTAAGCTATTTCATAAAGGTTTTCCGTAAAGCGATGAAATGCTCGCCTTCGGAGTTCAGGAAAGGTGCAGGCTAGTTTCATCTACATCATAAAAAAACGATGGATTCCAAACTGATTTTTAGGAAATACAACCTTTTGGAGGCTCGCGATGAACTCACCGATTCTTAGCTTTATCACACCGCCTATTCCTTATTTCATAGACTGTGGTCGTGCTCACTACAATGCTGGAGACTATCATATCAGTCGTAATTGCATCGGCGTATTTGATCTAATCATTGTTAAAAAGGGGATGTTGCCCATCGCCGAGAACGAGGTGCACTGGGAGCTAAAGGAAGGAGAATTCCTCATCCTTCGTCCAGATGCCCATCACTATGGCTTTGCCCCTTGTCCTATCGAAACAGAAATCATCTGGATTCATTTCCAAACCTTCGGCAGCTGGATCGAGTGTCAGGATATGAACGAATGTCTGGAGAATCAGAGCGAGCTCATCGAAAGCCATAAACAAAAAGCTTATTTAAATCACTGCGATGTATGCTCGATCTTTATTCCGAAGTATACGGAAATATCAGAGAAGGCAATGGAGGTATTAGAGTTCTTTTTCCATCTGGAACAAGAACCCCAGTCGATGCGCAACTGGAAGCGCCAAGCCTCCTTTCAACAGTTCCTGCAATTCTTGGACCGTGATCTGGCCGAGGCATCCGATGCAACCGCCATTCATCTTGCCGAGAAGATTGAATTGTTCATTCGGCAAAATTATACTCGTGATGTCTCTAACTCCTTACTTCAAAAAGAACTTAACTATCATCCCAACTATCTCGCCAAAAACATGCTAAAAATATACGGTGTGACCCCTATGGCCTATCTCCTGTCCTATCGTCTAGAACAATCCAAACGGCTGTTAATTCAAACTTCCTGGTCCATTGCCCGCATCGCTGAAGAGGTTGGCTTCCATCATATTACTTACTACTCTTCCTGCTTCTCCAAGAAAGAAGGCATTTCTCCCTCTAACTTTCGACAAAAATTCACCGGTAAATAGACATTACAAAGCCTGGAATCGAAAATATCTTCCTCTTCCGGGATAGTTTGGACAAAGAAGCTGTTAAGCGTCCATCAAACAACGCTGCGGCTAACAGCTCTCCTTATTAAGTATTGCTGCTGATTTACCGATATATTATAGATAGATCTTATCGTCGTAGGAGGATAATGAACCATGCACATAACGAATATGACCGCATCTATGGGAACGAGGTTTAATGTATCTGTTAGTCACCAAACTAATGATAAAACTATGAAATCAAACAGCAATACTAGTGGTAATGGTAATGGAGATAAATTATCAATAAGTAAATCTGCAAAGGCTGCTTTTCAAAATCAATCCAAAATGGACGGAATGGTTAACTCCCTGCTTAAACAAAAACAAAATATCATCGACAGTAAGAACAGTCTGATTGAAAGAACTACCAAAAGTTCACATAATCTCGAATCTATTCAAGATCAACTTAAGGAGTTCGACAAGCAGCTCCAAACGATTGACCAACAAATTGCAAAATACAGCTTCGAAGAGCAACAAAAGAACTTAGAAGATGCTCAAAAAGCTAATCCCAAGGATGAACCTAAAACCGAGCAAGAGATACAGAACGAAAGATTGAATACGATTGTTTCTGTAAGCCAAGATGTTAGCCAAATGGAGGTAGTTTCTTCTACCCACACTAAGATGCGTGGCGAGGCAAAAGTTCTGACCAAGGAAATAGAGCTGGATGAGGCTCGTTCTACTCATTCCGCAACAGCCAAACGGGAACAGTTATCCAAAATCGAAACTAAACTATCGGAAACGAACGAAACGTTAGGCGATGCCATGAAAGACACGGGAGATAAAATTAAAGATCAGATCGATAAAGCAGGATCAACAGAAATTAAACCTTCTGAAGAGAACACCAATGAGCGGACAGAACAATTAGCTACCTATCAAGAAATTCAACGTTTAGCCGAAGAATCTGATAAGTCGCAGCTAGAAGTGCTAATCTAACAAGGGCAAGAATCTCTATATAAAAAAGCAATCGGATCTCCTCCGCATCAGAGGGTCTGCCGATTGCTTTTTTAGATGCAGCTGATGTATTTTTCGGCTATTCCTTCCGAATCACAATAAAACAGGTGCTGTCCGGCAGCGCCACTTCCTGTCCGCTCTCATCCATGAACCTTACTCTATCACGCAGAGCTTCGGTATAACCTTCTTGCAAGTAATGTCGCAAGACCTCAATCTTTGCCTGCTCTCCTAAAATCTGTTCAATAAATGAGGCAAACTCCGTAGGGGTGAAATAACCAAACTGTTCTTGGACTTCGTGAATATAAGCCTCTTCGCCCCAGGTATAAGTATATAAAAATTCCATGGCATCATTAACGGGCATGAGCACTTCTTGTTCCCCTAATCTCTGAAACTGAATCTGACGTCCAGCAAAATCCTTCGCATAACGCTCCAGCCACACCAGACCATCCTCTTCCAGAAAGCGAACTCTCCGCAGCAATGATGCAGGTTCAGTCATGATCCCATCGCGGATAATGATAACCCCGCCAGCTGACAATACAGCAAAGGCACTTCGCAGAGCTGCGGAGACGGTGTCGTGATTGAACTTATTACCATTTAGCGGCACATAAGAATATAGCTCATGCAAAATCGAAGAGAAAATTACCGTGTCCACCGTTCCGGCCTCCACGAAATCTTTAAGGTTCAACGCATCTCCCTGCAGCACCTCCCAGTGGCGACCTTCCCGCTGCTTGCGTTGTCGCAAGGCTTCCACTACATTGCTTGATATATCAATGCCGATAGGAGTAACCTCGGGCATACGCTCTTCCAGTAAATCCAGCAGCACACCGCCGCCCGGACCGATATCCAGCACTTTTTGTCCAGTGACATGATCTAGAATTACAGCTTTATAATCTGCTGTATTATTCATTTGGCTTAAGTAGGTATCTTCATTATGAAAACGGTCAAAAGCATCCCTGCGCAGCTCGAATAGATCGAATAACAGCAATACAGCACGTTCATACAAGGGTGATTTTTCAGCTTCCATACAAAATTCGATCAGCTTCTCTGCCGCTGCCGAGAATTGGAATTGAAAAAATACCGTGTCTGGCAGATGTTCCTTAGAATATTGCCGCAAGAGTAGGTGAGGGTTCTCAGCAGGCAAAGTCCCTTGCTCGATATCCTTCCATGTAAGCTCCGCTAAATATTTTTCGATAATCCGCTTCTTATAAACATTGGTCTTCTTAACACCCTTGTAATCGTAGTAAATGCTGTTCATGACATGCTCGAAGCTGATATGGCTTAAGGATTCATTCTGCGCCCTCTGGGCAGCAAGCACCATCACCTTCAGAAATTGCTCCAGCGAAAAGGTCTGTAGTGCAGATTCTACATACCAGAAGGTAATCTTACTTAATGACACCAACCGTTCAGCATGGAAACCTTCCTGCGTCAGCTTAGCCCATTCCGTAGTGAAATCCTCTCCTCTAGAGATCGGACCCAGCCGCATTCTGCGCAGTCGTTCCTTCATCGGCATAGGACTAGCAAGATTGCCTGAAGAAATCAGCTCAATAAGCTGCTTCACTTCATGCTGCACACTCTGCCATAACTCGGGAGACACAGCTCCGATGATGCAATGATTGAGCACGGTCAGCAGGCGTTCCAGTTCCTCCGCGGTCAGCAGCTGATCTTCCACTATATCATGGAGTGGCTTATTGACTTCCGGCGGCACTTCTCCGCGAATTTGCTGTCCTATAAGTCCATGAGTCTCAATAAGCCGCTGAATCATCGTACCTTTCTCGGAGACAGCCTTCCCTAAATACCTCTCATATAACTGTGCGGAACCTAAATTATGTACAAAACAATTGATCCCTTCCTCCTGCCAAACCAGCCGCTCCTTTGCTGTACCTCCCTTAGCCGTTTCTGACCAAATTAACGTTTCTTCCACCAGCTCTTTTATCCAAATAGACCGGGGAAGTTGGTCCAGAATCTGCAAGCTACGTTCCACATAGTCCAGTACGGGATTCCTGCGATCCAGCTCCTCCAGAGATTCCACACGTTCCAAATTTACAATCTGCTCCTCCGCTTGGACAATAAGCTTCAGCCAGAGGTGATCCTCCAAATGATCTTGCACACCTTCACGGTATAAGGCGATGGCTTCCAGTGATTTCAGCATATGCTCCTCCTTCGCTCCAAAGTGGAGACTATAAAGACCTATTATTATATATATACAATCCCGTTAATTAAAAAACAGAACCAGGACTCATGAAATAGCCATGTCCCGGTTCTGTTTGCATTCCAATCATTAGGTTCCGAACCGCTGCCGATACCCACATTTGCGGCACAGCTCCTCCACCGCTTCTCTACGTGAGAAGCCATAGAATAAATTGTTCGCCCGCTCCCCCTCTACAATCTCTGAGAACGGAGTTTCATGGATGTTGCCTAGGTTAATTACTCCTTCACCATCCAGACAGCATGGCACAACCGTGCCATCCACAAGGATTGCCGCTTGGCTCCGCAGGGCATGACAGAACCCTTTTCCGTCATCTTCCGGCTCATTCAGCGCTGGCCAACGGAACTCATGATCCTGATTAAGGTAGACGCGTGGGGCAATCTTGACACCACTGCCAGGCATAACCTTTTCTTCGATCTTGAAATCCAAGTTGAAGGCTTCCTCCAGCAGGGCAAGGGTTTCACGGTTACGGTTTCTCTCCAGATTCGTCAGATTATCCTCCGTCAAATTCCACAAGCGGAAAGAAATAATAACCCCTTGCGCTGAGGCTTCCCGTACAAAAGAAATTATCTCTGAAAGATAGCCTTCACGGTTCTCTGACCCTTCATGCCCATCAAAGCTGTGCAGAGAAAAGTTCATCTGACGCAGTGCGGGCTTACCAAGAATTTTAGGTCCGGCTTTATGAATTAACGTGCCATTGGTTGTAATATTAACCTTGAACCCTTTGGCATGAGCAGCATCCAACAGTTCACCGATCTTGGGATGCAGCAACGGCTCCCCTTTGACGTGAAGATAAATATGATTGCTGTGTGGTTTAATTTCATCCAATATCGTATTAAACGTATCAAGCTTCATGAAATTTTTCGTCCGGGCGGTTTGTGGACAAAAGCTGCAGGCGAGGTTGCAGACGCTTGTTATCTCAATATAAACCTTTTTAAAAGTCTTCAAGTCCTGCTCCCCATTCTATTTATTATAAATCTGAGGCATAGCGGAGACCGATCTGTGCTCTGGCTTCCTCCATAATCTCTGCTGCGGCCATGGAGTTCTCATGAGTATTAATTCTGCTCTCCCGTTCACCATTCTTAATCAAGTTGATGAATTCTTCCACCTCATAATACATAGGTTCAAACACCTGAGGCAACGTAAGCTCCTCAACTGTACCATCACGATAGTAAATTTTCACCTGATAAGGCTCATTGATTTTGTCGATCACCATCGTACCGTTCTCTCCATGAATCTCAGCTGGCAGATAGGAGTCAGAAATCTTGGAGTGCATAACTACCGCATCCATATCGTCATACTTCATAATGAGACTTCCTTCACCATCCACACCTGACGAGAGCATGACACCCACTGCCTGTACTGATTGAGGCTTGCCAAAGAGCACTACCATTGGATACAAACAGTACACTCCAAGATCCATTAACGAGCCATTGGAAAAAGCGGGATTAAACGCATTTAACACAGTCCCCTGCCGGTAGGCATCATATCTGGAGGAGTACTTACAGTAACTTGCAAAATAACGGCGAACTTGGCCGAGTTTATACAAATTATCACGAATCACTCCAAAGTTCGGCATAAAGGTCGATTTCATCGCCTCTACCAGTAGCACATCATTTGTGCGCGCAGCTTCAATCATAGCTTTAAGCTCCGTACTGTTGGATGCAGCCGGTTTCTCGCAGAGCACATGCTTGCCGTGATTTAAGCACATAATCGCTTGTTCTGCATGCATAGAATTTGGGCTGGCAATATATATAGCATCTACATCTTTGCTTTTCACCATATCTTCCAAATTCGTATAAATTGTAGCTCCCGCATATTTAGCAGCAAAGGCCTGACCTTTCTCCATTGTGCGAGAGTACACGGCTGTCAGGATAAACTCCTCATTCTCCAAGCCGGCTTGCACGAAGCGGTCTGTAATAAAGTTTGTTCCAATGACCCCGAAACGAATTGTCATGATGTTATCCCGTCCTTTTTAGTTATTACTAACTCTACATGCTATTTTCTCACTCATAGGTAGTCATGTCTACTTTTTAAGGCAAATTAACGACAATTTCTGATAAATTCAGCAATTCTCTTGTTACTGGCGGAGCACCGCTCATCGTACAACGCAAAAAAAGGCGTATCCCAGCCACCCTTTCATGGCTTTTGAGATACCCTTTTTTTGGAGTTACAATCATTCCCCGAGCTTACAGAACCAGATGAGCTCTATATAATCGTCCAGCCGCCATCTACAAACAAAGTCTGACCTGTAGTGTAGCTGGAAGCATCTGAAGCAAAGTAGAGCACGGCGCCGTTTAGTTCTCCCGGATTACCAGGGCGCCCCATCGGACACACTGCGTTGTACATTTTTAGCGCTTTTTCTGCAAATAACGTATTCTCAGTCATTTCAGTTTTGAACAAGCTTGGTCCAATCGCATTAACAGTGATACCATGCTTAGCATAAGTTGCCGCCACCCCTCTTGTCAGATGGATCACTCCACCTTTAGCAGCATTGTAAGAATGCGTAGGAACCGAAGCTGAAGCTGTAAGGCCTAGCATTGAGGCTGTATTGACGATTTTGCCGTAATTCCGTTCCTTCATATGCCGGATCACATGTTTCGACATCAGGAAAACACCTTTTAAATCCGTATCCAGTACCCGATCCCAAGCTTCTTCTTCCAGCGCCTCAATCGGAACCGCATCCACCACACCAGCATTATTCAGCAGAATATCAATTTTGCCAAAGGCTTCCATAACCTTTTGAACAGCCACAATAATCTGATCCTCTTTTCTTACATCACACTCGATAGGAATTATTCTGCGTTCAGGGTATTTAGCCCGGATATCCTCGGCTACTGCTACAAGCTTGTCATATCTTCTGGCCAAAATAGCAATGTCTGCTCCTTGCTCAGCAAGCATCTCTGCGAATTGTACCCCGATCCCACTGGATGCTCCTGCGATAATAGCTGTCTTACCCGTCAAATCAAAAAGGTTAGTCATTCTAATTCCTCCTAATGTTTAGTTAGCCGATCCTTCTTCGGTTTCATTTCGCACAAACTCACTTCAAACACGTAGGCTTATACTGAGGAAACAGGTTGCAAATTGTTCTCCCACCAGTCCCAGCGGAGATAGCAGTATGGAAGATACTCCATTGGATTCAGAGGCTCCAGAATTTTACCTTTTTCAAGCACATTTGTACTGACGGTGTAAACCGCGCCCAGCATATTCACAACTTCAAGCTCACTCCAAGGATCATGCGGGGAGTCTTGGAAGGTGATAGAGGCTTCAGCCGCTTTATAGACTTTAACCTCACTTACTAAACGCTGTGTGACCAAGGTTGGCATCAGATCGAAGCCGTTTCCGTCAATTGCATTGGCATATTTGATGTTATACAAAGGGATATCTTTGCCGTAATATTCCTCCAGAATCTTCTCGGCTCCATTGTCATTGAAGTGTCCATCCATAGTGGCTTTTACGTTGAAAAAGTCAATGCCATGCCGGCCGATTGCCCCATCAATGCCATCTTCTGAGGTGTTCATACGCACATCGGCCATTTTCTTAGGCAGCCCACATACTTCCCGGCCCATAGCCATCCCGATATCGCTTGTAATAGGCATCGACAGGCAGTAGTTGCCTAATTGTCCGTTATAGTCCGCTAGAACGAACAATCCAGCTTCACGATAAGGTGGACAAAAGTTCGTAGCTGGGTAATTGGCGATAAAAGCATTTACCAGCGGCCGGCTTGTTGGCTTCAGTGGCTTCGGCAACAAACGCTCGATAATCTCTGGTTTGGTCTCCCAATACACCGTCAGCATCTCTGCATCATAAAAGGTGGTTGGCTTGCCTCCGTATTTCTGCATATCTGCGAAACTTTTCACAAAACTCACCATGAATGAACCCTCCTTAGATTAGTAACCCTTTAGTTCAGCACAAAAGCCGTTTCGAATCCAGATTGAATGGCCTGTCCGATTCGGCCTGGCTTGCCTGCATCGCCGATCACCTTCACATTAGGCAGTACCTGCTTCAACTCATCAACAAATGAGCGATCGGGTGTAACACCAATGGATAATACAACAGCATCCGTCTTTTTCAGCGAAGTTTCCCCCGTGGACGTATTCTCAAGCACAATCGCGCCATCCTGCACTTCTACCAGCTTGGTTGATGCTAAGAGCTCCACGCCGTTCTTTTTCAGTCTAGTCACAATGTCGATCAGATTTGGCAGATAGGCATCTGGACCAACCCGCGGCTGCATTTCCACCACCGTGACCTGATTTCCCATATCGGCCAAATATTCAGCCGTTTCCAGCCCTGTCATGCCGGAGCCGATGACCACAGCCTGCTTGTTCTTAATCACAACTGACCCACTAAGTACGTCAACAACGGTGCAGACCGCTGCCTTCTTTACTCCCGGAATAACAGGCACTATAGGCTGTGCCCCAGCAGCAACAAATACCGCATAAGGGTTCAGTTGCTTCAGTTGTTCCAGCGTAGGTTTCGTAGAGAGACGGACATCAACATCCAGATCCTCTAACTGATGTTGCATATTATCAATAAACCAGTTCAGCTTCTCCTTCAATGGTGGCCGGCTTCCCAGCTCCACGCTGCCGCCTAGCACATCTCTGGCTTCGAACAATACAGGTTTAAAATCTCTGAGCGCCAGAATCCGTGCTGCTTCCATACCTGCTGGACCCCCGCCGATCACAGCTACTACTTTGCCAGCGCCATCTTTGGTTGGTTCTGCAAATTCAAGCTCACGGCCCACTCTGGCATTGACAGCACACTTGATTACCTTGCACTCCATTACTTCCTGAATACAGTACAGGCAAGAGATACAGGTTCTGATCTCTGCTTCTTTGCCTGCTGCCGCTTTGTTACCCCACTCCGGATCGGCCAGTTGGGCTCTTCCAAGGGCTACAAAATCCGTGTTTCCTTCCTGTAGCAGACTCTCAGCAAATTCAGGCTTACGGATCACATCACAAGCAATCACTGGAATTTGCACCGCTTGCTTAATGGCTGCGGAGAGATGTTTTTTCCAGCCTTGCGGGTAGGATATCGGCTCAATGATCGTATTGGATGATTCATAAGTGCCGGAGCTTACATTTATGCAATCCACTCCGATGCTTTCCAGATGTTTCGCAGTCTGGATAGCCTCATCCAGTGTAATCCCGCCTGAGACAAATTCATCGCCGTCGATTCGCACCGATACAGGGAATCCTGCGCCACAGGTCTTTTTGATGCCAAGCACAATTTCGTTCAGGAATGACATTCTACCTTCCAGTGAACCGCCATATTTATCAGTTCTCAGATTGGTAAGTGGGCTCAGAAACTGTCCTACGAGATAGCCGTGGGCACCATGGATCTCCACACCATCAATACCTGCTGTTTTAGCTATATAAGCTCCGAACACAAATTTACGAACTAACTCTTCTACCTCTTCAGTAGACAGCTCCCGGGGCATTTCCCCAATCGCTGAAGACATCACTGCGCTAGGAGCAACAATTTGTTTGCCTCCAATAAGCCGTCCGTGATTTTGCCGGCCCGGATGCTGGAGCTGAAGGAATATTTTGCTGTCATGACGATGCACAGCTCTTGCCAGTTTCTCCAGACGCGGCACAAACAGCAAGTCACTTGCATTCAGCTGGTTCGGTGTACCTACTCCGGTCTCATTATCCACACGCGTAATTTCCGTAATGATTAGACCACAGCCACCCGCGGCACGTTCCTCATAAAAAGCAATCATTTCATCCGACGCTTCACCACTGGCCGCGGCCAGTGACGTTCCCATAGCCGGCAATACAATTCTATTCTTAAGTTCAAGGCGTCCAATTTTACCTGCTGCAAACAGTTTTTCATATTTCATCTGCTTAGCACCTCCACCTTTAGTTTAAGGCGTCCAATACTTTGTGAATATATTTACAAGCACCAAAAATCACTTCTTTATAGTGCATATTGCACTATTATTGAAACAGGGGGCGATATGAATGGATGTTTCCTTAAATGAGCAAGTATCAGGTAAAATCGAAATGGAGCATTATACCGCATCTTTGTTTACTGCATACATTTCAGGTGCAGGCCTTTCAGCTATCGTACAGACAGCTGCCGAGCTACTGCAGAATCCCGTCATTGTATTTGATTGCAGCTTCAAAATTGTAGCTCACTCTGACCTTTCCGATATCGACGATTACATATGGAGTGATAATATCCGCAAAGGTTATTGCTCTTACGACTTCATTGCGGCTGTGAGCAAAATGAACAGTGTCCAGCGTGGGAAACAAAGCGATGAATCTTATGAGGTAACCTGCGAGGAAACATCAAACTCAAAACTGATCTCCAAAATAAAAGTAGCCGGCAAACAAATCGGCAATGTATTGCTTCTAGGATGCACAAATCCTTTTCGCGCCAGAGATAACGAGCTGCTGTCCATCACCGCTACCATACTTGCCGAAGAGATGGGCAAAAATAGCTACTATCGCAACGCCAAAAATATAAAAGTTGAAGATTTTATCTGCGCATTGCTAGAGGAACAGCTTCAGGACAACCGGATTATTCAGGACAGGATGCGGAGTGCAGGACTAAAGTTCGGGAATCAGCTGCTTGTGCTGCTGTTCGATCTTACCTGGTATGAGGGTTCAGGCCGTTATGATGATTATTTAAGAGAACGTTTGCAACAGCTTTTTCCGGGCAGTCCTTCCACCTATTATGACGGGCAGATTGTAATGATCCATGATGGAAACCTCTCCAAAGAGCTTGTAAATAAGCAGCTGCAGGAATTTCTAGCCCAAACCGGCATCTCGCTTGGCATCAGCAATATGTTCACTAATCTTACGCAATGTAGGAGACACTATCTTCACTCCCGAAATGCTATTCGGATCGGTTCCATTCTCAGCCCGCAGCAGCAGCTGACTTACTATTCAGATATCCAGCTCTATGAGATGCTCTCTGCTGATGTTGTGTTTAACGAGGATAATAACTACTACCATCCAGAGCTGCTCAAGCTTCAAGAATACGATACTTTGCACCAGTCCAATCTGTATCATACCTTTTACGTTTATCTCAAAAATAACCGGAACATGCAGATTACCTCAGACGAGCTGTACATTCACCGGAATACACTCAGATATAAGCTCGATCTTATCAGCAGACTGCTGGACACCGACTTTACCGATTCTGAAAAAATGCTGGCGTACTATGTCTCTTATAAGGTCGCTGCTTTTTGTGAAAAAGCTAGGGAGCAGACCCGTACGCCGCAACGTTAATGTTAGAAGCTACTATAAACGCACAAACAGCCCCCGTCTTTATCCCAAGAACGGGGGCTGTGCTGTGAAGTAGGACTGTATATGATATTACAATCCGTAAAAAGCTTGCAGCTGACGCACGATTTCATTCTTGTCATGATCCACTACGGTTTGATGTTGTGGCATCTCGAACAATGCTTTAATCTGTGCCGGGAATTCCTGCTTAATATCAATCAAAGTAATTGCCTCATCGAACT
This sequence comes from Paenibacillus sp. FSL H7-0918, assembly GCF_038007025.1. NCBI lineage: Bacteria > Bacillati > Bacillota > Bacilli > Caryophanales > Paenibacillaceae > Paenibacillus > Paenibacillus sp. FSL H7-0918. The sequence continues at coordinate 1,056,954 of NZ_JBBOWJ010000002.1, forward strand.
TAGCTGGATGTGCAGTCGCAAAGGTAATGCCAATCTCATCCGGGCCATTAAAAGCTTCGTAAGCCGCGATTCCACATGCTGTATGTGGATCAAGCAGGTAGCCGTGTTCTTTTTGATACTTAGCGATCGTATTCAAGCATTGATCATTCTTCACACCCAGCGCTGCAAAATCCTTCTGCACCTGCTGAAGCGCCTCGCCTTCAACCGTAATCTTGCCTTCGGTTTGCAGCTTGGACATATACGCGGATAACTTCTCAGAATCCTCGCCTACCAGATAATACAGATACCGTTCGAAATTACTTGCCACTTGGATGTCCATCGAAGGGCTGTAAGTGCTTGTGAAATTACCTGGTTTGTATTCGCCAGTATTCACGAAACGCTCCAAAATATTATTTTCATTCGTAGCAATGATCAGCTTGTTAATAGGAAGCCCCATTTGCTTAGCCAAATAACCCGAGAAAATATTACCGAAGTTACCGGAAGGCACGCTGATATTAATCTTCTTCTCGTTGCTGCCATCGACATGCAGATATGCATAGAAATAATAAACAGTCTGCGCCAGAATCCGCACAAAGTTAATGGAATTGATTGCACGCAGATGATACCGACCTTTAAAGTCCAGATCTGCGAACAGATCCTTAATCACCTTCTGGCAATCATCAAAGTTACCATGAACAGACAGATTCAGTACATTGCTGTCGTCCACCGTAGTCATCTGCAGCTCCTGCACTTTACTTACCTTGCCATGTGGATGGAGAATACAGATCTTGATGCCTTCTTTGCCGCGTACACCTTGAATGGCCGCCGCTCCAGTGTCCCCAGAGGTTGCACCGAGGATGTGGATGATTTTGTTTTGTTTTTTGGAAATATATGAATACAGCTCACCCATAAACTGCAGCGCTACATCCTTGAAAGCAAAAGTAGGCCCATGGAACAATTCAAGGACATATAAAGAATCATCCACTTGGTGTATAGGTGTTACTTCAGGTGTGCGGAAATTAGCATAACTGGTGTTGACCATTTCCTGCAAATCCTCGTAAGGAATCTCATCATTGGTGTAATAGGCAACAATCTTCAGGAACAACTCCTGATAGCTGAGACTTCTCCACTCTTCCAACGTTGCTGCTGAAACCACTGGAATCTCGGATGGAACCATCAGCCCACCGTCGTCCGCAAGTCCCATCAACACCGTATCAATAAAACCTTTAGGTTCCACATTACCTCTTGTGCTTATAAACTTCATGCTCATCCTCCTGAACCCCTCGTTAATATATGACAAGAATATATGATAAGAAGAAACAACGTTGTCGTCCTATGTAGAAGACAACTGTTTCTCGCAGAAATATAAGGCTATTATAGTTGCACCACTTATAAATTCTTATAATTAACTATAAGTTTCACCCTAAACGTTATCCTTAAGCCAGTTAGGGATGATAAAGCTATTTCTGCTTGTTTTCCCTATATACTACCACGTTTACGCGCTAAAGTCCGTTAATTCTTTGTCTTATTTTGCAGCTCTCTCCAGACCGTTTTGTTGCTGTACTGCCGTTCTGTACTAACATCCTTACCGAACCATTCCGGCTCTTTAAAGCTTTCCGCTTCCTCTAGAGATTCAAATTCAACCTCCAATACGGACAATTTCAGCTGGGAATATACGTCGATCTCAACCGTTGTGCCATTCCACACCGCTGTAATTCGCTCTTTGACCAAAGCTACCGCATTTACCGCTTCGATCATCTGATTATATAAACCCTCTGAGATAAAATATTCGATCTCTTCGCGTTTGATCCCTTTGCCATCCTTAAACGTATGCGTGTAGGTTACCTCACCTGAGTCCAGATCCGTAATTTTACGCACACGAAGCTCTTGACCACCATCTATTGCCAGATATGTCTGATCGATATTATGACGGGTAACAATCTTCAATTCTCCCTTTTGAATCAGCTGCTCCGGAAATTCCGGCAGCAGAAACTTGCGTTCGATCTCCAAAGCCATGATGTTTCGCTCCTCTTCGTGTCATATATTTTTATATTAATAATCATCATAGGGGTGTGACAAACCCAAGTCAATGTGGATTATAGGGAAATAGGACATGCTCTAGCTTAAAAAAGGCTACCGCGGTGCTCATTGTGGGATTTATGGAGGTTGTGGAAAGATAGGGCTCACCATAGATTACTGGAAACTACGGATAATTAGCGAGTCAGCCGGCGATCATTGGAAAGCACCATTCGATGAGTTGCTCCGTGTGCCACTGGTGAGGCTCCCCCATTCGATGAGTTGGTTCCGCTCCACTGGTCGCACTCACCTATTCGATTAGTTGGTCACGCTCCACGGGTCGTACTCACCCATTCGATTAGTTGGTCACGCTCCACGGGTCGTACTTACCCATTCGATTAGTTGGTCACGCTACGGACCGTATAGCCACTATTTGCGAAAAAAGCACATATTTGAGATGCTATCGGACTCAGGTGCAGCTATTTACTCCAAAACACCCCATACGATCGCGATATTTAGCCAATAGCGTCGCTGGGGTCCGAAAGTAGACTCAATAGCCTCTTTTTTAGCAAATAAGGACTCCTGAGTCCGATCGGAAGCAGGGTACCTAGGTACCTAGTAGCAGCCAAGGGAACTCTCCATCAAATGTAATCGGCGCCTTCTCGTTCTTAACCCAGACCAAACCATAATGATTGGAGCTTCGTTAACTGGTGGTGCCTCCTCATACTTGCTCATACTTGCTCATACTTGCTCATACTTGCTCATACTTGCTCATACTTGCTCATACTTGCTCATACTCTCTCATACCACCCCTACTCCCTATTTACTTACGGACCGCACAGACGCTATTTGCGATAAAAACGCATATTTGAGATGGTATCGGACTCAGGTGCAGCTATTTACTCCAAAACACCCCATACGATCGCGATATTTAGCCAATAGCGTCGCTGGGGTCCGAAAGTAGACTCAATAGCCTCTTTTTTAGCAAATAAGGACTCCTGAGTCCGATCGGAAGCAGGGTACCTAGGTACCTAGTAGCAGCCAAGGGAACTCTCCATCAAATGTAATCGGCGCCTTCTCGTTCTTAACCCAGACCAAACCATAATGATTGGAGCATCGTTAACTGTTGGTACCTCCTCACACTCCCTCATACTTGCTCATTCTTTCTCATACTTACTCAACTTTCTCATACTCCCCCACTCCCTATTTACTTACGGACCGTATAGCCTCTATTCGCGAAAAAAACGCACATTTGAGATGGTATCGGACTCAGGTGCAGCTATTTACTCCAAACACCCCATACGATCGCGATAATTAGCCAATACCGTCGCTGGGGTCCGAAAGTAGCCTCAATTACCTCTTTTCTAGCAAATAAGGACTCCTGAGTCCGATCCGAAGCAGGGTACCTAGGTATCTAGCAGCAGCCAAGGAAATTCTCCATCAAATGTAATCGGCGCCTTCTCGTTCTTAACCCAGACCAAACCATAATGATTGGAGCTTCGTTAACTGGTGGTGCCTCCTCATACTTTCTCATACTTTCTCATACTTTCTCATACTTTCTCATACTTTCTCATACTTGCTCATACTTGCTCATACTTTCTCATACTTACTCAACTTTCTCATACTCCCCACTCCCTATTTACTTACGGACCGTATAGCCTCTATTCGCGAAAAAACGCACATTTGAGATGCTATCGGACTCAGGTGCAGCTATTTACTCCAAAACACCCCATACGCTCGCGATAATTAGCCAATAGCGTCGCTGGGGTCCGAAAGTAGCCTCAATTACCTCTTTTCTAGCAAATAAGGACTCCTGAGTCCGATCCGAAGCAGGGTACCTAGGTACCTAGTAACAGCCAAGGGAACTCTCCATCAAATGTAATCGGCGCCTTCTCGTTCTTAACCCAGACCAAACCATAATGATTGAGCTTCGTTAACTGGTTGGTCACGCTCCACTGGTCTTACTCACCCATTCGATTAGTTGGTCACGCTCCACTGGTCTTACTCACCCATTTACTTACGGACCGTATAGCCACTATTTGCGAAAAAAACGCATATTTGAGATGGTATCGGACTCAGGTGCAGCTATTTACTCCAAAACACCCCATATGGTCGCGATAATTAGCCAATAACGTCGCTGGTGTCCGAAAGTAGCCTCAATTGCCTCTTTTCTAGCAAATAAGGACTTCTGAGTCCGATCCGGAGCAGGGTACCTAGGAACCTAGCAGCAACCAAGGGAACTCTCCATCATATGCAGTCAGCCCCTTCTCATTCTTATCACCGACCAAACCCTAAAGATTAGACCATCGTTAACTGGTGGAACCCCCTCATACTCCCTCATACTTTCTCATACTTTCTCATACTTTCTCATACTCTCTCATACCACCCCTACTCCCTATTTACTTACGGACCGTATAGCCTCTATTCGCGAAAAAAACGCATATTTGAGATGCTATCGGACTCAGGTGCAGCTATTTACTCCAAAACACCCCATATGGTCGCGATAATTAGCCAATAACGTCGCTGGGGTCCGAAAGTAACCTCAATTGCCTCTTTTCTAGCAAATAAGGACTCCTGAGTCCGATCCGAAGCAGGGTACCTAGGAACCTAGCAGCAACCAAGGGAACTCTCCATCATATGTAGTCGGCGCCTTCTCATTCTTATCCCAGACCAGACCATAATGATTGGAGCATCGTTAACTGGTGGAACCCCATCATACTACCTCATACTCCCTCATACTTTCTCATACTTTCTCATACTTTCTCATACTACCTCATACTCCCTCATACTTTCTCATACTTTCTCATACTCTCTCATACCACCCCTACTCCCTATTTACTTACGGACCGTATAGCCACTATTTGCGAAAAAAACGCATATTTGAGATGGTATCGGACTCAGGTGCAGCTATTTACTCCAAAACACCCCATACGGTCGCAATAATTAGCCAATAACGTCGCTGGGGTCCGAAAGTAGCCTCAATTGCCTCTTTTCTAGCAAATAAGGACTACTGAGTCCGATCCGAAGCAGGGTACCTAGGAACCTAGCAGCAACCAAGGGACTCTCCATTAAATGTAGCCGACGCCTTCTCATTCTTATCCCAGACCAAACCTAAAGATTAGACCATCGTTACTGGTGGCACTCCCCCATATCTTACGGACTAATAAAAAACCGAACGAAAATCAGAGGAAATCCTGAAATCCGGTCGGCTCGACGGCAGCACTTATTTTATTTCTTTCATAAATGCCTGAAAGTCTTTTACGATTTCTTTTGCTTTAGTGCGATATAAATAATGTCCCTCTTCAAACTTCACTATTTTTCCATGCACAGAGTCCTTGATTTGCTTTTCATGCTCTGGTATCCATCTATCCGTTGCTGGTTGATTCGCTTGTATAAAGAAAATAAGAGGAAGATTTTTAGGAAATCTTAAGCTTTCAGCTGATTTAAAATTAGAATACATCATTTCAGCTTCATTTAATTGGGTGGGATTAAATATGTTTTTGCGATTGATCAGTCTCATTTGTTCTTTTGTTTTATCATCAAATGGTAGTTCAGCAATTGGGTCAGCACTAAATTTCATTTGCAATCTGATTAAACCTGATTTTTTGAGCAGATTTATAGTTCTTAATTCCGAAGCTTCGATCTTCCTCTCGCTTATCGATGGGACACTACTATCAAGCCCGACAAATGCACTCACTTCATTTTCATACTTGTTAACATAATCTAGTCCATATATGCCTGAAATAGAGTGGCCCATTAGAATATAACGGTCAATATTAAGAGCCTGTAAAGCTTCATGAATTTCACTTACAATATTCTCCGTGCTACGCTCCTTTTTGGTCAGATCACTTAATCCATACCCAAAAGGCTCAATCATGACAACTTTGTAAAACGGCGACAGTTCATCTATTAATGCTTTAAAATCAAGAGCTGGCGCTGCTGTGCCATAACCCGGTAGTAGCACGACTGTTTCTTCACCTTTTCCTTGAATATAAACATTCATGTTTTTCCCATCTACGGGTACTAACTGACCATAGGGTTCTATTTTATTTTGTTCCGATTTATTGCTGATCAAATTAACTGTATAGACAATAGCGAGAAAAAGCACGATTGCGATGATTATTGCTCCTACTACTTTAAGTAGTATGTTTAGTATTTTACTTGTTCTCGTGCCCGCCTTCATTTTCATTTTTTCTTTTATTTCCACCCGTATCTTCTCCTGTCATCAGCTGTGTTTTGGACTACCATAACTAACTGCTAAGCTAAGATTAACCAATGAAGATGTACTCTCTATGACCTCAATATGAACGGAATATGAACATGCAAAAAAGCTATAGCGTCATGCACAAGGGTAGCTGCACAGGATGCCAAAACAGGAGGAATATATGTGTGGAGGTTGATACGATCAAGGCTGCCTTGCCATCCGCAGCTTCAGCTGATTCAAATTCATCTTTGAACAAAAAAAGCAAACCACGAGCTAGGCTCATGGCTTGCTGATGACTTGTAATAAACTCTATTCCTGCACCTTCAATTTATAACATCCGCTAACAAAATCCTGCTGGATATCCGGCAGAGCCAGTCCAGCCTGCATTAGCCGATCACCACCGTAAACCTCACCACTTGCCTCCAGAATGTAATCCAGCTCCGGATTTAAACCATTCAGCTTCAGGCTACGGCGGGGCGGGTGCGGCACAGCCATTACCCGGAAGTAATAAACTAATGCCTCACGCTGATCATCGGACACGAACATCCATGCTGTCTCATTGCCCTCAAACGGGCTTTGCAGCCGGTACAGATTCCCTTGCTGCACAAGACTGCGGATTTGTTTATAGTTCGCAACCTGTTCCTTCACAAGTTCCTTCTCTTCGTCTGTAAACTTCGTAAGATCCAGCTCATAACCGAAATTACCGGACATAGCTACATCTCCACGAAAAGACAGCGGGGTGATCCGTCCTACCTGATGATTCGGCACGGCAGACACATGCGCGCCTATCGAACTAACCGGATACACCAGACTTGTTCCATACTGAATCTTCAGTCGTTCCACAGCATCGGTATCGTCACTGGTCCAGGTCTGCGGCATGTAATGCAGCATGCCTGGGTCGAAGCGGCCACCACCACTACAGCAGCTCTCGAACAGGATATGCGGAAACTCTGAAGTTATTCGCTCCAATAGCTCATACAGACCAAGCACATAACGATGAGCGGTTTCCCCTTGGCGTTCAGAAGGTAACTCTGCAGAGCCAATCTCCGTTAAACAACGGTTCATATCCCATTTCACATAACTAATGGGCACGGTCGAGAAAATCCGGGACAGTGACTCATAAATGTACTGACGTACATCCTCCCGAGTATAGTCCAGCACCAATTGCCAGCGGGCTTCGCTACGGCGGCGTCCCGGCACATGCAGACACCAGTCGGGATGCTTACGATAGAGCTCGCTGTCTGGCGAGATCATCTCCGGCTCGAACCAGAGGCCAAACTGCAAGCCTAGATTGTTCACACGCTGCGCCACATCAGACAATCCGCCTGGAAGCTTGCGCAGATCCTCTACCCAGTCTCCGAGAGAGGAGTTATCTGCATCTCTTTTGCCAAACCAACCGTCGTCCAGTACGAATAGCTCTATCCCGAGTTTCGCTCCTTCCGCGGCAATCGACTCCAATTTATCCGCATCGAAGTTGAAATAGGTGGCTTCCCAATTGTTGACCAGAATGGGCCGTTCCTTATCTCTATATAACCCTCTGCATAAACGGGTCCGGTACAGGCGATGATAGGTTCTCGACATTTCCCCGATCCCCTCGGAAGAATACACCATCACTACTTCTGGGGTCTGGAATTGTTCGCCCGGCTCCAGCAGCCAGGAGAAATCAAATGAATTCAGCCCCATCGTAAACCGGGTCATCCCGAAGGAATCGACCTCTGCCTCAGCTTCAAAGCCTCCACTATATACAAGACTGAAGCCGTAGGCCTCTCCATGATTTTCATCCGTTTCAGGTTTCACCAGCGCTGCAAATGGATTTAACTGGTGGCTGCTCATCCCTCTGCGGCTCCCAATGGTCGTACCCCCTTGCACCAGACGTCTACGGGTCAGATTACCTTCCCTTGACCAAGCTCCTGCCAAATAGATCATATCCATATCGCCAGACGAGAAATCGACACTAGCACTCAGTGCACGCTGCAATTGCAGCTGCGTTTCCCCCGCATTGGTAAACTCCACAGAGCGTGTAATTACGTTGGTATGTTCAAAAACCGTATAGCGCAAAATAACACTCAGCTTGGCGTAATCATCCTTAAGTGTAAGCTCCAACGTCTGTGCTTCTTGCGCAGACTCAACATATACAGATGGCAGACCCGGCAGTGAGGGTTTACCCTCAACTACCCGGTACCCGCTGTATTTCAGCTCTGTAATACGAGTGCCGTCTTCGAGCCTAACTTGATAAGCAGGTGTTCTGAAATCTCCCGTGCCGTATTGGGGATATTCCTGCGGGAGCCGGTCGAGACCCGTATTTCCTCCCAGATTCAACAGCCCTTCCAAATTGCTGCCACTACGCAGCTTTTTACCCCAATACACATGTGCCGGATAATCATTAACAAGCTGAAGAATATAACTCATCCCTGCGCTCTGTAAATGGAATAATCCCTTATCTTCCTGAACTAAAATCCCCATGTGCCAGTCCTTCTCTCCTTAGGATTTACAGCAAATCTTCGCTCACAAAATCAACCATCGATTGAACCTTTAGCCCTTTAGGTGCGGCAGGAATCCAGTCTCTTCCATCGTTCCCGCGTTGTGAGAACTCTATCGTCTTGGTCTGACCTGGGAGAAGGTCAAAATAATTGTCAGAGAATATTCCTTCCTCTTCCGAAGTCAGGTATACACCTCTAGCCAATACATCACTGGTCACGGTGAAGCTTAATTCACCGCTCTCTGGAGTTTCCAGCACAGTAATTACTGAGCGCTGCAATGGAATTTCTTTTTCCGGAGTAAAATAATGCAGCTTGTGATCTATCACCTGGCCATCCGCCTGCAAGCCAATTCCAAGCAATACATCACCCACCCCTTGACCTTCTAGCAGGTCTGCCACAGGAGACGAGAATACGATAGCAGCAGAACCAGCTCCCAGCTCAACGGGATGTGTCCACTCTCGCAGCACCGAACCGTTAAACTGATACAAAGTAAGCACCAACTCAGCGCTCACTGCTGTTCTTAAATCAGATACGACATGAACGTCTACCTTCTCACGGTCTGTACCGTCGATAGACAACAGAACATCTTGGAAGCTTGAACGCACGGTATATTGCAGGGCTTTCCAACGCCCGTTATAATCCATGCCCGCCCAAGAAGCCACCGGCCAGCAATCATTCATCTGCCAGTATAAAGTGCCCATACAATAAGGTTTATTTCTTCTGTGGCTTTCAATCGCGATTCGGATCGCTTCGGCCTGCAGGATTTGACTCATATATAAAAAGGCTTTGAAGTCCTTTGGCTGCGGCAGATACATATCCATATATTCTTTGATCAGCAGATTACCGCGACCATTCTTCTGATGCGCCAGCATCACCTCTGAGGTAAGCTCCAAATCCTGCTCTTCTGCATAGCTCATTACCGTTTTTAGTTCCGGGAACGACTGGAAGCCATATTCACTCATGAAGCGGCCAACCTTTGTATTATAGTTCTCAAAAGGCTCGATTCCGTGCCACACGCCCCAGTAATGCACATCCCCTTCGCCCACAATCCGTGTCGCATGCTGATTAATATCGCCAGTCAGCTCCCGCAGCGGCGAAGACGGCCAATAGTCCACTCCCGGATGGAACGCGGCTACAGCCTCCGGCAGAATACGGTGGAAGATTTTAATATAATCGGCCCACATTGTCGTTCTTTGCTCAGCGCCGAGTTTTTCTTTCCAGCCCCAGCCCATATTTTCCTCGAACTGTGACCAGGCCGAATCAATCTCGTTGTTGCCACACCATAAGGCGATGCAGGGATGATTGCGCAATCTTTTGACGTTATATTCGGCTTCTTTTTTCACATTTTCTAGGAACGCCTCGTCCCCGGGATACATACTGCAAGCGAACATAAAGTCCTGCCAGACCAGCAATCCGTATTCATCACAGAGCTGATAAAAAATATCTTCTTCATATATACCGCCGCCCCAAACGCGCAGCATATTCATATTCGATTCTACTGCCGTGGCAATTTCATGCCGATACCGCTCCTCGGTTACTTCTGTGGTGAAGCTGTCATTTGGAATATGATTGGCACCTTTGACGAAGACGGAAACTCCATTCAGTGCAAAAGAAAACGAAGCTCCTTTGGCATCACGCTCCCGTATCAATTCAATACTGCGAAGCCCAGTCCGCACACTTTTGCTAACCTCTACTTCCGCATTTTGTACCAATTCTGCCTGGAATGTATATAAATGAGGCTCTCCGAGCCCTCTGCACCACCAGAGCTGTGGCTCGGATATAACAATATTCATCTCTAATTGCTGCATGCCTTCTTCTAAAGTAACCGCTTGCATCCACTCCAAACCATCGGCACTTATTCGCAGCATTCCCCGCCAAGCAGCAGGAGCATCCACTTCAACAATTGCGGTCAGGCGAGCTTCTTCCTTAGCAATCACATTTTGACGGATATAGAGGTCTGTAATTTGAACGGTGTCACGTCCCACCAGAGCTGCCGCACGCCATATTCCACTGGTCAAGAAACGCGGGCCCCAATCCCAGCCGTAATGATAAGGTGCTTTGCGCGCAAAAATACTAATCCGTTGTTCATCTAATCCCCCAAGCTCGGATTGATCATTCGAGGCAGGCAGCGCGTAACCCAGCTTCGCTAATTTCGGTAAATCTTCCTTAACCACAGAGCGGAACTTCACCCGTATATTATTTTCTCCAGTCTTTAACTGATCTTTGACATCCACTTTCCATGCCAGAAACATATTATCAGCAGCGAGCACATGTACATTATTCACGTACACATCTGCATAAGTATCCAGTCCCTCAAAAACTAGCTCCGTACAAGCAAGCTCCTGCCACTCTTCCCCCAACTGCAACGAGGTTTGATATTCCCAGTCCTTCTTATCGATCCACTGTAGATCATGTTCATTTGTTCCATAAAAGGGGTCTGAAATCTTCCCGTTCTTTAGTAAATCCGTATGGACTGTACCTGGCACAGTCGCCGGAAGCCACTCCTCATCACCACAGCCTCTAAATTCCCACTTCGCAAGATTCATATGCAAATGTTTCATAATACCTCCTAAAAGTTTTGTAAGCATAGACTTCTCTGAATGACTTCGCGCAAAACTCGCTTCGAAAGCAGATGCCTAAAGTTTTGTAAGCATAGACTTCTCAAAAATAGCATAAGACTTCAATTAATTCATTGAACCCTTTTGATATTCTTTGTATTTTGTTATCTGATTGTTAGGTACATGCTAATTATAAACGCAGAAACAAAACAAATAAAGACAATAAATAATAATACAATACATTTATTAACGGCTTCGATAAAGCTATAATGTTCATGTAAACGCTAACAATAAAAACGAAAAGGGGATTAAGCTATGAGAAATAAGTTATTTTCGTTATCCTTTGTTATGATTATGGTCTTATCTTCAACACTTGCTGGCTGTGGTTCGAATAATGACAACACCACGAATAACGGTGCTGCCGCAACTGAAAAGCCCGCAGCAACTAACGCAGAGAATACCGGCGGTGACACGAATGCAACTGCCGAACCTGCAGCAGGAGCTGCAGCAGGAGCTGATATCAGCGGCAAAATCACCTTCCTAACTAACAGAACAGACATGATCGGCAAAGAATATGACGAATATTTAAAGCGCTTTAATGAAAAATACCCGAACATTAAAGTCGAATTCGAAGCTTCCCAAACCGACTATAACCAACAGGCTAAAGTCAGAATGGCCAGCGGCGAGCTTCCAGACGTTATGTTTATTCCTTCTATCCCTAACTCCGACCTGCCGAAATATTTTGCTTCACTGGATGATCTCGGCTTGAACGATCAGATCACCTTTAAAGACTTCAAATCCTTTGATGGTAAGCTTTACGGAATTACTACAGGGAACTCTACTTCCGGTATTGTTTATAACAAAACAGCATTCACTGATGCCGGCATCACCGAAACGCCTAAGACTTGGGATGAATTCCTGGCTGCCTGCGAGAAGCTGAAAGCAAAAGGTGTTATTCCAATGTCCTCTAACTTTAAAGACAAATGGCCACTTGGTACTTGGGCTTATGACACACCACGCTTAATTGAAGGCAATCCTGATTTTCCAAATGCTAAGCTGAACTCTGAAACACCGTTCACTATAGACAACGGTTATGGCAAAGCTTTCAGCCTACTTAGAGAGCTCAATGAAAAAGGCTATCTGGAAAAAGACATCAACTCCACCAACTGGGAGCAATCGAAAAAGGACATCGCTTCCGGCAAATTCGCTATGTACTATCTTGGCAACTGGGTTATTAACCAAGTTATCGGAGCAGGCGCTTCTTCAGACAATGTGGGCTTCTTCCCATTCCCTTATGACAATTCGGGTAAACCATCTGCTACCCTTAGCCCTGACTTCTTCTATGCCGTTGCCAAAAACAGCAAAAATTTAGAGGCAGCTAAAGCCTTCGTAAAATGGATGATTGAAGATTCAGGTTATGAGGATTTCGCCGGCTTTATCTCTCCATTAAAAGGCAAGGAATCCAATCTGACTCAGCTGAAAGAATTCCAAGCTACCGGAGTAGAACTGGTAGAAGGAACTGTTGACGATGCAAAGGTTACAGAAATCGGCAACAAGGCACAGCTGGATCTCCCTGCTGTTGTACAGGAATTTGTACTTGCCAAAGATCCACAAACCGTATTAGACAAGTGGAATAAAGCTTGGGCTAAAGCCAAGAAGGACCTCGGTTATTAATTTGAGCTTTTGATTCGAAGTACACTACGGAGCAAAATGGATTATTGCTTTTACGGATAATCCATTTTGCCTTTCCATACCACGTTTTTATGAAAGAAGGGCTAGCGATGTTCGGAACACTTTCCTATAACAAACAGAAGACGATTATCATTGTATCCTTCCTCACGATTCCTTTGTTGCTGCTCGCAACATTCACGTATTATCCGGCACTCAAGCTGATTTATTACAGTTTTACGAACTGGGATGGCTATAGCCCTGAGAAGCCTTGGGTCGGTCTCGATAATTACCGCGAAGTCTTCTCCAACCCCGATATTTTCAAGGTATTTACCCATAACTTTGCTTATTTCGCGATGGGAATTCTCCAGAATATCGTCGCTATTTATTTTGCGATTGTGCTCAATAGTAAGTTGAAAGGAAAAAATGCATTTCGAATCTTACTGTTCCTCCCTTACATTATGAACGGTGTCGCCGTCGCCTTTATGTTTGGTTATGTCTTTGACACCACCAATGGCTCTCTGAATATGTTCCTGAATAGCATCGGACTTACCGGACTAGGACAGACCAGTTGGCTTGGAACAGAAGGACTGGTTAACTATTCTCTGGCGTCCACAGGATTTTGGCGTTTCATGGGTTATAACATGGTAATCTACATCGCCTCCTTGCAGGCCATTCCAAACGATATCTATGAGGCCTCAAAGATCGATGGTGCCGGACCTTTTCAAACACTTTGGAGAATTACTTTACCGAATATGAAGCCAGTCATCCAGCTTAACTTATTTCTTACCGTCACAGGGGCACTGGAAGTATTCGATCTCCCCTTCGTGTTGACCAAGGGCGGCCCCGCAGGCGCCAGCGAAACATACGTACAAAAAGTTGTAGATACTGCATTTGCTTACAATAATTACGGCCTCGCTTCTGCCATGAGTATTATCTTGCTTTTCTTTGTCGTCATCGTACTGTTAGTACAGCAACTAGTTCTAAGCCGGGGAGGGGACAAATAGATATGACATACTCCAAATTTCGCTTCACAGATGTTATTAAATACTTCTCGCTGCTTATCGGCGTATTTGTTGTACTCTTTCCTCCGTATGTGGTCATCGTCAATGCCTTTAAATCCACTGACGAATTTAACAGCAGCAGCTCCATGGCACTGCCAAAAAGCTTTTTGAATTTCGATAATTTCACTGCCGTCTTCCAGCGTGGGGGTCTACTTAACGGATTTGGTAATGTGTTAATCATTATAGCTATTACTTTAATTCTGAACATTCTGTTCGGCACTATGGTAGCATTTGTATTGGGACGCTTCTCTTTCAAATTGAAACCCGTAGTCTTCGGTGCATATCTAGTAGCCACCATTATTCCTAGTATCACGACACAAGTGGCGACTTTTGGTATCATCAAAAGCATGGGGCTTTACAATACACTTGGCGCCCCGATCGTGCTTTATATTGGAGCGGATGTAATTCAAATTATTTTATATCTGCAATTTATCCGTAATATTCCCGTGGATCTCGATGAAAGTGCGATGGTAGAAGGTGCCTCTCTGTTCAGAATCTATCGGTCGATTATTTTCCCTTTACTTACGCCAGCTACGGCTACTTTGATTATTCTGAAAACCATTAGCATTTACAATGACATGTACATCCCTTACCTCTACATGCCGAAACAAAGCCTTGGTGTAGTTACGACGATCCTAATGCGTTTTCAAGGGGTCAATTCGGGGGAATGGAATTTAATCTGTGCGGCTATTCTGCTTATCCTGCTGCCAACAGTAATTCTATATTTCTTCCTGCAGCGTTACATCTTTGAAGGCGTAACCAGTGGAGCGGTCAAATAAGGTAGGTAGCTTATTACAGGAAAGGAACAACGCAAATGCTATCATACATCCGGTTAACTTTACGCAAAATGTGGTTGTTCCTTGCCAATCTACCGATGGAGCGCAAGCTGATCGTTATCTTTGTCTTTCTGATCTCTCTGCCGATCACTTATGTAAGTTATCTATCGTCCCGCTCCATGTTCAACTCGGTTCTTGTGAATGCGACTGACGGTGCGGGTCAAATGACATCGAATGCTTCAGATACCATCGACCGATATATTGCCGACCTCAAAAGATATACAGCCCTGCCGCTGTATAACACCGATGTGCAAGTCTACCTGACACAGCAAAATACCGACTGGGAAAAAAATACGGGCATGGCGATGTTCCTTAGCTATTTGAATCATACTAAGGAAGAGATCATTGCCGTGTATTTGGTGGATCAGTACGGTTCTGTCTTTTATGATAAAGACGCTGGAATTAATGAACTGTATCCAGAGGAACGATTAGCCAAATGGAGAACCATGAGTGAAGATGCCGGAGCAGCGCCTGTCATTCAGGGCAGACATACGATCCGCACCAACTCGAATGTCCATAAAGAGGTCTTTAGTGTTCTGCGTACGATTAACTCTGTAAGCACATTACAGAATATAGGAATTCTCGTTTTCGATGTAGACATCAATCTGTTTAAGGGCATTATCGATCCCGTAAATGCAGTTACGCAAGGAAACACGTTCATTGTAGATAACAATGGAGATCTGATTTATGCCAGTGAAGATTCCGCGGTTCCGAATCTGGCTGCCGATACACAAACTCTGAATACAAAGCTGTTGCTGCAGCAAGTAAATCAGCAGCAGGATCATTTTCAAATAGACTTGAATGGCCAGTCTTATCTTGCAGTGTATACCGTCTCGAAACAGACCGGGTGGACCACTATGGTTACGATTCCTTTAACACGTATCCTGTCCCCTGTACAAAAGAATCGTAATACGCTTATCTTGACCACACTGATTATCATTGCTTTTGCACTTTTTGTTGCGACTATAATTTCCCATGCCCTGACCAAACCCCTTAAATCCTTGGTCCGCTTAATGAAACGAGTGCAGCATGGTAATCTGGATGTCTGGCAGCATTCCAAATATAATGATGAGATTGGGATGCTGGGCAGTCATTTTAATCGGATGATCATAAGGATCAAAGATCTGTTACAAGAAGTGTCTATCACGGAGAAACGGAAGCAAAAGGCTGATATGCGGGCGCTTCAAAACCAGATTAATCCCCATTTTATTTATAATACGCTGGAATCCATCCGCATGCTTGCAGAGAGCAATGATGATCCACGTGTGGCGAAGCTAACCTATTTACTTGGGCTTCAAATGCGTTACAGCATTGTCCGAAACGAAGAGGCTGTTACAATTAGACAAGAGCTGGATCATGTGAGAAATTATTATCAGCTGCTGGAAATCCGATTCCCAGACAAGTTCAGACTTAACATCGACGTGCCGGACGAATTCCTTCATCTTCCTGTTATTAAGCTTGTCTTTCAACCGATCGTAGAAAATGCTGTCTTTCACGGTTTGGATCAAAAGGTAGGACCGGGCACCTTGAGCATCACCGCATGGAGCGAGCATGGAGATGCCGTATTCTGTGTAGAAGATGATGGGATCGGTATGGATGAAGCCACCCTTCGTTCCTTAAACAATAGTCTGCAGACTGGAACGGACAATGAAAGGTTCGGGATTGGACTACGAAATGTAAATGAAAGAATTCGCCTGCATTACGGCAGTTCGTTTGGTCTGCTTGTTGAGAGTGAGCTTGGAATCGGCACTCGTGTTACCCTGCGCATTGCGGATATTAACGCTAAATTCAGTGAAGATGAATTTATTTAGGAGAGGGGCTGCTCAGATTGCTGCGTATTGCGATTGTGGATGATGAGATCTTAATCCGCGAAGGACTGGCCCGAATGATCAGTAAAGAAAGCGCCGAATTTCTGGTCATCGGCACCTACTCCGACGGAAAACATCTATTAGATAAGTTAAGCACACTTCAACTTGATGTTGTGATTACAGATATTCGTATGCCGCAAATCAATGGCTTGGAGCTGATTAAACAGTTAAAAGCCACCCATCCGCAGATCTACTCTATTCTAATGAGTGGATTTGTTGAATTTAATTATGCCCGAGAAGCCATCCGCAGCTCAGCTGTAGACTATTTATTAAAACCAATTAATAAAGAGCAGCTGTTCGAGCTGCTTTATCGGCTAGACAAAGAACGGCAGCTCGCGCGCGACAAGGAAGAACGCCACCGTTCCGGGCTTTTATTGACAGTCTTACATATCGAAGAGCCCTCTTCCCCTCTCCTATTATCCAGCCTTACCTTGCCCCAGCCTTATTTCTCGGTCTTTGTCCTCAAAGGGAGCGCCAGAGAAACCGTCTGCTCCTGCGCAGACAGTCTGCGGCAAGAGAAGGCGTTGAGCTTCGACAGCTTGGAGATTCAAAAAGGACTCTACGTCTGGATTGTATATTCTGCTGAGCCGCTGTCAGACAACGATTTAAAAGATATCGGTGACATTATGCGGATATCTGCACACGGAAAGATCCTACATGTAGGTACCAGCGGTTGTTATAATGAGGTATCCAAGCTTAGACAGGCATACCTAGATGCTAAACAAGCCTGCAACATGGGCATATATAATCCGGAGCCTGTACATTACGCGAATATTCAGAATATTCAACAGCCGGAGATGAACCTCCTGGATCACTTTAATACAATTAGAGGACCGCTGATCCATAACCTGCAGATTCTGAATGTGACAGGCGTCTTAGAATGGATTCATGACCTGTTCTCAGTGCTGAAAGCACAACAAGCCGGTCCTGACCAAATTCTCCGGATCTGTCGCTGGGTTGAAGAAACTGCACAAAAGGAACTGCAAGAATTCGAGGCCCGCAATAAAAGTGCTCCCGACCTCAGGTTGGACGACAGAATCGCGTCCAGTATGAGCTTTTGCGACATTGAGGAGATGTTTACCGCTCATTTCACAAACATTCTGACCGAAATCAGAACCCATCGTCTGGAGATGTCCGGCACAGCCATAGAAACCATAAAACGCTGGATATCCGCTAACTATAATCAGCATGCGGATCTGAACACTTTGGCGAATATGGTTTTTTTGACTCCAAGCTATTTAAGCAAGCTGTTCAAGCAAGAGACCGGACTTACACTGACGGACTATATCACGGAAATTCGGCTGCGCAAAGCCAAACATCTACTCAAGAATGCTCCGGACCTGAAGGTTCACGAGATTGGGGCAGAGGTTGGATATGGCGATCCTGCCTACTTCAACAAGCTTTTTAAACGTGTTGTCGGGGTTACACCCAATGAATATAAACGAATTAGTATTGTATAAGGAGATCGATCACTTGCATTCAGAGCTTCAAAGAAATAGCGAAAATCATGAAATAACCGTCTACGACACAACAGAACTATATGGTGAAAAAGGCTCCTTCCGTGTTATGCAGTTCTCGAATCATGCCACTCAAGGTGCGATGGATCTTAATGACCCGCAACGAGTTCTCTTTGAATATCCGCGGGCCATCATTCACTTCATGGAGTTCAACCTCCCTTCTTTTGAGGATGTTTTTCTTATTGGGCATGGAATTGGAACAATTGCCGGACATTTTCCGGACAAAAGATTTAAAGTAGCCGAGCTAGACAAACAAGTAGTCGAATTAAGCCGCCGCTGTTTTGGATATAGTCAAGATAACGTAGTGATCGGTGACGGACGTCAGATCCTTGAAGGCGAAGACCCGCAGGTATATGATTACATCATTTTGGATGCCTTTACTGCCGCTGGTACACCAAGGCATTTGATCTCCCGTGAATTTTTCAGTATTACCCGTTCGAAGTTGACCACAAGCGGATATATTCTCATGAATCTAATGGGAAAAGGTGAACATGACCCGCTGATCAACGCGATTTATACGACGCTAGCCGAAGAGTACGCCTATATCAGAGCCTTTTCCCTGCCTTCAGAAGGGGCTGCCGATATCCAAAATATCATTATGGTTGGCGGCAGCACCCCTATCCGCTTTCAAGCCCGCCATTTGGCTGGCTTCAAAGAAATACAGCTGGGACAAGGATATCTGATTCAGGATTAAATCAGGATTAACTATAAAAAATGACCTCATCCTCCACTTCACTGTGGATTTCGAGGTCATTTTTGGGTTGTTTTCATACGGCACCATTTAAACCGGATTAGGCACAAAGCTGCCACCACGGCAATATTTCAAGTAATTCAATGCATGCACCTGGCCGGTCATTTCCAGCTCATCACGATACACTGGATCATGCCAGCCTTCGATATCAATCGTACCTTTATAACCCGCTTGGCGCAGGATGGTGATTACATCTACCCAATTGGTATCCCCGAAGCCAGGGGTTCGGTCCCATACATAAGGTTTGGGGCCATGAATACCGTATTCCTTAACGATGTCCCAAGCGATGGTCGCATCCTTGCCATGCACATGGAATACTTTATCCATCCATTTGCGCAGCTGCGGAAGCGGATCAATCAATGCGATCATCTGGTGGCAAGGCTCCCATTCCAATCCCAGATTATCCGCCGGAACGGCATTGAACATCTTCTCCCAGGCCGAAGGATTGTGAGCGATGTTCCACTCTCCGCTCTGCCAGTTTCCGCCCATAGCGCAATTCTCAAAAGCAATCCGCAGGCCACGATCTGCCGCTCTCTTCGCCAGTTCTCCGAACACCTCTGTAAACTTCGGGATGGACTCATCAATGGACAAGCCTGGCAATCGGCCAGTGAAGCCGCCTATAATATCTGTGCCAAATAAATGTGCATGATCAATCAGCCGCTCCCAGCTGGCCAACGTGTCGGCATTGTCGCCGCTGCCTGCGAGCGGATTGCCATAGATGCCCACAGAAGAGATGACAAAATCATGTTCAGCAGCTAACTCCCTCAGTCGTGCAGCCGTTTCTATCAAATCGGTTTCGCCGGTGGTCTGCCAAAAATTCAGATTAAATGATTCAAATCCATGCCCCACAATTTGTGGAATGACCTTAACGGCTTCTCCACCACGAACAATCGTACCTATTCTCAGTGTATCTTGCATTTGGGTTCCACTCCAATAAAGGTTTATAGTGTGATCTTAACGAGGTTTAATCATCTTGCAGGAACCACGCTTGAGCAATACCGCATCATAGACAATATGCTGATGGTTTGAACGTCCGGAAATGAGGTCGAACAGAACACCTACACTGGATAAGGCCATTTCCGTACCCGGCTGGCTGATTGTATCAAGAGAAGGATGATAATATTCAGCCATCTCGATCCCGTCAAAGCCAATGATCGAAATGTCATCAGGGATAGATAACCCCGCGGTAAGCACCGCTTTGGCAGCACCAATGGCAATCGTGTCGGAAGCGGCAAATATAGCTGTAATTCCCTTATTCTTGTTGAGCAGTCTCCGCGTAGCATTAAATCCCGAGCTGGGACTGTATTCACAATCCTCAACCAACCCTGAATCATAGGGCAGACCCTGCTCTTCGAGTGCTTTTTTGTAGCCTAAATACCGCCGGTTGCCCGTGGTTTCATCCAATAATGGAGACTTGGCTAAAAAGCCGATATTCGTATGACCTAATGAGATCAAATAATTGGTAGCCTTATAGGCTTCCTTCGTTTCATTGATAATAACGCTGGAAAAAATAAGCGGGTTCACCTCCTGCGTTGAGGTGATCGTTGTCAGCACAAACGGAACCGTCAGCTGTTTGAACTTCTCTTCAGAATGATCATAGGTTCCACCCATGAAGATAATCCCACACAGATTCTTCTCCTTCACCAGTTGAATTGCAGCATTGATTTCATCGGTCCCATCCTCTACTTGCTGGATAAGAAACGGGTAGCCCCGCAGATTGACCTGCCGTTCAATTTCTCTGATCATATTAGAGAAAAAAGGATTGGTAATCCCCTTGACCATAAGTGCAATGTTCTTAGATTGTGTAGTTTTCAAATTCCGCGCGTTGGAATTGGGAATATAATTGTATTCCTTAACCACACTCATCACTTTCTCACGTGTAGACTTGCTCACCGGTCCCTTGTTATTGATTACCCTGGAGACCGTCGAGATGCCCACACCGGAAATCCGCGCGATATCCTTGATATTTACATCCACTTTACTCCCCCATTTATGGGTAAAGGAGCTATATCGAATTATAGCTCCCTTACACCCCTTAACTTTCTTTAGTTGACAGGAACAAACGCAGCCAATTGCTTCTCTACTTCGGCAATGACCTTGTCAACTCCTGCTTTTTTCAGCTGATCGCGGTACTCTGCAACAGCTGCTTTTGGATCTTTGCTTGTTTTACCAAGCATCAATTGAATACCAAGCTGTGAATTCACGTTGGAAATCGAAGCAATTTCAGTTGTAACATTGGTTGGATCAAAGCTGAAGCCATTGTAAGGATCATCGATAGCCACTTTATCCCATTCTGCGAATAAGGAGTTACGGATTGGGTTTTCTGTATCCGTAGGAACTACGAATTTGTCATTACGAAGTGACCAAGCAGCGAAACCTCCGCCGTCCGTTTTATCGTTGAAGCCTGCAGGCTGCTTTTTAACACCATTTTCCATAACATATTGTTTGCCTTCAATACCGTTTTGGATGAGGTTGTAGTAGCTTTCATCGGTCATGAACTTCTCGATCACCATCAGAGCGCGCTCTGGATTAGCTGAGTTCGTGCTGATTACAGTCGAGTTGTCAACGCCCATCTTACGTTTGATCTTCTTATTAGCTTCCGCAAAAGTAAAGAAGTAAGGATCTGATTCCGGTTGTGCCTTCAAATCCGCACCGTATTGGCCGATCCAGTCCTGAGCATGAGTCAAATAACCTGCGGAGTTAGCTGCTCTGAAGTTATCCTTGCTGCCTAGGGTCGCAGACAGCACATCTTTACTCCAGTAACCCTTATCCGCCCATTCACGCATCTTCACAGCCCAATCTTCAAATTCCTGAGTGAAGGCTGGATGGAAGACGGTCTTGTAGTCCTCTGGACTTTTGGTCACAAGATTCAGCTCATTCAAAGATATACCAGGAGCGTTAAGCCACATCCCTGTAGTATCTACGAGCATTCTGAACATATTGGCTGCATCTTCTGCCTTGCCGTTAATTGGTGGGAAGGACTCATTAGCAACCACATTATCCATGTATTTAACCATATCATCAATGGAAGTGATTTTGTCCATTCCATATTTCTTCAGCAAGTCAGAACGATAGGCATAACCGGCAGGTGTGTATTCGCTATAAAGACTTGGTACACCATAAATTTTGCCTTTGTATTTTGTATTCTCCCACACACTTTCCGGGATTTCCGCTTTTAGCTTAGGAGCAACTTTATCCAGCATATCTGTAAGGTCCACTAGAGCGCCTTCACTAGCCAATGTGAAATAAGACACTGGAGCTCCGGGAGATGCATGCGACATATCAAATTCTTCGCCTGAAGCAAATAGCAGCGGGTACTTAGTAGCGATATCCGGCCAGTCAATATACTTCACTTCAATCGTAGCGTTTAGATCAGCCTTGAGCTTCTTGTTAATCTCAGCGAGGATTTCTTTATTTTTAACTCCTTCGCTGCCCCACAGGTAGTACACCAGCTTAGCTTCCTTGGAAGTATCCACTCCGCCTGCATTGGCTGAAGCCTCTGGAGCTTTCGTGGCTGCCGGATCATTACTCGGCTCATTGTTGTTCTTGGATGTGCAGGCTGTCAGTGCTCCAGTAAGCATGAGGACAGCAATTAAAGAAGACGCGATCTTTTTACCTTTCATTTAGGTAAGCCTCCCTTTTCTCTTCTATTTATGAAACTTTCATTTATAATAAACGCTCTTCGAAAAGAAGATTGCGTCCATTAACCCTTTACAGCCCCGATGGTGAGGCCTGTTACGAAATAACGCTGTACAAATGGATACAGGAGAATAATCGGTCCAGTGGCCAGCACAGCTGTAGCCATCTTGATGGATTGCGTCGGAAGATCAGCAGTATTGATGACCGCTCCCGAGTTGATTAGCGCTCCTAAGTTCGTCTGATTGACCATTCGCTGCAAAAAGTATTGGAGCGGATATTTCGTCGGACTGTCAATATACAACATCCCGTTATACCACTCATTCCAAAAGCCTAGTGCTGAGAAAAGTCCAATAGTAGCCAAGGATGGAACCGCCAGCGGAATAAATATCCGCCAATAGATGCGAAAGTCACCAGCACCGTCAATGGTAGCGGATTCATATAAAGAATCCGGAATCGCCTTCATGAAATTACGCATCAGGAAGATGGACCATGCACCAACTACACCCGGAAGAATCATGGCGAATAAGCTGTCCTTCATATGCAGGTGCTTAACCATCAGGATGTATGTCGGAATCAAGCCGCCACTGAATAGTGTTGTAAAGTAAATCAAGAAGGAAAAGAAGTTGCGGTACTTGAAATCCTTACGGTTGAGCACGAATCCGGCCATCGACATCATAAACAGTCCGAGTACCGTACCCACTACGGTGATGAAGATAGTTACCTGATAAGCATTCACCAGCTGAGTAGAGTTGTTGAATAGCATCTCGTAAGCCTTAAAGGAAAATGCCTTCGGCAGCAGCTTGTAACCTTCACGAACAATTTCCTGCTCGTTCATGAACGATGAGGAGATCATCAACGCGAAGGGAAATAAACAGAAAAGCGCAAAGATAGCGATACAGATATAACTGACTGCTTTTATGAGAATGCTTCCGGAATCCTGTTTGATTGTACTCTTTTCCATATTTATCACCCCTGTTTCGTGTCTAGTCTTAGAACAAAGCGCTGTCCGGTTCTACCTTGCGTACAATAAAGTTAACTACAAGCACCAGGATCAGACCGAATAAGGATTGGTAGAAGCCCACTGCGGCACCCATAGAGAAGTTGAATTGTCCCACCAGTGAACGGAAGACATAGGTATCGATGATATCTGTCTGCGGATACAGTACAGAGTTCGTACCGATCAGATTATAGAAAAGGTCAAAGGATCCCTTGAGAATTCCACCCATACCGAACAGTAGAAGCAGAATAAAGGTTGGCTTCAGAATCGGCAAGGTCATATAACGGATTCGCTGCCAGGTAGTCGCTCCATCCATATAAGCTGCCTCGTACAGATCATGATTAATCCCTGTGATCGTTGCCAGATAAACAATCATTCCATATCCGGTACCCGCCCAGATCTTGAAAGCCACAATAATATATTTCCAGATGCCCGGATCGGAATAGAACTCGTAACGGTCTAGCCCCATTCCAGTTAACATCGTATTGATAAACCCGGAATTGAAATTGAATATATTGTAGGCAAACACACCGACGATAACCATGGAGATGAAATTCGGTAACAGGATAACGGATTGTGATATTTTTTTGAACCACTTGCCTGAGATCTCAGACAACATAATGGCAAATACTATTTGAATGATATTACCTAAAGCCAGAAAGACGATATTATAGAGCAGCGTATTCTTGGTAATATTCCATAGATCCCCATTTTGAACCAGAAACTCAAAGTTCTTAAGGCCGATAAAGTTACTTCCAAAAATCCCCTTATTGAGCTTGTAATCTACAAATGCGACGTAAGCTCCAGGCATTACAGCATAGTGAAAGATAACGAAATATACGATTACAGGCAGCAACATTAGAAAAAGAACTTTGTTCTTAATGACTTCCCGAACAATGTTTCCACCCACAAGCTTCAGTCTCGCCAAAGTGCCCACCTCCAATTTGAAAGATGCATTCAGTCACATGCATAAATTACCTTCCTTTCTTGTCCAGCAGCCAGAATAAAAACAGTTTGCCCAACCTTCATAAAAAAGTGTATCGAGTGTTGTAGAAACGTTTCCAGTGTTTCTGTAAAACTCTCTGTGTGAGAAGCATACTCCCAAAATGTATGCGCTGTCAATTCATTTTATTTTTGAATTACAAGTACTAAAGTTACATATTTCACGTAAAAAAATATAAATTAGCTGTTTTTCCAAAGGCGATTGACTTTTTTTGGTGTTCAGACTAATATCGAGGTGTATCGTT
Organism: Paenibacillus sp. FSL H7-0918; assembly: GCF_038007025.1. Taxonomy (NCBI): domain Bacteria; kingdom Bacillati; phylum Bacillota; class Bacilli; order Caryophanales; family Paenibacillaceae; genus Paenibacillus; species Paenibacillus sp. FSL H7-0918. Next base: position 1,081,778 of record NZ_JBBOWJ010000002.1, read on the forward strand.
TGTGGAAACGTTTTTATACTTTTCTTTCATAGACATGTCAGTCTCCATATGTAACATCTTAATGATGCAATCCTCTTCTGATTTAATTTATGCCTCATCCCTGTATCCGAAGAGAGAAATGCTATGATTTTCACAAAAAATGAACCTGATTATAGCTCAGGCCCATTCCGCATCTCGGAGCTGTGTGCCAGGAGAGTTAACGGTTCACTCCCATCCTTATCGCCTATCTAACGTAAGTTTTGCTAATAAAATCATGCTTACGCTGCCCGGCGGGGAACTACACATCTATTTAACAAACTAACTTTCAATGCGCTCACGAGGAAGGAGTTAACCATGACTAAAACGTTTATCCAAGATCTTGTGAACGATATGACCCTGGACGAAAAGCTGGCCCAATTAACCCAGCTAGGTCCTCACTATTGGGGTTTGGACGATACCGTGGATTTAACCGGACCATTTAAGGAACTGAATATTAAGCCGCAGGTAATGGAGAGCATCGGAAGTGTTCTGAACGGTGTTGGAGCCCGGAATGTAATCGAGCAACAGACCCGACATTTGCAAACCAGCCGACAAAAGATTCCTCTGCTCTTCATGGCGGATGTCATTCACGGCTACCGGACCATCCTCCCGATTCCGCTGGCCATGGGCAGCAGCTTTGACCTTGAAGCCTGTGAAAGGTTTGCTGAAATCGCCGCCAAGGAGAGTGCGGCTGCCGGCATTCACGTCACCTTCTCGCCCATGACTGATCTCGTACGCGACCCGCGCTGGGGACGCGTCATGGAGACATCTGGTGAGGATCCCTATCTGAATGCCCGTGTCACCGAAAGTATGGTGCGGGGTTATCAGGGCAAGGACCTAAAAGAAAAAGGACGCATCGCTGCCTGTGTGAAGCATTTCGCTGGTTACGGTGCTCCCGAAGGCGGACGGGAATACAATACGGTGGATATGTCTTCCGGCGTATTGCGTGAGTTCTACCTGCCAGCCTATAAGGCTGCCGTAGATGCTGGTGTGGCCATGGTGATGGCCGCATTTAATACCATTGACCGTATCCCGGCAAGTGGTAATTCCGAGCTTCTTCGCGGGATTTTACGGGAAGAATGGGGCTTCAACGGCGTTACCATCGCCGATTTCAATTCCGTTAATGAGCTGATTCCCCATGGCGCCGCGATAGATGGCCGTGAGGCAGCCGAGAAAAGTCTGGCTGCTGGGCTGGATATTGAGATGATGTCCACTCACTATCTAAACCACGGCGCTGCTCTGGTCGAGGAAGGAAAGCTTGATATCGCCTTGATCGATGAAGCCGTCATCCGGGTGCTTGAGCTCAAGGACGCGCTTGGCTTGTTCGATAATCCATTCAAGGATGCAGATCCGCTGGTGGATGAGGCTCCGAAACCTAGCGCGGAGCATCTGCAGGCCGCACGGGAGCTTGGAGCTAGCTCAGTTGTACTGCTCAAAAACGACAATGATGCTTTGCCCCTTAAACGTGGCATGAAGATTGGTCTGGCTGGTCCTTTCGCCACCTCCATTCATGTGCTGGGCGGTTGGGCCGGGACAGAAAAAGATCCGGCTGTATCACTCTACACCGGCCTTTCGCAAAAAACATCTGCCGAAAATATTTTTACGGCCATGACTGGTGAGCTGGGAAGCATGCTTGAGGGTGTTTTTGATGTGGAGGATGAAATTGAAGACGCCTACCAGGCGCTGAAGGATTGTGATGTAATTCTCGCCGCTGTCGGTGAGAACCAGCAGGATACCGGGGAAGGCGGAAGCAAATCCAATCTCCGCCTATCAGCCAATCAGGAGAAGCTGATCTGGCGTCTGAAGGATACCGGAAAAAAGGTCGTCACCATTGTATTCAGCGGCAGACCACTGGAGCTGAAACCCGTTCTTGATGCCAGCGACGCTCTGCTGCAGGCTTGGTTTCTGGGTACAGAGTCAGGAAATTCGCTGGCCGATGTGCTGTTCGGAGATTATAATCCTTCCGGACGTTTATCGATGAGCTTCCCCTACTCGGTTGGGCAAATTCCTGTCTACTACAATGCTTATCAAACGGGACGTCCTTATGATCCTATGTATCCTAATGTGCGTTACGTGACCCGTTATCTGGACTGCCCAAATGACCCGCTGTTCTGTTTTGGTTATGGCCTGAGTTATTCCAAGTTTGCTTACAACAGCTTCAATGTTGAAGCTACGGATCGGGTGGTTGCCTCCATTGAAGTAGAGAATACTTCGGACATCGCCGGCAAGGAAACCATTCAGCTCTACATCCACGACGTCAGCGCAAGTGTCGTGCGCCCGGTCAAGGAACTGAAAGGCTTCCAGCAGATTACACTCGCACCGCATGAGAAACAGGTGGTTTCCTTCGAAATCACCAGAGAAATGTTAATGTTCTACGGAAAAGACGATCAGTTGGTCTTCGAGCCTGGGGAATATGATATTATGATCGGTAGAAACTCTGGAGATCATTGCACTCAGCGGATCTGGATCTGCTGACCTGCGTATAGCTATGCTTCTAACGACGTCAGCCCTTATTGCCCTCTTGGCGCAATGAGGGGTTGGCGCCTCCACAGCTTGCTATTCAATATTCGATAGTAAGGGAGATTATTCTAATGAGACACAGTTTATCATTTCAGCAAGATGGCACTTTTAAAATCGTACAATTTACAGATCTGCACTGGATGGATGGAAGAGCTGAGGATCAGCTTACCGAGGCACTGATGGAACGCATTCTGGATGCGGAACAACCTGATCTTGTGGTTTTCACGGGAGATCTTATTTACACGGGTCCTGTATCACCGGGAAACAAGGCATGCGAGCACCCCGCACAAGCTTTTCGTGAGGCTGTCGCTGCCGTGGAGAGATCCGGCATCCCTTGGACCTTTGTATTTGGCAACCATGACACAGAAACTCTGATTTCAAAGAGTGAACTGATGCAAATTGCCCTGGAACATCCCCACTGCCTGACCGAAGCCGGTCCAGAAGAGCTGGAAGGCTCGGGCAATTACACTCTTGAAATTAAAGATCAGGAGGACGACTCGGCTGCTATTTTGTATTTTCTGGACTCTGGCGGCTACTCCGAGTATGAGGATATCCCGGGCTACAATTGGATTGGGCGGAATCAGATCAACTGGCTGACGGCTGAATCTGCGCGGCTGAATCCGAAGACTGCTGAGAACAGGCTGCCTGCCTTGGCTTTCTTCCATATTCCAATTCCCGAATATCGGGATGTCTGGTCTACACAAGTCTGTCATGGGCATAAGTTTGAGCGTGTATGCTCACCTGAGGTGAACTCGGGCTTATTCTCAGCTTTGCTGGAAATGGGTGATGTGCTTGGCACCTTCTGCGGACATGACCATATCAACGATTTTAGCGGCAACCTGTATGGCATACGTCTTTCTTATGGCCGTGCTACCGGCTACAATACTTATGGACAAGAAGGCTTTATGCGGGGAGCACGCGTCATCGAACTGTTCAAAGGCACTCAAGACTTCAATACCTGGCTTCGTCTTGATGACGGATCCGTTATAAATGAACAGCCGATTCATATGCCTGAACCTGCTGCCGATTCAGGACATTAATCTTTTATAGGATTAAATTTTAATAGTGATTAAATGAACCAGTGCGCAGATGTTACGATGGTTCATTTTTTTGTGCAAATATTAGCTTGTCTCCATATTCCCCATTACATCACTTTTTTTGTTAAAATAGAGAAGTCGACGTATTAAGCACTACAGCGTCAGTCATGGAAACGGAGGCAAGTACCTGTGGATTATATTATTCTGGACATCGAATTCAACGGCCGTAAGTTTGCCAGCGAGCACCCTATGGAGGTCATTGAGATTGGAGCCGTCCGGTTAGACTCTTCACTGCAGTATAAGGATGAGTTTTCTTCCTTGATCAAACCTATATATTTCTCCACCCTGAATTCCTTTATTAAGAAAAAAACGGGTATCCCTCAAGAGGAAATCGATATTGCCGCCCGCTTCCCCAAAGTCATCACTGCTTTTAGAGAGTGGCTTGATCTAAGTACAGACGGAGTTCTGCTGCTTACCTGGGGTGGCGAAGACATGAAGCGAATCATTCAGGATGTGCGCATGCACAAGATGGACGAATCCTACTGGATGTCCGCTACGTATTTCGATTTGCTCAAAGGAGTTCTTCGTGCGCGTGGTCTTAGCAATGATGTCAGCGTGGAAAGCGCGATGGCATTGTTTGAGCTTGAGCCTACTGGATCTGCACACCGGGCGCTGGATGATGCACGGATGACGTCAGAGATCTTCCGCGCCGTGTTTAAGGATCTGGATTTTGAGCGTTCACAGCATTACGTAGATACCTTCTCCAATGCCAAAGAACGCAAAACAGTTAAGGTAGCCATAAAGGCTATGACCTCACAAAAAATTGTACCTACCTGGGACCTTGTCGTTGAACACTACTTCTCAGACAAAGCAACCCTTGCGGACCCTCGTAAGCTGGAGGAATTGCACAATTATTTCACAGCACAGATGGGCCATAAATAAATTCAAGCAGCAAAGCTTAACATTATAGACTTATTCATAGCAGCGGCAGACTTCCCCATGATCATTCAGAGGGTAGCTGCCGCTGTTTTGGATATGCTAAAAAAACCATTTGACCTTCACGTTACGTAAAGGTGTACATTTGATTTGTAGGAGGTGATACTACGGAATACACAGTGCAGAAGCTCGCAGAGTTAGCTGGAATCAGCACACGGACCCTGCGCTACTACGATGAGTTTGGCATTCTTAAGCCGGCGAGAATCAACTCTTCGGGGTATCGTATCTATGGCCGTACCGAAGTAGATCTACTACAGCAAATTTTATTTTATCGGGAGCTTGGCTTAAGTCTGGAACGTATCAAGGCTATTATGACAGAGCCCTCATTCGACGGAGCCAAAGCGCTGCGGGAGCATCATGACAAGCTACTGGAAAAAAGACAGCAATTAGATCTATTAATCGCTAACGTCGAAAAGACGCTGGCTCAAAAAGAAGGGAGAATTACCATGAGTGATACTGAAAAATTCGAAGGCTTTAAACAAAAGCTGGTAGATGACAACGAAAAGAAATATGGCCAAGAAATAAGGGAGAAATACGGAGATGACACCATTAATCAATCCAACCAAAAGCTTAAAGGAATGACAGAAGAACAATATGCCGCTATACAACAGCTTGAGGAAGAGATGTTCGAAACACTCTTGCAAGCAATGGAGCATGGAGACCCTGCCAGTGTATTAGCGCAAAAAAGTGCAGACCTACATCGTGAGTGGCTCTCCTTCTACTGGAATTCCTATTCCAAAGAAGCTCATGCTGGTGTTGCACAATTGTATGTTGATGATGAACGTTTTACCGAATACTATGACAAACGCCGCCCTGGACTCGCTGCGTTTCTAAGAGATGCCGTACATGTATATACGGGAAAAAATGCGTAAGCGCACGAACAATATTTTAAAATAGAAAAAGGCATCCGGATACTCCAGATGCCTTTTTTTTGAGGCAATAGCAATCAGCAGAAATCACAGACTGCGGTGCAGCAGCGACAATGTATTCCGAAGCTCAGCGACAGCTACCTGGCCAGGTGCAGAAGGTTTATGTGCAGCTCCGAAGGTAAGCGCTGAACCAAAAACTTCACCTGCCAAACGGCTGATCACCCCGGCTCCCGCCATAGACATCGTTATAATCGGACGGTCTGCATATTTTTCCTTCATGATATGTGTAGCTTCCAGCAAAGTTAACACATCGCCTGCATCTTGGGGCATAACGGCAATTTTGGGCAAATCCCCGCCAAGCTCCTGCGCCTTGCATAACCGTGAGATGATCTCCTCTTTAGGAGGTGTACCCTGAAAATCATGATTTGAAATAATGACAGACACGTTATGAGCATGAGCAGCTTCGACCAGTAGCTTTACATCCTGCTCATCATTAAATAGTTCAACATCTATTATATCTACTAGACCGCTCTCGGCAGCAGCTTTATTCAGTGCTGTGTAATATTCCGTGCTGACTTGCTTCTCTCCGCCTTCTTTTGCACTCCGAAAAGTAAAAATCAGCGGCAGATCTGGAATCACAGAACAGATTTCGCTTAGTGCGTTCTTTACAGCTGCAACGTCTTCCACTTCAGCAAAAAAATCCGTCCGCCACTCCACCAAATCAGGTTGCAGTACTTTCAGCGCTTCCGCTTCCTGCTTCAGCTCAGACAAGGTCGCTCCAATTAGCGGAACACATATCTTAGGGATTCCTTCGCCGATGATCACATTTTTAACGGTTACTGTTCTGCTCATTATTTAAGCTCCTTATCCTATCTCATCTAGTATAGATCTTGAATATCCTGTACTGTCTATTCTACAGCGATTTACGTTTTAGAAATTGCTCGACCTCGGACAACTGCGGCAATGAAGGGATCGCCCCTTCTTTCCCTACAGCCAATGCACCTACAGCATTAGCGAAGCTCACGGCTTCCTCCAAGGTCTTCCCTATGACCAGCTGCTGGGCTAATGCGCCATTAAATGAGTCACCGGCAGCAACTGTATCTACCGCCTTTACCGGGAAGCCTGGAACAGCCTTGGCACCTTCAGCATTCACAATCAGGGCACCTTTTGAACCCAAGGTTACAATTACGTTCTGTACTCCTTTTTGCAGCAAAATACGGGCTGCCTGCTCAGCAGTCTCTGCGCTATCCACAGTCATTCCGGACAAAATCCCGGCTTCCGTCTCATTAGGTGTCAGGTAAGATACCTGAGCCAGCATCTCATCCTTTAGCACTCTAGCTGGTGCAGGATTAAGGATGACCGGAATCCCCTTACGATGGGCAATCGCAATCGCCTGCTCACTCATCGCCAGATCCATTTCAAGCTGCAGCACAATGATCTTAGCCTGGCTAATCACAGCCTCCAATGCCTGAATATCCTCTACCGTAAGCTCAATATTCGCTCCAGGTACCACGATAATCCGATTTTCTCCATCTTCTTCAATAACGATTGAGGCGACTCCTGTTGCCTCATGTTCACTTACAGAAATATGCTCTATATGAATGCCTTCATTCCTGATAATCTCCAGCATTTCGCTACCAAAGGTATCTTTTCCAACTCTTCCGATCATACTAACCTCTGCACCCAGACGTGCTGCGGCAACGGCCTGATTTGCCCCTTTTCCGCCAGGAGATAGAGCAAAGGCTTGTCCAATCAGGGTTTCTCCTGCATTTGGTGACCGGTTTGTACGTACCACCATATCCATATTCAAGCTTCCAATCACAACTATATCCAACTTAGACACCACCATTAATTATTTCTTCAATCTCTTTATCTTAGGGGCTTCTGTCCACTTTATCAATCAATTCCGCTCAATTGGATTCAAAATGGTTGTTTTCACCAAATTGACGTTATGCTTTTATTCATCGAGTGTGCTAGAATAGTGGTGCAATCGCTTCCACAATGATTGCCTGCACTATTTTGAGCAAACGTTTGCACCTGAGATAATGCCCGCAGCTTCACTGCAATTTAATCTAATCCGTGATTAGGAGGCTTATCAAGTGAACGAACAAAAATTACCGTCAGTCGCTTATTTTAGTATGGAGTACGGGCTGCATTCCGATTTCAAAATGTATGCCGGAGGTCTGGGCATTCTTGCCGGAGACTACATCAAGGGTGCAAAAGATATCAACGCCCCTATCATCCCTATTGGGCTGAAGTGGAAACAAGGTTACACGGACCAAAAGATTGATGCTAATGGCAATCCGTACGACTCCTATCACAATTATGTTTATGAGTTTCTTGAAGATACAGGGGTTAAGGTAACTGTTAAAGTCCGAAAAACCGATGTGGTATGCAAAGTATGGAAAACTGATTATTTTGGCAACAGCACATTGTATTTACTGGATACGGATATTCCCGAGAATAATGATGCCTGGATCACAGGCCAATTGTACGGCTGGTTCGGCGAAGAACGGATCGCACAAGAGATCGTGCTTGGGATTGGTGGAGTCAAAGCTATGCGTGCGTTGCAAATCCCTATTGATGTCTATCACTTCAATGAGGGTCATGCGGCTCTAGCGGCTATCGAACTAATCCGTGAAAAAATGTCCGGAGGCCATACCTTCGAAGAAGCGTGGAAAGCCACTCGCGAAGAAGTCGTATTCACTACCCACACACCAATCAAAGAAGGCAACGAAACCCATCCTCTCGACCGACTTGAGTATATGAGTGCGTTCAACGGCTTAACCCGTGACCAGATGGAGCGGATCGGCGGCGAGCCATTTAATATGACGGTTGCAGGTCTAAGACTATCACGTATTTCCAACGCAGTAGCCCAGCTACACGCCGATACGGCTAATAAAATGTGGAAGGAAGTAGCCGGAAGATCGGAAATTATAGGCATTACTAATGCCATCCATACTCCTACCTGGGTAGATGATAGAATGACGCAAGCCTACGAACAGGATGGAGACTTATGGGCAGTGCATAAAGAGATCAAGGGCGAACTGATCCAGTTCATCAAAGAACGTTCCGGCATTAGCTTAAATGCTGACAATTTACTCATCGGCTTCTCACGCAGAGCAGCTCCATATAAACGAAGCGACCTGATCTTCTCGCAGCCAGAAATTATCGAACCTTATCTGGAGTCTGGAAAGATACAAATTGTATTCTCCGGCAAAGCGCACCCACTCGATGATAACGGTAAAAAAATCGTCAGTAACCTAGTAGCGATGATGAAAAAGTATCCAAAGAGTGTTGTGTTCCTCGAGAATTACGATATGACGATTGGCGCCCAGCTGACGCGCGGTACTGATATTTGGCTCAACAATCCACGCAGACCATTGGAAGCCAGCGGCACCTCCGGGATGAAAGCAGCTATGAACGGTGTATTGAACTGTTCTATTCTGGATGGCTGGTGGCCGGAAGCCTGCATCGATGGTGAGAATGGCTGGCAGATTGGAGACGGCTTCGAAACTACAGACTTTGAGGTGCTGGATAAGCATGATAGTGATGCACTGTACGACACCTTATTGAAACGTGTACTCCCAACCTTTTACGAGAATCGTGAACAGTGGGTACAAATGATGAAAAAGAGTATCGAAACCACCCGTACGGAGTTTGCCACCAAAAGAATGTTAGATGAATATTACAACAGAATGTACATTAAAGCCTAAGTACAAGAACCGAATATCTTCTATATCAAAAAATGCAGCGCACCCCTTCAGTGATGGTAGGGATGCGCTGTTTCTTTTTTAATTCTGCTAAGTAATTAATCACTTTGTCTATCATATATATCTGAATGTGCCAACGCTGTAATGACGATTACCACATATTGTAATGAGTCAATTATTTAAAAAGTGTTGCAATTTCTCTAAAAAACATTAATATAGAACTTATACTAAATCTAAAATCAAATCTCACGAGGTGATTCTATTAATGAGCTCCAATAATAATAATCTTACAACCAGCTGGGGTGCTCCAGTAGGCGACAATCAGAATTCAATGACAGCCGGTGACCGCGGTCCCACTTTACTGCAAGATGTCCATTTGCTTGAGAAATTAGCCCACTTTAACAGAGAACGGGTTCCTGAACGTGTCGTTCATGCTAAAGGTGCTGGCGCTCACGGGTATTTTGAAGTTACAAAAGATCTAACCCAATACACAAAAGCTAACTTTTTGTCTGAAGTAGGCAAACGTACACCGTTGTTCATTCGTTTTTCTACTGTAGCTGGTGAATTAGGTTCTGCTGATACCGTACGCGACCCTCGTGGATTTGCCGTGAAGTTCTATACTGAAGAAGGAAACTATGATCTCGTAGGTAACAATACGCCTGTATTCTTCGTTCGTGATGCGATTAAATTCCCGGACTTTATTCATACACAGAAACGTGATCCACAGACACATCTGAAGAACCCGAATGCTGTATGGGACTTCTGGTCTTTATCGCCTGAATCTCTGCATCAGGTAACGATTTTGATGTCGGATCGCGGAATTCCAGCTACGCTGAGACATATGCATGGGTTCGGTAGCCATACCTTCAAGTGGGTAAATGCCGAGGGCAATGCAGTCTGGGTGAAATACCATTTCAAAACAGAACAAGGCATTAAGAATCTAGATGCAGACCTTGCTGCCAAAATCGCTGGGGAAAACCCGGATTATCATACAGAGGACTTGTTTAATGCTATTGATAAAGGAGATTTCCCTGCTTGGAAGCTCTACGTGCAAATTATGCCAATCGAGGATGCGAAGACTTACCGTTTTGATCCATTTGATGTAACAAAGGTCTGGTCGCAAAAAGATTATCCGTTAATCGAGGTTGGACGTATGGTATTGGATCGCAATCCGGAGAACTACTTTGCTGAAGTAGAACAAGTTACATTCTCCCCCGGCTCTTTCGTTCCTGGTATTGAAGCTTCGCCTGATAAATTGCTACAAGGCCGTCTGTTCGCTTATGGTGATGCACACCGTCACCGGGTTGGTCCCAACCATAACAGTTTACCTATCAACCGTCCAAAAGTAGAAGTGAAGAACTATCAACGTGATGGTGGCATGGCCTTGGGCAACAATGGCGGTTCCGGTGCCTATTACGAGCCTAACAGCTTAGGAGGACCTAAAGAATCACCGCAGCATAAAACATCTCCGTTCGAAATCTCTGGTTATGCGGATAGTGTCTCCTACAATAGTGACGATCACTATACACAACCAGGTGACTTGTACCGTCTAATGTCTGAAGAAGAACGTACCCGTCTAGTTCAAAATATCGTTGGCGCTATGACTCCTGTTGAAAGTAACGATATCAAACGTCTCCAGATTGAGCATTTCTTTAAAGCTGATCCAGACTTGGGACAGCGTATCGCATCCGGTTTGGGTTTATCTGTACCAGACGGAATGTAAGATTGTAAATGCACTTATAAACTAAAGAGGACCTTTGCCCGTAGATGGGAAAGGTCCTCTTTTTGCTAATTAGCTGAAAACATAATAAATGATGACAATCACAACGCCCAGCGTGGAGACAATGGATAGACATGAAAAAAACGTGTTCCAGTTATTGCCTTTCATTTGTCTTATACACGACCAGTATAGTGGTTCTTTGGTGCTCTGCCCCATCACGTGATGATTTAACTACCGAACCGTAACAGATATTCACAATCTGTTCCTCCCGTAGTCCTGCCAGGAACTCATTAGCTTTATTCTCTGCATAAGAATTATCAGCATCTACAAACTCTTTAACTTGAATCATCCTGATCTCCTCCTTTAATAAATTAAGTAGTTATTTTATAGTTCTGGAATCTATATGTGAACTCAACGAAATGTACATGGCGTATCACTCCCCAGGTAACAATTAATGTAAAAATATCTTCAAAATACAGTATAGGCATTTCGCAGTTTTCTACGAAATGCCTATGCATCAGCCTATCATAGCACCCAAGTATGTAATAGTCAAAGGTTTTCATTACAATATTTAGAAGGTTTTAATTCCCCTTTTAAAATGGATTGGATTTACAAATAGAAGCTGGTATACTGATCAGAAGGTCTCCATTGGGGGACCTCTATTTGTATAGGAGGGATTTTAAGATGGCAACACACCATAACAGGTTTACAAGGAATGTGCTACTTAGAGGGGGTGAAATCTACTATGAACCATAGTCTTATCTATGAAGGCTCACGGACACAGCTGCTTCAGCAGCTTATCTATTTTGATGAGGAAAAAATCGCATTTCTAAATCAATACTTTCCGGTACGAAGCAAGGATAGAAGCAACGCTGAAACGCTGTTATCCCGTTATTGCTCCGAGCTGGAACAATTACTAACTGAGTTCAATGGTGAAGATTTAAATTCACAGGTCTTTATCGGAAGTCAGCTGCAGCTTCGTTACTTGGACGATAATACTACAGATATCTATACCATCGTATTTCCTAACCAAGCAGAACCTAACGATAACAAGATTTCTATGTTGTCACCTATAGGCATGCAGCTGCTGCTGGCTGAGCTCGGCAGTACTTGTCAGCTAGCGATTCCTTCAGGTCAACTAGAGGTGAAGATCGAAAGCATTAAGTTCGTGAATAATGGTGAAGTAGGCGTTCTTATATAAGGACGATCCCTTATATACCCACTACAGCAGCGTCCCTTTCCAGATATTAAGGAGGAGGACGCTGTTCTATTATTTAAGCCTCAAACCTTCTTCCAGCTTATTAACTGACTTCTGGATCCTTGCTGCTCTGGTTTCCGGTCTTTTCGCCCCTTCGATCCAGCTCACATATTCCTTCCGATAGGAATAAGCCAAGCTGTTATAATATACCTCTGCCTGCTCACTGCTGCTTAGTGCGTCCAGAAAATCTTCTGGAGCTTCTATCTCTCGCAATTGATGATCTTGTTCCATTGTCACCCGAACTATATCTCCAGGTTGAGCATGGGCTAAGTCTCGCAGTTCTTTTTTCACGACCATAAAATGTTTCCCATTACCATGCGGCATGAGTGTTCCTTTATAGGGAATGTCATTCAGGCTTCCTTTAACTTGTATCCTTGATTTAGTTTCATATATTTGTTCAGCGTCAAAAGGAACCGTAAGATATGTCCAACTCCCATTCGTATCTGGTCTGACTAACCTTGCTTCAAATTCAAACATTGGCCCCTCCTCAAATAAAATCTCTAGTTCCTATTGTATCCATACGTGCTTAACTATACAAAAAAACACCCGCCTAATACCGGCAGGTGTTTCTCTTTATAAGCGGGTGATGGGAATCGAACCCACGCTATCAGCTTGGAAGGCTGAAGTTCTACCATTGAACTACACCCGCAAAGGTATAAAATCGGGATGACACGATTTGAACATGCGACCCCCTGGTCCCAAACCAGGTGCTCTACCAAGCTGAGCTACATCCCGTTAACAATACTATAACTGCTTAGTAATAAAAATGGCGCGCCCTGAGAGATTCGAACTCCCGGCCTTTTGATTCGTAGTCAAACGCTCTATCCAGCTGAGCTAAGGGCGCAAAATCTATATGGAGCGGACGACGGGAATCGAACCCGCGACCCTCGCCTTGGCAAGGCGATGCTCTACCGCTGAGCCACGTCCGCAAAAACATGGTGCGCGTGAAGGGACTCGAACCCCCACGTCGTGAAACGCCAGATCCTAAGTCTGGTGCGTCTGCCAATTCCGCCACACGCGCACACTTTAAAGAAAATGGTGAGCCATGAAGGACTCGAACCTTCGACACCCTGATTAAAAGTCAGGTGCTCTACCAACTGAGCTAATGGCTCTCATAAATGGCTGGGGATATAGGATTTGAACCTATGCATGACGGAGTCAAAGTCCGTTGCCTTACCGCTTGGCTAATCCCCAATAATAATTAACTAAATGGCGGAACCGACGGGATTCGAACCCGCGATCTCCTGCGTGACAGGCAGGCATGTTAGGCCAACTACACCACGGTTCCATAGACATAATGCATAAGTGTAAATTGGTTGCGGGGGCAGGATTTGAACCTGCGGCCTTCGGGTTATGAGCCCGACGAGCTACCGGGCTGCTCCACCCCGCGTCATTAATAAGTATATACTATTCATTTTCACCATACCAGCTTATCCCTAAACATAATGTATAAGAGTAAATTGGTTGCGGGGGCAGGACTTGAACCTGCGACCTTCGGGTTATGAGCCCGACGAGCTACCGGGCTGCTCCACCCCGCGTCAGTGAAAATAATATGGTGGAGGCTGAGGGGATCGAACCCCCGACCCTCTGCTTGTAAGGCAGATGCTCTCCCAGCTGAGCTAAGCCTCCATGATATGACCCGTATGGGATTCGAACCCATGTTACCTCCGTGAAAGGGAGGTGTCTTAACCCCTTGACCAACGGGCCATGCTAATAATTTTTATGGCGGAGAGAGAGGGATTCGAACCCTCGAGACGCTTGTGGCGCCTACACGATTTCCAATCGTGCTCCTTCGGCCAAACTCGGACACCTCTCCATAAATGGCTCCCCGAACAGGACTCGAACCTGTGACAACTCGATTAACAGTCGAGTGCTCTACCAACTGAGCTATCAGGGAATATGGTGGGCCTTAGTGGACTCGAACCACCGACCTCACCCTTATCAGGGGTGCGCTCTAACCAGCTGAGCTAAAGGCCCTTCTAAGACATATTAATATTAAGGGCAAAAAAAATACCACGGGTAATGTGGTTGTCCGCTTGGCGGCGTCCTACTCTCCCAGGACCCTTCGGTCCAAGTACCATCGGCGCTGGAGGGCTTAACGGTCGTGTTCGGGATGGGTACGTGTGGAACCCCTCCGCTATCGCCACCAAACGGGCATTTACAGCGTAAATGCTCAGGCTTAATCGCCTGAAAACTGAATCCGAATTGAATTTGCGTCGCCCGTCATCTCTTCGGGGCCCCCGGAAAGTATTCGGAATTAGCTTCGCAGCCTTTTCTTCACTTTTTGGGGTATTTTTAGGATAAGCCCTCGACCGATTAGTATTGGTCAGCTCCATGCATTGCTGCACTTCCACCTCCAACCTATCTACCTCGTCGTCTTCAAGGGGTCTTACTAATTGGGAAATCTCATCTTGAGGGGGCTTCACGCTTAGATGCTTTCAGCGCTTATCCCGTCCGTACGTAGCTACCCAGCCATGCTCCTGGCGGAACAACTGGTGCACCAGCGGTACGTCCATCCCGGTCCTCTCGTACTAAGGACAGCTCCTCTCAAATTTCCTGCGCCCACGACAGATAGGGACCGAACTGTCTCACGACGTTCTGAACCCAGCTCGCGTACCGCTTTAATGGGCGAACAGCCCAACCCTTGGGACCTACTTCAGCCCCAGGATGCGATGAGCCGACATCGAGGTGCCAAACCTCCCCGTCGATGTGGACTCTTGGGGGAGATAAGCCTGTTATCCCCAGGGTAGCTTTTATCCGTTGAGCGATGGCCCTTCCATGCGGTACCACCGGATCACTAAGTCCGACTTTCGTCCCTGCTCGACTTGTAGGTCTCGCAGTCAAGCTCCCTTATGCCTTTGCACTCTGCGAATGATTTCCAACCATTCTGAGGGAACCTTGGAACGCCTCCGTTACTCTTTAGGAGGCGACCGCCCCAGTCAAACTGCCCGCCTGACACGGTCCCCGTACCCGATTAGGGCACTAGGTTAGAACCTAGATACGATCAGGGTGGTATCCCAACGGCGCCTCCACCGAAGCTTGCGCTCCGATTTCTACGGCTCCCACCTATCCTGTACAGATCGTACCCAAATTCAATATCAAGCTGCAGTAAAGCTCCATGGGGTCTTTCCGTCTTGTCGCGGGTAACCTGCATCTTCACAGGTATTAAAATTTCACCGGATCTCTCGTTGAGACAGCGCCCAAGTCGTTACGCCATTCGTGCGGGTCAGAATTTACCTGACAAGGAATTTCGCTACCTTAGGACCGTTATAGTTACGGCCGCCGTTTACTGGGGCTTCGGTTCATAGCTTCGGGTTACCCCTAACCACTCCCCTTAACCTTCCAGCACCGGGCAGGCGTCAGCCCGTATACTTCGCCTTGCGGCTTCGCACAGACCTGTGTTTTTGCTAAACAGTCGCTTGGGCCTTTTCACTGCGGCCCCCTCGTGCTATTCACACTACCGGGGCACCCCTTCTCCCGAAGTTACGGGGTCATTTTGCCGAGTTCCTTAACGAGAGTTCTTCCGCGCGCCTTAGAATTCTCTTCTCGCCTACCTGTGTCGGTTTGCGGTACGGGCACCTTCTCCTGGCTAGAGGCTTTTCTTGGCAGTGTGAGATCATGACCTTCGCTACTATAATTTTCGCTCCCCATCACAGCCCAGCCTTAACGATGTGCGGATTTGCCTACACACCAGCCTCACTGCTTAGACGGACATCCATCAGTCCGCGTCACTACCCTCCTGCGTCACCCCATCGCTCATAGCGGATTACGGTGGTACAGTAATTTCAAACTGTTGTCCTTCGACTACGCCTTTCGGCCTCGCCTTAGGTCCCGACTTACCCTGAGCGGACGAGCCTTCCTCAGGAAACCTTGGGCTTTCGGCGGATCAGATTCTCACTGATCTTTTCGTTACTCATACCGGCATTCTCACTTGTGTAGTGTCCAGCGCTCTTTTCAGTACACCTTCAACCCCTACACAACGCTCCCCTACCCCAGATGCAAAGCATCTAGCCATAGCTTCGGTGGTGTGTTTAGCCCCGTTACATTTTCGGCGCAGAGTCACTCGACCAGTGAGCTATTACGCACTCTTTCAATGGTGGCTGCTTCTAAGCCAACATCCTGGTTGTCTGTGCAACTCCACATCCTTTCCACTTAACACACACTTGGGGACCTTAGCTGATGGTCTGGGCTGTTTCCCTTTTGACAATGGATCTTAGCACTCACTGTCTGACTCCCGGCAATAAGTATATGGCATTCGGAGTTTGACTGAGCTTGGTAATCCTTGCGGACCCCGCACCCAATCAGTGCTCTACCTCCACTACTCTTATACCGAGGCTAGCCCTAAAGCTATTTCGGGGAGAACCAGCTATCTCCGAGTTCGATTGGAATTTCTCCGCTACCCCACCTCATCCCCGCACTTTTCAACGTACGTGGGTTCGGGCCTCCAGTGCGTGTTACCGCACCTTCACCCTGGACAGGGGTAGATCACACGGTTTCGGGTCTACGTCCACATACTAAATCGCCCTATTCAGACTCGCTTTCGCTGCGGCTCCACCTTCTCGGCTTAACCTTGCATGTTAAACGTAACTCGCCGGTTCATTCTACAAAAGGCACGCCATCACCCATTAATAGGGCTCTGACTTTTTGTAAGCACACGGTTTCAGGTTCTATTTCACTCCCCTTCCGGGGTGCTTTTCACCTTTCCCTCACGGTACTGTTTCACTATCGGTCGCCAGGTAGTATTTAGCCTTAGCAGATGGTCCTGCTGGATTCATACGGGGTTTCACGTGCCCCGCACTACTCGGGATCCGTCTCGGAGAGAATACAGTTTAGGTTACAGGGCTTTTACCTCTATCGCGGGCCTTTCCAGACCTCTTCACCTACCATATTCCTTTGTAACTCCATGTGAGACGTCCCACAACCCCTAAGAGCAAGCTCTTAGGTTTAGGCTGTTCCGCGTTCGCTCGCCGCTACTGACGGAATCACTATTGTTTTCTCTTCCTCAGGGTACTTAGATGTTTCAGTTCCCCTGGTCTGCCTCTACATTTCCTATGTATTCAGAAATGAGTAACTGCGAATTACCACAGCTGGGTTTCCCCATTCGGACACCCCCGGATCAAAGCTTGCTTACAGCTCCCCGAGGCAGTTTCGTTGTTCGCCACGTCCTTCGTCGGCTCCTGGCGCCTAGGCATCCTCCGTGTGCTCTTATTAGCTTAACCTCGATTTTTCCGTAGGAAAATATCGAACGATATCTTCTTTGAAAAATCTCACTAATAACATTTACTTGTTTGCACAAGTTGCTAAAAGATGTTCTAAAACGCAAATTCGTTTCGGTATCCAGTTTTCAAGGATCAAGTCTTACTTGAGAGCTTAAACTCTCAAAACTGAGCAACGAGTGAGTAACAGGCCTAAACCTGAGTTTTGGAAGCTGAGCTTCCGATTTGAATGTCCTCATTGCAGAGAACGATTCTCCATAGAAAGGAGGTGATCCAGCCGCACCTTCCGATACGGCTACCTTGTTACGACTTCACCCCAATCATCTACCCCACCTTCGGCGGCTGGCTCCCTTGCGGGTTACCCCACCGACTTCGGGTGTTGTAAACTCTCGTGGTGTGACGGGCGGTGTGTACAAGACCCGGGAACGTATTCACCGCGGCATGCTGATCCGCGATTACTAGCAATTCCGACTTCATGCAGGCGAGTTGCAGCCTGCAATCCGAACTGAGACCGGCTTTGATGGGATTGGCTCCACCTCGCGGCTTCGCTTCCCGTTGTACCGCCATTGTAGTACGTGTGTAGCCCAGGTCATAAGGGGCATGATGATTTGACGTCATCCCCACCTTCCTCCGGTTTGTCACCGGCAGTCACTCTAGAGTGCCCAGCTTAACCTGCTGGCAACTAAAGTTAAGGGTTGCGCTCGTTGCGGGACTTAACCCAACATCTCACGACACGAGCTGACGACAACCATGCACCACCTGTCTCCTCTGTCCCGAAGGCCGCTGCTATCTCTAGCAGATTCAGAGGGATGTCAAGACCTGGTAAGGTTCTTCGCGTTGCTTCGAATTAAACCACATACTCCACTGCTTGTGCGGGTCCCCGTCAATTCCTTTGAGTTTCAGTCTTGCGACCGTACTCCCCAGGCGGAGTGCTTACTGTGTTAACTTCGGCACCAAGGGTATCGAAACCCCTAACACCTAGCACTCATCGTTTACGGCGTGGACTACCAGGGTATCTAATCCTGTTTGCTCCCCACGCTTTCGCGCCTCAGCGTCAGTTACAGCCCAGAAAGTCGCCTTCGCCACTGGTGTTCCTCCACATATCTACGCATTTCACCGCTACACGTGGAATTCCACTTTCCTCTTCTGTACTCAAGCCACCCAGTTTCCAGTGCGACCTCAGGTTGAGCCCAAGGTTTAAACACCAGACTTAAATAGCCGCCTGCGCGCGCTTACGCCCAATAATTCCGGACAACGCTTGCCCCCTACGTATTACCGCGGCTGCTGGCACGTAGTTAGCCGGGGCTTTCTTCTCAGGTACCGTCACTCCGGTAGCAGTTACTCTACCGGACGTTCTTCCCTGGCAACAGAGCTTTACGATCCGAAAACCTTCATCACTCACGCGGCGTTGCTCCGTCAGGCTTTCGCCCATTGCGGAAGATTCCCTACTGCTGCCTCCCGTAGGAGTCTGGGCCGTGTCTCAGTCCCAGTGTGGCCGTTCACCCTCTCAGGTCGGCTACGCATCGTCGCCTTGGTGGGCCGTTACCCCACCAACTTGCTAATGCGCCGCAGGCCCATCCCTCAGTGACAGATTGCTCCGTCTTTCATTCTTCTCTCAGGAGAAAAAGAAATTATCCGGTATTAGCTACCGTTTCCGGTAGTTATCCCAGTCTGAAGGGCAGGTTGCCACGTGTTACTCACCCGTCCGCCGCTAAGTTATTTTGAAAGCAAGCTTTCAAAATAACTCCGCTCGACTTGCATGTATTAGGCACGCCGCCAGCGTTCGTCCTGAGCCAGGATCAAACTCTCCAATTAGTATTGAAAAGAGCGATATGCTCATTTTGAAACATCTGACGAGAAAATTAATTCTCTAATTTGGATTTCACTTGCGTGATTTCCTACTCACTCGTTGTTCAGTTTTCAAAGATCAAGTTCTCGTTGGCGCCGTTCAATGTCTCAGCATCAACTCTTATACTATATCATGTTCGGCTATTTAATGTCAAGCTCTTTTTTAACTTCTTTTCGAGCTCGGCATGTGTACTTCTTGGCCGGACTTAGAATATATCATGTATGGAGATGCATTGCAAGCTTTATTTTAAAAAAACTAAACACATACTTCTCCGCAATTGTATCGCAACCGTATTCCCCTTTTCCGCGTCTATCTATTTAACATCAAAGCCCCTTCATACATAGGTATCAATTCCATTATTTTTTGGCAAAGAGGTGATTCATATAAAGACCTTGCATGATCTCTAGCTTCCCTCTAAAAGGAGGTTGGAGAATCAATGAGCAGAAGTGTGAAAAAGCAACCCGTGTGCAGCGACCAACAGAAAGATGGTTCATCATGGGCTAAAAAACAAGCCAATAAAGCCGTCCGCCGTTACCCTCGCGACATCCCTAAAGGGAAATGGTATCAGAAACTGTATAACAGCTGGAACATTTGCGACTACAGCTTTTACCAAACTAAACAGCAGGCGATTCATGAATGGGAAACAAACAATTGGATCCAGATGAGATTCCCCTCCCGCCAAGAGGCCATTCAAGATTGGCACAAGTCTTATAGAAGAAAGTAAGTAAAAAGATGCCCCGGCAGGGAAGCGCCGGGGCATCTTTTTACTTAGAAGCTTAATTTCGCACCTACAGTTACAATCTCAGATGGTCCGACCTCTAAGTGGTGAACCGAAGACGTTGCTCCTTGTAAAGCAGGGTTAGGCTGCTCTAAGATATTGCTCTTAAATAAATACTCTTGAGGACTATTCACTTTCAGTTGCAACTGTGTCTGCTGAGCGGACATATTGTACCAACGCAAAAACAAGTCGCCGGAAGTTCCGTTCATTTTCATGGATGAGAAGGCCATGTTATCTCCCTCCCAAACCAATGGAGTATATCCAGAGTTCAACTTCCCGCTATGCAGGCCGGTCTGACATACCGTCCAAGGGGTCTGGAATTGATAGGCCTCTGTAAATGCCCGCTGTTCACTTCCCTCACCAGAATGAGGAATCAGCTCCAGTTGTGCTGTATATTCGCCCAGGCACTGAGCTTCCGGTGTTGGGAACCAGCCCCAATCCCCCAATTCCCCTACGCTGCGTAGCAAGGTGACGGCAATAGTATTGCGTCCATCCCGCAGAACCTCATATTCGTTCAATCCCTGATTGGCTACCGTAAGTCCTACATCGCCATTGCTGACATCCACAAAGGATTGCTGATGTTGAGTGTTGCTCGGATTTGCCCATTCTGGTGCTGGATTATTATCTCGGGTAGCCACTTCAAACATAGAATCCACACGATGCACATCGGTAGACAGATCGGTCGGGAACAGCATTCGTATCCGGTGATCCTTGGCTTGGTTATTAATTGTGGATTCAATATGCACACCTTTGCCTTCCCGCTCCAGCGATACGACGGTACGAAGCTTCAAAACCACCGTATTTACACTCCGCTGCGCTTTACGCTCAGGATAATACACAAGTGCACGCTGTTCCGCCTCCAAGGTGTCATCCGCCGAAGCCGGAATCTCCCAATCTATTCGGATCTCAATGGCCGCACGGAAGGGAGAGTCTTCAATCACCTTAATAACTGCAGGCTGGCCTTTGGTCGTCAGCGCTTGTTCACCTTCTGGCTGCTTGTACATGTATTCATTGCCTACGTCTCCGGTATTCTCGTAAATCCCCAACTCACGATAAGTGGTACCGCTATGCTTATCCAATAACGTAAATGAACCATCCTCAGCAACAACTACCTTGAGAGATGCATTCTCCAAGCTGCGCTCTCCTTCTATTAAAGAGCTTCCCTGAGCGGATTCCGTAGTTGATTGTACCCAAGCGTAAGTACAAAGCCCAAGTGCAGGCACATTGCGTGCTTCAAAAGTAAGTCTCACTTTGCGGCACATATACGGCTGACGGAATTGGTCATCAGGCAGATCATAACCAAAGCTTAAACCCAGATCATCCACTGTAGACGCTAATTCCTCCCCTGTGTGATCGACGAGAATCCTGCCGGACAAATCAACAGCCAGCATTCTGCGGGCGGTCTCATCCAAAGGATAACCCTCGCGCAGATATAACCGTTCAGCATCCAGCTCTATAGTTACCGTTCCCGTACGCTTCCACCCCGTGGTATTCATCACTATAAAAGGAACTGCATCTTCCCCGTATGCGGAAAAGCCAGAAGTCTCCACTTGATCTGCGATAAACTTAGCACTGTCATCTATGATGCTCTCAGCAACATGCCGGCTTTTATCAAAACGAGTTACCATCTCACGATGCACTTCATCCACACTACAACCACAGATACTGTCATGCGGATGGTTCTGCATCAGCGTCTTCCAGGCATAGGTGAATAGATGGTGCGGGTAGTCCTGTCCGGACAGGCGGGCGATGGAGGCCAGCGGCTCGGCTACTTTTTCCAAAAGAGTCTGGCCCAGCTGGTTCATCTGCTTCAAATACACCCGGGCTGAGGCTGTGTTCACTAAGGTGCCCCATCCGTCTGTACGCTGGCTGCGCAGTTCCCCTGTAACGGTGGAGAGCTCCCGCTGACCCGAGGATAATTGCTGATCCAAGGCTTGCAGATAGTCCGGGAAATTTGAATGCACGAACTTCACTTCAGGGTATAGCTTTTCGGCGGTGCGGATAGCTTCCGGCAAATCCAATTGCAGAGGCTGGTGGTCGCACCCGTTCATGAACAATAACTCCCCCGTTGAAGCATACTTCTCTGCATCCGCAAGCTTACGGTCCCAGAATTCCCGAGCCGCACCTTCCTCAACAGGAACTTCATTGCCGTTAGAATACCAGTTGGCAAATAGGATACCGAGAATTTTGGATCCATCCGGCCCTTCCCAGATCAGCTCGGAGAAAGAGGACTCATAACCTGCATCCGATACAGTGTTGTTAAATCCCGTAGGCTTCACCCCGCGTCCAAAAAAAGCATTCGTAATCCCTGACTGCAACATCAGCTGCGGAGTCTGTCCGACCAATCCAAACGTATCGGGAAAATAGCCGATTTTGGAAGGCTCGCCGTATTTCTCGGCATCCTGATGGCCGATCTGCATATTCCGCACATTTGCCTCGCCGCTCGTCAGGAACGCATCCTGCAAAATGTACCAAGGTCCAATCAAGATTCGCCCATCCCGGATATACTTCTCCAGCTTCTCTTTGTTCTCTGGCCGAACCTGAAGATAATCCTCCAGAATAATGGTTTGCCCATCGAGGTAAAAACTGCGGAAGGCGGAATCTCCGTCCAGCTTGGCAAGCAGTGCATCCACCAGCTGAACCAGACGGACGTGGTGTTTCTCATAGGGCAAATACCATTCACGGTCCCAGTGAGTATGGGACACGATATGGGCTGTTTTGGTTGTTGTGTGGGTCATCTGTGTGTACACCTCAGTTCTTCAGCATTTATTAAGCGTAATGTTAACCTCTTCAGGTCTGTAGACAGCTACCAGCTTGCCCGCTGAATCAGCTGCAAACAACACCGAACGTTCTTTCTCCAGTAAAAATGAGTAATGAGCTCCAGTTGCAGGATCTTTTATTTCAAGTTCGGCATCCCAGGCGTATTCAGATACGAAGATATACAATGAACCTTCTGCAAAAGCAAGCTTTCGCCCGTACACACCTGGCAGGTCTCCACCGCTGATCCATTCCAGCCCGGTTTCGATACCTGCGGCTTGTGCAGCATATTGGTAGAGCGCGGCGATCGGCTCGTCGCGGTCATTCAGTTCTAAAGGTAGCGGGCACCAGATCAGGCGACCTGTGCCAAGCTGGCGTTCGATGAGGTGATCACCCACACCACCTGAGCTAGACGAATCAACATCTGCATTTGCTGGCGTTTCTTTGACTAGCTCCGCGATTCGCTTCTGTCCATAGGACACCGCAAACTTGCGTCCGTTCAATAGAAGCTGCTCCTCACGGCGCATGTTGCCAAGTTTACGGGCTCCTACTATTGCGTCCATACGATCCGAAGGCTGCCAATACGCATCAACCCCCAATGCTCCAGTAATGAGCAGAACGGCACCTGTACGCTCCACTATGTCCAGCAATTGCTGAAGGGCGTCATTATCCAGATTGTGCACACTCGGCAGGAGAATCAACTTAGCCGGCTCTGCCTCCAGCGGAGCCAGATCGTATTCCGATACGGCGCGGAAAGGCAAATGAAGCTGATAAGATAAGATCCGCGTCAGGCGGGTAGTCGCATCAAAGGCGAGCTTCCGGTTAGAGAAGTCATTAGAGTAAGGGAAAACCACGGCAATCTCTTCCAGCTTCCGCCCGTCAAATAATCCCCCGGCTTCGCCGATGAACCGCCCAAAATCATAAGACACATCCGCTTCCGGCTTCTCAGTCCCATCGGCCCGCAGCGCACCGATCTGTGATTCATTGGCATTATCCATATAAAAGTTCGTGTTCCAGATCCATTGCACAGCCCCGGCACCTCCAGAAGCAAACGCATAGGCATATTTGCGCTCCAGCATGGCCCGCAATTCTTCCTCACTGCGTTTAGCCCGTCCGTCTGGCGTCTCTACGTACATGATGCCGGTCTCCTGAATGAGGTTCGGTTTATGATGGGTTTTGGCAAAAATTCCATCCCAGAGCAGATTGTCATTCAACCACCAGCTGTGAACAGTGGTGTAATCGACATCGCGCTCATAAAAGAACGGCGATGGCCGTTGGGCACCTAAAGCCTCATCCTGCCCTACGGTCACTAAATGATCTGGGCAGAGTTCCTTGATAGTCCCGCTAAGCTCCCTTGCCCATACGTTGTGCATGTCCATGGAGAACAGGCAGTAGTCGAGCCAACGTGTGCCGCGCTTTCCGGAATGAATATCCTGCACACTAAAGTTAATCTCTTCTTGCTCAGGAGGTTGTGCAGCCGCAAAATCCGGCAATTCCAGCGGCGTCATATTCCAGCGCTCTTGCAGCGAAGTTATATCACCATGGCGTTCTTCCAGCCAAGCAGAGAAAGCAGCGTGTTCATATTTATCTCGCGCCGAGCTCGGTCCGTCCGAGAAAATCCGCGGCGGATCGAACATTGACGGTTCATTGATCAAATCCCAATCCACATGGGTTGTCGTGCGATGCCGTGCGATGATGGAGCGGATGAACCGTTTTTGCGCTTCTACACTGCGCGGATCGAGATAAGGATTCGTCCCTTCCCAAGTCTCCGGCGTAAAGGAGAAGAACGTAAAGGTAACCTGCAGCTCATGCCGCTTAGCAGTCAGTAGAAAAGCATCAATCGCCCGCAGCACTTCTTCCGAGGCGTGACCGTCTACCTGCATAATATTCCGGTAGGCTGTCCAGATGCCGGTACGAATCCAGTTGATGCCTGCCTTCCGCATCTGTGCCATATCCCGATTCCAGACATCAGCATTTGGCAGGAATAGAAACTTCCGCGCTACGTCAGAGGTCATATAAGTCATGCCGACAACAGGTAAAGGCTGACCGTCTTTGATAAAATAATCTCTTCCCGCCTTAATCGGTTCCCCCTGCGATAACAGGCCCACGTCATATCCCCAAAAGCCTTGACGCAACATCCGCACTTCGCCTTCTTCCGATACAGCATGGCAAGAAAGATGATACAGGCCAGGTTGAATTTCTACAGCAAGCGGTACACGTAGGAAGTTCAGCTCGCGACTGACCTCAAGCTTGCACTCGTGAGTGAAACATGGGATAGACTCCCCGTCTTTGCTCAGAGTGATGTTCAGGGTCCACTGCGCTGATGTCGGTGACGATTGGCTACGGCTTAGCCGCTGACCCTGCAAAAACAGCAGCGGCCGCTCGCCTTCTTCATAAGAAGCATAGTTAGGCTTCAGCCACAGCTCTGTTACTCCCCGAGCGGCAAAAGTTGCCCAGCGGGTTAATGCTTCCGTTCCGCCTTGATTCCAGAAATCAGGCGAAAGCGGTTGGCCGATGAAGATCCAGCGGCCACCGGCAAAAGGCCCGCCGATATGCTCCCACAGCACAGCTGGAGCTGAAACTTCCCGCCCGGCGGCGGTAATGCCCTTAAGCAGCGGGTAGATCCGCGTGTCCATGGGTCCACTGGAACCCATCTGCTCCGGCAGGTCACTGCTTTTAGTGACATGCGGCACCAGGTTCCAGGTATCCGACAGGGCCAGCAGCTGCTCATCGCCTACAAAGAGCGGAATGTCTCTAAGCGCGACATGCTGCTGTATGCGATCTGCGCTGCTCACCTGCAGCGCTTCATGGATATGCAGCTGGCGGTGATAGGCAGTCTGCTCAGCTTCGACCCGCCACTCTTCAGCGACTAGGCGGACTGGATGCTTAAACGGGGCACCGCCAATGCTGATCAAGCTGCCGCCTCTGCTCAAATAGGCGACGATGGAAGGCCAAGCCTCCTTCGGGAAGTACGGAGCATGGAAGCTAACGAAGCAGTCCCCGGCCTTGGCGCTGTCCAGCGTTTCGGCCAGCTGTGCTGCATGAACAGGAGGGTCAGTATGATGTATTCCTATAGACTGTGCCTGTTCCGCTGTCAGTCCGCCCGCTGCGGTATACCCGGGAAAAGACGGGTCCGCGAACAGGATGATACGGCCCCCGCTCACAGAATACCTTCCTTCATCGCCCGATAGACAAGCTGCGAGAACAAACTGTTCGACCATGCAAACCAGCTGCGGGTAAATACACTAGGATCATCCACATGGAAGCCTTCATGCATATATCCGGTTCCAGCATCCGTACTTTCCAGCATCGCAATCAGTTCCAGCTTCTCTTCGGCAGTCTGAGCCGTAATGCCCTGCATAGACAACGCCATATGCCAGATATAGTTCTCCGGAGTGTGCGGGCTGCCGATCCCTTTGGCAGCTGTGCCTTCATAATAGAACGGATTTTCTTTGCTCAATGCGAAACGTCTGGTGTTCTGGTAGATGGGATCATCCGCCGAAGCGTAACCCAGATACGGAATGGAGATCAGTCCGGGCGTTCCCGCATCGTCCATCAGGCAGTAATTGCCGAAGCCGTCGGTCTCATAAGCATAAATCGGACCAAACTCCGGATGGCGATAAATGCCGTAGAGCTTGATGCCATGATCCACTTCAAATTCCAGCTCTTTAAGTTCAGCCAGGAATTCTAGGTCGCGGAAGACCCACTCCGCGAATTCCTGCATCTGGCGCAGCGCGACAACAGCGAACATATTGCCAGGAATGTTGTAGTGGAAATCACAGGCATCATCGCTGGACCGGAAGCCCGACCAGATCATTCCGGTATAGTTCACCGGCATACCGAGACCGCTATTGCGCAGAGAATCTTCCGGAATGCCGTTATTGCGGCTGAACCGGTACGGAGACTGCTCGAAATGCCGCTGCTCTCTTTTGAACAAATCGAAAATCTGGCGCATGGCCGACTTGAACCCAGCGTCGAAGAAATCAGTCAGGCCCGTCTCTTTCCAGTAGGTATAAGCGAGGCGCACAACAAAACATAACGAATCAATCTCAAATTTACGCTCCCACACCCATGGCGACATCTCGGTCACATCCGTAGTGTTCCAGTGCCAGTCATTGGCCGACTCGTTAAATGCATTGGCGTAAGGATCGATATGAATATATTGAATATGGCGTTTGATAAGACCGCCGATAATGCGCTGGAGATCGGGATCGTTTTTGGCCAGAGGCACGTATTGAATTACCTGCTCCACTGAATCACGCAGCCAGGAGGCCGGAATATCGCCGGTAATCACAAAGGTGGTTCCGTCATCCAGCAGTTTAGTCGTCGTCTCCAGCGTATTCGGAAAACAGTTCTTGAACAGCTGCAACAGCTTCGGGCGATGTGCCAGCTTCTCCTCTGCTTCGGCAAGTACTTCTTGTACGGCCTGCGGCAGCGGCAGCTGGGGCATTGCTATTTTGGGTAATCGGAATTGTTCCAAGTGAGATATGCTCCTTTGCATCTGTGATGTGATTATTTAATTTCTGATGTAAATTGTTTTGATCTCGTAAGGGGCAAAGTGAAGTTCCAATTCACCGCCAGCCGTATGTTCGATCAATTCCAGCTGCTCTTCCAGAGCATTGGACAGGTAGACGCTCTGAACTGGATGCTGCCATTTGAGCTGAACCTGCTCACGGCCTCCCGAGGATTCGTAGAAACGGAGAACAGTCCCCTGCCCGTCCTCGGATGGCTTAATCGTATCCAGCACCACATGCTCACCGGAGAATCCAATAAATGAGCCTGTTGGCGGCAGCTGCCCCTGTGTTGATGAAGCGGCAAAAGTATACAGCTCATGATTTAGCTCTGCTGCACGGCGAACAGTATGAGCCTCCCGCCAATCCCCACGGTGCGGATATAGCGAATAGGTGAAGTCGTGCTCGCCGAGATCCGCAGTAGCATCCGGCCATTTCGGCGCGCGCAGGAGCGACAAACGAATGGTACTGCCTTGGATGTCATAGCCGTATTTGCAATCATTCAGCAGACTGACGCCATATCCACGTTCCGATACATCGGCAAAACGATGCCCGCAAACCTCATACTGCGCCTGCTCCCAGCTGGTGTTGCGGTGGGTCGGACGTTCCAGCGCACCAAATGGAATCTCGTAAGTCGCCTTATCCGTCACAACATCAATCGGAAACCCTACCTTAAGCAGCTTATGGGCTTCGTTCCAGCTCACATGCGTCTGGAAATCAATCCGGGGATTATGGTGATGTAGAATCATATCCTGAGTAATCTCGGATTGGCCCAGCTTCCAGCGGAAGCGCAAAATATCCTGCACCGCACCAGTGCGGATCACTGCCTTTTCTATAAGTTCAGCCTCCCCGGCGGGTTGGGCTTCATAACGGTTGTCAATGTCCCAGGCATCCCAAAGCGTCGGACGGTCATGGAAAAAGTGGAAGCGGTTCGCCGGCTCACCGGATTTTACGATCTCCCGGTTTCCTTTTTTATCAAAAAGACTGGTGATTTCTCCCCGCTCGTTAAAGGTAATACGATAATAGTCCGTCTCCCAACGGTCGCCGAAGGGAATAGCTCCTACAGCAGTTTGATTATGTTCAGCAGCGGCAGATTCTACATTACTTTCATCGGATGTTTTCTGAGACAGATCACGAATCCAGATTGTTTTGTAGCCAAAGGCCGGAATCTCCGGAACGAGAACCGCGACACCAGAAACTGCTGCCTCCTCCGTCAGGACATCTGCTTCCAGCAGTACGTTATCCTCGCCATACACCGCAAAGTTTCCGCTGGCGGCTACTTCTTCGCTGAGAGCAAGTTCGACCACGGCATCCCGCGTCCAACCCAAACCATTAAAAACAATGTAAGGTGTACCCTCGCCTGACGTGTTAATGTTCCCGGCCAATGCCGCAAGCCCTGGCTGAAGCGCAACACGGCCAAGCTCAAATACCTCTGCGTATTCCTTCTCCGAGGTCTCGTAAGCTTCGGTAATCGCCGAGCCCGGAATAATATCATGGAACTGGTTCAACAAAATCAGCTTCCAGCCCTGATGCAGCTGCCCGGCAACTACGGCATGTTGCTCCGTGTCCAGCTGCGGCGAAGCTAATGTCTGCCACAGCTCCGCTTCACGGTACAACACTTCCGCCTTGCGGTTGTTCCGCTTGTTGCGGCCGTGCGTGGTGTAGGTGCCGCGGTGCAGCTCCAGATACAGATCGCCCCGCCACTGCGGCAGCTGCGGCTGACTGCGCGTAATGCCCGCGAAGAAATCCGCGGCATTACTGTATTTACTCTCCGGCTGGCCGACCATTAGCTCGGCACGCTGGATATATTCCAGCATCTCGCGGGTGACCCCGCCGCCGCCGTCACCATGCCCATAGAGCAGCATCTGCTCATTATGTTTATCTTTTTCACGGAAGGACTGATAGTGTTCATGAATATCTTTGGGCAGCGTATTCTCATTGACCCCATGATTCAGGTAAGACAACATCGGCGTGCCGTCAATGCCGACCCAATCGAACAGATCGTAAGGGAAGACATTGGTGTCATTCCAGCCCAGCTTGGTGGTCATAAAATATTTGATGCCACCATGCTGCAGAATCTGCGGCAGAGAAGCACAGTAGCCGAAGGTATCCGGCAGCCACTCAATCTGTGAGGTGCGCCCGAACTCTTCCAGATAAAAGCGTTGGCCATACAACATTTGCCGCATTAGCGATTCTCCGCTCGGAATGTTCAGATCCGGTTCGATCCACATCCCACCGACCAGTTCCCAGCGTCCTTCACGGATGCGTGCCTTGACCTTCTCATAGAGTACCGGGTCATTGTCTTTCAAATATTCGAACAGCAGCGGCTGGCTCTGCGCATATTGATAGTCAGGATATTCGTCCATCAGGGCATTCACCGTCGAGAATGTCCGGCTCGTCTTGCGCACGGTCTCGCGCGCAGGCCACAGCCAGGCAATATCGATATGGGACTGGCCCACCATGTGGATTGTTCCTTCGGCATGACCGCCGATCTCCCCGACTCTGCCCCGCAGCTTCTGCTCGATTCGCGTAATCTCACCACCCTCGCGGATCTCCTGCGTGGTAAGGCCAACGAATTCATCCATTACCACATACAAAGCTTCCAGCATCCGGTTACGGCGCTGGTCCTGCTCAGGCAGCAGAATTGCCGAATCGCGAATCACTACTGCCGTGTACATTAGACTCTGCACAGGTCTATTCACCAGCACCAGCTGGCTGTGGATCATCCGAATCGGCGGCTGGATCACCGCCTGTTGATTTAATGGGTCCACCGGCTCGGGGACCGGATCGAAGAGTTCGATTTCCAGGTCCAACGGACGGCCCGATGGATCACCTGCCAGAGTTACAAAGGTATGATTGCGGTCGAGTCCTTGCCGCGATTCACCGTTCACCCGCAGCAGCCCTTCCCCACCGGAAGCAAAAATCAACCCGATGTGGCCCGGCAGCCAGTTAGCCGGAATCTCCAAAGTACGGCGGAAGAAATAGGTCGTTCCTTGCACACTCGGGAACAGATCATAATTGCTGCCGTCCTTATAAGGCTGCAGCTTGTCATACTGTCCCGGCAATTGATACACCGAGGACAGAATCTCCCAATCGCGCAATTCCTGCACCTCTAGCCATTGCTGCTCGGAGAGCTCGCGGATGAAGCGTTTAATGCGTTCCATGTCTTTACCCCCTCACCGTCAAATCGGTGCTCAGTGTATCATTTACATGCTTACCCACCAGCACTTTAAACGCTCCTGGCTCTACAACAGGTCTTAAATCCGGTCCGATATATTGCAATTGCTCCGGCCCTACCGTGAACAACACGGTTTGCTTCTCACCCGGAGCCAACTTGATTTTGTCAAAAGCCTTCAATTCCCTGGCGGGACGGGTGACCTTACTGGCGACATCGGAAATGTACAGTTGCACCACCTCTGCGCCCTCACGGTCTCCTGTATTCTGAACGTCCACGGAAACTATAGCCGCCTCCCCAGCCGCAATTACTTCCGGCTCCACCTTCAACCCGGAGTACGTAAATTCAGTGTAGCTAAGCCCGAAGCCGAACGGATATTGAGGCTGGGAATCGGCCTCCAGATATCTTTTGCCACGGGAACGTTTACCGTTGTAATAGACCGGGAGCTGGCCCACATGCTTCGGCACGGATACAGTCAGCTTCCCGGACGGGTTCACATCGCCGAACAGGATATCCGCAACAGCGTGCCCGCCTTCTTGGCCTGGATACCAGGCTTCCAGAATGGCATGTACATGCTCGTCAATCCAAGGCTCACTCACCGGACGGCCGTTAATATAAACAACGATCACAGGTTTGCCGAGCTGATGAACCTGCTGGATCAGTTCCAGCTGCACTCCCGACAGGGTCAATGACACCCGGTCAATGCCTTCGCCGCAGTCCATATCATTCCAGGCATTCTCCGTCACCTTGGACGCGCCTGTCTTAAGATCAATACTGCCTTCCCCGAAATCGCGTGCACTGGAGCCGCCGACGACCATAACAACGGTATCGGCCTGCTCTGCACAAGCGAGCGCGGCTTCAAAACCTTCGCGCGAATCGCCTTTGATCCGGCAGCCCGGTGCATAGAGCACCCGCTCCGGCTCTGCAGCCAGCTTGCTGCGGATGCCGCTGAGCACGGTCGCTACCTTAGCCGGAGGCTGCGGTGAGGTATAATCGCCGAGCTGGTTATACCCGGCATCGGCGTTAGGGCCAATGACGGCGATCGTGCCGGCGGTCTTGGACAATGGCAGCACACCTGCTTCATTTTTCAGCAGGATGATGCTCTCGCCCGCCACTTGCCGGGCCAGCTCTTGATGCGCTTTGCTGCCGATGACGCGTTCAGCCGCATCGGGATCAGCGAATGGTTGCTCGAACAGGCCCAGCCTGAACTTGAGCGTCAGCACACGGCGGACCGCCCGATCCAGCAGTGCCGGGTCCAGCTTGTCTTCACGAACGGCATCCACCAGGTATTTGCCGTACATCTCCCCGGACATCTCCATGTCGATGCCGGCTTCCAGTGACTGCACTGCTGCATCCATGCCATCTTCAGCCACATCATGGCCAGAGGCCAGCATCTCTATAGCTCCGCAGTCGGTAATGATTAGACCCTCAAATCCCCAAGCTTCGCGGAGTATATCCTCTAGTAGCTCTGTATTTGTCGTGCAAGGCACGCCGTCTATTTCGTTATAAGCAGGCATAATGGAGACTGCACCCGCTTCGACCGCTTTTTTGAAGGGCAGCAGATCCACTTCCAGCAGTTCACGCCAGCCCATGTGCACAGGTCCGGCATTCCGGCCGCCTTCTGAGCTGCCGTATCCCACAAAATGCTTCAGCGTAGCCCCCACGCTGCCGCCGCTCTGCAAGGATTCCCCCTGCAGACCTTCAACAGCCGCAACCGCCATCTCGCTGATCAGGTAAGCGTCCTCGCCGAAGCACTCCTCGGTGCGGCCCCAGCGGGGATCGCGCACCACATCCAGCACCGGCGAATACGTAACCGCACCGCCCTGACTGCGTGTCTCCAGCGCTACGGCGCGGCAGACCTCACGATACAGCTCTACATTCCAGGAGCTGCCGAGCGACAGGGGCACCGGGAATACGGTGGCCCCGATCGCCATGTGGCCATGCGAGCATTCCTCGCCGATCAATACCGGAATGCCCAGCCGCGAATGCTCCAGCACATACCGCTGGAGCGTATTCACCGCTTCCGCACCTTCACGCGGAGACAGGCCAGTAGCCAGCGTCACGCCGGTCCACGGGTCAGCGCGCAACATCCCGTAAAGCGAGCCCACGCCGCCCCCGGCAACCTTCTCCTTGAAGCTTTCTGTCAAGGTCATCTTACCGTCTCTATGTTCATAGGCCTGCCAGCCAAAAGGCTGAATCAGCTGACCGGCCTTCTCTTCCAAAGTCATCAGTCCGAGCAGATGCTCCGCCCGTTCTTCAGCAGGTAAATTCGGGTTTGTATAACTCATTCCTTAACAGCCCCTACGGTAAGACCTTGAATGAAATAACGCTGGAAGAACGGATAGGCAAAAATAATCGGTCCTGTCGCCAGCACGACCATCGCCATCCGCGATGTATCCTGCGGCATGGAGCGAAGAGCTTCCAGACTGAGCGAACTGTTCTGGGAGTTCTGCAAAATAAACTGCATACTGGTCTCGATCCGCATCAGCATCGATTGCAGCGGGACTAAATTCGGGTTGTCGATGTACAGCAGCGCATTGAACCAGTCATTCCAATAGCCGAGGGTGCTGAACAAAGCAATCGTAGCCAGACCGGGCAGTGATAAAGGCAACACCAATTTCAGGAAGATACGGAACTCGCCCGCCCCGTCGATTTTGCCGGATTCGATAATGGCATCAGGCACACTCGTGCTGTAGAAGGTGCGCAGAATCATAATGTAAAAAGCATTCACCGCCAGCGGCAAAATCAACGCCCAGATCGTATCCTTCAGGCTTAGAAACTGCGTAACGATAATATAAGTCGGCACAAGTCCACCGTTGAACAGCATGGTAAAAAACGCGAAGAACGAGAAAAAATTGCGGTAACGGAAGCTTTTCCGGGAAATGGCATACGCATAAAAAGCGATAAACAAAAGGCTGATAATCGTCCCTATCACCGTTACAAAAATCGTCACACCATAAGAACGCAGCAGCATATCTCCGGATTCAAACACATAACGGTATGCGCCGAGACTCCATTTTGCCGGAATCAGCTTATAGCCATCCCGCGCCAGCGCCACCTCATCGGTGAAGGAGATGATCACGACGAACAGAAACGGAAACACGCACAGAAACGCAAAGATGCCGGCTATCAGATTAAAAGTGACATTCCAGGGCTTTGAGAGATGGTGGAAATCACGTTCTTTTTTAGTCTTAGTAATGGAAGACATATGGCCCACTCCTTTCATGAGGTTCTAGAACAAAGCGCTATCCTTGTTGTATTTGCGGACAATATAGTTAGAGGTCATCACTAGCGTAAAGCCGACAACCGATTGATACAGACCTGCGGCAGTGCTCATACCAATCTCACCCGTTGTTTTGAGGCCTTGATAGACATAGGTATCAATAACATTCGTGACACTGTAGAGCGTACCGGAATTACGAGGCACCTGATAAAAGAGACCGAAGTCGGCGTAGAAGATTTTACCGATGGCCAGCAGGGTCATGATCGTGATAATTGGACTCAGCAACGGCAGTGTAATATTGCGAATCTGTTGGAACTTACTAGCTCCGTCGATCATCGCCGCTTCATACAGCGACTTGTCGATCCCCATAATAGCTGCGAGATAAACTACGCTGTTGTAACCAACTGCTTTCCACAGATAGACTAGGATCAGGATGAACGGCCAGTAGGCTTTTTCCGAATACCACTGAATTGACTCTGCGCCAAAAAAGCCCATGATCTGGTTCAGCATCCCGCGTTCGGAGCTCAGGAAACTAAATGCAAAATAGCCGACAACGACCCATGACAGGAAGTAGGGCAGGAACATGCCGGTCTGATACACTTTGGCCAGCTTCTTGTTCACAATCTCGGACAGCACAATCGCCATCAGAACCGACAAGATCAAGCCAAGCAGGATAAACGCTCCATTGTAGAGCAAGGTGTTGCGGGTAATGATGTACGCGTCATTGGTGGTAAACAAAAACTTGAAGTTGTCTAGCCCCACCCATTTGCTGTTGATAATACTCGCCCAGAAGCCGTCGCGGCTAAAGCGGTATTCTTTGAATGCAATAATCGTCCCTATCATCGGCAGGTAAGAGAAAAAGAGAAACCAAAGCGCACCTGGTAAAACCATGAGCAGCATAATCTTGTTATTCATAATATTTTTTATAAATCCGCTGATTGTCTTCACACTTAGATCCCTCCTGTATGTCCTTATATTTCAAAAAAAAGACCGGGTCAGAGGCCACGCCCCTGCCCCGATCTTCTCTTACGTTGATGTTTTACTTGTTGTTGGACGCTTTCCAGGCATCAATTTGCGATTGCGCTTCAGCGATAATTTTGTCCAAACCGGCTGCCTTGAATTTCTCAATAGCTTTCGGTAGATACTCGTCAGGATCAACGGTTCCAGTCATCAGTGGTGACCAGTATTCTTCTTTTACGTTCTGAACCGCAGCGATTTCAGTGGTCACCTTGGAAGTGTCGAAGTTAAAACCAAGCAGTGGTGCATTCACACCGGATTCATTAAACTTTTTGAACTCTTCCCATTTGTTCTCAGGGTCACCCTCGTTCAAATAGTTGATCATGATATTGCCCAGCGAGAAGGTTGGCATGTCATAGTTCTTGGATTCATCCAGGTTCTTCATAGAATTCTCACCGGTCTTCTCGTAGTGCACGCCTTCGATTCCGGAGTCAATCATGTTGCGCAGCACCGGATCGGTGTTGAGCAGGTTCAGGAACTCCATCGCTTTCTCCGGATATGCGGAGTTAGCCGAGATGGCTTGCATCGAACCCATAACGGACCAGTTGTAAATGTAAGGTTTTCCAGCTGGCGTGGAAACTACAGGATAGCCGTAGCTTGCCGACCACAGATTATCCGCCATCGGCTGGGTAGCCGCACGATCCATGAACCAGTTCGAAGATTTATAGAGATCATCCACCGAAGTTGTAGTTGCTACTTCCGGCGAGATATAACCTGCCTTGTAATATTTGCGAACGGTTTCAAGAGTGCTTTTGAGTTCAGGTGTTTCCAGAATGTTCACGATCTTGTAATCCTTTGTGTCCATATAAACAGCCATTGGCATCTTTTCAATGATGTAGTCGAACGGCAGCACTGGCATGAAATCCTTCACCATAGCGTAAGGCGTGATGCCCGGTTCATTCTCTTTGATCGTCTTCAGCAGTGGTTCAATGCTTTCCATTGTGTTCACCCCGGAAATGTCGAGGTTATATTTGTCGAGCAGCTCTTTATTAAAGCGCCAAACTTCTTGCGCCGGAAGCTCTTTGTTGGCAGGTACGGCATAATTATGTCCATCTACCTTGGAGCCTTCCAGGAACGCCGGATCAATCGTGTCTACGATGCCTTTTCCATATTCATTAAGCAGGCTGTCCAATTCCATAAAAGCGCCTTTGCGGGCATTTTGCACATAATCGAACGCCCAGGAGCACGTAAAGAGAATGTCCATGGGTTCGCCAGCGGCTACTTTGACCTGCATTTTTTGTGTATAATCACCAAAATCAATCATATTCATCTTCAGGGTGACATTTATCTTCTCTTTAGTGTACTTATTGACTTCTTCCACGACACGGTCCAGATCCTTCTGCGGTCCGCCGATCGTGTACCAGATCAGTTCGACTGGTTTCTCGGATGATGCACCGTCGCCGCCCGCTCCTGAACTGTTAGTTGCCGCGTTGTTTGAATCGCCGCCACATGCGCTGAGCGCAAGCGAGAATGCCATAAGTGATGTCAGTAACAGGGAAAACCTTTTTCTTTTGTTGTTGCCCATTCCTGTATAACCTCCCCTTTGTTTACCTCAAGATCGCTGGCCTAATCCGGAATTAAACCAGCAGCTTTCTCCTTCAAGGACTATCTTTACTGTAATTTATGAAAGCATTTTCAAACAGAAGATAAACTAAATAAATCATGTAGAAAATAAAGAAAAAGCTTGCAGCGGGGGTCCGCTAGACAAGCCCTTTGTACTCCGTAGGAGATATCCCGACATGCTTCTTAAACTGTTTGTAAAAATAGCCGGTCTCCCAATAGCCTACTTTGAGAGCGATTTCATGAACTTTAAGTGAGGTATTCCGCAGCAGCTCCTTCGCCTTCTCAATCCGGTATTTATTGATATATTCGGTGAATGACTCATTCACCTCTTTATGGAACAGCTGTCCCAAATACACCGGGTGAATATGGTATTGGGCACCGAGGGTCTTCAGTGACACATCTTCATTGTAGGACTCATGGATATAATTCAGCACCTGCTGCACGACTGGACTCTTTACGTCCCGAACTAAGGCGTCTACCGTAATGGTAGCGGCTTCCTGAATAATCTGAGTCAGTTCATTTATGGAAACTGTAGAGCGAATGAGGCCAAAACCGTCTGCGAAAAGCTCCGGTTCTTCCACATGACGAATCTCCTGCAGCTGCATCTTGAAGCGGATCAACCATTCCATGGCAATGCCTTGCAGCAGCACGGGTGTAATCCCCTCCATCCGCCGCAGCTGCTCAAAATGATCCTGGATCCGCACCAGCAGCGCTTCCTTATCCTTCGCCATAATCAGCTTGAGATCATCTTCCCAATTCAGCGGCATGCCTTGGACGGCAACCTCATGCCTGTCCTGAACTTCCTCATAATGCAGCAAATTCCGCTCTGGAAACAGCATGAAATATTCCTGAGTCATCTTTGCATGGGCATAACTCTGGGCCGCCGCCTCCTCCATCTCCTCCACTGTTCCTACGGACAGACGCATTGGCGGACCGCCAGTTAGGGATAACAGCAGCTGCGCATGAAGCCTTTCCACCGCTTCTTTACCCTGCTGATACTCACTAAGCAGATGCAGCAGCACGGTATCTCCATCCATATCCCGGAATGCAATCAAAGACGGGTTACCGCCTACAACCTCTTCCACCGCCTGAAATAGCTCGGCAGCGTCCTGTTCAGGGCGAAGCAGGGCTACCTGCACCAGCGGCTTATCTAGTCTAAGTCCCAGAAAATCAGTCCGTTCACAGAATTCCTTCGGCCCAATCTGGCACCGCAGCCAGCGGTACATCACATTATCGCGCAGAATGGAAATACTATGCGCATTGAATTGACTCTCTTGACGGGAGACACCCAGCTTCTCGGCGGCAGTCACTAATGTTGCCCGGAACTCTTGCAAATTAATAGGCTTGAGCAGATAATTTTCAATGCCGAGCGCCATTCCTTCCTTAAGATAACCGAACTCATCATAGCCGCTGAGGATAACAACTTTGATCTCCGGCTGAATCTCCCGTACGGCCCGGATCAGATCCAGCCCGTTCATCAGCGGCATGGAAATATCCGTAATCAGAATATCCGCTGGAACAAACCGCAACGACTCCAGCGCTTCCTGTCCGTTCTCGGCGTGGCCGACAATCTCCATCCCCAGTGCTGCCCAATCCACAATGTCATATAATCCTTCGATAATAAAAGGCTCGTCGTCCACAATGAAAATTTTATACATGGTTTGGATCATCCTCTCCCAGATCGGGAAAATACACAGTCACGGTTGTGCCGGTACCCGCTTCGCTTTGTAATTCAATGCCATACTCACTGCCATAAAGCAGCTTCAAACGTTCATGAATACTGCGCAGGCCGAATGATTCCGATTGTTCATCTGGCTGCAAAAGACCTTCTTTGAGCTGGACCAATCTGTCCGGGGCAATCCCCCGCCCATTGTCTGTAACTACCGCACGCAAATATTGGCCATCCTTGACCACAGCCACACTGATGTGATTATCATTCTTGTCCACGCGCATCCCATGTAGAATGTAGTTTTCAATGATAGGCTGCAGCGACATTTTGAGTACAACTCTTCCTGTAAGCTCTTTCCCGCATTCCATTGTATAAGAGAATTTATCCTTATAACGGATGCGGAACAGCTCCAGATATAAACGGCAGGCCTCTAGTTCATCCTTCATCGTATGCTTGGGTTTCTGATGAACATAGCTTTTGAACAACACCGACAAGCTGTAGATCATCTCCCCGACATCTGAAGCTCCTTGAGAGATTGCTCTCATTCGGATCACCTCCAAGGTATTGTAGAGAAAATGTGGGTTTACCCTGGCTTCAAGCGCGGCGATTTCGGTATGTTTTTGCTTGATTTCAGCCTTGAACACACGGTCTATATGAAGATTCAGCTCATCCAGCATGTCGTTGAAGCTCTTGGAGATCTGCCCCAGCTCGTCTTCTCTGACATCGGTAATCCGGGCATCCAGGTCACCGTTTTTCACTTTGCGGGTGAACTTGATAATTTTATGAGTCCGTCTGGCAAAATTATTGATAAATAAAGTGGGTGTAATAATCGCAAACAACAGGCAGATCAAGCAGATAATGAAGATCATGTTCCGCAATCCCCTATAAGTGGCGGCTAATTCCTGCTTAGGTACAGCACTCAACACAGTAAATCCGCCTTGGGTGTGAGTCTGCTTAGTAATGATCATCCCGCCGACTTCTTCACCATCTGTATAGGCAGAATTCATCTGCTCGGGATAAGGATAGCGCTTTCCATAATAGGTGCCCGAGGTATCAAATAACACATCCCCATCCGCTGCCAGCACCAGAATCTTTCCCTTGAAGTCATCCTTATAATTGCCCATACTCCCCCAGACCTCACTGGCATCAAAATAGACTAGAAGCTGACCAATGTTGCGCAGTGATATCTTGTTATTGACTGGGGTACGGACCGTAAACATTGGCCCCTCCGGAGATGAGATCGCCTGACTGACCCAAGTGTTTGGAGCAGTGACACTCCCTTCCTCCTCCAGATACAGCGCATCCGGTACGAAAGAGTGGGCTGCATTAGTGGAAATAATCTGAAATTTGCCTTGGTCATTATAGACATACAGCTGCTGTTCAGCTGCACTGTAGAGCATTAAACTGCGGATATCAGGATCATCTTCAACTTGATTGCGAAAAAACTGCACGGTATCCGTCGTAGCATTACTTTCGTTGAAATAGCGGTCCAGCCGGTACCTCACGTAATCTTCATACGGATGCTCCAGCAAATACGACGTATTAGCAGTCAGCTCCGTGTCCCGGTACACGTCCCGCATCATAGACTGTACAGAGTCATATTTCTGCTCAATATAGCTGTTGATGCTCTCCACGGTACGTTTCTGAATCTCCATCTGCCGCTGCACTACAGCCTGAGACATGAGCAAGAACATCAGGTAGGAGAAGGTGATAATGGTGACCACGGCAATGACTGAGAAGAGCAGGATGATTTTCATAAACAGATTATTCTTCAGATACTTTCTGTACAATTTCCCCGGAAACATCAGCAACCTCCTACAGCAGGGGGAAGACTAAGCTTCGCTGCTTGTCATTATGAATAAAGTATAGCATGAGGTGCTTCCTGCCTGTGGCTGGTAAAAGCTTGCAATCCTCCGCCAAGCAAAGACAGTCTGCCCATGGAGCAAAGGGCTCCTTGGGCAGACCGTGGTGAGGCAATATAATCTACCGGATGTAATTCAAGATGAACTGCGCAGCCTCGGCACGGGTCGCCAAGCCACCGGGAACAAACTTCCCGTCCGTGCGGCCATTCACCAGACCCAGTGATGAAGCAGCATTCACGCTGTCTGCCGCCCAGGCTGCTACCTCACCGGAATCGGTGAATGTTGCCGGGGCTGATGACTGAAGCGCTCCATGCTCCAGTACATAGGCACGCATTAGCATAGTGACAATCTCCTGGCGGCTGATGTTCGCACTCGGATCGAACTGCTCAGCAGTGCGTCCACCTACAATACCTGCCCGGACCAGACGCGCCAGGTCCT
Organism: Paenibacillus sp. FSL H7-0918; assembly: GCF_038007025.1. Lineage (NCBI taxonomy): Bacteria > Bacillati > Bacillota > Bacilli > Caryophanales > Paenibacillaceae > Paenibacillus > Paenibacillus sp. FSL H7-0918. Next base: position 1,121,967 of record NZ_JBBOWJ010000002.1, read on the forward strand.
GCTCATACCAGACACCAGAAGGCACATCACTAAATTTCAATTCCGCCTGATCTTGCAGTCCCAGCACGCCAGCCAGCAGCTTCACAAATTCCGCTCTTGTAATCCTGCGGGCGGGTTCAAATCCATTTTCGGAAGTGCCTTGTACCAGATGTTTAGCCGCCAGCTGGCGGATAGTGTCCGCAGCCCAGTGAGTAGACGGAACATCAGCGAAGGATTTATTGTACTCCAGCACAGCCAGCCTGCCTGTTCCGCTAAACTCCCCTTGCAGGAAGCCATTCGCATACACTCCGCCGAGATAGGTAAGCGAACCCCCTTCAGCAATAGCATATAAACCAAGCAAATTAGTATTATAATCCGTATTTGTTGCACTCCATTGTAAGGTTACTGGTTTGCTGAAGCTTGGAAGACGGCTAGATGTGCCATTCCCCGCGATGATGCTCAGATCAAACGTCATACCTGTACCCCGCAAGACCACCCCACGCTCTACTTTCAGTGTGCTCATGTTCAAAGTCTCCGGGCTGAGCTTCACCAGAATCTTGCTGCCTGAAGCTTGGGCTTCATTAAGCAGAGCCTTCAATTGCACCAGCAATTCCGGCGCAATACCAAGTGTGGTTCCCGAAGCGGACAATTCAAGTTGACGGATCCCTAGCAACTCACCTGCATTTACAGGCAGCTCGATAGCTGTAACGCCTGCCGGCACCATTACCGTCACTTTGCCGTTCTCAGTAGGTGCACTGAGTGTACTTGCTGGAATCGTCAATGTTGCACTAGTCGGAGTTGGAAGCGGTGTTGCTGTCGCTGCCGGAGTCGCTCCACCAGTTCCCGTACCTGTCCCTGGAGCCGATGTCGGCTGCGGTGTAGATACAGGAGTATTGTGGACCTTGAAATTAATAATTCCGCTCTTTTGAACAGCCGTATAAGGGTGACCATTCAGTATTTTGGTGTTGGTGACTACGGCCGTGTACTCGCCGCTGTCTGTTTCTTTTGCAGAAGGAATCGTATAATTACGCTCCACAGCACCTTCAATGGCCTGCCCGTCTTTCAACCATTGGTAGCTTAACTCGCCATAAACTGCAGAAGCTACTACGGCAAAAGACACCTTATCACCTACAACTGCCGGATTCTTATCTACACTATTAGAGGTGATAATTGGCGCATCGGGTGCCGGATGTACTGTCACCGTAAGTTCATTACCGGTTCTTGTTGAAGGCTCCGTTCCCTCTTTTCCAGTCAGAACCACACGGAACTGCGTACCGCTGTCTGTTTCAGAAGCAGTAAATGCGTATACCGCCGAAGTCACGCTCTCCGCCACAGTCCATTCCTCTGCGGTTGCTGCCTTCGTCTCCCAGCGAACCGATTCCACATCCCCGCGGATCTGTACGAACAGCTTCACTTCTTCACCAGTAATGACATCAAGTGCAGACGGAAGATCGGTTATGAAATCAGGCGCTTCCCATGGTGCTTCAGCCGGAGTTAAGTTAATTGTGTACTCTGCTTCACTGCTGTCACCAGATTCATTGGTGACGATGACCTTGTACTTATTGCCATCCATCCCGGTAGTCAAAGCAGGGATAGTATAGGAGGCGGACACTCCCAACGCATCTCCATAACCGCTGCCTGTGTCCGCATACCAGGCATAAGTCAGCTGCCCTGCGCCAGTGGCAACTGCCGTTAGTGTCGCGGACGTATTTTCACGGAAGGAGCCTTCCCCTACGATCTGCACCTTTGGAGCTTGCAAGGCCCACTTCGCTTGCAAGTTCAGCTCACCGGTTATTAGATCTTCGGCAAAATTCCATCTTCGCGCATCTTCTCCTTCTCCAATGTACCAGCCTTCCAGGTCATAACCCTCTCTGGCAATGCCTGTAGGCTCCATCAGCAAAGTGCCATACACAGCCTCGGCCACAGTATTTGCTGGTTCACCCCCATTAGCATCAAAGAGAACGGGATAGCTTCCTTTCAGATAGAAAGGTTTGGAGCTGTTGCCTGCATAATCCTCCATCACCACATGCACAACTTTTGCCGACGAGGTGAAGCTTAAGCTCGCCTTAGTTGTCCGTCCACGGATAATCATCGGCTTATTGCCAGAGCTATACGTTGTGGCAAAAGATTTTGCATTCCCATCCTCATACACATACATATACCGCCAGTCTCTGGTATTCGGCATCGGCAGATTCAGCTTACCGGCCGTCCAGGACCATTCTTCCGCGTAAGGTTCCGCGACCGTGTCGATGAACTGGCCGCTGACCGAGACTGGATCGGTGTTACCTGCGGTAACGGTGACAATGTAATCATCGCCGTTTATCGGCATCCCCGTGAACAGCGCAGTGCTTGCACCTGCCGGGACAACCACTTGCTGTGACACCGGTTCGGATGTCGTAATCCAATTCAAAGACTGCACTCGAACGGTAATGTCACCGGAAGCTTGGGCGGAGTTCGTCCAGTTCACAGTCAACTCCCCGTCCGGACTTGAATCCACCTTCACTCCGGAAACCGCCGCATCCAGATCAAAAGCCAGCGTTGCGGCTTCACCCTCCACTCCATCCGCACCCACTGCAACCACTTTAAGGGTTCCGGATTTCACCGGGAGATGCTTCAGGTAGAACACCTCATCGTATTTGCCGCCTATAAATACATCATTCACGTACACATTATATTGCTTGATCTTAGTGTAATCGGGATCTAGCTTCCACTTCACAACCATTTCACCTGTATCTGTAAAAGCTTCCGCAACTGCTAATTCCGCAGGAGCTGCGGGCTTTACGGCAGACCCGTCATAGACGCGCAGCTGTCCGACGTTCATCTGGTAGGTGGACGCTGTTCCTTGCCCGGGATCGAAGACCAGTCCAAGGGCTGCAATATTATGACCCGCGTATGCACTGAGGTCCAGCTCCTTTGTCAACCAACCGTCCGAGTGCTGACCACTGTTTGGAACAGCGACCTCTACGACGGTATTCGGATCATCAGCCAGGATGAGTCCTACTGCCATCGCCGAAGCATCTGTGGCAGATGGCTTGTTGAAGCTGATCGACAGCTTGGAGTTGCCATTGACCTCCAGCTCTGTTTTGTACAGACGCAAGAAGTTCTTCGCATTCAGATTGCCGTTCACCACCAGTGAACTGCCACCGTTATACGCACCGATCTGCTCATAGTTGTAACGGTTTGTACTCGCAAGGTTGTACTCCGGTCCATAATCAAAATCTACAGTAAGCTTATTGCCAGCAGTATCCTGCCACCACTGCCAAGTCACTGGGATATCCTGCAGGCTCATATTAGACCACTCATCCGGGTTCGATACTTCACCGTTCACGGAATAGGACAAGCCCTGTCCAGTGTTAAAATTGGTGTAAAAGTTCTTGTCCTTAATCACCGAACGCTCCGCAATGACGGACGAGATTCCCGGCCAGTAACGGTTGTCGGCATAAACATCGGCAACGGTATTGGTTGCCGATTTGACCGTATTCTTAGGGTCCACGTTCGGGCCTGACCACCATAGCTGCTCACGCAGTTTTGTCATCCATTGGTAGTCATTTTCGGATCTGTGTGAGACCGGGTAAGACAGGTTCATGTCCTCATCCAGACCGGCATGAACAAAGTCCGCACCGAGTGTAGCCAAGCTGAGCCGCGGCAAGCCATTGCTATCCAGCTTGTTCATCAACGCTGTTCCGTTAACGGACTTGAACCGGTCACGACCTGCTTCCAGCCCTGCAAAACCAACTTCAAACAAGTTGTAGCTTGTTCCCAGACTGGCATTCAGATTGCTTAAGTAATTAGCCGCGTTGGTAATCTGTGTATTGCCAGCCCCGTAGTCGAAGAAAAACGAATTGGAGACGGGTTCCTTGGTGCTTTTATCCACTAAAAAGGAGATATTGGTATCATTAATCGTCCGGGCGAACGTATTAGCACCGGTATTGGTGTTCAGCGAGTCGTACCACTGTACATACAGGCCGCCCTCTTGCAGCACCTTCATAAAAGCGATGTAATCGGGGATATCTTGGGTCGCTACATTCGGATTCATCTCTTCCTGATTTACAAAATAACCGTCAAACCCGAAATACCCGGCCATCTCGATCAGTTTATCCGCCACCGGAAAATTACCATTCTCATCTTTAACTATCATTTGTTTGTACGTCTGCTGTCCACGGTCATTATTGGAAAAAAAGATCCCCGCCAATGACAACACGCCGTTCTTATGCGCTGCATCGGTGTAGGTAGGGTTCGGGATGTTCAGCATGCCAAATTCGAACCATTTTTGCTGCCAGTCCTTCTGGGCCAATTCATCATAATATTCCGGCGGGGTATACGCAGTCGCTGTACCATGCCAGTAGGAGTAGTAATCGATATATTGCCAAAAGTTAAAGTGATACTGCGCAAACTTGTTCGTATACGGTGCGTTCTCAATAAAAGCATTCCCGTAGTCGCCAGCAACGTTGATCATCTGTGTATCTGCGCTAAGCGCTGGGTTAGCTTGGGTTGCAGCAAATGGGGCATTCCGCTTCTGCAGCGGCACCCGCGATCTCAACAGCTCTGCATCCGGATCGGTTGCCGGACTCCAGTTCGCAATATGGCTGCTCGTATATCCATGTACATTAGGCTGATTGGCACCCGGCGCACTGTCTCCTGTAAAAGGCCACGTATCGCCGGCGTAAGCCGTTAGGGGAAGTCCTGAAACTAGCAAAGCTGCCGCCAGAACAGCTGATGTCAGCTTACGACGCGCCTTTTTACCGGTGTGAAGGTTCATTTTCCACTCTCCTCGTCCTGTAGTTGTTTCGGTTACTCTCATCCATGAAGCGTAATGTGTCTCACTATGTCGCCGAACAGCAAGTAGATTACTTCTGTTGTCCCGTCCCTCTGCTGCTCCTACCCTCTTCTACTTCTTCTTCTTCTTCTTCTTCTTCTTCTTCTTCTACTTCTTGTTCTTCTTCTACTTCTACTCTCTTCTGCCTACAGATTCTGTATCCAACCACATTCGTGCAAGCACATTCTGTATTCAACCCCGATCGTGCAAGCGCATTCAATTTTGTCGGCACCCCTCCTGCCTTACTTTGATTAGTCCACCCTAATCTAACCCAGATCTTTCCTTACAAATAGCCGCAAAATTAAAGATATGCTGGATAAATTAAAGATTATCGTGCTATCAGGGCTCGATATCCTGTCAATGAGTGGGTCGTTAAACATATGTTGGTTGAAAATATAAAGAGGATGAAGGAGCGTGGTCTCTTTTGCCTCTTATCTCCGCCACTCCGCCGCATTCACTCATTTCAAAGGCACTTTTGCCTCTCATGTCCGCCAATCGCCGCATTCGCTCATTTCAAAGGCACTTTTGCCTCTCTTTCGCACACTCCTCCGAATTCACTCATTTCAAAGGCACTTTTGCCTCTCTTTCACGCCAATCCGCCGCAATCGCTCATTTCAGAGGCACTTTTGCCTCTCTTTCATGCCAATCCAAAGCATTCGCTCATTTCTGAGGCACTTTTGCCTCTCTTTACTGCAACTCCGCCGTATTCGCTCAAATCAAAGGCACTTTTGCCTCTCTTTCGCACCACTCCTCCGAATTCACTCATTTCAAAGGCACTTTTGCCTCTCTTTCACGCCAATCCGCCTCATTTACTCAGATCAGAGGCATTTTTGCCTCTCTTTCACGCCGCATCGCCGCATTCGCTCAGATCAGAGGCACTTTTGCCTCTCTTTTCCGCCACACCACCGTATCGCTTCCTCCCTCACACTACCCAGCTACGAAAAAAAAGATTGCCTCTCCGTCATCAACGATGACCTTGAGGCAATCTTTTTTCAAACCATCCGATTTAGTTACTTTCCTTGCTTCTCCAGCAGGTTCAGAATGATTGTTACTGCTTCGGCCCGGGACGCTACCTGGTTAGGTGCGAAACGATTTTGTCCTATGCCATTCACAATGCCCGCTTCTGCTGCTGCCGCAATATATGGTACTGCCCATGCGGGTACATCCTTAGCATCATTGAAGGTTAAGGTCGCTTTTGGATCTACTGTAATACCCAGAGCCCTAACAACCATAACTGCTAATTCAGTGCGAGTAAGCTCCTGCGTAGGACGGAAGGTACCATCATCATAGCCGCTGATAATTTGCAAAGCTACTGCCTGAGCTACAAAAGACTTAGCCCATGCCGGAATCTTCACTGAATCTTTAAAGCTTGAAGTACTACCACTGTCTGGCAATTGCAGGGCACGAGCCAGCATAGTGATAAATTCAACCCGATTTACTTTCTGATTAGGACGGAAAGTATTATCCGGATAACCACTAACGAAGCCCCCTGCTACTGCTTTCTCAATAGCCGCTGCTGCCCAATGGCTGCCAGTATCCGTCAATGATGGTTTGACTACTGGTGTTGCGGTTGGTGTAGGCACCGTTGTTGGTGCTGGTGTAGCTGTTGGTGCTACTGTTGGCGTTGGCGTTGCTGTCGGTTTTGTTGTTGCCACTGGTCCTGTTGATGATCCTGTTGTTGGTGCTGGTGTTGGTGCTGTCGTTGGCGCTGTCGTTGGTGCTGTCGTTGGCGCTGCCGTTGGCGCCGTTGTCGGTTCCGTTGTTGGCGCTGTTGTCGGTTCCGTTGTCGGCGCTGTTGTTGGTTCTGGTGTTGGGTTTACTTCAGGATCTGCTTCCTTAATAATACCGAACTCTTCCAGAACGTACGGTTTAGCATCATTAATATTCTGATCGATCTCATAAGATACAGCTGTTAATTTGCCAGCATCTACAGTAATACCTACAAAGGTCTGAACTTGACCGCGTTTGGGACGCGTAGCATCACTTGGGTCCGGTCCGTATTTAGCGGCTGTATTCTCATTTGCTACTTCGAAGAGATTATAATACGCATCTCCCAATTCTGGTTTCATGTTCTTGTAGTAAACCTTCGCTCCCGCTGTAGCTGGGATCAGATAGATCGTTCCATCTGGATTTACTGTGTACTCTACAGTTTGACCATTGAAGCTTTCCTTGATCTTCACTGTGTCTGCCGCAGTTCCATCAGCTTTAATTGGCTTGGTCCGGGCATAAATATGGTCGTGGCCTTGAAGAACTAAGTCAATGCCCAGTTCAGCCATCATTGGAGCAACCAACGCTCTTTCTCCATTTGTACCCATAATGTCTTTGTCAGTAGCATGGTTAGAGGTTGTGTATGGACCTTTATGCATAGCTACGATAATCCATTTCGCACCAGCAGCTTTCGCTGCTTTTACGTCAGCCTTCATCCAATCCAACTGTGCTTGGCTGAAGTTAGCAAATTCATCGGAATTCTCATTTGTATTCAGGACTACAAAGTGAGCATTGCTGTAATCATAGGAATAATAAGCTCCTGTTTCTGTGGCGGAGCCCGGTGCTTCCTTAATATTGTAGTGCTCATAGAAGGCATTTGCCTTATCCTCATGATTCCCTGCCACTGGCACGATTGTCGTGTTAAGCAGGGTGTCTTGCGAATGACCAAGCAGCCAATTCCATTGGGATTCATTAGTTCCGGTATCCACGATATCTCCGTTAATCGCCACAAACTCAGCATTCGGGAACGTCGTAAGTGCTTTTGCCATCGTTTCACCGGAAAGAATCGCTTCATCTTCGGTCTTAGCCTGTGTATCAGCCAAATCGATGAAAGTAAATGCTCCTGTCTTAGCGGCAGTTTCAAAAGTTCCCACTGTACTCCACAGGCCTAGTGCTTTATCCCCTACACGGAAGTAGTATTTTGTATCAGCTTTCAGGCCAGAAGCTTCCGCTTTATGAACTAATTCATCCTTTGAATTTCTGGAAACCGCCGAACGTCCTGTAAACTCAGCAGCCTTAGCAAAGTCTGGAGTAACGCCCGTATTTTCTACAACCTGCAGATCGTTTCCAGTAGACTTCAACGCTGTGTACCAAGTGAATCCTTTTGCACTCACTGGGTCGCCATTAAAGGTAACTGTAACTTTTTTAATCGAATCCGTTGAAGCGATAGCAGCTTCTGAATTTGTTCTGTCACTTACAGCTTTGATAACAAATTGATAGGTTTGGTTTGGATTAGTATTTTCTACAGTGTAAGTATAAGAAGCTTTACCTTCTTCATTAGGAACACTGACCGTCCAATTTGCCGATACCAGATCATTTTGCTCATAAATACGATATCCAGACACTGGTGCACCGGAAGCTGGCGCATCCCAAGTCAACGTTATTTTACTACCATCTGCTGCAGTAGCCTTTGCATTTTGCACAGGTTTAACTGCTACTTCCGATTTATGAATGCTGTAGTTATCATACAAGTCTGTAGAACCACCAGTTGTTGTGGTGTAGGCTTCGTAAGAAAGCTCATCATTCGTTACCGTCATCCCCGTGAACATTTCCTTACCAGGCTGTCCGTATTTAGCTGCAAACGGGAATGTTCCTGAAGCTACGTTGTATTTCTTGTTGCCCGCTGCATTTGTAATCAGGTATAAAGTACCCTTAGGATCAGTTACTACTCCGTTTGAGTCCGGAACAATATCCGTCAATGGCTTGTTGTTGTACATCTGATAGCTTCTAGCAAAGGTGTGGTCATGCCCGCCAATTACCATGTCAATGCCAAGCTCGTCAAATACCTTCGTTAATTGCGCTCTGTAAAAAAGTACATCTGTATCATTGGTGTGATTGGCAACGGAATAAGGAGATTTATGCAGAAGCACAACCTTCCATTTCTGATTGCTTTTTGCCGCTTCGCTACGAAGCCACTCCACTTGTTTATTGTAAATTTCGTTATTCTCAAGATTTGAGCTTGCACCATAATATTCTGTATTAATTACCATAAAGTGTGCTGAACCGTAGTCAAAAGAATATACAGAACCATCAGGTTTCGCACCTGTATTCGATACGTTCGGCAAATTAAAATGAGAGCTATAATTGCTATAATTTTTACTTTCATGGTTGCCTACCAAAGGAACCAACGGAATATTCGCTAAAATATCCTTAGGCTTATTGAAAAACCATCCCCATTGCTCCTCAATATCACCGTTATCCACCAAATCACCAGAATTCAGGATAAACTCACTTTCCGGGAATTTAGCTAATCCTTCTTGAAGGGTATGATTCCAGATATCAAAATCTTCTTCAGTTGTTCCTTGGGAATCCGTTGTATATAAGAATTTATAAGCCTGATTACTGGAGCCTTCTGTCTTAAAAGTTCCTACGTCGCTCCAGTTATCAGCTTGTCCATCCCCAGCACGGTAAGCATATTCCGTTCCCGGCTGCAGATGATCCGCTATTACCTTATGGCTGGTTAGCACAACTGGTTTTTTAGCTGATTTATCCGCTTTTGTCATATACACACTAGTTGTAACGGATGTCCCTTCATAAGATTGAGCGCCTGCCGGAGGAAACTGGCCATTCTCCAATTTAGAAGCTTCTACTACTTCCAGTTTGGTGCCAGTCACACTTTCAGGTGCATACCAGTTGAATCCCATACTAGTCTGCGGGTTGCCATTAAAAGTAATTGCGATAGAATCAGGCTTCCCAACTCCAGGTTCTACTGTCTCCACTACAGGATAAGCAATCAGGCTCATATCCCAATAAAGGTCAGAGCTAGTGTCGCCCGTCTGGTGAACTTCAGCTGAAAGCTCATTACTTCCATCCTTCAGATTGGCTTTTACGATTTCCGTTAGGTCAACCTTTGTATACTCATTTGGATCACTGCCATTAGTTGTACTAAGTGTCTGATAGTCGATTTCACCAGCTGGCATAGCCTCGCGGTAGATTTCTGCACCATTCAGATACAGCACTACTCCGTCATCAAATGCAAAATTACCTAATACTTTATCCGATTTCGTAATTTCTTCCTTATTCACAGTTACATTTGTCCGGAAATAGGAAGTACGATATTTCTTCTTTTTATCCGTGCCGTAGCTTATATTTGTATTCAGAGCACCAAATTGCTTGCTGCTGACTCCGGCCCCAGAATCTTTATAACCAAGCGGCGCTTGGCCTGATGCCCATGTAGAATCATCGTAAACAGACCGCCATACCGAACCTTGATCCGTTCCGTTATCTAGATATTTCCATGTAGAATTGCCCGCCAGTAGTGTTATTGGCTCTAGCATTTGTAATTGCAGTAATCCAGCATCCTCATTGCTGTCTTCTGCAAAAGCTGGCATTCCTGTAAATGTAAGTCCCAGTACCATAACGAAGGCTAGTGTCATGGATACTGCTTGTTTTAATAACCTGTTCATAATCAGTCTCCCTTACTGTTATTATGAAATGCTTGCATCCATTCATAGTAACTACTAAATATTTTCACAATGTACGGATTGATCCACTAGTTTGTAAAAACGGCTTGTGTATTTAATCAGGCAAAAGTGGTTACAGTAACGGCAAGGTTATGATCAAGGAGGACAAACATGGACGATACTCAGGCTTTTGTAGACAAAGTACACGACACCCAGAAGAAAGCAGAAAAGAACAAACAGAATCACGGTAAAGGAACACCAAGCCAAAAGCTGCCTAATAAACAGCACAGTAAATAGAACACGCAGACACGAAAACAAAAAAAGCAGCAAGCCCTCCCGGATCGGAGTGACTTGCTGCTTTACTTTTTGTAAATTGAGCTTTGCTTTTAAAGGAGTTATTTACTCCATTTCACCACATTCACGGCTACCTTCTCTAATTGCGCCTTGCTCAAAGCCTTGTCTGGAGAACTAATCGTCACAAAACGATCATCCAGTTTATAGGTCAAAAACAATGAATCGCTGGTAGGGCTGTACCACTTAGCTTCTGTACCATTGGAAAGCTTTACGGTATCGCCTTTGTAATCATAGGAGTAGTCACGTGGAGAAACGTTCACCCTCATATGGTCGAACAAAAAGTACACTCCATCTTCAGAGCTAGCTGCTTTTTGAAAAGCATCTCCACTCACCATTTGTGCTGGTGCATAAACCGTTTTAAACCCATCGAAATTTGCAAAAGCTTTAGAAATTTGTTCTTTTTGAGCGTTGCTGTACTGTACTGGTGTTAATGTATCTTTATCCGGCACCACAGTTCCAGTACCCAGAATGACCTGATTCGCTGCCGCATCAAAAGTCACTGGCACCTTCAACACATCAGCCAAGGCACGTACAGGAAGATAGGTTGTATTGTTATAAGTAATCGGAGCTAATGTGTTACCTTTATTATCAACAGGCGTATAAGCTGCACCATTCACTTTAAATCCAATGCTGTGATTGAGGTATGCGGTGATTTTTTGCAGCTTAGTTCCTGCGTACACACCAGCCGAACCTGTAATTGCCATCCCAAATACCATCGTTGCTATAATGAACTTTTTACTTTTCATATGTTATGCCTCCTTAGAAGATCAATCTCGGTTTTTACTTTAGCTCAAGTTTTAAAGGAATATGTCTCTAAGTTGTATTTAACTTGTACCCAATTTGTAAAGAAACTATTCATCTGGAGCTCTGGTTTGTATAAGAAAAACAGCAACCCGCTTATCCCATAAGGATTTAACGGATTGCTGAGGGCTTTAACCTTGATACGGAGTTGTAACCTTATACACTTCTGAATATAAAATTTCTCTATAAAGTTGGAATTCTTCTTCATCAACAGGGTTAGGGTAAGTCATAATTAAGAGTGGTAAATCTTCATTTCCTTCACGCAAAGGAGGCTGCACATAATCGTAAGGGTTCAAATGAAAGCCCAGCCGCTCATAAAAGCCGATTCTCCGCTGCTCCATTTCACCCAGTGGCCGCTCAACTTCCAAAAGGACAGGCTTGTTAGATAGACTGATGTATTCAGTCATCAGCTTTTTGCCAATTCCTCCACCTCTGATGCTTGGGTCGACTGCTATATGTTCTACAAAACGAAAGCCGGGAAACTCCCAGCAGGCCATAAAAGCAACAATTTTACCCTCAGAATTCATCTCGGTAATGAGACGATAATCTGGAACGTCCAATAACTCCTGTTGTCCCTCAAAGGTTCTGATCTCAGAAGTAGGAAATGAGGCTTCCATAATAGCGAATATTTCATCAAAAGTTGTGTGATTCATAACATAAGTTCTCACTTTCTGGATTTGTGGTCTATTATAAGTTTACCTTACACATATTATCTTAACCCGAAATTCATTAAGAACTCAAGGTACTAGTACCTGGTACTAGGATAACGTGATATACTAAATAGAACAGTTATACACATCTTGTTTGATATAGGAGAGGTTCATATTGGATAATCAGCAATGGATCGCACCTGAGTTCTACAATCTCACTTCGGAAATGGAAAGCCATGCTCCTGAGAAGATTGCGCTTAAGTGGTTAAATGAGCAAGGAGATTATGAGGAAATTACTTACGGTGAATTACGCAAACAAGCTAACCGGCTGGCCGGAGGACTTGCGAAGCTTGGGCTGCAACAAGGGGATCGTATTCTTGTTATGGTTCCACGCCGCATCATCGCTTATGTCATCTATTTAGCTTGTCTGAAACAAGGACTTGCCATCATTCCATCCTCAGAAATGCTGCGTGCCAAAGATTTATCCTACCGCCTGCGCCATTCTGAAGCCAGAGCCGTTATTGCTTGGTCCGAAGTAACCGGGGAAGTGAATAAAATCTCAGAGGATCTTCCTGCTCTCGATTACCGTCTTTCCGTATCTGGCAGCTCAGACGAACTCGGTGAAGGCTGGCTGGATCTAGAAAGTCTTATGGTTGGACAACCAGAGACCTTCACAGCAGTCGCAAGCCGCCGGGATGATATGGCTATTCTCGCCTACACCTCAGGTACCACTGGCAACCCTAAAGCGGTCGTTCATAGTCACGGCTGGGGTTATGCTCACTTGCGGATCACCTCACCTCAATGGCTGGATATTCAAGGATCTGACACCGTCTGGGCAACAGCAGCTCCCGGCTGGCAAAAGTGGATCTGGAGTCCCTTCTTAACCGTTCTTGGCAACGGAGCTACAGGTTTTGTATATAGTGGATCCTTTCATCCCAAAAAATATTTGCAGCTATTGCAGGATCACAAAATTCAAGTATTATGCTGCACCCCAACGGAATATCGTCTAATGGCTAAAACAGAAGACTTAGGTCGTTACGACTTGTCTACCCTGCGTTGTGCAGTATCTGCCGGAGAGCCATTAAATCAAGAGGTCATTAACACCTTTCAGCGTGAGTTCGATATCACAATCCGTGATGGTTACGGCCAGACGGAAAGCACCCTAATTATCGGAACACTCAAAGATACTCCAATACGCATTGGTTCTATGGGTAAATCAATCGCTCCCGGCTTAGTCGAGGTTGTGGACGAAGACGGCAAGCCACTGCCTGCTGGAGTGGTTGGTGATATTGCCGTACATTTGAGTATGCCAGCCCTGTTCCACACTTATTACAAAGATCCCGGTAGAAAAGAAAGCTCCACACACGGCGAATTCTTCATAACCGGCGACCGGGCAAAAAAAGATGAAGATGGTTATTTCTGGTTCGAGGGTCGTGGGGATGACATCATCATTAGCTCAGGTTACACTATCGGTCCTTTCGAGGTAGAAGAAGCATTGATGAAGCATGCCTCCGTCAAGGAATGTGCGGTCGTAGCCAGTCCAGACGAGATCCGTGGGCACATTGTTAAAGCATTTATCGTGCTCAAGGATGAGATTGTTGGTTCACCAGAGCTTGTAAAAGAGCTGCAATCCCATGTTAAAGAGTGGACAGCCCCTTATAAATATCCGCGCAAAATCGAGTTTATTCAGGATCTTCCGAAGACGACCTCCGGTAAAATACGGCGAGTAGAGCTTCGTGAGCAAGAGAACCAAGCTGCGCAGGAATAAACATAGCCATAAAATTCACCTTATTAAAAAATAAAGAGCAGCTAGTCCATAAATGGACTGCTGCTCTTGTTTATTTGGCATCAGGCCGTTACTCGGACCAATATTTCGCATCCGGGTTCAGCGCCGCACCAACTTCGCCTTCTAATACTAAATCGCAATCGAGGTAGCCCTCTTCATCCAGGAAATAAACCTCCTGCTTGTAGAACTCGCATAAGGTCTCTAGGAATTTATCAGGCGAATCATACATCACAATTAAATCGCCGAAATCATGGAGCAGGTCACATACCTGTTCCACACCCTCAGCAGACTTATAATAACAAATGAAATCACTGCCATAGTTCGTTAAGATAGGCAAGATAACTCCATCAGGATGTTGACCTTTTTCCTCCAATATCCCAGCTAATACCTTCATCTCCTCTTCATATTCATCCATATGAATCAGGCGGTACCCTGGAATAAATTCGATAAGGCTTGGTTCCTCTTCCTCACTGCTTGTCCCTGAGACAGTGCTATAAATAGCTTTCAGCAGTTCAGGAGTCTCCGGCAAAACAGCCGTAATCTTTGCTTCGTTACCACCCTTGCCCAAGCTGGCAATATAATCAGGGCGTAATTCTGCGGACAGCTTAAGGTATTCTTGAAATTGTTCTGTCAATTTATTGGTGTGCATATTGTCATCCTTTACTTATTTGCGGAAGTCCACATCTTCATCAGCCACGTATCGAAGTCAGCGCCTTTTTCACCTTCATAAGCGTCGTACACGTCAACTCTCATCTTCTTCAGCTTCTCTTTGAAGTCCTCGTAAGAATGATCTCTTGGCAGGCTCTTTTTAATTCTCAGCAGGATCTTGGATACGCCTTTAACTAGTTCAGGCTTGTTCTTCGATGGCACCTTAACGTCTTCACCAAAAGCCTTCAGCTTAAGGTAAGCAGCTTCTTGAACTGTATATACAGGATCGCTCTCCATTAAACGCGTCAGGATATCGATAATTTGTTTGTGGTTGGTCTGTCCCAGCTCTTCAACTGCTTCTAGACGCGCTCTCCAATCCGCAGAGCGGTTGGCAGCTTTCTTTAATTCCTCATAATTCTCCGGTAGTTCATTGTTCAGTTCTTCGATCATTCCGTTCAATCCCCTTCTATTAAAAACTATCTATCTTACAGTAACAGTATAACCAACCATTGCGCAAGCTAAGAGAGGAAGATCTTTGCATGAATTCATGTGAATATCATATTTCCGCAAAAATATGGGTAAAGTATCCGGAGTAAGTCCCCAGCGCAACATTCTATCGACTATATACGTTAGTAACTAGAGAAATTCAGACAATACATCAAGGAGAGTGACCTAAGTTGAAAAAGCATACCTTCATGCTAGCGTTAACCATTGTACTAAGTGTGGTGCTTGGCGCCTGTTCCAGCAACAACAGTAACAATGGAGCTGCCATTGAAACGAATCTAACTGCAAAAGAAATGGTCGATCAAATGCTGAGCAAAGTAGAGCAGCCATCATTAATGGAGCTTGATGCGGCTACAGTCGAACAGCTATATCATCTCAACCCAGAATTGCTTGAAGATTATAGCATTAGAATGCCTATGATGAATGTGAAAACTAACGAAATCGCCGTTCTGAAAGTTAAAGATGTAAAAGATATGACTACTGTTGAGGATGCCATCAAAGCGCGTGCAACAGATGTTCAAAAACAATTCGAAACCTATCTGCCTGATCAATACGAAAATGCCAAGAACTATAAACTTATTAAAAAGGGTAACTATTTCCTGTTCGTTATTGCTGATCCTGCGGATCAAGATAAACTCGTAGCAGACTTCGATACTTACTTCACAGAAAAATAAATAACCATGGTATTCAGCAGCCTACTTTTCCTATTCCTATTCCTGCCGGCTGTCCTAGCGCTCTATTATGTTTCGCCCTGGCGAATCAAAAACCTCATATTGTTTTTAAGCAGCCTGGTTTTTTATGCTTGGGGCGAACCTGTCTACATTGTAATCATGTTGCTGTCCACCATTACAGATTACAGCTTTGGTCTACTGCTCAGCAGACCAAAGCTGACTGCGGTGCAGCGCAAGTGGATTGTGGTTAGTTCCGTCATTATTAATCTAGGCTTATTGTCGTATTTTAAATACGCAGATTTTCTCATCCAAAATATAAATGGACTCCTCGGTACACATATTCCTTTAACGGATTTACCTTTACCTATTGGGATTTCATTTTATACTTTTCAATCCATGTCCTACATTATTGACGTCTATAGAGGAACTTCGAAAGCACAACGCAATTGGATTGATTTCGGTACATTCGTAGCCCTGTTTCCACAGTTAGTAGCAGGTCCGATTGTTCAATATAACACCATTGCCGGGCAACTACGTGAACGTACGGTCGATATCTCCATGTTCGCAGAAGGTGTACGGAGATTCATAATCGGATTAGCCAAAAAAGTACTGCTCGCCAACAACATCGGTATGCTCTGGCACACCATATCCAGCTCCAATCTAGATTCCCTGCCTGCTTTTACCGCTTGGCTTGGGATTATTGCGTTTGCTTTTCAGATCTATTTTGACTTCAGCGGGTATTCGGATATGGCTATTGGTCTCGGTCTCATGTTCGGCTTCCGCTTTAACGAGAACTTCAACAAACCTTATATCTCTCAGAGTATTACTGACTTTTGGCGGAGATGGCATATTTCCCTTAGCAGTTGGTTTCGTGACTATGTCTACATCCCGCTTGGAGGCAACCGCCGGGGGTTAAGCGTTCAAGTGCGCAACATTCTCATCGTGTGGCTGCTCACGGGAATCTGGCACGGGGCAAGCTGGAATTTTCTGCTCTGGGGATTATACTTCGGGGTCATTCTTATCTTTGAAAAATGGTGGGGATTAACGCTATTAAGCCGCCTCCCCCGTTGGACAAGACATTTATATGCTGTAGTACTTATACTCATCGGATGGGTCTTATTCGCTTTTGAAGAACTTCCTCTGGTCATTGGCTACTTACAAGCGATGCTTGGCTTTAATGGACAGCCGTTATGGAATAACACCACTTTATACTTCACTTACACGAACGCGATTCTACTCGTGGTGTTAACCTTTGCCTCTACACCTGTGAAGCTCTCCAAGCGGATGGATTCTAGATCGGTTCCTGCTCTTGTTTGGTATGGTGTGTTATTTTTCCTATCTGTTGCCTACTTAGTAGATGCAACCTTTAATCCATTTTTATATTTCCGGTTCTAACCATTAGGGGGTGATTGTTTATGAAGCAGAAGACGGATCGAATCCTGGCTGGGGGATTTGTTGCAACGTTATTTCTGGTCGCTATCCTCTTTTTCTTACTGCCTGTTCAGCGTTTCTCTGAGCTTGAGAACCGGTATTTGCAAAAGGCCCCCCATCTGACATGGGACAATTTATTATCCCACACCTATGCGGAAGAGGCCGAAAGCTTTGTAACTGATCATTTTCCATTTCGGGCCAAATGGGTATGGGTGAAATCGGCGGTGGAACAGATGAGGCTACAGCAAGAGAATAACGGAATCTATAAAGGAAAAGACGGCTATCTTTTCGAAAAATTCGCAGCACCTGATTACACTAAAGTTCAGCAATATGCAGCAGCTGTGAAACGCTTTGCCGATAACAATCCTGATGCAAACACCACTTTCTTACTCGCACCGACATCGGTTGGCTTGTACAAGGAACGTCTACCCTGGTTAGCTCCTGTCTACTCGCAAGCTGAGGTGAATCAAACAATAGCTAAGGATGTAGGAGATAGCCTTACTTTTATAAATGGATTTGATGTTCTTAGCCCACATGCCGCAGAGCCCATTTACTATCGGACCGACCATCACTGGACAACCTACGGTGCCTACTTAGCTTATGTAGCCTATGCTCAAAGCATGGGCTGGCAGCCTCTGTCCCAGAGCGAATACCAGATTCAGACTGTGAGTAATTCATTTCTCGGAAGCTATCATACCCGGGGGCAATTTATCGGGGTCACACCTGATTCCATTCAAATGTACAAACCTAATCATGAGGTATCCACCCAAATGTACATTCAAGATACCGGTGAGACTTTAACAAGTATGTATGACCTAAGTTATCTGGTGAAAAAGGATAAGTACTCTTATTTCCTAGGGGGCGTACATGCGCTCATGAAAATCACCAGCCAGCTTGATCCAACAACGGTCAAACAGAAAAAGCTGCTCGTCATCAAGGACTCTTATGCACATAGCGTTATTCCTTTCCTAACTCAGCATGTGCCTGAAATCCATGTGATCGATATCCGTTATTATAATGGAAACATCAGTGATTATATGGCTCAAAATGATATCAAGGATGTCTTGCTGCTTTTTAATACGGCTACTTTTATTGATAATGCGGCGCTATTGAAGTTAAATTAATGATATTGCGATGGATGCGGTGAAAAGATCTTTAATAGGTGTTGTGCGTAACTGCGGGAATGTTGGACTTTCGGTCGCTGTTGTCTCCAGATGTTTTTGATTTTACCGCTATCAGCGGATAACCTCCGGAGACAGCTTATGCTTCCGATGCGAGCTTTCCTTCGGAAAGCTTTCAGGCGAACGCTAACGCTCCTACAGTTCCAAAATTCCTTCCTTAACTTCAAACCAAATACTAAAACTAATATATGAGTCCTCTAATTTGGACTCGTATTTCAGATCATTTTTGCCAAGAATCTCCGCGACGATGGACAGACCAAGTCCAGTACCGGAGATTTCTTTATTTCGAGACTCTTCAATTACATAGAATGGGTCCCAGATATACGCTAAATGCTCCGTTTTCAGGCGAGTGGTTTTATTGGAGATCGTAAATTTTAATGTACGAGTAGTGTCACTCCCTAGTTTTATTTCAAAAAAATCCTCTTCACCATATTTAATGGCATTACTAATTAAGTTGTTGAATACTATCTCGATTTGGCTGATATCTTCTTCAACGATTGAGGATTCAAACGAATGAAAGTCGCTCATTAAGGTTATGTTTTTATTTTTTAACGTAATATTATATTGTGAGATCACTTTTAGCAGAAGCTCTTTAAGATCAAAAGGCTCTTTATGCACTTCTGACTTCTGGATCTTGGACAATTTAATTAAATAATCCACCATATCCGACGTATACTTCACTTGCTCCAAAATGATATCCGTATACGTGCCATCATCCAGACCGTCCTGAATGCCAATCGTATAGGCTTGGATTAAGGATAATGGTGTTTTCACTTCATGCGAAATGCTTGAGATAAGGGTATTTAAACTTTGATTTTTCTCCTCTAATTTGGCATGGGTGCTCTTTAGACGCTGACTCATCTGATTGATGCTTTTCGAGAGCTCTTCGATTTCATCCCCCGTTTGAATCGTCACTTGTTTAAAATCGAGATTGGATATATCCTTCGCGACATCCTGTAATTGTTCTAACGGTGTAATGATCTTTTTTGAAAAATAAGCCACTAACAGCAAACTGATAATAATCCCCAGTAGAATGGAGTAAAAGCTGAATTGATTTACGAGGGTCAAGGCATCTGTATTGTGCACAACCACAGTTCCTATGAGGATTAGACTGCTATCCTGCTCGTATATTTTCGTTAACAGACTCGATTTCAATTTGCCCTGATTAAATAAAAGATTAACCGTGTTGCCTTGTTTTACTTTTTGTAATACCTCATCTGTGATCCAAAATTTATTAAGTGCCACCTTATCTTTAAACAACGCAAATTGAATATTTTCGTTAATTTCTGCTGTACTTCCACTGTTTTCAACCCTAACAATCGTTACGTTATTATTGTTCTCGATCCTGCTTTCATTTTCCATGAGTTGATCCAAACGGAGATCCTTTACTTCGTCATAAATGGTGTTGATCTTGGTTTTCATTTTGTATAGGTAATAATCTGCTGAGAAATAGTTGTGCAGGAAATAAGACGTACCAAAAACAATCAGCAAAATAATGCTCACCATGATCAATAACTTCGTACTTATTTTATGAATTTTTATCATGGAAGCTGTACCCCATTCCCCTATGCGTGATCACGTGGTCGGCCCCAATCTTATCGCGCAGCCTCTTAATATGCGTATCTACCGTTCTTTCTTCGCCCAGATAATCCATTCCCCAAACCGCAGACAATAAGGCATCTCTGGATAAAATACGTCCTTTATGCTCATACAGGAAGGTTAGCAATTCAAATTCTTTTTTATATAACGCCAGTTCGGCCCCATTCTTGTACACTTTCTTCCGCTCAAAATCGATTTCTAAATCCCTAATCGCAGCCATTTTTTCAGTGCCTAGCATTTTTTTAATTCTAAGCATCAAAATCCTTGGGTCGAATGGTTTTCTTATATATTCATCTGCCCCTATATCCAAGGCACTGAATTCATCATCATGGGAAGACCTTGCGGTCAGCATTACAACTTTAGCCAAACTAACCTTCTTGATTTCATTACAAACCTCAAGCCCGTTTCGCTTAGGCATCATCCAATCCAGCACCACCAGATCGATCCTATTCGAAAAAAAGAGCTCAAGCGCCTCTTCACCATCCGCTGCTGTCCAAACGTTATAGCCTTCTTTTTCAAAATAAGTCTTCAATATAGTGGTCATATGTTTCTCATCATCCGCAATTAAAATATTCAAAGTAGATTCTCCTTCCTATAATTATCAGAAGAAAAAGGCGAAATCCTTTACAGGTTTCACCTTTTCATATATTTTCATGCTACGTTATTGCAACTTCTCTACACCTAATCCCTTCGTCAGTACGTTCCATATCGGGTTATCGACCGTCTTTCGATCAGGCTGTTCACCCTTCTCTATCGCTTCCCAATACTCCCAGGTTAGTGGCTCAGTGCCAAGTTCATAATCCATGCCATCCCAAGTATCCTCCCGGAACGCATAAAACGCCCAGTGCCAGCCGTAATCAGCAAAAATCGAGATTAAATCAGCCAAGTATTGATCTGCACCTTTTACAAGCCGGTTCGTGCCAAATTCTTCAGCGACAATACGATTAGCAGGGATGTTATTTTTTTCTGCCCACTGTGCGATAGGTTCTAGAAAATCCTTTAAGGCTTTCTTATTGAATGCTTTTTCCGTCTTCTCCTCACCTACTTTAACTGTTCCAGGATATTCATGGGTTAAGCCTTTTTTCTTATTTTGGCTGGTGAGTTCGTAGGGTTCGTACATATGAAAAGCATATAATACATTCGCATCATCGATGGGTTTCAAATATTTAAAGGCCCATGGTGTAGCATACAGACCAGAATTGACGATAATAGGGGTTTCCGTATCTACGGTTCGAATCGCTGTCACAATAGTCTCATATAAAAGATTCAAATCCGCCGGAGTATTCTCCACTGAGCTATACCATTCGTTGTAATCCTCTGTCCAGAAATCATTAAATCCAGTAGCTTGTTCAGGATGTGGCTCATTAATCAGATTATAGCCGACCACCGCAGGATGATCCTTTAATCTTTCCGCAAGATCCTTCCAAAACGTTGCCGCTTGTTCATGATAACTGAAATCCTTCCAGATTCGATCATCATTTGTATAATCATTAAACTGTCGCCACCGATCTCCAGGCAGACTAAGGACTGTCAGCACTACTTTTGAACCCCGCGCCTCGGCTGCATCCAAGTCTGCTTTTAACGCTGTAAAATCATCCTCAACAAGCCCCTCGTATTTATCTGCATTCCCTATTAAAAAGTCTTTATCTGGAGTAGCATCCGGTTGATCGTTAAACAGGAAATCACTATCTTTTGCCCATTTATCTGGCGCAAGTCGAATGAACTCTATATTATTTTCTTTCGCTGCATCATAATTTTCGGGTATAGATTTGGAATTCATGAAATTTGTTCCTTTACGCTGTTGATCCCAGAAAGCGATCTTCTCATTGACCTCTTTCTTTACCTCCTTCTCCGGTTCAAGATTTGCTTGTGGTGTTGCTGCACTGCATCCTACGACTGCCAACAAAATCAATACGATAAATCCTTTAAACTTCTTCATTCTCTCACCTCGTAACCTATCGTAGCCAATCTCTGTTACAAGAGTGTCACAAGACATACCTAAAAAGACTGCCCTAAGGATGTCGGCAGACATTCTAGGACAGCCCGATCATATTCATAGAATATAAAATAAATGCTTACTGATTAATACTTCGACGGGAATGTGACTCCGCATAGGCATCATGACGAAAGTTCAGAATAGGATCTTCAGAGCATTCAATGCCGGCAGGTACAACTGTCGGATCAAAGACGTACTCTTGAGCCTTCTCGTCTGCCACGCCGGTGATCGACAAATGGCCGACAACAATCCGTTCCCGGTCTTCAGGCCAAGCAGACGTCGGGTCATCCGTAGGATCTCCCTCCTGCCCGAGGATTACTGTCAATTGAAACGCCACCGGACCTTTGGACAGTCTCTCGATTAGTTCATCCTCCAAATAATCGGGAGATCGATTCTCCACCTCTTCCTGGGCCAGAAAGTGCAGACCCGCTTCCGGTTCCCACTCATATTTAATAGCCCGCCGCTCGCCAGCAGCATTGGTGAAGTAATAGGCATGAATGGAATGATAAAGGTTGGTTGCAAAACTGAGTGGCGGTTGCAGCATTTTCACGGCTTGAAGCCCAGCCCGGCTTTCCGAATACTTCTCCATGACGGCTTTGAATTTGTCTGCAATAGTCGCTCCCTCAAACGAATTTTCTTTAATTGTACGTAAGATATTAATAAAGGATTGCGGTGTTTTGGCAAAAAAGATCGGCAATGTAATTGTCACCAAACTTGTCACGCCCCCATCAGGCAATACAAACTGAACCGCCATTCCTTTTGCAGGCGAAAAAACATCAGGGATGGACGGATTAGTCGAGCTATTGGAGAAGCGTACAAGAGCTTGCACCTCATGATTTTGCAAATGTGGCGCTGTTGTCAAAGGACCCGCTTGGCCGTTAGGGGTGAACACCGCCTGGTAGACAACACCTTTGGCGTGCGCGCGTCGATAACCCGGATATTTGCCTGCTACCTCCTCAATGGAGTTTACCGCTTCTTCTGCGAGTTCAGACGACACTGATTTATTATTGTTCATTTTCGTTCACCTCTTTGTAATTTATCAGGAAGGAAAAGGGGACAAAGCCCCCTTTTCTAGTTATTTAGCTTTGTGATGCGTCAAGCAAGTCGTTCCAGGCCTTCGTAATTCGCTGTCCGCGCCAAATATCTCTGACCGTGGCATCGGGATAAGCACTGTACCAGCCGGATGCAGTGATCTGATGATTGGCGATGAAGTCTTTCGCTTCCGAAGATTCAATTCCCGGAAAATCCTTCACTTCATTAAACATGTTATTCAACAACTCTGGAATTTCAGTTCCAAAATCATCGATATAACTATCCCAATCTCCATCATAAGCCGTCGCGAACAACAGCCGCGTGTCGTTATCAAAGATTACGAAGCGCATGTCGTGAACGGTCGCGATCTTCGCCATCGTTTCGGCTTGTCTCGATGCACTTTTTTTCAGCTTCTCACGGAGACGATCCGCCCCACCTTCTTTAAGCGGCGCAATGATGGTAAGCTCAGATATTTCACCTTCCCGCAGGCCGGCACGTCCAGCGCTTGTAATCGGATTAGTCTGATCTTGTCTTTCTAACATGTTTATTCCTCCTTAGATGTATGTTGATCCAACTCTGCCATCCACCGCAATGCAGTCATGCTGGGAACAAAGAAATACTCCCCGCCTTTGGTGATTGAAAAACTTGGAATTTCTTTCATCCGGTGGCGAATAGGTTTGTCCGGAATGGTAAACATCCCTTCCCCCTCATTCTTACCGGTAATAGGGTCTTTCTCGGTTGACATGCCCGCGAAATTGCCTCCATTTAACCAATCGCTCTTGATAAACTCGAATTGGCGGGACAATGAGCTGCATATACCTGCAAAAATAAGGCCTCTATCCTGACCATCATCCTCCATTACACCTTTTGGCAGTATAGGGCCATACATCGTTGACCGCCGGAGCAACCGGTGAATGTTCACATTAACAACCGAATCCTGCAAGCTGTCTCGGGGAAATGCACGACGGATATGCGAGCTTACCGGACATTTCAACCCTTTATGATCATCCCCGTACGTAAATGCGTTCCGTCGGCTGACGTCTTCGCCCAGTGCCGGGTCATCTGCTTCAGGAGCCAGACTTAAAGGGGCTCCGCTCGGCCATCTTCCTACCATTTTAGCGGCCAAAAGTTCTTCCTCTTCCCGGTTATCCGCATGCTCCCGCAAATAACGACGGAAAGTCGCGACCCTCATATGCAATTTGCGAAAACTGAGGTAACTGCCATTGTGGCCAAGTTCTGCCGGCTGTGGTCCCTGTGTTATAGTGCCGGATTCATTTAAATGCCCGAACAGGAATTCACCGGCTTTAATCTCCGCTTCCTGTCCCACCGCATTGGGTATATGGTTTCCTTCGATTCTCGGATTGCTGATTCCATCCATGAATCCCAGATGAGTACGTCCGTCAGGATTCATTCCGACATCCAGCTGGTAAACGACGGATACACCATTCAGTTCGCAGTGGATTCGACGGGCTGCTTCTTCTGCTTGTAGCAGCGCTTCTTTGGTGGGCGCGAACAGAGCAAGCGCCACATCGACTTTGTCAGTACCCAGCGGGTCTTCCCAGTGCTCCGGGCTGCTTTCGTTTACATCCCCTAGCTTAGCTGCCCGGGCAGCCATGCCCTCCCGGAACTCCAGGTCGAAGCTGTTGAGTGACTCCTTGGGAATCCCCAGCTTCTGGAGTCCTTGATAGGTAAAACCAACGTTGACCCAAGCACCTTCGTGAGGATTATTCCACTGTCCGGCCGACGTCACTTCGTCGAGAAGCCGCTTCAGCATCACTTTCCCGTCCTGTTGATGATCGATAGACAGCAATACATAGGTTCCTACGTAGGGGGTAGGCCGTTCTTGTAAGACGATTCCTTGAATGTCATCATAATTCAGTTCTTCCGTTTCTGTACCTATGACGCTCACTCCTCCCTCGTCTTAAAGTTGTTTTCATAATATTAAAAACGGGTATTCTCTCATCCGTCTCTGGATCTAATTAAACTTAGCCCTAAATGGTTAATCAGGTTAACAGTCCTCCCCAACTAGACAATAACGGTACATTGTCTAAAAAATAGACACATCGTTAGATTTGTCTAAAATCGAGACAAAAAAGAGATATTCTAAAACCGTACCGGCTTTAGAACATCTCTTATCTTCGACTAACCTCACAAATCATATTCATAGTTATCAAACTTGCCATCTGATGCGAAGACATATTCGCAGCTGTTCTCACCCCATCTAGCTATAACACTAAAGACGCGACCCGAAGTGGGAATATCACTGGTGGATGCTGGAGGGTTCACAAATTCATATTTCCCTTCGACGAGTGTTACAGGAACTTCTACAATTGGAAGCTGCGATTCATCAAAGCTCTCAGTTAGATAGGCCATCTTTACTGTGACTTCACTCGGTGCGTAATCTCCAAAGTCGACCTGCAGTTTCTCCCCTGGTTTCAAACGATGCAGCCCCATTAGAAGCGTAGGTTCACTATGCCAAGCCGTATAGTAAAAGGAAGCCCGATCATAGTCCGCTCCATTCCAGCTCGTCTTTAGAATGACATAATTCTCTATAGCATCTGTACTATTCTCATGTGTAATGATAAGGGGCGACGGTTCAGCAGGACTTTTGAAAGAGCTCTCGGATTTACTCATTATTCCTCCGCGTTCCCCAAGCACCACCGCACCAATGATAACTACTGCCAACAGCATCAATGAAATCAATAATATCCTTTTAGACTTATTCCTATATTTGATAATAGCTCCCGCCTTTCCTTAAACTTATAACCCTTCTTTCATTTAACACTTGATCATCAAGCCATGCAAGTAGGTAGCTGATGAATTATATAGCAAATCCAAGAGTTAACTCTTCTTCTATCATATTCTATTTCTAGGAGGTGAATATAAGATGACCATTCAGTTTGTAGATTTAAGACTATCCAACCAAGCTGCTTCGGATGCTACACCAGCAGTTATTCCACTAGCGGCGACTCCCCTTGTTTTTGGGGATATTGGTATTCAGACCGCAGGCGTGTCGGCTGAGAATCAAGGCAATGTCCGCGTACTTTTGACCGGATTTCTAAAAGTAGAAAACAATCCTCTTTTCAATACCAATACCGTTAATGTTCGCAGAAACGGAACGATCATTTTCACCACGACATTTGGGGTTGCGATCAGCAGAGAAAATGAAGCTTTCGGTTTTACAGCAGTAGATATTCCACCACCAGCGGCTGTCGCAACAGGGCAAATTCAGTACACAGCAGAGATCTTCACAAATGCAGCTGCAACAGATCCCTTTAATAATGTCCAAGCCAGAAACTTTAGTGGCGTTGCAGCTGCGGGTAACTCCTAACATGAACATGTAGTGGGTGAGGGAGCGAATTGCCCCTTTAAAAACAGAAGCTCAACCAAAGGTACTGGTTGAGCTTCTGTTTATTCCCCAAATAATAGATTCAGAATCCGTTCATCCGCCTTTCGGTTCTTCCCTTTATAAGGATAACAATGAATATGAATCGCTGGATTAAAGTTAATCTCAATAACGCTATAGTTCGTATCATTGGCTTCTTCCTTGATGTCATCAATCATCATATCCACTCCACAAAAAGTGGCGCCCGCAGCTTTAGCCGCTTGAATCGCCCGAGCCTTATAACTATCTGGGATCTCATCCGTAAAATCCAGGCTGTCACCACCCGTGCTAATATTAGAGTTCTCCCGAAGATAGATGACTTCGTTTAATGGAGGAATATCACTCCAAGCCTGAGCGTGGTTGTTCAAGAACATCGCTTCTGCTTCACCGATCTGAATTTTCTCAAGTGGTGTCTTATACCCACGGCCTCTTAACGGATCCTTATTTTTCTCGTGCACTAGTTGTTCAATCGTATGTACACCATCTCCAATCACATTTGCAGGAACCCGGTGCAATACTCCGACTACTTCATCACCCATGACAAGAAAACGATATTCTTTACCCGTCATGAATTCCTCTAGTAGCACTGTTCGATCAAACTCGAAGGCGATTTCGAAGGCTTTTTGATAATCTTCTTTAGAGAAGTCGTCTGTAAAAATAGTAATGCCGAGTCCAAAATTGGTTGATTTGGGCTTAATCACAATAGCCTTGTTACGGTAAGTGCCATGCGCATTCATTGCCTCTTCCAGATTTCGAAAAGCTTCTCCTGCGGGAACACGAATGCCTTGCTGTTTAAGAACTTCTTTCGTAACGATCTTATTCTCCATGATTAATACCGTACTATAAGAATCAAGGGAGGTCTTCGTAGCTTGCTTAATATATTCTTTATGATCACCTTGCGTAAGAACTACAAAGTTCTCTTCCCGATCGATCAATTGAAACTTAATGCCACGTTTAACCGCTGCCTTCAAAAGAAGCTGTGTAGATAGCTCCAGATCCTCATATCCCACAAAACGGTATCCATTCGCAAGACTTTCCTTAGCATATTGTTTAGCTTTATTCAGATGGTATTGTACAAAAGAGGATTGTTGAACTTCCGACTTCACAATAGCTGCAAAACTCCGGTCTGGCTCTACAATTTTATTCTTAGCTCCATGCAATACGTTCAAAAAAACTTCATTCTCCGGGTTCAACAGTTGGATCATATTCTGCATCTCATGAATACAAGTTAATGCCTGCTGCTCCATCGTTGTACATGAATCCCCGTAATCATGCAAACATCCCTTTATTCCTTCCATGATTAGTTGATCATGATTAAGATTCGCCATCTTCTGATCCTCTACTCCGAACGGTTCGTCCTCCTTCAGCAGCATATACAGGATAAAAAGATGAATGAAAATCATCGTTTCTTTGCCGATTCCTATTTTGTAGAGTGGATTCAGATCAATAAACCGAAGCTCCAAATAAGCTATCCCATCTTGCATCAGTTCCTCTAAAGGATGTTTGCCTCTTGCTGTCTTCACTCTAACCGGACTATAAAACTCTTTTACACTTAATAATTCTTCCGATTCGATCAAAGCTTGTAAATCATGAACATAATCCCTTAACGAAGCAAAAGATACATAAAGAGGTTTTTCATTTCGATACCCACATTCGCTATTCCGCAGTGAATTCATATTCTGATAATAAAAGCTTTTGTCGTCATCTGATTCCCCGCGAGCAACACATTGTTCCATATAAGTCTTATCAAAAACAGGGCTGGCGCCTGTTAAATAGATAAGAAGCCAACGGTACCGCAATAGGTTACGGGCTATTTTTAAGTAGGTAGCGTCTTTGAATTCTTTAAAGCTCACCTGTGGATCTGCTATGTCATGAAGCTGTCTCAGAAATTGTTCATCAAAAGAGAAATTGTAATGGATTCCGCTCAGCAATTGTCTTTTGCGACCGTATTTGTCTGCTAGCTGATGTCTGTATTCATCCTCAATCGGATTACCCATCTTGGCAATGGGGATGTCCTGATCATTCGGTAGCCTTGGAGGATTACTACTTGGCCACAGATATTCTTCCTTGAGCTCAAGCGACACAATATCCTGCAGCGCCTCCAGAAAGTTATAAGTCTCATCAATAGAATCAAAAGAGGGGGTGACCATTTCAATTTGACTCTCTGAGAAGTCGGTTTGAATATACGGGTTCTCCATTTTATTTCCAAAAGCTTTAGGATGTGTTGTCAGCGCAAGTCTTCCCTCTGGATCCACTCTGACATTTTCTTTTTCCAATCCAAATTCGCCGTGAAAAAGCTCCTTATTCAAATGGTTATCCCTTAGAAGCTCTATGAGTTTACGATTTAATAAAGCCATTTCAACGATCATCCTTTGCTTAGTAGTTTATCTGCTGTTTGTTCATTTTGAATAAAGATCTTCTAAACCAGAACACAAGAATAACCCCTTTAAAAACACTGCTTAGAGCAATCGACATCCACACCCCATTCAGGCCAAAAGGTTCGGATAAAATCAAGGCTAGTGGAATTCGCAGTGCAGTAAATATAATACTGAAGATTGGCGGGATATGAGTTTGGCCAATGCCGTTAAAAGCACCTACTGTCATCAATTCCATACACATAAATAATTGTGAGAAGCCAATGATGCGCATATAATCAGTGCCTAATTCCAGGCTTGTCTGATCTGATAAAAACAAGGAAAATAGCTGCTGCGGGAACGCAATAAATATAAGCGATATGATCACGCCAAAGATGGAGGTTAAGATCAAAGCCTTACGATATCCCTGCCCTATACGGTCCAATCGGCGTGCTCCATAATTTTGACCAAAAAAGGCAGCAATAGCTCCCTGTAGTCCTCCAATAGTCATATAAGAAATAGATTCAATTTGAATCCCTACTTTTTGCACCGCAATCGCATCCGCCCCAAAACGTACAATGATCTTAGCAATGACGATCGATATGAGCGTAAAGGTGACCCGTTGGATTGTGATCGGAAGTCCCATACGAATTACTTCTTTCATTTGACGAATGTCCCATGCTGATGTGTTCGAAATGATTTCTGACTTTCTTGTCTTTATGATAAAAAGAGCCGTAACTAAGATGTTCGCTGTCAATGTTGCCGTGGCTGCCCCCGCTACTCCCCAACCTTCAAAACTGCCCCAGCCAAAAATTAAAAATGGATCAAGGACGATATTAACCATAAGACCAACAGAGAAGATCTGAAACGGTTGTTTACTATTTCCCATCGAGTTTAAGAGTGTGGCAAACAAAGTATTTACGATGGAAAATACCGTCCCGAAGATCGAAATCATTAAAAATTGTCGTGCCATCCGTTCAACTTCATCACTTCCAAGATCAAAAAAACCAATCAACTGATTGTTGGTCAACAGAACTAAACTCATATAGAGAAGTCCTAATAAAATAGACATCGTAAACCCGTTTTTCATATAAGATTTAGCCTTCTCTATCTGGCCAGATCCCATACAAAACGCAACCTTAATCCCTGTACCGATCGTAATCATAGTCGACAATGCAATCGCTAGATTAATGAAAAAACTCGCCGTGCCAATCGCGGCAACAGGACCACTTCCCAATCTTCCAACCCAAATCATATCGACGAGGCCATAGGTTGTGGAGATGAAATTCGTCGCAATAATGGGAAGCGTTAATTTCATTAAGGTAGGCATAATAGGACCCTGAGTCAAATCATTCGTGCCCTGCAATTCCTTCAAATCTAAAAACACCTTCTTCATCTGAGTTTCAGATTTATTATATAACCAAACACTTATATAATCAATTGATTATATTTGAGCAATCTACTCAGAACTCCTAAAAAGTATATAAATTGTGTAGACATCAAAAGACAGTTCCTAATGCACAAAATGTGCCCAACGGAACTGTCTTTTTTCGTAATTAAAATTTCTTTTGTTTTTCAGTCGAAAAGCTATTGAAAATGGAATATTGTTCGTTTACAATAAAACCAATAAAAAGTTCTATAATTATAGAACTAATTAATGTTTCAGTAACTTAATCAAAGGATGGAGAAGCTCATGGAATATAAAGTAGAAGTCGATTTTGCCCCCATGTATGAATGTGTGAACAGTATGACTGCTTTTCTAAGCAAGCAGAACCATACTGCTATGGATTCCGGTAAGCTCTGGGTGCGTGAAGTCCAAGCAAGATTTGCCCCGATGTTGCTTCGTAAAATGCAAGAGGTCGTTAAGAAACTTGATGATTTCAGTTTGGCTCCCTACATTTGGTGCTGTCCAGTAGAACGTTCGGTTAGCAGCTTTCTGGATTGGTTTGATGGGTTAACTTCGGGTGAACTGTATGAAATATCTGGACGTTTCGGCCAATCGGTCCCCTCTAATCTTTCCGAGCTAAGGGACACTGCCTCTGACATCCTGCGCGAATGGAACGCGGGTTACTTCAATGGAATCGACCCTAATATCCTCAAGGGGCTTGAACAGGAAGCCGAGTCAAGACGAACGACACTGAATGGGAACAATGATATGGAAGTCTTTGAAGCAGCAACCGACGGAATGCGCCTCTATCCAACCGAACGTCTGAAGCAGGTCATTATCATTCCGCAATATCATGCCCGCCCACTGGTCACCACCTCTATGTTTGATGAATTCGTGTTCACTAGCTACTCTTGTGATGTTCTCCCTCCGGAAGCTGGCCGGCCTGCTCCAGCACTACTTCGCCTTACCCGGGCACTCTCGGATGAAACGCGGCTGTATATCCTTCGTTTGCTTACAGGCAAGCAGTTGAATTTCACGGAAATCGTGCGGGAAGTCGGACTTTCTAAAAGTACAATCCACTACCATCTGATCGCGCTGCGCGCAGCAGGGCTGGTCATTGTCCATACCAACGTTAAAAGCACATCGTACAGCCTGCGATTGGAAGCCTTAAATGGGCTACCGCAGCAGATTGGGTCATATCTAGAGAGTCAAGCATAAACGCCTTAAGCATCCTTATAAGGACGGTAAGTGTATATGCGAGAAATATAAGAAAGGAGCAAACAGGCTATGATAAAACGCAGCTATTATGGTTTACTCTCAACCATAACTTTAAGTGCTTTTGGGGATGCTTTTGGCTTGTTGGCTATGGAATGGCTCGTCTATGAGCTGACGGGTTCCAAACTAGCGATGGGAGCACTCGCGCTCAGCTCCGGCATACCTGAGCTGCTGCTGCGCTTGCTGGGCTCGCCGCTGTCCGACCGACTCCACCGGGTACGCTTTATGGCCTGCTTGGCAGCCATTCGCCTGCTGGCTATAGCATTACCGCTTGGCATGGGTCTGGCTGGCCAACTGCAGCTGTGGCATCTGTTTGTCGCCGCTGGTCTCAGCGGGGCCTGCGCCGCCCTGTTCATGCCAACAGCCATGGCTGTTATTCCCGGCGTTGCCGATAGCCGGAAGCTGGTGCGGGCTTTTGCTATCATCGATGGCAGCAAAAGTGCAGCAGTCTTGCTGGGCCCCGCCCTGGCTGGGGCGTTGACCGCTGCCAGTGGCGCGCTGCCAGCCCTTAGCATCAACATGTTATGTTACGTTGCGGCCATCACTACCTTGCTGTGCCTGCAGAAGCTACCCAAGCCCTCTCCAGCTCCAGGCCGTTTCTCCATTGCCATCTACGTTCGCGAAATAGCTGAGGGTTTTACCTTCTATAAACAATTCCCCGCCATGCTTACGATAATGATGATGGCCTCTATTAGTAATCTAAGCTCAATTGCCGTTTGGACCATGATGGTTCCTTTTGTACGCGAAGTGCTCCACCGTGATGCGGCGACGATGGGCACACTTAGTACAGTTTTCGCACTTGGAACCTTAGTCGGGCTAAGCGTCATTTCCATGATAGGGGAAATTAAAAAGAGGCGGTTTGTCATGCTCGGAAGTCTGGGGACCATCGGTTTAGTTACAACATTATGGGGGTTATTTCCTAGTTTTTCTTTTGCTCTCGCCGCCGTATTCGCCACCGGAACGATAGGTCCCTTCTTCGGCTCCTTAAGCTCTTCACTCCATGGACGTCTGGTTCCGAGCAATCTGCAAGGAAGAGTCAACTCCATCCGTTTTTTAATCGGTGGCGGTTTACAGCCTTTTGGTGCTTTTGCCGGCGCCGCGATTGCTGAACTCTATGGTGTGCCTGCGCTTTTTGTCATCGCCGGCTTGCTTCCAATGCTCTGCGCCAGCGCAGCCTTGCTGCTCCCCGGACTCAAAACACTGGACGGTGACCTCTCCACACTTGAAGCCACTCATAAGCAGCCCGATGCCGGGGTTCCCCCGCACAAAGTTGTTGCTGAACGTTAAGTGAATCAAAAAAACAGGCGATACCGGATACCGGAACATCGCCTGTTTTTATAAGTTTTCACCTAGGAGCATCGCTACTAGGTATATTCTCTTTTCAG
This sequence comes from Paenibacillus sp. FSL H7-0918, assembly GCF_038007025.1. Classification (NCBI taxonomy): domain Bacteria; kingdom Bacillati; phylum Bacillota; class Bacilli; order Caryophanales; family Paenibacillaceae; genus Paenibacillus; species Paenibacillus sp. FSL H7-0918. The sequence continues at coordinate 1,154,591 of NZ_JBBOWJ010000002.1, forward strand.
TGGCTTGTCACAGTGGCCTGATTCGTAGCCACTAGTTCCCCTCCCCCTTCCGGTAAAAACCGAAGCGGGAGGCGTTGAGCCTTTAGTTTGTGTTTGTGTGTTGGTGTTTTGGAATTCGCGCTGATAGCAGCGGAGAGAACGGACTGATTGTGGAAAAGCGGAGCGTCCGCCAGCGTAAAAAGCCCACAGCGCACAACGTCCAAAAGCTAACACCAAGAACCTAAGGGGCAATCAACCCATATTTCGTTTTTATCCGATCCAACTTCTCAATCATAGGATTAGCAATAAAAAACAAAAACACCACCGTCGAGATCGCATGCACCATATCAAACCAAAAACCTGAAATATAAGTGGTCATTAAAGCCGGCCATGAGAACTCTGAAGTGAACATCATCAGCGAGCCTATATTGATAATGCCTCCGTATACGAAAAACGTCGCTAAGCCTCCGAATATACACAGCGACAGCTTATTCTTTTTAAGCAGACCCTTCTTGAAGAAAATGCCCGCCAGGAAGCCAATGATGCCAAAACAAAACATTTGCCAAGGCGTCCAAGGCCCCTGCCCAAAGAAGAAATTCGAGACAAAGCCTGCAACAGCGCCAACCAGAAACCCTGCCTCCGCACCCAAGCTTACCCCTGCGATGATGACAATAGCAACCACTGGCTTAAACTGCGGCAACATAAAAAAGGCTGCGCGTCCCGCCACGGCAATGGCTGCTAACACCGCTATAACGATCAGCTCCCTCGCCTGCGGCTTCCGGTTCTCGAATACCATCGCAAAAGGAATCATCGTATAGATAACAATTAATAGACTGATAAAATAATACTTCCGATCATTTAGCACAAAGATGCCTAATAAAATCGTAGCTGGAATGACTATGAGGATTAGTAGTGCCGCTAATAAAGTTCGACGACTCAAACGACGATCCGTTATCTGCTTCTTTGACATAAATCAATCACACCCTCTATCGTTACTCCCTCATTCCATACATGACGCGCCATACGGTTGGCGGCCGTTGTATAGAAGCTGTTTCCCGCAAAAAACTTCTGTGCTTCATTCGTAGTGATGATACTTCCATCAAAAAACATGGCGCAGACCTCAGCGTATTTGGCACAAAATTCAACATCATGCGAGACCATTACAATAGTAACGCCTTCGGCATTGAGCTTTTGCAGGAATACGGCTAGCTTCTCTTTGAAGGGTCCATCCAGTCCTTTGGTCGGTTCATCCAACAGCAGAATCTTTGGTTTTAACAAAAGCACCTTCGCCAACGCTGCACGCTGTTGTTCTCCCCCACTGAGATCATACGGATGCATGGAGAGGAGATGTTCCAGTTCTGCGAACTTTACCACAGCTTCAACTCTGGCGGTTTTTTCTTCCTTCGTCAAAGAGAGCTGGGATAACATTTCATATAAATCTAGCTCGACTGTTTTTTTCACAAATAAGGTTTGCGGATTTTGCGGGAGGATGCCCAGATTGTTAGTAAACAACGCTTTGGCATTCATCTTCGCAGGGTTGTTCCCACCGATTAGAACTTTCCCTCTGTAAGGCTGAAGGATCCCGCTCATCAGCGACAGCGTTGATGTCTTCCCCGTCCCATTCCCGCCAACAATACAATAAAATTGCCCTTGCTTCACTTCAAACGACAAATCTTTAATGATATCCGGGCCATTTTTATCATATTTAAACCATACGTCCTTAAACTTTATGACTACAGGGCCGGCCTCTTTCGTGCTAGGCTGAGTTTCTGCCATCGTTGCAGGAGTCTTACCCTTTAGAAAAGCATCCAACCATTGGCGCCCTTCCTTCACAGTCACAGGCCACGCTAAGTCATGATCTACTCCTGCAACAATCTGCATCGGTGAGGGCATGGACAGAAACATCGGATGGTTCAGCTTACTTAAAGCCTCGCCCACCTTTTGCGGGGTATCATCGGCGATCACAACTCCCTCATTCAGCACAATCAACCGATCTGTAAGCGGAAGAACATCCTCTAGACGATGCTCGGTCATGATCACGGTTGTTCCCAGCTCACGATTTATTTTTTTGACCGTCTCCAGAAAATCGGAAGCCGCAATAGGATCTAGCTGGGAGGTAGGCTCATCGAGGATTAGAACCGAGGGATGCATAGCCATTATGGAGGCTAAGTTAAGCAGCTGCTTCTGGCCGCCTGATAACTCGGTCACACTTTTATGAAACCAGGTCTGGATCCCAAAAAAACTGGCCATTTCCGCCACACGCAGACGAATAGTAGAATGATCATACCCCAAGCTCTCCAGCCCAAAGGCAAGCTCATGCCATACTTTATCTGTCACTATTTGATTGTCCGGACTTTGGAGTACATAACCAATTTCCGCTGCCTGCGTTCTTTGATCAATCTCCTCTACAGGTTGACCCTTATAATAAATTGCCCCTTGGCGACTGCCATGTGGGGTTAGAATTGTTTTCAGTTGTCTAAGCAGAGTGCTTTTGCCACAGCCTGACTTTCCACAAATAGTAATGAAGTCTCCACTTTCAATCGTAAGATTAATATTCGAAAGAGCCGCTTGCTCTTGTTCAGGAAAAGTAAAGCTTAGTTCTTCGATTCGATAGATTTCCATTTCATTGCCTCCACCATATTGATGAGCACTGGGATCATACATAACGCAAAATAAGCGATATATATAAGAATACTAAAAGGCGTAATTGCGCTCGCTTTAATCGACGGATAGAATCTCATGGTGTTCTCACCCATCACTGCCCCTACGGCTACCAGCGCAATTAAGCCTGTCATGATCAAGAGGGCTACTTTGTCTCGGGCATCTAACCGAAAGATAGAAAAGCTTGTACGGCCCGGCAATCCATACCCTCTCGATCTCATGGAATCTGCTGTCTCAATCGCATTTTCCAAAGCCCAGGTGGTCATAATGGAGAGGATCGTAATGCCATTCCGCGCACGCGCGAGGAGATTTCCCTGGGAGACATCCCGGCCTATACATTTTTGAGCATTAGAAATCACCTTGATTTGCGCTAAATATCTAGGAACAAAACGAAGCACCATCGAAAAAATCAACGACAGTGCCGGCAGTATTTTTCCGAATATATAAATAAACTTATCCGAGGTCATCACGACGTTATAACAGGAGAACCAAATAATTACCGTCACAAACATACACGCCGCTGCCACGCCATAAAGAATCGATTCTTTCGTAATAGGGTTCCCGTTGTTTAAATAGAACAAGATCGTTACCCCTTGATGATTAAAAACAGGATTCATCACTGCCATAAACAGCAGAAAAGGAATCATGTAAAGCAGATTAAATCGGATGCCCTTGTTTCCTTTTAACATAATTGAGTAGGCTACAGCACTAATAAGGGCAATCACTTGAAATATAGGATGCATGAACACCATGCTAAACAGCAATACAACAACAAAATATAGAAAATTCACAAACGGATGAAAGGTAGAAAAGCTATCCTTCATTATTTCTGAGCTCCTCCTGTGGCTACATAACCACCCACATCTCGACCTAGATCACAAGTGTATACCCAATCAATGACATCGCCATCTTTGAGAACATAACGGCTACTGCCGTAGTTAGGGAACCAGCCATTTACTTTGTACATCCATCCACTAAGCTCTCCAGCATCGAATTCATACAGATTATTTATGCCTTCAATATAATTACTGTTATAGATCGGCGTCATGCTAAATTCCATATGGATTTTATTCTTTTTCATTTCTCTTAGTAAAACATCAAACACAGACTCACCTTCATAAAAGGTTACCTTCTGCGCTTTATAAATGATACCATCTGCCGGCAATACTTCAAGCTTATCCTGATTAAAAATATCCATGTTATCTAAAATTGTTGCCGCTGAGACGGACAAGGTAGCCGTTAATTGCTTCTTCTTATCTACCGTTGCATCTTGCCATTCCACTGGTTTAGGTTTCCCGCTTGGCACTGGATCGGTAAGAAATTTATCCTTTTTCGGTTCCTGCTTGGTTTCTGTTGTCGCTACTTTTGAATCAGGTTTTGTTACGGGTTTTGCCGTCGCTTTCGTTTCCGGCACGGACGTTTTAGCCGCTTTCGGCGTTGCGGTCGGTTGCTTCGTTGCAGCAGGTTTTGTTGTTGCGACCGGCGTTACAACTTCTGTTGGTGCTGCAGTTCCTGTTGGTGTTACAGCTTCCGTTGGTGTTGCCGATTCATTTGGTTTTAGGGTTTCAATGGGCTTAGCTGTTTCACTTGGCGTAGCTGACGGTGTTATCTCTGTTGTCTCGGTAGCGATTGCCTCAGTGGGTTCAACATCATCATTTGTTGCGGAAGCAGTGTTCTCTGGCTCTATAACCTGTGTCTCAACGCTACTATTTGCGACCTTGTTTGGGCTCTTCTGGTAATCCCCGCCCCAAAAGAAGGCGATAGCCAATACACCTATGATTAGTATCGCTGTTAACCATTTCTTCTTGTTCATTTCTCTAGTCCCACCTTAAATAATAAGCAAGGGTATACACGCTACCCTTGCTTATCTCTCTAAATAAAATTCTATTTGACGTCTGTCATATCATAAAGACGTGTCTGGCCATTAACGAGCCGATCATAGGAAACCAGTGCATACATCGCCTGATCCGTAGCCATAAGATCTACTTCTCCTGGTTGCGCGCCTCCATTGCCTACTCCACCCTGCTTCACGTGATAAAAGCCACCTTCAGGTGCAGCAAAACTAAGCAATGCGTCTACTGCGGAATGTCCATTTTTGATAAATCTGGAATCCTTATGCGGGTCAATACCAAGGCCAGTTAAAGCTACAATCACCTGAGCGATGCTTTCGGAATTTGTAGATTCCCAGCTTGCAAAACCACCGTCTGCAGTCTGTGTTTTGGATAACCAAGCAATCCCCCGGTCCACAGCAGCTGTTACTTTGGCGTTGGTTTTGTAATAAGGCGTTAAGCCTTGAATGACCATCCCCGTGATATCTGGATCAGCCGCTGTAGCATTACTGCCTAGTGCCCATCCACCGCCGCTGATCTCTCTGCCCAAAATATAATCAATGAGCAGCTCTCTAGTCGTCTGCGTCTTTACACCCTTAACCACTGGAATGTCGTAATGATTACTGTCCAGTGCAATGAGAGCAAACACAGGTCCATTAATACCTTGCTTAATTACAGTATCAAAATCCGCGAGCGGTTCCAGTAGGTTATAACCCGCCACTTTATCAATATTTTTGTTGATTGAAGTTAATGCCAAAATAACTCTATCATATTCCGTATATTTTACGCTATGCAGCTTCCCAGCTTTTTCTTTAAGAGTTGCTTCTACATTCGCGTAGTACTTAGTGTAATAACTATCTGGAACCTTCACGCCTGAACGTGCCAGCCCGAACACTGTCCAGTCCCCGCCAACCGAGGAGATAACCGGGTTTGTTACTGTTTTTTGCAAAAAGGCAGCTGTGTTCTGAATATAAGAACTAACTGCTTTATTCTGAATAGTCGGACTAACCACTTTGTTCCCACTCTTATAATCATGGGTTCTAGTAGCTACAACAGCCGCCATTTCTCTAGTTACAAGCTCTTTAGGTTTAAATTGATTATCATCACCTAACATCAAACCAGTCGCAACAACGGTCTCTACATCTGCTTTGGCCCATGCCGATACGGTGTTGATATCTTTAATCGCTGTTCCTGGCTTCGTCGCCGGGATGGCCAATGCTCTGACGATAATTGCTGCCATCTGCTCACGAGTAATCTTGTCATTTGGCTTAAATTCATTATTAAAGCCTGTGATTAGACCTGCCTTATGCGCAGCATTCACATATGGATAGAACCAATCACCTAGAGCGACATCCTTATAGGTAATGCCTTTATCACTCTTAATATCAAGTTCTAATGCAGAAACGAGAATCTTAGTGAACTCCGCTCTTGTGATATAAGCTTTCGGATTCACCTGGCCATTATTACCTTGGATATATCCTTTTACTGTAGCTGTTTCAATCGCTGAATAGGCCCAGGAAGAGATCTTATCAGCATCTGTATACAGTTGTTTAATATCATTCGTGTTCTGGGTAGGATCCTTAGGAGTCACTGTTGGAGATGGACTCACATTTGGATCAACGCCGGCTTCCGGATTAGCTCCCCCACCAGGAGCAGGAGTAGCACCAGGCTTAGGCGTTGGGGTTGGAGTAGGGCTTGTAGTTGGTATCGGTGCATTTAGATCCACACCCAAATTCGTAGTATAACGCCACTGAATTCTGTCCCCGGAACTTAGGTCATATGAAGATGCTCCATAATTAGGATATTTCCCATTCACATTATACATCCATCCACTGCCGCTGCCATGGTCAAATTCCCCATCACCAGCTATGGATTCAACATATACACTTCCAAAGTCACTGTTCCAGGAATCTCTATAGTCGATACCGCGGCTATCCAGCACTCTTTTTAGTACAGACCACACTGTGTCACCAGATTGTAGCTCTACCTGTACAGATGGAACAACATATCCCTTATTAATCGTAAGCTTATCCACGGACAGGATTACATATGGTTTCGATGGAGTGGTTCCGCCACCATTGTTGCCACCATTGTTGCCGCCATTTCCTTCACCATTTCCGCTACCATTACCGTTACCACCGTCGCCGCCAGGTGTTTGTACTGCACTGGAAGCATACGCAATGTAGTCAGTGAAGTGATTGGTTTTTACAATTAAGTCATTTCCACTATCATAGGCATACTCAGACTTACCGCTTGCAAAACCTAAGTCATCACTTGCAAATTTTTGAATGGCATGAGGGGTGCCATTTTGAATATAAGCAGCTTCTTTTCCTTTAAGGTCCTTAAAGGTTAACGTAATAAATTGACTAAATTCTACTCTTGCACTACCACCCATGGAAAATGCTTGAAGAATGTTATCAAGCTTCTTGTCCCCAGGAATAATCTGATTCACACTATCTTTTAGTGCAGATTCTGCACCGGTTAAAGCTGAAATCAGTTCAATCGTTGAGGCATCCCCACTCGTAACTTTTGCACCCTTAGGAATGACTACAGATACGTTACCTTTTATGGCCTCTATCTGAGGAAGGTCGCTGTTACTTGGTAAATTGACACTAACCTTTGATTGATTTTCTTCTGAAATAGCTACTGTGATTTCTTTGTTGCTATCTCCAGCGCTGATCGGAACGATATAATCATTAGCGTCATTTGGGATTTCAACTTTCGGGTTCTCCCCAGAAGGTAACGGAAGTTCTTTCGGACCCTCTGGTTGCCCAGGCCCCGGTTCTTCTGGTTGTTCCAGTTGCACATCATTCATATCAAAGAGACGGTTGCTATGATTGATCAGACGATCATAGGACACAAGAGCATACGTACCTTGGTCCGTCGCCATATTGTCCACTTTGCCTGTGAGGATATGCTTAAATCCACCCTCAGGTGCAGCAAAGCTAAGTAATGCATCAATAAGCGAATTTCCACTTTTAACAAATCTAGCGTCAGTGTGCGGATCTACGCCTACACCAGTTAAGGCTACAATTACCTGCGAGATACTCTCGCTGCTAGTGCTTCCCCAGCTTGTAAATCCGCCTTGATTGTTTTGGTTATCGGACAGCCATTGGATGGCCCGATCCACGGCAGCTTTTACATCATCACGGGATGCATAATAAGGTGCAAGAGCTTGCATCGCCATCGCAGTCATATCGACATCGGCTTTGGTTACGCCTAATTCCCAGCCACCAGCTTCTGCTGTACCTTTTTTAACCTCTTTATCTAAAATGTACTGAACTAGTTTTTCTCTTGTGGTCTGTTCTGTAACTCCATCAACTACAGGGATCTCATAGTTATGGCTATCTAACGCGATCAGAGCAAAAATCGGACCATTATTGCCTTGCTTTTGGATATATTGATAATCAGCGAGTGCTTTTCTCAGATCATATCCCGCAACATTTGTGATATCTTTTCCGATAGAGGTAAGTCCTAGAATCGCTCTGGAATTCTCTGTGCTTTTATTGGCGTCGAGTTTTCCATCCTCTTTAATGATTGATGCTATTTTCGTAGCTACATTATTGTAATAGAGATCATAATAACCGTTAGGTACTGTATAGTTCGCCCGGGCCAGAGAAAGGATCGACCATTCTCCGCTGCCTGTTCCAAACGTTGGATTCTTTACAGTATTTAAAATATAAGCAAGGTTTTTATCTAACTGTTGTTTGACGGCAACTGAAGTTTCCAGTTTGTAAGTAACCTGATAAGTTACATTTGTTTTGTTTCCAGCTCCGTCAAGAGCCGTTACAGTAATTGCATTACTGCCTGAATTCAGAGTAGCTTTATACTCCCCATTTGCAGGTGATAAAGTAACTCCATTCAGCTTCACTTCTGGAGTAATGTCACTATATACATTGTCTGTGACAGCTACTTTGAAGCTTATTTCTTTATTGGATACTTCCTGTTTATCTTGTATGCCACTTACTGTAATAACAGGGGGTTCTATGTCTAATGCATTATTAAGACCGACAAGCGCATGATCTACACTTATTTGAGAGCTTGCCATGTTTTCGAGCACGGAATAGGCTTCATAAACTGCCGATTGCACTACTGGTCTGTCCAAAATAGTTTCTTTATTAGGGGCACTGTTAATCTCGGCGATTTCCGCAGTTAAAGCATCCTTATTGGCAAGTTGAACTGGGATTTCCCCCCAGCCGCCAAGATCAGAACCATAGCCATAAGTGGTGAACTGAGTTCGAATGATGTCACCGTCTTGAGGCTTATAATCGGTCATCCCAAACGGAGGAAACACATTATTTACTGCATACATCCAACCCGACATGGAGGTGTAGTCAAACTGACTTAACCACTCGGGGTCTGCTTTAGTGCTGACTGTATTCCCATCGGCTGAAATCATATCTAAAATATATTGTGGAATATTGACTTCGCTTCTGCCACTATCTTTAACTTCTGATAAATAAAAACCACTATCTATATTTCCTAAATATCTATAATTCCCATCACCTAGCGCACGTGTTATTAAAGATGCGCCATTATCGCCTTCATAAATCGGAACTTTAATAGGTTCCTTAATATACCCTTGGCCTAAGGTGAATTTCTCTACGGATACAGATACATACCCTTTAAGGGTAGAGCTTGCTCCATCTGCTTGAGCCGGGATTACACTTGTAGAGAATGTCGTAATAAATACAGCTACAATAAGTAACCACGCTAAAAACTTATTTTTCTTCATTTTTCCATAACCCTTCCCTTCATACCTATGATAAAAAACAGAATAAACTTTCTCATAACCACAAAAAAACCACTCAACATAAACGTCAAGAGGTTAAGATAGTGAACCACAGTAATAGCTGGCAAACACTATTCAAGCACCTCTCTATCGATCGTAGAGTTTGATGGTGTAACAGAAAAAGGCAGATATTCTGGCTCAAGTATCATCACCCTTGCTGCCTTCCCAGTTTCCCAGTGGCATTTTGCAAGGACTCCTCTTTCACAGCGGCGGGACCGCGCGGGATTCACACCCGCTTTCCATTTAACCAATCTATGATTGTACTTCCGCAACATTCATAGTTGGCACCTATTTCTAATTTTAAATTTTCATGCTTCATCATAACTAATATATATGCTTTTGTCATGTTATATTTCTTTTTTGTATAACGGGCAGCTAGAGATAATCCTATTGAATAACCAATTTCTATGAGTAGGGTTATTTAAATAATTTCTTTATCCAACTGTGGGGTAAATTAATTTAAATCACTAATTCTTATATGAATTTACCACAAATTAGTAAGGTACTCGCTAAGTGTATTCTATGTTAGGGTATATTCAGAAAGCGTTTACAAAATAAAACTGGAGGTGTTTGTGTTCATCTAACCACCGAGTACAGCGTCAAAGCCAGGTCCAAGCATCCTAAATTTATCTCACAAAGGAGAATTCAATGACTACGCGAATCCAGAAATCCTTCTTATCATTGACACTTGTCACCGCTCTTCTGCTCTCTCTGTTCTCATCCATGGCCGCAGCTGCAACTAAGGACGAGCAACAAGCTAAGGCAGCGCCAAAGAGTAAGATCCAATCCTATGTAGACGAAATGCAGCCCGGATGGAACCTTGGCAATACTTTAGATGCTACAGGTGAGGATGAAACCTCCTGGGGCAATCCACGTGTGACCCAAGATCTTATTAAAAAGATCGCCGCTCAAGGCTATAAAAGCATTCGGATTCCTGTGACCTGGGATACTCACATGGGTGCGGCACCAGACTATACCCTAGAAAAGGCCTACCTCGACCGTGTGGAAGAAGTTGTCGGCTGGGCACTGGACGCCAAGCTTTATGTCATGATTAATGTCCATCATGATTCCTGGCTATGGGTAAGCCATATGGAAGAAAAACACGATGAAACGCTGGCACGTTATAATGCAGCCTGGACTCAAATTGCCGATCGCTTCAAGGACAAATCCGATAAGCTGATGTTCGAGAGCATAAATGAGCCTCGGTTCACCGATGGTGGAAGCACAGACGAAGCAAAAATGGAGCAAATGCTTACTGAACTTAATAACTCTTTCTATCAAATCGTGCGGAAATCCGGTGGGAAAAACGACCTCCGCCCACTTGTATTACCTTCATTAGAGTCTTCACCTACGCAAACAAGAATGGATCATCTCTATAAGACGATTACGGCTCTGAACGATTCAAATATTATTGCGACCGTTCACTTCTATGGCTTCTGGCCGTTTAGTGTGAACATTGCCGGCTACACCACATTTGAAAAAGATACAAAAAATGATATCACTCAAACTTTTGATAACGTTTACAATACATTTGTAGCTAAAGGCATCCCTGTCATCGTCGGCGAATTTGGTTTATTAGGTTTCGATAAAGACACGGGTGTGATTGAACAGGGCGAGAAGCTTAAATTCTTCGAGTATCTGACTTATTATTTGAAAGAAAAGAAAATGACTTCCATGCTCTGGGATAACGGGCAGCATTTCAACCGTAAAACTTATAAGTGGTCTGATCCTGAACTCCACAATGTATTAATGTCTGGTCTGAAGGAGCGTTCCTCCAGCACCGAAAGCGATTTGGTCTACCTAAAAAAAGGTGCACAAATTAAAGATACCAAGGTTAAGCTAAACCTGAACGGCAATAAGCTAACCACCATTAGTGCCAACGGAAAGTATCTGACCAAAGGTAAAGATTACACCTTAAATGGTGAGGAGCTCACCCTCAAAGCCAGCCAACTCAAAAAGCTCACAGCTTCCCAAAAATATGGTGAAAATGCCGTGCTGACTCTGAAATTCAACAAGGGTGTTGCGTGGAGACTTAAGGTCATTGTGTATGACACAGCTAAATTAAGCGATGCAAAAGGCACGACTGAATCCTTTGCCATTCCGACCACCTTTAATGGTAACCAGCTTGCCACAATGGAAGCTGTGTATACCGCTGGTGGCAATGCAGGTCCGCAGGACTGGACTCCATTTAAGGAATTCGGCAATACCTTCTCACCTTCTTATAACACTAAAGAAATCAAGCTGCTTCCCGCGTTCTTTAAAGATGTTAAAGACGGCGAGGTTATCCTGAAGTTCCACTTCTGGAATGGGGATATCATCACCTACAAGATCACGAAGAGCGGAACAAACGTTGTAGGAAAGTCCTCTTAACCCCCCGTCCTGTTAACAACACAAATAGGGGTGTCCCTTCAGGGAACATCCCTATTTATGTTCTACCGATCACATATAAACCTCATCATACGAAATTATCATCAACCGATAAATTAAATATACGCCAAGATAGGCTCCGGTAATAAGAAACATTGGATTTAAAAATATCGCATGGATCGAGGTCATAAACACAGCATGATCTCTTAATATCTCGTAAATCGCCAAGGCGGAAATATTTCCAAAGATAATCGCACTTAAGACCGAAACAACATTAAAAACCATACGCCACTTTATCGATTTCCCCTGTAACATCAGCATAACAATGGGAACAAGAATACTACCAAGTACGATTAGAAATTTCATCCAGCTCACCTCGGTAAATTTTTAATCGTCCAATTCCACACTTTCGATTTGTCCATCTGCATTTACCGTCCACTCGATTTCAACGCCATTATTCAATCCGAGCTTGTCTTCATCTTCAATGACTATATGATCAGGAATCGTTAAGGTTTGCTCTTTACCGCCCTCCACTTGAACGGTAACCTGTTTACCCTTAACCGCAGTGATCCTTCCGTCATATTCAATCTGCTGCAAAACAATCTTTTGATTCGGATCTGTAATGGTGACCCGCTTGCCTCCGTCAGTTAGCAGCTCAACCTTTTTATGATAGTTATCTTTTAACGAAACCTCCTTGATAACTCTCTGAACGCTAACCCCCTCTGGAAGTTTCCCAGTATTTGAGCCGGGTGACGCAGATGTTAGAGGTTGTTCTGTTGCGTTATTCGTAGGTACAGGTGTAGTTGCTTCTGCAGAAGGTGCTGCGGTTTCTACTTGAGCTGTTGGAGTAGGCACTTGAGTCTCATCCGCTGCTTTAGTGCATCCACTTAGCAATACTGTACATGCACAAATACAACAAAGAATTGTAGCCCTGGTAAAACGTTGTGTTGTTCCTTTATTCGATATCATCTTTTACCCCCGCATTTTAATGTATTTTTTTCTCTATAGTGGACATAGTTTTACCTCTTATCTTCCTTTTATTCACCAGAATATGGCCATCTGAAAGCAACAGTTAGATAACAATTCATGAATATGTCAAAAAACCGCCCTGATTTAGATCAGTGGCGGTCTCCATGAAATGATGAGATAAATTAGATCCTATTAATTTACAATATGTGTGCCAGCCTGTTGGCTCATCGCAGCTTTCATATTTTCCGGATTGGTAATGATAACTCTGCGTCCCTCTTTTTTCAAAAAGCCAAGACTTGCTTCAATTTTAGGCTGCATACTGCCAGCAGGAAAATGACCCTGCTCCGCATATACCAACATTTCTGCCGCTGTAACTTCTTCAAGAGCCTTCTGCTCAGGCGTACCGAAATTCACACATACCTGAGGAACTCCTGTTGTAATGATAAGAGATTCTGCATCGATCTGTTCGGCCAGCAGACTTGTAGCAAAGTCTTTGTCAATGACTGCATCGATACCTTCGTAGGTATTATTTTCGGTTTTGATCACAGGAATCCCGCCTCCGCCAACAGCGATTACCACATAACCCGTCTCAATGAGTGATTTAATGACGTCTTTTTCAACGATATCAATCGGCTTAGGCGATGGAACAACACGGCGGTAACCTCGTCCTGAATCCTCAATGATGACCCAATCTGGCTTGGCACGCTTCATCTCCTCTGCTTGCTCAAGCGTGAAGAAGGAGCCCACTGGTTTCGAGGGAGACTGAAAATTCGGATCATTTTTGCTAACCTCGACCTGAGTAATGACTGTGGCAACCTTTTTGTCTAATCTGCGATGAATGAATTCATTTGTTAAGGCCTGCTGAATTAAATAGCCTATGCCCCCTTGCGTGCCCGCCACGCAATTGACCAGCGGAGTAACATCCATTCCAGTGACTTCCGAAGCCACCTCGCTTCGTCTCAGCTCGAATCCAACCTGTGGACCGTTGCCGTGAGTAACCACCACATCGTTGCCTGCTTGCACCAGATCAGCGATATTGACAGCAATTTCACGTACTGCCTCAGATTGATCCTCTATAGAATCGCGGCCATTGTCTTTCACCAATGAATTACCGCCAATGGCTACAACTATAAATTTACTCATTCCATTCCTCCTGACGGATCAGTTGATCCTCATTTATTAGCGTTTAAGGGCCAGCTGAAATTGTTCCTTCGCGAAGTGAAAATCCGGATTGGCAGGATTATAGCTGATAGCAATATCTATTTCTTGAATGGCCATTTCATGATCACCAAGTAAACCAAGTGACTGTGCCTTATGATGATGATATAAAGGATTGCTCGGATCGTTAGCAATTGCGTTCTCAATCGCCTCAACTGCCTCTTGATGCCGGCCAAGTGATCTCAAGCTGTTCGCCTTATGAAACGAGAAATCATACCGTTCAGGCTGCTGTTCCAGAAGCTGATCCATAACTTTAACCGCTTCCTCATGCCTGCCCAACTCTCTTAAATAATTGGATTTATGATAGCGGAAGAAGCTTTCGCCAGGATCGCGTTCTATCGCTTTATCATACTCTGCTAACGCTTGCTCGGATCGCTTCATCATTCGGTAGGCATTTGCGGTGTAGAAATAGAAATCAAGGTCATCCGGATCGATAGTAAGTGCCTGTTGATAGGCTGCCAGAGCTTCCTCATATCTCCCGAGTTCCCCTAAGAAGTATCCTTTATAGTAATAGAAGTCTGAATTATTACTGTCCTCTTGCATTGCATGTTCCATAACCAAACTCGCTTTCAGGAAATCCTCTGCCCGAGCTAGCTCTTGAGCGCTTTGAATACTTGGATGAATCGTTAGCTTTTCTTTATTGAGAATACGGATGACCCTCTCCTGTCCCAGCTCTTCTGCATGCTGCAACGATGATTTGCCGTCACGATCCGGCAATTGAACATCCGCTCCAGCATCCACCAACAACTGAATAATATCGGAGTATAAACGGCCACCATTCCCGAGAATTACTGCCTCCAACAAGGCAGACCATCCCAGATTGTTCATATGGTTAACTGCAACGCCTGCTTCCAAGCATTTCTGAACAGTTCTTAGATACCCCTTCTCGCTGGAAGGAAGCAGTGTAGTTCCCCCAAAACGATTTACACTGGTTGTATCCGCACCTGCGGCAAGAGTTAAAGACAGAATCTCATGGAATCCATTGGCACCGGCACACAGGTAGGGTGATAACATAGTGATATCTCTTGCATTCACGTCACTGCCTGCTTCAATCAGCTTTTGAGCGAGAGGAATATGATTTTTTTGCGTTGCCGCCATCAGCGCAGTACGACCACTGGCATCCTTATGATGAACATCGGCACCACGAGCTAAAAGCTGTTCTACGGCAGCTAAATCCCCGCGATCCGCTGCTTGAATTAAATCTTCTGACAGAGTTTGATTAGTCATGGCTTTAGCTCTCCTATTTCTTTTTATCAATTATTTATTCGGATTGCAGCTTGTTCGCTGGGTCACGAAGGTCTGAAAAATGCTTATAAACAAATAATCCTGCAACCATCAAATAGGCGTATACGAACGGCATAAGTGAAGCTTGAGCAAATCCAACAGTCGGCGCGTGAATGATCCCAAATAAAGATAGGCCAGACGCGATTACAGCAAAGACAGCAGCCCGCAGTGGTTTATTCAGGATAGAGAAAATAGTGATTGAGCCCCAAATCAAGCTGCTAAGCGGTGCACCATTTCCTAAATGCATCAGGCCGTTGTAATAAACCCCTTTACTTAATAAGAGATCAATCCCCACCTTAGAAGCCGAAGTTTCAGCCGCATTAAAAATGTTGTTCGCAAGCGTTAAAGCCCAGTTAGCAATCCATGGGAACAAGGTGATAAAGATAACGGGAACTTCATTTTTAGGTGTCTCTCGAACCACCTGATTCGCCGTAACGACCCCGACATAGACCAGAATCGGAACAATCGCCACAACAGGTATGATAGACAACAGCAGTGCCCCTATACCAAAGAGACAAATAATTAACATGGAGAAACCAGAAGCTATGGTATAACCAAGTCCAGCCCCAATAGATTTCCAGCCTGCATGACCAATGTACACAGTTACCGGGAACGGATTACCTGTAAAAGCACCAATACTTGAAGCAACCCCGTTCGTTAGCATGACGTTACGAGTGTTATAAGGATCTCCCGCAGCATGTGCGCTCTCAATATTTTCAAGGTCAAAAATATAATTCGCCAGTCCCAATGGAATTGCAGAAGCCAGGTATGGCAAGGCATGCGGAATCCCTTGAATTAAGCTGGTAATATGCACCTCAGGTGGATTAAACCCCAGTGTTGAAAGAGCCGTTGTGATCGCTTCTGGATTCTGCAAGCCGAATATCCAAGCCAGCGCGGTTCCTGCAATCAGCAGCAGGAATCCTGTAGGAATTTTTTTGAATATCGGCGATTTGCCAAACCAGTTAATAAAGATGATCACAAGTACAACAAAAGCAACAACTGGTGTTTCGAAGGATTGCAGCATCGGGTTCATGGCCAGCAATAACAATCCAAGTCCAGATAAACAAGATAAAAGTACGGTTCTTGGAATAACCTTACGCAGCACATCTCCCAGAAATGAGCCGACAATAAGGATCAAAGCTTCGAACAGGCACCATACGAGACCAATTTGCAGCGCAAATGATGCATCATTGGTTTCTCTAAATACGGGAATTAACACTAGAAAAGTTACCGTAAAAATCGATGGAGCACTAGGTCCTGAAGGTAATGCGGTTATATCCGTTCGGCCTGTTTTTTTGGCTAGCTGATATCCAAACCAGCCATAAGCAATACTTGCGATAAAAATCGCGAGTCCAAACGCAGGAACGACTCTGCCGTAAACCATACCTTCCGGAAATCCTACTACAAAAATTAACAGTGAAATCATCGTAAGCAGATTGGTTAAATTGTTAGCAAGCAACCCGAAAAACGCGGCCCAATCTCCCTTTTTCCAGAACATCTTCATAAATACTTGATCCATAATAAATCTCCCCCTAGATCGTTAGCGCTTACATACCAATGGCTTATGAAGCCCTCAGGCCCTTGAATAGGCCTGAAGGGCGGGTGGTTCTATGAATGCATGCTCTGGCTAAAAGCGAGAATGGCTTGCTCGAAACACTCGATTGGAGGATGAGTGATTCCGGCTCCAATCATTCCGATACCTGGATCCTTATGGGCAATAGCCGTGTTGATCACTGGCATAATGCTGGTTTGACCCACTTTACGAATATCGATTCCAGTAGGAATTCCGCGGAAGTTCAACAAAGGAATCGTCACATTTGGATTCTCCGTTGTAGTGATTTCCTTCATTTTCACAGAATAGTTCATGGCATCATCTACGGTTCCCCCAACTAATGCTACAATCGCCGTCGCGGTTGCCATGGCGAAGCCACCTATACCATACGTTTCGGTAATCGCACTGTCACCGATATCGAGACCCGAATCTTCCGGCTTATACCCTGCAAACATCGGTCCGACAACCTTTTGCGCAGGGCCGGTAAACCAGGTATTGCCTGGCATTCCACTGACACGAATACCGAATTCCACGCCATTGCGGGCCATCGTTGTTACGATGGTGCTATGCTCGATGCCATGGGCAGCATCAAGCGCACATTTACAAAGAGCCATCCAGGTTGGTCCGGAGAAATAATCACTCATAGCCACAAAATCGAACACTTCGATTTTCTGCTCATTAGTAAAATCCGTTCTCAGGATAAGCGGCGTTAATGCCTGAATCAAAAGAGTCGTTCCAGCGTTGTTGCGGTTATGGCATTCATCTCCCATATGGAGCGCCTGTGATAACATGAGCCGTAGATCAATGCCGTTCTCAGAGAACTTCATCGCCTCACGCAGCATCGGTCCAAGCACATCTCTCATCCAGATCAAACGGGCAACGACCGTTTCATCGTTTGCACCCATCCGCAAGATTTTCGACAGTTGCTCACTAAGGTTCGTATAAGCGATGTTGCCATACGTTTTATTCTCTACAATGTGCATGAACATAGAGGCTGAGGTTACCCCTGCCATGGACCCCACACAATTATGCTCGTGACAAGGGGAGAACGTAATCTCACCTGATGCCGCTAGTTCGGCAGCTTCATCCAGATCCTTCGCCAAGCCCTCAAAGACCAAAGCGCCGGTAACTGCACCTTTCATGGGACCACTCATCTTATCCCAGGTAATCGGAGGCCCTGCATGTAATATCGTAGTCTTAGTCATCCCTGGTACGACATTGATCGCTTGATCAAAACCAACCAATACCGGTTGTGAATTCACAATTCGCTCTACAGCCAGCTTGTTGGCAGCCTCAATCTTTGCAGCAATCCCCTCTTGCTCTAACGCATCCAGTGCGGCAATTAATTCGGGCTTACCTCCACCAGGTGGCTTCCATTCCAGATGGGTTACGTTGCCTTTTTGCTTCAGGATATCATCCTTGAACATTTCTAGGCCGACATTGATAACGTGAAGTTCACTCTTAAATAACTCATTGATTCTGCTCATGTTATACTCCCTTCTCTACAAAACCTCTGGCAAGAAGTCCTGCATTCGTATTACTGCTTGCATAGGTAACGCCCGCGGATACCAACTTATCAAGCTGTTCTTGGACGGAAGGTGTATCCAGATCGGTTCCAAGTACATAGCCGACAATCTCCAAATGTCTGCCTTCTTGTTCCGCTGCTTGCTTAGCCTCAATAATTGCAGGCACCATAACACCTACTGGATCCTCATGCGATCCATAGCCTAATACAAAATCCATAATGATCACGCCCACCGCCGGGTCCTTTGCTTCCTGCTTGAATCTGGCAATCCGTGAAGAAGGATCAATCATCGGATGTGGTTTGCCGTTAGTGAACCCATCATCCCCAAAGTCAATAAATGTATGTCCTTGGCTGATATGGATATCACCCAGCTGATATTCCGAATCTTTTGGAATGTTGCTATAGACATCGTCGTATTTCTCCATCGCTAGATACATTGCTTCATCACATAAAGTACCGCCGCAGAATAAACCACGAATATACTTCTGTTCTGGCTTCAGCTTGACCTTAATCTCTTCAATCAGCGGAAGGTTTAGCGGATGCTTGTCAATTTGACTCTCATCAATGCCGGATAGAATTGCCGCCTTTAGCGCGGCCTCTTTAGTTGTTTTGGCAAAATGTCCACCTGCTTCCAGAACAGCTTCCTCCGTTCCTCCGATAAAGCAGACCACGACAGGCTTATGCATATTTTTGATTTCATTCAGCACTTTTTGTTCCACACTTTTGGCGGGTGGCTTGGAAATCAACACAATGACCTTAGTGGCTTCGTCCTCGTTAAGCGCTTTCATAGCATCAAGCATCATTACTCCGCCGACACGTTCACTTAGGTCTCTGCCGCCTGTGCCAATCAACTGTGAGATGCCTCCGCCAAAATCGTGAATCCGCACGCTGATTTCCTGACTTCCTGTGCCGGATGCACCCACGATGCCGATATTGCCTTTACGAACCTTATTGGCAAAACATAAGGCCATATTTCCAATGATCGCGGTTCCGCAATCCGGCCCCATCATCAGCAATCCACGCTCATGTGCAATTTTTTTTAATTCAATTTCGTCTTCTACGCTTACGTTGTCACTGAACATCATGACATGTAGATTATTCTCCAGCGCTTTTCTTGCTTCTCTGGCTGCAAACGCTCCGTTGACTGAAATCACTGCAAGATTAGCTGCTGTCATATTCTTCACTGCCGACTCAATTGTTGGATATTTAAGCGCTGTACCGCCAACTGCACTATCTTTTTTAATAAACAGCTCTTCGATTGCTTCAAAGGCAACTTCAGCCAGCTCAGGGGATGCTGCTTTGATTACGATCATCAGGTCACTATTCTTAGCTTCCTCTAGCTCAGGGGTTATCAGCCCTACATTCGCTAATACCTCTTTATTCATTTGAGTAGCCATTGCGATAAAAGCTTGTTCGACACCCTCTATTTGATTCGCTTTGGTCGACAACGACATGAGCGAGACGGAATCAAAGTATGTGTTTCTTTTAATTACTATTTTAGTCGACATATCTTACCTCCAACGTTGTTCTAGATTAAGATTCAAACCGCTAATGATCCCCAAGGCAATATCTGTTCCGGAAGAAGAACCTATATCCAGCACTGCCGATAAGCCAAAAAGCATATTTTCCTTACTCTCATACATGAGCGAATGCAGCATCTGACCCATTGACTCTCTCACCTGACCCCAAGCCGCTTTTTTCAGAGCCATATAGCTTATTTCATTCGTTAATTCAGCTGCTTCGTTCACGACTTCCCTGCACCACGGCTGATATTTACTAATAGGACTCTGAGGCAGATGGATCGCAGCAAACAATCCAACTAAAAAATCATCTCCCGACGGAGTCAGCCCTGAGCCTAACCCCATTAGTCGAATTGCATAATGAGTAGCCTCTTCCATGCTGTCATTCGCCAAGGCATTGAGAAGACCTGAAGATCGCTCTTCCAGCAGCCGCATCGTTTCTCTCTCAAAGCTGCTAGAACCCGCAAACTGCTTTATACCGCCTGGTTTTCCATAGCTATTGATATAAGCCCTTGCCGCAGCCAAATTATCTCTTAGCGTCTTTAGTTCTATTGGAAAAATAGATAAAGAGCTCTGCCAAACTGTCAGTTCCTTGATCGATATTGAAAGCTTAGTGCCAATATATAATTGATCATTCTCCGCAAAAACTTCTTCTCCCACAACCAGTCCAAGATCCGAAAAACTACTAACCTCTGTGATCAAAGTATTAGGCGCATTATCTATCCTACTGCTCGCAATGGTATATAATTCATCAGTTGTCTTGCACCTTACATTTATCGTCCGCTCAAATATGCTGTGTACATTTCCGAAAAATCTTGATTCTCGAATCCGATGAAAGAACGCGCTATCACTGGATATCCCAGCTTTTAAATAAGAGGTACACTTGCTCTGAGAATGCTCCGTTTGATCGCCCCCTTGAGAAGGAAGTAGATAATGGTTTGGTCACTTACTGTCAGGTTATCCTATATAGAAAGCGTTCTCATAAAAAAACCTTAACGGTTGATGATGAATGATAGAAGATGTTACACTCAGTTCATAAAATTCCAAGAATGATGAAGATTGAGCTGCTTTCTGTGTGAAAAAGGATATTTTTGTGAAATATATCACAGTTTAACGGATAAACGTTACCTGACACCCTTATTGTAGTCCTCCGCACACTGGGGGTCATCATACAAGAACACTAAAAACAACAAGTAATCACTATGCACATTGCACAATGGGTGAAGATAAGGGGTGTGAATTGATGCTAACGATAAAAGATATCTTACAAATCAAATCCATCGAAGGCATAAAGATCGTTGCGGGGCATTCTGGTCTAAACAATCAAATCTCCGTAGTTAATATCATCGAGAATCCGGACGTATTTGACTGGCTGACCTCGAACGAGCTGCTTTTATCCACCGGATATATCTTCAAAGACAGCACGGAGCTGCAGAACAAATTCATTCATGAGCTGGTGGAGAATAACTGTGCAGGACTCTGCATCAAAATGAAGCGATATTTCGATGCTATCCCGCAGAATATGATCGAGCTTGCTGATAAGCATGGACTCCCGCTACTGGAGCTCCCTTTTGAATACACCTTGTCCAGAGTCATTGCGATCATTAACGAAAAGACCAACGCGGATTACGATGCTGTGAACCGACGCTCGCTCGACCTTCATAATGCGCTGTTCAAAATCGCACTCGAAGGAGGCGGTATTGAGCAAATATCGGCGGAATTGTCCGACACGATCCATAACCCTGTTCTTATATTAGATAGAGACTGGAACCTACTCTGCTATACAGATCATAAGGATAACCCATCTCCACTTCAGGAATTCCTGCCACTGGTGAAGAACAGGCCAGTTTTTCCACCAGAGTTCACGGTAGCTTTTCCAAAGTATATTACTGAAATCAAAAAATCCATCAAACGCACCTACTATTCTCAGGGACAGCCGTACAAGTGCTGCATTATGCCGGTTTCTGTATCCAGTAACGCTTACGCGTATATCGTCGTTCTGCAAACGGTACGCAAGCTGGTTGAATTTGACTACACCGCATTAGAGCATGTATCCACGATGCTTGCACTGGACCGGATCAAAGCCAAGGAAATCGAAGAGGTAAAGCATAAAATTAGGCAGGACTTCTTCGACGACTTATTAGCTGGCAATATTACTTCAACAGAAACACTGCATTCCCTATCTGCTATGCATGGGCTTAAAGTTAACTATGCGTATTACTGTACAGTTATCCATATTGAAGCTACACAGCTGGAAAACTACACGGACATGGTTTATAGAAAATACGAAATGGAGCATATGGTCAAAAAATGTGTCAATTTGATCTATGGCTTGTCCAGTAATGCAGGTGGAGAGCTAATCTGTTACTATCGCAATCAGCAAATCATCATCTTGATCGGAAAAAATGAAAATAAACCGCCAATTTCCGTAAGCGATACGAAAGCCTTTGCTCAAGAGGTGCTGCAGTTGCTGGCTCAGGAAATGACTAAAAATCATTTTCTCATCGGCATTGGCAGTCAGTATAAGACACTTGCTTCGCTCCATCGAAGCTTCTTCGAGGCCCAGGAAGCTATGCGGCTCATGCAGCGGTTTAATAAAGACAGCCGGAGCATTGCTCACTTCGAGGATTATTCTGTCTATCATTTTTTGGATTCCAATATTAAGCCTACGGAAATGGAGACATTCTTTAACAAAGTTCTGGGAGGCATCTATGAACATGACCAGACGATGAACACGAGATTCATGTCTACCTTGGAGTACTATTTTATGTACAATCAGAATGTAACCGAAGCCGCCAAAGCGATGTTTATTCACCGCAACACCTTTATTTACCGGATTGATAAAATCAAAGATTTGCTAAATATAGATCTGAAAAACTCAGATGAGTTATTCGAGATTCAACTGGCACTTAACCTCTATCGATTGCTGCAAAGGGGTTAAAATAACGAAGGGTATTCCCGGCAACTATTACTCTAGTTGCACTGGAATACCCTTCTTTTCATAACGTCATAGCCCGTCCATATCTTGCTAAATATTCTTCCTTCTCCTTATAATCCGGCATTAGGCTTCCAACCCGTCGCCAAAAGGAGCGATCATGGTTCATATGCAGCAAATGACATAACTCATGGATGATCACATAATCGATAACCTCCACGGGAGCCATGGCCAGACGATAGTTAAAGGTTAGCTTTTTATCGGAGCTGCAGCTTCCCCATTTGGTCCTGGACTCTACAATCTCGATACTCTTAGGTTTTACTCTAAGCTGCGTCTGGTACCTAGTGATCCGCTCTCCTATAAGCTTCTTGCAGCTAGAGAAATAGAACTTTTTCAGCTTTAACTGAAGTTGTTCTTCACTTAGCTCCGCTGTCTCTATAAGCTCATGCAGAGAATAATATTTGCCTAGATACAGGAACTTTCCTTCATCTTCGTACGCTCTGATCATCTTTGGTGTTTCACGAGCCGCTTCGAGACTTTGCAGCTTCTCCACAATCATTTTTCCATTACGCTCAACCACACTTTTAATCGTCTCTTCAGATGTTTTCTTAGGTACCTTGAGTGTTATGCGCCCTGACGAATCTATATGAATGGAGATTTTTTTCCCGTTTCCATATTGAACATTAAACTCGATCACCTGATTGTCGTAATCAATCTTCATACCCACCATCGTTTCTATAAGATTATTCGCAATAAAAAAGAAGAACGCACCTAGGCGTTCTCCTATTTTAACACGATTCCTCAATACACCGGATATCCCGCTACAAACATTGCCAAGTACAGTATACTACCCACAACAGATATAACAGTGAGTGCAACATCCTTCGGCTTTTCATTAGTGAGCGCAACGGCAGCAAAAGCTAGCGGAAAGGCAACAAGCAAATAACGCGGGGCTGACAGCAGCCAAGTAGCTCCCACTACGAAAGCAAAATACACGATAAAATAAGCAGTGTAGGATGGCCGTAGTTTTCTTGCTCCCATTAACATGATAATTAGTGCTGAGAATATAGCGATTAAATTAGGCAGCCACATGCCGAGAAAAGAACGGCTATCTCCACTTTTAAAGGTGCCCACCGCATATTCCATCTGATATCTTACGGTATCGAAAAAGAGATAGAACTTCTGTGACCAATGCTCCCTCTGGTAAATACTGAACTGAAAAGCATTTCCCGTAACATAGTAGTTGATGTAAAGATAAGCCAGCAAACCCATCGATATGATAGCAAGACAGCCAATGGCGGTGGTCAGTTTATGTATAAACGCTTTTTTCTCTAGTAATTTATAATTCCCGATAAGTTCTCGTGCAAATTCAATCGCAACCGGTACAATCAACAGTACCCCTGGAGAACGCGTATACGCTGCAAGTGCACCGCATAAACATCCGATGAGCCATTCTTTTTTTCTCACAAAATATAAACACAACAGCGATAAGGCCAGAAATAAAGATTCGGTCATTGGGATGAAGAAAAAGAACGCAGCCGGAAATATAAAAATATACTTTACTACTCGCATAGCACTCTTTCGATGCATGTCTAGTGCGGCAAGCTCATAGGCGACCAAGGCAGCGACAAGCGAGCAAATATTAGAAACGATGAATCCAGCGACGAGATAATTCCCTACGAATACCTGAACTACTTTAATTAGATTTGGAAAAAAAGGAAAAAACACAATATGGTATTTCGGATCTCCCTCCGTCACATACCAATTCTCCGCGATGCCCAAATAATGTGAAGCGTCGATCCCCGATATATGCCAGGTCTCAGCTATTTTGCTAAACAAACCACCGGAATAGCCATTCTGTATGATCAAAAATATATACCCGATAATCATAAGCAAGACCCTACTAGCCACAACCAAGCCGATAATATATAGCCAAGCCTGCTTTCTGTCCCGTATTTTATCTTCCAGAGTTACTTCAGGTGCTGTACTTGTCAGAACAAAATCTGTCAAAACAGGTATAGTGCGGAGTCCCAATAATACAAAAAGTACGAAACAGGCCACGGAAGCAAGGGTACCCATCATAGACCAACTAGTGGTCGAGTTTACCCAGAAAATAGCCGTCACCATCATAATGAACATGAAGATGAAGGAAATGATTTTGTCGTGCTTTTTCATTTGAACCTCCAAAGATAAATTCTTACAATAATCTAGTTAAAAAAGGAAAATATTACGCATAGAAATATAATAGTCTCTGGAAATTTTTTTGTAAATCATTTCTTAAATCATCATAGATTCTAAAAAAAGCCTATGCACTGAAATGCATAGACTGTATGTATAGCCCTATTTTAACAACTCTAACACACCTTGAGGCTGTTGATTAGCTTGAGCCAACATCGCTTGTGATGCTTGAGATAAGACATTGTATTTGGTAAGCTTCATCATTTCCTTTGCCATATCCGCATCTCTTATTCGTGATTCAGCTGCTGTTAAGTTTACTTCGTAATTGGTTAGGTTATTATGGATATGTTCTAATGCATTTTGATACGCGCCGTACATTGAACGCCTGGATGAAACGGTATTTATAGCTTTGTCTATTTTCGAAATCGCTAATTCGGCACCTTGTCTAGTTGAAAGATCTATATCCGCAATTCCCAGAGCAGTAGTTCTAGCATCTGTTAATTTAACAGCGAAGTTATTCCCAGAGTTTGCTCCCACCTGAAGATTTACTGTTTTGTAATCATATGTGGTACCAGGGTTTGATCCGTAAGATACATTGAAATTGGTTATCCCAGTTGTAGTTGAAAAAGTGTAACTTCCGTCATCATTACTAATAATGTTATTTAGTCTATCCGTAGAGGCCCCACCATTTAGATTAACATTAGCCAATTCATTACCCTGTGGATCAAAGATGGAAAGACGATAACTATTATCTACTATTCCTCCAACGATGTAATTCCCATCTTTCATTTCTGTAATGCTTGTAAGTTGACTGGAGTTGGAAGTTTCATTTGAGATATTCTTCTCCCACAATACGTTTCCACTACTGTCTAGTTTATAGATTAATCCACTAGTTTTAGTAGAGTCGTTATAAGAACCAACAATTATGGCCCCTCCATCACTGGTTGCGATGGCCCGGTAACCTTCATCATCCCCAGCAGCACCGACTCGTGTGTCCCATAACGGATTTAAGTTACTATCATATTTCACAACCCAGCTTGACTTATCGGTATAAGAACCGTTTAGTTTGAGACTTGATGAACCAATAGCCAAATAACCGCCGTCAGCAGTTTCAATAATAGAATTAAATTCTTCGCTTCCATAGCCAACAGGATTGGATTGTGAAGAACCCACTATCGAGGTGGATTGTTGCACACCACTACTATTAAATTTAGCCATAAGGCCATCCCAATTTTGAATACCGGAACCCGTCCCTGCCACAATAAAGGAACCGTCACTAGTCTCAATTACTTCATTCCCCATAATGGAGTAGACACCAGATACCCCTGTACTCCACTGCTCATTCAAATTCGCATCCCATTTAATTATATTTATCCTTTGATCGGAAATTGCCCCTGCTGAGAAATCATTTCCTAATAAAATATAACCACCATCACTAGATTCCTTAATACTATACACATCCATATTAGGAATTGCTTGTGACCAAACCAGATTACCCATACTATCTAATTTGAAGGGATTATTACCGGGAATTCTTATTCCGACGTAACCTCCATCTGAAGTCTTAGATAAATCTCTGGCAGGTATGTTAGCGGTCCAGTTCGTACTTATATTGCCCTGTACTGGGTTAATATTCGTGTTTACTTCGAGGTCATTATTCAATAAATGAATTCCATTAAATTGAGTGTTATTAGCAATATCATTTATCCCAAGCTTTATCTGCTCAACTTCTTTTTGAATCAATGTTCGATCAAAATTTGTTAAGGTATCATTTGAAGCCTGTATTGCAAGCTCCCGTAGTCTTAGCAGATTAGGATCTTGTATAGTTCCAAGTCCACTCTCAGCAGTCTGAATTAGTGAAATACCATCCTGTGTATTCCTTGCTGCCTGAGACAATCCACGAATCTGTGCTCTCATTTTCTCAGAAATTGCTAATCCTGCAGCATCATCTGCCGCTATATTTATCCGAAGTCCAGAAGATAACCTCTCTAGTGAACTTGTAATAGATTTATTATTTTTATTTAATCTGTTCAAACTATTTAAAGACGTGATGTTGTGACCGATTCGCATTTAATCACCTTTCAATTGTTAGTATCTTCTATATCGGATAGTCCTTAGTAATTTTTTAGGTCAAATTACCCGTGTCTTAAGGCCTCGCCTTAAATTCCCACCGTCCCCCGCTGAAAAGTTGAATATTCACATACAAAAACGGCGATCTATCACCGGTTAAGCACCGACAACAGATCACCGCTAAAATTCTGACTAGATCATTATCATTCAAACGGATAAATCCAGAAATGTTCTGTTCCAAAACGAGCTTGGATCTCTTTATCATTTAAAGGTTTGCTGCCCAACAGCTCAGCAGCTTGGAATTGGGAACGATGCGCCTGAATGGACGCCATCTTGTGCTTGAGGAAATCTCTCACATCATTGATAACCTTTGGCTCCCCAATCTCTACAATATTATTAGCAAAAGCTATACAGTGAACAGGAGGTCTTTCTTCCTTTGGAAGTCTTGCAACGGTTCGGATCACTGCGGCTCCAGTAGCATCGTGATCAGGATGTACGCTGTACCCTGGATAGAAAGTGATGATCAACGAAGGTTTAAGCTCTTTCAAGAGCGCATCAATCTGCCCATCGAGCAAGACTTGATCTTCGAATTCTATCGTCTTGTCGTGAAAACCAAGCATTCTTAAATCCTGTATGCCAATAGCCTCGCAGGATTCCTCCAGCTCCTTCTTACGTATTTCCGGGAGGGTTACCCGATTCGCAAAGGGCGGGATGCCCATATTTCGGCCCATTTCTCCAAGCGTTAGGCATGCGTAGGTAACTTGGGTCCCATTTTGTATATGTTTGGCAAGGGTACCTGATATACCGAAGGCCTCATCATCCGGATGTGGCAAAATAACAAGAATATGTTTTTCCACAGAACTCTTCATCTCCTCTTCCATTAGAACGGCTCTCGGCTTAATTGTAACGATACGATCAGTTTGCCTTGAGCATCATGTCCAGCCATAATCAATCTGCCTGTCTCACTCTCTTCATAGTGAGTTAGCCCTTCCGAGTAAACCCAGCCCTGCGACATTTTTAAGCCGACCCGATAAGGACCGTTGCCGGAAATCGAACCATGGGAATATCGAATAACAGCATTGGTAATAAAAGTAGCGGCTGGATGCTTCGAACTATCTAAATGGGCAGCGTAGGCTCCCGTTGTCATCTCAAGATGGATATATAGATCCTGATCTTTAAGCAGGTCGATCCTATCTTGTACTTCTGATTGATTGATTAGCTGCAATGTTGCGCCTCCGTCTCTGACTGAATATATACATACAAAAAATAAGATCCATACCTTATAGAAGGACGGATCTGTTATATGATAAGCGGGTCCGTATTTCTCATCAAAGTATAACGTGCAATGCTATGTAATTCAATGGATAGAGCGATCCCCTCCAAGTGTAACAGTAATGGACTGGCTTTTTACTGTTCACCTGAAGGGGATAATATCACTGAGAGGTTATGCTGTTTATATTAGATCACAAACTGATCTAACATCTTTATGATGACTTCACGCTTTACAGGCTTGCTGATATACTCGTCCATTCCGGCAGCTAGACAATTTTCACGGTCACCCTTCAAAGCATTAGCCGTGACCGCGATGATGGGCGGACATTTCTCTTGATGCTCATCTCTTAACATCTTCATAGCCTCTATACCGTTCATAACGGGCATGTGAAGATCCAATAAAATAAGATCAAAGGGTTCTTTCCGTGCTGCTTCAACCGCATCTATGCCGTTTGTGACGGCGATAACACTGTGACCCATTTTTTCGAGTATTTTGGTCAGCACTAGCGCATTGATAGAGTTGTCTTCAGCAAGTAAAATTCTTGCCTCACGTGCGGTATGAAGCTTGTTAATGTTAGCCTCTTGGCTAGGAATTACCACTGATTTCTTGGGCCTGATTGTGAAGGTAACCGACGTACCGCTCTTGCCGTCACTCTCCGCATAGATCTCACCACCCATCATTTCGACAATTCTGCGGCTGATGGCAAGGCCAAGACCCGTGCCTTCATGTCTCCGCATCATAAAGCTATCCACCTGCTCAAACGGTTCAAAAATATCAGTAAGTCGATCAGGATCAATTCCAATGCCAGTATCGGTTACCGTAAAGGCCAGCAGGAAGGGATCATCCTTTACAAGCCTCACTTTTACCGATATGCTGCCCGCGGGTGTGAATTTCACAGCATTCCCTAGCAGGTTCAAGAACACCTGCTTCAAGCGTTCCTCGTCACCGTAAATAAAGTCAGGAACATCATGATTTATGATGCTGGTAAGCTCCAGATGTTTTTGTTCAGCTTTTATTGCAATAACAGAAAAACTGTCCTTGAGGCAAGTTCGCAGATCGAATGTATCCTCTTGTAGCTCGCTGCGGCCTGCCTCAATTTTTGAAAGATCAAGAATATCATTGATTATATTGAGCAGGATTCCTCCGCTTTTGCGAATGATTTCTACATATTCACGTTGTTCTTCATTAAGCTCTGTTTCAAGCAGAATATCAGTCATGCCTATCACCCCGTTCATGGGAGTGCGAATTTCATGACTCATCATAGCTAGGAACTCACTTTTAGCTCTATTCGTGGACTCTGCGGCTTCCTTAGCTAGCGACAATTGCCTTTGCTCGGAAATGTCCTTGCATATAAGATAAAATCCGATATTATGATTGTTCACATAAATAGGTGCAATACTGGTGAGCACTTCAACGACTTCGCTGTCCTTAGTGACAAGCTTATTGATATACTGCTCAACTGTATTATCGTAAAGGGCTCTTTCCAGAATGCGCTGGACATTCTCTTCTCCAATCAGACTCGCAAGCTTCATCCCGATCAACTCGGACTCGATGGCATAGCCCGTTATCTTTTCCGCCATACTATTGGTGTTAATGATTCGACCGTCAAGGTCAAAAGAAATGACGGCGTCATGGTTATATTTTTTAAGCGACGTATACCGTTCAACAGACTCCTGAAGTCGTTGCTCGGATTCCTTTTGCTTTGTAATGTTAACGATTTGGCAAATGAAATATGCTGGCTGGTTCGACTCGTCGCTGAATAGGTGGAGCGTGAGCTGTCCCCAAATATAATCTCCATTTTTTGTGATAAACTGCTTTTCCATCTGAACTTCTGTTTCCTCACCCAAAACTGCTTTTAAATCATGAAGGTTGCCGAAATCCTCGGGGTGAGAAAGGTCTTCTAACCGCATACCCTCAAACTCTTCAGTGGAATAACCAAAAGTCTGCTCAAAGGCCGGGTTTACGGTCAGAATCAAACCATTTGGCGATAAAAGGGCGATCCCAAAGGAGGCGTGATTAATCACCTGTTGGTTGAATTGTTCCTGGTTTAGATTTACGCGATGCATAGCGACCTCCATGGGATGATGTAATTTTTGCGTGAAAAAATAGACCTTCTATTTAGAAGGTCCTATTTATAGCTTATAGTCTAATTTACCCACTTTGTTGTTAATTGAATCCGTTAATTTAACGGGATCGAATAGAACACTCTGGATCCTTTATTGTTCGTATACCAAATGATTTTGTCTCCACTAATAATAGGACTGCACTCTGATAAGGCAAAATGCTTGATCGTTTGGATGTCGCTAGTAGCTTTTCCCGCTCCATCTATAAGAACATATTTCAGATCACCCGGATGATTCTCTTTATCAAACTCCTGCCACAGCACCATCATTTTTTCGTCTGTGATTTTTACTAGCTTAGGGATGGACGCGATCAGGTTCGTGCCTACATATTTAGCCAAGGTAATGTGATTCACCGAATTACTGCTCAGGTTGGACTTGGGCAACACACTAAGCATGACATCCCTTTGGTCCGTTTCTAAACCCACCATCTCAAAAGATGTATACTCTTTGACTAGGGAATGATCTACCGAATTCATAGCGACTATATAGTTCGCCGGGGACATCTCAAATCCGCCTATAGAAACACCCGTCGCGTTCGCTCCGATTTTGCCGGGAATATTAAATAAATCCACTTCGTTATAACTGGCTCCGTCTCCTTTATTCAGAACAATCGAACGGGGATAAGCGTCGCCATGATCGACTAGAACATGCGCAGTACCATCAAACAATACATATTGGTCAAAAGAGTGACTGACATGATTCTTCTGGAATCTTCCCAGATCATTGGTCACGGTCATGGTTTTAGTATTTACAATAATGGTAAGCTGGGATTGATGATTTAATTTATCTTCTGTCGTGTATCGTGTACGTGAAGTGTGAAATACAAGCGTATCTCCAGCTTCAGCCATCCTGCCGGAGCCTGAATCAAAAGGGCTAACGGTATAGCTCTCCCCACCCTTTATGGAGACACTATCTACTCTATTGAAGCTTTTATCATAACGGACAATACGAATGACTTCCTTGCTATCATTCTCTTCGCGGTTCTCTTGGCCAAAAGCAATATAGTTATACTTCTCCCCACTAAAGAATCCACCAAACACCGGAAGCTCAAAAGGAATGCTCTTATTGCCTGTTAGTTCGTACTTCTCATTGTACGTTTCAATCGTAAACTCTTTGTTCGCCTCAATAACACTTACAGTCCCATCCTTATTATTCACAAGATAAGAAGAGGCCGTACTTTTCCATCTAGGAAAATAAGAAGATTCCCCGTTACTCTCAGCTACAGCCGCCGTCTTTACCCGGTAAGCATGATCTGGGATTTTGGAAAATAACGATATGCGGTCAGACTGAACGTCAAATTCAATATCGAACGGGATTTTACCCGCCAAATCTCTCAACTGAAAATAATTGTTATCATCAATATTGTACGCCGTAATAGACTGTAACTGTCCGTTGACTAGCACCTTAGAGCTTGAAAGCGTAGCAGCATAATTTTTATTGCGGCTATAATAGTTACTTGTTGTTTTCTTCTCGGGCGTATAAGCTTGTCCAGTTATGATCTCAATCGCATTGTTCGCTTTATTCCAAGTGATATCAAACTGGCTGCTCGTTCCCGAGAAATACTCTGCCAAATCGCGTAGTCTGAAATAATTGTTATTCGATATGTTGAACCCATTCAGGTTCCGCTGTTCTCCATCAAAATATGTACTGCTCTCGGTTACCTTAGCCTTCACCGTATTGCTCGCAAAGGTTGTAGTGCCGAGTGCTGGTGTAACCAGTAATAACATCAGCAATATACTAAAAATCCTCTTCATCCGTCTTTCCTCCATTAGATATAATCATTAGCTATTATATTTATCGGTAATTTGCTGTGCCGCCTTAATTTTGAAATGAACGTAAAAAGCACAATCTGCACAGTCTCGCGATCTGCGTTCTATCGTTTGGTTGGGACAACCCGTCTCTCAAGAAAAAAGCCGGCCAAACTCAGGACAATACACCTGAAATTTAGTCGGCTGAATATTAAACTTAGTTTGTTTTAGAAGTAGGAAGCTTTTTTAATGTAATCTTTCATCAAACATGAGTTGGATTTGAATACCAAAGGGATCTTCAATGATACCGTAGGCTTTGCTAAACACATTGCTAGATAAAGGAGCAATAATTTTCACGCGCTCGTCTGTGATTAAGCTTTTATAAAAACCTTCAATCCCCTCTAAGTCAGCACTTTGAATACATAATGAAGTGTTATTGCCCACTGTATATTTCTCATTCGTATTCATTGTATCTTCTGCTATCATTATTTTTGTTTTTCCGATTAACAGGACAGAGTGAGTAATATAATCCTTATTTTCATCCGTAAGCTGTATGGAGCTGTCACGCTCTGCTAGTTGTTGATAGGTGACACGTAGCAATTCCTCTGCGTTAAAATGTTCTTTGTAAAATTCTATAGCTTCCTTAGCTCTTCCATTCATCGATAAAAAAATAGCTACTTCTAGTGTTGTACTCATAGTATAAATCTCTCCTTTTATATATTTGATATCTGGCCTTAAACTTATTATCCTATATAAAGGTATCAAAACATGACACCTTTATAAGGAGTTTTATATATGAAGAAATCAGAACGATTAAATGACATGATGAGGTACTTAAACAGTCGAGAATTCTTTAATTTAAGTGATCTCATGGATAAATACGCTATTTCAAAAAGCACAGCTCTACGCGATATTAGTTCATTAGAACAATTAGGTATGCCTATTTTCGCAGAACATGGAAGACACGGACGTTATGGTATTCTAAAAAACAGATTGTTATCCCCTATTATTTTCACGATAGATGAAGTCTATGCGCTGTATTTTGCCATGCTGACGTTAGAATCTTATCAATCTACACCCTTTCATCTGAGTGTTAACAAGCTAAACGAAAAGTTCGAGCACTGTCTTTCGAGTACACAAATCAACCAAATTCACAAAATGAAAAAGGTCCTGCAATTCGAAATGTATCAGCATAAGCATGTCAGCCGTTTTTTAGATAAAATCCTAGCAAGTATTCTAAATGAGAGTGCCTGTAACATTGCATATACAAAAGAAAACAAAACAAAAATCTACCCTGTTCAATTCTTTAGGATTTCCGCTAAGTTTGGTCAATGGTATGCCACTGGAATAGAGCTTACGACGAATACATATAGAGTTTTTAGATGTGATCGAATAACCTTCATTGAAGAAGAGGAAAGCAAAGCTCGTTATTCTATAGAAGAACTTCTTAGTCGTTCATTAGAAATCTATCAGTCTGCGAAAAGTATGGACTTTGAAGTTGAGATTGCGGAACAAGCAAAGGATATTTTTTATAAAGAGCATTATCCTTCTATGAAAATAGAAATTGGTCCGAAAACAGTCATTAAGGGATTCTATAATCCAGGTGAAGAGGATTTCTTGGCTAATTATTTTATGCGATATGGTCATGCTGTTACATCCGTGAAACCTGAAGCCTTAAAACAAATAATCAAAGATAAATTAGAGCAACTCGTAAATCACTATCAAAAAATATAAAGCTAATCAAAAGGGGTAAAAAACATAGCTTGTAGAACTGCCTTAGCCTTTTTGAGGTTACGCTTATCCAGTTGGTTCAGCATGTCTACGATTTGACTCATTTCATCGTTTTCCACTGGCTCAAGAGATGCTCCGGCAGTTAATGGTTCTTTTTCAGCAACCGATTCCGAATGAACCCATGACGCTTCCAAAGTATCCTCGAAGGCTTGGATTATAAATAACAATTCATCTGGGTTATATCTCTGTAGAAACCGGTTTATCCCTTTATTCATCTGCTTATGTAGGGCTAAATGCAAATCGAATATTTCTTTCCCTAGAGGTGTTGTAAGAAAAAGCACTTCTTTTTTATTATCGGGGAGAAACTCCGTGCGAATACGATCTGCATGCCGATGGATTTGATCCCGTCATGTCGCACGAAGAACTCACTGCTTGGCGGCAAAAGAGAACCCCCGACCCGCTAGTCGCCAATTATCAGCAGCGTCTTATAGCAGCGGATCATATTGTCTTCATTTTCCCTATATGGTGGGAAGCCATGCCCGCTCTTACCAAAGGTTTTCTTGATAAGGTATTCGCAAAAGGCATTGTCTACGAAGAAACTAAACCTGGGCGGCCCTTCAAATGCTTGCTCCCGAATATTAAAGGAGTGTCCCTGCTGACCGTAATGAACACGCCCGACTTCTTTTATCGCTGGATTTTTGGCAACCCCATCACCAAAATTCTATTCAGAGGCACCTTTCGCAAAATGGGAATACGTAAGAATCTTCGTTGGTATAATTATGCCGGGATGTCAGATCGCAGCTTAGAAGAACGGGTGAAACATCTTGATAAAACAGAACAACGGTTTGCACGACTGGACTAAACTAGACTAGATCAAATTACTCAAGCGCTGACTGATTCTAAGAACTGAATCTCTGGTTTCTTCATCTCCCTAAGCACCAGCAATCCAATGAATAAGGATACAACGCCGATAATAATCAGCAGCGCCCCCAGCTCCTGACTGTAGGCTGTTAGCGCACCATCCCGAAAAGCCATTCCACGTATAAGGCGATTAAGCCAGTTCATAGGTAATACCCATGCGGAAATTTGAAAGAACTCTGGAAAGGCAAGTGGACTCAGCTGGATTCCAGTAGCAAGAAACGACGGATACAACACGAAATTGGTTCGTAAATTAACTTTGGATACATCTTTGGCAGTATAACCAATCAACAGACCCATAAGCGACAAGGCAAAGGCATATACAAACAGTGGAATAATAAACAGATAAGGCGCTGCTTCAAAGCGCATTCCCCCCACCTGCTTTAATAAGCCATAACATAGGAGCAGCGAAATAGTGGTCAAAACAGCGTAAGGTACACTGCGAACCCAAATCTGCCAAGGAGACTTCCCGTTTGCAAAGAGTTTCCCCTCC
The DNA here is from genome assembly GCF_038007025.1 of Paenibacillus sp. FSL H7-0918. Lineage (NCBI taxonomy): Bacteria > Bacillati > Bacillota > Bacilli > Caryophanales > Paenibacillaceae > Paenibacillus > Paenibacillus sp. FSL H7-0918. The sequence goes on from NZ_JBBOWJ010000002.1 coordinate 1,189,756, forward strand.
TGCCGCAACCGAGGGACAATTGAACCCGCTGCGCTTGTTGTAATCATCAGCACCACAATATTCACAAATCCAATGACCATAAAACCCACATAACTTGTGGTCGGGTTAAACAACATCCGCTGCTGGAGAGATAACGGAGAAGCAAGCCCTTTAGAGGTTTCGGCATCCATCCCCTTTTGGAGGAACCGGGTCATAGAAAGAGTCACATTTTCCGTCTGGATGACTTCCTGAATCGCAGTCCGGATGCTGGTTAACCCTGATGGCATTGTATTATCCATTAAGATGCCAATATTCGTTGATATCCCCTGCTGCTGATGTTGCCCCAACTCTTTGGGAAGCATGATGACCGCTACAGCCTGCTCATTTGCCAGTAACGTCTCTGGGTTCAGGCGGCTGGAGTACACATTTGTTACGTTCATATATGGAGAGGCATTTATCTTTGAGATCAGCTGTCGTGAATACGAACTGTGATCCTCATCAATGACAACAACATGCGATTCGCTGATTTGGTTCTTCGAGAACATTAAGCCAAAAAACAGGGCCGCAATAAGCGGACCTATAAAAATCAGGCGTAAATACTTACTGCCCACCACGTACTTCCATTCGTCAATCAGTGACTTCATCGAGCTTCACCTCCGCTGTCATCCCCGGAAGCAAATCAGCATTCCCATCCATAGTTACACGGACAAGAAACATGCTTAAATCGGCTTGCCCTTTTTCACGTGACATACGTAAGCTCGCAAATTGAGGCGCGGCTGCGATAGATGTAATTACACCTGTCACCTCCGTTGGGTGCTCCAAATATGGAAAATGAACGCCAATACTTTGATTCACCTCTAGCTTTTGGATTTCACTTTCTTGTATGTAGAGATCTGTATAAAAGCTGTTTTTTTGCAAAACCGCCATTGGCATTCCTAGCTGGACTAGATCCCCCGGCTTTACAATAATCTTGTTGACTGATCCGTCCTCCGGCGCAACTACATCCGTTTCTCCTTCAGCAGATTTAACCTTAAACAGCACCTCTCCCTGTTTTATAGAATCACCTGCAGCCACACCGACCTCGACAATTGACCCTGGACTATTCTGATAAAATATTGTCTTCTGCTCCGCATCCAGAATCCCTTGTTTCCTGCTCTCAGCCTGACTGACTGCATCCTTTCCTTTTACAGCAAGAAGCGCCCCTCCAACAATCAGCACAATCGCAATTCCTATATATAGCCCTGCTTTTATCTTCATTTTCCACTCTCTTTCATCACCATTTTTTTAACTGCATTTTCAGCAGCCTCCATAATTACTTCTCCCAATGTGGGATGAGGGTGAATGGTCATCGCCAAGTCCTCCACAGTGGCTCCCATCTCAATAGCAAGAGCAAGCTCCGACACGAGTGTGGATGCCTCTACTCCAACGATTTGTGCACCCACTACGACTCCTGAATTTAGGTCCGCTACAAGCTTGACGAAACCTTCCGTCTCCCTCAAGGCCAAGGCTCTCCCGTTAATCCCAAAGGAGGATTTGCCAATAACCAGCGAAATGCCTTTTGTCTTTGCTTCTGTTTCACTTAAGCCGACACTGGCCAGCTCTGGGTGCGAAAAAACAACGAGCGGGATGGCTCGATAATCAACTTCGGAGGAGAGACCTGCAATGGCCTCTGCCGCAATCTTGGCTTCGTAGGATGCCTTGTGAGCGAGAGTCGGGCCTGCCGTAATATCTCCAATTGCAAAAATATGCGGGATAGCTGTTCTGCACTGTTCGTCCGTCGCAATCAATCCCCTACTCGTCACTGGCAAGCCTATGCGATCTAGTCCTAAATTGCCGTCTGTATTTGGTTTTCTGCCCACAGTAACTAACACATATTCCGCTGTAACATGCTGCTGTTCCTGATTTTTTAAATAATGCAGTGTAATGGTATCTGCACTCTCTACTACGTTCACAGCTGTCGCTCCGGTAATAATCTTCATGCCATCGGCTTTCAGCTGCTTTCCAACAGGGCTCACAAGCTCCGCCTCAAATCCAGGCAGCACTTGTTCTCCCCCTTCCAGAATCGTTACCTTTGTTCCGAATTTGGCATACATCTGCCCCAGCTCGAAACCAATATAGCCCCCACCTATAACTACTAGGCTAGTTGGAATCTCAGGGAGCGACAGCGCTTCTGTGGAAGACAAAATACGTCCGCCAACAGGAAAGGCTGGCAGCTCAATCGGACGAGATCCTGTAGCCAGGATAGCGTTTTTAAAGGATAAGGTTTGCTCCTGTCCAGACTGACTGATCATAACTGTATGTTCATCAACCAAGCTAGCCTCTCCTTCGAAAATGCTCACCCCAGCAGTCTTTAATAAATAACTGACTCCACCTGCCTGCTTATTCACAACTCCTTGTTTAAAATCCTGAGCATTTTTAAAAGATGCTGACGCACTTGCAAAATTGAAAGGACTGAGCAAATCATAGCGATGTGATTCAGCAATTAATGCTTTGGATGGGATACATCCAACATGCGTGCAGACTCCGCCAAGCTGGTTGCGTTCAACAATCGCTGTCTTCATTCCAAGCTGTGCAGATCGCAGCGCCGCCACATAACCTCCCGGACCTGATCCAATGACTAATGTTTCTACGGCTTCAAGCTTACTCATCTCCTGATACCTCCTGTTGAACTTTTTAAATATGATGATCGTAATATATTATTACCATCATATTTTAAAACAGTCAATAACCTTACCTCGCCTTTCACGAGCTAACTTTCTCAGAATCGCTAAATTGACAGGCTTTATTATGACGCCTATAATATTTTAAAAGTAGAACTATGAAGCTGTGGAGTGATTACAATGCCGTATCCCAAAGGTCATAAAATAAAAGTTCGAAATAAAATCGTTGAAAGTGCTGCTCAGGCTTTTCGCACCAACGGTATTCACGATGTAAGCGTTCCGTTCATTATGAAGGGGGCCGGATTAACTCATGGCGGGTTTTATTCCCATTTTGACAATAAAGAACAGCTTGTCGCGGAAGCCTGCCGGTATGCCATCAGCGATACCATCGCACTTCTGCAGAAGGTCGCTGACCAGGAAGAGCAGAACCCCAAAATCGATGCTGTCATTGATTATTATTTAAGTCCGTATCACCGCGACAAAATGGAGATGGGCTGCATTATCCCTGCCCTTTCTAGCGAAATATCCCGTTCCTCAGAAGAAGTTCGGCAGGTATTCACGCAGGAACTGGAACGGATGATTGCTTTTATCTCTGATCTGGCAGGAATTGACGCGTCCAAAGGTAGCGCACTGTTCAGTACTATGGTTGGCTCCCTTGTTCTTGCACGGACGGTTAAAGATCCTGAACTGAGCGACAACCTACTCTCGTCTGGCAAACAGTATGCCAAAGCGCTAGTAAGAGTCTAATATAAAAAAACACGCCAATAAATGGCGTGTTGTAGTTAAATTTATTAAAATTCTTCATACGATGCGGGATCTTGATCAGCTATGCGACCTGTTGGCGAGGTTAATCCGGAAATAACGGTCATCTCAGCTTCCGATAATTTAAAATCAAAAATATTCAGGTTATCACGTTGATGCTCTAGAGAAGAAGCCTTTGGAATGGGAATAGCCCCAAGCTGTATATGCCAACGTAAGATAACTTGCGATATCGATTTATTATGAACCTTGCCTATTTCCGCTATTTTCTCATTTTCCAGTATACTGCTAGCCCGTCCCAATGGACTCCACGATTCAATCACTACCCCATGCTCTTTGTTCCATGCACGTTGCTCTTCCTGATTAAAATGAGGATGCAGCTCAATCTGATTCATACTCGGCGCTATACCAGTTTCTTGTATCAAACGTTCAATATGCTCCGGCAAAAAGTTACATACACCGATGGAGCGAATCAAACCTTGCTTACGTGCCTCGATCATCGCCTGCCAGGCCTCAACATATAAATTCACTCTAGGGTTAGGCCAGTGGATGAGATAGAAATCATAGTAATCCAATCCGGCTCTGAATAAAGACTCCTGTATAGTAGACAACGCTTCTTTATAAGAGTGATGGCGTCCTGGCAGTTTGGAAGTAATGAGTAGCTCTTCCCTAGGCACAGAACTTTGCCGAACAGCCTGGCCTACAGCACCCTCGTTCTCATAATTAAACGCAGTGTCGATCAGACGATAGCCAACATCAATCGCCTTAGTGATGTTTTGTGCTCCCTCAGTTCCGTTTAACGCGTAGGTACCAAAACCAATCGCAGGCACCTTCACTCCATCGTTCAATACGATTTCAGGTATTCTCTCAGTCATCGTCGCTCTTCTCCTTTGTTGTCATTTAAACCCCAGTCGATCCATCTTATAATTATTATAACATCCTCATAGTAAACTCAATCATCGGGTCACCTGAACAACCTCTAGCCTATTAGTAAGCCGCTTTCGTGGGCATCCGATTTATTTTTTATAGTAAAATGAATCTACAACACAGGATTTTCGTAATGTTATGAATTAAAAGTAGAGATAAGAGGTGTATCCAATGAAGGAGCAATATCCAGCTAGGCTTGAATTGTTCGCAGACAACGCTCAGAGGATCAAAAAAGCTTTCTCATGGCAAAATGCAATGGTTAATCGGTTAGCGGCACTATTGTATGCTGTAGAAGACAAAGTTGCAGATGACGAAGCCATCCGTGCCAGCTATGAGCTAATTAAGGAGAGTACCGGGATTTTCTCTCAATTTAGAGGGACTTCGGTGATCAGTATTGCTGCCCTGCTCTCTCTTTCTGACGAGAAGGAAACTCTGCTTGCAAACACACTTGCCGTGTATGATTTAATGAAGGAAGCCAAATTCAGAGCCTCTGATTATCTCGTCGTTGCTGCCTATCAAATCGCTGCTAATGCAACATCGGATCAGTATCAGCGTACGGTAGAACGGGCAAAGCTATTTTACGATAGTATGAAGGCAAAACATCGTTTCCTTACCGGATAGGACGATTATATCTTCTCCGCGATGCTTGGTCTTTCCGATATCGATGTTGAGAGTGGCGTGGACCGCATGGAGCAGCTCTATGTAACGCTTAAGCCCGAGTTTATGTCAGGCAACAGTGTGCAAGCCCTGACCCAGGTATTGGTTCTTGGGGAAGAAGCCCCTCAAGCAGCGGACCGTGTATTGGCATTAAGAGATGCATTTCGTGCACAGGGTATCCGGCTAGACAAGGAATATACCCTCTCCTCACTGGGCGTGTTATCCCTGCTCCCTTGCAACAAGGAGGACATCGTTACTGATGTCTCGGAGACTTACGAATTTTTGCGTACAAAAAAGGGCTTCGGGAACTGGTCTATTGGCAAGCAGGAATTACTGCTCTTGTCTTCTGCACTGGTAGCCTTCAGATCTGTGGAGGATGTGCAAAACGGCGTATTAACTTCGATGCTTTCTACCAACATTACCAATATTGTAATTGCGCAACAGGCTGCTCTTGCCGGTGCAGCAGCTGCATCAGCTGCGGCTGCAGCTTCTTCTTCGAATTAGATTGAATCGTGAGGGAAAGATATGGACTCAATAAAAATCTTCACAACTAGAAATGAAGAATTGTTAAACCGTCTACTGAACATTTGGGAATCATCCGTGCGGCATACTCATCTTTTTCTATCCGAGCAGGAGATCGATGCTTTGCGGCCGCTGGTCACGCAGGCGCTTGAGGGCATAAGCGATTTGTTTGCTTTCACAGATGATGAGGAACAGTTGCTTGGCTTCATAGGGGTTCAGAATAATAAGATTGAAATGCTGTTCGTAGAACCTGCTGCAATGGGAAAAGGGGTTGGAAAAGCGCTAGTAGCTTATGTCATGCAGAAACTCGCCGTACACCTCGTGGATGTGAATGAGCAAAATCCCCAAGCTTTAGGTTTCTATGAGCATATGGGATTTCAGGTTTTTGAGCGTTCAGCACTCGACGAACAAGGTAATCCTTTTCCTATCCTGCACATGTCGCTTAAGTAGCTTTTTCCTATGCAGGAGACAGTTCAATGCATTTTAATATTGTAAAAAGACAACAGAGCAGCGATTCTCTCGTTTGAGAACGCTGCTCTGTTGTTTAGTTGTCTGCAGTTTAGGTTGGCGAAGCAAGAGCGGATAGGAGAAGCTAGGCGTAGATAGGAGGAGCTAGGCGAAACGGCTCCGAGTATTCGGTTCAGCTGTATCTTCATCTAATTCTACCTCTACCCCTACTTCTACTTCTACTTCTACTTCTACTTCTACTTCTGCTTCTACTTCTGCATTTACTTCTACTGCTACAGCTACTTCTACTTCTACTGCTTCTGCTGCTGCTACTGCTGCTACTGCTGCTTCTGCTTCTGCTTCTGCTTCTGCTTCTGCTTCTGCTTCTGCTTCTGCTTCTGCTTCTGCTTCTACTTCTACTTCTACTTCTACTTCTACTTCTACTTCTACTTCTACTTCTACTTCTACTTCTACTTCTACTTCTACTTCTACTTCTACTTCTGCAACCACTTCTAAATCTACGCATATACCCTCATGCACATCGCCAAATCAAAGCTCTCTGTGCTTCCGGACTCAGATGACGCTATTTGCTCATTTATCACCTTTGAGGCATAGTTTCGGACTCCAGTGTCGCTATTCTATAGAAAGAGCCTCATTTCTGGCGTTTTTTATGCCAATAGCTGCTATGGAGTCCGATAACATCCCAAATGGGGGATAATCCGGCGTTTAAGGTCATCTGGGTCCGATAGCGTCCGATAGCGTCAGGCATAGTTTCAGATAGCATCCAATATCGTCAGAAAACGTCGGATGGCAGCTGATGGCTCCGATATCTTCGGGTCCTAACCATCTCCAGTTACTTACGGACCCAGGGGGCGCTATTTGCACGTTTATCGCCTTAGAAGCATAGTTTCGGACTCCAGTGTCGCTATTCTATAGAAAGAGCCTCATTTCTGGCGTTTTTTATGCCAATAGCTGCTATGGAGTCCGATAACATTCCAAATGGCGGATAATCCGGCGTTTAAGGTCATCTGGGTCCGATAGCGTCCTATAGCGTCAGGCATAGATTCAGATAGCATCCAATATCGTCAGAAATCATCGGATGGTATCGATAGCGAACGATAGCGAACGATAGCGTCGGTTCCTAACCATCCCCTGTTGCTTACGGACCCAGAGGACGCTATTTGCTCATTTATCGCCTTTGAGGCATAGTTTCGGACTCCAGTGAAGCTATTTCATAGAAAGAGCCGCAGCTCTGGCATTTTTAGATGCTATTCCACCGACTTCAAAGCCTCTATCATATGGATTCGTTTGAGCTTAATATGCATGAACGCCATGACTATACCGGAGAACAAGAGGGTTAGGAGCGCCGCATAAATATAACTTGGCCACTTGATGATCGGAGCGAACATCGTCGCATCCAGCTCGGCCGTCTTCAGGACGAAGCTATGCAGCACTATGCCGAGACCCGATCCAGCCACAATACCGAGTAGGCTAAGCAGCATATTCTCGCGGTAAATATACATGGTTACTTCCTTGTCGTAGAAGCCCAGTACCTTAATGGTTGACAGCTCCCGGATCCGCTCGGACACATTGATATTGGTCAAATTGTAGAGGACGACAAAAGCCAACGCCGCCGCTGAAACAATGAGCACCAAAGTTACAACGTCCATACTCTTCATAGTCTCATCGAAGGCGGAACCTACACTGCTGGAAAAGCTGATGGCAGCGACGCCCTCATTAGCCGTCAGCTTCTCACCAAATTTGTCTTCCCATGTTTTATCGTGTGCGGTGTAGTTCAGCAGTTCTGTGTTGAATAGCGGTTTTTCTCCGAACACAGAAGCATAATATGCCGGTGTCATATAAACATAGTGCATTACATAATTCTCTGTAATCGCTGCGACCTCAATCTCGAATGTTTCATTATCTTTGTCCACCACGGTCAATTTATCACCAGACTCCAGCCCATACAGCTTAGCCAGCTTCTCTGAGATAATAGCCCCATCATCCGTAAGCATCCGTCCTTCTCCACTTTTTCGATCACGCAACTCCACGAAATCGGATAAAGAGTTAACAGAGGTAGGAACGAACAGATGAACCTCTTGGTCATTTACACCAATAGCATGTGCGGTCATCCGTTCTTGCGCCACACTCAGCGTCCCAGTTACTGCAGATTCACCAGTGATTAGTTGGTCGTAGGCTTTTAGCACATCGGCAGACACATCTTCATGCAGTGCCACCAGTGCATCATATTTCATAATCGTGCCGAATTGCGACCCGGCGATGCTGCCAATTGAATCCTTGAGACCAAATCCCGTCAGGATCAGCGCTGTACAGCCAGCCACGCCGAATACAGTCATGAACATCCGCTGCTTATAGCGGAATAGATTCCGTGCGGTAACCTTTTGGACAAAGCTCAATCGCTTCCATATAAAAGTGATCCGCTCCAGTAAAATACGCTGGCCACTCTTTGGTGCCTTCGGACGCATCAATACGGAAGCATTGCTGCGCAGTTCTACCCGTGAGGCAATCCACGCCGTCAACGTAGTACATATTAACGCTACGATAACGGATATGATCGAATACGAAAGATAGAAGTTCTTCGTGATATCCGGTAAATTATAGATTGCACTATACGCATCGTAGATAATACCCGGAAACAGGGTAAAACCAACCGCAAGACCCGCAATTGAAGCCGCCAGACTGGCAAGCGTACCGTAGACCAGAAATTTGGCCATAATGTCGCGGTTGCCATAACCGAGTGCTTTCAGTGTCCCGATCTGCAGGCGATGCTCCTCAACCATCCGTGTCATGGTGGTCAAGCTGACCAGCGCAGCAATCAGGAAAAAGAACACAGGAAACGCACTGGCAATCGCCGACAACCGATCAGCGTTATCTTTATATTCGGCATATCCCGGATTAGCGCTTCGGTCAGTAACGTAGACCTTAAGCTGCTCCAGCTCTGCAAGCTTTTGCTCCCCTGCCGCCAATTCCTCCTTGGCAGAAGCAAGTCCGGCAGCAATTGCCTTCATACTTGCAGCCTGTTCCTGCTGCGCTTCCTCCGGCTGGCGCTGCAAATCCGCAAGCTGCTGCTCGGCGGCGGCCACCTTTGCGCGGCCACCAGAAAGCTCTTTCTCGCCTTCCGCCCGCAGCTCAGCAAGCCGTGCTTCCGGCACGCCAGACATCGCCTGCTCTACAGCATGGGTATGCTGTTCGATCAGATCTTCATACTCCGGCGAATAAGCCTTCACCCCGGCTGTATCCTTAAAGGACAGATAGGCTTCCGTATACACCGGAAGCTTGAAATCTGACTCCGGGATCGCGGCGAACGCATCCGCCGTACCTTTGCCGATCCCACTGGTGCCCCGGGTACTTTGCTCAATAAACTGTGGACTTCTAACAAAGCCAACTACGGTATACTCCAGTGTCTCGAAGTTGTTCGACAGCTCCGCATCCGTACCGTTTCCACTGAAAGATACCTTGTCACCCAACGCATATTCTTCCGCTAGCTTATCGTCCAGCACGATTTCACCGGAACGCTCCGGTAGATGGCCTTCAATAATACGGTATTGATTAAGTGGTTTATCCGTGTTGTAAGAATTGACTTTAAGTATTAAGGCATTATCACCTATGAATACATCTGCACTATAGCTCGGCTGAATCTCATCGATCCCCTGTACATTTCTGAGTAACCCGATGTTGTCTTCGGTCAGGCCGTAGTTAGTCTGCACCTTCAGATCCATCAAGCGCTGCTCTTTGTAAAAGGTTCCAGCTGTATTCAGCATATCTGGCCCAGTGGCCTTGATTCCGGCAAAAAAGCTGACGCCTAACATAATAATTGCAAAAATCGAAATAAACCGGGCTTTGGTATGCCCAATTTCACGAAAAATATCTTTCCACAATGCTCGCTTTTTCATAGATGCCTTCTCCTTACCATTCAATATCGTCAACGGATACCGGCGAAGGATTGATCACCATCTTCCGTACCTTAGCGTTGTTAATCTCTATAACCCTGTCAGCCATCGGAGCGATCGCCAGATTATGTGTAATTACGATGACCGTTGTCCCGGTGTTACGACAAGTATCCTGCAGCAGCTTCAGCACCTGCTTGCCTGTGTTATAATCAAGCGCCCCTGTCGGCTCGTCGCAGAGCAGCAACTTCGGTTGTTTAGCCAACGCTCTGGCGATAGCGACACGTTGTTGCTCACCACCGGACAACTGAGCCGGGAAATTATCTAACCGCGCGCCCAGACCCACATCCTCCAGCACCTTACGTGCATCTAGTGCACGCGGGGAAATCTGCGAAGCAAGCTCAACATTTTCCAGTGTGGTCAGATTAGGTACTAGATTATAGAACTGAAATACAAAACCTACGTCATTGCGGCGGTAGCCTGTCAGCTCCTTGGCACTAAACTTGGCGATATCAATGCCATCCACAATGACCTGACCTTCATCGGCGGAATCCATTCCACCCAGAATATTAAGCACCGTAGATTTACCCGCACCACTTGGGCCGACGATCACGGCAAATTCACCTTTTTTTATCTCAAAATCAATCCCGTCATTCGCGACAATTACATTCTCGCCCATCTTGTAACGCTTGTACTCCCCTTTTACAGCAACAAAACTCATTCCTCTTCCTCCTGTCCCTATCCGAACTAAGTCTAATTACTCTACATTGTCTCAGTTTATCATAATTAGAACGCCCAAGCCCGAATGGCAAACCCTCATTACACAAGGTGAAATTCACATCATTAATAAGTTCATTTTTTTGTAACAATAATGTAACAAGGAAATTTTACCGTAAACGATACTTAGTCATTTGATAATGTTATAATCACTTTGTTTTATTTACTCTTTTCAGGCAAGAGTGAAAGAACAAGAACAATCAGAAACAGGTGATCAGATGTTCGAACTGAAATGGCTATGGCAGAACCTAGAGGGAAACCGGACGCGATACATTCTGGCACTCTGCCTTTCGGTGGTGGGCTCAAGTCTTACAATCGTGAATCCGTACATCAGTCAGCGCATTGTCGATACGTTTATAGCTGGTGACAACGCCCTGCAGAATCTTACACAAGAACGGCAATTATTGATTATGCTCTGTCTGGGCATGATCGGATTTTCTCTACTGCGCACAGGTCTCGCATATTTCACGACCATGCAGTACGAGATATCCTCGCAAAATATGATGTACAATGTCCGCATTTATTTGTACAACAAAATTCAGGGACAGGACAGAAAATACTACGATCATAATCGTACCGGCGATCTCATGACCAAGATGACAGGCGATCTGGACATGGTTCGTCACTCTATGGCCTGGATTTTTAAGACGATCATTGAATCGCTAACGATCTTCCTTGCCGCCGTTATCTATTTTTTCACCATAGATGCGGAACTGACGCTGTGGATGCTTATCCTGTCACCGCCCATTTTTATCGTGGCTTACATATTCGCTAAACGCGTCCGTCCTATGTATATTGACTTGCGTGAACGGCTGTCCCAGCTTAACACGACTACACAGGAGAATATCTCAGGCAACCGTGTGGTCAAGGCTTTTGCCCGTGAGGAATTCGAGGTCGAAAAATTCACAGAGAAGAATGTCAACTATTCTACAGCGAACAAAAAGGCCGCCCTTGTATGGCTTGATTATTTTCCTTATCTGGAATCCTTCGCTCAGGGCTTCAACGTAATCCTTATGTTGGTTGGTGGTTTGTTCCTTATGAACGGCCGGATCACCTTCGGTGAGTTTATGGCCTTCTCTTCGCTTATTTGGGCTATATCGAACCCTATGCGCAACATCGGTATCATTATCAACGACATTCAGCGCTTTTTTGCGAGCTTGTCCAAAATCGTAGATATCTATTATGCCCGGCCAAATATTGTTAATGAGCATACTGTCACTGACAAACGCCGTTATGAAGGCCGTATTGAATTCGATCATGTCCGCTTCAAATATGATAGCGCTATCGTACTGGACGATATTAGCTTTACCGTTGAACCCGGTGAAACTGTAGCAATCATGGGCGCGACAGGATCAGGCAAAACAACAATCATCAACCTCATCCCTCGCTTCTACGATGTAGCTGAAGGGCGCGTACTCGTAGACGGTGTTGATGTTCGGCAGCTGGAGCTTGATGAACTTCGTGGAAATATCGGCATGGCGACCCAAGATGTACTCTTGTTCTCTGATACCATTGATGGAAACATCGCCTATGGCGATCCTGATCTTCCGGAAGAAGATGCAATGGGTTATGCAGAGCTCGCAGCCGCACACGACTTCATTACCAAAATGCCTGAAGGTTATGATACCGTTGTCGGGGAACGCGGAGTCGGACTGTCGGGGGGGCAAAAGCAGCGTATTGCCTTAGCGCGTGCTTTGGCGGTACACCGTCCTATTCTGATTCTCGATGATACGACCTCTGCGGTCGACCTTGAGACGGAGGAGCATATCCAAAAAAGTCTACGTGAACTGGACTATCCTTGTACGAAAATTATTATTGCGCAGCGTGTATCTACTACCTCGCAAGCCGACCGTATTCTCATTCTGGATGGCGGGAAGCTAGTTGAGGAAGGGACACACACTGAACTGCTAGCGAAACGTGGTTACTATTACGAAGTGTTTAAACTGCAGAACGAGGGTATTGGAAGGCAGGTGACCGCAAGTGGCAAGGAATAAATTTGACGTCGATGAAAATCTTGAATCGCCGTTTAATATAAAACACTTCCGGCGTGCGATGGTATATATCAAACGAAAGAAAACCCCAATGATTGTTGCGTTCGTGCTCAGTGCACTTTCAGCAGCCATTTCACTGTCGGCTCCGCTGATCATGCAACATGTCATCGACGTGACCATTCCGGCAAAAGAGAAGCTTGCACTGCTGGGTTGGGCTGCACTGATGCTTGTGACCATCGTGGTCAGCGTTTATCTGGCTACGATACGCTCGCGCATCATGACGAGTGTTGGGCAGGATATTATTTTTGACATCCGAACGGATTTGTTTAAGCATCTGCAAGAATTGCCTTTCAAATATTATGACGACCGCCCACAGGGCAAGATCCTTATCCGGGTCGTAAATTACGTCAACGCCGTTTCAGATGTGCTGTCCAACGGGATTATCAACTTTATTCTAGAAATCGTGAATTTGCTCTTTATCGCAGCCTTCATGTTCGCTGTCGATGTACGACTCTCATTTGTCATCCTTGCCGGACTGCCAGTCTTCCTTGGCATCATGTTGCTGATCAAAACCCGGCAACGCCGGGCATGGCAAGCAGTGTCCAACAAAAGCTCCAACCTAAACGCCTATCTGCAAGAGAGCATTAGCGGTATTGGTGTGACACAAATGTTCTCCCGGGAACAACGTAACGAAGGAATCTTCACACGTCTCGCGGGTAATTTCCGTAAAGAATGGATGAAGGCTCAACGTTACAACTTACTTATTCCGTTCTCTGTAGACAACTTGTCTACGATCGTTACATCATTAATTTTCCTTGTAGGCCTACTAACACTGAGTCCTCAAGACATGACCCTCGGTGTCATTCTGGCGATGAGCAGCTACGCTGCCCGCTTCTGGCAGCCGATTCTGAATCTTTCGAACCTGTACAATAACTTCATCAACGCCGTTGCCTATCTTGAGCGTATCTTCGAAACGCTGGATGAACCGGTTACCGTCAGTGATATCCCGGATGCCAAAACACTGCCATCTGTACAGGGCCATGTCACCTTCGACGATGTAACTTTCGCCTATGACCCGGGGCTTAATATTCTGGAGAATATCTCCTTCAAGGTCAAAGCGGGAGAAAGCATCGCGCTGGTAGGACCCACAGGTGCGGGCAAAACAACCGTCGTCAATCTGATCTCACGCTTTTATAACATTTCCAGTGGTCAGATTCTGATCGACGGCCAGGATATCTCGCAGGTGACGTTAAAATCTCTTCGCAGCCAGATGGGGATTATGTTACAGGATAGCTTCATCTTCTCCGGTACCATTCTGGACAATATTCGGTACGGCCGACTGGATGCGACCGAAGAAGAAGTAATCGCCGCTGCAAAGGCCGTTTGCGCCGACGAATTCATCCGTGAATTCGATCAAGGCTACATGACAGAGGTCAATGAACGTGGCTCCAAGCTGTCTCAAGGACAGCGGCAGCTCATTTCGTTCGCAAGAACACTTTTGGCAGATCCGCGCATTCTCATCTTGGATGAAGCCACTTCTTCCATTGATGCGAAGACTGAGCGCTTATTGCAAAAAGGGCTGAATGAACTGCTTAAGGGACGCACCTCGTTCATTATCGCGCATCGCCTCTCCACTGTAAAAAACTGCGATCGTATTATGTACGTATCTAACAAAGGCATTGCGGAAAGCGGCTCACATGATGAGCTTATCGCACAGCGGGGCCTTTACTACCGCCTCTACACAGCACAGAAGATGGAAGCTTAATCGAATAAACATCAAAAGAGCTCAGGCCGATTTGCAGCCTAAGCTTTTTGATGTTTTATTATTTTCAAAAAATATCAAAAACTAATCTATCGCCGTCCAAATATTTAGCGCAAGTGAGTGAACCGCAAGGTTCGTGTGATTTCTGTACAACCGCAGACGCTCTGCAGGCTCTGGACTCCACAATAGAGCACTTCCGGCAACTTCAAGCAACGAAAGTCCAATATACTGAGATTCATAACGGCTCTCAGACCCTAGAACATCTACAATTTCCAATAAAGTTTCCGGACTCCAGTATCCCGTGCTCTCTTCTAAATTATACGCGACCTGCTTATAGACATCGCTTAATAGCTGGGGCTGCTTTGAAATAGTGGTAACCATCCGATTGAGATAATTGGCGGATTCCTTCACATTATTCCAATCTATTGCTGCTATATACAATTTCATCACAGCTTGCTGTAAGGTCTCCTCAGATGCCAGACAGTCAATCAGATCCGTATACAAAGGGATAAGGTGCATCCGGGTGATTTTTGGCAACGCTATCAGCTGGTTGACTAATTTCAGTAGACGTTGCCGATGAGGCAAATCTCTTTTGGCAGTGGCGTTCCATTCATCCCTTATCGCTGCACTAACCAGTCTCTGACATACACCAACTACAACCTCATTGATCTTACCATCGCGACAGGTTTCTACCAGCGTGTTCATAGCAGTTTCCCATCTAGTGCTGTCTTCCAAATCCGTAATAGACTGAGCGGTGGCAGCTGCAACAATCCCTTCATTTCCATTTGTCCACCGCATCATAGAAATGAAAGCATATCTGCCAATATACGCATCTTGGTGCCTTGCGATTTCAAGGATTAATCCTAGATAACGTGGTCTAAAGTCTAGCGGAAGAGCATTAGGCTGTTGAGATAATAAACTTCCTGCAATGTCACTTTCTGATGAAGAAGCCATTGTACTTAACATATCCCAAGCGCGTTCATCATCTAAAAGCTGTTTCGCAGCATGCCCTATGGCTATGATTACATCCTTGTGTGCATTGGGTTTCTCGAACTCATTCATTAATAGCGGAAGGCTGTCATCGCTTCTATAAGCGCCCAGTAAGCGGATGGCTTCTTTTCTGACAGTGATCTTCAGCTTATCCCGATTCAGAAGCTCTTTCAGCATGGTAACCAGTAACACCGGATTCACCCTGCGGATGCATCTGGGTATCGAGTACATGGCTACACGGGCCCGGTCCCCATCCAGATTCTCCAGCAGAACGGGAAGTGCCTTCTCCGGTTCTTCCATAAGCGAAAAGGCATGAAGTGCAGCTTCTACTACAGTTACTTCCTTATCCTGCATAAGCCCAAGTAACCTATCCGAACCGAGATCAGGCATGCTTGCCATGATCTTAATAACGCTTGCACGCTCCCAAAGATTACGTTTGGCATCGTATGCAATTTTTTCTAATAAGGCACTTAAAGCTTGTTGCTGACGTGGCAGCCATCTGTAGAATCCATCCGCGGCCGGCACAAGATAGATAGTTTTGCCTGATAGGAACTTGCCCTTAATGACAGCTCCTGAAATAAAAGGATCGAGCCATTCCTGACGCTTCAGATGCAGATGCTGGAACACTTCATGGATCGTAATATACGATTTATCTAAAACTAATAATTCCTTAACTCTGGCATCACGCGTTGTACGAGGCGCAAGCCAGTATCTGGCCGCTTGTATGGCTGTAGAATCCGCCTTTGCCTTCGTTGCTTCCTTTAACAGATTCTGAAGTTTTATGATGCCGTAACCTCTTTTACCGAATGAGCTAGCTAGGCTTAACACCAGATTGTAGTCTTCTCTTTTGTTGGCCTGTACAGCTAATGTATAAATTTCGTCGAAGATAATCTCTTCTACTCCCCGGGGTAAATTCTTCTCCAAGGATGGAAGGGAAAGCTGCCCATTCTGCTTGGCCAATTTCTGAATCGTTTTTAAAGAAAACTTAAACAGCTCACCATGAGGATGTAATGCGTTATGCCGGAGAATAGCAAACGCCAGTTGTTGAACGGAAAATTTTGTACCATATGAAGTATCTCTGGCCTCTATAACACTATCAACAAGCAAAGTAAGCTCTTGTACATGGGCATCCGTGAACACAGACGCAGGACTTTCCGATAGCTCTTTAAACACAGCGCCCCGGACAGGATCCTGATCATTTTTAATCCGGCCCAGGTACACCAAAGTTTCATTCATACCCTGTCTCGACAGAACGGTACTTCTGATCAGCTGCATAAGCGCCGTGGCACGTTCGTCTGCACTGGATACCTGTGTTGCTTGTTCAAGTCCCGCTCTTGAATGAAGAATAGAACGGCAAGCTGTAAATCTGATTGTTCTCTCCCGGTCATCATTGATTTCACGAAGGCCAAGCATCCGGGTGGCTTCCTTGTCACGCAAGACATGCGGTAATACATACAGTAATCTTTCCGGAAAAATACGTTCATTACGTTTATCTTCTTCATACACAGCATCGAAAATGACTTTGCGGTTAGAAGGTGCAATATTATGAAGCAGCTTTGCTATGTGCATAGGGTGATCTGCGAGTAGTTTCGCTATCTCCATCCATTGATCCATGGATAAATATTTTTTCCTTTTAAGAACAGCTTCAGGAATACCATAAGAAATCAGATCGCTCCGCGACTCCGTTCGTGTTAACAGCTGATATACCTTATTAGGATTTTGGCGTACAAGCGTGCCAAGCTGTTCTTTTAACGCAGGATGTATGATGCCCATAGGTCCATGATTCAGCGCACACTCCAGCACCAAGTCTGCCTTCAGATTGCATAGGATCTCCAGAGCTGATGAGAATCTCCACCAGACATAGCCTTTTTCCCTGAGTGGTGTGCTTTCCAGTGTTGTTGCAAAGTATTCTGCTACTACGTTAAGATGCCGGCTGGATAATTTCTTCCAGTCTTTTATGGCATACCCGATATCAGCAAGCCATTTACTTACCGTAGCCGAATAACAGGCCTGCAATATAATCGCGGCTTCCTCCGCTCCCCATCGGGCATACACTACAGGCAATAAGCGTTCTGCTAATTCCTGACGGTTAATCTGTGAAATACTATGCAACAGCTTGCGGCGGCAATCATGGGATAAATGGGGGAGCTCACGTTCAATATCAGCATCCGAAGCCACCTTTGCCAAAAGACCCGCAGCCGTATTTCTGATACTTGCCTTGGGATGCCGCAGTGCTGATAGAATAATAGCAGCATCTTGTGTTGCAATGGCGCCGATTAAGGCAAGTCGTGCTTCATAAACACCATCCTCCAGCAAAGAGGCTAGTAATTGGGAGTACTGGACAGATCCGAGATGATCACGGCCTAGGATTGCTACTTTTTTGATTCTGTCGGAATAACCTAGCGAATCCAATTCTTTAAGTAAGCTCTGTTTATCCAATGGATCTCTTTTGAAAATCATAAGTCCTCCTCGTTAACCTGTTCTTATTCCACCCGAACTTTATTCTCTATACCCTAATCTATCCCCTTTAAAAAAACTAGAATTCAGCATCTGGTTTCGTTGATCAAAAAATAAAGGTAACCCTGAAGCTGGTTATTCAACCCCCTTCAGAATTACCCATCATGTACTGCTTGCTCTAGTCATTCTTTTTCTGAATAAACACATACGTACGCTCATCCGACAGCTCATCAGCAAAGCTGAAATCAAATCCGTCGAAGCCTTTGATATCCTCCACACAGCTGATTTGCCGCTCAGCCATGAAGCGTACCATTTCACCTCTGGCCATCTTGACCAGGGTCGCTCTCTCTACTACCTTACCGCCGATCTCCTGCCCGAATACACAACTAACCATGCGAACATTCCCGCCAATGTAAGGGGAGATGCACTTGCTGTATTCCTTAGAGGCCAGATTCAGAATGATGTCAGTCTCCGAAAACAGCTGATCTGCCAGCTTCCTGTTCCAAAACTCGTAGATAGACTTGAAACCAGGTCCGCTAAGCTTTGCCTGCATCTCCAGCCTGTACGGCACAACGCCGTCAAATGGCCGGACGATTCCATAGAATCCGGATAATATCCGTAAATGCTGCTGAAGATATTCCAGCTCCTCCATTTGAAGTACCCCTGGTGCCATGTACTGGTACTGGATACCCTCATAAGAAAAGATAGCCGGTGTAAGATCCCGTGTTACATCCATATCCCGAATCCGCTCCACATTCAGCGTGGCGATGGCATCATTGCATTTCCATAACGATTTGGCTTCTTCATAATTCAACTTTTGTAATAAGGCCAGAAGAGTCTGCGACTCGCTTATGAATTGCGGCATCTGGCGGCAATCCAAGAAATCCGTATCCATCTTCATCTTCTTGGCAGGCGATATAATGATTCTCATGGTGCTCCCTTTTCTTACCCCCGCGGGGATTTTAAATGTAACCTTATCCTATCACACTTAATCTTCGTAGGCTTGGGGCAAGTTCATGAAATTTGTTCACTGCCGCCCACCTTGTGCGCCACCGCCATCTGTACCTGGGTTGCCGTTTCTCCTTGTCCCACCATTCATGTTGGGAGATCCGCCCCCATCTTTCCCCCGCCCGCCGGTGAAGCCCTGTCCCCCGTTCGCTCTTGACCCGGAGTCAGTACTCGTTATCTTCTGTGCGGTAATAGCATCGCAGGAGACGAGCACCATGGAACAACTTAGCACTGCTATGAGCAAAGCGAAATACCGCTTGGTCCGCATCTTTGAATCCCCTCTTTCCGAGCGAACATAGTTAACGTGGAAAACATCTTTTTAACATATAATCGTATACGTCCTTAAAACCCATGTAGGATAATACGATCAGCAGCGGATACACCGGGTAAATATACCGGGACTTGATCTCCCATAAAAGATAGAATCCGATAAAGCCCAGCACCACAAGAATCAAAGAGGTCTCTTCGAATCTTTTGGCTCTTATTCCACCCATTAAGCGAACGAGTATAAATACATACATCAGAAAATTCAGAACATACAGCAGCCACAACATTCCACTTCTATAATTGGAGTCTGCCTTAAACAAATCCGTAGCAGCATTAGTGTAGCTATAACGGTCCATGACAAAGCCCATTCTTCCCCCGTTACTGGATGATCCGTCATTTCCGAGCCCATATCGTTCCATCTGGTAGGTTCCTTCCGTCCAGGTCCAAACGATTTTTTTATAATACATCTTCACTAAGTCACTTAGGCCCGCCTCGGAGAGTTTATTACTGATTTCTTCTTTAAATAACTCCGTACTTTCTGCCTTATTATAATTTGCATCCTGCTGATAGATAGCGTAGCTCTCCCGGTTGTCCCAGAACCCAAACGTCTCCAGATTGATCCCCATATTCAGCCACATGTAGACAGGTGCGGAATTTTCGTTCATCGGTTCATCTGCAACATTCGTCGCCTGCAGCACTGCATTTTGCGTCCAGCCAGGAACATTAAACAATATGGCCGTGATAACCAAAGCGCTAAAAACCTTTTTCACCCCGATAGAACGTATGTTGAATAAAAGACCCGCCACCACGGTAATCAGAAAAATAACACCGATACTGCGGAAATAGTTGCCTATTGCCAGTAAGAGAGCTGCGAAGAGAATATCCTTAATGGACCTTCTTTTAATAAATCTTATGGCAAAATATAAAGCACTTGTCAGAAAGGCGGTAGCGATCACATCGTTATAGATAAAATTACTCATAAACAATGAAGGGATATAGGTTGCAGCAAACACGAGGATGCCATAATCCCTATCCTTAGACTTATAATTGAGCTCTTTATACAGCATGTAAATCATTAATGAGGTTAAGAGTGTAAACAGAATATTAAATATTTTGATTACCAGATAATTATCCGGAAAGATCAACAACAACGTCCTTAAATATAAAACGATCGAAAAATTAAACGGAAACATATGCAGATAGCCGTTCGTGTCAAAAGACGAATAATCATTCCTGTACAGCATGTCGAGTGCCAATGAAAGGACTGTCTGCGAATCATCCGTCGGCAAGCGTGGAAACAGAAAGATAATCACCATCTGGATTGCAAAAGAAAACAGCAGTATGGCTGGAATGACTATTTTCCAACTGTACTTATTAAGCTTCAGGCACATTTTATACAAAATAACGCTTAATGCCAGCACCACTGCGATCACTAGAATAAAAAGACCCAGCTGTTGTCTCTCCAAAATTGGCGTGTCCCCATATACGAAATAATTATATTTCGCCCTAATAAAAAAGGAGGATGCGATAAAAAGACCGATAAAGAATGCAAGTATGAGATACAATGTTTTTAGAATTCCTCTTATCATGGAAAACCTCCTTTGCGCAATCGAAAGCCCTTTACAATCCGCTGCCCCGATTCATAAAAAGCATTATAAACACCCAAACTGAAAATCCAATGAAAATCGGATGTTTGGGAATTCGCAAAGAAGAGATTTAGAAAGAGAGGTACGTCCTACAATTGGGAATCAAAAAGTCGCAAATGTGATACGGAAGTTTCAAAATGGAGAGAGTTGCGGAGACAAAGAGAGGAAATGGAAAACTACTCCAATCCTAGGGAGTATTATGACAAGAGTCTTAATTCTCTTTCAAACGATTATGCTATACTGGTGGAGCAAATAGAATAGGCTTAAAGGGTCGGTCGGCTACCTCTCACCGAAGGGAGGGATGCCTTGTGACAGTGTTTGAAGCAATGATGCTTATGCTAACCTTTGGTTCGCTTATCGTAGCGCTGCTGTCCAATAAACGCAAATAGACCGCCCACTCACAAAGGCATGCGGTCTATCTGTCGTGTCCTATTTGCTGAAGCCTACCGCCCTTAAAAGCGGCTATTGCCTTGGGAGTCGTGTTACAGCACGGCTCTCTTTGCATTTTACGTCTTTTCTACCTTTAATATACCACAAATAATTTAATAACGTAATAATGTACGGTGTTACACTACATTTCCAATCTCCCAGAAAATCCATCCATCCTTGCGTACATCAGAACAATTTACTATCCATCTTTTTTAAAAACCGATTATTAGCGATTAAGCCTTTCACTCTCTTCGTTGTATTAGGCCCTTTCGGTGTGCTACCTCTTCTATTCAGCAAAATCCACCGTAGACATGCCCAGGCTTCAAAGATCTCAAGTTCTTCCTGATCCATATCATTTTCCAATAGATAAGCAGTTCTGAACACATCAGCATAACGCTCAGAGATATATATTTTCAGCAGAATAAGTGACCAGGCAAAATCATATCTAGAGTCTCCCAACTGGCCGTTCGTCCAATCGATTATGGTATATCGCTCTTTATCCTCCACTATATTTCCGATATGAAAATCCCCATGAATGATACAGTCTTGCTTCATTGGAGTTTGCTCAACCAGAGAAGTCAATACATTATAAATATCAGATTGTTCTTTAGCTTCAGGGAAAAAGTAGCCGATGAAATCGTATTTTGGCAGTTGTATATTTCCAATCTCTTCAACGCGAATTTTATGTATTTTTGCTAATAGGCTTGCGAGTTCCTTCATTTTCCTGGTATTCATTTTATGAATAGGGGTTCCGTCAAAACTTGTTAACAACACCTTATGTCCCTCCGGATTGATTCCCCAGCCCACTGGTTTAGAGACGGCTACTCCTCGTTCGGATAGAACATCCAATAAACGATATTGAAACTGGACATCCGGTCTGGATTCCTTATTCCATGTTTTCAGTACATAGCTCTCTTGATCAGAATTAATCCTCATGACCTCAGCTTCAAATCCTTGATCCATTGTATGCGCAGTTAAGCTGTCTTCCTGATTTAATAAGTCGTTTATGATTTCGTTGTGCTCTAGCCAATTTATGATAGATATAGGAGTTTTCAAAAATGGGTCTTCCTTTCGGAGTCAGCTACAACAGATTAACGGAACTCAAAATTATAAATAACATAAAATAGATTGTTCTATCCAGTACATAAATACAGTATCTGGGCTTTCCTTTTCAAACTTTTTCATTTTTAAATACATATCCATTCCATCAGAAACATCATGCCATAAATCCGTAAATACAAAATCATATTTTTCCTTAGACATATGTTGTTCTGCATATTCGAAAGCATCTGCTTGGATAAGCCTGATCTTGTGAGCATTACTGAATTGTGGCAGTACATATTTATTAAATAAATCAATGACATCTTGATTTTTTTCAACAACCGTTATGCTTTCAACATTAACTTTTTCAGAAACCATATAAGCATAATAGCCAAGTCCAAGCCCAAACGTAAGAACATTCCCAAACGCTTTATCAACAGCTTCTTTCATTGTTTCTATTTCATTTGGTGTGATCGTCATCCATATTCTTTCATTCTCCAAGACAGCCGGGAACATGAATTCAGTTTGAAAAAAACCAACCTGAGGAATTTGTCTTCCCTCTTCTGTCCGGATGATATCATTGCAAACAAAACCTTCAAAAGGTTTATATTTTTCATATTTTAATTCACTATTATTAATCTTTATAGTTGGTATCTTGATATTTTTATAATATGGATTGTCATAATATTCATTTGCATCAAGCTTATGAAGCATATTGCTAAAATATTGGTTGAACAATTCCTTATCATCAACATTATCAACCGTATCCATCCCAAAAGCAGCAGCCAGCATTAAACCAAAAGCGTATTCATAAGATACACCACAGTTTACGATTTCTTCAATTTCTTCTTTGTTAATAAAGTCGGGGGTATTATTCAAATAGCGGCTTAGTAAAGCAAACACTTTATAGTTATCTTCTTTTACTTTTTCTTTTATTACATTATTAAATTCCATATTCTCACCTATTAATTAGAATTTGTTTCTATGTCTCATGTTAGTCTTTCCGGATTGACTAGTAGGCAATACTCTCATTTTACCATTTAAAAATCCAGAAGAACAAAAACCGCTTTACTAATCCGTGACAGTTACCACTTCTACAGTGAGAAAATCTCACGCCAAATCTTCTAGTTATATGGTTTATGGTCCATTTTCCGCCTAATCCGCTCAATATTTCGTTACCCTATGTTAGAATAGACGACTTGTATAATTTGTGAAAACTTTCACTAATAGTCATGATTGATGGTATACTTAATAAGAAGATGAACTAAAGAGAATAACGATGGAAACTGTGGACGTAACCGTAGAAGATTTGAAGTTAGGAGAATAACAGCGACGCGCGCGCTTCTCCACTTCCAACTCCCTCTGATACTTCCTTTCTTTTTTGTCGGGTTCTTTTGGTACATCTTAATAGAGAAATATAAAAGTGGAGGGTTAACAATGAAAAAGAAAGCAGCTGGTGCTCTGAGTCTCGTCCTCTCTGTCATGCTCGTTACCGCAGGTTGCGGTAATGGAAACGACAAGGTGAACGAGAGCAAGAGTAATAACAACGAGAAAAAAGAAGTTGAAGCCGTCTCCGGGGCATCTGAAGCAAGCTACACACCATTCGATCAATTAAAAGATAAATATGATATCATCATTGTCGGTGCGGGTGGTGCGGGAATGTCCGCGGCGCTTGAGGCCAAAGAGAAAGGCATGAACCCTGTTATTTTGGAAAAAATGCCGGTTGCCGGCGGGAACACAACCAAATCCTCTTCGGGGATGAACGCTTCTGAAACGAAATTCCAAAAAGAACAAAACATTGAAGACAGCAATGATTTATTTTATGAAGAGTCATTAAAAGGTGGCCATGACACTAACGACAAAGAAATGCTTCGTTTCTTCGTTGATAATTCCGCGAGTGCGATCGATTGGCTGGATTCCATCGGAATCCGCTTGAACAATATCACCATTACAGGCGGCATGAACGAAAAACGTACACACCGTCCTGAAGATGGCTCTGCTGTGGGTCAATACCTTGTCAAAGGTTTAGTAAAAAACGTACAAGAGAAAGAAATCCCACTTTTCGTGAATGCTGATGTCAAAGAAATCACTGAAAAAGATGGCAAAGTAAATGGCGTCAAGGTCCTCTTTAACCAAACAGAGGAAAAAACAATTACGGCAGATGCTGTCGTTGTAACCACTGGCGGATTCGGTGCCAATATGGATTTGATCTCCGAAGTAAGACCTGACTTGGAAGGCTACGTTACTACTAACCAAATCGGCAGTACCGGAGACGGCATCAAGATGATTGAGAAACTCGGCGGCACAACCGTCGATATGGATCAAATCCAAGTTCACCCGACTGTGCAGCAAGAAAAATCCTACCTCATCGGCGAAGCTGTTCGTGGGGAAGGCGCTATCCTTGTTTCCAGTGAAGGTACACGGTTCACCAATGAATTGGATACCCGTGATAAAGTAACAGCTTCCATCAATACACTACCTGAAAAAGCAGCTACGCTGGTCTTTGATTCCGGTGTTAAATCCCGTGTGAAGGCTGTTGAACAATATGACAAAATGGGCTTCGTGATTCAGGCGGATTCCATCGAAGCTTTGGCCAAAGAAATCGGTGTTCCAGAGGATAAGCTGGCAACAACGCTTGATACTTGGAACAGCGCCGTTAAGAATAAAAAGGATGCCGAATTTGGCAGAACTACAGGAATGGACAATGACCTGTCCACTGGTCCTTTCTACGCTATTAAAATTGCTCCTGGGATTCACTACACCATGGGTGGCGTGAAGATCAATACGAACACAGAGGTTCTAAATAAAGACGGTGAAGCTATCCCTGGTCTGTTTGCGGCAGGCGAAGTTACAGGCGGCTTACACGGACAAAACCGGATTGGCGGCAACTCTGTTGCCGAAATCATTATTTTCGGCCGTCAAGCTGGGATCAAATCTGCTGAATTCATAAAAGCAAAATAAGTAGATAACAGATACTATAGGCCTCACAGCAAAAAGCTCAAGCATCGGCAAGTTAGCCGCTGGCTTGAGCTTTTTTAATGGGATTAATCGCCAATAGTTCGGATAATAGTATCAAACGGATCTAATTCCAGGGTTTGTTGTCCATATTCCGTATCAATCGTAGTTTTTTGAAGCTGGTCGCTATTGTTAATCACGACGAGTATTTTACTTTCTGGATAATAAGCACACTCTGTATATAAATTATCCGTAATATACTTTGTTTCCTTTAACTCATTGCCGGCAAAACGGATCACATTTAACAGCAATCTTGTATTTTCAAAGCTTAAGGTGAAAGAAGGCAGGTAGATCCCCGTTCCTTTACCAAAGGCATGGGTGGACAATGTTATCATCCCACTCTTTTCACACAATACCGCTGCTGAGCCATCCGTAAGATAGATGTTATTTTTAGGTGTTATGCTGGCTCCTTCAGGCACTAAACCTTGCTCATCTCTAGCCTCAAATGTCCATCTTCCATGAGCTACCTTGGAGCCTGTATCCTCATCCAGACCAAGCACATGTGCCATTCTGAAAAAGCTGTCATAACCATCAAGCGCCGAAGGCTGATTGATACCTATAAAAGTACCGCCCTCATAAACCCATTCTGTCAGTAAGTCCACGCACTTATGGTCACTCCAATATTCTCCACCACTCCATGCTGAACCTGCCGAGCCGGCATTGATCACTACATCACACTCTTGTAATACTCCCTTACGGATATCTTCAAAATCAATGAACTGCACCTCAACCGGCAACCCGGACAAAGCCTCGTTGATATGAATCAGATCATGCATATACGTTTCATGGAAATGCCCGGACAAGGTCCACGATCTCAATTTGCCCCAAGCGTGCAAAATGGCTACCTTCGTCTTAATGTGATACGGTTTGCCTTTATGATGCAGCTCTTTAATTTCTCTGAATTCATCCGCGATCTTTTCGATATAATCACAAAAATCCGGATAAGGCTCTACAAGATGCAAATATCCGCCCAGACCAATCCGATCTATAGGCTCTCTGAGCAAGGCGCGCCGGATATTAATCCAATACTTTTTGGCATCGAGCGTAGGGTTACCTCCCTCCATAAACGTAGGAAGCCCTCCCAATCCAACCGGAAATAAATAGGGATGCAGCCGAATCTCATGGGTATCTACTTTTACACCAGAGCAAAGCCTTGCCTCATACCCTGAGAACACACATTTAATCATCCCGTCAAAACCAAACTCCTCAAAACGGTCATTGTAAGGCTCCATGCCAACCCAACTATCATCATAGAAGACATACGCCAGCTTATCGTGCTTATGCACAATATCAATTAATTGCTTACCAAATTCGATGACAAAATCATTGATAAATGCCATATAGTCCAGCTTCCGCTGCTGCGCCGGGATATGACTGACCCGATATTTCCCACCATTCACAAAATCCTCGGCCGTGAGCGAATACCCATATTTCTTGGCAAACAGATCAAGCGCCCTTGAGCTTACCGTAAAATCATATGAACCCCAGTCCGAGAACAAATGGCGATTGCGCTCATCACTGCCCCAGATCCAGGCGAAATTATAAAAGAGGGAGGTGAACCGAACCACTGTTGTTTCCTTATGCTTACGACACCAATCTTCAATCCAATGGAGTAAATATTTTTGCGTTTCTACATAGATGGGATCAATCTGCATCAGATGCTCTTTTTCCCAGTGATTCGTGGTGTGATTGTACATGGAGATCTCTTCCCAAATCCGGTAGACCATGAAGCTGACTGTGTATTTATGCCAAGGCGTTATTCCAGTAATGACTACATTTCCCGATTCCCGCTCATAATTCCACAGTTCTCTTGGAACCTCTTCGCCCGTCGTTCGGTCAAAAACCTGCCAGTACTTAAACGCCTCTTTGGAATCATTCACTCGGAATTGTTCAGCAAAAAAATCCTCCATCAGATAGATGGATAAATAATCTTGTACCGCTACCTTCGGATTAGTTATTAAAAAGCTCTGCTGCAGCTTGTCTGAATTCTGGGACGCCCATTCGTTATGATCTCTGATGATGCAGATTGTAGAATAAATGCCGTATCCTGCGTTGATAATCTCATCGGACAACTGTGTGCCGTCACTGTCACGGATGACATCGGCACCCCAACGTTCAGCTAATTCCAGGGTCAATGCCTCATAACCGGATTCTCCCGGCAGTGTAAAGGCCCCCGTTGTTTGTTTGGACAACTTGGATCCCTCCTATTTAAGCATATCGGATAGAAAAGCTAATGCTAAGCCTTGACCCCAGCCTTGAATCCAGTCTTTTGGAATATTACGGTAACCTTCTCGATCCTTCATAACCGCTGTTCCGCCAGAGACACCCAGTACCCGTCCGTCTTCGCTGATATTGTTCAAAATACCTTTCAGGGCCTTTTGCACATATTTGGTATGCAGCGGATTGCCGTTATTGATCATAGCAGCCGCAATGCCGCAAGACGCGGATACTTCTTCATAAGACTCCTCGTCATCGAGTACTGTCCGCCACAGGCCGTTCTCCGTTTGCACCAGCTTGAGTGCGGCCAGCTGATCGCGCAGCGAACACTCCACGTCCATACACTGCGGATACAGATACCATTCTTTCAAAAGCTTTTTGACTTGCGACATGGTGTATGCGCCCCAAGCATTCGCTCTGCCCCAGAATAGTCCAGACATGTGATCCTGCTTCACATTATTGTAGCCATGGTACCAAAACCCGCTGCTAGGATCTTGCAGGTATTTGATATGCCAATAATATTGATTCAAGGCATCTTGAATCATTTCCTGATCCTTTAATTTGCTTCCTACACGGAGCAGGAAAAATGCCGCCATAAACAGGGTATCCGCCCATGCCTGTTCTGGAAAATCATTAGAAATAGAGACGGTATGCTGCAACACATGATCTCCGAATCTAAGCGCATTGTTCTGCAGATAATCTACTTTGCTCATCACAATATCCCAATATTTCTGATTGCCTGTTTCCTCATACAAAGTGATCAGCATATGACCCATGGCACAGGTATTTACCGTCCAATCCGGCAGACCCAGCTCGATATATTCATCTGCCCACTGGACAAGCATATCCAAATACTCTTTATTTCCTGTAGTTTCATAAGCTCTGGTTACCCCATAATAAGCCACACCACAAGGCCAGTCCCATGTTAAATCCATCGCCATTGTTTTTCTGACCACTTTGTCGATGACCCTTAAAATCTCTTCTCTGTCATAAGTTAATTGAAGCATCTTGTTTCTCCTCTCTTTCGCACACGCCCCCAAAGGCGCTTGAGAGCTGTCCGTCCATATTGTAAACGCTTTACTAACTCTATTGTAAGTAGTAAAATGGTCTGATTCTAAGCATATTCATAACTAAACTGTGCAATTTCAACCATTAACTAGTAGTTCTTATATTTCGGGATTGGCCGTGACTACAGAGAAAGTTTGGACTTCCGGCCGCTGTTGTCGTAAGAATTTCTTGATTTGTAATGCTATTAGCGGTTGAAATCCGGAGACAAAGGCGGACGCTACGCCCCTAAAGTTCCAAGATTCTCCTCCGCCACTTTTCCTCAAATTGTATAATATCAAGTTCTCTTTATATAGTTGAATTTGATATAACGTTAACCTATAATCTACTCAACCTACGTAATAAGAATGGGAGTATTGAGTATATGCCCAGAAAAAAGAAACCCATCATTGAATACCGCCACTACAGCTTACCGATAAACTTTCCTATCTTGCTGTTAAGTGGTGAACGTTGGAAGATTTCTGATATTAAAAGTGAACATCTGCATTTCCATAATCATTTGGAGATTGGCATTTGCCATTCGGATAGCGGCATCATGGAGATCAAAGGAGAATCTGTGCCTTTTAAAGCCGGAGATGTGACCTTCATCCCTAGGTATCTCCCTCATACAACTTATAGTTCGCCGAATGAAGCCAGTCTGTGGTCTTATATCTTTTTTTCGCCTGAGGATCTTTTTCAGCAATCCTTCAAAAGCGCTTACAGCAACTTTGAGCCGAATCTGTGGGCAATTAAGGGAACAAACTGTATTTTGAATAAAGAGGAACATCCCAAGGTATATACCCTTGCGACATCGGTCGTAGAGGAATTGAAACAAAAAAATCCTTACTATCAAGAAAGTGCTTACGGCTTATTATTATCGCTTTATATAGAGCTTCTTAGAATTCATTCCCGGAATGAACCCTTGGTTAATCAAGACACAGAGCATAGCCTGAAGGGCGATTTTGTCATCTCACCCGTTCTGGAATACATCACTACAAACTACATGATGCCGATTACCATCGATTTTTTAGCTGATCTGTGCCACCTAAGTACCACTCATTTCCGCAGGAAATTCCATGAGATTATGGGGTCCGCACCTCTCGACTTCCTAAACAGTACCCGTATTGAAGAGGCCTGCAAGCAGTTAAAAAGTACGGATGATTCCATTCTCTCCATCTCTGAGCAAGTAGGTTTTCAGTCCATATCCAGCTTCAACCGATGTTTCTCCAAGCTTATGGGTGATTCACCTAAACAATGGCGTAAAGGCGCACAATCCGAAGCACAATCCGCTAAAGCGTCTATATTGGAGTTTACGGGGTGGGTATGATCCATTGATCTATTCTAGATCATCTTTCTCCCGATTGTTTTATATAACATGGTTCTTATCTTCTTTAACTGCGCAAAGTTTTCTTCAAATGAAATGCTGTGGGTCAGTGCCAGCCCTTTTGAGAAATCTTTTTTATATAGAAAAATTGATTCCAAATACAAACCTATGACATGAATCTGATTCCAAGTAGGATAACTTGAATGATGATAGAAGACAGTCAGCGTTTCTAATGCATAAAAATTATGACACCATCTCGCTTCCTCCATTATGTACTTCATTGCCGGTCCGTTATTGTTAATCATTATGTCTCGGAATTCATCTAAATGATTAGGCTGAACATCGACATATTCAATTGCATAAAATGGCTTTACATGCCGTTTTCGCGCGCCTTCCCCTGGTGTAGGGTACGTGCTGTTTGGTGTGGTTACAAGTAACTCTATACGGATTGTTTCGAGCACGAAAGGTATATTCACATTTTTTAAGTTAGGTAAAATGATTTCGGCATCTTCTTTTTCCTTGATCTGCATTAGGATAAGATAATCCCATATAATGAATTCTCCATGTTTTTCGGCTGTTTTGTTATGACTGTAAACTGAAATATCCTCCACAGCATTATTTTGAGTCATGGATCCTAGAACGTCTGTGAGTTGGCTCTTTATTTCTTTTTTCATATGCTTTTTATACTTCTTATCGACTCCGATACTCCAAGCAATATAATATGTATCATTTTGTGGTGTCAGTTTTAGATTCTCTACGCTTATTTTCTTATTCATTTCTGTTTCCCTTTCTGTACAAGTCCCCAGCCATCGATGTATAATTCGTCTAAGATTTCTAATAGCTCGGAAGGGGTCTGAAGCAAGGCTGCTTATGGTTAATCGTAACGCTGCTTCCCAATAAACGCAAATAAGCCCCCTCTATGAACTGCCCCATCAGGCACAACAAAAAGGCATGCGTCCGGTACACTACCGAATTCATACCTAACAAGTCGCCTAATAAAATAAGCTGTTATGTGGTAAGGCTAGCCCTTACTTGACCTCACAAAATCTATTTAACAAGGGAATGATTTGTTCCTTGCTCATAGGGGCGTCGTGCCCCGGGATATACGTAGTAAATGAAAGAGTCGATAAAAGCTCAATATATTCTTTCATTTTTATCGGATCAATTTTACCTTCTCCATGATAATAATCCCCGCTATGTGCATCGCCTGCGAATAATACTCCCGCTTCTTTTATATATACAACACAAGAATCGTCTTCATGTGGCCCTCCTACCTTTATAATCTGGCAAGTGGTGCCCCCTAAATCCAGCGTTAAAGCATCCTCGAACATAATATTTCCTGTGCTAACCTTAATCTTATCAAACGTATCATATTCTTTTTTCATACAGTTATAGGCGAATGCTATTTCTTCTTTGGTCTCTAAGCGTTTTACCACAGCTTCTTCATCCCATTCCCATTCTTTCAGGCGCTTTAGTGCCTCATTCGTTGCTGAAGAGACTATAGTTTCCCCGTCAAAAGCATGCATACCAAAGGTATGATCCCAATGCCAGTGCGTGATCAAAGCATATTTGGGACGTGGCAGATTGTTATCATCCAAACACTTTATAAAGGCATCTAAATGCGATTCTGAATTGCCACAATCAATCATAATTGAAAAGCTGTCACCTACAACATATCCCAAAACAGGTCTGTCTGTTTCTCGGACACTTTCCAAATAATAAATAGAGTCATTTATTTTTTTGAGTTCCATCCTATTTTCTCTCCTTTATGGATACAGGTAAAGATACGCTCTATGGGGGAGATGATTACCTATTTATAATGGATGAAGCAGGTGCCATTGAGCAAGGGAGAGTTTAGTTATATTCACAATGTACTACGCCGTAGTTCATAAAAATATTGCACAATCGGATGCTTTAACTGCATCTTCTCGCTCATGTTTAAAATCCGCTTTTTCCCAACCCGTCTGTCCACTAAAGCCAGAATATTCAATAAGATATCATCGCTCTCTATGCTTTCCTCTATAGAAGTAGATAAAAACTTATTAGCTATAACGATAAAATTCGATTTACTTAATGACGTCTGTGCTGACAAAAGCTCCTTTGCAACTTCTGATATCTTTCTGCTTCTTGCAATGACTATTAGACGATCCTCCGGGATGTTCCCTTTACTATCTTTTCTAACAGCTTCAATGTCTTCAGGGTGGATTGGAATTTGGAGTTCTGAATCATTCTTAATCTCCTGCTCCGTCTGATACCATCTGATTGAGTTAGTTCTATCATTCATATTGAGTACGTTCTTTTTATCTACCGAAATATAACAGCTCCCTGATTTATCAGGTAAATAACGGTAGCTGCTTGCGCGATATTCAACCTTGCCGGATAACGCAGGACATAG
Source organism: Paenibacillus sp. FSL H7-0918 (assembly GCF_038007025.1). NCBI lineage: Bacteria > Bacillati > Bacillota > Bacilli > Caryophanales > Paenibacillaceae > Paenibacillus > Paenibacillus sp. FSL H7-0918. The sequence continues at coordinate 1,221,978 of NZ_JBBOWJ010000002.1, forward strand.
AAAACTCTCCAGTTGTTGCTTTAATTTGCTCCAGGACATGTATCCTCCAACAAGACGATCTCTTCTCCTCGTCTTTGTCTTATTTTTATATTTTCTTTTCCCCAAGAACACATAACATCCACGATCTTATTGGCTGTAACGCCATATTCCGTGAGGCTGTATTCAACTTTTGGCGGCATCTGCTGGTACACGAATCTTTTGACAAGCCCATCCCTCTCAAGTTCACGAAGCTGCTGGATCAGAACCTTTTGTGAGATGCCCTGAATATTACGCTGTAATTCACTTGTTCTTTTGGCACCGGACATCAAAAAGCAAATGATCAAAGCTTTCCACTTTCCGCCGATGATTTCTAGTGTTGCCTCTATCCCTAAATGATATTGTTTCATAGAATAACACCTCGTTCATGCTGATCAAATTAAGCTTACTCAAAACTTCATTGTTGCATATATTTTTTTCGGAGTCCAGTACACACCTCGAAGTAACCATCTTACTTTATTGTGTGTATTTTCTTTTTTTACAACCTGCAAGATAATAATAATATTCATAAATAATATAGGCCTGAGAATGGAGATTCATCATGAAAACACTAGTGATTTTGGCGCATCCGAACCTTGAGAATTCGAGGGTCAACCAGCGCTGGAAAGAAGAACTGCTGTTATATCCCAACGATATTACCCTTCATGAGATTTATAAAGAGTATCCTGACTGGAATATTGATGTTTCTAGAGAGCAGAATCTAATGGAAGCTTATGACCATGTGATCTTTCAATTCCCGTTGTATTGGTACAGTTATCCGCCGCTATTGAAAAAATGGTTTGACGATGTGTTGGCTTACGGATGGGCTTATGGATCAAACGGGAACAAGCTTAACGGGAAAAAGTTAGGGCTGGCCCTATCCATCGGTGATAAAAAAGAAAATTATCAGCCAGCGGGCTCTGTTTCTTTTACCGTAGACCAAGTGATCGCACCCTTTAAAGCCAGTGCCAAACATGTAGGCGCAGAAGCCCTACCGTACTTTGCTGTTTTTGGAGCTTCATTTCAAGCCAGCGATGAAGAAATTAATACTAGCGCAAAAGAATATATCGAATATATCTTTAATCACCGTATTTGATACAAAACAAATTGGGCTATCCTTAGTCTTGTTCAAAGACTTTAAGGATAGCCCATAGCATTGTTGAAGCAGTCTAAAGATTCTCTGTAGTAAGGGTGAAGCCTTCGATCACGGCATCTTCGTCAACCTCAATCAAAATGCAGCGTCTCCCATGATAATTCACTTGCTTCACATATTTTAAATCCTGCGGGCTGACCGAAATCGTAGCTACCTTTGTATCGATCTTAATCGATTTGGTAGTGAATTTCGGCATTACGCTGCTCGCCTTCATCTCATAATGCTTATCGTCAACGATCGTTTCAAACGCCCGTTCCACTTTTTCCATTGTCACGTTCTCAACGCCACTTACCGTTAGTACACGTTCCAGGTCTCTATAATCGAGCTTTGGAGGTTCTTCCTTATCGTCGTTGGTTTCGATGACCTGATGGATCTCCTCGTACACCTGTGCGAGAGTGGTTGCATCAAGCTGTTCGCCCGCCACTTCCTTCACGATGTCTTCGAATATAGCTCTCTCTTCCAGTGCTGTCATGGATCTTTCGGCATTCAAGACCTCTCCGACAAAATGCGGATCTGGAAAGTTCGATTTCCCCGTACAATACAGAATACGGTTCACATCGGAATAATTGTCCGTCACACTTGGGTAAAAGAAACCTTGCTCCGGTGTGCTTAACTTGACGATCGGATCTACAATGACATTGTACTTGAACTCCCGCTCCACGTAATCAAACAAGAGAGCCTTCCGTTGTTTCTCCGTGGAATTCACGCTGCATAGGATAAAAGGATGCGCGAATAATTCGTTTTTCTCACTTTCCTCGGCTTCATCGTTTCTATCTTTAGTCGGGCGGAAATACTGTCCTCGAACGAAAGTGATCACCGTATCCCGTTCATAATGAGTATCCGCCATCATTCTGTCCACCAACAGTAGCATCAGGTCCTGCCATTCATCTGGATCCCCTGTCACCAAAGCTTGATGAAGCATCACCTGCGCTGGCTCCTCCGCTTCCGCTTGAAACTTCAACTCGAACAATTTCTGATCCAGTTCACCGGTCAGGAGTTTTTTGAAATTGCCCATATACAGCTCCTGCTTCTCTCTGTCCACCATTCCAAATGGCTGGCGCTCCCAATGATAGATCTCGTTGCTTTCCTTCATAATATACACGTTGAGAATATCGTAAATACTCATTAAATCGTGATCCAGCTTAAATTGCTTGCGTATATGCGCGACTTCTTTCTTTATCATGATTCGTTAGACAACTCCTAGGAAGATTAATTGGTCTTTTCAGTATAAAGGATAAAAAAAAGCTTCGCTATACTAGTTGAACTTAAGATTTTTCTATTAAGGTAAGGTCGTGACTCCGGTGAATGTTTGGACTTCCGGCCGTTGTTGTCACCAGATTTCTCGATTATTACCATGTTTCATGGTTGAAATCCGGTGACAAAGGCGGACACTACGTTCCTACAGTTCCAAACTTATCGCATGCTCTAATGTATAGTCTTCAAGCTGAATATCTACCTGTTGATTCATGGCCAGCTTGGCTAGCTGCTCACCAAGAAAGGGTCCCATCGTTAATCCGGATGACCCTAGTCCATTAGCAACAATTAGTTTATTCCATCCTTGAACCCTGCCCAACACGGGAAGAAAATCTGCTGTAAATGGACGGAACCCTACTCTTATCTCATTTAGGCTACAATCCGCAAGACCGGCAGCCGTTTGCAGACCTTTATTCAGAATTTCTTGCATTCCTCCTGCGGTTACAGCAGTATCATAACCTACGACATCATTTTCGTGAGTAGCACCTACCACGATATTTTGATCCGCAAATGCGAGTATATATTGATCTGTAGGCGGCATTACCACAGGCCATTGCTCTGTACTCGCTTGTTGAGCAAGCTTCAAATGCATAATTTGAGCTTTTTGATAACGCACCTGAAGCATGATCCCAAGCGGATGAAGCAAAGCGTTAGACCAAGCCCCTGCGCACACAATCACTTCATCCGCTGTGAATGTCTGTTCTCCTACACTAACCCCTTTAATTTCATGTTCATCATGTTCTAAAATAGCATCTCCCTCAATCATTTGCGCACCATTACGCTGAGCAGCCCTTAGCAAAGCATCACGTAATTCACGTCCGTTCACTCTTGCTGCACCCGATACATGCAGCGCATGGTAACCTTCCGACAATAATGGAAACTTCTCTTGCGCTTCAAGATCCGTCAGCATCGTAAGTTCCCCTATTTCAGGGGCGTCCTCTCTGCGCAGCTCCGCTCTTTCTTTCATCGCGAGTAACTTTTTCAAATCCTCATGGATACATATCGCTCCAACTTTTGCGTATCCAGTCTCGGTTTCTCCAGCCTCTTCCAACTCTTGAATAAGTGCCGGATAAAAGCTTGCTCCCGCTTTAGCAAGACGATACCATGCTTTGTTTCTGCGTTGAGACAACCATGGACAAATAATCCCTGCTGCTGCATCCGTTGCTTGTCCAACATCCTTACGATCTATAATGATGACCTCAGCACCTAACTTACTTAGCTGATAAGCTGCTGAAGCCCCTAATATGCCTGCACCAATTACAATAACCTTGTTCATATTCGAAGTCCCTTCAGTTATCCATTTTTTTAATCATTCACTACTTACCCATTGTATCTTAAATTTGACATTTCTAATGAATTATCGTACTATAAATTTCACTCAGTTAAAAGTACTTTAATTGAAGTACTAAAATAAAAGCGTTATTCAGAAGAAAGAAGGAATACAGTTGAAGTTTTCACAGTTTTTGAAGTCCAAAGGGGCCATTGGTTCTATTTTTATGGGGGTGTTCTATGCCATTGCGATGCTTGGAATTTTCTTACCAGGGTATACAGCACTTCCAGGAAACATGGATGATTTAAAAATTGCTATTGTCAATGATGATGCAGGTCAATATGGGGCTCAGATTTCGAGTCAGTTCTCGGAGAGCTTACCATTCAAAACGATAAAAACCGATGTATCGAATAAAAAAGCGATGGATGAATTAGAACATAATAAGTTAGCTCTAGTTGTCCATATTCCAGAAGAATTTTCAGCCAACGTTCAAAGCGGTAAGGTATCCGCAAGTATTGATTTCACAGTCAACGAAGCTTCTGCCACCATGGTATCTTCAGCCATGTCTTCCGTTGTAGGAGAAATTAACAAACAATTAAGCGCGAACTTCTCAGAGCAAACCGCAAAAGGTGTGTTAATGAACTTTAACGTACCAGAAGAACAAGCCACCGCAATGGCTACACAAATTGAAAATAGCTATGTCGGGAATTATGTTGTCATCAATGATGTTCCGGACGGCATGCACAACAACATGTTACCTATGTTCTTAACTATGGCTGGTTATGTTGGGGCAATGATTGCCTCCATGCAATTAGTTGCTTCTTTTAAAGCAAACCGCGGGAAAGCAAGCAAGACAAAACTGTTTATGTTCGTTCAATTCACAGCTTTATTAATCGCTGTATTATCAACAGTCGTTGCTTTAACCATTGCCTTCTCTGTTGCAGATGTAGACCTATCCTTACTGTTACCAGTTGCTGCTCAACAAATTCTAATGTATATGGCTGCATTCAACGTGTGTGCGATTATGGTCTTCCTAGTTGGCGAAGGCGGTATGGTCTTAAATATTCCAATCCTGCTCATGCAAACCATCGCCAATGGTGCTACCATGCCTCGTGATATGATGTATACACCATACGATTGGTTCGGGCGCATCACCCCGATGTATTATTCTGTGCAAGCTTATTTGGCACAAATGTTTGGTTCCATTAGTCCAGCCCCCTTCTTATGGGGATTAGCAGGCGTATTTGCCGGGGCTATGATGATTAACATTGTAATCGTCCGGTTTGTTCATAAACCTGTACCTGTGACTAAAGAAACTATACTGCCCGTTGAAGTTAAAAATACAGCTGAAATAACCGCCTAGGTTTGGTAAGATAGAGTTTAGCCAACAATTAGGAGTGGGTTCTGTGATGTCAATTCAAATTTATATCTTAAGTAAGTTAATGGATGAAAATAATTATCCTTATAAATTAAAAAAAGAACTATCCACCCCTATTCCTTTTGATAAATTGCTCAATCTATCTGAAAGCAAACTGTATTATCACTTTGAATCTCTTACGAAACAGGGCTTAGTTGAACAGGTAGAGATTATCAAAGAAGAACATCGTCCAGACAAACAGGTGTTTTCCATTACCGATAAAGGGCGCAAGCAGCTCCCGCTCAAAATTTATAAGGTAATAGAAGATGCAGAATCTATTTCAGATATGATTGTCGCTCTTGTGAATCTTCGTTTTGTAGAGACTGATAAAGTGATCCCGATTATCGAGAAGAAAATTGAACAGTCACTTATAAAAAAAGATCAATTAAATCAAATCTACCAGCAAATAGATGTAGATAGCTCCACTCGTGAAAGTGTAGATTTCATGGAAAGCTACTACGCTTCTCAACTTGAGCAATCTATACACTGGTGGAAAGTTCTTTTAGAAAAGCTGAAAACGAAAACGATATAAAAAAGAATGCCTTGGATTATTGCATAATCAAGGCATTCTTTTTTTATTTCCAGCATCAATCACACAATAGCTTTTTTCAGTTATTCACTTTTAATTAATAAATATAAAAAGTATGGAGCACCGATTAAAGCCACGATTACTCCTGCTGGTATTTCAGTATTGGCTACTACCATTTTACCAAGCGCATCTGCAATAACAACTAATCCGCCACCGATTAATAAACATGCGGGAATCATTATTTTATGGCCACGAAAGAGTCGTCTAACTAAATGTGGAACTACTAGTCCTACAAATCCAATGCTCCCACTGACAGCAACCGCTGGTGCCGCCAATAATACACTACATACTAAAAACCAAACGCGATACTTATTTAGAGATACCCCTAAACTAATGACTACAGGATCGTTAAGCCTTAGTACATCCAATATAAGATGATTCCGAATTAATAAAGGCACAATAAGAAGTAACCAAGGCAGCATAGCATACACGTGGCTCCAATTACTATTCCCTATGTTCCCTGCCAGCCACACCTTAATCATCTGATATTGCGAAGGATCTAGTACGAAGGTTAACACAATCATAAATGCACTAATCGCAGCCGCAACAGCAATACCAGTATAAATTAATCGAATGGGAATAATGCCTTGATTGCGATCATAGGAAAGCATAAATAATAGAGCGACAACGATAAATCCGCCCAATAAAGCATACAGTGGCTGAACATAAGTATGTAAGCCGGTTGAGCTATTTTGTAAGAGTAAAAATAACATCATGGATAATCCAGCACCAGCATTTATCCCCAGTATGCCCGGGTCGGCCAAAGCATTTCGGCTTATAGCTTGCAGCAGCATTCCTGCTATTGCCAACGCGCCACCTACTAGAAAACCCAAGATCATACGTGGAATACGGAACTGAAAAAGTACAAGCTCCTGCCTCGGTGTTCCCTTTCCTAATACGGTTTGCCATAACTCTTGTAAGCTTAAGCTACTTTGACCAGTAGATACACTATATATAAAGCCTAGCAGTAAAATGATTGCTATAATTATAAACTTCCATCTTAGCTTCACTATAGCTCCCGCCTTTCTTTACGAGCCAAATATAGAAAGAACGGAACACCAATAACCGCAATTACAGCACCTACAGGGATTTCATAAGGGGCATTTACGATACGTGCCACTAAATCAGCAAGCACAACAAGGGTGGCTCCCAGAATTGCGGATAATGGAATAATATAACGATAATCCACACCCACTATGTAACGTACCAAATGAGGAGCAATTAAGCCCACAAAGCTTACAGATCCGGCTAAAGCACATGAGATCCCGGCTAACATGAATGCGGCTAAAAGCGAGAGATTTTTGATAAGTTTTATATTAACGCCTAACCCTTCCGCTGTCTCATCCCCTACAGAAAGTATAGTAATCGACTTTGAAATTACGATGGCAAGTAATAGCGCAAGAAGCATCCAAGGCAACATTTGCTGTAGATGGGCCATGCTAATGCCACTTAAACCTCCTCCATACCAAAAAGCCACCTGCTGAGCCACTGAAAAAAAGATACTTATTCCTTCACTTAGGGCAGTTAGCATAGCAGAGATGGCAGCACCCGCCAATACAAGCCGAATAGGCGTCATGCCTCGTTTACTTAATAAGCCCACACTAAAGACTAAACCTGCGCCCAATCCCGCACCTAGAATACAGAGCCAAAGTGTACCTGTGAATGAAATCGTCGGCAGGAAAACCATAGCAATAACTAACGTGACCCCTGCCCCAGCATTTAATCCAAGAATCCCCGAATCGGCTAAAGGATTGCGACTAATCCCTTGAATAATCGCTCCACTTACTGCAAATCCAGCGCCTGTTGCCATAGCGGCAAGTACCCGGGGTAAACGAATCGACTGGATCACCTGATGAGTAGACGCCTTATCATCAAAAGCGATGATCGACATGAATACATCTGCGAAGGGTATTTTTTTCGCGCCAAGGGCCATAGCAAGCACTAATACGCCAATTAATAGGAGGAGCATGAGGATTAGCAATAATAAAAAGGAGAACTTTTTTTCTCCTGCTAGTGATGATTTCTGAACATTTGCGGCCAATGTTTCCAACCCTTTCCCTTCACTTTACAAAAAGAGCCAGCCAAGGGCCAGCTCAGGTTGCAAAATAATATGATTTCTAACGCAAGTCAGAGGATGTGGTGAGCAAAAATTTGACGGCCCGACTAATCGCACCCGAGATTACACTCACATGCTCCTCTTGCTCAAGCAATGCCCAGCTTACTTCAAAGCTTGGAAGGTGTAAGGCCATCATGCTGTTACATAAATCCAAGCTATCCTTGACCATATAATCCAGCTCTTCTCCACCGGCAATCATAAGCGTTTTAGGTAACTGACTTAGTGTATCGCTGTGTAAATCAGCTTTAAAACTCTCATACTCCTTTAAAAGTGCGTAATCATTCCACCAGATGGAAGCACTACTTGCAATATAATGTGAGAACAAGGTGGGTTGAGTAAACAACGCATGCAGAACAAATAATCCGCCAAAGGAATGGCCGAACAATGCTTGCTTCTGCTTATTGATAACGAACCGCTGGGCAATGGCTGGCATTAACTCTTTTTCAAAAAAAGCTAGCAGCTCATCTGCCCCGCCAAATTCAGGCCAAGGCTCCCCATTGGGACGTTTCGGTAAATTCGCGAGCTCAGCTGGCATGGTTAAATCATAGGTTCGACGCACGGTATCAAACGCCTCACCTCCAGGATAACCAATGCCAACAACAATCGCGGGTGGATAGCCTTTAGGCTTACGCGTCAGCAATCGGGTGATTTCAGCAGCGGTTTCAAAAAGCCCATTGCCGTCAAGAACATAAATGACGCCGTAGCCATCTTTTGCAGACTCATCCAACGGTTTTGCAATAAAGATTTCATAGTCCTTATGATTAGCTTTACTCGTGATCAACATCGTTTCATAGTTTGGTTTTACGTACGGTTTGATAATCATGGCAGCAGGAACGCTACAATATCGTCCATCGTTTTTTGATAAGCAATTAATCCACTGGATCTCCAGTGATCGCCATCCACCTCGAACACTTTACCTGCTTGAACTGCAGGCAGCGCCTTCCATAAAGGACTAGCTTTAATGTCTGCCAGGAAAGCATCTCCCAGACCATCATTATCGTTAATAAAGATATAATCAGCGTCTAAATCAGACAACATTTCCAGCGAAATATCAGCGGACATTTCTCCTTCTACAAGAGCACTTTGAGCAAAGCCTAGCTCACTCAGCACATAACCCCCGTAATGGAAGTTACCCACTAAAAAGATTGCACGGGCATTCGCATTAATATAAATTGCTTTTTTACCGGCAGAAACGCTGGCTAACTGTGCTTTAGTTGCTTCTAGCTTTGTATCGTAAGCAGCAATAGCTTCTGTTGCTTTATCCTCTAAACCTAGCAATTTCGCAATCGTTTCTGTGGCCTCCACTACATTGCCGAGTGCATTCTTAAACACGTAAGTTGGAGCAATTTGCGAGTAGTTTTCATAAACACCATTTTGTGCATAAAAAGCAGTGGGGAATATAATTAATTCCGGCTCCAAATCTACTACAGATTCTGGAGAGGGAACACCATTAGCGAAGCTGATTTCTTTTACACCACTTAACGTATCCTGTAGATACTGCTGCGGTCTTTCACCCGTGGACCATTGGGCTACTGGGGTTACACCAAGGGTAACTAAGTAATCCTCCAGACCAGGGGCATACACCTTTTGTACAGTCCCCGGGATGTTTACTGTATTGCCTACTTGGTCTGTTACTACAAACGCATCTCTAGCCGCTACTTCCGGTTCTTGTACAGCGGGTTCATCCGTTGCAGTTGCACTCGTTTCACTGGTTGTTACTGGAGTATCTGTTGCTTGCTGATCAGCTGTATTATTGCCGCCGCAAGCTGTCAGTAGAATGGATAATAAAGCAACCATTACAACATAACTTATTGTTTTTGTATTAAACCCCTTCATGATAGACCTTCCCTCTTTCCTATATTCTCAATAATAATCATTCTCAGTATTGAGTGTATAAGAGATAGGACGCATTGACCATGTAACATCTTATGATTAGACATGTACATTTTCAAGGTATCATCATTACTGCAACTTCCTCTAGCATTCGTTTTAAAGCCACAGGAGAGTATTCAAACCAAGGATCGGAGTGAATAACATAGATTTGTTGCTGCTTAATAGCCTCTAACTGTCTGAACCCAACCTCTCTCTGCAAATGATGCCAAGTTGCTCGTGACTCATCATCGGGGCAAATAATCGTAAACAGCTTATCCACCTTCAATCTACTTAACTCTTCAAAAGTAATCTCTGCATTATATAGACCGGGCTGCTCATAACTAGATTCCGCTCCCAAATCCTGAAATAAAAGATGCTGAATGCCTGTATTACAATAAGCAAAGATTTGCTGCTGATAGATACGTATAACTAGAACTTTAGGTGGTGTAGAGGTCCAGTCTAACCTGCGCCGAACGTCTTCCAATCTTGCCCTATACTGTGTGATCCACTGTTTCGCTTCTTCTTGTTTATTTAGTCGGGCAGCAAGTTCAGTTAAGGCTACTAAACAATCTTGCTTATCATCCAGCCAATAGATTGGAAAATGATCCTCTATCCGTTTTACCAGCTCTGACGACAAATCTTTGGGAGAAATAAGAAGATCAATTGGCAAATGCAATAGCTCATTGGGGCTGCAATAATTTTTGTTTTGTGTCAAGGTTACCTTATGCTCGATTTCTTGCGCCCACAAATTATAGTAGTACGGTGTCCACTTTGCACTTAAGGGTGCAGCAAACGGAATGACTCCTGCCGCATGTAAATACCCCATCATGTTCCCAGTTACAACACCGATATGAGATTTTTGCTGGCTGGAATACATCGTTGGGGATATCCCTTCAACCTTTTTGAACACTCGGCTAAAATAAAACTCATCACTATATCCAACCGCCTCTGCTATAAACTTTAAGCGAACATCTTCCTTTTGCAATAATTGTTTAGCCTTTTGAATCCGCAGCTGGGTAACAAACTCCATTGGACTTTGTATATATTCCTGTTTAAACGCCGAGGAAAAATAACTGGAACTAAGTCCAGAAAGATTAGCTAAATGTGCTAAAGACAAGTGCTTCGTGAAATTCTCTTCTATATATTTTCTAACCTCGCTTAAATCCGTCTTTTGCGATTGTTTTTGCATGCTGTCACCTCTTTACTGCTTATATAAATACACTTAACTCTTTATTCATTCATTAATTGATAATCATTATCAATTATACTTTTGTTTTTGGGGGGTGGCAATGGTTGGGGAACGTTCTATAAAAGTGTGCTCAAAAAAGAAGACGCTCAGGGGACTAATCCCCTCGCGTCTTCTGTGTGTAACTATAGGCTGCTGCTGCCCAGAGTAAGTCTTTTATTTTGAATCTACAGCCGGAGCCGGAGCTGCAACTGCTGCGCCATTCTTTTGCGAGTTCTCCTTCACTTGACCTTGCTCTAAAGGCTGAACAGGAGCACCAATGTTAAAGCTATCAATGATTTCCCCTAGTGTAGCTTGGTCAAAGTCTACTTGGGAATACAACTCTACTGTATAGCCATCCTCTTCCCAAATCACAATTCCATTTGCATAATAAACCTTAGTCCCGTTAATTACTTCTGTCTTCACTTCTTCCGTAGTGCTGATCCCATTGTCCCCGCCCTTGGAGATTAGAAAATTCACAGCATTCTCACCGGAATTATACTGCACTTCAACCATGCTGGTACCCTGAAGAACACAATTCACAAACTCATAGTCTCCCATCCAATCGGGTGCCGGGAAGTTCATGCCAAGTGCTGCACGTGCTTCATCTAGGCTCAACTTAGCTGCAACCGGCAATTCAATGACCGCATTCTCCCCACCTTGGGCATCTTCAGATGGAGTCATTGACTGTGCAGCCGATGGGATTTCCTTATCGTATTGTGTGATTTCGAGATTTCCCACTTCAAACTTTGCCATGATCGACTGGAACATATCCTGTGCATAGGAGGTTGCAGAGAATGCTCCACCCAGACAAATTACTGCACTGCCAATCACTATTGCATTTCTCCAGCTGCTTTTTTTCATCGTTATCCCGTCCTTTATCTCTGATTGGGGGTTAAGTGCCCCATGGTCCAATTTGTATATCAAGCGGTTATAGATTCTTTCTTTATCGGTAGTGCTGCCCTGTTCGGCATTCTCAAGCAGTTCTATGGTTTTGCTGAATTTGGTGAGATCATCTTTCTTATTCATTTTTGAACCCTCCTGCCTTTAAGGAAATATGCAGTTTTTTCAAGCTTCTATATACTACGACACCGATATTGGACTCACTAACTCCCATGATCTGTGCAATTTCGGAATTTTTCAGCCCAGCCCCATATTTCATTGCAATGATATTTCGTTCCTTCTCACGCAGCTTGGAGAGCGCCTTGAACAGTGCTTGATTATTATCCTCACGGATCGCCAGCTCCTCAGGAGACGGCTTGGGAAATATAAGTTCCAGCAACGAATCCAGTGAGGTATAGCTTCTTTTCTTCTGCGCCCGAAAGTAGTCCGTCACAGCATTTCTTACAATGGCAAACAGCCACACCTCAAAATTCGATTTTTCTTGTGAAAAACTATAATACTTACACATCACCGTCTCAAACACCTGACTGCATATGTCCTCTGCCGCGTGGTGGTTATTAATCCGATAACAGATATATTTGTAAACACGTTGGTAGTACGTATCATACATCCGGGTAAATTCCTCTTTGGACATGATAGCTTCACGTGATCTTTCATTATTCATGTAACGCTCCACTTTACCCTGGATAACCTCCATCTCCACCCTCCTTCCACCTCACCTTCATCGAAAAGCTAAACAAATTGCGCAATTTGTTGTGAAGAAACTTACATATGTTAATACGGAGAAACGCCCAAACCATTAACAAATGTTTTGATGTAATCGTGGAATGGCAAAAAACCATCATACAACTTATAGTTCACCAAATGGAGACTAGGGACCTTTTTCAACGTTGGTTCATGAGATTAACAATTACAACACAAAAAACGCAACCCCGAAAGGCTGCGTTAACGTTAACCCCTAACTTCCTGTTCTCCCTAGTCTAATTAGTTATTTTTGCAGGTGCAAGCTTTAGTAATTCCACGGTTAGCCGCTGCTCCGCTTCCTCATCAATACGATACCCATCAGCTTCTAAACGTTCAATTTGCCGATCCAAGAAATAAACCGTATTTAAAATCTCAGTAGCACCCAGTACAGATAAGACGGGTTCTAATGCATATTCAATCGCTAGAAGATGGCCTAACGAACCCCCAATAGCAATAGGTACAATTCGCTTACCAACCAGCGCTTTTTGCGGAAGGAGATCTAAATAGGTCTTCAAGATTCCCGTATAGGAGGCTTTATAGATAGGCGTTAATACGGCGACAATATCCGCTTCTTCCACTAGCGCATTGGCCCGCAGAATCGCCTCACTGGCGAAATTGGCCGTAAGCAAATCGTCCGCTGGTAACTCATGTACATAGATCGAATGATGCCAAATCCCCTCTTGCGTTAGAAATCTTTCAACCTGCTGATGAATAGCTGTTAATCGAGATTTTCTAGTATTTCCTCCATTAATAATGACTGCTTTGCTCATTACACATTCCCTCCTGTACTCGCACCGGTTAGTGCTTTTTCAAGTGTTGTTACAACAGGTACAGATAGCCCTAAATTTCCTCGAAGCGTATAACTCTCATATTCAGTACGGAATAAGCCTCTACGCTGCAATTCAGGAATCACTAATTCAACAATATCGTTAAAGCCCTCCGGGAAATGGGGAGGCATCACATTAAATCCATCTGCACCATCGTTTAAGAACCATTCTTCTAATTGATCTACGATTTGTTCAGGGGTTCCAACGATTTCCCGGTGTCCGCGTGCTCCAGCGATACGCTCATAGATTGCACGAATAGATTGCAGATTCTCACGTTTAGCGATATCACGAATAATGTTGTAGCGGATCCGCGGATTGGTGTCATCTTCAATTGAACTGAATTCCGGAAGTGGTTCTTCGACATCATACCCTGACAGATCAATATTAGTGAAAGACGACAAATACGATAGTCCTACTTCAGGTAAAATATAGCTGTTTAATTGCTGCTGCTTCAACAAAGCTTCTTCCTCTGTTTTCGCTACAGTAATAAACACACCCGGCATGATCTTCAAGTCCTCCGGTTTACGTCCATATTTAGCCAACCGCCCTTTCACATCACGATAAAAGGTTTGCGCTTCTTCAAGCGTCTGCCATGCTGTAAAAATAACTTCTGCGGTCTTCGCAGCTAACTCTTTTCCAGATTCCGATGATCCAGCTTGAACAATCACGGGATGCCCTTGTGGTGTAGTTGAGGAATCCAGTGAACCCTGTACCTTAAACCAAGCTCCCTGATGATCAACAGGATGTACCTTTTCTACATCTAAATACCGACCTTGCTCCTTGTCGATGACCAGCGCCTCAGACTCAATAGACAACCAGAGTTGTTTGACAACCTCCACAAATTCCTCAGCACGTTCATAGCGGGACGCATGCTGCAAATGTTTATCCTTACCAAACAGGAGAGCTTCACCCTCATTGGCTGATGTTACTACATTCCAGGCGGCACGCCCCTTGGACAAATGATCAATCGCTGCGAATTTACGCGCTACATGGTATGGATCGTTATAGGTAGTAGTCAAGGTCGCCGTTAGCCCGATATGCTTAGTCACTGCTGCAAGTGCTGAGATAATAATAACGGGATCTAGCTTTAATGATGATTGTGCATTTCCGGACAGCTTTTGACCTAATACATCTGCAAAAAATATCATATCGAACTTGCCGCGCTCCGCCGTTTGTGCAATCTCCGTTAAATACTCCAAATCAAATGCCCGACTTGCCCCTGAAGCAGGATGACGCCAGCTTGCTACATGATGACCGGGTAGATTAATGAATGCCCCTAATTTCATTTGTTTTTTTGTCATGTTAACCACTCCCTATTGTTTGATTTTCTATTAAGGAAATCCGTACACAAAGGCGGACGCTCACGCTCCTACAGTTCCAAACTTCCCCTCCGCCACTCTTCCTTTTTAGATTGTTGTAGAGTCAACTCATATAAAAAATTATTTAGCAAATGGATTAAATTCGTTCGTATATAACTCTTCCGGCTTCACTTGGCCTTCCTTTAGCTCCCCATTTGCCACAAGCCAATCAATCCAGACATCGTATTCCGAGGGTGTAATCACGCCGCCTTTTTCAGAGATGCCCGTACTCTTCCAAAACTTAAGATTATCTGTGGTTTCCTTGCGTTCACGCTTATTAATAATTTCCTCGAATCGTTTAATTACTTCCTCCCTAGGTGTCGTTCGGGCCCATTCAATGGCTTTTGCAACTCCATCTACAAATTGCCTGACGGTATTCGGATTATCCTTGATATACTGATCTGTAAAGAAATAATCACCCGCAGTAAACTCTGTGCCAAACACATCAATATCCTTAAAAATTTCTGCGACCCCACCTGTTGTTAAAGCCCGATCCCGGGCAATCCCGCTTAACATAACCACATCGATCTGATGATTTCGCAGAATCTGTTCTGCACTAGAACTTGGAACTGTCACTAAGGTTACTTGTTCAATTTCCTTTTCGGTCAAGTTACCTTGGCGTAAATAATCTTTAATGACGAATTCCGAATGGGCACCGAGAATATTCACCCCTACTTTTTTACCAATAAAATCTTTAGCCGACTTTATAGCTCCCCCCTCGAGGGCATATGCACCTACATACGTATTTTGATCACTGCCGTAGGAGCCAATGACCGACTTTATTTTTACATTCTTGGCGTAGGATTTAATAATGGCTCCATTGAATGCTGCACCAAAGTCAATTTGTTTCGTCGCGGTTAACTGAATACTTTCCGGACCACCCACGCTGTCACCTATAGACTCTAACTTCAAATCTCCTAGGTAACCTAAATCGGCGGCCAGCTCTGGGAAAGAGACACTTCCAGGTGCAGACTGATATTGCAGGATCTGATCTTCTCCACTTTTGGCGGAGGACTTCCCCTCTGAGCAGCCAGATAAAATACCACTAACCAAGCCTACAAGTATAAGCAGTGCTACTGTTTTGTTCATCTCACTTCTCCTTTTCCAAATGAATTGTATTTTTCTGAGCTACAGTTCCAAACTTCCCTCCGCCACTCTTCCTTTTTAGATTGTTTTAAGTACAATTAATTCAATTTGTTTAGTTGGTATTATTCCAAAAAAATATCATTCAAAATCATCCTTCTATTCATTCACCGGTTGCTTCCATTTAGAAAATTTACGCTCAAGCATGGTCAAGCCTTGGTTGATTAGCAAACCCAACAAAGCAATGGTTAATATACCGGCGTACATTTGAGGGATCTGAAAGTTATATTGAGAATAAGTGATTAAATAGCCTAAGCCTTCTTTTGCACCTACCATTTCTGCCGCAATCAATACTAATATCGCCCCTGTTCCTGCCATTCGAATCCCTGTAAAAATAGTTGGCACGGATGCCGGCAAAATGACCTTCAGAAATAATTTGAACGACTTAATATTCATGGATTTAGCCGCTTTAATAAGTAAGGGATCGACGTTACCTACAGCAGCAATCGTGTTTAGAAGAATAGGCCATGTGCAAGCAAATAAGACGATTGTAATCTTAGAGGTTTCACCAATCCCTAACAGCAGCATAAATACCGGAAGTAAAGCGAGCGCAGCTGTATTTCGGAACAATTCCAACACTGGATTTAATAGCTCCCTAGCTAAGGGATACCAGCCAATTAATAAACCTAATGGGATCGCAATCACTAACGCTAATGCAAATCCACTGAACGAGCGAATGATACTCGCTAAGAAATGAGTGAATAGCTCACCTGAAGCTATCAAATTCCATAAGGCGGTGATTACCTCAGAAATAGGCGGGAAAAATGCTGCGTCAACTAAGCCGGTCCGTGGTGCGACTTCCCATAGTAAGAACAATAAGACTAAGACAATGGACTGTTTGAACACCTTAAGCACGCCGGAAAAAGAAATAGGATTTCGTTTCTTTAGCTGTAACGTTGAATGAACAGACTTAACGGATTCGATGGGAATCCCCCCCTTTATAGATTAAATATATGCACCTTTGTATTCAGGTTCATGCAAATAACCCCATACCTCATGTCGAGCCTTCACAAAATCAGGATGTGAGCGAATATCCGCATCTTCCAATCGTGATTGAAGCGGAATATCTACAATCTTCCTCACCGTCCCGGGCCCTGGTGTCAGGACGACTACCCGCTCCCCAAGATAAACGGCCTCATCAATGCCATGCGTAATAAATATGATGGTTTTTTGGGTCTTCTGCCAAATCCGTAAAAGCTCACTTTGCAGGGATTCACGTGTTTGGGCGTCCAGTGCGGCAAAAGGCTCATCCATTAACAAGACGTCCGGGTTAAAGGCAAGACTTCTGGCAATGGCTACACGCTGCTTCATCCCTCCGGAAAGCTCATGTGGATAACGGTCTCCGAAATCACTAAGCCCAACTAACGAAAGAAAATGCCCAACCTGCTCGCTACGTTCATGCTTCGGAATCCCCTTTGCCTCTAACCCAAATTCAATATTGCCACGCGCCGTCTTCCAAGGAAATAAAGCATACTGCTGAAACACAATACCTCGATCAAGCCCTGGACCTGTTATTGGGTGACCATCTATTAAAATGCGACCCTGTGTGGGGGATGATAAACCACTAATCAAATCAAGCAAAGTTGACTTACCGCACCCGCTTGGCCCCACTATCGTTATGAATTCACCTTTTCTTACGGAAAAGTCCAACTCTTTTACCGCCGTGAATTGCTGCGTTCCCTCCTTTTGCTTAGAATCTCGGACACTGAACGTTTTGGTGACACTCTCAAATCTGATTTTTTCAGCAGCAGCCATTGACTTCACCTCTTTTAGTTATTATTACGGGAAAGTGATTGTTCACCAAAAAGGCTCAGATGACAACGACTAGCGTTTGTCCCCTGAGCCTCTGGTGGAACCAGTCAGCATATTCCGTTTCGTACTCACAATCACTAAAATTTAAACATCAATAATTTGTATTAATCTGATGGGATTACTATATTTTAATCCGCTGGGGTTGTCAACAATAAATTCATAATTATGGAATTAACTAAACAAACCTTACTTCATGTTCACTAACCTTAAATATTCCGAACTTCAACAACCTTTCCCAAGTCCACATACTGCTCATGATCCAACTTCACCTTCACTCTGCCCCTTCGGCGTTTCTCACGCCATTCACGAAGATCTCCCTCCGTTTCTAAGCGAAGCTCCGCGATTTCCAAGGCACGATCCAGAATATATTTACTCGTATAGAGCACCGTTTGTATTCTTTGACCACCTAGCATGATAGGAGACGTAATTGCTTTCCATTCCTCGACCGTAAATCGTACATACAGATCTTCTTCAGTACCCGGGCGACAAGGAACCTCTTTAATCTCATTACGCCGCAGCACCTTCCAATCCGCTACTTTCCCTACCCAGTGAATCCCCGTTTTTGCAGGATCAATGAACTTTTTGCGGGATTGGCACATCGCTACGTATTCAATTTGCGTTAGGATCTTCTGATTTGCAAGATTCCTTAACGGCATATGATAAAAAGCTTTCCCCAGCGCCACCTCCACTTGTTCGGGTCCCCGGACAGAACCAACAAGCACATTTTTGCCCGCGAGTTGGTTGGCATAGTATTCTTTCGTGCCGCGCGGACGAGTCGAGCGTTCATAAGCTTTTTCCGGACTATCCTGAATAATCTCTTCCAAGAATCGCTCAACTAGGCTCGTAGAATTCGGTAGGAATGGCAAAGCGCCAATGTTCAATAGCTCGATGCTTTTATAGAATCGGTGGGTCTTATACCGCTCCTCATCCGGGTAGGGGAATAACACATAGGCGCCAAACATGCTTCGCTCATATTCTTCCGATCCCTTCTCCTGATACACAATGGCATCCCGATAACGGTGCATGGTGTTGATGTCATCCTCTTCAGGACCAGGCTGCCTATAAGTGCGGTGATAGGAAGTCCCTTCATAAGCCGGATTTAATCGGTATTTCGCATCAAAAACATACTTATACTCTTTGATTTTGCCAGCATCCTTCTTCTTCAGTGTCAGCACATTATCCGGACGCTGATTGAGCGTCGGTGCCTTATCCGAGTTAGGAATCGCATTATAATACAGGATGAACTGCTCTCCGTTAACTGGATTCTCGTACACCATCTTAGCGCTCTGCGAGCGGTCAAGGGTAACAAAAATACCATTCCGATTCACCTTAATAATATCCTGCTTCACCAGCTTATACTTCTGACCCAGAAGCTGATTCAACTTGAGGAAGCACCAGTATTCATAGAGCTGCGCGACATCCTTCATAGACAGGCGCAGCAGATCACCTTGGATCGACAAGCCTTTGAGCAGCATGAGATAACAGCGGTAGACTTCGCGGTATCCAGGGGCCATCTGCAGCACCAGTGTAACGGACATCTGCCTCAGTACTCCAGCCTCACGCAAAAAATCCATCTTGAGCACCCGCTCTAGTTGAGTGAGCATGGTGTCTAACCTTTTTATAAGTAATGGATCTGGGGTTCGGTTTTTAATCTTCCAGCGACCCTTGAGCTCTTTCAGCTTTCCATGAATGCGTTCCAGCATCCAGCGGATGAACCGGTTCTCATTAGTATCATAGGCGAGGCGTCTTCGTGTCTCCATTAAATGTGTGGCTGTGTAATTTCGGCTGCCGATGGTCAAGAATCCATGGTTCATGTCTTCTCTTAATCGTTCGGGATGCTTCGCGAGCTCGCGGATGTTCTCTCTTCCTGCCTTTTTGACCCGGTTGGCATCCACTAGTCGGCGGTCCTGAAGCAGAGCGTAATTGGGATTCTTGTTAATCCGCTCAACGGCATCCAAGAGCTGTCTAAACACATGCTGAAGTATGGTGAAAAACTCCGTCAGGCTCTGATGCTGCGTCTCCCGCAAGCCTGTTAGTTGGTAGGTTTTGCGCAAAAAATCAAAAGCCAAGTTATAAATCTGCTCATTCACTTCATTTAAAATATTCTGGTAATCCAGCTTGTAATCCATTTTAGAGGGGAAGATCTCCATCTCTACCCGCAGCAAAGCCTGTCCCGAACTGCGGATCTCCCATTCCGTCAAACCGACCTCATTCCCAAAGTTCAGCACACCCGCAAGAATAGACTCACCTAGGGGCTTAATTGCCTGCCGAAGCAGCACATTTTCATGATAAAAAGAGAGGTTAGCAGCGGTCTTCCTCTGGATCACCAGCTCATACGACTGTGTCTCATAAAAACAAGGAAAAACAGACTCCCCCGGCTGCCAGTCCACCATCCCGTGAGCTTCAGGAGAAAACACTTTAATCTGAACATTACCAAGCCGTTCGGAGCATGTAATCCCAAACTGAGCATTTACCCACTCCTGACTAGAAGAACGATGAAGCTGCAAGGTCTCCACAGTAGGATGATATGGCCTTCCTTGAAGAAAAAGCGTAAAAAGCTCCGTTTCTACACGGAGCAATTCTACCGCCTGATTAAGAGAGCCAGTATGAGGTGAATCCATCTTCTTCCAGCCTCCTAAGCATAAAAGCCAATTTACGCGCACTTTGTGGATGTTTGGCTGTAGGGGGAGTTTGTCCAGCAGCCCATCTCAGGTAGAGTGGAGAAGCATCATTGTCCATAAGATCTTCAATATTTACCGTCACACCAGATCCTGTACCAAGAGCCCCTTTCATCAAGTTCAACAATACCCGGCGAACCGAAGAATGGCTCCCTTGAATGCGCGGCAGTATCTTTTGCAGCAGTTGCCAGTCAAAAGCTTCTTCCTCATTCATCAGCTTGTACCGTTCGTTATAGATCATATAGAAGCAAATCGCATCGCGTACCCGGAAACCTACATGAGCATGGACATCCTCAAGCAGAGCATTGATCTTAACCAATCTCTCTGTCGTCCGGACAACTAGCTCTTTATTGGCATCATAGGCATCCACTAGCTGCAAATAATCGGAGCGCAGAAAAAGATGATTCAGTTCGGCAAGATCAGCGGGGTCCGTCTCTTCCTGCTCACTCATGTCCGGGTACTGCTGCAGATTGATGTAATTGAACTCCAGTGTGTTAGCTCGGTCCAGTACCTTTTTGCTAAAAGGATGTGTCGTTTCGTCCATGTTCACAGTCCCGATCAAGAACACATTCTCCGGGATACCGAGGCTGCCAAACTTCCCTTGATCCTCAGGCGTATCCAGCATGGTAGAAGATATGAGATCCTGTGTCTGGATCTTACCCTCCTGCCAGTCCTGTGTTTCCAGCACACTTAGCAGATCACTGAAATAATGCTCTACCCGCGCCAGATTCATCTCATCCAAACAGATAAAATATGGTTTATGTCCATTCTCCTGCTTCCGCGCCTCTACTAATACTTCCGTAAGCGGACCCGGTTTGAACCTGCCCGAAAGATCCTTGTACCCCAGCAGATCCGCAGGATCACTCCAATCCGGCCGCACTGGGATCAAGGTAAACTGTCCGTTAGTCCCCGTTGCACCAAGAGCTTCTGCAAACAGCTTCACCAACCGAGTCTTCCCTGTTCCCGATATCCCCGCCAGGATGACAAAAGGCTTAGTCTTTAGCGAGAGGTAAAAATTCTCGATAAGGTGCTCAGGGAAGAAGAAACCTTTGCGACGGATGTGGGATTGGATTTGGTGGAGCATACCTGTTACTTGTTCATCCTTCAGCAGATCAGCTTCTTGTGTCACTACTTCCACTTCCTCATTATCAGCTACATTACCTGTAGAAGTCACAGTGTCCACATATAGACGGTAATCTTCCATCACATTCTCGAGATCTTGAATTAGTTGCTCGTCATTCGGAACGGCTCCTCTTTCATACTTGATGTAAGCGACAGTAGACACCTGATAATCTTGACCTAGACCGCTGTCTACCAGGTGAATATTATCATCCTTATTCATATGGTTCAGTGAAAGGAGCCCTTGTATTTCTTGTGTTCGAGTTCGCAGATAGGCATAGCCATCTCTACGCCCCTTCTCTTGAATAGGCGCCGTCACTCCTTGGTTAAAAGTAAGATAGACAGCACTCATATCCTCAGCAAACAGATACACAACATACTCCCCACGCTGAGTCGTTTCCGTGATCCGCTTATCCAGTATTGCAAGCCAAGGAACTGTTGCCCAATTCCCTTGACCAACAGAACCTTGAATTTTATATTGATCATCTAAGAATGGTAACGCTTTGAGCTCAGAAGGAAGTGTCTGACGAAATAACGTACCTAGTGCATGACTTGCAAAGGTTTCTTTTTTGGCAGAAGTGTACTCCGCCATGATCTTCTCCAGATAACCTTGCAAAGAGAAATGCTGCAAAGCGCCGTTATAAGAACCCAGTTCGTTATAGGCCAGACTTTCCAATTGCAAAAGCCCCTCTTCCCCTAGCTGGCTTCGAAGCTGGCTATGAAATCCTATGGTGTTATCTTCCGAGTTCACAAACAAAATATGCGAGAGCGCATTAACTGGACTGTTAATAATATCTTTAAGCTGGCTTTTAGGTGCATCCTTCCATAGCTCCCGTCCTGGTGGCTGATCCACCCGATTTCCTCTTTCCTGTTCAGCTATAAAGTATTCAAGAAACCGATCCTTAACGTGATCGAACGAAACGCGCTCCAGATTGGTTGCTCTCAGCTCTTCAATTAAGGATAGGATGAGGACCATTTTGTATGATTTTTGCTTACGCTTGAAAATCTGCGTGACTGATTCCGGTAATGGCATGTTGACCTCCAAGACTAGTTAACGATTCTAGTAGTCATATTTTTTTACATGAAGTTTGCGAATCTTTGGTCGGACAACAATATATAATTAGCTTTCTCTCACTTATACAATTGTTTGAGATATGATTCACTGGGTTTACATAGCCTTTGTCTTACGACAGCTTGGATAATTACTACAGCCCCAGAAAGTTGTGCCCTCCTTACTTTTACGCTGAACCATTTGTGCCCCGCATGCGCAGGTTGCGGCTTTGACTTTGCTACTACTAGCTTTTTTAGGCTTTAATTTGCCTTTTGTAGGCTGCCATTTTCCCCAGGCTCGAAGCTTGTTCTCGATTAGAGCTCCATGCCAGTAATCGACTTTAAATTGCTCTGCCTCCCGTTTTGCATCCACCGTAAGATCAGAAGTGGTGATAAGCAGAGACAAGATGCAGTCATGGTTTCTTTTAGCACCTACCAATTCACGAACCGTCATAACCTGCACTTTGTTGTGTTCAGCATAACACTTGGCTTGCACCGCGGTTTTCTCTCCGCGCTTATCGATAATAACCAAGTCTACACCCCCATCTTTGCCACCTACTCCTACTTCTTTGACGATATAGCCTTGATCCCGAAAATATAAAGACAGCAATCTTTCAAACTCAGCACCGTTAATTTGATCTAGAGGCGCTTTTAAGAGCAATTCATCAGGTCTACACGTTGTCGAGGAACGGTTAAAGGCAGTGGCAGTACTTTTCTTTACAGGTGTTTTCCGTTTGACTGAACTACGTTTTTTTCTCTTATTTCCTTGTATTAGTCCGGACAAGATGGATAAAACGATGATAGCTACTATAAATCCAATAATTGATGGCATTAAATACTCCTCTGATTCATTAGTATAATTACGTTGGCTATGCCATTACTCGCTTGAGTTGACCTTCCAGGTACTCTCAATTTTAGGCTTTTCTTTCCCGGCACTGAGCCGCATCCCCATTTGATAAATGCATTCTCAATTTCCACTGTTGGCTGGTTGCTATCAACTTTCTCCTGGAAAGCTAGTGCACAGCTGCTGCAAATGATCATGTATGCTCCCTATAAATCAGTATATTTTTCTTTCTTCCCAAACGCCTTTTCAATTGGATACTTGGCTTCATTCTTCTTCAGCTTAGCGAGTATTATATCTTCAAGGTCTAGCTCTAATGACTGTGCTAAGTACACTGCGTACACTAGTACATCTGCAATTTCATCGGCGATCTGTTCCTTTTTGGACTGAACTGCTTCCTCGGAAGACTTCCACTGAAAGATTTCTAGCAATTCAGACGCTTCAATACTCAACGAAATCGCCAAATCCTTCGGATTGTGGAACTGTTCCCAGTTCCTATTGTCTCGAAAGGCCAAGATTTGTTTTAAAAGCTCTTCTCTCATCTGTGTGCTCCTGTCATGATAAATAAGTAAAGAACGCAAAAAGAGGCAGTTCTCCCTTTACCTAGGATTCGCCTCTGAATGGTCACTCATGGCCACGCTTTGGCCTTGTTATATGCTTCTTAATTAAGAATATTATGGAGACCAGGAATAGTCAAACTAAATAAGGTAGACAACTCTATTAAACCTTCCGCATATTATATAGATTCACTAGATAACAAAACCTTCTGTACTTCAACTGCGTGGTATTATCCTGTACTGATTTGATTTCACTTATATCATCAGTTAAGTTGTTCAAATGCTCGTCCACGTTCAATCCATAACAAATTGCAGTTTTCATAATCACAACCAACCCATCAAGCAATCCCTTTGGATAGGTATGAAGAAAGCGAACATACTCATCCAAGAGTTCTATTTTTCCAGATAAAATCTCTACAGCATATAAATTCACTTTTGCCAAATGTCGAAATTTACAAGCAATTTCTTGCCCCTCCGTTCCTAAGTCCTCTAACCACCCAAGTTCTACATATCTATAAATACTATCCCTGGCCTGCTCGTAATCCCCCAGATGCTGATATGCAACTCCCCGCATCTGTTGACTGAAACCAAAATAATAAACAAGAGGGCGTTGCATCTTAACTAAGGGGATCGTTGTCCCCATCGCTTTACAGTACAACCGCTCTTCATAAATACGCTGGGCATAGCTATGCAAAATATCTGCAGTGTATAGCAACTTGTTCCACTGTTCGAAATAGTGCGCAGTTTCCAGCATTTCGACAAGAAAATCTGGGTTGAAGGACTTAAGAATTGAGAGGTGCATAAGTATAACCTCCTTATAAAGGGTTTTTCCAGAAAAAGCTTCTTTCTCGATTCATATGCAAGTAGTAGAATAAATAAAATATACTACTCATAAGCAGTTTTTTCAATAAATTTTACCGCCTATGAATCCCTGCTATTTATACCTTTACTCTCCTACCCTTTAGGAGAGGTGAATAATAATGACAAAGTTACGCAACTTGGTTGGAGATAGAGTAAGGGATATTCGGAAATCAAAGGGCTTAACCCAACAAAAACTTGCGGAGTTATCAAATCTGGATGATGCTTATATAGGGTCAGTAGAACGAGGAGAACGAAACTTTTCCATAGATTCACTTGAGAAAATTGTGATAGCCTTAAAGGTTCAGCCAAGTGAGTTTTTTCAGAATTACGATAAACAAAATGAGGTTGAAGCTGCTCAACAAGCGGCAGTTGATGAGTATATGGTTGCTGTGAGCGGCTTAAGTATTAAGCAAATTGAGGCTATGATGAGGATTGTAAAAGAGGTAAGCGGGGTCCTAAAATAGTGCACTAGCTCTTTTAGGTTATCTTTGTTATTTTCCCTTCATACATAAACGTTTTTTTCTGTAAAAGTCTAAAAATGGCTTTAGTATTTTGGAGTTGATTGCAAATATTGGAACATCGAAGCTTTGTATTCAATCTCTATGAAAATCCAATCATGCAGGAGACTAAAATGGCGAGAGAACTTGTTTTTGAGAAAATAGGCTTTAATAAATGGGATTCTGATCACATCCAAGCAGATTATTTAATCAACCATCCAGTCATCTATATTCTTTATAATCAAAAGTTGTCCCAAGCTTATATTGGACAAACTGTTCACGTGAAGAGACGACTAAATGAGCACCTTAAAAATCCACAACGCAAAATCCATAATCAAACAATAATTATTGGGGACGAGAGGTTTCATCAATCTGCTACTTATAACATCGAGACCAATCTAATTAATTATTTTATTGCTGAAAATCAATTCAAACTCCAAAATGTAAGCCAAACAGTAAAAACCCAGATGCACAATTATTACCAAAAGGAATATTACAACCAAGAAATATTCATGCAAATATGGGAAAGGTTGAAGCAAGAACATATTGTAGAGCAGACACTTGAGAACTTAAGAAATAAGGATACGTATAAGCTTTCTCCGTATAGAGAGCTCTCGGAACAGCAACTAGAAGTAAAAAATTCGGTTATCGAGTTTTGCAAAAAGCACGCTAAAAAAACTACTCCTCACGTACTATTAATTGAAGGCAACGCAGGCACAGGCAAAAGTGTATTATTAAGTTCTCTATTTAACACTATTCAAGATTATGCTAACGATGATAGCTCCAATTTGAATGGTACAAATAATTACTTATTGGTAAATCATAGCGAAATGTTAAAAACCTATCAAAGTATAGCTAAGAGTCTCCCTAATTTGAAAAAGAAAAACTTTTTGAAACCAACATCTTTCATAAACAAAACAGTTGATCCAAATACCAAACCAGCTAATATTGTATTAGTAGATGAAGCACACTTACTCTTAACTAAAGAAGACTCTTATAACAACTTCCGGTATGCGAATCAATTGGAGGAGATCATTAAAAGAAGTGCTGTAACTATTGTAATCTTTGATCCGAGGCAGGTTCTCAAGATTAAAAGTTATTGGAATAAACAAATGCTAAATGAAATAACAGAAAAATATCACACCAAAAAATTCCTGTTAACCGACCAATTTCGAATGGATGCAGGTCCAGAAATCATAAATTGGATCGACAGTTTTCTTTCTAAGAAGCTTGTCAAGATTCCTACAGTAAGCAATAATGCATATGATCTACAAATCTTCAGTGACATACATAAATTAAAGAAAGCGATTGAAGACAAGAATCAGGAATTCGGTTTATCCAGAATGGTATCTACCTTTGATTATGAACATAAAAAGGATGGGGAGATATACTACGTAGAAGCTGATGGGCTGAAAATGCCGTGGAATATAACGAGAAACAATACTACTTGGGCCGAAGAAGTTCATACTATTCAAGAAGTAGGTTCTATTTATACGATCCAGGGTTTTGACTTGAATTATGTTGGTGTAATCCTTGGCCCATCCATTAGATACGATGAGAAAACAGATCAAATTCTAATTGACGTCACTAAGTACAAGGACGTAGGTGCCTTTACCTCACGAACTGATTTCGCCAATGAGAAAATAAAACAGATTAAAGAAGAGATCATATTGAATTCGCTCAATGTTTTAATGAAACGTGGCATCCATGGACTCTATATTTATGCTACCGACCCAAAGCTAAGAGCAAGATTATTATCATGCCGTCCCGATGCAGACTCTTAGGAGTCTGCAATAACCTTCTCTCTCACTTCACTTCTCTAACTACATCTTTTATTGCCTATTTCATCGATCATTAATCCACATCATTCAAATTGCACGCCATTGTCCTTCTAATTATCAGAAAACCATGGTTCAATTTTTTCACTAAAAACTTATCATTCAGAACATTCTCTATTAGAATTAACGCCTCAGGTGAAACAATGCTGAATGGTTCTGTCGAGGGTCGCTCACCGTTAACCAATTGGTATAACCTTTACTTCATGACTCTTTTCAGTTCAAATTGTGTTGCCTCTAATATCAAGATAAGTCTGTCATTATTCAGATCCAAAAAACTTAGGGGTATAGCAAGTCCTGTAGAAGAGTCGGAGATACTTA
The DNA here is from genome assembly GCF_038007025.1 of Paenibacillus sp. FSL H7-0918. Taxonomy (NCBI): domain Bacteria; kingdom Bacillati; phylum Bacillota; class Bacilli; order Caryophanales; family Paenibacillaceae; genus Paenibacillus; species Paenibacillus sp. FSL H7-0918. The sequence continues at coordinate 1,249,435 of NZ_JBBOWJ010000002.1, forward strand.
ATACTTTTACTTCATCATTCATGCTTAAACTCGGCATATCCATTTTATAAACTCTATAAGAAGAGTCATTATTTTAGTGTACTTCTGTAATGTTATAGAGTGGAGCTTCTAGCTGATATTGATAAACAGGATAGTGTTCAAACCCTTTTGATAAAAAGGAATCTTTTTTGATTAAAATTTCATCACCAATAACGTTTTGCCCTGTTGGATATTCCGAAGCATCATTGTAAGAATTTGCAAATCCTAAAAGGTTTTCAACTTTCCAAGTTCCATAGAAGAACTTCTCAGTTTCACTATCCAAATCCTTACTTCCTACAAAAGGTTCAGATGTATTACTTGGAATAAGATCATCTCCATTGATGGTTCAATCGTAGGGATATTCTTTGCAATTCCATCATTTTGATCTTTAAATACTGTTCCATTACTACATCCAACCAAACAGGCAGACAATATAGTCACGATAAGAAATATTTTAACCCTCATGATTCATATCCTCCAAACACCCGTTCATTTTTATCTCGTTCTCAAATGCAGAAACCGGTAGTCTCGCTCGTTTTACGGTTTTCCTTCTCTAAATTCATACAAAAACCGAGAAAAGTCACTTCATTTATAAGTGTCTATTTCTCGGTTATCGTGTATTCATTCGTTATTTTAATTAGTTAGGTTGCTCTTCCATCGCTCTAATAGATTCATCCACCTTCACCATCATGGAACATTCGACTCTTTTGCGGAAGACGTCACAGCTGAAATCATAGGTTCCGACCAGGGAACCCGTCGCGTGCAGTGCATTGGCTGGACAACCACCGCTGCAGTAGAGTTTAGCCCAGCAGTCCTTGCATTCCGGCTTCGAGTAGCAGTTGCTCTCTTGGAATTGACATTGCAGCTCAGGTTTTGTGATGCCATCCCAGAGGTTCCCCATGCTATACTCTTCATCCCCTACGAACTGGTGGCAAGGAAAAAGCTCTCCCCAAGGGGTGACGGCAAGATATTCGGTTCCTGACCCACAGCCAGTGATTCTCTTCTGGATGCAAGGTCCTTCCGAGAGGTCTAGCATGTAGTGATAAAAGGTAAAACCCTTGCCTTGTTCACCGCGACCGATCATTTCCTTCGCGAGAATTTCGTACTGGTTGTATATCTCCGGCAGGTCCTCCTCGGTAAGTGCATAGGGCTCCTTTGGATCACAGATGACCGGTTCCATCGAAATTTTGTCAAAACCAAGGTCTGCGATATGAAATATATCGTTGGTGAAATCGACATTGTTACGAGTGTAAGTTCCTCGTACATAGTACTCTTGGTCTCCGCGCTTACGAACGAATTCCTGGAACTTCGGAAGAATATGATCATAGCTGCCTTTTCCGTTAACCGTTTGGCGAAGCCGGTCATGAACCTCTTTTCTTCCATCCAGGCTTAATACGACATTGTACATTTCCTGATTTAAAAACTCGGTGACCTCATCGTTCAGCAGCATCCCGTTCGTCGTGAAGGTGAAGCGGAACTTCTTTTTGTATTCTTGTTCTTTGCTTCTTGCATAAGCTACGATCTGTTTAACCACTTTCCAGGCTAAAAGTGGTTCCCCGCCGAAAAAGTCAATGTCCAGGTTTCGATGATGACCTGAGTTTTCAAGCAGATAATCGATAGCTTTTTGTCCAACCTCATAGCTCATGATTGCTCGATCTCCGTTGTATTTCCCCTGACTAGCGAAGCAATAGTCACATGACAAATTACAGGTATGCGCAACATTGAGGCAGAGTGCCTTGACATAAGTTTTTCGTTTTTTTAAATCGAGCGAGAGGTTCTCATACTCATCTTTTGTAAAAAGCTGTCCATCATTTATAAGCTCCTCGATATCCACGATGGTTTCTCGAATGTCGCTCTCGGAAATGCTGGAATCATCTTTATATTTATCCAACATTGTTGTCACGATTTGATCGACAGAAGTTTTCTCATAATCCGCTATAATTTCATATGCTAGGTCATCAACAACATGCACCGAGCCACTATAGGTATCGAGCACGATATTGTATCCGTTTAGTTTATATTGATGAATCATACTTACTAATCAAGCTCCTTTTGCACACAAGTAGAAACGGCTTCGCCATCCTTTAGGGATAGTATCCATTTCTTAAAAATAGCCGCCCATCAGCAGAGCAATGGGCGGTAAAATTCCGAATCCTATCTGTTCATTGCATTTTCACACTTCTGGTTTGCAACGCCGCAGGAAGTTTTACAAGCGGACTGGCAAGAGGTCTGGCATGCGCCGCATCCGCCGTGTTTTGCGGTATCCATCAGTTTGCGGGTGCTCAGTGTTACGATTCTTTTCACGATAAATGACTCCTTCTGTAATTTCTTGTGATCACTTTCACTTAATTTCCATGGAACATCGTAGCAACATCACGCAGGTACGTCTATGATGCCTGTCACCTAGCAGAGCAGAGAGGGGTTAAACATAAGCATCAACACTAATTTTCGTGCAGTCTTTCATGCTTGTAATCGTAGGATGCGGCAGCGGGAACCAGAGTCAGAGCAATGCTAAAAAAGTGAAACAAAAAAGAGACAGCAATGATGCCATCTCTTTAACAACATTTTTTCTCATACTTGTCCGTAAAGTCCAATAAATATAAGGATTTCATAGCACTGTATCCTTCCTTACCAGTAGAGCGACACTCTCCACATGCGTGGGTGGACAATGTGAACAAACTTATATGAGGAGCCCTAAGACACTTCCAGACAGTTTATCTGCTCTTGACGCCTTAGTTCATAAAAATATTGCACAATTGGATGCTTTAACTTCATCTTCTCGCTCATGTTTAAAATCCAACCGTTTTGATAGAAGGCGGCTCCGAGCATAGCATCTATGGCGTGCTGCAGAGGGACGAGAATGGCCCTCCTATCCATAACCGAACGGATGCTTTTTGTACTCTAAGGGGCTTGAGCCGACTCTATTTTTGAACACACGACTAAAATAGTACTGGCTCTTATACCCTACCTTCACGGCCAGATCCCCGATTTTGATATTCGGCATTACGTCATCCAGAATCTCCTTCGCCTTCGATATCCGAAGCTCGGTGACATAGTCAAGGAATGAAGCACCGATTTCTTGCTTCATACGCTTACTAAGATAGGTTTGGTTGATATGAAATAGTGCTGCTACTCGAGTAATAGACAGCTCCGGATCCTGATAATGACTGTCAATATACTCGGTCACTTTTTGGATAAGCACTGTTCCATCCCCTGTATACCCGGGAAGCTCCCGCTCCTTATCCACCCTGTCTTCATGTGAATGCAAAGGATATTTTACCTGAAGATGCTCATCGATCCGATGAAGCAGCTTGTTCAGATCACTCTTCGGCACAGGTTTCAATACATAATCGAATGCTTGCAGTTGCACGGCTTGACGCGCATATTCAAAGTTATCGTACCCGCTGATGATGACAACCAGAACCGACGGGCAGCGTTCGCGCAATATATTCATCAGATCGAGCCCATTCATATTCGGCATGTTGATGTCCACAAGACATACATGTGGTGGGGCTTCCTCCACCATATTCAATGCTTCGTTTGCACTTTTCGCTTCTCCTGCAACCTCAAAAAGATACGGACTCTCCTCAATGTATTGTCGCAAGCCTTTGCGAATGATCGTTTCATCATCGACGATGACAATCTTCCACATCTTCATTCCACTCCCCGTCCAAAGGTATTCGAATGACCATAACGGTAATGCCATCTTCGCTCTTCACTGCAAGGCCATATGGCACTCCGTAAGCTAGTCGAATGCGATGGTTTACACTGTATAGCCCAAAGCCTGTGGCAGAACGATCATATGTATCATCAAGAAGGGCTTGATTTATCTGCTCAAGCTTCTCTTCCGGAATCATAACCCCATTATTTTCAACCTTAATGACCAAATAATCGGCCTGTTTATATGCTGTAATCGAAATTTTGCACTTTTGATCCCCAAGTGGCTTAATCCCGTGATAAATCGCATTTTCCACCAAAGGCTGCAGTATGAAGCGAACGACTTGGCACTGAGCAAGCTTTTCATCATATCGAAGCTCGTAGTCCAGAATCTCCTCATATCGCACACCTTGAATATGAAGATAACTCTCGACATGGTACAACTCCTGATCAAGCAGAATGTATGGACTGCCTGTGCCAAGCCCTAATCGGAAATACGCGCTAAGCGCTTCCACCATCTCCACCACATTGTCTGCTCCATGTTCCGTTGCCATCCACTGGATCGTATCCAATGTGTTGTATAAAAAGTGCGGCTTGATCTGCTCATGAATCAGTCTGAGTTCCATCTCCTTTCGGTCCTGCTCCACAGCGTATAATTGAACAAGCATGTCATTGAAGCTTCGTCCAAGATCGCCGATCTCATCCGAGCGCGTAACATCTGCTCGTATGGTTTGGTTGCCGTTCTGCACATTTTCCATTACCTGGCGAAGCGACTGAATTGGACGAATAATGGAAGAAGCAAGCAGCACCAGAAAGACGATAAACGCACTACCGATAAGAACGCCTACCAGCAATGCAGTCCGCTGGGTTTTGATCACCGCTAACGATAGACTTGAATTCGGTACTTTGAGTACTAACTTCCAGCCTTCCACATTTTGAATTGGAGCCTCAAATACACTCATGTTCTTCTTATCTGCTGTATCCTCCGCTCCATCTTCTTCACCCAGCTCTCTGCAATCGACGATAAGCTGGCCTGACTGGTCATATAGCATTACATCTTGAGCAATCTCCCTCATCTTCTTGACGGAGACGGCTGCGGCAATATAAGCTACCTCATCATTCACCGATGGATTCACGCGATAAAGAATGACGACGATTTCGGCTGCATTCGCTTTGGATACGATCGGATTGCTTACCACATAATTGGAATCTGAATTCAGCAGTTTTCGATAGTAGGGTCGGTTTAGTATCGAAAAAGGCTTGTCCCTTGCTGACCAGGAATTTCCGTGAATATCCACCACGCGTATGGATTCGTACTCTACTTTCTTCTTCGCCTCGAACTTATCGAACTCTTGTAGCAATTCATCTCGTGTCCACTGATGGTCCGAAGCTAGAGAAGCAAGCATGTCTATCTCTCCAATGCGCTGATTAAACCAATAATCAATCTGGTCGCTGCGTGCAGTAACCACTTGCTGCGTTAAGTTCTTATTCAAAGGGACAACCGTATGGTTCATCTCCAAATATATTGTTACAAGCAATGCAACGAACAGCAGCAAGAAGCAGCCTCCTGCGATTAACGTAATTTTTAAGTGAATTGATTTCATTGTAATCATAGCCCTTCACAATATCCGTTTCTTACATGCCCGAAAAAGACAAAAAAACACTAATCTGTGCAAATACATAATGCTGTACTAAATCTATAATAGGTCTTGTGCATATTTTCACATGAAATAACATTCATGTCTAGGCTAGAGATAAAGGATTTGCCTAGCAAATCTTCCTCTCCCTAGTGTATGTAACCAATCCACAACAGAATGAAGGAGATATTATGCGAACTCACACGAAAAAGCTGTTATCTATTCTACTAGTCCTCAGTCTTATGTTCACGCTTGCTGCTTGCGGCAGTAAAGATGCAGAACCCGCTGCAGATGCAAACGGAGTTCAAGTCTTTGAAGGAGTTGGGCAAGGTAAACATGGCGATATTAAAGTACAAGTCTCCTTATTAGATAACAAGATCACTGACATTAAAGTGACAGAGCATAAGGAAAATGAAGTACTTGCAGAACCTGTTTATACACAGCTCAAGCAAGAGGTCATGGCAACTAACAGCGCAAAAGTTGATGCCATTAGCGGATCTACAGTTACAAGCAAAGGATATCTCGAAGCCATTCAAGATGCAATTACGAAGTCTGGACTTACCCTTGTCGCTGGCGCTGCAGTCAGTGGAAGCAAAGACAAAGAAGAAGTCGAGCAAACCTATGATGTTGTCGTCATCGGTGCCGGGGGTGCTGGCTTTAGTGCGGCTATCGAAGCGAAGAGTGCTGGAGCTAATGTAGTTCTGCTCGAGAAAATGCCAGCTGTTGGCGGCAACACATTGATCTCCGGTGGTGAGATGAATGCGCCTGACAACTGGGTTGAACGTGCTCTTGGCATCACAGATGACACGGCTGACTTGTTCTATAATGATACGATGAAAGGCGGAGACAACCTCGGGGATCCAAAGATGGTTCGTATTCTTGCCGACAATGCTCTAGCATCTGCCGAATGGCTGCGCGATGATATCAAGGTAGAGTTCTTACCTGATCATCTGTTCCAATTTGGAGGCCATTCCAGAAAACGTGCGTTGATTCCTGTAGGTCATACAGGTGTTGAATTGATTACTAAGTTAAAAGCCAAAACAGACGCTGATCAAATCACGATCAAAACGAATATGAAAGCCGAAACCTTGCTGAAGGACGAAAGCGGCAAAGTAACAGGTGTAACTGCGACTTCGGGTACTGGCGACAAAATCACATTCCATGCGAACAAAGGCGTCATCATCGCTACCGGTGGTTTTGGATCCAATGTAGAGATGCGTAAGAAGTATAACCCTACAATGGATGAAAAATATATGACTACCGATACACCAGGATCTACAGGTGATGGTATCGTTATGGCAGAAACGATTGGCGCCAAACTGACAAACATGGAGAGTATTCAAACGTATCCAATCTGTAATCCTGAGACAGGTGTTATTTCTCTGGTTGCAGACTCCCGCTTCGATGGTGCAATCCTGATTAACCAAGAAGGCAAGCGCTTCGTTGAGGAATTAGAACGTCGTGACGTTATTTCTAAAGCAATTCTTGCCCAAACGGGTGGATATACGTATCAATTATGGAATCAAGGCATTGAGGATATCGGTAAAACGATAGAAGTTCATCAAGACGAATACGATCAACTCGTTAAACAAGGCTTGCTCTTTAAAGCCGATACGATTGAAGAGGCCGCTGATTTCTTTAAAATTGACGTGAACACTTTGAAAGAAACGATTAATAAAGTAAATGATTATGCGAAAACAGGTAAAGACCTTGATTTCAAACATCGCGGTGGATTGAAATCTCTTGAAAAAGGCCCTTACTACATCGAAAAAGCTGTACCCTCCGTTCACCATACAATGGGCGGCTTGGTGATCGACGAGAAGACTCGCGTTTTGAATGAAAAAGGCGAAGTCATCCCTGGGTTGTTCGCTGCAGGTGAAGTAACAGGGGTCATTCATGGTACAAACCGTCTTGGCGGTAATGCCATCGCTGATATCTTCACATTCGGCCGGATTGCAGGCAAACAAGTTGTAGCAGAGTAATCTTATTTTTTGTGTAACTGCTCTATTAATAAGTTAGCCTTAAAAACGTGCAAGATAGTTCGTAAAGTGCAGGTTGACTCTAACTTTCATGCTGCCCTCTATGACATAGCAAACCGCCCTGTTAGCAACATTGCGAATGAAGTGCCCCCTTAAAGTTAGACAGGTATATAATTAAGCGACTTGTTGGGCCTGAGTTCGGTACTGTACCGGACTCAGGCCTTTTAGTTTTGCCTTAATTCGCTTGTTGTTGTAATAATCGATGTATTTTGATAGCTCTTGTTTGAAATGTGTGATACTTTCGAATTCCTTTAAATATAGAAATTCAGATTTCATGATACCAAAGAAGTTCTCAATGACGGCGTTGTCGTAGCAATTACCTTTACGGGACATACTTTGCTTGATATCTCGTTCTTCAAGGGCATGACGATACTGCTTCATCTGATAGTGCCAGCCTTGGTCAGAATGAATAAGGAGGTTATCTTCATCGGTTAATCGACGGAATGCTTGATCTAACATCGTTGAAACAAGCGAGTAGACCGGCCTTGAACCGATTGTATACGTAATAATCTCACCATTATATAGATCTAGAATTGGAGATAAGTACAGCTTTTCTCCAAATAATTTAAACTCTGTAATATCCGTAACCCACTTCTCATTTGGATTCTCAGCGTGGAAGTTACGTTCTAATATGTTCGGTGCGAGTTTGCCAATCGTCCCTTTATAGGAACGATATTTCTTCATACGTACCACACACTTTAAACCCAATACCTTCATCAAGCGTTGTACCTTTTTATGATTCACATGGTGTCCTCGATTCACTAACTCGTCACGAATACGACGATAACCATAACGACCCTCATGCTCCTCGTAAATCGCTTGAATAATGTCTTTTAGCTCCTTATCTCTATCGGGCATACCAAACGTTTTTACCACGAAATAATACGTACTACGAGGGATATCTGCTAGCTGCAGGAGGGCTTTCACCGAAAATTCGTTCCTTAGTTCATAGACTACTCGTGCTTTGTCTTGTTTGGTGATTTTTCCTTGTTTTGAATTAAGGCATTCAACTTTTTTAAATATGCATTTTCCATTCTCAAACGCTCTACCTCTGCTTGTAATGCCTCAGCAGACCCTTCTTTTAACGTTTGAATCTTTCGTTTATTAGGTTCTTTTTTCATGGATGGACGCCCCTTCTTCTTTGGTTGTAGGGCGTCCATTCCATGTAACTCTAAGCTTCTATGCCAGCTTAAAATGGTACTATGACTCGCAATATTAAATATCGCAGCCGTTACTCTAACAGACGTCCCGAATTCGTTCATATAATTAAGTACGTCTAGTTTAATCTGTGCAGGATATGATGTATAGCCCTTTTTAAAAGCTTCTTCACCATGATGCTCATATTGACTAATCCAGTTTGAAAAGACAGAATGGTGAATCCCGATTGATTTTGCAATGGTTTTCAAGCTCTCGGATCCCTTTTATAACGCATAATAGCTTGGATTTTTTCGTCTGTACTGTACCTGGTCATAAAAAAACTGCACCTCCAAATGTTAGTTATGTCTAACAATTGGGGTGCAGTTCATAATTAGGCGGTCAATTTTGAACTATCGTGTCCCATTAGCGTAATAGTTCTTTTTAATTTGTGATTGAGCTATAAATTCTTTTGCCTAATTACTTTAAACTTAACTTATTTAATATCTCTATAAATTGACTTTTAGTTTCAGGCTTCTTATCATTTTTTGTGAAGTTTAACATATAAATAGCCTTTCCTTTTATAGGTAGTGATGCATAATAAATATCATGTGTTCCTGTAATACCTGAGGCAGCAGAACCATTATCGGAATCTAATGTAATTAATCTAGATTTACCCAAAGGTAGATCAATATATTCATCATTAGTTACACTACTATGATTAGGCATTTGTGTTAGAAAATTAAAGTTATCCATGTAGTTAATTGCACTAACTGTTCCTCTATTCTCGTCGTTTTCATCTAAAAAATTATATACAACAGTTTCACTTTTATCAAGCTTCCAATCTTTAGGTAACACAATATTTAACAATGTTAAACTATCTTGATTGTTTACAATCTCGTTAGAAGACTCTCCATTATTTTGTTTTGCTTGGTTGGTTGAGGTTGATATTCCTTCCCGCTGCAGAGCTTCGACATTAGAACAAGCCGAACAGATCAGCATAAAAATTAAAAGGCATGAGCTAATAGCTTTGTTTCTCATAAATACCTCCTGTATTTGTTATTATTGCTTTAGACTATATATACGCTTATAAAGTTGTAAGTTTGTGGAAGTAATATGAAGAAGCTACCAACTTTATTCAACAATCCTGCCAGTTAGCTTAACGTGAACATCTATAGGAGAACGCTAAGTTATCCGAACGTATAAAGTTGGGACTACAATCTAGTGCAAGACAGGGTACACGTCGAGTTTCAATTCCGCCATACGGATACACGTTCAACGAGACGACAAACGCCCTTGAAATTGACGAGAATACCGCCCCAATCGTGCGAGAAATATTCGAGTTATACTTACACAAAGGTCGGAGAATGTTCACGATAAGCAATGTCCTAATGCGTAGGAGTATTCCGACACCAAGGGCTAGCGCGGGTGTTTCAAATGCAGGCACCAAATGGCAACAGAGCACGATTAAGGGCATTTTATCCAATCCCGTATATCTAGGTAATCTTGTTTATCGGCGTGAAGAAACGACAGGAACGCTTGCAGAATCGGAACTATATAAAATTCGCAGAAAAGTCGAAGCGGATAAGCAAATTATTACCGTAAACACTCATCCTGCATTAGTGTCTGACGAAGATTTCGAAGTGATTCAAGTACTCATGCGTAAGAAGGGTACGCATAAAAGCAACGGTAAAGAAAGCCTGTTTTCCTATATCGTTGTTTGTCCTGCTTGTGGTAGCGGAATGCACTTCAAGCCCGATAGACGTAAAGGGGCGTATGTTTGCGGCGGATACGTTAAATATACATCTAGTTACTGCTCGTCGCATATTATCGCAGAAAAAGAATTACTACAAGCAGTTAAGGACGACCTAGCGGCGTTGGTTAGGGATAACGTAAGTATGGATAGGCTATACGGTATTGCCGAGGAAAAAGCTAATTCGGTACACACTAATACCAAAAAGGAATTGGCGCGTATTGACAAAGAATTAGCCGAAATGGATAAACGCTTTGACAAGCTGTTAAGTCTACACGTTGATGATAAGATTACGTCAGAGCAATTCAAGCAACAAAACGAACGAATAGTAAAGCAACAACAAGAATTATCGAATAGAAAAGCTGAACTAATTGTATTGTTTGAAGCAAGGCAAGACCTCACCGAACAATTACAAGTTTTCAAAAAAGAAATAGAACGGTTCTCGACCCTCGACATTAGCGATGTACAGGTCGTGAAACACGTTCTAAAAAGGTTAATACAGAAAATTGAAGTATTCGAGGGCGAAAAGATTAAAATTCACTATAATCTCTCTAACCCTCTTCCACAGAACTAAGATACAGTTTAATCGGCTGTGTCTTTTCTTTCAAGTCTTACTGTACACTCCACATGCACCGTATGCGGGAACATGTCCACCGGAGTTACCTCCACTGTCTTGTACCCTCCATCTTCGAGCACCCGCAAGTCTCTTGCCAGTGTCGATGGATTACACGACACATACACCACACGCTCTGGCTTCATCGCCAGAATCGTCTCTAACAACCGCGGATCGCAACCCTTACGCGGTGGATCGACAACGATAACATCTGCCGTAATCCCCTGCTCTTTCCAGTTAGGGATTACATCCTCAGAGGCACCAACCTCGAACACTACATTCTTCATCTCATTTAACTTCGCATTCGCCCGAGCATCCTCAATTGCCTCAGGCACAATCTCTACTCCATATACCTTGGCTGCGTGCTGTGCCAGGAAGAGGGAGATCGTACCGATGCCGCAATAGGCATCGATAACCGTTTCATTGCCAGTCAGTCCGGCGTATTCTACGGTTTTTCCGTACAGCACCTCAGTCTGTGCCGGGTTCACTTGATAGAACGAACGCGCTGAGATAGCGAACTGTACATCGCCGATGTAGTCATAGATGACGTCTCTGCCCCACAGGACGCGGGTTTCGCCACCGAAGATGACATTCGTACGCTGAGTGTTGACGTTCTGGCAGATGCTGACTACATGCGGCAGCTGTTCGCGGATGCTGCCAATCCAGGCGTCCAGATGCGGGATGTCGCGGCCGTTGGTTACGAGGACGACCATCATTTCACCGGTGCGGAAAGCTTTCTTCACGACGACATGACGCAGCAGGCCACGACCGGTTTCTTCACTATAAGCAGAGATGCCAAGTTCTCTGCCAATGTCTTTCACCTTGCGCACAACGTCATCATTATCTTCGTGCTGGATTAAGCACGTCTCCATATCGATGATACGGTGACTTCCCCGTGCGTAAAAACCGCCTACAAGGCCACCTTCGGTTACGCCAATTGGTACCTGAGCCTTGTTGCGGTAACGCCAAGGTTCGTCCATGCCGAGTGTAGGGCGAACAAGAATGCCATCTGTCTGAGCTACTCCAGCGCCATCAGTCGTACCATCCACGATGCCACCATCGTTAGCACTATCTATCTGACTCTCAACAGCTTCATTCTCTTTGCTCTTTCCGCTATCCCCGCCACCACTCACCCGAAGCTTCCCAATCCGCTCCAGGTTGTCCACCACCAGCTGCCGTTTCCACGCCAGCTGAGCAGTGTAGTCCATATGCTGCAGCTGGCAGCCGCCGCATTGGTCATAGATCTCGCAAGGCGCCGCGATGCGGGCGCTGCTCGCTTCTACTATATTCAGCAGTTTGGCGTAGCCATACTGCTTTTTGGTCTTGAGCACCCTTGCCCGGACTTTCTCTCCGGGAAGGGCTCCCTGCACAAAAAGGGTAAAGCCTTCTACGCGGCCTACCCCTTCACCTTCATGGGTCATGCCGATAATATCGAGCATAACCTCATCATTTTTATTCACAGGCAGTCCGGCGACAGGCGCCTTGCCGGCTGGGCGGCTGGTGCTGCGTCCACTGCGGTGTTTACTCATTATTTATAGTTCACTTCTTTCATTATCATCGCTGTATAATCCCACACTCTTGCTTTCAATCAACCTAATTATTCTGAGCAAAAATCCGCAGATGCTGCGGCAAAATCCGAAAACGACCCGGCAGCTCTCCGCCAAGTTCTCCATCCAAGTTCAATTGGACATGCCCTGGAGAGATTACATCCATTGCATCCGTACGGAAATACACAACCTTTTTATCCTGCAAATGCTCGCCACGAAGGGCCAATCTAACCAAACGGACAAACTCTGCCAAGTTGCATTTTTTAACCGCAATAACATCTAACAGACCGTCATCGATTCGAGCGCCGGGAGCAAGCTTTTCAAAGCCGCCAACAGAATTCGTATTTGCAATCAGGAACAGCATGAACTCATCATGAATAACCTCCTGCCCATTGGCACGAATGATTAGTTCCTGAGGAGATAGGCTGACCATTTTTTCAATACCTTTTAAATAGTACGCAAGCTGCCCTATCATGGTCTTCAGCTTACTTGGAACTTCATAGGTCAGTTCGGTTAGACTGCCACCGCCTGCTATATTAATGAAATAACGATCATTGGCTTTACCGATATCAATCGGACGCGACTCTTGACGAAGGATCAAATCAACGGAATCTTCCCAATTCTTCGGGATACCCATCGCACGTGCAAAATCATTGGTAGTCCCAAGTGGCAATACGCCAAGCGGGGGGAGATTAGGTTTCTCCGCCATACCATTGATAACCTCATTTAAAGTGCCATCCCCACCGGCTGCTATGATTAGATCATAACCGCGCTCTACTGCATCCGCAGCAGCTAACATAGCATCGCCTTCTCCGGTCGTTGCATGGCAGGAGGCTTCAATGCCACCCGTATCCAGCCGGTCCAAAATGTCGGCGAGCCGCTTCTTCATTTCTTCCCGTCCAGAAGTGGGATTATAAATCAATCTCGCAGTTTTCATTACCGGAACGCCACCTGTTTTTTATAATAGAATAACCTAATTGATTATACCTAATTCGGACCACTACAATCAATGTCAGAGGACATTTATCGTAAATATTCCATTATACAACAATTCACGACACCTTATTAGGCAAAAATAACTATATATATGTCTATGCAGCAAATCCCGTATTATCCACGGAAATGGGCACTATTTTTCATGATTAAGTGGGCTAAAAAGAAACTTTTTAACTCTTTTTTCGAATCTGTTCGAGGAGTGTCTCTACCTGTCTCTCAATCCAATGCGGAAGAAGCGGGTGCGGCAAAAGCGTCTGGCCAGAATACTTATAGGTTAACCCTTTTAGTCTGTTCGGAACCACATGTTTAGTGAAATAACCTTCACTCAAAAAAAGCGGCGCCACCAATACCTCGTGACCCTGCTCCTGCCAATACTCCACTTTGCTTCTTACACTGTCCGGATTCAGCAGACCATAATCGGCCGCCGCTACGCCGCTCACCTCACGTACACGTCCTGCCAGTGAAGAGATGCCCTGCTGCCAACGCTGGCGGAAGCCATCATAAATGCTGCCGTGACCTACCAACAGAATCGTCTCACGTTCAGGTTCCGTAGACAGCTTACGGAGCTTGTCCCAGATCATCACAGCGATGTCCGGGTCATCGTCGACAGGATAACCATAGTGAACCTTAGCCTTCACGTGGAACGGCTCTAAATCGGTCTCACGTTCAGGTGCAGGTTTAGCCCCTAGTGCATATTCTATTTCATCGACATGTGTGCTTCCCGAGGAAACGAACAATGGGATCACAATTATATCTGTGACCCCTGCATGTTCCAGTTCATTTATTCCATCTTGAATCAGACGGCCCTCTACCAGCTCTAAAAAAGAGATCACCACTGGCATCTCTTCATCTAGCGATAATTCGCTTACGGCCTCTTCCACGATCGACACCCAAACCTCGTCGCGGGAGCCGTGACTGATAATAAGTACGCCCGGTACCATAAATTAGCGTCCCAAACGTTCCAGCGTTAATTTATAACCATCATTTCCGTAGTTCAGGCAACGTTTTACACGGGAAATAGTAGCTGTACTTGCTCCTGTCTCTGCTTCGATCTGATTGTAGGTCGAACCTTTGCCAAGCATACGCGCTACTTCCAGTCGTTGCGACAGCGATTGAATCTCGTTCACGGTGCACAAATCATCAAAGAAAACATAACATTCTTCCATATTCTTTAATGTTAAAATGGCTTCAAATAATTGGTCTATACTTTTATCATTTAACTTCTTAAGTTGCATCAATTTTTCATCCCCTAAAAGTTCTATCAGCATTAGTTTCTCTGATTAAGCTCCGTACAAAACTAGCTCCGGAAACATCAACCTAATGTCACTATCCTGCCTTTACTATATTGCACTGGAGCGCATTTTTCAAGCATTAACGATTTCACGCTGTAAAGAACGAAAATGACGGACAAACGTCCACCCCACGCGCACACCATTTATGTACCCCAATACAAGTATTTTTCTCTACATAAGAATTATCGCCTACACTATAGTACTACAAAAGCGCCGAAAATCAAGCTCGTACACGGTTTCTTCACTACTTTAACCTGTTTATAGGCATACGCCCTTTTCCGCTCCTATCCCTATTACCCGGGCATTCGTCTATACCGTATGTTCGCCCATGACATACAGTATAGCAGACCACTAACAAAGGAATGTGATATTATGCCTGATCATTACTATAATCATTCCCGCCGGAATCAGCGTTCACTGAGCGATTCGTATAATGCCTCTGCCTATCCTGGCCTCAGCTCATATGCGCCCTCAGCTCTCCCAGGTGAGACCGGAATCCTTCCTGCTTTAGGAGCAGAAGCTGCCACCGAAACTGCGCTAGCGCTCCCTGCAGCTGAAGCTGCAACAAAGGCAAGCGGCGGGCTTGCCGGACTGCTCAGCGGCTTAGGCGGCGGTGGCGGAATTGGTGGGAATATGGAGCAAATCAAAGGCATCATCGATCGTATGGGCGGCATTGACGGGATCGTAAACTCTATGGGTAAAGTACAAAAGGTGATGTCCGGCTTCCAGCAGATGGCTCCAATGGTTAAGCTGTTCATGGGTAGCTTCGGTAAAAACAAAGGCGCAGCAGGCGCACTAGCCGCCGAAGAGGATGCCGCCCTGTACAGTCCTAATCGCCGCAAAAAAAAGCGTTCCACCTCACCCCGTCGCAAATCTACTACAACTACTCGCCGGCGCTCTACTTCTTCCACCGGAAAACGTCGCCGCAAATAGCGGTGACGTTTTCTAGCTATGTATCAGAAAAACAGCAATTCTCGCAGGAAAGAGATTTGCTGTTAGCGCTTCTGCTCTATTTTTACTTAAACCAGCCACTCCGTCGAAACCATCGGAACATCCCAAAACCAACTACCAGCATAAACAGCAGCACACCAAAATAACCATACTTCCACTCTAGTTCAGGCATCTTCACAAAGTTCATCCCGTAGATCCCGGCGATAAGCGTCAGCGGCATGAATACGGTGGTGATTACCGTTAGTGTTTTCATAATCGAATTCATCCGGTTGGAATTGAGTGAAATGTAGCTGTCACGCAAATCCGCTGTCATTTCCCGATCAGCCTCAATCATATCGGAGAGTTTTAGCAGATGGTCATAAATATCGCCAAAATAAATCCGTTCCTCGCCATTGCTCTGGACATGCTGTGAATTCACGATCCGGTACATCAAATCGCGCATTGGCACAATCGTCCGCCGCATTTTGAGGAGTCTTCCGCGCACGCCAAACACCTGGCTCATCAATTCCTCCACCGACTCACTGCTACCGCTGCTCTCCAGATCCGCAAGCTCGTCCTCTAAACTGTAGAGACATGGAAAATATTTATCCACCAACTTGTCCATTACCGTATATGCAGCTGCCATCGGCCCACCCGACCAGCCTTTTCGACTATGTATTTCGCTCTTCACCTGTTCCCACGCTTCATTCATCTCTGCTTTTTCCTGATGGTGATAGGAGACAAGAAAGTTCGCGCTTAAAAATAGGTCAACCTCCTCAGCATCCAACGTCCGCTCATTCAGTGCATGCAGCACAAAAAACTGCACATTCTCGTAATGATCCAGCTTCGGCCGCTGCAATACATGCATACAGTCCTCTATCGCCAAGGGGTGAAAATGAAAATATTGATCCAGCAAAAGCGTTTCTTCTGGCGTAGGCGTAGCAAAATCTGCCCATATCCAAGCATAATCCTCCAGCCGGATATTTTGCAGAGGGATCTCTGTCAGCACCTCACCTTTATGTGTGACAACAAGTGTACGTATCATAAATGTTCCTCCGCTTCATCTTCTTCCACGCCTCTATTGTACAGCAAGAAGACAAGTCTTCCAAAAAGCAAAAAACATAGCCAGCAGCACCGCTCAAGCTAGACTAAGAAACATTTGGTGCTTCGTCGTTCGTTAATGCTCGATTCATTTGTGTAAGGTTGGTTGCGCTGGGGGCGAGCTGTCCTTATTCTCTGCTGTCGGTATCGGGTTTATGAGTGAGATGAATTCATAGCTGTGAATTACTATCGCTATTTTTACTAATTAGTTGGTGAAAAAGTGCTCATTAGGAATGGTAAACAACCCTTCGATCGTAAGCAGACTGACCTTGATTTCGCAAAAGATTAAGTTCATCGCCTCGCGTTCATTTAACGTAAGTAACATATGGTTTACTTTGGGCTGGTAGTGACCGTGGGATAGGGATGCAATTCTTGACTGTAAAGTTCAAGTTGAGTGCGGGCGGGATAATGGAAATAAGGCGATATTCTTCGACGGCAGAAAAGCAGGGAGAAAGGTAAGGGTTGGGTTGGGTTGGGTTGGGTTGGGTTGGGTTGGGTGCACTGGATTCCGTTGAAATGTATTACGTTAGGCTGTTGAGTTAATTTGTGTTAGGTTACTTTGTGCAGGGCTGGACTTCGATGTGCTCGATTCTGCTGAAATGAGACAAGTTGGACAGTGCTGATTTAATTTGGGCTAGGTTACGTTACGATGGACTGGATTTAGGTGCGCTGGGTTCCCTTGAAATGTGTTAAGTTGGGCTGGTCCAACCTCATACAAGTCAGGTTCCATCGTTCTAAGACATATATGCCCTTCCTTTTACTTCTTCGACCCTATTCTACTAATTCTAAGGCATTTATGTCTTTATTTTTGCTTCTTCGACGTTAGTTCACCAATTCTAAGGCATTTATGCCTTTCTTTCTGCTTCTTCGACGAAGTGTCTCCAATTCTAGGGCAATTATGCTCTTCTTTTTGTCACCATCCTCGAATTTCGTAAATTCTACGGGATTTATACCGTACATTCCCCCTCCAACGCCAAACTTCGTCATTTCTACGGGATATATACCGCACAATCCCCATCCATAGCCAAACTTCGTCACTTCTACGGGATTTATACCGTACATTCCCCCTCCAACGCCAAACTCCGTCATTTCTACGGGATTTATACCGTACATTTTCCCTCCATCGCCAAACTCCGCCACTTCTGCGGGATTTATACCGCACATTCTCCCTCCGACGCCAAACTTCGTCACTTCTACGGGATTTATACCGTACATTCCCCCTCCAGCGCCAAACTTCGTCATTTCTACGGGATTTATAACGTACATTCCCCCTCCAGCGCCAAACTCCATCATTTCTACGGGATTTATACCGTACATTCCCCCTCTAGCGCCAAACTTCGTCATTTCTACGGGATTTATACCGTACATTCTTCACCCATCCTCATGTCCACACAACAAAAAAAGATGTCCGCAGCCCAATGGCTAACTGACATCTTTATTAAAGGGTGTTTAAAAAATGATTTTGAAAATCAGACCTGCTAATACCGCACTGATTGGAATCGTGATGAACCAAGTGACCACAATACGTCCGGCTACTCCCCATTTCACTGCAGAGAAACGTTTGGCAGAGCCTACCCCAAGGATCGCTGATGTGATCGCATGCGTTGAGCTTACTGGCAAATGCAGCAGCGTTGCTGAGAAAATAACAGATGCCGCGGAAATATCAGCCGCGAAACCGTTAATAGGTTCGATTTTGAAAATCTTCGTACCCATAGTCTTAATAATCTTCCAACCACCGATGGAGGTACCGAGCGCCATAGCCGTAGCTGCAGCTATCTTAACCCACAAAGGGATAACATCCATAGTTTCTTGACGTCCTGAGGTAACGAGTGCAAAAGTAATGATCCCCATCGCTTTTTGCGCATCATTCGTACCATGTGTGAACGACTGTAACGCTGCCGTAAGGACCTGCATAGAGCGGAAGCCCTTGTTGACCGTATGCGGACTACGCTTAGCAAAGATCCATTTCAGGATGGTCATGATAATATAACCGATAACAAACGCAATGATTGGGGAGAAAATCAGTCCTTCGACAATTTCCACAAACCCGCCCCAATTGATGTGTGCTGAGCCTGCCCCCACGTATACTGCACCCGCTAAAGCGCCGATCAGTGCATGAGACGATGAGGATGGAATCCCGAGCCACCAAGTGATCAAATTCCAAATAATCGAAGCAATCAGCGTGGCTATTATGATATCCAACCCATTTTCAAGCAAGGTCGGGTCGGTGATACTTCCGCCGATTTTTTTGGCCACACCTGTAAACATCAAGGCCCCAACAAAGTTCATCAGTGCTGCCATAATAATTGCTGTTCGCGGTTTTAAGGCACGTGTTGAGACAGAGGTAGCAATTGCGTTGGCCGTATCATGGAATCCATTGATAAAGTCAAACGCAAGCGCGAGAAATATAACAATTCCAAGAATCCATATAGATGTTTCCATATTCTAGTACCCCTTATGAGTTGCGCATGATGATCGATTCCAACATGTTGGCTACATCTTCACATTTGTCTGTAGTGGTCTCGAGCCGCTCATACAGTTCCTTGCGTTTAATCAGCTCAATCGGGTCTTTTACAGTTTCGAACAGGACCTTAGTACAAATACGCAGCACTTCGTCCCCTTGATTCTCAAGGTCATTCAGACGGATTGTATATTCACGGATCGCCAACAATTTCTTCTGGGAGAGCAAATGAACCGCTTTTTGGATTTCATAAGCACACTGGCGAAGAATTTCGGCGAATTGCACAATGTATTCATCCGGGTCAAGAAGGTTGTACATATAGAAACGTGAGGCGGATGCCTCCAGACCATCGATGACATCATCCATGCTTGTGATCAAGTCCATAATGTCGTCACGTTCAAGCGGCGTAATAAACGTCTTGTTCAATTCTTTGATGACGGTGTGCGTGTAAGTATCACATTGGGATTCGTACTTTTTCATCTCTGCAGCGAAATTATCGACATTATTCCGGAGATCAGTGATATTCTGAGCAAAATAATCTGCAGCTTGGACAATAGTATCGGCCATATTTTCCAGCGTCTCAAAGAATATGTCCTTTTTTCTCAACTTCATTGTTTTAAACCCCTTTACATAAAATTACCGTGAATACAGAGCCATTCATATGTAAAAAGCATGAAAATGAATGACAACCCTTGTTATCTTATCATATCCGTACAAGGTATAGAAGCTATAGAAATGAACTTTTTTACACTCTATTAACACATACCCATTATTCCGAACACAAATCTGTATAACACTGGATATTCCGACTTTCTTATGTTGTACCATCCGCCCCGCCATATACCACATGACTGCTAAATGAAGGCGCATTAGGGACCACCAAAATATGGGTAATTCCTTGATACATCAGCTCTTCTTTTCCATCCCTCACAAAGCGGATCACATCCTCTGGTTCACGCGACCATCTGCCTTTGGTGACCTGTCCCCGCTGAAAAAGCAACGCTTCCCCGCCAAGCTCCACATCAATCTGAAGTCTTCCGACATCATCAAGCACTTTATGATCGGCTCCTATAACCATCACATTGGCCGCTTCCACCGGATTATCGTTATTTAGATCCAAATGAGGTTTGTCATTCACATAACGCTGATAGGTCTGACGTTTAGGATCATATTTATAGTCAACTTTATAACTTTTGAGCAGATAGTTTATGCTAAATTCAGCGGCTTTCTCTCCGTCCGCCGGTATGTAATCTGGATTGTTAAAAAGATACCCAGGTACCTTCACACTTTGCGCAAACCCAAGCTTCTCGGCACCTTCCCGCAGTTTGGCTGCGTTGCTGTACAGGTTATGTGGTGCTTTTCGCGCTTTATCCCGCCAAAAATAAGCTCCGGCACGGCCGATCTCGTCCATATCTTCTTTTTTCTCTTTTTGCAAAATGGCATAAGCCGCCGGACTCCCTCCGGCATGCACCGTCACACCACCGTAGCTCTCGCCAATATCCAGCAGATAGGGGCGGATGCTGCGAATCGGTCCGATTTTCACCACACCTGTATGGCTCTGAAAAATACCAATCAAACGTGTGATGCCACCTTCGGCAAGAATCTCATACAAAATATCTGCTTCACTAACCCCCGATTGCGGCCGGGCGGCAGGAGCATTATTTATCATTACGGCCAAGGGACGTGGAAGACTGTCTTCAGAAACTGGAAGACCTGTTAATCCGGATACGAGCTCAGCAGCGGGATCAATAGTAGGTGAGGGTTGAATCGTTTCGATAGGCGTGGGCTCTGCGGTAGGCTGCTGTGTCGGGGTGATCTCATTATTTGCACTCTGTGTTCCGCAAGCGGAGAGCAATAGGGTGGTCAATACAATGGCAGATAATAGACGGGAAGAAGAGCAATTTACTTTCATAAGCTTGTAGTTCCTCCTAAACGTTTTATGAAACTCACTGATTCCTTCCATTTAATCACAGTCAGTCCCATTTGTCTTGATCACCTTCTCCCTTTTTTCATAGCAAGCATAAGGAAATTTTATATCATGGAATAGATAAATTCTTATATAAAAAAAAGGGTACAGCCATTGGGGCTGCACCCTGCGGGTCTCTTATTCATTCAGTTAGTCTAGCTTCCAGCAATTAAGACTTAATGTCCCATACTGATAAGCCTGAAAAATCCGCTCTGCCTTCCTGCTGCCATCCGCTGTTCCCATCGCGTAAAAGAGAGGTGCAAAATGCTCTCTTCCATAAGAAGGAACCGCATCGCGTACATGTGGAGCTTTTTTCTCATACGCAAAAAGTGAAGGCAAATCCCAGGCTTCTAGTCCCTTGGCAATCCAGGCATCGAATTCAAGTGCCCAATCCTCAGGCTGCTCACTTTCACTTAGCATCCGCAAGTTGTGAACAAGTCCACCGCTTCCAATCAGCAGTATGCCTTCGTCACGAAGCGGTGCTAACATCCGCCCGATATTGTACTGCTCCTTGGGAGAGCGCAGGGAATCGACGGATAAAGCAACTACCGGAATGTCGGCGTTCGGGAACATTTTTTTCAGTATCACCCAGACTCCATGATCGAGTCCTCGCCCCAGAACGGGCTGATGTGATAGATTGTTATCCTTGAAGAGCTCAGAAATCCGTCTTGTTAGGGCCGGATCGCCCGGGGCCGGATAGGTCAGCGTGTAAACTTCTTCAGGGAATCCGTAGAAGTCATGCTGTGTCTCGTGCAGTTCATCAACGGTAAGTAGCTGTTCAGGGCTATCCCAATGCGCTGAGAAAACTACTATACCGCGTGGCGCTTCAAGTTCTTGACCAAGCCGCTCCAGAAAACGGGTATACTCGTTATCCTCCAGTGCGAGGAGCGGAGAACCGTGCGCAATAAAAAATGACGGTAATTTCATAGGATGCCAACCTCCATAACCCAGTATATGGTGTGCATCTTTATTTTACCGCTTATTGCAAGTTAATGCGAATAAAAACCTTCTCCTAAATCATCCAATTCTGCCACTCTGTCTGCAGATGCTCTTGTTCGTTCATCCATTCTATAGTCCGCTTAAGCAGCTGCTGCTGCGCCGGTCCAGAAGAAAAGGTGTGATCCCCTTGAAAAATGATCTCTTTGTCGCAACGTCCTTCGGGACGTGTCCAGAACAGCTTCTGGTAAAGAAAAGCGTAATCCACCGGAATGACATCATCAGAGGTGCCATGAATGACGAGTACATCGCCGCTAAATTTGCTCGCTTCTTGGAAGGGCTGAAAAGCCGCCAAAGAATTAAAATATACCGGTGTAAACGAATAGCCCACATAATCCGCTGACCCATTCTTCACAGCACGATCATACGCCTCCCGCCCTACAATTTTCACAATATCATTGAAAGGATAACCAACAGAGGCCCATAACACGAGATTCTTCACGCGGCGATCGCGAATACTTGTCAGCAACGCCACCGCGCCACCCAGGCTATGGCCAATCAGCGTCACGCGCTGTGGGTCCACATCAGCAGAGCTAATTCCGTAATCAAGCACCGCTCTAGTCTGAGCGATCATCGATTCCATGTCTTCGCCGCCATAATTCCCGCTGCTCTCGCCGCAGCCCACATAATCAAAACGAATAACCATATATCCCTCTTGTGCCAGCTCACGAGCAGCCTTCACAAAAATCCGGTCTACGCCAATACGATTCCCCACAAATCCGTGGCAGATCACGGCTAATGGCAGTCTATCCTTGCAACGCGAAGAGGTTCCCTTCTCTTTGTTCGGGTAATGTATGCTCGCCGTCAATTCTTCTCCGTTATGCCGGATTACAATATTCCGTTCCATTGCCGCATCCTCCTATAATTATATTTATATTTATATTTATAATTTAATTTATTTTAATTTATTAGAATTCCGATTAACTTAGTATGAATTATAATCTAATTATAAAGATTTCGTTCATATTGTCAACAGCAAGGGGACAATTCTTAATAAACGCACGGAGTATTTGGGCATTAGAGTCTGCGCGACAATCAGGGTGTCCCGTAAGATATGAACATGACTCTAGGGCTCCCACGTCGAGTGGATTGAAACCGCCAATCCGGGATTCAGCAGCTCCCTCTAGTTCAGTAGCTTCATCGGACTCAGCGGCTACTTCGGACTCAGAAACTACATCGGACTCAGTAGCTCCTTCGGACTCAGTAACTACATCGGACTCAGCAGCTCCTTCGGACTCAGTAGCTTCATCGGACTCAGTAGCTCCTTCGGACTCAGTAGCTCCTTCGGACTCAGTAGCTCCAGCGGACTCAGTAGCTCCAGCGGACTCAGTAGCTCCTTCGGACTCAGTAGCTCCAGCGGACTCAGTAGCTCCAGCGGACTCAGTAGCTCCAGCGGACTCAGTAGCTCCTTCGGACTCAGTAGCTCCAGCGGACTCAGTAGCTCCAGCGGACTCAGAAGACCCTATTCGCAGATTTAGCACACTTTTTGAATTCTATCGGACCCCATAGTCGCTATCACCCTGTAAAACAGCAAATAAGAGCTACTTTTCGAGCAATAGCGTCACTGGGGTCCGAAACTGTACTGAAAAGGCGATAATTTGGCTAATAACGTCATCTGAGTCCGAAAGATGGTGGATTCTACGAAACCGGGGGTTCCGGGTTCCGGGGTTCCGGGTTCCGGGGTTCCGGGTTCCGGGTTCCGGAGTTCCGGGTTCCGGGTTCCGGAGTTCCGGGTTCCGGGTTCCGGAGTTCCGGGTTCCGGGTTCCGGAGTTCCGGGTTCCGGGTTCCGGAGTTCCGGGTTCCGGGTTCCGGAGTTCCGGGTTCCGGGTTCCGGAGTTCCGGGTTCCGGGTTCCGGAGTTCCGGGTTCCGGGTTCCGGAGTTCCGGGTTCCGGGTTCCGGAGTTCCGGGTTCCGGGTTCCGGAGTTCCGGGTTCCGGGTTCCGGAGTTCCGGGGTTCTGGGGTTCTGGGGTTCTGGGATTCCCGGGTTCCGGGGGTGCTTGGGTTTGGCTTTGGCTTTAGCTTTGGCTTCAGGTCTTGCGGCACCTACCATTCCAACAGCTCAACCCAAAGAACCCCACCAAAAAACAAAAAGCAGCGATCCCCAGTATCGGAGGATCGCTGCTCTGTTGTTTTTTCGAGATGAATGACCAGGGTTGTTAATCAATCGTAGCTGTCGTTAAACATCTCATGGGTTTCATGGCTGCCTTCCCAATCCTTAAGCAAGCCCTCGGGAGCATCTTCCGCGGAATCCCACATGCTGAATCCATCGGAGCCGCCCCAATCCCCCATTGAATTATTGGGCGTAGGCTCGAAACCGTTGCCCATGGATCTTCCCTGTTCTTTCTTGTTCTCATGTTCCATAAAGCTCCCAACCTTTCCCAATGCTATATTGATCAAGCAACAACATTATCAGTGTTCACTCTTCTAAAAGGATTATGCATATCGCCATAGAAATGGTTGTCCTTGCGTAGACCTGTCATGCAAACGTATACTCTAGGTTAAAGACTATACCGATTAACAACACTGGAGGTTTACATCCAAATTATGAAAGTGAAAGATATGATTAAGGAAAATAACGCCCTGCGTGAGCAGTTGACGCCTTTCAATCGCTCCTATTTAGAAGATATGATTCTTGCGGTGCGGGCCAGTCGAATTGAACCCCTGCGCGGAGAAGAACTTTTGCTGGATGCGGCCAAGCTGATGTTGAAGGAACAACGTAAAGGGAAAAATGCCAAGCAAGTATTCGGCGAGAATCCGCACGATTATTTTAAAGAAATCATAGACAGTGTTCCCGGGCGCCCGGTGCGCAGTAAATGGAACTATTACTTGATGATTCCCTGCGCAGCTCTGACCTGTCTTTTTGGGATATTGGCAATCGGTGGACTCTTCTTCCAATGGACTGACGGTTCATCGGGAATGTTCGGACAGATCAGCCTTTTCACCCTGCTCGCTGTGGGAGTAGGCTCTATTATCTTAATTGAACTTATTATGAAATGGATGTCTTCCTTGTCGGAAAGCGATGCACCCAGTGCCAAACCTTTTGATATAAAAAGCCTTGGCATCTATATTGGCATCGCAGTAGCTGCTGTATTTATCGGTATGTTCCTCGATCGGTTATTTCCGGTCATTACAATATCCCCGTGGGTAAGCTTAATTCTGTGCATCATTGGGGGGTTGGGACTGAAGTTTATATTTTTCAAAAAATAAAGTTCTAGGCTGAAAATTTTATTCCATCCGATAGATAGGGGGAAACTTCCATGATTAAGAAGCATTATATTCTCTACTCCGTTCTAGCTATAGCCTTAGGGCTAGGCATAGTGCCCAGTGCTATTCACGCCGAAGGTGCTACCAGCCCTCCTGGGGAAGGCGCTAAGGCAATAACCCAAGCAGCTAGCAATAATCATGCAGAGGCTGTCTATAAAGCTGCGTTACCGCTGTTATCTACCTCTGACAAGTTACCCGAAGCCATAAAATATTTGAACTCCAATATGTATGCGGTAGGTTCGTATCGTGCAACAATGATGACGCTGAAGCTTGAGAATCTGCATAAAGCTGCGCTGCAAGCCTGGGAAAGTAAATTCAGTACCAGCACTGTCCAGCGGAAGCTCACCGCCATTTATAAAGCAGGCGCCAGCATGTCTTCTCTTGCCGCTATTACCGATGATCTCCAGCTGCGTACACTGCTGAAAAGTGCCAGCGAAAGCGGATATAAGCTGGAGACCGCAGAGGGTACTTTTTTCCCGGTGATCGATTATGGGGCTTACCGCAAGTATAAGCTATACGTCACCAATGATATCAGCGCTTATATAACCATTATGGCCACCGAATCGGACCTGCCCTCTTCCAAGGACAACGGGCTAGTTATCGCCTGGACTGAGGTAGCAGCCAGAGCTTTATCTCAAGAGCAATTCATTCAAAATCATCCGAAATCAAACCGAATTTCTGCTGTAAAAGCCTTGTATACTAAGTACGTGAATAATACGTTTTACGGCCAGAATAACACTCCTCTCTTCCATTATGACAATCTGGAAATGGATTTGGAGGCGCAAAAGGCTTACTCCAGTATTCTGACCAAAAATAATGACAACAGCCCATTTCTACAAAAGCTGGATAGCTTCATGAAATTAATGAAAGATAATAGCTATAAATTGACCGATGAGGTCGAGCAATATCGTAAGACTTCGTTACCTCTCTAATAAAGAAATCACAAAAGCCCGTCCCTGAAATGAATAGGGACGGGCTTGTTTATGTTCATTAACGTGATTATGAAGTGGATGCGAGAATTAAATAAGGATGTTAAAGAGATTAGAATCCTTATTGATCTCTACATAATCGACGCCCTTCTGCTGCATCCGTTCGATGAGAGGTTCGTAGGCATCCGTTGACAATAATTCAATGCCAACAAGCGCGGGACCATTTTCTTTATCATGCTTCTTGATATACTCGAAACGGGTAATATCATCGTGAGGTCCAAGGATTTCGCCCAAGAACTCACGCAGCGCACCTGCCCGTTGCGGGAAGTTCACCATGAAATAGTGTTTTAAGCCTTCGTAAATCAATGAACGCTCTTTGATCTCCTGCATCCGGTCAATATCGTTGTTGCCGCCGCTTATGATACAGACAACTGTTTTGCCGCGGATTTGATCACGATATTGATCAAGCGCTGCGATAGGCAGCGAACCTGCTGGCTCAACCACTATGGCATTCTCGTTATATAGTTCCAGAATCGTGGTACAAGCTTTACCTTCAGGCACCATCACGATGTCATCCAGATGACGGGAACAAATATCGTACGTCAATCCGCCAACACGTTTTACAGCCGCTCCGTCCACGAACTTATTAATTTCCTTTAGAGTCACCACTTCTCCAAGCTTAATCGCTTCCGTCATAGAAGCTGCTCCGAGTGGCTCCACACCAATCAACTTGGTAGAAGGACTAACTGTCTTCACATAGGTGGCTATGCCCGCTGCCAGGCCGCCTCCACCAATGGTTACGAACATAAAGTCTGCAGGGTTGTCCAGACTCTCCATCACTTCCATTGCAATGGTGCCGTTGCCCGCAATGATTCGTGGCTCATCAAAGGGATGGATCAACGTCATCCCATGATCTATACAAGCTTGCAGTGCTTCATCATAAGCGTCATCAAAGGTATCGCCCTTCAGAATGACCTCAACAAACTCACCGCCGAACCGCCGAACCTGCTTAACCTTCTGGTTAGGCGTAGTGCTTGGCATATAGACCTTGCCTTTAATTCCAAGCGCTTTACAGGAATAGGCTACGCCTTGTGCATGGTTGCCCGCACTCGCACAGACAATCCCTTTTGCTCTATCTTCTGCTGACAAACTACGAATCATATTATAAGCTCCGCGGATTTTGAAAGAACGTACAATCTGCAAATCCTCGCGCTTCAAATACACATCACAATCATACTTGGCTGACAATACAGCATCACGTTGTAGAGGTGTCCGGATTATGACTTCACGCAGTACGTGATGAGCCCGCACAATATCTTCCATTCCTACGATTCGGTCTTCCTCTTCTCTCATAACCCTCTCGCCTCACTATCTATCTGTTATTCTACTTCTTGTAACATACTCTCCCGAGGACATTTTTTCAAGCATCCTAATCAGTGATAAAGAAAAAGAGACTAAAGGAACCCTATAGTCTCTTACTAATATTTGCTATCCCTACGCTATGAAACCTACTAGTCTTGTTGCTTCAGCATCCACTTCACCAGGTCTGGTAAGCTTGTCCACAAACGTGAATGTACAATAACATATTCGATAGCCTCGTTAGCGTCACCCACGCCTACAAAATCAGGCAGGTTATGCGGCAATCTTTTGATACCTAACAGATAATCTGGCACATGCTTGTTCACATTCTTCGCCACGCGGTATAGCATTTTGAGCTGGGAAGTAATCCCGTTCTTCTTATATTCTAAAACCATACGGTCATATGCTACTGTTGCTGCTGCATCCTTGCCGAACTTCTCCAGTACCTTCTCGGTCTTCTTAAGCTTATTAGTGTAAAGGTACGTTGCCGTTAGAAGGTAACGTGCACCTGTGTTATCTTCTGGGTTCAATTCTAGAATGTGCTCCAGCGTCTTTTGTGCTTCTTCTGCATTTCCGCTAAACCAGCAGGAGTCAGCGTAGCTTTTGCAGATTCGAATGTACGAACGTGTCTCGTAAAGACCCCAGAAATGTCCTTTGTTCTCAGTGAAAAAGGCTTCTCCAAGCTCACGCGCACCCGCTTCCATCCCTGCTTTCAGATAAGCACGGGCATCTGCTTCATTCTCAGCTTCCTCAGCCAAAATGAGATAGGCATCCGGACTGTCCGGATAAACTTCCAATGCCGCTTCTGCTAGCTGGATCCGGCGATTGGATGCTTTAGTTTCCATTGCTTTTTGCAGCAAAGCCTGTTCCTGATCCTTCGGAGTGCCTGAAACGTTGAGCAAAAGTAATTCTTCCTCTGCCCCGCCCATGCCGTACTGTTCGATATAATTAAGCATCTCTTTAACTTTTCTGGAGATGGTAGGTGCAGTAACCTCATGTTTGATCGCTAGATCAGCTTGAGTTTGAAGGAATCCATATTCCTCAGACAAGATAAACTCGATAGCTGCACAGAAGGAGCCCATTTTCTTCACTGCAGGCTTGATGTGACGGGAATAACCATTCCATAGAACCAGACCTTCCCAGATTAGCTCCCGGTCATAGCTGTCTCTCATGGTCTCAATAAGATGCAGAGCCAATTGTTCATGCGCCGGATGCTCCCATTTCAGATCACGTGACACCTTTTTTTTGAGCGTAGTTAGGGTAAGCTTAGCTTCAGGAATTGCTGCCGCTTCTGGTTTCTCGGCCACAGCCACAGTAGCAGCGGATTCTTCCGTTGTTACCAGTCGCATGATGGATTCCACTGCAGAAGTTTCTTTCCCTAGGCAGCATTTCTTATATTTTTTCCCGCTTCCGCAAG
This sequence comes from Paenibacillus sp. FSL H7-0918, assembly GCF_038007025.1. Classification (NCBI taxonomy): domain Bacteria; kingdom Bacillati; phylum Bacillota; class Bacilli; order Caryophanales; family Paenibacillaceae; genus Paenibacillus; species Paenibacillus sp. FSL H7-0918. The sequence goes on from NZ_JBBOWJ010000002.1 coordinate 1,278,546, forward strand.
GACACATATCATTTCTTCCAATCTTACTCAAAACGAATTCCCCCTTAAATCTGTGAGTAGCCATTCGCCATAAGCGTATCGCTAGTATGCACTATAAGTATCAACATTTTCAGGCACGAGGCATCCTTTATAAGGTTACTGCACAAAGTCTGAAGGACTCCGATTTAAAAGGGCCTTCCCATGATCGGAAAGGCCCTTATCTGTATATATCCGCACATTTTCCCCCGTACGTGTAGTATTATAGCACTTCTTCTATCACTTGTCAGTCCTTTTTTAGGACTTAAAGCGCAAAAAATTGCTAGATACAGTGCTTTATCCTTATACCAGAGCCTTCATAGCGATGTCGCTGCGATTCTGTTTCCCGGAAAAAGAGATTCCTTCAGCCCTAGCATAGGCTGCTGAACGAGCTTCGGCAATCGTAGCACCCAGGCCTACCACGCCTAAGACCCGTCCGCCGTTCGTTACCCAGCTGCCATCTGCCCCCCGTGCTGTACCGGCATGGAAGATCAGCCCTCCTTGGCTGTCCTCAAGCCCTTCGATCGGCACTCCCTTAGGATAAGAGCCTGGATATCCTCCAGAAGCGAGAACCACGCACACCGCTGCTTCGTCGCTCCATTCAATGTCGATATCCGCAAGTCTACCCTCGGTTACTGCCAAAAAGATTTCTAACAAGTCGCTCTTCAATCTAGGCAGCACGACCTGTGTCTCCGGATCCCCAAACCGGGCATTAAATTCGATGGTCTTTGGTTTACCTTCTGGAGAAATCATCAGCCCTGCGAACAAAACGCCGCTGAAAGAACGGCCTTCAGCTACCATAGCCTTGGCTGTTGGCTTAATGATGGTCTCAATCGCTTCTTGGATAATCGCCTCGTCGATATGCGGCAGAGGCGAATAGGTACCCATTCCACCGGTATTAGGGCCTTTATCTCCATCGTAAGCGGGCTTATGATCCTGAGCGGCAGCCATCGGACGAACTGTCTCTCCATCAACAAAAGCCAAAATCGACATTTCCTGACCCGCTAGGAACTCTTCAATGACAACCTGAGCGCCAGCCTCACCAAACACTTTGGTTACCATAATATCAGCTAGTGCCTGCTCTGCCTCTTCCCGTGAATAGGCAACGGTCACGCCTTTTCCTGCGGCAAGCCCATCTGCCTTGATTACGATCGGCAGCGGTTGCTCGCGTAAGTAAGCCAGTGCAGCTTCATAGCCATCAAATTTTTCATAGGCTGCTGTCGGAATATTATATTTGTGCAAAAGATCCTTCATAAAGGTTTTGCTGCCTTCGATCTCAGCTGCATTCTTACGTGGACCAAACACTGGAATAGCCTGTGCTTCAAAAGCATCCACAATGCCCCCTGCTAACGGATCATCCGGTCCGATTACAACAAGACCTACTTCCTTCTCTTTGGCAAAAGCCGTCAGACGGTCGAACTCAAACACACCGATAGGCACACATTCTGCTAGCTGCGCGATCCCGGCGTTGCCGGGTGCGCAATAGATTTTACCAACCTTGGGGCTTTGGGACAGGCTCCAAATAATCGCATGCTCCCGGCCGCCGCCGCCAACCACTAAAATATCCATTAGAATAAAATCCTCCCAGCGTTCTAGTGTTTGAAATGACGGACGCCTGTGAAGACCATAGCAATTCCATACTCATTCGCGACCTTGATCGATTCTTCATCTTTAATGGAGCCGCCTGGCTGAATAACTGCGGTAATGCCTGCTTTAGCTGCCATTTCAAGTGTATCTCCCATTGGGAAGAAGGCGTCAGAGGCAAGGACTGATCCTTTGGACTTCTCGCCAGCTTGTTCAATCGCAATTTTTGCCGCGCCAACGCGGTTCATTTGCCCTGCACCTACGCCAACTGTCATATCATCCGCCGCTAATACAATCGCATTAGATTTCACATGCTTAACTACCTTCCAGCCGAACAACAGCTGTTTCAATTCTTCTTCGGTTGGCTTACGGTCCGTAACAACTTGCAGATCATCCGGGTTCACAGAATGCACATCGCTCTCCTGTACAACCATTCCTCCATCAATAGAGGTGACTACGAAGCTGCTCTTACGCGCGCTAGCCGTGCTAAGATTGCCGATTTTGAGCAAACGCAGGTTCTTTTTCTTCGTAAGGATTTCCAGTGCTTCATCCGTAAACCCTGGCGCCAATACGATTTCGAGGAAAATCTCTTTCAGCAGATTAGCAGTGTCTGCATCGATAATCCGGTTAGCGGCTACAATTCCGCCAAAGATAGAGGTTGGGTCTGCGTTGTAAGCTTTTTGATAAGCTTCGTATACACTTTCACCGACACCTACACCACAAGGATTCATATGTTTAATGGCTACGACAGCAGGTTCTTCAAATTCTTTCACGATTTGCAGCGCTGCGTTAGCATCGTTGATATTGTTGTAGGATAATTCTTTGCCATGCAATTGCTCAGCTGCTGTAAGAGTATCCCCCGCAGCCAAAGGCTTGCGATAGAAAGCCGCTTTTTGATGCGGATTCTCGCCATAGCGCAGATCCTGAATTTTCTCATAAGTCACGGTGTAGCGCTCAGGAAGCGGTTCGCCAGTAACATTAGCCAAATAATCGGAAATTAAGGCATCGTAAGCCGCCGTATGACGGAACACTTTTGCCGCAAGACGTTTGCGTGTTTCCAGCGTTGTATCTCCACCTGCGCGAACCTCTTCAAGCACTGTAGCATAGTCGTTAGCATCTACCACTACACTTACAAAAGCATGGTTCTTCGCCGCAGAACGCAGCATCGTCGGTCCGCCGATATCGATATTCTCGATGGCTTCTTCATACGATACATCCGGTTTAACAATGGTTTCCGCGAACGGATACAGATTTACTACTACCAGATCAATGTAGTCCAGACCAAGCTCTTTCATTTGACGCGTGTGTTCCTCATTGTCACGAACCGCTAGCAATCCGCTGTGTACAGCCGGGTGCAAGGTTTTGACACGTCCATCCATGATTTCCGGGAATCCTGTAACATCGGAAATACCGATGACTGGAACACCTTCCTTAGCCAAAAGCGTGCTTGTTCCACCTGTGGAAATAATCTCTACGCCTAATGCAGACAACTCGCGGCAAAAATCCACGATACCTTGTTTATCCGATACGCTAACTAGCGCTCTTTTGATACTCACTTTGAATAGTCCTCCTTCGGGTTGTACGTGCGATTTAATGTGATGACATCTAAAAGCTTGGGAAATTACTATAAGAAAGAATCTGACTCTATTACCTACTACACGACACATAATGCCGCTTATGCAATATTTCCCGAGAAATACCCTGAAATCTCTCCGCCTGTCACCAAATGTCGATCCAAAACTTCGAATGGCTACAGTGTGGCTTACTTTTCGCGGATAATCGTCTTTCTTCCACTCAGTTCCACTTTCCCGCTGGCAAAAGCGCCAACCACTTCAGGGTACAACTCATACTCAACCTTATGAATCCGTTCCGCCAATGAATCTGCCGTGTCGTTATCCAACACAACTACGCTACGCTGAGCAATAACCGGCCCGGTATCCATACCTCCATCGACAAAATGCACAGTGACTCCCGTCAGCTTCACGCCATAATCCAGCGCTTGTCCGATCGCATCCTTTCCAGCAAAAGCAGGCAGCAGCGATGGGTGAATGTTAATAATCCGACCCGCATACGGCGTTAAAAGCACTGGTGTAATGAGGCGCATATACCCTGCCAGCACAACCAGCCCGATTTCCCGCCGCTGAAGCTCTGCTACAATCTCTGCTTCGTAGAGTTCACGGCTGGCGAAGTCTTTTGGCCGCAGCAAGAGGGCGGGAATTCCCGCATCCTCCGCACGTTGTGCTACAGGCGCTTCCGGCTTGTCCGAGACAAGCAATTCAATCCTGCCGTCTCCAAGCAAACCTGCTTTCTGTGCCTCGATCAGTGCTGCAAAATTGCTGCCCTGCCCCGAAGCAAAAACAGCGATTCGACTTGATTGCATCACACTTCAGCTCCAGTAAAGGTTACTTTGCGTTCCCCTTCTGTTACTTTACCAATGATATACGCCTCTTCTCCGCTAGCTTTAAGCAGTTCAAGAGCGCGTTCTCCATCAGCAGCGCTAACTACCAGAACAAGACCAATTCCCATATTAAAAGTAGTGAACATATCACGGTTGCTTACGTTACCTTTGTTCTGCATCAACCCGAAGATTGGCAGAATCGGCCACGATCCGTAATTGATCTCCACATCTACATTATCAGGCAATACGCGTGGGATATTCTCGATGAATCCGCCACCCGTAATATGAGCCATACCTTTTACCGGAAGCTGCTCCAGCAGTGCCAGCAAAGGCTTCACATAAATCTTAGTTGGTGCAAGGAGTACATCCGCCAGCGGAGCACCAAGCTCAGGAAGCACGTCATTCAGGCTATAACCCTCTTGCTCAAGCAAAAGCTTGCGCACCAGCGAGAAGCCATTGCTGTGCACACCACTGGAAGCCAGACCAATCACTGTGTCTCCAGCAGCGATGTTAGCGCCTGTTACCAGCTTCGCTTTGTCAGCTACGCCCACTGTGAATCCAGCAATATCATATTCACCTGCTGAATACATACCCGGCATCTCAGCCGTTTCGCCGCCAATCAGTGCACAACCCGCTTGGTGACAGCCTTCAGCGATTCCGGCTACGATAGCCTCGATTTTCTCCGGCACCACTTTGTCGCAAGCCAGATAGTCGAGGAAAAAGAGTGGCTCTGCGCCTTGCACTACAATGTCGTTCACGCACATAGCTACAGCATCGATGCCAATCGTATCATGGCGATCCGCCGCGAACGCGATTTTGAGCTTTGTGCCTACACCATCGGTTCCCGATACAAGCACTGGCTCTTCATATTTATCTTTATTGAGGCCAAACAGCGCTCCGAACCCACCAAGATCCGTCATTACTTCTGGACGGTAAGTACGTTTTACGTGCTTTTTCATGCGTTCTACCGCTTCATTACCAGCCGCAATATCCACTCCGGCGTTTTTATAAGCTTCCGACACTATTGGACACCTCATCTTTTAATAGTTTAGAGCGCGTTTGGGCGCATTCGGCTTTTGGGTGGTTGTAGGGGAGTTACTGCGAGGAATGTTTGGACTTCCGATCGCTGTTATGGTTGGATTTCCTGATTCGAACCGCTCTTCGCGGTAGAAATCCAACCATAAAGGCGAACGCTACGCTTCTACAGTTCCAAACTTCCTCTCCATAACTCCCTCCAACCACCGGTTTGTCCCTACTGCAAGCCGCAGTGCGCGCCTTGCACACGGACCTCAAGACCTCGGTGCATGAGCTGCGCCATGCACCTCCTTAAGCGAGACAAGCGGCCCTCGTATTTGCGAAGCAAACAGAGGGAAGCTTGGCGAGCCAGTCCCGGCGGCGGATGCAGCGGGGGGCGGAGCCGTGTCCCGTCCGTGCGCAGCACACAGGGACAAAGCGAGCACTCGTACCCAAGTCTTCTTAGCAAGTTATAACCTAACTCCTACCGCCGAGCTTTCGGGTGGCCGGAGGGCAGAGCCCTTCGGAATCCCCCTTTGAAAGGGGGACTTAGGGGGATGTCAACACGAGCAGCCATCTTTCTCTGCCCCGCCAAAATCCACCTGCGTCGGGTAATCATTATCAAAGCAAGAAAGGCAAAGTCCGCCTTTATAGTCATCTTTGTTGTGTCCACCAATGGAAGAGATTAAGCCTTCCGGCGACAAAAATGCCAAGGAATCGGCGTTGATCTCTTCGCACATTTCCTCAATGGTCTTGTAGGACGCGATGAGGTCGCGGCGGTCTGGTGTATCAATGCCGTAGAAGCAAGGATTCTTGAACGGTGGCGAAGTAATCCGCACATGCACTTCAACAGCTCCCGCTTCCCTAAGCAGATTGACGATTCGGCGTGAGGTCGTGCCACGAACGATAGAATCATCGATCATAACGACACGTTTGCCATCAACTACGCTGCGCACGGCGCTCAGCTTCATCTTCACACCTTGCTCACGCAGTTCTTGGCTCGGCTGGATGAAGGTCCGTCCAGTGTACTTATTCTTAATGAGCCCAAGCTCATAAGGAATTCCCGTTTGCTCGGCATACCCGATGGCTGCTGAAATACTGGAATCCGGCACCCCGGTTACAAGATCAGCATCGACAAAAGCTTCCAGTGCCATGCGGCTACCCATCCGCTTACGGGCGGAGTGCAGGTTAGAGCCGTTCATATCACTGTCTGGGCGTGAGAAGTAAATATACTCCATCGCGCACAGCGCTTTACGTTTGGGTTCGGTAAAACGGTCCTCCAAGAGACCGTTTTTGTCGAGGACTAGCAGTTCGCCCGGCTCAATATCACGAACCAGCTGTGCCCCAATGACCTCTAATGCGCAGGACTCGGAAGCAAAAATATACGCTTCACCAATCCGTCCCATCACTAGCGGACGCAAGCCATGGGAATCTGAAGCGACAATTAACTTATCATTTGTCATAAGCAGAAAAGCAAACCCGCCAACGAGCTGCTGCAGCGCATCTTTTGCCGCCTCAACAAAATCCTTTGGCGAACGGGCAATCAGATGCGCCAGCACTTCTGTATCACTCGTAGTTTGAAAGATCGATCCGCTTTGCTCCAGCTGTTTGCGGATCAACGGTTCATTTACTATGTTGCCGTTCGTAGCAATCGCCAAATCGCCGTCACGATATTTAAATACCAGTGGCTGCGCATTGGTTAAGCGACTGTCTCCACTAGTGGAATAACGTACATGCCCAATGGACATGTCTCCAACCAATGAGGCAATTTTGTCCTTGTCGAATACTTCTTTTACTAACCCCATCCCGCGGTGATAGTTGAAATCGCGACCGTCTGCTACGCAGATTCCCGCGCTTTCTTCTCCACGATGTTGTAAGGCGTGTAAGCCGTAATAAGACATGGACGCCGCTTCCGGGTGTCCGAAGACCCCGAAAACGCCGCATTCTTCTTTTAATGTGTCAAAAATATCTCCCGAGCCCGTTCCTTCATTGTAAAAGTCACCAGTCCACAGGATAGGAGTCTCCTGCTCTTTCCCGGTCTTTATTTCATAAGACATGGAATAGCATCCTCCCAAACGAATTTCAATTCTGCTACAGCTTCATCTAGTGCGGACACACCGTCCAGATTTACGCGCAGTCTGTCTCCACCTACAGTTCCGATGATCTCCACGGGAACACCGCTGGCTGCAATCGCTGCTTTCAGCTCTTCCGCACGTTCAGGAGCGGCTGTCAGCACAATGCGTGATTGGCTTTCGCTAAAAAATGCTACATCAGATCTAAGACCGTTAGCTGAAAGTTCAACGTTCGCTCCGATTTCGCCGCTGATACAGCTCTCTGCAAGCGCTACGGCAAGTCCACCTTCGGACAAGTCATGTGCGGAACGCACCAGACCGCCACGAATTGAGGTAAGGACTGCGTTCAGTAGTTTTTTCTCAGTAGCCAAATCCAAAGCCGGAGGACGACCTTCGGTCACACCATGAACAGCATATTGGAATTCACTGCCGCCCAGCTCAGCCTTGGTCACTCCCAGCAGAAGAATAGAATCTCCTTCTTGCTTGAACCCTTGAGTCGTAATATGATCCGTGTCCGCTACTAAACCAACCATGCCGACAACCGGCGTTGGATAGATGGACCCCGTAGTATTTTCGTTATAAAGACTGACATTACCACCGATAACCGGAGTATCCAGCACACGACATGCTTCAGCCATACCATCAACCGCACGCTCCATTTGCCAGAACACATCAGGCTTCTCAGGATTTCCAAAGTTCAGATTATCCGTAATAGCCAGCGGTTCAGCACCGGAACAAACGATGTTACGTGCCGCTTCGCTTACTGCAATACGTCCGCCCACTTCAGGATCAAGATGAACATAACGGCCATTACAGTCTGTAGTCATCGCAAGTCCTTTACGAGTACCATGAATGGTAACTACAGCCGCGTCAGATCCAGGGCGTACAGCTGTGCTCGTCCGCACCATGTAATCGTATTGATTGTATACCCATGCTTTACTTGCTACGGTTGGTGATCCAAGTACTGTACGCAATGCACCGCCCAGATCCGTAACTTCCTCGTAACGAAGGGTATCTACCTTTTCATTCGCAATATAATAAGCAGGAACCTCAGAAGGTTTGTTATATACTGGACACTCATCCACGAGCGCCGTTACTGGCATGTCACCAACAACCTCGCCGTGATGATACAATTTCAAGCGGCCATCATCCGTAACTTTACCGACTTTACAGCAGATAACACCCCAGCGGTCAAAAATCTCTTGTGCCTGGGCCTCATCCTTCGGCTCAACGACGAACAACATCCGTTCTTGTGATTCTGAAAGCATCATTTCGTAAGGCGTCATGCCCTCTTCACGTTGTGGCACCTGATCAAGATACAGCTCCAGACCATTGCCTGCTTTACTTGCCATCTCCGCACTAGAGCATGTAAGACCCGCTGCGCCCATATCCTGAATCCCGATAACGATGCCGCTGTCGATCAGTTCTAGACAAGATTCCATAACGAGCTTTTCCATAAATGGATCGCCGACTTGTACAGCGGTACGTTTAGCTTCTGATTCCTCACTAAGCTCTACCGATGCAAAAGTAGCACCATGAATTCCATCACGTCCTGTAGGAGGGCCTACATAGAAGACAGGGTTGCCTACGCCCTTAGCTACACCACGTTGGATTTTGTCATGATCGATCAGACCCACACACATTGCGTTAACTAGCGGATTGCCGTCATAGCTATCATCAAACATGATTTCGCCGCCAACCGTTGGAATCCCGATACAGTTACCATAACCAGCAATACCAGACACTACATGTTCGAACAAATACTTCACTCGATCACTTTCCAGCTTCCCGAAACGTAGTGAATTGAGGATTGCGATAGGTCTGGAGCCCATGGAGAAAATATCACGAATAATCCCGCCGACACCCGTTGCCGCACCTTGGAAAGGTTCTACCGCTGAAGGGTGGTTATGACTTTCGATTTTGAAAACAACCGCTTGGTTGTCACCGATATCTACAATCCCTGCGCCCTCGCCAGGTCCCATCAGGACACGTGGTCCGGAAATTGGGAAACGTTTCAGGAGGGGTTTGGAGTTCTTATAGGCACAGTGCTCGGACCACATTACGCTGAATACGCCGATTTCAGTGTAGTTCGGCAAACGTCCCATAAAAGACTTGATCAGCTCATATTCGCTGTCCGACACACCGAACTGGCTGTAAATTTTCTGCTCCGCAATCTGTTCTGCGGTCGGTTCCTTAACGGATACTTGCTGCGTCATGACGATCCCTCCAAGTCTTCAGTATGGATGTAAACATTCTTTTGCCGTCTTCTGAACCAAGTAAACTATTAGCCGCGCGCTCAGGGTGAGGCATCATGCCAACCACATTCCCTTGTACGTTACTAACACCCGCAATATCGGCTACGGAGCCGTTAGGATTATCGCTATAGGTAAACACGATCTGATTGTTAGCTTTCAGCTCTGCTAAAGTCTCGTCATCACAGTAGTAGTTGCCTTCACCGTGTGCGATTGGGATGATGATTTTTTCATCTTTAGCATAGTCAATAGTAAATGGGGTTTCATTATTAACAACCTTAAGCACTGTATCGTGACAGCGGAACTTCATCGACATGTTGCGGCGAAGCGCACCTGGCAGCAAACCAGCCTCAGTAAGAATTTGGAACCCATTGCAAATGCCTAGCACGTATTTCCCTTGCTCTGCTGCTTTAGCAACTTCCGCCATAACAGGAGCAAATCTCGAAATCGCGCCACAGCGCAGGTAATCACCATATGAGAATCCGCCTGGAACCAAAATGCAATCATACGCCGACAAATCCGTCGCTGTATGCCACACATAGTCGACTGGTTCGCCGAGACTGTCCTCTACCGCCTTGTAGCAATCAATATCACAGTTGGAGCCTGGGAAGACAAGTACAGCAAATTTCATGTCGTTTAGTCCTCCAATTCGTAGCGGTAATCCTCGATCACCGTGTTGGCAAGTAGCTTTTCGCACATTTCCTTGAGACGAACTTCCGCTTCAGCACGGTTATCCGTATCCAAAGTCAGCTCCATATATTTCCCGATACGCAAGCTTTCAACTTCTTGGAAGCCTACCGAATGAAGTGCTCCTTGTACTGCTACCCCTTGTGGATCAAGAACGCTTTTCTTTATGGTGACATATACCGTCGCTTTTAACATATGCTTGTAGTTCCTCCTAAATTTTAATGAGCATACCCTCTGAAACTGAAATTCTACAATGAGTACATTTAGCTTCAAAAATATATACTGAATTTATTCCCATGAGTGCACACACTATGTTGAACTATAAAGACTTGCCAGTAAGACGATGATAAATGTCCAGATAACGCCGTGTAGTTTCTTCTACTACTTCCAGTGGGAGCGGATCAGGTTTACTATTCTTGTCCCAGGAAGATGCAGATAGATACGTACGAACAGGCTCTTTATCCATACTATCAATTTCAATATCAAGCGCGTATTTATCCTTAGCCCAGAAGCGGGAAGCATCCGGTGTAAAAATCTCATCGATCAGAATCACCTTACCGTCCAACAAGCCGAATTCGAATTTGCAGTCCGCAAGAATGATCCCACGCTCAGCACAATACTCTCTAGCAAAAGCGAACAGCTTTAAGCTCTTTTCCTGCAGCTCAAGCGCCAGATCAGCTCCGATTAATTCCTGCATTTTCTCAAACGGAATATCCTCATCGTGACCTACATCATTTTTAGCCGCAGGAGTAAAAATCGGTTCTGCCAGCAGCGCGTTTTTGCGGAGGTTAGCAGGAAGTTCAATACCATTTACCTTGCCGGTTTCTTGATACTGTCTCCAGCCGCCGCCAGTGATGCATCCACGCACTACGCATTCGATATCAATACGCTCAGCTTTGCGTACCACCATAACACGGTTTCTGAGAGCCTCTTTGTCCTTAACTACGTCGCCGAGCAGATCCACATCGATATGAACGACATGATTCTCCATCAGCTCTTTAGTCTGTCCGAACCAGAACGCGCTCAGACGGTTAAGCACATTGCCCTTTTCAGGGACTGCCGGGTCCAGCACATAGTCAAAAGCAGATATCCGATCTGTAACTACGATCAGTACATTTCCCCCTAAATCGTATAGCTCACGAACCTTCCCTTTGTAGAGCAGCGGCGCATTGATGAGTTCCACGGCTGTGGATACGGCCGATGATGTCATGACCTTTCCTCCCTTGAACTAATGATCTTCCTAAGTTGGGCTGGTCTAGGAGGAAGCACTTCCGAGGAATGTTTGGACTTCCGATCGCTGTTATCCTCAGATTTCTTGATTTGAACCGCTTCTCGCGGTAGAAATCCGAGGATAAAGGCGAACGCTACGCTTCTACAGTTCCAAACTTCCTCTCCATTACTCCTTCGACCGATTTCTTTTATTCCTAGTTCCTTAGTTCACCACTAACTTATCTTTTTTAGAGTCTCAAAGGCGTAACTCCGAGGAATGTTTGGACTTCCGATCGCTGTTATCCTCAGATTTCCTGATTGAACCGCTGCTGCGGTAGAAATCCGAGGATAAAGGCGAACGCTAACGCTTCTACAGTTCCAAAATTTCTCTCCGTTCCTTATCGACCAGTTGCATTTCAATTCTGCACAACCTTAACCGCTCGTACTATTCCTAGCTCCTTAGTTCACCACTAACTTATCTTTTCTTAGATAAGTTCTAGCTTGCGGAAGATGGTATCCACATGCTTAAGGTGCCAAGAAGGGTTAAATGCATCTTCAATCTCTTCTGGGGTGAGGACATTAGTGATTTCAGGTGTAGCTTCCACGATATCACGGAACTGCTTTTGCTCTTCCCAAGCTTGCATCGCACGTGGTTGGACGGTATCGTACGCTTGCTCGCGGCTGAAGCCTTTATCAATCAGCTTGGTTAAGATCCGGCCAGAGAAAGGAACGCCGAAGGTACGATTCATGTTACGCTTCATATTCTCTGGGAATACAGTCAGGTTCTTCACGATGTTTCCGAAACGGTTCAGCATGTAGTTCAGCAGCATCGTTGCATCCGGAAGGATGATACGCTCCACTGAAGAGTGCGAGATATCTCGTTCATGCCAGAGCGGCACGTTCTCGTAAGCTGTAACCATATGTCCGCGAATCACGCGGGACAGACCGGAAATATTCTCGCAGCCAATAGGATTCCGTTTATGCGGCATAGCAGATGAACCCTTTTGACCTTTGGCAAAAGCTTCTTCTACTTCGCGAATCTCACTCTTTTGCAGAGCGCGGATTTCGGTAGCGAATTTGTCTAGCGAGGTTGCTACCAGAGCAAGAGCTGCCATATATTCAGCGTGACGGTCGCGCTGTAGAGTTTGTGTCGAGATCGGTGCAGGGCTTGTACCCAGCTTACGGCAGACAAATTCTTCTACGAATGGATCGATGTTGGCATACGTACCAACGGCTCCGGAGATTTTGCCAAATTGCACACCGTTCGCAGCATGGCGGAAACGCTCCAGGTTACGTTTCATTTCTTCGTACCACAATGCCATTTTCAGACCAAAAGTAGTTGGCTCAGCATGAACCCCATGTGTACGGCCCATCATCGGTGTATCTTTATAAGCAATAGCTTTATCTTTAAGGATCTCAATGAAGTTAATAATATCCTTCTCTAGAATCTCATTCGCTTGACGCAACAAGTAACCCAGTGCTGTATCCACCACATCTGTGGAAGTAAGGCCGTAGTGTACCCATTTGCGTTCTGCGCCAAGGCTTTCGGAAACCGCACGAGTAAAGGCGATTACGTCATGACGTGTTTCCTGTTCGATTTCATCAATACGTGCGATGTCGAATTTAGCATCCTTACGCAGCTTAGCAGCGTCTTCATGTGGGATGACTCCCAGCTCCGCCCATGCTTCACAAGCGCAAATTTCCACTTCCAGCCACGCTTTGAATTTATTCTCCTCAGTCCAAATGGCCCGCATCTCGGGTCTGCTGTAACGTTCGATCATATTCTTTAGTTCCTCCAAAGTTTAGATTGCTCCACCCAGGATAGGCCGTCTCCGGTATCCTTGCACAGCAGATTGATATGACCCATCTTACGACCAGTCTTACTCTCAGTCTTGCCATATATATGAAGCTTAGGTACAATACCCAGCTTATTATCTTTTTCCTCATGTGTACAGGTCGCTTTAATCGCACCATCCAAATGCTGACCTAATACATTTACCATAACTACAGGTGTCAAAAGCGTTGTATCGCCCAGCGGCAGATTACAAATCGCCCGGACATGCTGCTCGAACTGTGAGGTCACGCAAGCATCCATGGTGTAATGGCCGGAATTATGCGGTCTTGGTGCCAGCTCATTGACGAACAATTCACCGTCCGCTGTGACGAACATTTCCACGGCAAGCAGTCCAACCGCATTCAGGCCTGCGATTAAAGTCTCAGCCAGCTCGCAAGCTCTGCGCTGAATGTCCGCTGACACTCTTGCAGGCACAATGGACAGATGCAAAATATTGTTTACATGAATGTTCTCAGAAGGCGGGAAGCTTTTGACCTCCCCAGATGCACTACGTGCAGCAACAACGGATATTTCGCATTGAAAAGCTACAAACTTCTCAAGCACTAGCTCCGGAATCACCTCACCGGGTGCAACCTGCCGAAAAGCTTCTTCCAGCTCTTCTTCCTGACGAATCACAGCTTGACCCTTGCCGTCATAACCGCCTGTGGCTGTCTTGAGCACACAAGGTAGTCCAAGTTCAGCCGCCGCCTCTTTTAGCTCCGCAAGGCTGTCCACCTTCCGGTACGGGGCGACCGGAACGCCCGCCGCCTCGATAGCGGCTTTTTCGCGCAGCCGATGCTGCGTGGTATACAGCAACGCGCTGCCCTGCGGCACGTACGATTCCTCCGCCAGCAGCGCGGCTACGCCCGCATCGACGTTCTCGAACTCGTACGTGATGACGTCCGCGCGGCGGGCCAGCTCCCGCGCCGCGTCCCGGTCGTTATACGCCGCCGTAATCTGCGGCGTAACTTGACCGCTAGGCGCATCCGGCGCAGGATCCAGCGCCACGAAGCGGTACCCCATGGCGCTGCCGGCCAGCGCCATCATGCGCCCGAGCTGCCCGCCGCCGAGCACGCCGACGGTCGAGCCGGGCAGCAGCGTCCGGACGGTGTCCGCACCGGACGCTTGTGCAGCTGGCGAAGCTGCGCCGCCAGCCTCCTGCAGCTTCAGCTCCTCCGGCCTCATAAGCTGTCGCTGCTTTCCAATACTTCATCGCGGATCGCATCCCGACGCAGCTGCACACGCTGCTGCACTTCGGGGTCGAACGCTCCGATGATCTGTGCGGCCAGCAGGCCTGCATTTACAGCGCCTGCCTTACCAATAGCTACCGTTGCTACCGGTATGCCTCCAGGCATCTGCACGATGGAGAGCAGCGAGTCCAGCCCATTAAGTGCTTTCGACTGCACGGGCACTCCAATCACTGGCAGGATCGTCTTTGCAGCCACCATACCCGGCAAATGCGCGGCGCCGCCTGCTCCTGCAATAATCACGCGAATGCCGCGGCCAGCGGCTTCCTCCGCATAGCGGAACATCAAGTCCGGTGTACGGTGCGCGGATACTACCTTCTTCTCATAAGACAAACCCAGCTCTTCCAGCACCCCACAAGCGTGCTCCATCGTATCCCAATCCGACTTACTACCCATGATGACAGCTACCTGCACAGACATGATTCGACCTACCTTCCAATCACTAGTATGAGATATCTTTATCTTGTAAATCCGAACAAGCAGAGACTACATTCTCGTCCTTCAGGGATGACTATCGTTTTCCTTAATAATATAAGGTTGATGTATTACGTGTAACTTATTCCTTATATTAAAAAAGCCCGATGTCCAGACGCATTTTGCTGCGGGAGGATCGGACTAGTAAAGGAATTAGGAAAAAACACTCCCGCTTGCCTCTCACCAAACTGGCATTAAGCGCGGAAAGCTGCACAATGCATCACTCCATTATCTGGACTGCATTATCGCATTCTAGCATCCTATTTCCTCGTAGTCCGGTAATTTACGGTTCCCGGGTAGAAACTTCCGGGCCATATTCCCGGTTTTATACGAGCTCTTCATGACATCAGTTTAACAATCCCCTACACATGATGTCAACTCAAACACGAACATTGGTAAAATCACCATAATAAACGTTCGCTTTTGGGCGGATTTGAATTCTCAATAACCTTATATTTTGTGAAGAAAGACTTCTTTCCGTACACTCCTAACTCTAATGCTCTATGATGTTTAAGCTCCAGAATACGACCTGTACTTCCTTAAATTGAAAAAAAGGAACGCTATCAGCGTCCCTTTGAACTCTATATTATTTTACAACCAGCACTGGAATACGAGCGCTTTGTACTACATTATGGCTGACACTGCCCAGAACAAATTCACGTATACCGCCAAGCCCGCGGCTGCCGATAACTATGATGTCTATAGCATTTTCCTTAGCATATTTCAAAATCACTTCCGCAGGAGATCCTTGTAAAAGCTCAACCTCAGCATTCAGGCCTTCAGCCTCAAGACGTCCCTTCACTTCTTCTGTAGTCTGCACCGCCAAATCATAATATTCTTTATTTACTGAAGCTGGTAGTGGTGCAAGAGCTTCTCCGATAAAAAATCTTGGGAATTCAAATGCGTGTACGACATGCAATATAGAACCTGGTGTGACTTTAGCGAGTTCAATTGCGCGCTCCAATGCTTGATTAGAAGCCTTTGAACCGTCATAGGCTAGCAAAATTTTAGAGAATAACATGTACGCCACCTCTTTTTCTAGTTTGTAATCCTAAAGACTATTATCTTAAAAAATAGCTGTACAAAAAGATATTCAGCAGCAGCAGAAGCGGAATTCCGATCCTGAAGGATGTATGACGCGTCTTGTGGCGCTTACGGTACATGGCAATCAGCACACCTAGTGCGCCGCCCATGGCTGCCAGCAGAAAAAGTGTTTTCTCAGGTACACGTTCCCGCCTTTTGCGGGCTTTGTTCTTGTCCTCGGACATCACTACATACCCGATTATATTAATTACCACAAACCACAACATTACAACCTTGACCATTCTCCCGGGCTCCTCCTCCTTGCTTCCTATCTTTATTATATTCCCCTTTTGCACAAAAAACCAATCATCCTTACACGCTCTGCCAAGTCTGTTAAGTTGCTTTTAGCTGCTTCTGCTTCGTATCCTTCATCCATACCCAGGATAAAATTGTAGCCAACGCCGCCGCAATCCCACCTAACCAGAATCCTCCGGTCAAGCCATATACAGAGCTCATCCAACCTGCTACGAATGGCCCTGCTGACATCCCTATCGCATAAACGGCCTGATAGAAGCCCATAGCTGTAGCCCGTTTAAAAGGATCTATTTCTGATACGGATTTACTCAACAGCAGCGGAAAAATAAGTCCCTGCATAAAACCATTCCCCACCTGAGTCAGACAAAGCGCCGCTAACGTCGGCATAGAAGGAATGAGCAGCGTAAACAGTGCGCTTCCCGCAAAGCCTAGCATAAGCTTCCCTCTATCACCCAGCAGCCCTCCAAACAGACGTGAGCCGTAGAGCGTTGCGATGGCATGCGGAATCATAAAAGCCAGTGTTAGCCAGCCCAAGCTTTCTTTGCTTGCTCCGATATTCAGCGCCTGGTTCGGAGTATATCCGAACATCGTTATAAATAGCACACAGTGCGCCAGCACAGACAACAGTGATACTCTTACCAGCAGAGGTTCCTTTACGACACCAGCCAGTTCCTTGATCTGTATGGCATTTTGCCGTTTTTCCTGCTTTTGTTCCGGTAACCGAAGCGCAAGTATTAGTGCCGCAATAGCTACAATTCCACCAATCAGGAAGGGGGCATTCCAGCCCCAATGCTCTACCATATAGCCGCTGATCATCATGCTGGTCAATTGGGCGATTACTGTAGTGAATTGCAGCATGCCCATCGCTTTTCCAGCTTCCTCTTTTGGAAAATATCCTGCGAACATTACAGAGTACACAACCCATGCCGATGCTGCTATCCCGGATACCGCACGTGCTGCCAACGCCCAACCCGGCTGTGCTCCCCACATAAAAAGAAAACAGCTGACTCCACTCGCAATTAATCCCAGATAGATAAACGGCCGCCGCCTATTTAAATAATCTGAACCGATGCCAATGGGTATACGGAATAGAATCTGCATTAACCCATATATCCCAAGCACCATGCCCACCATAAAATACGATGCTCCCAAATGCTCAACATATGGTGAAAGCACCGGCACATAAATATAAGAAGAGAACCAAAACATAAATACAATAACCAAAAAGAAAAACCTGCTGCTTCCTTGCCCCTGTGGGCGATCTGCCGCTTTCAACGGATTCGCCTGCTGCTCAGCTGCCACCTAATCACCTGCTCCACTCATTTGCTTACCATTCTAATTCAAAGCCTATCCGTAGACCACATAAACTTACTAGGATAGAAAAAAGACTGCTGAGCACACTCAGCAGCCTTCATTATTCTAATCATTCGTTTTAATTGAAGCTAACCATCCGATGATTCCTACTACTTATCCTTCTTTTGTCCTTCAAGCGCTGCTTTCAGCAGTTCCCCAAGGTTAGAACCAATGCTTTCCTGCTTGCTGTATTGCTGCACCAGCTTTTGCTGTTCACGTTTATTAACATGCTTGTGATCCTTATCTAAGGTCTCTGTGATTCCACAGCCTAGACATTGTACGAACATGCCTGCTTTACCCTCTTTAAGCTCCATTTTCTTATGGCACTGTGGGCAGCGGCGATTCGATAGTCTTTTCTCACCTGCACGGGTGTAACCACAGTTATCTGCAGGACACACCAGCAGCTTCCCTCGTTTGCTCTTCTTCTCGAGCAGTCTTGTACCGCATTCCGGACAATGACTGTTAGAGACATTATGCGGCTTATATTCTGCTCCGCTAGTTTTCACACCTGTTACCAATTCCTGTGCCATACTGCGGATACCTTGTAAAAAGAGCTCCGGTTTGCCTTGACCACGCGCTATTTTCTCCAGCTCAGCTTCCCAACGTGCGGTTAGATCCGGGGTTCGTAGCTGAGTGGATACCAGCTCGATTAACTGCTTACCTTTTCCTGTCGGATGCAGGAGATTACCTTGCCGCTCAATCGTATCGGAGCTTACCAGCTTCTCAATAATATCCGCGCGTGTAGCCGGGGTTCCGAGGCCGTGCTTCTCCATTTGCGTCAACAGCGAAGCTTCATTATAACGCTTCGGTGCCTGTGTTCGGCCAGCACGCACCATACAGCGGCCAATCGTGACAGTAGCCCCTTCGCGCAGCTCAGGCAGCTTTACACTGCCCACTGCCGGCTCGTCCGCAGATTCCTCCTCGTCATCACTACTCATATCCCCGCCGTATACTTCGCGCCAGCCGGCATCTTTTACTGTCGTCCCTTTGACATGGAAGCTTTCGCCTTCCACATTGACGGTTACAGCTACCGCATCATAACGAGCTGGCGGATAGAACAAGCTTATAAAACGCCGCACAATCAGATCATACAACTTACGTTCTTCAGTACTCAGACCATTTAACAATACGGTCTGTTCTGTAGGAATAATAGCGTGGTGATCGCTGACTTTACTGTCATCCACGATTCGCTTCGTAATCGGCAGCTGCTTGCGCAGCAATGGACGTGCTAACGCTGCATATGGACCGACCGCAACACTGTCCAGTCTTTCCTTGAGTGTGCCCGTCATATCTGAAGTTAAGTAACGACTGTCCGTACGCGGGTATGTGACAAGTTTATGCTGCTCATATAACCGCTGCAGCACACTGGAGGTCTGCTTCGCGGAGAAGCCGAACTTCCGGTTCGCATCACGCTGCAGTTCAGTCAGATCATAAGCCAGTGGATGAGGTTCACTTTTCTCACTCTTCTGTACCTTAATAATACGGCCGCTGCGTCCTGTAAGCTTATCCTTTAAGCTGGCTGTCTTATCCTTTTCGAATATTCGACCATCACCGTTACTGGCCCGCCATGCCGCTTGGAAATCCCCAAAATCAGCAGTCAGCGTCTCAAAATCGACGGAACGGAAACCCGTAATCTCCTGTTCACGATCCATGATCATCCCTAATGTCGGCGTTTGTACCCGTCCTGCTGAGAGCGGCGAACCGAACTTACAGGTCAAAGCTCTTGTGACATTCAGTCCAATCATCCAATCCGCCTCTGCGCGGCAACGTGCAGATTCATACAACCGATCAAATTCCCGGCCCGGACGGAGTTTTGCAAATCCCTCTTTAATTGCCTTATCAGTCTGCGAGGATATCCATAACCGCCGGAATGGCTTTTTCCACCCTGCCATATTCATAATCCAACGAGCCAGCAGCTCCCCTTCACGGGCAGCATCTGTAGCAACAATAAGCTCCTCAATGTCCTGACGCTTCATTAGATGCTGGACAGCTTTGTATTGCTGGTTGGTCTCCCGCAGCACCTTCAGCTTGGTCTTCTCCGGCAAAATCGGCAGATCCTCCAAGGCCCAAGTTGCAAACTTTTTATTATAATCCTCTGGTTCTGCCAGGCCGACCAAATGACCCAGCGCCCAGGTAACCACATATTTTGGACCTTCAATATAACTCTTCTGTTTATTATTACATCCCATGACCCGTGCAATCTCGCGTGCAACAGACGGCTTCTCAGCCAATACTAATGTCTTCATAATGCTCCCCTTTCCACATCAAATTTCATTATAGCATTAAATGAATGTTAGCAAATATCGTCAGGCTTTACCGTATGCCTCTGTTATACACTAGATCATATCTGATACCCGAAAGGAGTCATAGTCAATGAATGAACAAGAAAGCTATAATATATTATCTATAGGATCGGTTAGAGGTACAGCACATAATTTGCGGCTTGAAATCAACCCGGAATTCAGACCAGCGCTTAAAGGTTTATCTCAGTTTAGTCATTGCCAAGTGCTTTGGTGGCTGCATGAGTTTGCAGATGATCATTTCCGGCAGACTACACAGATTCAGCCTCCTTATGATGCGACCTTAACTGGAGTATTCGCTTCCCGTTCCCCTATTCGCCCTAATCCGATTGGGCTAAGTGTAGCAGCAATCCTGTCTGTCGATGTAGACTCTGGAATAGTAGAGGTGGCCGGGCTTGATGCCTATCCGGGCACACCGGTTCTCGACATCAAAGCCTATTTTCCTAGTGCAGATCGCGTAATGGAAGTGACTGTTCCCGATTGGGCTGCTGCTTGGGGCGACTGGACAGCAAATCATTGAAGTAATCGTGCTAGACACCATTTCTATTAACTGTTATGGGAGGACATCTCTTGAACAATCGCCAACTAATCATTCAAGCCTTAGATCTCATTGAGGATCGCTTAACCACGATTCTTCCTGTAGCTGTCCTCTCCAAAGAAATGGGATACTCCCTTTATCATTTCACCCGTCTATTTCAAACAGTCACTGGGATAGCACCCGGAGACTATATAGCCAGACGCAAAATCACTGAAGCAGCCTTAGACATTCATCGAATGCCAGAACGTTCACTCCAGGACATCTCCTTAGACTATAACTTTAGTAACTATGAGACCTTTACCCGTGCCTTCAAAAGAATGCTGCACACGACTCCCTCTCTTGTTCGAAAAAGACTTACTGAAACGAAACTCCCTTTGCTCCCTAGACTATATGAACAGGATCTACTTCAAGTCCTTTCTGATAGTGATCTCTCCCCCCAGCTCGTTGATTTCGGAGAAATTATACTTCAAGGACCCGTAGTTAAAGTAGACCTAGATTTCTCCGTCATTTCTGATACTTGGCCTTTGCTTTTCAATAAGGTAGCCACTATATCGGATAGAATACAGCCTGAAAAATATTATCAGCTTGGCTTCTGGCCAGATGACTATGAGAGTAATGGGTTTTCGATCATGTGTGCCTGCGAACTTAGTCCTATAAAAGCAGACCACAATCAGACTTTCCCCCTTCAGATCTTACCACCCATACGTTATCTGAAATTCATCCATAAAGGCCGCTCTTGTGATATCCCTTCTACCTATAAATATATCTACGGAATCTGGCTGCCGAAAACAGAATACAGGATGTCCATTCCATTTAAATTGGAATATTATGGTGAATTGTACCTTGGACCAGATAACGAAAACTCGGTGAGTGAAATCTACATTCCATTAGAATTTTTACAAGAAGAGACTACGTTGTCGTCTTTTATAGATGACAACCGTTACTCTTAGAAATATAAAGATATTATAGTTTTTCAGCTTATAAATTCTCATTTTTTAACAAAAAGCCCGTATCTGCTATGCAGACACGGGCTTCTTTTTGCTTATGGGATTAATAGTTACTTTTGCTCCACCTGAATCGTTTGTTCAAGCTCCGGATAATAATGTTTAACTTGTTTTCCTTCTTCATCCCTTAATGCTTTATGATTTTCATCAATGGAGTAAGTAAACGGCTTAACTGTAATTGTCTTTGGTGTTTGCGCGAACGGTATGAAATCTTTGTCTACCAAAGGATAGACTATAGCTGGCAAGTTAAATGAACCACCCGATGAGAACGCATTACCTAGTTCATCAACGATTTCATAGAACATTTCAGAGGTTGTGTATCCATCCTTTTCTTTCACAGTTGGCGCTTTACCTTCTTCGCTGAGCTGTAATCTGCTTGTGGCTGGAGTTAATTCCAGCTTGGTAATCGTATAACTGAATTCTTCTGCCTCTTTTGTTTGGTTCAGATCAAGCTTGATAATTCCTTCCGTTACTTTTTTCACCGGCACCTTGATTACAAAAGGCTCTGCAATTTGTGTAACCGGCACACTGATGCTTAATTCAAATTCATCCCCCAAAGCCTCTATATTATTTAGATTTCTGTAATCGTATAAAATAGCATTCTTTTTTCCCTCAACATCACCAAAAGATGACATTTGGCTCTCCAGTTTTTTCCCATTCGGCAATTTCACTTCTGCTGAACCCAACAACCCTTTTTCGGACTGGTTCATTGTCACTTTCGCATGTTGTTCTGTTAGCGATGGATCGAACTCAATCGGTTCAATAATCATCTCAGCCATCATCTTATCATTATCAATGCCTTCCCGTTCAATCGCAAAAGCCAACCGCGAGCCGTCATAATAGGCATCGGTAACCTTTAAGGTCACTCCATCATGGGTAACGCTTTGGTTAGGGGCAGTAGATAATCCTTTTTCCTCAGCAGCATTTAGACCTTTATCGTCAATCCCCTTAAAAATACTTCCTACAACAGGAATCTGCTTCAATGTTTCAGCCATGACCGGGGATACAAATCCGCTACCGATTATCCCCGCACCCAACACTGCTGCTGCCGAGGCAGCCACCAATGATTTTTTCAGAAACTTATTTCCATTCTTTCTTGACGCTCGTTTTTCCATTCCCTCGTCTCCTATTCGCTTCATAATTGAATCGCTGAAACTGTCTACCGGCATTTCATGATTTTGGAATGTTTGACGAATGTGCTCCATCTTCTGACTTTCAGTTCGATCTTGCCATTTCTCCATGAGGGCTGCCTCCTTCATTCATTCTTTGCCGGACTAACTTTTTGCGTAGACGTTCAAATTTCTTGCGTAAAGTAGCTGAATTACAATCCATAATCTGACCCATTTCTTCAAAGCTGTACTGCTCAACCACCTTAAGAATCAGGAGATTACTCTCTTCGGCTGTCAGGTCATCCATAAATAACTTCTGCAATGGCTCCTCATCGTTAGGATTATAATAGGCTTTGGGCTGCTGCTCTTTATATAGCGACAACAGACGGTTTCTTCGCTTGCGTTTGCGAACCTGATCCAGACAATGATGATAGGCCACTTTATACAGCCATGCACTAAAAGAGACTCGTTTCTCATAACGTCTGAGTTCCTGATACACTTTTACAAATATATCTTGCACAGCATCCTCTGCTTCTTCATGACTTCTCAAAATATAATAGCAATACGTATAAATCTTTCTTTCATAGGCTTGTATTATAGTTCTATAGGCTTCGCGGTTACCCGCAAGAACCTGATCGATAGCCTCTTCAATTATTGTTTGATTCACTTGGACCCCGGGGCTGCGACGTTCCAAAGAATCACCTCCTTGTTATTGACTACAACTATATAACGAATGTGATCCCTTTAATTGTGACAGGCTCAAAAAAATTTTCCAAATATGTTAGAAACATCATCCGTTTTCAATAAAAAAAGCGATTGCCCCGATTGATGTTCGGAGAAATCGCTTTTATAATAATATTCCATATTTATAAATTACTTACTTATTCGTACTATTGGACACTTTTTAACGCTATACATGCTTCAAAATATACAGTATCACTATTCTGACCGCGTACATATATACCATCATCCGTTACAGCTGAACGTAAAATAGTCAGTTCATCCCCAAACTTAGCTTCTTGTAGATAAGTAATCCGGAAGCGTGTGAACTCTGCATTATCCCATTCCGCTAAAGTGAGCGAATCACAACATAAATCCCCGTATCGGGCATTATTCAAATGTCCGTTGCTGTCCAGCCCACTATATCTTACCTGATACCGATAAGCTTCTTCCATAGTAATATCAGAAGGGATCGTTACCTTAACAGGCATATCGCCTACTGAATCGCCATTATAGTGCTTAACCTGAACTGGAAGGGCATTCGGTCTAAGTATCTTTCTCTTCTCAATATCTACTAAAGCCCATATGGATCGTGCTGTGGCGATTTCTATATGATCTGCATCGAAAATACGATAATCCCGTTGCCACAGTGCCCCTTTAGTGCCTTTGCTCCAGGTATGTACGCTAAGCACATCATTCGGGCGGGGAATACGCTTAAAATCAAGATCTAACGTAATCATCATCCAGCCCATTCCTGCATTCAGAATTTCTTCCACACTTATCCCCAAATTACCCACTGCGAAGTCTGCCGCACATTGCATGATATCCAGAACAAAGGATAACTTACCCTGCGAACGATAATCCGTGTCGCTCGCATGTACAGAAAAATCTTCTATCCACACAAGATTGCTACTGTTGTCCATTGTTTATCCTCCTGCCATGCAAAATATCCTTGCATTTACTTGAAGTATCCACATATACCACTGCTCTATCCACATAAATTGGGGACTACTTTCATTTTTGAATATATTTTATTATTTCATCCACATGTTAGTAACTTTTATAATTCCGTTAATTCCCCATAACTTATCCACATTATTTAAATTAAGTGATAAAGGGAACAAAAAAGCCATTGTTGATAAATCAACAATGGCTTCGTGTGCTTGGCAACGTCCTACTCTCCCAGGACCCTTCGGTCCAAGTACCATCGGCGCTGGAGGGCTTAACGGTCGTGTTCGGGATGGGTACGCGTGGAACCCCTCCGCTATCGCCACCAAACATGCGTCTGTGAAACAGACGCTGCCGCGTGAAATTCAGTTCATCACCAGAAGTGACAATGAATTTCTAAGCGTGTTACAGGCTTGATGCCTGAAAACTGAATCCGAAACGAATCTGCATTCTACGTATAGGATAAGCCCTCGACCGATTAGTATTGGTCAGCTCCATGCATTGCTGCACTTCCACCTCCAACCTATCTACCTCGTCGTCTTCAAGGGGTCTTACTAATTGGGAAATCTCATCTTGAGGGGGGCTTCACGCTTAGATGCTTTCAGCGCTTATCCCGTCCGTACGTAGCTACCCAGCCATGCTCCTGGCGGAACAACTGGTGCACCAGCGGTACGTCCATCCCGGTCCTCTCGTACTAAGGACAGCTCCTCTCAAATTTCCTGCGCCCACGACAGATAGGGACCGAACTGTCTCACGACGTTCTGAACCCAGCTCGCGTACCGCTTTAATGGGCGAACAGCCCAACCCTTGGGACCTACTTCAGCCCCAGGATGCGATGAGCCGACATCGAGGTGCCAAACCTCCCCGTCGATGTGGACTCTTGGGGGAGATAAGCCTGTTATCCCCAGGGTAGCTTTTATCCGTTGAGCGATGGCCCTTCCATGCGGTACCACCGGATCACTAAGTCCGACTTTCGTCCCTGCTCGACTTGTAGGTCTCGCAGTCAAGCTCCCTTATGCCTTTGCACTCTGCGAATGATTTCCAACCATTCTGAGGGAACCTTGGAACGCCTCCGTTACTCTTTAGGAGGCGACCGCCCCAGTCAAACTGCCCGCCTGACACGGTCCCCGTACCCGATAAGGGCACTAGGTTAGAACCTAGATACGATCAGGGTGGTATCCCAACGGCGCCTCCACCGAAGCTTGCGCTCCGATTTCTACGGCTCCCACCTATCCTGTACAGATCGTACCCAAATTCAATATCAAGCTGCAGTAAAGCTCCATGGGGTCTTTCCGTCTTGTCGCGGGTAACCTGCATCTTCACAGGTATTAAAATTTCACCGGATCTCTCGTTGAGACAGCGCCCAAGTCGTTACGCCATTCGTGCGGGTCAGAATTTACCTGACAAGGAATTTCGCTACCTTAGGACCGTTATAGTTACGGCCGCCGTTTACTGGGGCTTCGGTTCATAGCTTCGGGTTACCCCTAACCACTCCCCTTAACCTTCCAGCACCGGGCAGGCGTCAGCCCGTATACTTCGCCTTGCGGCTTCGCACAGACCTGTGTTTTTGCTAAACAGTCGCTTGGGCCTTTTCACTGCGGCCCCCTCGTGCTATTCACACTACCGGGGCACCCCTTCTCCCGAAGTTACGGGGTCATTTTGCCGAGTTCCTTAACGAGAGTTCTTCCGCGCGCCTTAGAATTCTCTTCTCGCCTACCTGTGTCGGTTTGCGGTACGGGCACCTTCTCCTGGCTAGAGGCTTTTCTTGGCAGTGTGAGATCATGACCTTCGCTACTACAATTTTCGCTCCCCATCACAGCCCAGCCTTAATGATGTGCGGATTTGCCTACACATCAGCCTCACTGCTTAGACGGACATCCATCAGTCCGCGTCACTACCCTCCTGCGTCACCCCATCGCTCATAGCGGATTACGGTGGTACAGTAATTTCAAACTGTTGTCCTTCGACTACGCCTTTCGGCCTCGCCTTAGGTCCCGACTTACCCTGAGCGGACGAGCCTTCCTCAGGAAACCTTGGGCTTTCGGCGGATCAGATTCTCACTGATCTTTTCGTTACTCATACCGGCATTCTCACTTGTGTAGTGTCCAGCGCTCTTTTCAGTACACCTTCAACCCCTACACAACGCTCCCCTACCCCAGATACATACGTATCTAGCCATAGCTTCGGTGGTGTGTTTAGCCCCGTTACATTTTCGGCGCAGAGTCACTCGACCAGTGAGCTATTACGCACTCTTTCAATGGTGGCTGCTTCTAAGCCAACATCCTGGTTGTCTGTGCAACTCCACATCCTTTCCCACTTAACACACACTTGGGGACCTTAGCTGATGGTCTGGGCTGTTTCCCTTTTGACAATGGATCTTAGCACTCACTGTCTGACTCCCGGCAATAAGTATATGGCATTCGGAGTTTGACTGAGCTTGGTAATCCTTGCGGACCCCGCACCCAATCAGTGCTCTACCTCCACTACTCTTATACCGAGGCTAGCCCTAAAGCTATTTCGGGGAGAACCAGCTATCTCCGAGTTCGATTGGAATTTCTCCGCTACCCCCACCTCATCCCCGCACTTTTCAACGTACGTGGGTTCGGGCCTCCAGTGCGTGTTACCGCACCTTCACCCTGGACAGGGGTAGATCACACGGTTTCGGGTCTACGTCCACATACTAATTCGCCCTATTCAGACTCGCTTTCGCTGCGGCTCCACCTTCTCGGCTTAACCTTGCATGTTAAACGTAACTCGCCGGTTCATTCTACAAAAGGCACGCCATCACCCATTAATAGGGCTCTGACTTTTTGTAAGCACACGGTTTCAGGTTCTATTTCACTCCCCTTCCGGGGTGCTTTTCACCTTTCCCTCACGGTACTGTTTCACTATCGGTCGCCAGGTAGTATTTAGCCTTAGCAGATGGTCCTGCTGGATTCATACGGGGTTTCACGTGCCCCGCACTACTCGGGATCCGTCTCGGAGAGAATACAGTTTAGGTTACAGGGCTTTTACCTCTATCGCGGGCCTTTCCAGACCTCTTCACCTACCATATTCCTTTGTAACTCCATGTGAGACGTCCCACAACCCCTAAGAGCAAGCTCTTAGGTTTAGGCTGTTCCGCGTTCGCTCGCCGCTACTGACGGAATCACTATTGTTTTCTCTTCCTCAGGGTACTTAGATGTTTCAGTTCCCCTGGTCTGCCTCTACACACCCTATGTATTCAGGTATGAGTAACTGCGAATTACCACAGCTGGGTTTCCCCATTCGGACACCCCCGGATCAAAGCTTGCTTACAGCTCCCCGAGGCAGTTTCGTTGTTCGCCACGTCCTTCGTCGGCTCCTGGCGCCTAGGCATCCTCCGTGTGCTCTTATTAGCTTAACCTTGATTCTTCCGAAGAAAAATCTCACTAATAACATTTACTTGTTTGCACAAGTTGCTAAAAGATGTTCTAAAACGCAAATTCGTTTCGGTATCCAGTTTTCAAGGATCAAGTCTTACTTGAGAGCTTAAACTCTCAAAACTGAGCAACGAGTGAGTAACAGGCCTAAACCTGAGTTTTGGAAGCTTAGCTTCCGATTTGAATGTCCTCATTGCAGAGAACGATTCTCCATAGAAAGGAGGTGATCCAGCCGCACCTTCCGATACGGCTACCTTGTTACGACTTCACCCCAATCATCTACCCCACCTTCGGCGGCTGGCTCCCTTGCGGGTTACCCCACCGACTTCGGGTGTTGTAAACTCTCGTGGTGTGACGGGCGGTGTGTACAAGACCCGGGAACGTATTCACCGCGGCATGCTGATCCGCGATTACTAGCAATTCCGACTTCATGCAGGCGAGTTGCAGCCTGCAATCCGAACTGAGACCGGCTTTGATGGGATTGGCTCCACCTCGCGGCTTCGCTTCCCGTTGTACCGGCCATTGTAGTACGTGTGTAGCCCAGGTCATAAGGGGCATGATGATTTGACGTCATCCCCACCTTCCTCCGGTTTGTCACCGGCAGTCACTCTAGAGTGCCCAACATTACTTGCTGGCAACTAAAGTTAAGGGTTGCGCTCGTTGCGGGACTTAACCCAACATCTCACGACACGAGCTGACGACAACCATGCACCACCTGTCTCCTCTGTCCCGAAGGCCGCTGCTATCTCTAGCAGATTCAGAGGGATGTCAAGACCTGGTAAGGTTCTTCGCGTTGCTTCGAATTAAACCACATACTCCACTGCTTGTGCGGGTCCCCGTCAATTCCTTTGAGTTTCAGTCTTGCGACCGTACTCCCCAGGCGGAGTGCTTACTGTGTTAACTTCGGCACCAAGGGTATCGAAACCCCTAACACCTAGCACTCATCGTTTACGGCGTGGACTACCAGGGTATCTAATCCTGTTTGCTCCCCACGCTTTCGCGCCTCAGCGTCAGTTACAGCCCAGAAAGTCGCCTTCGCCACTGGTGTTCCTCCACATATCTACGCATTTCACCGCTACACGTGGAATTCCACTTTCCTCTTCTGTACTCAAGCCACCCAGTTTCCAGTGCGACCTCAGGTTGAGCCCAAGGTTTAAACACCAGACTTAAATAGCCGCCTGCGCGCGCTTTACGCCCAATAATTCCGGACAACGCTTGCCCCCTACGTATTACCGCGGCTGCTGGCACGTAGTTAGCCGGGGCTTTCTTCTCAGGTACCGTCACTCCGGTAGCAGTTACTCTACCGGACGTTCTTCCCTGGCAACAGAGCTTTACGATCCGAAAACCTTCATCACTCACGCGGCGTTGCTCCGTCAGGCTTTCGCCCATTGCGGAAGATTCCCTACTGCTGCCTCCCGTAGGAGTCTGGGCCGTGTCTCAGTCCCAGTGTGGCCGTTCACCCTCTCAGGTCGGCTACGCATCGTCGCCTTGGTGGGCCGTTACCCCACCAACTAGCTAATGCGCCGCAGGCCCATCCCTCAGTGACAGATTGCTCCGTCTTTCATTCTTCTCTCAGGAGAAAAAAGAAATTATCCGGTATTAGCTACCGTTTCCGGTAGTTATCCCAGTCTGAAGGGCAGGTTGCCTACGTGTTACTCACCCGTCCGCCGCTAAGTTATTTTGAAAGCAAGCTTTCAAAATAACTCCGCTCGACTTGCATGTATTAGGCACGCCGCCAGCGTTCGTCCTGAGCCAGGATCAAACTCTCCAATTAGTATTGAAAAGAGCGATATGCTCATTTTGAAACATCTGACGAGAAAATTAATTCTCTAATTTTGGATTTCACTTGCGTGATTTCCTACTCACTCGTTGTTCAGTTTTCAAAGATCAAGTTCTCGTTGGCGCCGTTTAATGTCTCAGCAGCAACTCTTATAATATATCATGTTGTTTTCAGAAATGCAAGCTTTATTTTTCGAAGCTTTTTATCAGCCTCGTCTATATCGCCTGTACGCTGTCTAACAACGCTTACCTATAATACCCCAACTATTAATAGAAAAGCAACCCCTAATATAAAAATAAACAACTGGCTTAATAATTAAGCCAGTTGTTTATTTAATAGAGTTATGTTTCTAGCGACGAACTTAATAGTATTTTGCCGCAGTATATTTGCTTGAGGCTTTAATTAAATCGGTTTTCTTATCACTCTTTGCAAGTCCTGCATCCACTGTAGTATCAATGGTAACCCACTTCCCATTAAGCAACACTTCGTTCCATGCATGATATTGCGTAACGTAGCTTGTATTCCCCATTACCAACTTAGCAGGAACATCTACACTCCGCAGCATTGCGGCAAAAAGAGAAGCGTAATCATAGCAAATCCCTTTTTTAGTAGTCAATGTCTTATCGATGCTTGGAATATAATCAGTAGTTACACTATTTGCAAGAGAGTAATCATATTGTACATTCGCAACTACATAGTTATAGATCGCTTTAACTTTCTCTTCGTCTGTTGTTTTGCCTTGTACTAATTGTTTAGCTTTGACAATCGCTTTATCAGAAGAACTCCATTTCACATTCTGTACGGAGCCCAAATATACGGAATTCGAGTCACTCATGGTTACGTCTACTACTTCGGAATATAATGCTTTGTATTTATTGCCGGTTGTGTTCTCCAGAACAGAAACCTTATAAGTCCCATTTCCTTGTTGCAAAGGGAAGTCCTCAGCTTGTCCAGAAGCATACAAGTTATATGTATAGCTGCTGTTATCTTTGGTGATCATGAGTTTGATTCTTTTATCTTTCGGAATATCATAGTTAATACCAATCACACCTTGAGCCACTTTGGATGTAATCAACCAGCTGGCATCTGCACTTGCAGCTTGAGCTGTACTTACCGGAACTGAAGTCATTAGGACGAACAACGCCACCAGCATAAAATAAACCTTTTTCACGGATAAAACTCCTTTCGGTAGCTGGCTGCCATCCTTTCGGGAAGGCCCTTTAGCTTTGCGTCCCTACCTTTCGATAGGTTTGCCGTTATCGTATAAGCTCTATCTGTTCTAGCTTTACTAGATATAATTGATAGAATCCATTTGAAACAAACAAAAAAAGCCTCTTCATTCGGTAGCTGGCTGCCATCCTTTCGGGAAAAGGCCCTTTAGCTTTGCGTCCCTACCTTTCGGAAGGTTTGCCGTTATCGTGTTTAGCTTTCATAGTATAATACTATCATATTTATAGTTGTGAACAAGACCTAATTTACTAGATTACCCATTATTTTATAAATATCTCCCGGTATTTGTGTTTTCTTGTCATTCACTATTCTCCTTTTGTTAATTTGGCATGAACAATCAGCCGATGCGTTGGATTCACTAGCGGATCACATGTAATCAGAGTAAGAATCTTATCCTTGTCATTCCCGTCAAGAACGGAGACATCACTCGGATCTACAACAGAAATATCGTATACCTCATAGTTAAACACCTGATCACTAGTCTTTACCGTGATAACATCCCCCACAACAACCTCATTCAATCTGTTAAACAAACGCCCCGTAGTTCTAGCCCGATGCGCCGCGATTGCAGCATTCCCGATCTCTCCAAGGGGTGCCGTTTCTTTCATATGGGCTGCAGCATGTTTCATATTAGCTTTTGTAGCCCCTTCTAATACAGGCAGCTTCAAATCAATCTTATCGATTTCAATTAGTGCGATTACTTTGCCACCGACTGCAATCTCCGGTTCAGGCTTTTCTGTCTCTTGGGGTTGGGGCTGTGCCTGAGCATCCAGAACCGATTCCTCTGCTAACAGCTGAGTAACTTCAGCATACCTGCTCTTTAGATCTGGCTGGGGAGTACTATCGGCAGTGCTTAGTTCAGCCGTTTCTAATAACTTCTCCTGCTGCCTGTCGTTGTACCACTCGTTAGCTGTCGGATATAACATGATAAGTATCCCAGCCAGTATGAGTAGATAGGAGAATTTACGCAATGTTATTCACCTCCGTATATTGTTTCTATGGTTATATACAAATCAAGCAGAAACAGCTACTTGCCTTTAAGCATAGCAACTCCTTCTGCCTGAAATTAATGTTTAAAATACCCATTTACGACTTCCAAAGAAATTGATGATCACCGTGATAAAGGTAACCAGCACCTTGGAGATCAAGACTTGAATACCTAGTTTGTCTGTCAACAGATGCATTAACAGCAGTGATATTCCGAGCACTACCAGATTCAGCACGATAAACTTGACCAGCTGTACGCGGTCGAAGCCTTCTTTATTCCCCCGGTTGCGATCACGAAAGGTAACTTTTTTATTCAAAATAAAGCTATTCGCCGTGCCTGCACTATAGGAGATCACCTGCGCCAATGCGTATACCATCCCTAGTGAATTCAACAATGTGAAAATCACAAAATCAATAAGCGTATTGAGCAAACCTACGGCATTAAATTTGAGGAACTGTATGAATGCAGCGCGCAAGTTCTTATCTGACATCATTGTGGTCCTTCCGGCGGTCCAGTTGTTCTTCGTTCTGGTAGCCTTTAGTCTCACTAACAATATATAGCGGTCTATCTTTAGACTCGTCATAAATCCGTCCGATATACTCCCCAATCACACCCAACAGCATCAGAACAATACCGTTAAAGAGCAGATTGACACCTACAATGGAAGCCCAGCCCGGAACCGTCCAGGAGGTGAAAAATATCCTTTGGAACAAGACGAAAAATAAATAGAGAAAGCTAGAAAATGAAAGAAAGAATCCAATATACGTAGCAATCTTA
This sequence comes from Paenibacillus sp. FSL H7-0918, assembly GCF_038007025.1. Classification (NCBI taxonomy): domain Bacteria; kingdom Bacillati; phylum Bacillota; class Bacilli; order Caryophanales; family Paenibacillaceae; genus Paenibacillus; species Paenibacillus sp. FSL H7-0918. The sequence goes on from NZ_JBBOWJ010000002.1 coordinate 1,310,818, forward strand.
AGGGGCTTATATGAAAAAGAGGTGATGCCATCTAACGCAAAACGAATCATTTTCTTCAGCGGATATTTGGTTTCTCCGGCAAAACGTTCTTCCCGTTCATATTCCACCATAGTCTGCTTGAAGCCAACCCAGCTCACCAAACCTCTGACATAGCGGTTCTTTTCTTTAAGTCCCCGCAGGACATCACATACCTTACGGTCAATAAGACGGAAATCGCCTGTATCCGTAGGAATATCCACACTTGTCATACTGCTGAGCAGGCGGTAAAAAAGCTTCGCGGTGACCTTTTTGAACATCGTTTCTCCGTGGCGCTTCAGGCGTTTCGCATATACAACGTCGTAGCCCTCTTTCCACTTCTCGATCATTTGCAGAATGACCTCCGGAGGATCCTGAAGATCAGCGTCAATAACAACAACCGCTTGACCTTCGGCATAGTCCATGCCAGCTGTAATCGCTACCTGATGTCCGAAATTACGCGAGAAGTCAATCAGCTTGACATGCTCGTCTCGTTCACAGATCTCCCGAATCATCTGGGCGGAACGATCACGACTGCCGTCATTGACGAAGACCAGCTCATAAGTATCGCCGCACTCGTCCATTACTTTTTTCAAACGTTCATAAGTATGGCTAATTACTTGCTCCTCATTGAACATGGGTACAATCACACTATATCTGGCTTTCACCTTTATTCCTCCTACAAGCTTTTTGGAGCGTTACATCCATCTACACTTCATAATAACGCTGCATTCATAAACTTATTTTATAGATTTTTATTAAATCCTAGAAAACCCAAGTAGGGAACCAACGCAGCATATCTTTCACGTAATCTCCACTGACCTGCATCCCTGACAGTACCGGGTAGAAAGCGATAAAGAGCAGCAAAGCAACGGCTACATAGACATACTGTACGTAACGGGCCTCAGGGAATTTACTATCCAGCAACTTCATTATATATACAATACCAAGAATCATAAATGGTACCATAGCAAAATAATGGTAAATAAATGTTTCTCTTGGGACAAGCATCCACGGAACATATTGCGAGAAGAAGGCGATCCAGATCATGTAGAGGTTCTTATCTTTACGTTTCAGCGTAATCCACAGCGTTGCCAGCATCGCAAAAATACCCGTCCACCAGATAAGAGGATTCCCCATAGTCACTATACTGCTGACCTGACCTTCCGGCAAACCTTCACCGCCGCTAAAGAACCAGACCGGTCTCTTCATAAACGGCCATTGCCACCATGAGGAAGCAAAAGGATGTGTAGCTACAAGCTGGCTGTGGTAGTTGTACATATTCTTTTGGGAATCAATCAAACCTTTTATAGTGAAGCCCTCTGCTGATGCAGATAACCCTGGCACAAAAGATAAGCTATAAATAATTACTGGAATAATTACAAAGAACCCGATACAACTAGCCAACGTAATAATAGTCTTTTTCCAAAAAGAATCTACTGCTTCACGACAGGTGCCCAGCAATTCCTTGTCTTTAATCTTCCCCTCTGCCAGCAGGCGTCCGGAGGCTTGGTATTCTCTGTAGCGTTCAAAAAGGGAGATAGCCAGCATAATGGCCAGCCCTGCTCCTCCATAGAGCACAATCCATTTCGAAGCTACGCCGATTCCGAAGAATAAGCCAGACCAGAATAACGGAATTAATGTTTTTCTTAAAGGCTGCTTGTAGAAATTCATTGTGTAATACCGCTGCATAAAATAGAACATCAACATAATGAAGAATACTCCGTATACGTCAATCGTGGAGATTCTTGTCTGTGTGAAATGCATGAAATCCAGCGAAAACAATCCTGCCGCGAGAGCGGCGTATTTGCTTTTCTTAAACAAACGCAGCGCCATTACATATATAAGAGGTAACATGGCAACTCCGAACAAGGTTCCGATAATACGCCAGCCGAATGGATTGACTCCGAACAGCTCCATACCTATGGCAATCAACAGCTTGCCAAGCGGTGGATGCGTATTCTCGTAAGGCACTATCCCGTGTGTATATTCATAAGCTGTTCGCGCATGATAGATCTCGTCAAAATAAGTGCTATTCATAAAGTTAGAATATTCCGGAATGAGCGACTGCTCGTCAAAAAGATTGGCCGCTGCTCCTCTTTTAGGTACTGCGTTAGCATCCGGTGTCACACCGGCAATAGGAAGGGGGATTCTTTCTCCCCCCTGCTCATAAAAGGCCATTTCGTTCAAAGTGAACCCTGGAGAGGTAACTGTAAACTTCACATATCTCGCAGTAACGTTCAGGGGTTGGCTTTTCCAGATGAAGACATTCCCAACATCCTCACTCACATCCATCGGACTGCTCCAGACCTCAGGATTGTCGCTGAATTCCAGCTTGAACTTCCCCGTGCCCACGCCTCCAAAGATATTGACCCGTTCCAATGGTTTACTCTGCCCCAAATCTACATAGAAGCTTTCACCACTGGCAGCAGGCTCCCATAAGGTCTCTGGAGATTTAGTAGAGCCAAGATTATATAAAGCAAGCGCTGCGTAAACGGCCGTAATAGCTATTATGCATATCCAATCTATACGCTTAAACTTCATCGTTAAATCGCCCTCCCTTCTGATGCGGTTTAATTTGCCCGACAACTCTCAAGTCTTCTTCATATTGTTCTTCCGGTGTAATTGGTGCTGGAAGAGGTTTTATTCCCTTGCGGACATACACATCGTATCCGATATTCAGCATATAAAGCAGTAATGCTAGATTAGCTATAGCAGTCACTAATACGATTCCGTCTGCACCCGGGCTAACATCTGCATTCAGGTGGGATAAGGTGTACGCCACATTGATGTATTGCGTTAAGCTGAATCCGAGAAATAGCGATAAAAAGCGGCGGTCCCGACTTTCTATATAAGTAAACAAACAAAGAATAAGAGCAGGGAACATATAACGTTCATGCATTTTGGTGCCAAGCACAAAGACCACTACTATAAGCACCATCCCGATAAAATAGGATTTGGTCAGGTCCAAGCGATCCTTTTTAAAGGAATAAAATGCCGCAACAGCTACAGCCACTAAAATAAATATGAAGCCCCATACACGGTATGGAATGCCAAGCCAGGTTAGATCAAGGGATGACCACATCGGATCAGTCAGTGCATACAGATTAAATGCATTCACTGAAGAATACGGATAGGAAGATAACGTACTCTTGTAAAGATCAATAACCCCTACCAATCCTCCGTTATTCCAGAAAAACGGTGCCGCAAGCAATCCGAAGATCCCTAATCCATACAAAGCTCCGAATCCAAGCTGCTTCCAAGCGCGGTGATGATAAAAAGCAAACAACAATACCGGCGTGAATATCAACGCTTGCGGTTTAATTAGCGTCGCTAAGGCAAACAAAATTGCGGAGCGGACAAACTTTTTGTTCGCAGCGCCATGGATACTGAGCAGCAGGAAGATCAAAAAGAATGAATCTGCTTGTCCCCAAGCCGCTGAATTAATAAGTACCGCTGGGTTAAACAGAAACAACAACATTAAGCCGAAAGCTATTCCTGTGCCGAGTTTTTTGCGTGACATTTGATAAATGAAGTAGCCGAGCACCAAATCAGAAAGGATCGCAGGGAGCTTGAAGAGCAAATTCTCTCCACCTGAGCCCTGAGTGAATCCTAAAACGCCACGAATGGCGCTAAGCACGTACAATATGTACAAATAGCCAGGAGGATAATCGGCAAAATAACCTTCTTCATAAAATTTGCCTGGACCTAAATCCACCATACGCTGTCCCCAAGAAATAAAGGTATTCATATCATTCTGATATCCTTGCGCGGTAAGACCAATCCACACTCTCAGGATAAAAGCAATTCCGATGGCAATGCTCAGCCATTTGGAATAAATATTCTCAGGCTGCTTCATAAGCTTCTCACTACGGAATGCCTTAGTATAAAGCACTGCAAAAAACACGCTAAACAGCGCTGAGATCAGCAACATCTTAGTTGGAGATACTTTATGTGGAGTGTCTGCCTTCTTGTCGCCGGCATCTGGACTAACCGCTGAACTATCCAGCGAAATAACGTTAGCCCCTTCGGGAGCCGCGTCTAATTTTTCTACAGCAAAATCATCAAAATAAGCCTTACCTTGAATCAAGCTAGAGTAGCCGCCCAGACTTGCGCCTATGCCAAATGACTTCTGCTCCGGTCCTGTCTGGCCGATATATTCAAGATACTGCCATTCACCTGCCGTATCAGTTACGCTGGGATACCCCCCGCCTACTCCAACGGCAAGAATGTTGGCGCCCATTCCCTCCCCTGCTGTACTTACTACTTTGATCCATCCAGAGATTTTATAATAACTATTCGGCGTAGCCTCAATCGTCTGCACCCATTTCGAATGATTGGGCTCGATATTCTCAATGACTGCCGCCTTGCTGCCTGAATGAACTTCCTCCGATTGGATTGAAAGTAGGCCTGAATTATCTCCTGAAATCCACATATCCTTAGTCCAGTTAGAAGGCGCATCATCTCCCCCCTCCTCAAAGCTAGGGTTCTGCAATAGATTCCCCTCTGCATAAATGCTTGTTACAGGAAGCACAAACAATAACAGCATCAATACAGTCATTACGGCCGCACGTGTACTCTTGATCATCGTCCCAACCTCACCTCGTCCTATATTCATCTTAGTCCAGCCAAAAGCATATCCCTTCTGAAAAACAACTCCCGAATTAGTGTATTTCACCGTTGCTAAGAAATCATTTGGATTGATTTTCTCATAAAAGAGCATATAAATATAGGGTATGTTAACCTTATCTGGATCGCAGACCCTTCCATCCACAATATTCCATTCCATAGGATCGCCCTAAGCCTCAAGGCTCTTATATAGACTCTTATATAGAATAGAAGAATCGCAGTGGCTAAAGCAAATACCGGAGCAAAAAAACAGGCCATTCTATCAGCATAAAGCGAGAGAACTAACAAAATGGTAAGACCATAGGACCACCTAGGGGTTTGAAGTATTTTCAGTACAAAATAAACAGAGATCAGGATCAAGGAGGGAACAAATTGGACTCTAACGCCAAGGCTGCCTCGTCCTGAACATCACCTCTTCAACAATATAATCTAAATCATAGATGATGAAAAGCTAGAAACATAGACTAGGCTGAATGGTTAAGTGCCAACAAAAATATAAAAAAAGGGCCCCCTCAGTTATGAAGGAGCCGTTGAATGCACATCTGTATGCTATATATGAGTTAGCCCGCACTACCAAGAAATACATAACGGAGAATAATCAGAATAGCAAGTACCCACATCATCCAGTGAATATCGTATTTTTTCTTGCCAGCAAGGTTAGCTACACAAGCAAGGATTACATAAGTTACGATACCAAAGGAAATACCATTAGCAATATTATAAGTGAAAGGCATGATTACTAGAGTAAGGAACGCTGGAATCGCAACAACCATATCTTGAAAATCAATTTCGCGAATCGATTGTGCCATGAGCACGCCTACGACAATCAATGCTGCGGCTGTAGCAGATCCAGGGATCAGAGCTACTATTGGTGCAAGGAACAACGCAAGCAAGAAGCACACACCCGTTGTTACAGCTGTAAGACCTGTACGTCCACCTTCAGCAACACCTGCCGCGCTTTCTACAAAAGCAGTAGTAGTGGAAGTACCCAATGCCGCACCACCAGCAACAGCAATGGCATCGACAAACATTGCATTACCTACACGTTTGTTACCTTCTTCAGGGTTGTCCATAATACCAGCGCGTTGAGCAGTACCTACAAGTGTACCAAATGTATCGAACAATTCTACAAAAGTGAATGTTGCGATTGCTGAAACAATACCGGTGTGCAGGATACCATCCCAGTCAAACTCGAAAAAGTTCAATTGCGTCAGGTCAGGCACCCAAGGGGTTGTCGGACTGGACAATGAGCCAAAATCAACTACACCCATCAGTATACCCGCGAGGGTTGTACCCAAGATACCGAATAAAATCGCACCTTTAACTTGCAGTACCATCAGGATGGAAATAAGAAGCAATCCGATAATTACCAACTGTACATCAGTGTTCTCTAGACTACCCATATGAATGATTGTTTCAAAGGATAGGACATCTGTGAATGTATTGGCGGAAATATCTTTACCAGCTTCGACACCAATCGTCATCAAACCACTGTTCTTAAGCCCAAGGATTGTAATGAACATCCCGATACCTACGGTAATGGCATGCTTTAAGCTGTCAGGAATGGCTGTCAGTAAGATCTGCCGCACTCGGGTAACCGTAAGCAGGATGAAGATCAAACCGGAAATAAATACTGCGGTCAGACCCATTTGCCAAGTGAATGGATGTTCTGAGGTTGCAGAAGACAAAATTACGGAAGCAAAGTATGCATTAAGTCCCATACCTGGTGCCAATGCTACTGGAAAGTTTATAAACACGCCCATTGCAATGGTGAAAATACCTGCTGCCAGCGCAGTCGCTAGAAATACAGAGTACCAGCCCATATCGATGCGGCCAAATGCTGTTAATGTGCTCGGATTAACCGACAGGATGTAAGCCATAGCCATGAACGTAGTCAAGCCGGCCATTATCTCTGTACGTACTGTAGTGCCGTTCTCTTTCAACTTGAAAAACCGATTCAAATTGTTCTCCCCCTAAGGTATGTTGTGGCTGACAGCAACAAAAAGCCGGTATCTGATCGACACCGGCTCGAAAAAAAGAGTAGCACCCATGACTATAGCCCTAGATTCAGGACGATACAGGTTGCTCAGCTCTTCTTAATCGTAGCCAGGTCATTACGGTGACCTCGTAGAAACTTCCAGGCCTATTCCCGGAAATATACGAAAGAATTATGTTGTTGTGCTTTATCATTTTAGGTGGACATCACATAAGTTGTCAATGAAAAAAGCGAACATTTTCGACTTTATTTTTTCTATTGTTCGTAATTCATACATTTTTATCTTTAACTTCAACCCCAAAATCCTTTAAATCATGCAGCTTATTAACTATCAAAGGCCTTTTCAAACGGGTATTTTTCCCTATAAAACAATTTCGATGTTCCCTGGCTTATTGGCCTTTGGAATACTGATAGCTATGCCAAGAATTAGCAAAATGCCCTATAGCTAAACAAACCACTGCAATACCCAACCAGAAAGATCTGCCCCATATAGCCGCAAATCCAAATGCACAAACAGGGAGAACTGCCATGGGAATCGGAAGAAACAATAGTGGAGCCCATAATAATCTGAATTGCTGTCCCTTAACCATATAACGAATCCATAAACCGTAATAAATCGTGATAAACACAAAGATAAGTGCAGCCCAGATCCCGAATTCTACATTTTCAAAGTTATCCTTTGAAATCGCAAGAATGGCTATACACCCCAACTGCCCTACTCTCTCCAAAAGAGTGTAGACGATGCCGGCATCTTTTAAACCGCTGGGAACATGATTGGGCGGAAACTTAATCATCAGTAAACTTGGGGCAAGAATAACCATAGCTATTAGTGTTCCAATAAGTGAGAATCCCATTCTAATGGCTCCTGTAAGTTTATTTTTCCCAGTTTATCACATTCTCTAAAGTTGCTATATAGGGTCCGTCACAAGCTTCACGGTTAATAAAAAAAACCTGCAGTCCCTTAATAAATAAGGAGCTGCAGGTTTGTTATTGCTATATGCTATTCCCACTCAATCGTTGCAGGTGGTTTCGAAGTAATGTCATACACTACGCGGTTTACATTCTCAACTTCGTTGACAATACGTACAGAGATTTTCTCAAGAACATCCCATGGGATACGTGCCCAGTCAGCGGTCATGCCATCGATGGAAGTTACTGCACGAACACCTACTGTGTAGGAATACGTACGAGCATCACCCATAACTCCGACACTCTTCATGTTAGGCAGGGCAGTGAAGTATTGCCAAATTTCACGGTCTAATCCCGCTTTAGCAATTTCTTCTTGCAGAATGTAGTCAGAATCACGAACGATGGTAAGCTTGTCCTCTGTTACTTCACCCAAGACACGAATAGCAAGACCTGGACCTGGGAAAGGCTGACGCCATACGATCGCACGTGGCATGCCCAGCTCTTCACCGAGTTTACGAACTTCGTCCTTAAACAAGGTGTTTAGCGGCTCGATCAAGCTAAATTTCATATCTTCTGGCAGGCCGCCCACATTGTGGTGGGATTTAATGGTTTGCGCTGTAGCTGTTCCACTCTCAACGATATCCGTATAAAGCGTACCTTGTGCAAGGAATGAAAAATCTCCGAGCTTAGCTGACTCTTCGTCGAAGCAGTAGATAAACTCGTTACCAATGATTTTACGTTTTTGCTCAGGGTCTTCAACACCTGCAAGTTTGCTCATGAAGCGATCGCGTGCATCGATTTTCACTACATGAATATCGAATTTGCCTACGAAAGTCTCCATAACGCTTTCTGCTTCACCTTTACGCAGAAGGCCGTGGTCAATAAACATACAGGTCAATTGATCTCCGATTGCACGGTGGATAAGCATAGCCACAACGGAAGAATCCACTCCGCCACTAAGAGCGCAGAGTACTTTTTTATCTCCGACTTGATTGCGAATATCTTGAACGGCTTCATCGATAAACGATTCCATTGTCCATTTGCCGTCGCAACCACAAACTTGGTATAAGAAGTTCGAGATCATCTCGTTACCTTGAACGGAGTGACGTACTTCTGGGTGGAATTGCACAGCGAACAGTTTGCGCTCCGCGTTGCTCATTGCTGCAATTGGAGCACTTTCTGTACCTGCATCCAGCTTGAAGCCTGTTGGAAGCTCAACTACATGGTCACCGTGGCTCATCCATACAGTCTGGCGGTTCTCCAATCCTGCAACTAAAGCAGTTCCTTCTGCAAAGTCAACATCAGCTTTACCATATTCCCGTTTAGCCGAACGTTCTACTTTACCATCAAGCTGATGAGCCATCAGCTGCATACCATAACAAATACCGAAGATCGGCACTCCTAGATCATAAATAGCCGGATCTACGTGTGGTGCTTCTTCAGCGTATACACTGCTAGGTCCGCCGGAGAAGACAATTCCTTTAGGCGAAAGTGCTTTAATCTTGTCAACTGGCGTATTGTACGGCAAAAGTTCGCTGTATACTCCCAGGTCCCGAATTCTGCGCGCGATAAGTTGGTTGTATTGTCCCCCAAAATCGAGAACGACGATAATTTCATTTGGCTTGTTCATTACGTGCCTCCCTTGATTATTGGATTCATTATACTCATGGTTAATTCTCATCGTCAAGGAAAGGAGGACACGCCTCTCATAATCAGAGAGTGATAAAACTTCATGCAGAACCTTCCTTGCTATGGCATAAATTAGATAGCGGATCTAAGCGTTATTAGCCGTTTATGTTAAACGGAAGGTAATGAGCAGACATTCGCGAATAAACGCGGCCGCATCAGAAGCCGCAGGTTCGCCGCCAAGGGCGGGAGCGGAGTCTACGGGATTGTCGCGGGCAGAGATCACGGCTGTGGAGGCCGAAGCTGGCGCGTACGCCAGGGTCTCCCACTGGCGGACAAACTGCCGGACGGCTACATCTAGTCCGGCATCGTAAATCCGCAGGGAGTCCACATACTCCCTGCCAGTAACGCCGGGCGGCGGCGGTCCAAACCGCTCCGCCAGCCCGTGCCAAGCCAGAGAGGCCGCGCGCAGCTGCCTCTCACGGCTCAAGCTGCTGCCGCGACGCGCGGCCAGCAGCAGAGCCAGGCTGCGCCGCCAGCGCCAAGCGGCGGCGGGAAGCAGCGCCGCGGCCGCGAGCGGCGCTGAAAAGGCCCGCCCGCCAGCGGCAGGACGGGCAGTTCCGCGCTGCGCGTTGCTTGCGGTGCAATCGCCGCGGCCGCAGGCCGTGCCGGCGCGGGGAAGCCAGCCGCAAGCGCAGGACCCGGCGTCGGATCGAAAGGAACCCAACCTGCGCCGGCAAAATAAACCTCTACCCAAGCATGCGCATCCCCTTGGGTGACTAAATACTTCGCCGGCATGGCTTCCTCCTGCTGGGTTCCAGGTCCGTAGCCTTGAACATACCGCGCTGGAATACCTGTGCTTCGCAGCAATACGGTCATCGCTGTGGCAAAATGCACACAGTAACCTTGTTTGGTCTCAAACAGGAAATGATCCACAAAATCAGCCCCAGCTGGCGGAACCATGGTATCCAGCGTGTAAGAATACCCGTTTTGCAAATAATCCCGAATGGCGGTTGCGGAGTCATATCGGTTGCCCGAGGAAGCTGTGAGCTTCTCTGCCAGAGCTTTCACTCGCTCAGGTAATAAATCAGGCAGCTGCAAATATTTGTTCTTTATCTCTTGAGGATCAGCATCACCCAACCCGCGCAGCAGTACTGGATTACTCTCGGGAAGTATAGAATCAACTATATACTCAGTGATCCGAGTTGACCCCACCGAATCTGGCAGACGAAAGGTATCCCTGTCCTTATTCGCCAGAACATAACCAAGCTGGCTGCCATTGGATAGTTGAACTGTCTCAACATCTGTTAGGGTGCCCGCATTGAATACAGGAATTCCACCGGAAGAGGGAATAGCAAATTGTATCCGCTGTTGCAAAGTCCGCCCCCCATTAGTAGTGGTTACCGTCGCCGGAATCTGAGGCAGGCTGGACAAGTTAAGCGGAGTAAACTCCTCACCCCCTCTGATCCAACGGCGACCGTCATAGTAGGCAATGCTCTCCCCGCGCCAATAGGTACGCTGACTGGTCAACGCTGTGAAGACTGGCTCGGTATTGCGTGATAATGGAGCACCCAGTTCTCCATCATTTGTACTATACCCTGTTGTTCCTGCAGGTATAGCCTCATTATCTTCCGGCATATGGCCCGAAGCCCATTCCTGCAGCTTTTCAAAGGTTGACTGGAGTGTAGTTTGGTTAGGCGGTCGTACTTCATATACCTGCCCACCAAACCATGCTGTCATCATGACGAATATAGCAGTTGCTAATGCCAAAACTCCCCATCGGGCATACGGCAGGTGAATGCTGCCCACCCGTTCCCGCAGACGGAGCAAACCACTCATTGCTTGCATCCATACAATAAGCCCGACTGATATTACAACATCCGTTGTCGTATTAACGCCAAAGCCAATATCCAGAACTAATAGATAAATGAGGGTCACCGCTGTAAACAGCAGCGTACTACCTCTGAAAAGTGCAAGCTGCTGCACCGAAGATACCAGCAGCCCCCAGCCAACAATCAAAATCAAAAGTCTGCTGATCTCGCTTAGCTGAGAAACATGCCCGGAAAAGAGCAAAATCAGATCATTTGGAATTTCTACTGCATAAATGCCCAGCCATCCTGTCCCTACGCTCTCGCTGCATAGATATAGCCAAGCTGTGCCGATCATCAAACATTGGATACTTAGCAATAGCCACCCGGGAATCTGAAGGATTCCCCACATCAACAGCACGGCAGCAGAAATCATCAGAATCTGCAGCAATCTAGCAGTATCTTCCAATGAAGTCGTTCTATATAAAGGGAGCAGCCATTCTAAAAACAGCCCCAAAATAGCCAAAGAGAACAGCATGCGATAATACAGAGGTATCTTTCTCTGTTTACCGGCATGACTGTTCTCCAGTTTTTCCAAATGGAGCTGCTTTGGTTCCTTCCCACTGTGCTCATTCATAGAGAAGCTTGTGTCACCCGGTATCCGCTTACCGTAGCGTTGGTTTTCCGGATGATTCATGGTACTCTACCTCCCTGAGCCTGTAAGCTGGCAATGCATCATCCAGACAAAACATCCGTGCTCCCAGACGACCCAGACTATCCCCGACCGTTCCCCGCACAGGCTGGCGGATCTCCTGCAGCATTACCTCAGCAGGCAGCGGAGCTGGCTGATCCCAAGCATAATAGAGCTCAACTTTTACACCTTGCACTAAGAATTTAGCGATAACCTTAGCGGATTGTTCCTCTAATCTTCCGGTCACTATAGCAACGGTCATTCCCGGAATCCAGCCTCTAGAAGCATCCTCCAACAGCTCGGACAGGGTTCTTGTTCCATTCGGAGAAATATCAGTTAGAATATCCAGCACTCTCCCTGGGATTTTACCCAGTCCTTCATGCCTAGCCATTCCTTCCGGCCAGCCTCCGCTAAATAACTGGACATAAGCACCTGACTGCTCAGCAAAGAGCATCAGCCCCATCGCCGTTGACACCGCCTTCTCAAATACCGGAGGCTGCTCCTCCCGACTGCCACGAGGTGTAAGTGCATTGGCTGGAATCTCATAGCTTTTGGGATCATTAGCCAACACGATACAGCTCATTCTTGCCTTTTCACGCTCCGGAACTTTGCTCTGCAGATTTCCTAGCCGGGCGCTGTTCTTCCAATGAATTCGGCTAAGCGGATCACCGGGCTCATATTCCCGCGATTCCATGGTCTCATCATTGCTGCTTCTTCCCCTTCTAGAATAGCGCGAATCACCGCTAATAAAGCCGCTGTCCGGGACTGCTCCGCCATAATATAGGGGGGCTGGCAGCACTTTAACGCTATGCTCTTCAGCAGGCTCAGATCGGCCTGTGAACCAGCCGGGCAAATCTCCCCAGGTTACTCTACAGCCCTGCAAATGATGATGTCCCCGCGGCATATTCTCAAGAAGGTAGGTGTATTCAAAAGAGCGTCTGAATCCCGGAAACAGTAGCTTGTGATGTCCTCTGTCCCCCCAAAAATCAGCGATAGTCAGCCATGGCAGTGGAAGCCGGGCAGAGAAATTCACCCGCACCTTCACAAGCAATGTACTTCCAGCTATCGGTCTTACTGGAGTGATTGTCCGTTCAATCTTTATCGCCCGTGGACCTGAAAGTTGAACAATCAGTCCGCCAACCATGATAACGCCTACAGCGATCAGCAGAAATAAGAGTGATGCGCCTCCGCGCCATGCATATAAAACACCTATAATTCCAGCCACAGCCAGCATCCGCAACCATTCACCCAACGCACTACGGCTACGCGGATAGCTTCTAACTCTTTCAGTCTTGTTATTTAATTTGTGTTCTACTTTTTTTGAAGAGGACAATGGAACGAACACCCTTCCTTTGGGTCTAGACTTGTTCCCAGCTGAGGAACTTATTACTATCTATTCTTCCCATGAAAAAGGGTGCCCAGACATTGTTTTTTTCTTTTAAAAAAACTGCCTGAGCGCTAAATCTCAGAAGGCTATTACCCGGCGCTCACCTTCCGTCACGCTTATATTTAAAGGAGGATGATCGGCTGTCTCCAGCAGCTCACGCAGCGATACCCAGATAGAACCGCCAATCATCTCCACACTGGCACCGTTTATCTTTTGAACATGATCAGGAAGATTTAACAGGAGTTCCTTGTTCGCCACATCCGCGATGATATCTTTGCCGTTCCAGGCAATCTTCCCACTGCGACTGCCCGCATCCCAACTAATCTGCCCTCCCAACCGTTCGATCACAGCGCGAAGTGGCACCATATATTTCCCTTTTTGCAGAGCATATTCACCTGGCGCCAGCTTCGTCTCCAGCTTTCCAACCTCCAGCACCAAAGGTTTGCCGGGCGCAAACAGCTCTGCATTCGGTATGATATTCGAGGTGATCCAAGCTTCCGAAGGTTTCACTCTGCCCAAGCTATTTGCTTTTGAGGAGACTCTGAATTGTACAGGCTCCACCGTCTCATCTAAAAGGCCAAAGCTGTACCCAGCAGCCTTATAACGCGCAATAATATCAGGCAGTGCTTTAACACTCTCCTGATGGCCGCCGCCATCATGCAGCAGAAGAATAACCCGAGAGGACTTCAGATCTGCAGTTGACTCTTTTAAGATTTCTGACGCCGGTACCCCTTTGCGTTTAGAATCCCCGCTGTCCACCGTCCAATCCGTAACGATATAACCGGCTTGCTTCAACAAATTGAAGTAGGTATTATCAAAGTGATCAAAGGTTCCGCCCGGGGCGCGGATAAGTTGTGGGCGAACCCCTGTAATGCCCCGAACAATTTCTTCGGTCTTTTTAATCTGGCTCCAAAATTCAGTGAATCCACTATATAAATCATGGTAATTATGATTATAGGTATGATTGCCAATAGCATGTCCTTGTTCCCATATGGCATTAATTAGCTCTGGATGGCTTTTCGCTTGATTACCAAGGACAAAAAAGGTCGCCTTCACACCTTGCTGCTGTAAAATTTTTAGAACGTTGAAGGTATTGTCACTCGGTCCGTCGTCAAATGTAATATAGACCGTTTTTGAAGCTTTCTTTGCGGCCGTAATTGCTGAATATGTTGTCGACACCTTGGATACTTGTGCCGTACTGGAATTCAATTTAACTTCTGGAGAAGCAGTCACAATGGACTCTGCTTTAGGAGGCAATTCTTGCATCGCCACTAACGGGAGATTATTCTTAACAGAGACAGACTCCGCACTTGCGGACTGTAATGAACGATTCATCCAAGAATCTACACTCTCCCCTGCGTTCCATCCCAGCATTACGATGACGATTACAACCATAACAAGCAATCCGCTTATCAAGTTTCGGCGGCCGTGAGTGTTTTTGTTACCTTTCATCTTCTCTACCTCCAGCATTCTATTGGCTCAAAAGCCATTTGGTAGATTGTATGAAGACAAGCTTCAAAATAGAATAAGGCAACTGCCCCTTGGAGAGTGAGAATCTTATGGAAATGCTGAACTTTATACAAGAATTATTCAGCAAATATGGATATAGCGTATTGTTTTTTGGATTGCTGCTCGAATTCGTTGCCTTGCCGTTTCCCGGAGAAACTACCATGGCTTTTGCAGGTTTTCTTTCCTATACGGGAAGACTTGATTTCATAACGTTGATTCTAGTGGCGTTTGCTGGGACCACAGCCGGGATGACCCTCACCTATTTTGTCGGCTTAAAAGCCGGAATGCCCTTCATCCAGCGATACGGAAAGTGGTTGCTGTTCTCCCCTGCCAAGCTGGATAAAACGCAAAAATGGTTCGAGAAATACGGCAGTATCCTTATTTCCATCGGATATTTTATTCCAGGCGTTCGTCACTTTACCGGCTATTTTGCTGGTATAGTTGCGCTGCCCTTCCGTAAATTCGCCCTCTACGCTTATAGTGGAGCGTTATTCTGGGTAGTGCTGTTTCTTGGCATAGGACGGGTATTTGGTCCGCAGTGGATGGGTATTTTCCATTTATTCGAGTTATATGCACTATGGATTATCTCTGGCGGTGTAGCTATAGCTGCCCTTGTAATCCTGTATCGCTATCGCAAAAAGATAAGCATCCGCCTGTTCCCGCGCAAAGCTGCCATAAAGCTACAGACTCAGGTTAAAAAAACTTCCAAGGGACGGTGAAGCCACCGCCCTTTTTAAGTACGTTTTTTCTTGCTGCGTACCCCCGCGTATCCTGCGAGTAAAAGCGCAACTATGGCAAATCCCGCTCCCCCAGCAAACCCTACCATTCTTGGTTCCACCCCTTCTAATAGCCACCCGGCGAACAGCATAGATAATCCCAGCAGCGTATTTCCTACTGCAGACAGGAGTCCAAACACAAAGGGCTGCATAGCAGATGGGGTTTCCTGCATAACGAGCGTATCCAGACAGGCATTCCCCGTCCCCCCGGCAAATGACAGCAGGATGTATAACATAAATGCTACCGCAAAATGATTGCTGACACTGATGCCCATGAGTAACACACCTTCTAGTAAAAGCCCTCCGATGGCTACAATCAGCAGCCCCTTTTTTAAATAACGTGAGGTAAAAAAACTAAGGCTAAGACCGATGCCAAGCGCCGCATAAAATGCCCCCACTCCAATATCCCCCGCGTGAAATACCTGTATCGCATAGACACTGATCAGTACATTATCCAGACCATTTAGCAACGGCACCAACAGCTCATAACCGAAAATGACCTGCAACGTTAAGCTTCCGCCAATTACCATTCTCAGAGCACGCAGCCGACCGTATTGTGCTTCTTTATCGGATTTTTCTAAGTCCCCCTCAGGAGAATATGTAGCCTTCTTAGCCACCGTCACCATTTCCGTATGTTGTGGAAAATCGATACCGTAAATTAACATCGCTGCGATTAAAAAAGACACTGCATTCATAATGAACGCTGCCTCCGGACCAAACCACATCGACACCACCCCTCCACTGAACGCTCCAAGGATCAGCACGCAGCCGCTCATTAACTGCTCTAGTCCGTTGACGGCCAGCAGAGAATCTTTGGTGACGAGCAAGGGGATAGTGGACTTACGAACAGGGCTGTAAATGGCTTCACCCGCTGCCAGCAAAAAACTTGCCATATATAACAACCACAGCTTCTCCTCCCCATCCACCCATAAAAAGGCTAAGGCTACTGGGACCCTCAGCATATCTGTAGCTATCATGATATATTTGCGTGGAATTTTGCTGCTAAGTATGCCTCCAAGCGGGGCCAGAAATAAATAAGGAAACAGTCTCACACCTAACGAAATCCCTACCGCCATGCCTGATCCCGTCAACTGCAGAACCAGCGCCAGTACTGCAACGCTAGTAAAACGATCACCAATTCCATTGATCAAGCCGGCTGTGAACAATCGTGAATATCCCTTATGACTCCTAAACATCGCAACAGCTGAGTGATTATTCATAAAATAAACCTCATTTCATCTATTTATACATATATCTAATTAGATATTAATCGAATCATTAATTTATGACAATGCTTTATTTTCAAGGATTTGCTAAGATGAAATACAGCATTACTTCACGGAAATCTCCGGGAAAGAAGGAATTGTCTTTTGAAAATAGATCGATTGCTCTCTATCGTTATCCTGCTAATGAACCGCCGCCTAATTCAGGCGAAGGAGCTAGCCGATATGTTCGAGGTATCTGTGCGCACGATTTATCGTGATATTGAAAGCATTAATGGGGCCGGAATTCCTATCGTTACCTATCAGGGAGCGAACGGTGGGATCGGGCTTATGGAAGGATACCGGCTGGACCGCAATGTTTTGACGGATCGTGAGCTGGCGGATATTTTCACGGCTCTGCAGAGCGTCTCGTCTTATGGAGGAAATGAACATACTCTGCTCATGGAAAAAATCAGCAGCGTAATCCCGCCCTCCCAATCCGCCGCCTTCCGCAGCAAAACGACTCAGCTCATCATCGACTTCTCCCCATGGGGTCTTCAACGTATTCTGGAAGAAAAGCTTGCCACTCTAAAAGAAGCACTTGAGGAAAGCGTGACCGTAAACTTTGATTATGTGGATGCTGCGGGTCAGACAAGCCAGCGTTCGGTAGAGCCCTATACTTTAGTGCTAAAGGGGCAAGCATGGTACTTATATGGATTTTGTCTGAATCGTCAGGATTTCCGTCTATTTAAGCTGTTGCGCATGAAAGAGCTCGTTAAGAATACCCAAGTTTTTATTGCAAAAGATGTGGATGCAAGCGAGCTGCCTTGGAGCAACGAGTATCAGAGATCAACCGTAACAACAGCAACACCCATGGTTTTGCAGTTTAAAGCTGAAAGCAAACATCTAGCGGAAGAGCGGTTTGATTCTACCGAGCTACTGCCCGACGGTAATGGAGGTTACAAGGTTACCCTCAACTATCCTGAGGATGGATGGCTGTATGGTTTCCTGCTAAGCTTCGGGATGCATGTAGAAATCTTAGAGCCACCGCATATTCGGCAAAAGTTGGGGCAGCTTGCAGCAGGCATAGCAGCAAAATATACAACCTAACAATAAACCTGACGGAATGTCGTCAGGTTTATTGTTCTATACTGAACTTAAAGCGGGCGCTCGAGAGCTTGCATACCTTTAAAGGAGTGTTAAATATGGGACATGAACATGTAGAGCAAGGAGATCTTAAAATTTGTCAAAGCTGTGGGATGCCAATGCCTACGGCGGAATTGCTTGGAACGGACCAGAATGGCAACAAGATCGAAGATTACTGCGTGTACTGCTATGAGAATGGCGCATTCAAACAGCCTAACATCACGTTGCAAGAAATGGCTGACATTTGTACAGGCTATATGGTCGAAGAAGGAATGGATGAGAATGTTGCCCGTAAACTTCTCGCGGAGCAGCTGCCACATCTGAAACGTTGGAGCGATCCTGCAGCTGTGTCTCCAGCTAACTAATAGCATCACAACAAAAGAAGCGCCCTACGGAACCATAACAGTTCGTAGGACGCTCCCTTTTCCATTCTTTGTTAACCCAGTTTTTTATTGATTGTCCTGCTGTGGCTGCACTTCTTCCGTCTTCAGGAAGTCTGGCTGCGGTGAAGTCTTTTTAATAAAGAAAGCCAATACCAAAGCAACTACAGTGATCCAGGTAGCAATGTTAAAGGCATGCGTAACCCCGCTAATTGTAGCCTCTTGCGTAAGCTTAAGCATCGCTGCTTTATCGTTTAACGAAACCGTTCCGCTCATAAGCGTATCAGTGATTGTGCTCTTCGTCTTATTGGTCATTAGACTGACGAACAACGCCATTCCCAGCGCGCCTCCGACCGTCCGCAACGTATTCGACATTGCTGTACCATGCGAGCTTAAACGCTGTGGAAGCTGGTTAAGTCCAGCCGTTACAATCGGCATCGATAACATCGACATGCCTAACATCCGAACCGTGTAAGTAATAATCATATGCGTATACGTCGTACTGTCTGTAAGCTGGCTGAATTGCCAGGTCGTAATTACTGTAATAATCAGGCCTACCACAGACAGCCATCTTGCCCCGATTTTATCAAATATAATCCCCGTGATTGGAGACATAATTCCCATTAGAATGGCTCCCGGCAACAGCATAAGACCAGACTCCATTGGCGTAAAGCCACGGATCGTCTGCAAATAAATCGGCAGCAAAATCATACCCGAATATAAAGCCATCGTAATGATGATATTGATTAATGTCGTGAGTGAATACATATTGTATCTGAAAATCCGGAACTCAAGCAGTGGTGTCTCAGCCTTAAGCTCTCTCCATACGAATAAAGCCAGTGCAATCACACCCACAATGAGGCAGGTAATGACTGTTGCACTTCCCCAACCATCGGTTCCAGCATCACTGAAGCCGTACAACAATCCCCCAAAACCAATGGTAGACAGGATAACACCCGTTTTATCCAGCTTCGGAGAAGTTGTTTGCCCTACATTTTGCATTGTTTTCATACCTAGCAAGGTAGAAAGAATAGCCAGCGGAAGAACGATAAAGAACAATACGCGCCAAGAATAGTTCTGAACTACCCACCCTGACAACGTTGGACCTACAGCTGGAGCAAAAATCATGGCTACCGCCATTAGCCCCATCGCTTTTCCCCGCTCTTCAATTGGGAAGATGCGAAGAAACACAATATTCATTAACGGCATCAAAATCCCTGCGCCAACCGCCTGAATGACTCTGCCGACCATGATCATTTCAAAGCCTGTTCCGATTCCACAGACAAGTGTACCTAACGAAAAAAGTGACATCGCGGTGATGAATAGCTGGCGGGTCGTAAACTTTTCCACCAGAAACGCACTAATCGGTATCAGCACACCGTTCACGAGCATAAATCCCGTTGTTAGCCACTGTGCCGTATTCGTTGCGATTTTTAGATCGTCCATTATGCTCGGCAATGCCACATTAAGAAGTGTTTGGTTCAAAAGTGCGACAAATGCACCTATTAAGAGCGCTGCAATAATCGGTCCTCTACGTATTCCCTTAGTTGCCGCTGCAGCGTTACCTGTAATTGTACTCATAAATTCTGTTTGTCTCTCCCCTGCTCTAAGATCTGAATGATTTCGGTATGAATCCTAAGTAATTCGCCTGCATCCTCGGCAGGTATATTGGATAGTGGAAGTAAGTGTCTTCTGAGCGATTGCTTACTTCTTTCCCTGATCTCTCTGCCCTTTTCAGTAATCGCCAAGTTGTATATACGCCGATCTACCTCAGAGCGCTGTCTTGTGATCAAATCGGCTTTCACCATCCGGTCCACTACGCCGCTCGCTGCACTGTTCCCCAAATGTAATAGCTCGGCAAGATCTGTAATGCCAATATCGGGATTTGCAGATATTTTGCGGAGAACCATCAACTGTGTTGGTGTGATGTCCAGCTCTTCGGCATCCTTCCACAGCAGCTGCTGGAATGCATGGCTAATCCGGCGAAAAGAGGAGAAAATATCATCTAATTGCTGCTCCTTATCTTCCAAATCTTCACCTCCAAAGAATTAATTAGTTAGACCATCTAATAGTTCGCATGCGTACTATTTTACACCTTAACTAAATTTCGGTCAATATTTTGCTGTAACTTTCTGAAAGGTAATTTTATATTGCAGGAAAAACATGAAAATCATACATAAGTGCACAAAGCATAAAAAAAGCGAACCAAGGTAGATCCTTGGCCCGCTTTTTCGTCTGAACAATGCTCAGGTTAAGCTGTATGAACTTTCAGGTAAAGTCTGCTGCTGAGGCTTATCCTGCAGTTTTAAATTAGATGGCTTAGTCTCTTCCTGGCTGCTGGCAATTGACATCATCAGCTTAATCCGATTCGCTTGGTTGACTACGCTAACTCCAGCATCATAGTCAATCGCCACGATATTTGCACCCGGATATAATTCCTTAAGGCCTTTAATCATCCCACGCCCGGTGATATGGTTGGGCAGGCACGCGAACGGTTGAATACAGGCGATGTTGTTCACACCATTATCCATCAAATCCATCATTTCTGCGGTTAAAAACCAGCCCTCACCCATCTGATTCCCTACGGACACCAGTCGGCTGGCCTTCTCGGCAAGACCATAAATATTCTCCCGTCCTTTAGCCAGCCCCGCATCCTCAAGGGCAACCTTAATCGGCTTACGGTAAATTTCCAGATAAGAGATCAGCATGGGATTGATATAGCCGAGCCGTTTGCTTTTGCCGAATTGCTCAGCTTTGTAGATCGGATTATATACACAATAGAAAATGAAATCCAGGAAGTCCGGCATTACCGCTTCCCCGCCCTCTGCCTCGATCATCTCTATAATGCGGTTATTGGCATCCGGATGGAATTTGATCAGGATCTCACCGACAATGCCTACTCTTGGTTTAGTAATACCTGTAACGGGCAGCTTGCAGAACTCTGCAACAATCTCACGAATCAGGCGTTTGTATTCTCGGAATGAAAAGTTGGATAAGCTTGCCTTGCAACGCTCCATCCCTTTGCGGAATAGAACTTCCGCACTTCCTGGAACAACCTCATGCGGCCTAAAGTGATTTAACATCCGCATCATAAGATCACCGTAACAAGCGGCAGCTATCAACCGATTCGCCAGCTTAAGACTGATACGGAAACCCGGCTGATTCTCCATCCCTGAAGCATTGAGTGAAATCACCGGAATTTGTTCAAGGTCTGAATCCTTTAAGGCTTTGCGCAGCAAAGAAATATAATTCGTAGCCCGGCAGCCGCCACCCGTCTGTGACATAATCACAGCAGTACGATCCGGATCGTATTCCCCACTTTTCAGCGCCGACAGAATCTGGCCAATCGTCACAATTGCCGGATAACACGCATCATTATTAACGTATCTCAGACCTTCTTCTGTCTCTTCGGGTCCGGTCGTCTCAAGTATCTTCAGGCGGTATCCGGCATCGCGAAACACCTGCTCAAACAATTCAAAATGAATAGGCGACATCTGTGGTGCAAGAATGGTATAGGTCTCTTTCATTTCCTTTGTAAATAACACATTAGCCTGCACTTTTGGCGGCTTTTGCGGCACTACCTTACCTTTTTCACGCTCACGCATTGCCGCCAGCAATGAACGAAGCCGAATGCGCGCTGCACCAAGATTGCTGATCTCATCGATTTTGATCAATGTATATACCTTGTTATGTCTTTCCATAATATCCTGTACGGCATCACAAGTGATCGCATCGATCCCACAGCCGAAGGAAGTCAATTGAACAAGCTCCAGATCCGAGCGGACTGCAGCAAGGCGGGCTGCACGGTACATCCGGGCATGGTAGGTCCACTGATTAACAACAGCCACATCCCCTTCGCTGTGGTCCAGATGGCAGACAGAATCTTCTGTCAGCACGGCGAGTCCCATCCCGGTTATCATATCCGCTATCCCGTGATTAATCTCAGGATCGGCATGATAAGGATGTCCACAGAGCAGGATTCCTTTGGTTCCAGTATCAGCTAGGTACACAAGGGTCTCTTCCCCTTTGGTACGCACATCACCTTTGGCGTTATCAGCCTCTGTAAGTCCCGCTTGCACCGCGGACGCAATCTCTTCTCGCGGAATGCTGGTAAATGTCTTCACCAGCCCTTTGGTCAGCGCAGAAATATCATCGAAGGTCAGGAATGGACTGACAAGCTTGATTCCATTGTCCTTTAACCCATCCATATTGTTGCGAATGACTTCGGGATAAGAGGCGACCACTGGACAATTGAAGTGATTATCCGCAGCTTCATCTTCTTTTTTCTCATACACCACCGCTGGATAAAAAATAAAATCGACACCTTTACCGATCAGGCTTTGCACATGTCCATGCGCCATCTTCGCAGGATAACATATCGATTCTGAAGGAATCGTATCCATGCCGCTTTCGAAGAGCTTCTTGCTTGATTTAGGGGAGAGAATCACCCGATAGCCCAGTTTGGTGAAAAAAGTGTGCCAGAACGGGTAATTCTCAAACATATTCATGGTACGCGGAATCCCGACGGTCCCCCGCCATGCCCCTGTTTCCGGTAAACTCTCGTACTCAAAAAACCGTTCATATTTATACTGCATCAGATTCGGCAGGACATTTTTCTCTTTTTTGACTCCTGCGCCGCGTTCGCAGCGATTGCCGGTCACATAAAAGCTCTTATCCGGAAAACGACTGATCGTCAGCGCACAGTTATTCCCACAGCGGCCACAGCGGCCTGAGGAGACCTCATATTTAAAGCTGGCAAGCTCCTCTGCTCCAAGCAGCGTACTGGATCCGTTAACCCCTGCTTGCTCACGCGCAATCAGTGCACAGCCGTAAGCTCCCATTACGCCAGCTATATCCGGTCTAACCACCGTCCGCCCCGTCAAGGACTCAAAGGCGCGCAATACAGCTTCATTATAGAAGGTACCGCCCTGAACGATGATATTTCGCCCTAAGTCCTCCGGATTGCGGATTTTAATTACCTTTTGCAGAGCATTCTTGATCACAGAGTAGGCAAGACCCGCCGATAAATCCGCTAATGATGCGCCCTCCTTCTGAACCTGCTTGACCTTAGAGTTCATGAACACCGTGCAGCGCGAGCCCAAATTAACAGGCTGAGTCGCTTCGAGTGCAGTTTTGGCAAATTCCTCGATCCCAAGTCCGAGGGCAGAGGCAAAGCTCTCCAGAAAAGAGCCACAACCGGCTGAACAAGCTTCATTGAGCATAAGGCTGTCGATAGCACCGCCACGGATTTTGATGCACTTCATGTCCTGCCCACCGATATCCAGTATGAAATCTACTTCTGGCATGAACTTGGAAGCTGCCTTGTAGTGTGCAACAGTCTCTACTTCTCCGCCATCTGTCCGCAGAGCGGCCTTGATTAACCCCTCACCGTACCCTGTCACATATGATCCTGCGATATGGCAGCCTTCAGGCAGAACCCGGTAGATCTCCTTCAGTGCATCGCTGACCGAATGCAGCGGGTTGCCTTTGTTGCTGCCATAAAAGGTATAGAGAATTTCGTCAGCCGAACCGGTTAACACGAGTTTAGTTGTGGTTGAGCCGGCATCAATTCCTAGATAACAAGGTCCACGATATAAGGCTAAATCTGATCTCGCTGCAGAGGCTTTGCCGTGACGAAGCCGAAATTCTGCAAGCTCAGCGGCATTCTCAAAAAGCGGAGGCAATTCAGCATCCGCAGCTCGATCCGCAGTAAAATCAACCGCCGCAATTCGCGTGATCCAGCTTGAAAGTGGCAATACGACTGGATCAGCTTCGGAGAGCGCAGCTCCAATCGCCACGAAATACTGTGAGCGTTCCGGGAACAGGATATCCTCCTCCGCCAGCTCCAGCGTTTCCGCAAAACGCTGCCGCAAGGCAGGCAGGAAGGTCAGCGGGCCGCCAAGAAAAGCCACCCGTCCTCGAATCGGACGTCCACAAGCAAGACCGCTAATCGTCTGATTAACGATACTCTGAAAGATCGAAGCCGCCACATCCTCCCGGCGCGCTCCTTCATTAAGCAGCGGCTGTACATCGCTTTTGGCAAATACACCACAGCGTGAAGCTATGGGATAGATTCGCTCATGCTTCTCCGCCAAAACATTTAAGCCTGCCGGATCGGTCTGCAGCAGCGCTGCCATCTGATCGATGAACGCTCCTGTTCCGCCCGCGCAGGCTGTATTCATACGCTGCTCAATGCCGCCCCGAAGATATATTATCTTAGCGTCCTCTCCACCCAGTTCAATCGCCGTGTCACATTCCGGGATCAGCGCACTGATCGCCTTCGTACAGGCAATCACCTCCTGAATAAAGGGAACTCCACCTAATTTGGATAAAGACAACCCCGAGGAACCGCTTACAGTAAGCCTAGCTCCCCTCTCTGGGAATCTGTCGCGTACATCAGACAGAAGAGAGAGGGCCGCTTTTTTAATATCGCTATAATGTCTTACATAGTCTTGATAAACAATGATGTCCCGCTCTATGACAACTAATTTAGCAGTAGTTGATCCGATATCAAGCCCAATATGCAGCATTATCACTCCACCACCTCTTCTTGCTCCAAATTTGAAGCAATTATGAGGAAACTATATCATGACAACACCTTATATAAGCTGTTAAAAATGTAATAGACATCTATAAAAAGTAATTAGTAAAATTTATGATTCGCTTATCCCTGCTATCGTGTTTGCGACATGCCCTTTTACCCGTACCTTCCGCCATTCTTCCACTAATATCCCCTGCTCATCAATCAGAAAAGTAGATCGCACAATTCCCATAAATTCTTTGCCGTAAAGTTTCTTGAGCTGCCATACGCCGAACATTTCACTTACCTTATGATCCTCATCAGACAGCAGTGGAAAGGGCAAACTATGCTTCTCTGT
Organism: Paenibacillus sp. FSL H7-0918; assembly: GCF_038007025.1. Classification (NCBI taxonomy): domain Bacteria; kingdom Bacillati; phylum Bacillota; class Bacilli; order Caryophanales; family Paenibacillaceae; genus Paenibacillus; species Paenibacillus sp. FSL H7-0918. Next base: position 1,335,770 of record NZ_JBBOWJ010000002.1, read on the forward strand.
AAATTTAGCGTGTGATGCCAAAGAGTCCGGACTAATGCCCAGAACAACCGCACCCACCGCCGTGATTTGATCAAAAGCATCACGAAATTCGCAGGCCTCCTGCGTGCAGGCTGGTGTCATATTTTTAGGGTAAAAATATAAGATGACCTTTCGGCCCAAGAAATCACTCAAACTAACCTCATGCCCATTGGAAGAGGGAAGGGTGAAATTGGGTACTTTTTGTCCAATAGCTACTTCGATCAAGATATATCCACTCCTTCTTAAGATTGGGGAATTATTCCTAAATTGCACGTATCCCCAAAAGAAATTATAATGTAGTCAACGTGAATGCGAAAGGAAGAACGAGAAATGCCACCTAGAAAGAAAAGGCACGCAAAGACTGGTAAGTCAAAAAAGAAACCGCTGCTTTGGACGCTGGCCATTATACTCCTCCTTATTATCGGTGGGGCCATTTTCTACATTACAACCATTTACAATGAGCTTGGTAGCATGTCGAATACTGAAGATTCACCTTTTCAAAATGCAGAGACCGTTGATGTCGATACCCCTGAGCCTCCTAAGTGGGAAGGTACAGAGCCTGTTAATATCCTATTAATGGGTGTAGATGCCCGAGGTGTGAAGAAAGGGGAAATCCCCCGTTCAGATACAATGCTCGTCGCTTCTCTCGACCCTGTGAAGAAGAAAATCAGTGTATTTTCAATACTGAGAGATACGTACGTTCCGATTCCAGATCATGGCGAGAAACGTATTAATACAGCGATTATTTATGGACCTAATACTGCGATGCAGACCGTCAGCGATCTGCTCGGTATCCCAATTCAATATTATGTCTACACGGACTTCCAAGGATTCATCAAGCTGGTTGATGCCGTTGGGGGTGTGGATTATGAAGTCGAAAAAGATATGGTCTACAAAACCGTTGCAGACGGTCCGGAATATGATATTGATCTAAAAAAAGGATATCAGCATCTTGACGGCAACATGGCGTTACAATATGTTCGCTTTCGGCATGACGCTACCTCCGATTTCACTCGAACCGAGCGCCAACGCGGTTTTCTCAAGGCTGTGGCTGATAAGCTGATCAGCACCACCTCCATTGTCAAGCTGCCAAATATCCTGTCGCAGGTTACGCCTTATATTGAAACCAATATGTCAGTTAATGATATGTGGAAGCTGGCAAGCGTAGGGTATAATAGCAGTATGGGTGGCAGTGAGCAAATTCCGCCAATGGATCTGCTCACTGAGGAGACTACAAGTGACGGATCACAGGTTATCGGAATTCGTAGCGAAAAGAAGCTAAAAGAATTTATACAGGATACCATAAATGGTCCTGAGCCAACACCAACCCCTACATCGGAGAACACCTCCAATAGCAGTTCTGGCGGGACCAATTAAGGGCCTGACAAGCAAAGTTCACATGTACACAAAGCAGTGACTTGGTATAATACGGGCGGACAACGGAAAACACCGTTGTTCGCCCGTTCCCTTGAGCACCAACAATCGAAAGGATGATCACATTATGAATCGCTCCACATCTGAACAACTTTATCACGAAGCCCTCCAGCATATCGTTGGGGGTGTAAATAGCCCTTCCCGCTCCTTCAAAGCCGTTGGCGGCGGAGCACCTGTATTTATGAAACGCGCCAGTGGATCTCACTTCTGGGATGAAGACGGCAATGAATATATCGATTATCTCCAAGCCTATGGACCGATCATTACCGGCCATGCCCACCCTCATATTACCAAAGCAATTACGACAGCAGCAGAAAATGGTGTTCTTTACGGAACCCCAACCCAGCTCGAAATTAAACTTGCTAAAATGCTAAAAGAAGCCATTCCTTCTATGGATAAAGTACGTTTCGTCAATTCTGGAACCGAAGCGGTTATGACAACGATTCGTGTAGCCCGTGCCTATACAAAACGCAGCAAAATCGTAAAATTCGCTGGCTGTTACCACGGCCACTCTGATCTGGTGCTTGTAGCAGCAGGATCCGGACCTTCTACACTTGGCATTCCAGATAGTGCCGGTGTTCCAAGCAGTATCGCCCAGGAGGTAATCACCGTTCCCTTTAATGATCTGGACAGCCTGAAAGAGGCGCTGGAGAAATGGGGCGAAGATGTCGCAGCTGTTATGGTTGAACCGATTGTGGGGAATTTCGGCATGGTGATGCCTAAGCCTGGTTTCCTCGAAGGACTTTGCAAGCTGGCTCACGATAATGGCTCCCTTGTTATTTATGACGAAGTCATTACTGCCTTCCGCTTCCATTATGGTTCTACACAAACCTATGCAGGGCTAGAGAATCATGAGGACATTACTCCTGACCTTACTGCACTTGGCAAAATCATCGGTGGCGGCCTGCCTATCGGCGCTTACGGCGGCCGCAAGCATGTTATGGAACAGGTAGCTCCACTTGGACCGGCATATCAAGCCGGCACAATGGCGGGCAATCCTGCGTCTATCTCTGCAGGGATTGCTTGTTTAGAGGTTCTGAGTGCAGAGGGTGTATACGAAGAAATGGATCGGCTTGCAATCCGCCTCGCCGATGGACTTAAAGCATCTGCAGACCGTCATGGCATTCCACTGACAATCAACCGCATCCGTGGTTCGTTCTCCACTCATTTCTGTAATCATCCGGTTACGAATTATGACGAGGCTCAGGATACAGACGGCGAATTGTTCGCCAGCTTCTTCCGGCATATGCTGAACCGTGGCATTAACCTTGCCCCTTCGAAATACGAAGCTTGGTTCCTGACCACAGCACATACTGATGCAGATATTGATGCTACACTTGTCGCAGCTGAAGAATCCTTCCGCGCTATGGCGGCTGAGAAATAAGATTGTTTTGAAACGGCAGTGCTTCATAAGCTAAAAAAAGCTGAATAGATTAAGGAGCTGTCCCAGTCCCATAAACCGCAAATGTTAAAAGAGCAGCGATTCTCCTATATTGGAGGATCGCTGCTCTGCATTTTTACTCATCTACGGCCTGCATCTGTAGCTTGTGGCAAGCTTAAGCCAGCCGATCTCAAGCGTCAATTTCTCTAGGCTGCGTAACAGGTATCGCCGGAGCTTCCCCGTGTTTAGTGCAAGGGTTAGGGAGCTTCGATAGATAATCAGGGAAATCCTCCCTATAATTTAGCTAATTTAGTGGAAAACAAAGAACTTACCCCGTTTTTTAGGGAGAAAATCCCTAATTCTGTTCATTTACAGAGAATATAGGTTGATAGTGACCACTTTTATCTATGGATTTCATCCGCTAACAGCGTTTGGAAATCCAAATATTCTACTGCTCTCATGTAAAATCCACCTGCTTGTCCAACGTAATCTCAGTCATTAACGGTCTTAACATTTGCTCGCTCCCAGGTACTAGTGAAAACTCTACACCCTCCAGATGCTCCGGCAGCGTTGGGGCGACCAAGAATTGCATTTGTGTATGCGCTCCACCTCCATGACCACCATGCGGCTGCACTTCATATTCATTCTCACCCGCCACTTCAAGCGTTAAAGCCGTTCGAAGATGGATATGTCCTACAGCTTCTTTTAAATATTTGATTTCCACAGTAACTATGCTGAAGGCTTCATACTGCATAGCATGCGTAAGTATATATTCACATTCTTCAACGACCGTCCGCTTCACAATCGGAAGCACTCCCAGCAATAAACCAGGCTCCTCCCAATATTGTCTTCTGGGTACAGTTTCATTCATAAGATGCAAATGCTGCACAATCTGAGTAGTGTTCATCTCGAATCTAGTTACCCATTCCTCAAGTAGCTTACTATCAGGGGATAATCGTTTCTTGCCTGTTATAGCTTTACGTTCCTGAATCAGACTCAAAATCTGCTCATCAATCTTTTTAACCTCATCATTGTATTCGTTGGCGAATCCCCTAATTGGCATTCTGCTCCAGTTCATTTAACGCCCTCCTCTTATTACTAATTTAAATCCATTAATTGTAAGGGTACATCCTTTCGATTGATTTGTAAAATATTTGAAATATCATAATCTTGCCGATAGGTAAAAAAAAAGCGACCATTAGCTTTACGCTGTAAGGTCGCCCGCTTTTTAATTCAGAGTTACTCTCCTACTCATATAAGTTCCGGATCTCCACGCCCTGAGGCAGCTTAAACGGGTTCTCCTTGTTAATTCGGTCATAGAACATAATCCCATCGAGATGGTCTATTTCATGCTGGATGATGATAGCTTGGTAGCCCTTAAATTTAAGGACAACCTCCTTGCCCTCCAGATCATAACCCTTCACCTTCACGGTTTCATACCGAGGTACAAAGCCATGCACGGGACGATCAACGGACAGACAGCCCTCGCTTTCTGGTAAGTACACCATAGACAAGGAGTGGCTTATGATCTTAGGGTTAACCCAAGCATGCTCTACAGCCCGCCCTCTCTCGTCTGTAAGATACATCGCGAACATACGCTTCTCCAGTCCGATTTGATTCGCCGACAGACCTACGCCAGAGCGCAGCTTATATTCTTCGGAAATCTCCGGGTCCTGACTGTTCTTCAGAAATTGAAGCATACATTGCAAAGCCTCACGATCTTCCGCCTGTAATGGAAGCTCTACTGGTTGTGCTACGGTACGAAGTACGGGATGACCCTCCCGCACTATATCATCCATGGTGATGATATATTCAGCATTATATTTTGAACTAGACAATATTCCATCCACCTTTTCCTTACGGGCTTAATTTAATTTCTTATGATGTATAGTATGCAGCTTTATGGATTTATGAAAGCAGTTCGCAGTTTGCTGCTGTAATTAACATCGAATCCAAGTCCTGTCGCCAAAGCGGCAAGGGGTAAGTAGGTTTTGTCCTCCTTGCCTACCTTTTGCAGAAAAGCTGGAGTATCAATAGCCACGTTCTCTCCATTCACCTTAATAAATTTCGAGCCAATGGTAATCACAACGGTTCTTCCACCATACACGATGGTAGCGCTGGAGGTTTTGTTATCCCACTTCCCGCTTGCGCCCACGGCATTTAGAATATCTTTTAGCGCCAAAAAGTTCTGCCCATTTTTAAGGATAGGCTTATTGGGTGTATTCAACTCCACGCCCTTCACTACAATCGACATCGGTACCGATGCAGTAGCCATTGTAGCTACAGTAGGAACGCGATACTCTCCCCATTGTAACTCCGCAAAGACCTTAGCAATAGTCTCGTATCCAAGCTGCGTCGGGTGAAAATCAGTTTGCCCTGCTCCAATAATATGTGTCAGCGAGCCTTCTACCCCGGCAAACTTTGCCGCAACATGAGCTACAAGCACCTTCGCTCCCTCTTGGTTCACGCTTGCAGCTACACTATCCGCTGCTTCCGTAAATTTGCCCGCTGCCGTCATTAATCTGTTGTACATTTGACCAAGCGCAACCTTAGGGGCAGGCTGATATTGATCGGCCAGTATAATCGTCGTTTGCGGACTTACCGCACGAATATTCTCCAGCACTGCCTTCACATTTGTTTGATAATCCGCTAGCCGCTGGTCCAGCTGTGTTTGGAAATCCGCATCCGTCAGCTCCTTGAACTGCAAGAACAGACTGCTTACATCATTCCCACCAATCGTAATGGTAATCAGATCAGCTTCCTTAAGCTCTGCTGCGATCTGCGGAGTTAGCTTCACGAACTGTTCTATTCGTGGATCTGGGAGACCTGCCTGAACTCCTTCAGCAGTAATCACTGAACCATCCTTGATCGCTCCTGTGTAATTACGTAATCCGGCCGTAGTCAGCCCTAGAATACCATAATTAGTAAGTGCACTTCTGCCATGATACCAGCCCTGCTCAAGCAATCTCTCCGCATAGCCGTATGGCTTAGTATTCACGTCCGTCATTCCTGGCTCGTAGCCAGCAGTAATGGAATCACCTAGAGCTACGATGCGAAAGACATCTTGCCCAGAGTCTTGTATTGCAGTCGTGTCAGCCGCATTTGCCGTGCCTGCTCCTACGCTAATCAGCGCAGATAACAAAAGCAGGCTGCTTATGCCAGCTGCCCAAATTTTTTTCCAATTGCCTAGCATCGTATCCCTCCCAAATTGTTCTAATTCCATTCTACCATCCAGGATAGCAACGCAAAAGAGCGGCCTCCTATATTCAGGAAACCGCCCCTCGCAAATCACTGGCTATTATTGTCTGAATCTTCATCTGACTCTAACTTCTGCCCTGCACGCTCCAGATATTTATCATAACGGTCATCCAGCTCATATCCAATCTTACGATAACGTAATGTTTCTTCCACAATAGGATCGAGCGTAGTCTGAATACGAATTTCATATTTAGGTGAGATTTCCCGGATTTCCTTAGCCGTACGATCGCCTTGTTCCATCTCACCATCTACCAACATTTCGCTCAGCTTGCGTTCCAAATCATCCTTCTCACTCATGCTGTATCGTCCTCCCTAAAGCTTATATCCTGTTGCTTCAGCATTCTTCAGTGACGAAACCAAATATTCGTGAATGTGGCCATTACTTGCTACTACATGGCGTGTACCAATATCATATGAACGTCCTAGGGTATCCGTAATCTTGCCTCCTGATTCAAGTACAAGCAGTACTCCTGCTGCACAGTCCCAAGGGCTTAAGCCCACTTCCCAATAGCCATCTACACGGCCTGCCGCCACATAAGCTAAATGTAGAGCAGCCGCGCCTCCGGCACGAATACCACGAATCTGCGGAAGAATACTTTGCAGTCCGGCCATATTCACAGGTTGTGCAAACTCACGATCCGGCGGAAAGCCCATAGCAATCAGGCTGTCCCCAAAATCAGTCTCCGTAGAGACCGAGGTAGGAACACCGTGCATGTAAGCTCCCTTTCCTTTTTCAGCGACGAACATTTCATCACGAGTCGGATCATAAATAACGCCTACAGTTAGTTCACCGCGAATCACCAATGCTATGGAGACACAGTAAAAAGGAAATCCGTGTACGAAATTAGTCGTACCATCTACAGGATCTACAATCCACAAATATTCATGCTCACGAGCTTCTTCCAATGCAGCGGTAGCCGCTGCTGCTCCCGGCGAAACCCCCTCTTCCCCGAGAATGGCATGGTCGGGAAAATGTGTCAGGATCAGCCTGCGAATCATTTGCTCAACGCCTTTATCAACTTCCGTAACCAGATCTTGTGCTGAAGTTTTTGTATTCAGCTCCTTCACGAGACCCTGTCTGCTCTTTATCCATTCTCCTGCTTTGGCAGCCGCATTAATGGCCACCGCCGTATGTCCCTTGCTTGTTACTACATAGGGTTCACGTTCATTCTTACCCTCTGGATTTAAAGGACTCATATCTTCACTCCACTTTCTTGAACATAATCGCCAATGGCTTTAATTCTAAAGCAATCCTATTCACAATACCGTGCAATACGTCAAAACGTTCCCCAAGTTCCCAAAGTTCCGCCAAAAGAGGACCCAATTCTCACCTGCGAGCATAAATGCCCTAGGTCCATATAAAGACGATAAGCGATTAAAGTTTCATTCAACGTACCCTATTTCAAGTTACATATCAAGTCATGATAGGACCCGTATTCGGGACCTATCTCCTTATTTTCATTGTTTAAGGTTCAATATTCACGCTTGCCCCATTTAATAAGGAAATTCCGTTACCAGCCTCAGCCAGCTCCTTCATAGCCTCCATCAATCCAAATAACGCGCCATCTTTTAGTTTCGCCTCAATCATAACATCGACAGCAGGCGTATCTGCGGCAATACGTTTCAGAAAAGCCAGCAAAGGGGCAGGTTCCACGCCATCCGCATGGCTGCGCGGATCAGACGGGCTGCGCGGACTGGATACATGAATCTTAGGCGGCAAAAGCTTTCCAGAAGGAACGTCCTTCTGTGCTAGCTCACTTCGCCATGTCTGCAAAATGTCAGGCCACAGCTCCCAAGGGAGCTCTCCTTCATTATTCACCCATTGGTGGTGAATATCCAGCACCATCGGTAATCCTACGCTCTGACTGACTGCCAGTGTCTCCGGAGCTGTAAATGTCTTATCGTCATTCTCCAGCGTTATACGCTCCTGCAGCGCTGCCGGCAGCGCGCGGAAATGCTCCTCGAATCGCTTCGCCGCTACAGGCTTGTCCCCATAAGCTCCGCCAATATGGATATTGTTCTTCGCCATGGCAGGAAGCCCCATAGCAACCAGCATGTCCACATGGTACTGCAAATCCCGTACGGAGTTTATCAGCACCTCCGGACGGGGTGTACTAAGTACTGTAAAGTGATCTGGATGAAAAGAAACGCGCAGCCCGTGCTTTTTCACATATTGGCCCACTTCCGCAAATTCCTCGGCGAGCGCCGCAAACGGATTCCAGTCCTGCAAATCCGGATGCGTCGCCAGAGGAATGATTTTGGAAGTGAGGCGGTACACCATGATGTCCGAAGCCACATTATGCTTCATCAACCGCAGCGTATTATGCAGATTCATTCTAGCGATGTTCTCCAAACGCCGAAGTGCCGCTTCACGGTCATCCAGCTTCTTAAAAGAGGCCATCGTCATTGTCTTGGATGGGGAGCAGTCTTTGATAACGGTGGACATCGCTACATATCCGAAGCGGACAATCATCCCTGTGCTCCAAAAAACATTTCCTCAGCCAAAGCCGTCTGCACTCTGGACTCTTCTTCATTCAGCTTACGCACAAGCTCCATCTCGACCGCGGTAACCTCATGCCCTTGAAAATTAATCTCTGCAATCGAGGCTGAAATTTTGACAATGGCTACAGCTACATTCTCAGGGGTGTAAGCAATAACCTTTTGACCCGTCGGATACACACGAAAGCCTTGCTTCACCATTTTGGTGCGCCCATATTCCAGCAGCTCGTACAGCTCTTGTTCACTCTTGAATTTGCAGACGGAGTTGAATTCTGTTTGAAAACCCATGTTTCTTCTCTCCTTCCAGTCGGGATATTCCCGCTATAGCTTCTATTACTCGTTGTCGTACTTAAGACCTTGTTTAAAATTATAGCGCTCCAAGGCTAACTCAATCATTCGGTCTAACAGAGCTCTATAAGATACACCCGTCTCACGCCACAATAGCGGATACATGCTGTAAGGAGTGAAACCAGGCATCGTGTTCACTTCGTTAATTAGAATTTTACCATCCGATTTTCGCAAGAAGAAGTCTGCCCGGGTAATTCCACTGCCCTCAATCGCTCGAAAAGCAACTATCGCGGACTCCCGCAAACGATCGGCCACTTCAGAATCCACTGGTGCAGGAATCATCATTTGCGATTTGCCGTCCGTATATTTGGCTGCGTAATCATAATATTCACCAGAAGAAACGATTTCACCCGGAACAGAGGCTTCTGGTTCATCATTTCCAAGCACGCCAACCTCTACCTCACGCGCATCCACAAACTCCTCAATAATAACTTTGGTATCATAGCGGAAAGCAAAATCAATGGCTTTTACAAGACTATCCTTATCGGCAGCCTTAGAAATACCTACACTTGAGCCTAGATTGGCAGGCTTCACGAATACCGGATATCCCAGTTTATCCTCTACACCAACAATCAACTCATGACGTTTTCTTTTCCAAGCGCTGATGTTGAAATAACAAAACTCGCATTGATCCAGACCGGCATCAGCGAACAGTTTCTTCATGACCACCTTATCCATACCTGCCGAAGAGGCAAGAACACCAGCACCGATGTAAGGAATATTCGCCATTTCGAACAACCCTTGAATCGTTCCGTCCTCACCATACGTGCCGTGCAACAGCGGGAACATTACGTCCACTGTTTGGTCAGCACCCGATAATCCACTAAATACCACGTTCAGGGCTGTGCCCATATCTTCGGTCGCTTCTGCAAGCTTGAGCTGCTCCACTTGGCTGTAAGGCGCTGATAACTTCTCTCCAACCTTCCACAATCCCTGTTTTGAAATGTAAAAAGGTATAATCTCATATTTATCATAATCAAATGAGTTCATCACGGCAAAAGCCGTCTGTAGCGATACCTCATGTTCTCCTGATTTGCCCCCGTACACCAGCCCTACGGTTAGTTTTGCGTTCCCCATTCCCTTAACCTCTTTCTGTACTATAAGTAGTCGTTAATATGAAAAAAACGGTATTTCGTTTGATCAGTCCATGCGTAGGAATCACGATAATCCCAATACCGATGACGGCTGCTAACGGTACGTGCATTCACAAGCGGCATACCTCCTGCATCAAAGGCTGTGACGATTGTGCTGTGCTGATACTGCCCGTTGCCATCCCAGTCATATTGAATGATATCGCCCAGCATCAATTGCTCCGGCCGCTCCATGACTTCCGCACGCAAGCCACTGCTCCGACTTCCGCTCAAATAGCGTTGCAGACTGTCTGATACAGCCCAGCTATAGCTCCACCATTCTTGTTTGCCTTGGTAACCTTTGTACCACCAGCCCGTTTCTCTTTTACCAGTATAGTTGATAGGTGCTCCCCCTGCAAAGAGACATTGGGAGACATAATTTGTGCAATCCACCTCGAAAGTTTCGAACTCCGGATTGCCGTCTTTCCACCAGCGGTCGGCATACGCCACAGCTTCTTCACGGTTATAACGAACCTCTCTTGAACCCGCAATTTCTCCGAGAACATTCCGGTTAAGCAGGGGCTGTGATGGCAGCGGTGCCGGCAAAGCCTCTCCCCATTTGGATAGTCTGCCCGATAGCTCTACCTCTGCCCGATGAACCGTATTTCTTTCAGGGACACTTCGTTCCACACCAGCAATCTCCCAGCCCCCACCGTCCCGTACAAAGGTTAGCCGCTCCAGCTCGATAATATCCTCGCGGTGGTTAACGCCGCCTTTTTCATAATAAAGCGCACTATGCAGTGTAACCTCTGCTACTACCTCGGTCGGAGTCTGCCGGACGGTCCGCAAAGTCTTAACCCCTGTCTCTCCGCGCAAAGGAGTTATCCCACGTTCTTTATACCACTCCGCAAGACGTCTTGAACGCTCCCCTTGTTCTACCAGAAAACGCGGATCCTTAACGGACACGGAAACGGTATGCGATGATGACTTAGGCTCCACCCTGGCCTTATTTACTTGATCAACATATACATAAAGACTTTGCTTCCACTGTTGTTCCATTATACTCGCGCCCCTTCTTTCCCTTTTAACTGCTGTTCTATGTATATGAAAGGAAACAGGCCGCTATACAGATCGGTTGAATAGTTAAGGATGTATCAGGCAAAAACTCTAACCCCAAGTCCGACATCTCAATCCAACATCGACAATGAGGACCCTATCACCTAATGACTGAGGAAGAGAAATTCAGTGTGTATTTTGCCTAATAATTAAGTAAAACCAAGGATTCCGGTGAATTCTTTCGTATTATCTCCTTTAAATGGCTCTTTTTGAGGTAAAAAGAATATCCCGAAACGATACAATATAACAATGGAAGGGTAGCTTGGCATTTTCTCAGGCATAATTCGCGCTTTAGATGTAGGAAAAAAAACTTTACTCCCCACTTTGTAACCGTTATAATTAAGCTAGAAGCAATTTGAAATTGGGTTTCATTAGACGAAACAAGGAGGCGCATATATGCCAAGCAAGGATCATTTTTCATTGGCTCGGACCCTGGAATCAGGCGGCAAATCTTATCGCTATTATGATCTGAAGTCCCTTGAGGAACAAGGATTGGGCTCTATTTCTTCCCTGCCTTTTTCGATCAAAGTCCTACTAGAGGCTGCTGTACGTCAGTTTGACGGACGTGCAATTACTGAAGAACATGTGAAACAACTGGCCGATTGGTCAGGTGACATTGACCGTAATAAAGAAATTCCATTTATCCCTGCTCGTATCGTGCTTCAGGATTTCACCGGAGTTCCGGTAGTCGTGGATCTCGCAGCTATGCGTGATACTGTAAAAAAAGCCGGAGGAGATCCTAAACAGATCAATCCGCTTGTCCCGGTTGACCTTGTAATTGACCACTCTGTCATGGTTGATGCTTTCGGTACAGCAGACGCCTTGGAATACAATATGAACGTTGAGTTCGAACGCAACGAGGAGCGTTACCGTTTCCTTCGTTGGGCACAGACAGCTTTTAACAACTTCCGTGCAGTTCCACCAGCAACAGGTATCGTGCACCAAGTAAATCTAGAGTATTTAGCTTCCGTTGCCACTACTAAAACTATCGATGGTGAAACTGTCGTTTATCCAGATTCCCTTGTAGGAACGGACTCCCATACCACGATGATCAATGGTCTGGGTGTTGTGGGCTGGGGTGTAGGCGGTATTGAGGCTGAAGCAGGAATGCTTGGACAACCGCTCTATTTTGTTACACCTGATGTAGTGGGCTTCAAGCTTACAGGCAGCCTTATCGAAGGAGCTACAGCAACGGATTTGGCACTAACAGTAACTGAAATGTTGCGTAAAAAGGGTGTAGTCGGCAAATTCGTCGAATTCTACGGACCTGGCCTTGCTAACATCAGTCTGGCTGACCGGGCAACTGTTGCCAACATGGCGCCAGAATACGGAGCAACTATCGGTTTCTTCCCTGTAGATGACGAGACACTCGCTTATCTTCGCAGTACGGGCCGTCCGGATGATCTGGTGGCGTTGGTTGAATCTTATTACAAAGCACAAGGGATGTTCCGTACCTCGGATACGCCAGACCCTGAGTTCAGCGATGTGATTGAGCTTGACTTAGCTTCTGTCGTTCCTAGCTTGGCTGGACCAAAACGTCCACAAGACCGGATCGAACTTACGCATATGAAGGAAAATTTCGAAGGTATTATCCGTACACCTGTAGACAAAGGCGGTTATGGTCTCAGCGATGAGAAAATCGCTCAAGTCGTAGAAGTACAGCATAAAAATGATACTACCAGCAAGCTCAGCACAGGCGCAGTCGTAATCGCAGCTATTACTAGCTGTACGAATACTTCCAACCCTAGCGTTATGCTTGGAGCAGGTCTTTTGGCGAAAAAAGCTGTGGAACGTGGTCTGACCAAACCAGCTTACGTTAAGAGCAGCTTGACTCCAGGATCCTTGGTGGTTACTGAATACCTGCAAAAAGCAGACTTGCTGAAACCACTCGAAGCATTGGGCTTCTACTTGGCTGGTTATGGCTGTGCCACTTGTATCGGTAACTCCGGTCCATTGCCTGAAGAAGTTAGTCAAGCCATTACTGACAATGACATGACCGTAGCCGCAGTCATCTCCGGTAACCGGAACTTTGAAGGCCGCGTACATGCTCAGGTAAAAGCAAACTACTTGGCTTCACCGCCGCTCGTAGTTGCTTACGCACTGGCTGGTACAGTAAATATCGATTTGCAAACTGAGCCACTTGGATTTGATCCGCAAGGTGAGCCAGTATTCCTGAAAGATATCTGGCCAACCACTGCTGAAATTCGTGAAGCCATTGGTCTCTCCCTTAGTCCGGAGATGTTCCGTAGCAAATACGAAAATGTATTCACCGCTAACGAACGTTGGAATTCGATTCCTGTTCCGCAAGGCGAGCTGTATGAGTGGGATGATAATTCCACGTACATCCAGAATCCGCCATTCTTTGAACATCTGGCAGACGGTCTGGGAGACATTAAGGATATCAAAGATGCACGCGTTCTAGCGCTGCTTGCTGATTCCGTAACAACCGACCATATCTCACCAGCGGGTAATATCTCTACCTCTGGTCCTGCTGGCGAATATTTGCGCGATCATGGTGTAGAACGTGCAGACTTCAACTCCTACGGCTCACGCCGCGGAAACCACGAAGTCATGATGCGCGGTACGTTCGCTAACATTCGGATTCGTAACGCAGTAGCCCCTGGTACAGAAGGCGGCGTTACTACCTTCTTGCCAAGCGACGAGGTTATGTCCATCTATGATGCATCCATGCTCTATCAGGATGCTGGACAAAATCTGATCGTCATCGCTGGTAAGGAGTATGGTACAGGAAGCTCACGTGACTGGGCAGCTAAGGGTACGCTTCTGCTTGGCGTTAAAGCAGTTATCGCTGAGAGCTTTGAGCGGATTCACCGCAGCAATCTGGTCGGTATGGGTGTACTCCCACTTCAATTCCAAGAAGGCCACGGTTGGAGCAGCTTGGGACTGACAGGACGCGAGACCTTCAACATTACTGGTCTCGATAACAACGTGGCGCCAAGTCAAGAGCTAACTGTCACGGCTACCCGTGAAGACGGCACACAATTCGATTTCCCTGTCATTGCACGACTCGACAGTACAGTCGATATTGATTACTATCGCAACGGCGGTATCCTGCAGACTGTTCTTCGCCAGATGCTGGCAGATGCTACAGACTCTTCCGCGGTGTCGGTAGAATAGATTTAAAGTAACTTAAAAAGGGACTGTTTCACGGCCATGAGTGGCTGTGAGCAGTCCCTTTTTTATGGAGTCGTTCCAGCAGCCAATTTGTGGCGGGTGGGGTGCCACTGTCTGTTGTCTTTGGGATCTTCACCATTGCTGCGTGAGGCTCAGGGGACATTTAGGATTCCGCGCGCCTCAGGGGACGCCTAGGATTCCATGCTATCGGACTCAGATGACTCTATTCGCTCGATTATCCGACTTTTGGCGCGGGGTCGGACTCAGATGACTCTAAATGAACAAATTTACGAATTTTGGCGTGCGATCGGACTCCATAGTCGCTATTGGCATAAAAAACACGCTGAATGAGCCCATTTCTGCCGAATAGCTGCACTGGGGTCCGAAACTATGCCAAACTGGCTGTCAATTCGCAAATAGCGTCCCCTGAGTCCGAAAGCCTCAGGGGACGCTTAGAATTCGGCGCTATCGGACCCAGATGACCCTATACGCTCGATTATCCGACTTTTGGCGCGCGATCGGACTCCATAGTCGCTATTGGCATGAAAAACATACTAAAGGTTCCCGTTTTGGTCGAATAGCTGCACTGGAGTCCAAAACTATGCCAAACTGGCTGTCAATTCGCAAATAGCGTCCCCTGAGTCCGCACGCCCCAGGGGACGCTTAGGATTCCGCGCGATCGGACTCAGATGACTCTATTCGCTCGATTATCCGACTTTTGGCGTGCGATTGGACTCCATAGTCGCTATTGGCATGATAAACACGCTGAATGAGCCCATTTTTGCTTAATAGCTGCACTGGGGTCCGAAACTCTGCCAAAAAGGCTTTAAATGGGCAAATAGCGTCTTCTGAGTCCGGAAGCCTCAGGGGACGCTTAGGATTCCGCGCTATCGGACTCAGATGACTCTATACGCTCGATTATCCGACTTTTAGCGTGCGATCGGACTCCATAGACCCTATTGGCATGAAAAACACGCTACAGGAGCCCATTTTTGCCGAATAGCTGCACTGGGGTCCGAAACTCTGCCAAAAAGGCTTTAAATGGGCAAATAGCGTCTTCTGAGTCCGGAAGCCTCAGGGAATATCTAAATAACAACCCGAGATTACTTGTGTACGAGTTATGA